>NZ_JACHGK010000001.1 GCF_014207535.1 Bacillus benzoevorans
TTCGGTCCCTATCCGTCGTGGGCGCAGGAAATTTGAGAGGAGCTGTCCTTAGTACGAGAGGACCGGGATGGACGCACCGCTGGTGTACCAGTTGTCTTGCCAAAGGCATCGCTGGGTAGCTATGTGCGGACGGGATAAGTGCTGAAAGCATCTAAGCATGAAGCCCCCCTCGAGATGAGATTTCCCATAGCGTAAGCTAGTAAGAACCCTGAAAGATGATCAGGTTGATAGGTCTGGGGTGGACGCGTGGTGACACGTGGAGCTGACAGATACTAATCGTTCGAGGACTTAACCTAATTAATGATGATTGCTTGTTATTCACTTCTTCAGTATTATCTAGTTTTGAGGGAATAATTTCTGAGAATCCCTTGAAAAAAAATGTAAAGACATTATAATAATATATGTCTTGAAAATAGTTTGGTGACGATAGCGAGAAGGTCACACCCGTTCCCATCCCGAACACGGAAGTTAAGCTTCTCAGCGCCGATGGTAGTTGGGGCTTTGCCCCTGTGAGAGTAGGACGCCGCCAAGCTGTTATTCCGCAGTAGCTCAGTGAGCCGCGGCGTCCTGAAGAGGACGCGGCTTGCGATAAAAAGCCAAGGCTTTTTCGGAGCACAAATCACAATCTTTATATAAAGGATTTTTTAAAAGATTTGGGGATAATACAATATTTTCCGCAGTAGCTCAGTGAGCCGCGGTGTCCTGAAGAGGACGCGGCTTGCGATAAAAAGCCAAGGGCTTTTTCGGAGCACAAATCACAATCTTTATATAAAGGATTTTTTTAAAGATTTGGGGATAATACAATATTTTCCGCAGTAGCTCAGTGGTAGAGCATTCGGCTGTTAACCGAACGGTCGTAGGTTCGAATCCTACCTGCGGAGCCATATGGAGAGCTGTCCGAGTGGCCGAAGGAGCACGATTGGAAATCGTGTAGGCGGGCAAAACCTGTCTCAAGGGTTCAAATCCCTTGCTCTCCGCCATTTTATTTTACGGCCCGTTGGTCAAGCGGTTAAGACACCGCCCTTTCACGGCGGTAACATGGGTTCGATTCCCATACGGGTCACCATTTAAATTATGTGGAGGTTTAGCTCAGCTGGGAGAGCATCTGCCTTACAAGCAGAGGGTCGGCGGTTCGAGCCCGTCAACCTCCACCATATTGTTTTTATTATCGCGGGGTGGAGCAACGAAGCGTTACTCCATTGAAAAAGCTGCGAGTTGTACCGAATCGTAGATTCGGGACAGTCTTTACTCCTTATTGGAGTATGAATACTGTATAATTTTCTATTATCGCGGGGTGGAGCAGTCCGGTAGCTCGTCGGGCTCATAACCCGAAGGTCGCAGGTTCAAATCCTGCCTCCGCAATATGGTCCGGTAGTTCAGCTGGTTAGAATGCCTGCCTGTCACGCAGGAGGTCGCGGGTTCGAGTCCCGTCCGGACCGCCATTTTTTTAAAATTCAATATAACTTGTGGCTCAGTAGCTCAGTCGGTAGAGCAATGGACTGAAAATCCATGTGTCGGCGGTTCGATTCCGTCCTGAGCCACCATTTTTTTAGTTTCATTTAATATGGAGGGGTAGCGAAGTGGCTAAACGCGACGGACTGTAAATCCGTTCCCTTGGGTTCGGCGGTTCGAATCCGTCCCCCTCCACCATTTAGGGGTATAGTTTAAAGGTAGAACAAAGGTCTCCAAAACCTTCGGTGTGGGTTCAATTCCTACTACCCCTGTTTGTAGTATTATGGCGGCTGTGGTGAAGTGGTTAACACATCGGATTGTGGTTCCGACATTCGTGGGTTCGATCCCCATCAGCCGCCCCATTTATTAATTAGCATTATTGGGCTATAGCCAAGCGGTAAGGCAACGGACTTTGACTCCGTCATGCGTTGGTTCAAATCCAGCTAGCCCAGCCATTATGCGGAAGTAGTTCAGTGGTAGAACATCACCTTGCCAAGGTGAGGGTCGCGGGTTCGAACCCCGTCTTCCGCTCCAAAATTTAACGGCGGCATAGCCAAGTGGTAAGGCCAAGGTCTGCAAAACCTTTATCCACCGGTTCGAATCCGGTTGCCGCCTCCAATTTTAGCATTTTCTATTGCATACAGATAGATGATATGCCGGGGTGGCGGAACTGGCAGACGCACAGGACTTAAAATCCTGCGGTAGGTGACTACCGTACCGGTTCGATTCCGGTCCTCGGCACCAGTAATAAATGTTAATTGAATATGCCGGTGTGGCGGAATTGGCAGACGCGCACGACTCAAAATCGTGTTCCTTCTGGAGTGTCGGTTCGACCCCGACCACCGGTATCATAAGAACAAAATGAAGCACTCACGAATGTTGATATATTTCAATGTTTGTGAGTGCTTTTTGTTTTGAATGTCAATTATGTTATTAATGTGAATTGAATTATCCTTACAATACTTGGAGGAAAGATGGAAAAGGTTTGAGATTCATAAGCAGAAAATTTCCGGTTAATGTATATAGGGGAGGCTTAAGAAGCCGATATTAGCGGAGATATTCCGATTAACTTCTCTAAATAAGACAAAATTCAAAGATTTGGATAGTATAAATGGAAAAATAGGGTGAGAAAATCACTGCGATTTCGCACCCTATTTGCATTGTGATTTACTGTTTTGCACCTTTATGAAAACCCGTTAAACAAAAATACTGGAGAGTGATTCTTCAATAATAAACTACAATAGTCTAATTACTTCATGATACTCTTTGTCTGTGAAAACACGGGAGCGTGTAATGAAATGCTTGTCTTCGATACTATCAAGAGAGAATGCTGCGCCGCGTCCTGGAATAGCATCAATGATTAATTGGGTATGTTTCCAATAATCATATTGGCTTTTATGCATGTAAAAGGGTATGTTCCCGATTGCGCCGAGGTAAATGTCGGAATTACCTAATAAAAAGTCATCCTTACCGTAGCACATCGGAGCAGATCCGTCGCAGCAGCCGCCGGATTGATAAAACAGGATTTGTCCATGTTTCTCTTTCATTGTTTCTATTAATATTAGTGCTTTATCCGTTGCCGTAACACGTTCAACCATGGCAGCATCCTTTCACATTAAAAGAAACCTTGGGCGTTTTTATTGTAATTGACTAATAAACATTTCGTTTGTTGATAGTGTTCCAGCATCATAGCATGGTTTTCACGACCAATGCCTGACATTTTATAACCGCCGAATGCAGCGCCTGCCGGATATTGGTGATAAGTATTGGTCCAAACACGACCGGCTTGAATGGCTCGTCCGGCACGGTAAGCAACATCGCCATTTCGTGACCATACACCTGCCCCCAAGCCATACATGGTATCATTGGCTATTTCGATTGCTTCCTCAAAGTCTTTGAAGGTAGTCACACTAAGGACTGGTCCAAAAATTTCCTCTTGAAAAATCCGCATTTTGTTATTTCCTTTGAATACGGTTGGCTGAATGTAATATCCATTTTCAAGCTGATTGCCAAGCTGATTTTCCTCTCCGCCAGCTAATAATTGTGCCCCCTCTTCTTTTCCCAGGCTGATGTATGAAAGGATTTTTTCCTTTTGTTCAATAGAGGCTTGGGCACCCATCATGACATCGGTGTCAAGCGGGTTTCCAACTTTAATCGCTTTTACACGCTCTAATGCACGCTCCATAAATTTACCGTAAATCGACTCTTGAATTAGGGCGCGTGAAGGGCAAGTACAAACCTCGCCTTGATTGAGGGCAAACATGACAAAACCTTCGATCGCTTTATCTAAGAATTCATCATCCTGATTCATCACATCTGCAAAGAATATATTTGGTGATTTTCCACCTAGTTCGAGCGTTACAGGAATGATATTTTCTGTTGCGTATTGCATAATTTGACGTCCAACCGCAGTTGATCCGGTGAAAGCCACCTTCGCAATACGAGGATTTGTTGCAAGCGGTTTGCCTACTTCAATGCCGTAACCATTGACTACATTTAGAACTCCAGCAGGAAGTAAGTCCTGGATTAGCTCAACTAAGACCATGATCGAAACAGGCGTTTGTTCAGCTGGTTTTAACACGATACAGTTGCCAGCAGCTAACGCTGGAGCCATTTTCCAAGCCGCCATTAAAATGGGGAAATTCCATGGAATGATTTGTCCAACAACACCAAGCGGTTCATGGAAGTGGTACGCTACAGTATTATGATCTAATTGACTAGTCCGATCTTCCTGGGCACGAATCGCACTGGCAAAATAGCGGAAATGATCAATCGCTAAAGGAATATCAGCGTTTAATGTTTCCCGGACTGCTTTCCCATTTTCCCAAGTTTCCGCTACAGCCAGCATTTCTAAGTTCTCTTCAAGCCGGTCCGCAATCTTATTTAATATAAAAGCGCGTTCTGCTGCAGAAGTTTTTCCCCAAGCATCCTTTGCTGCATGGGCTGCATCTAAAGCTAGTTCAATATCTTCAGCTGTAGAACGAGCAGCCAGAGTAAAGACTTCCCCGGTTACAGGAGTCTTATTTTCAAAATATTGGCCTTTTACCGGTGGAACCCATTCGCCGCCAATAAAATTATCATATTTTTCTTTGAATTGAACGTTTGCTCCTGATGTATTCGGATTAGCATAAATCATAGCTCCATCTCCTTTTTCTATTTTAATAAGATCTTGCGTACTGCTTTTTTTAGTTGGTAAGTCCCAATTTAAAACTATGTAATGGAAAAGTTGAATCCTTACTATTGGATTTGGACTAAAACCATCTGTATTTCCATTATAAGGGAACTTTTGTTGCTTGAACATATATTTTTTGAATATTATAACTATTTTAAATAAGTTTACTAAACTAATAAAACATTAATATGTTCCTGAAAATAGGTTTAAATTGAATGTTATTTTCAAAAAATAATTATTTTGCATTAAGGAATAATAATAATAGTAATTAAGAATTTACAAATAAAATCAATTATATTACAATAACAATGTGAGTGTTGGCAGCATCCTTGTACATAGGAATCAATTTCACAGACCGTATACTGCAGATACTGTCTGAAAATAAAAGTTATAGAGTAGTTGGTATTATCCGTAACCTGAGCTCAGACCTAGTCATTGTGCCCGTTTGAGAGTCGCTTAGGGAATTTGTTTTATCATAAAGAATCGACAAAAGATACACAATAAAGTAAGCGGTTACGATACTCGTGCAAACTTTGAAATCGAATGAAAAAAATTCCTTCATTGATTTGAAGTCTACGTTTGCTAAATCTTACTGCAAAACAATAAACCGATACATATAAGGAGAGATCATATGAAAACAGATGTTCAAATTGCCCAAGAGGCTAAAATGCGCCCAATTAGTGAGATTGCTGATTCACTAGGAATTACTGATGATGAATTGGAATTATACGGAAAGTATAAAGCAAAGGTATCATTGGATGTATTATCCCGCTTAGAAAATAAGCCTGACGGAAAACTTATTCTTGTAACAGCTATTAATCCAACTCCTGCCGGAGAAGGAAAAACAACAATGAATGTTGGTCTTTCAATGGGATTAAATAAAATTGGCAAGAAAACAATTACAGCATTAAGAGAACCATCTCTAGGTCCTGTATTTGGTGTAAAAGGTGGAGCTGCCGGCGGCGGTTATGCTCAAGTTGTACCAATGGAAGACATCAACCTTCACTTTACTGGTGATTTCCATGCGATTACATCTGCCCATAATTTACTTGCGGCTCTACTTGATAATCATTTGCAGCAAGGCAATGCTCTTAAAATCGAACCGAAGAAAATCGTTTGGAGAAGAGTACTTGACATGAATGACCGTGCTCTTAGAAATATTGTGATTGGTCTTGGCGGGAAACCAGACGGCGTTGTGAGACAGAGCGGGTTTGATATTACCGTTGCATCCGAAATTATGGCGATTCTTTGCCTGGCAACAAGTGTGTCAGACTTAAAAGACAGACTATCAAGAATGGTCGTGGCCTACAATACAGACGGAGAAGCTGTAACAGCTGGACAATTAAATGCAACAGGTGCAATGGCCATGTTATTAAAAGATGCCATTAAACCAAACTTAGTTCAAACGATTGAAAATACACCAGCATTCATCCATGGTGGACCGTTTGCGAATATTGCTCATGGTTGTAACTCTGTTATGGCCACAAGAATTGGTTTAAAACTAGCTGATTATGTAGTAACAGAAGCTGGTTTTGGTGCAGATTTAGGTGCAGAGAAATTCTTTGATATCAAATCTAGATTTGCCGGATTAAATCCAAATGCGGTTGTCATAGTTGCGACTATTAGAGCACTTAAAATGAATGGCGGCGTTCCTAAGACAGAGCTTGCTGCTGAAAATCTGCAGGCTCTTGAAGCAGGTCTTGCAAACCTTGAAAGACATATTGAAAATGTCAATAAATTTGGCGTGCCTGCTGTTGTTGCTATCAATAAATTCCCAACAGATACAGAAGCTGAAATTCAATTATTAAAAGAAAAATGTGCTGCACGCGGGGTAGATGTGGTGCTTGCAGAAGTATTTACAAAAGGTGGAGAAGGTGCTGTTGAATTAGCACAAAAAGTGGTTGAAGTGATTGAAACAAAACCATCTAATTACGCACCGCTTTATGATGTACACTCTTCCATTGAAGAGAAAATTTCAACCATTGCTAAGGAAATTTATCGTGCGGACGGAGTGGACTTTACTGCTCCTGCAAAAAAACAAATTGCTGAACTTGAGAAGCTTGGTTTAGATAAAATGCCGATTTGTATGGCGAAAACTCAATACTCTTTCTCAGATAATGAGAAGTTACTTGGAGCTCCAACTGGATTTAGAATTACAGTTAGAGAAGTTAAGGTAAGTGCAGGGGCAGGCTTCATTGTAGCTTTAACAGGCTCCATTATGACAATGCCAGGTCTTCCTAAAGTTCCGGCAGCAAATGGAATGGATATTTTAGAGAGCGGAGAAATTGTCGGACTCTCATAATGAGGAGGGAAAACATGGGCGAGAAATTAGCAGGAAAACCAGTTGTTCAATCATTAAGAGAAAATATTATCTCAAGAGTAGAAGCGCTTAAAGAAAAAGAAATCAATCCAACTCTTTTGTTAATTAGAGTTGGTGCACGTGAAGACGATCTTTCTTATGAAAGAGGGATTTTAAAAAACTGCGATCTATTAGGGATTAATATCAATGTGCTGGAGCTTCCAGTCACTGTTTCCATGGAAGAATTAACGTCTGTTTTTGAAAAAGCAAATAAAGATGAGAATGTTCATGGAATGATGATTTTCAGACCGCTTCCGGATCATCTGGATATAGATGTGATTCAAAATCTAATTGCCCCTGAAAAAGATATTGACTGCATGAATCCAGTCAACTTAGAAAGAGTCTTCGAGGGTCACAGCACAGGATTTGCTCCTTGTACACCGAAAGCAGTCATTGAAATACTTAAATCTTATCAGATTCCTTTAAGTGGAGCGAATGTAGCAGTTGCGGGAAGGAGCCTGGTTGTAGGAAAGCCCCTTGCTATGCTGCTTTTAGATGAAAATGCAACGGTAACGATTTGCCACTCACGTACGAAGGATATGCCTGCTGTTACTGCAAAAGCAGATGTTGTGGTAGCCGCGATTGGAAAGGCTAAGTTTATGGATGAAAAGTACTTTGGTGAACATTCAATCGTTATCGATGTTGGCATCAATGATGATGGAAATGGCGGCATTTGCGGGGATGTTGATTATGATCAAGTCTTTGACAAGGTAAAAGCCATTACACCTTCCATCGGTGGTGTTGGACTGATTACGACAACCATTCTATTGGGTCATGTGGTGCAAGCTTGTGAAAATTTAACGAGCACAAAAAAGAAGCCCAGTTTAGTGTAAGGATAAATTTGAACTGAATCATAGGGAAGGTAAAAGGATAAGTTTTACTTTTGCCTTCCTTTATAAAATGGGCGTCTGAATTATTATTGGAGGGATCGCTTTGTTAGAAAAAAGCAGCAATGAATTTATCCAAGAACTCTCATCAAAAGCGCCGGTACCAGGCGGCGGCGGTGCCTCAGCCTATGTTGGCGCACTGGGAATGGCATTAGGAAGTATGGTAGGAAACCTGACCGTGGGAAAAAAGAAATATAAGGATGTAGAAGAAGATATCATTAAACTTCTTGAAAAATCAGAAGAGATTATTAATAATCTTAAAAGTCTAGTACAAAAAGATGCGGATGTTTTCTATCCTCTCTCTCAAGCCTACGGATTACCTGCAGCCACAGAAGAAGAGAAAAAGAAGAAAGAAGAAGTCCTGCAAGGTGTACTTGTTGAAGCCTCAATGGTACCGCTTGAGATTGCCCGCAATTGTTTAGCTGCGATTAATTTACATGAAGAGTATGGAAAAAAAGGTACTCGTATTGCGATCAGCGATGTTGGAGTGGGAGTAGTATTTTGTAAAGCAGCCCTGCAGGGAGCAAAATTGAATGTTTTAATTAATACTAAAATCATGAAAGACGAAAACCTTAAAAACAAAATAGAAAGTGAATTATTTGAAATTGAAAAAGTTGGCATAGCAAAGGCTGATAAAATATTTAATGATGTAGAACAAATGTTGATTGCAAAATAGGTATTATTCATAACTTTATATGACTAAGGGGGTGGAGAGGAAATGGATTATTATAGTCCGCTAGAAATTGCGAATACTTCCATTCAGAAAGGAACAGAAAAGGCTAATTTATCCAAATTTCCCTTGATGTTTTTAGGTTTTTTAGGAGGAGCGTTTATTGCAGTGGGGTATCTGGCATATATTCGTGTAACCGGAACGATGCCTCATGAATGGGGAAGTCTAGTTACGTTTATTGGGGCTTCAGTGTTCCCAATCGGGTTAATTTGTATATTATTGGGCGGTGGTGAATTACTTACCGGTAATATGATGGCAGTCAGCATTGCTTTTTATGCTAAAAAGATAACTTTCACTCAATTACTAATTAATTGGCTGTTAATTACCTTTACCAATTTGTTAGGTGCATTGTTTGTTGCTTATTTTTTTGGCCATTTTGTCGGACTGACTGAGGGAGCTTTCTTGGAAAAAACAGTTGCTACAGCTCAGGCGAAAGTAAATGACCCTTTTTGGGTTGCATTGGTTTCAGGAATTGGATGTAACTGGCTGGTTTCGATGGCTGTATGGTTATGTTATGGAGCCAAAGACTTTTTCGGCAAAATATTGGGGATCTGGTTTCCTACCATGACATTTGTATTAATTGGATTTCAGCACGTCGTAGCTAATATGTTCATCATTCCGGCAGCTATTTTTGCCGGCGGTTTATCATGGTCTGCTTTTTTACCAAATGTAATCCCCGTATTTTTAGGGAATGCTATTGGCGGATCCATTTTTGTTAGTCTTATTTATTTTATGGCTTATAAAAGAAATATTGCAAAACTTGAAAATCAATCTAATAGAGAGGAAGAAGTTATTAAAAAGGCTCGTGCCGTATAGAACGGGAAGTTGTTAAAAAAAGGTTTTACTATTAACAAAATAGCAAAAGAAAGTTTAAGACAGGATTTACCTGTATAGGGTATTTAGCTGCATTTTACAGAAAGTGTAAGGTATAAAATCATGGATAGTAAAAGAATAGAATCAGCAGTAAGAGAAATATTATTTGCAATCGGAGAAAATCCGGATCGTGAAGGATTAGTCGAAACACCAAAAAGGGTTGCAAGGATGATGGAAGAAGTATTTGCAGGTTTAAACAAGGATCCTAAAGAACACGCCCGAACAGTTTTTTACGAAAATCATGAGGAAATGGTCTTGATTAAAGACATTCAATTTTCGTCAATGTGCGAACATCATTTAGTTCCTTTTTTTGGCGTAGCACATATTGCCTACCTGCCTAAAAATGGACGTGTCATTGGGTTAAGCAAAATTGCCCGAATACTTGAGGATGTCAGTAAGAGACCGCAATTACAAGAGAGAATTACGTCAACTGTTGCCGATTTATTAATGGAAAGTCTCGACCCTAGAGGTGTCATTGTCGTTCTTGAAGCAGAACATATGTGCATGACGATTAGAGGAGTAAAAAAACAAGGTGCAAAAACAGTTACAAGTGCAGTTAGAGGAACGTTTAAATCTGATAGCAAGTCAAGGAATGAAGTGCTCTCGTTTATTAGAAATTAGTCTGTGGAAGAATCCCCTGAAATCCAATATAAGAAGCTGATAAAACGGTTGACAAATATGTCTGGCCGTTTTTCATTGTTTTCGGATATTCGGAAGCTGTACATATAGAAATATCAATTCAGCCGGTTCAAAAAGGGGAAAAATTGAAAAAGTGCCGGTGAGAAATGATGGGGAAAATCGATAATGCCTGGGAAGGACCACCCCGCATCTGCAGGATGCCCCATTTTCATTTCAATCGGTGAGTTTTCTTTAAAATGCAATGTATTCTTTAATTTCAATCCACCATACTTGATTAAAAATAACTTCTCTTAGCGCTTTGGCAATTTTTTCATGTTTTTCATTTTCTGATAATCCAATAAACTCCTCATTATTGAAGGTCAATACAAAATCTCTTGGTGTTTTGGCAAGTACTTTCATACTTTCACCCCGTTAGAACGATTATTGTCAGTATATTCGCAGAAAAGGACTGCTATGACATATCACGATGAAAGAATTCAGCGTGAATTCTTTTTGAATAAAAAAGCAACTCTATCTGTTATGGTTGATTATATACCCATCTGGGTATATAATCATTTTATGAAGAGTTTATAATTATTTTACAGGATGTCATGAAATATTTGTCTATTTTTTTGTAAATATATATACCAATAGGGGTAATAGTAAAAACTAAAAATTTCATTTAGGAGGTTATTGGTAATGGCACAGAAGATCATTATTATCGGCGGGGTGGCAGGGGGTGCAACTGCTGCAGCGAAATTAAGAAGAATCAGTGAAGAAGTTGAAATTATTTTAGTAGAACGCGGGGAATATATTTCATTTGCAAACTGCGGTCTTCCTTATTACATCGGTGAGGTGATTAAGGAAAGATCAAAGCTGTTAGTACAGACCGTTAAGGGAATGTCTAACCGCTTCAAAATTGATATTCGTAATTTAAGCGAAGCTATAAGTATTGACCCTGAAAAAAAATTAGTGACCATTCACAATCTGCAAAATGGCGAAACCTATCAGGAAACCTATGATAAGCTGTTATTATCTCCCGGTGCAAGTCCAATTGTGCCGCCAATCCCGGGCTTACAGGAGAATCAAGCCTTATTTACACTGAGAAATATTCCGGATACTGATCAAATCAAGGGCTTTGTTGATGAGAAAAAGCCACAAAAGGCAGTGGTTGTCGGCGGCGGCTTTATCGGAATTGAAATGGCCGAAAACCTAGCGGAAAGAGGAATTCAGGTTACAATTGTAGAGATGGCCAATCAAGTAATGGCACCGATTGATTTTGAAATGGCCAGCATCCTTCATTCTCATTTAAGAGAAAAGAGAGTGCAGCTCATTCTCGAAAACGGTGTGCAGTCATTTGCTGACCAAGGGAGAAAAATCATTCTTTCTGATGGTACTGAAATCGAAACCGATATGACGATTCTTTCCATTGGTGTCAGACCTGAAAATGAGTTAGCAAAAGCAGCAGGTCTTGAATTAGGGGCACGTGGCGGTATTGTGGTCAATGAATACCTGCAAACCTCAAACGAAGATATCTATGCTGTCGGGGATGCAGTGGAAGTAGTTGACTATGTAAACGGAACGAAAGCAATGATTCCGCTTGCTGGTCCGGCTAACCGCCAAGGACGGATTGCTGCCAATAATATGATGGGAAAAAGAGAGAAGTATCAAGGGGCACTGGGAACGTCTGTGGCGAAGGTGTTTGATTTAACCGTATCTGCTACAGGAAATAATGAAAAAACGTTAAAGCGTTCAGGTATCCCTTATGAGGTATTGCACATTCATCCAAGTTCACATGCCGGTTATTATCCTGGAGCAGCCCCTATTGCTTTTAAGCTCATCTTTGATAAAGAAACAGGTAAAATATACGGAGCACAGGCTGTGGGGGCAGATGGTGCTGAAAAACGAATGGACGTCATTGCCACAGCGATTAAAGGCGGCTTAACAGTTGAGGATTTAACAAATCTAGAATTATCATACGCACCGCCGTTTTCTTCGGCAAAGGATCCCGTAAATATGGCAGGGTATGTAGCAACAAATCTCATGGAAGGCGAATTGGAACATATTCAATGGCATGAGGTGGACGAAGTGATTGCCGGCGGAGGATTGCTCATTGATGTTCGTGAACCGGTGGAACGTGAATTTGGCTATATTGAAGGGTCTATCAATATCCCGTTAAATGATCTCCGTGAAAAGTTAGCTGAACTGCCAAAGGAGCAAACGATTTATGTTAGCTGTCAGGTTGGATTAAGGGGATATCTAGCTGCACGTATTCTGCAAAACAATGGATTTAAAGTGAAGAATGTAGATGGCGGCTGGAAAACCTATTCATCTGTTTACGGAAACAAAAAATAAACTGACAAAAGGGCCCTTAATCAACGATTAAGGGCTCAGGTTTATATAGAAAAATAAAACTTTTCAACAAATTTTTCAACAGAAAGTATACAATTTGACAATCCTCAACATTTTTTCGCATAAAATTCAATTTTCTATTGCATCAATGTAATTTTTTTGTTAAGATAAATTTTGTGAAAAGCATGCGGGTGTAGTTTAGTGGTAAAACTACAGCCTTCCAAGCTGTTGTCGTGGGTTCGATTCCCATCACCCGCTCCATACATATCGGTATCAACGCAGTATTTCGTATCCAACAGAGAACGAGGTGTTGCGTTTTTTATATTTTTCGACAAAGTTTTTTGATAATGAAAAGCGGGCACCTTCCAGTTACTCCTCCCTGTATCTTCTATCCCTATTAGAATGGTAATAGGCTCCTTCCTGTTATTTCCGTTATTTAACAATACTTACATTTTCCATGGAACTCAGCAAAAGAGAGGTGATGAAAAGATGAATATTGCCCAATTAAAACAAGAAATTATTCAATATAGCAAAACGATTGGGGTAGATAAAATCGGCTTTACAACCGCTGCGCCGTTTGCTGAACTGCGAAATCGCCTGATCAAGCAAAGAGAGTTAAACTATCAATCAGGATTTGAAGAAGATGATATTGAAAAAAGGGTCAATCCCCGCTTGCTGCTTGATGGAGCGGAGTCCATTATCTCGATCGCGGTTGCGTATCCCTCGAAGATGACAGAGCGGGTCAGCAGTAAGAAAGGTGAACGCAGAGGAATCTTCTCCCGTGCCTCATGGGGATTGGATTACCATATGGTCTTGCGGGAACGCTTAAGGAAACTCGAAACCTTTATGGCAGAGAAGGTACCTGATGCCCAATTTCGTTCGATGGTTGACACGGGCGAATTGGTTGACCGTGCAGTAGCGGAACGAGCCGGAATCGGCTGGAGCGGCAAAAACTGTTCCATTATTACGCCGGAATTTGGTTCTTACGTTTATATCGGTGAAATGATTACGAATATCCCATTTGCACCGGATGCACCCATCGAGGACCGCTGCGGGGACTGCCGTAAGTGTCTGGACGCCTGTCCGACAGGTGCCCTTGTACAAGGGGGGCAAATCAATGCCAGCTGCTGTATTTCTTTTCTGACGCAAACAAAAGAGCTGATTCCGGAAGAATTCCGCGATAAGATCGGGAACCGGCTTTACGGATGTGACTCCTGCCAAACAGCTTGTCCGGAGAATAAGGGGATGGATTTTCACCTTCATCCTGAAGTTGAACCGGAACCTGAAATAGTTAAACCATTATTAAAACCGCTGCTAAATTTGAGTAACCGTCAGTTTAAGGAACAATTCGGCACATTGTCCGGCTCTTGGCGAGGGAAAAATCCAATTCAGCGAAATGCGGTGATGGCCCTTGCCCATTTTAAGGATAAAGAAGATATCGAAACGATACTAAATGTCTTACAGAATGACACAAGGCCGGTGCTGCGCGGTACAGCGGCATGGGCAATAAGGAAAATCGCGGGGAAAGAAGCGATTAGGCTGCTTGAAGCTGCATTAGAAAAGGAAATGGATGACAGTGTCAGGAAAGAAATCATAAACGCATTAAAAAGATGAGAGGGCCCACTGCTCCCTCATCTTTTTAAATGCTTGAACTCATTATTGCCTGCGGATAAAAACAGATAATATCTATTAATTGCGCTGCCATATATTCGGGTGGTGATTCGAAGTCACTTTGTATCCATTCCGTGATTAACCCCATAATGCCATAGGCTTGAAAGGTAACAAAAAGGTCTTTATCGTTTTTTGGACCAAGATTTTTTAGCGGAACGATTGCCTCTTTTGTAAGCACTTTAATTGTTTGAATAAATCTTTCCTGAAGATGGGGAATACATTCAGTTTTCTTCCAAAGCTTGAAAAAGTCCCTGTTTTCTAAAATATAGTCAAATAGAATAATATCAGAAGGGGGAGTTTTGCTTAGATCCTGATGATTCTTGTTCTGATATGGAAAGCGAAAGGCATAAATGAAGTCATTTATCATACTTTCCACCACTTCTTCAGCTAAATCCTCTTTATATTTATAATGAAGATAAAAAGTGGCGCGGTTATAATCTGCATATTCAACGATATCTGTTACCGTAATATGTTTATAGTCTTTTTTCTCTAATAGTTTGATGAATGCTTGGCGAAACATTCGTTTTGTTCTCCGAACTCTTCTATCTACATCCTTTTCTTCTGTCAGCATACCAATCCCTCCAGGAAAAATCAGTAAGGTAAATGCAAGAGATAAACATTCTTTATTACTATTTTAACATAATTCCTCATCAGAAATGCTTCTAAATCACTAGTATTTCCGATAGTCCACGGGATATGGGAACTCCTGCAAAGGTGCGATATTCTGTACTTCAGTATGTTAGGAGGCATTTATCAAGAATGTAAACTCCGTTCATATATATATCTATATGAGAGGAGTGATGCCGATGCGGAGACAGCTGCAGGATTTTCTTTCCAAAAGGGCTCAAGCTTGTGTTACTTATGTAAGGGATAGTCAAACTTGTGATAAAATGGCGAAAAAAAAGGAGCTGTTACACAATAGAAAAGCTGAGATTATGAAAGTGAAGGCTAGGGGGATCATTGACAGGGTGGAGAAAAGCGGTACTGATGTGGAAATGGTTCATTATCAGGCGCATATTCAGTATTTAATTGATCAAAAGGGTTATATATATTTGGAAGAGGAAGTGGAATTAAGGGAGGCGGAATTTTATAAAGGAGTGCTCATTTATGACAAAGAGAAAAGTCCGAACTATATTGCGGCAAGTGCAAAGGAGTTCAGGGATACAGGTGAATTCGAGCGACAAGGAAAGGCGGGAAAGGGAAAGTGGGGTTTTTTCCGTTATAATCGTTTAAGGGCGGTGCAATATGCGGAAAGATGGTGGAATGATTACAACCCTGCTTATACTAAGTTTGATGTAGATTGTACAAATTTTATTTCGCAATGTCTTCATGCTGGAGGAGCTCCCATGGCAGGATCCCCAAACCGTTCCAGCGGATGGTGGATGGAAAATAATAACTGGAGCTATAGCTGGTCGGTTGCCAATGCTTTAAGATGGTATTTACCGGGAGCGAAGCGAGGATTGAGAGCGGTGGAAGTGGATAGTCCTGAGCAGCTGCTCTTAGGAGATGTGATTTGTTATGATTTTGAAGGAGATGGCCGTATTAATCACAGTACGATGGTAACAGCAAAGGATGCAAACGGGATGCCGCTTGTCAATGCCCATACTTCAAACAGCAGGATGAGATACTGGGACTACGAAGATTCGACCGCTTATACAGCAAATATTAAATATAAATTTTTCACCATTACCGATGATGAATAGCCTTATTGGAATCAGAACTCTAAGCTTGCTTATCACAAACATGTGATATAATAATTACAGTTTATTTTTTTGAGGTGAAAGATGTGGCACTGCATGTAGTTTTATATCAACCGGAGATCCCAGCAAATACTGGCAATATTGCACGTACATGTGCAGCAACAGATACTTATTTACATTTAATTCGTCCTCTTGGTTTTTCAACAGATGACAAAATGTTAAAAAGAGCAGGACTTGATTACTGGCCGTTTGTAAAAGTTGCGTATTATGATTCCCTTGATGATTTTTTTACTCAAAATAACGGGGAATTTTATTATATTGAAACATTTGGAGAAAAGACCTACGCTGATTACGATTTCAGTAATCAGGAGCAAGATTACTACTTTATGTTTGGCAAAGAATCAACCGGGCTTCCTAAAGAATTATTAGAAAAGAATAAAGATCATTTTCTGCGCATCCCGATGACAACCAACGTCCGTTCATTAAACTTATCAAATACCGCTGCCATTCTTGTTTACGAGGCATTACGACAGCAAAATTTCCTTCATTTAAAATAAGAAAAGGGACCCGCGTTTTGGGTTCCTTTTTTTCATTACCGAAAACTTTCATTAAATAGTAGCGAATAGAATCAAACAAAGTTAGTATATAAAAGAATACATAATTAGAGGGATGGTAGTATGAATCAAATCATTGAAACGTTATTATCGCACAGATCGATTCGCCATTTTGAGGATAAGCCTTTAACAAAAGAGCAGATTGAAACAATTGTGACGAGCGCTCAGGCCGCATCAACATCAAGTTATGTACAGGCTTATTCCATTATCGGGGTAACGGATTACGAGAAAAAGAAAACATTGGCTGAGCTTTCGGGAAAGCAAAAATATGTGGAGAAGAACGGCCACTTTTTTGTATTCTGTGCTGATCTATACCGTCTGGAAACAGCAGGTGCTATGGAGAATACGGACGTGTCCACTGCTATTGAGAGCACAGAAAAGTTTATGGTGGCATTAATTGATGCTGCTTTGGCAGCGCAGAATGCCGCTATTGCTGCTGAATCCCTAGGCTTAGGGATTTGCTATATCGGCGGTATCCGCAATAACTTGGAAGAAGTATGCGCACTGTTAAAGACACCTGAAAGAGTCATTCCTTTGTTTGGGCTGGCTGTTGGGTATCCGGAAAAAATTACGGATCAAAGGCCGCGTCTGCCGATGAAGAATGTTTATCATGAAAATGAATACCAGCAGAATATGGCCGAATTTAAAGAGGAACTGCAGCAGTATAATGTGCTTGTTTCCAGCTATTATGAAAAGCGTACGAAAGGGAAAAGAACGGATACGTGGACCGGGCAGATGGCAGGTACTCTCAGAAGTCCGTCAAGAATGTATATGAATGAATTTATTAAAAATCATGGGTTGGACCTAAAGTAAACACGTATATGATAAAGAAAACTCGCTGTTTGGCGAGCCTGAAGGGCGAAGACAGAGACGTAGTCGCGCTGAGCCCGATGGACTTTACTAAGAGCTGAAGCTCTAAGTAAAGTCTTATCACGCAGAGCCCGTTTGATTTTTCTAAGAGCTGAAGCTCTAAGAAAAACCTTATTGCACCTATTCTGATTTCATTGAAATTGCTACAACGCCTGAGATGCTTCTTCGCCGCAATTTTAGGCTTTCCTATCAGTGTAAAAGCAAAAAGGCCGCACAATGCGGCCTTTATACTTACTATTTTGTTATTTTTGGTTTGTCGTTGTAACCTGCTGTGAAGATGGCAGCAAGAAAAGCAACCATTACACCAAGGATAAGGATTAAACCCACTTATGTATGCCCCCTTTGAAAAGCAATTTATTATAAATGTAAAACACTAAAACTCTGTTTGAAAACGATACCAAAAGAATACAGTGCAGTCCATCTTTTGCGTATTATCAGGATTATCTTCAGTTACAGAAAAGCACCTTAAGGATTTATAGAGCAAACTTCAAATTTATTATAGCCTATAAAAATTAACTTGTGAATAGTTTGTGCTGATTTTCCAGCGTTTGTACACAAAAAGTGATGAGTATCACAAAGGTGACGAGCGCTATTTTGGATCATTCATAAATTGTAAAACATGGTGCTATATCTATTGGAAAAGCCGCCTAACATTTGCTGGAAATAATGGCAGATACCCTTACATATTATGCTTTTTTGGCATGTTCACAATTTTTCGCGCATAGAGTATATTAATCGTTTCTGATAGCAGGATTAGCCATTTAAGGGGGAAAATAAACTTCTTATAATGGTTAGGGAATTCGGGTGTGCTTTTGTCTGGTTATGTTTGCGAGTTCGGGCTTTTATGGGCAAGCATCTAAAGTCGAATCAGCATGATAGAGTGAAAGCCTGTTTAAGCGGGAAAAAGCGACAGGGGAGGTCCATATGGATATATTAAAAAAGATTGAGTTATATCGTAAGGAAGAGGAAAAGCTTAAATGGGAAGGAACATTTGGAGAATACCTGGAGATTATTAAAGAGAAACCATGGGTTGCCCAGTCAGCACATTCAAGAGTATATAATATGATTAAGGATTCTGGTGTCGAAGAGGAAAATAGTCATAAGCGTTATAAATTCTTTTCCAACCAGCTATTTGGTCTGGAGGAAGCTTTAGAGAAATTAGTGGAGGAATATTTCCATCCATCTGCTAAAAGGCTTGATGTCCGTAAACGGATTTTATTATTGATGGGTCCTGTCAGCGGTGGTAAATCAACCTTAGTGACGATGTTAAAGAGGGGGCTTGAAGCTTATTCTCTCTCTGATAAGGGTGCAGTATTTGGGATTAAAGGGTGCCCGATGCATGAAGATCCGCTCCATTTAATCCCGCATCATTTACGGAAGGATTTCTTTGATGAATATAGTATCCGGATTGAAGGGAACCTTTCTCCATTAAACATGATGCGATTGGAACAGGAATATAACGGTCGAATTGAAGACGTGCTGATCGAAAGAGTCTTCTTTTCAGAGGATCGCAGAGTGGGGATCGGTACATTCAGCCCTTCTGATCCGAAATCGCAGGATATTGCCGATTTAACAGGAAGTATCGATTTCTCTACCATTGCTGAGTATGGTTCAGAATCGGACCCGCGGGCCTATCGTTTTGACGGAGAGTTAAATAAAGCAAACCGTGGGATGATGGAATTCCAGGAAATGCTGAAATGTGATGAAAAATTCCTGTGGCATTTGCTTTCTTTGACGCAGGAGGGAAACTTTAAGGCAGGCAGGTTTGCCCTGATTAGTGCGGATGAATTGATTGTAGCCCATACGAATGAAACGGAATACCGTTCATTTATTTCAAATAAGAAAAACGAAGCCCTTCATTCAAGGATTATCGTCATGCCGATTCCGTACAATTTAAAGGTGTCAGAGGAAGAAAAGATTTACGAAAAAATGATCCGTGAAAGTGATGTGGCCGATGTTCATATTGCGCCGCATACATTACGGGTGGCAGCTATGTTTACCATTTTAACAAGACTGAAGGAACCGAAAAAAGGTGATATCGATTTAGTGAAAAAGATGCGCCTTTATGATGGAGAAAGTGTGGAAGGGTATAATCAGGCCGATGTGAAAGAATTAAAGAAAGAATACGGTGATGAAGGAATGAGCGGAATTGATCCGCGCTATGTTATCAACCGGATTTCTTCTACTATAATCCGCAAAGAAATGACGAGCATTAATGCGCTCGACGTCCTGCTTTCGTTAAAAGAAGGACTTGATCAACACCCATCCATAACCGCTGAATTACGTGAACGTTACTTAAATTATATTTCCCTGGCACGTAAAGAGTATGATGAAATTGCGAAGAAGGAAGTTCAGAAAGCATTTGTCTACTCCTATGAAGAATCGGCAAAAACGTTAATGGAAAATTATCTCGATAATGTTGAAGCATATTGCAACAAAGTAAAACTCCGCGATCCTTTAACAGGAGAAGAAATTAACCCTGATGAAAAGCTCATGCGTTCGATTGAAGAACAAATCGGAATCTCGGAAAATGCGAAAAAAGCATTTAGAGAGGAAATTCTCATCCGCATTTCGGCTTATGCAAGAAAAGGGAAACGGTTTGATTACAATTCACATGACCGCCTTCGCGAAGCAATCCAGAAGAAGCTATTCGCTGATTTAAAGGATGTTGTGAAGATCACGACCTCAACTAAAACCCCAGATGAACAGCAATTGAAGAAAGTAAATGAAGTTGTCAAGCGATTAATTGACGAACATGGCTACAATTCTACTTCGGCTAATGAATTACTTCGCTATGTTGGAAGTCTATTGAACCGCTGATATGAATAACTGAAGCAGTAAGCAAACGATGTCAAACACGTTCCTTAGAATTAAAAAAGAGCATGATGATAAATGCTCTTTTTTTTGTTTTTTAGTCACCTGGGCGATTGTCATATTATTAAAATATTAGTAAATAATTTTCATTTTTTGCATATGATAGAGTAATCTAAAATGTTATTAGATACTCGCAATATTGTATGTATTCATGGAAAAAGTGTGCAGGAAAAATTCATTTTTTAAGGAGGGGTTGAAATGACTGAACAGAATAATCATCAATTTGTAATTTCTAAAGAAGACTGGTCCCTCCATCGCAAAGGCCACGATGACCAGCAGCGGCACAATGAAAAGGTTCAGGAAGCAATTCGTAATAATCTCCCAGAACTTATTACTGAAGAGAGCATTATTATGTCAAACGGTCGTGAAGTGGTGAAAATTCCGATTCGTTCTCTGGACGAATATAAAATTCGCTATAATTATGACAAGAATAAGCATGTTGGCCAAGGCGACGGGGACAGTAAGGTTGGAGATGTTGTGGCGCGTGATGGAGCTGATGGAAAGAAGGGGCCTGGAAAGGGTCAGGGAGCAGGCGATCAGCCTGGGGAGGATTACTTCGAGGCAGAGGTTTCGTTAATGGAATTAGAGGAGGCGTTGTTTAAGCAATTAGAGCTTCCAAATTTAAAACGCAAAGAGCAACAAGAACATTTGATTGAAGACATCGAATTTAATGACATACGCAAAACGGGATTAATGGGGAATATTGATAAGAAAAGGACGATGATGACGGCCTTTAAGCGGAATGCTATGCATGGCACACCGAAATTCCATCCTATTTATAAGGAAGATTTGAAATTTAAAACATGGAATGAAATTGTCAAACCTGATTCAAAAGCAGTAGTCCTTGCGATGATGGATACGAGCGGCAGTATGGGAATTTGGGAGAAATATATGGCACGCAGTTTCTTCTTCTGGATGACCAGATTCCTGCGTTCAAAATACGAAACGGTTGAAATAGAGTTTATTGCCCACCATACAGAGGCAAAAGTAGTTTCGGAAGAGGACTTCTTTTCCAGAGGGGAAAGCGGCGGAACCATTTGTTCATCAGCTTATCGTAAAGCATTAGAGCTTATTGAGGAAAAGTATCATCCGGATAAATTTAACATTTACCCGTTTCATTTTTCAGATGGTGATAATCTGACTTCTGATAATGCCCGTTGTGTTAAGCTTGTCGAAGAATTGATTAGTGTTTCCAATATGTTCGGCTATGGGGAAGTAAACCAATATAACAGGCATTCCACACTGATGTCAGCTTATAAAAACATCAAAAATGAACAATTTCGCTATTATATTCTCAAACAAAAGGTAGATGTATTTCATGCCATGAAAAGTTTCTTTAAGAAGGAAGAAGAGAATAAGCTATATGCTTAAAAACGATAGGCGGCAACCTATCGCTTTTTTTTTTGCCTTTATAAAGTTTCATTCAAAAATTTAATACAAATTGGATGCGGGACATGGATATCGGATTGCAGCAGTGAAAGTCTTCCAGATTCCAGGTCTCTTCTATAAATTACGATATTTTCTGATTCCTGGTTGGAGCCAATCATGTATTTTTCAGTTGGATCCAAAGCAAAGTCACGGGGCCAGTCTCCTGCGGATGATACATGCTCAACAAATGTCAGCCTTCCACTCGTTTCAGCGGCAGCAAAAACGGCGATGCTGTTATGTCCGCGATTGCCGGCGTAAAGATAACGACCGTCCGAGGTAATGTGGATAGCGCTTCCTTGATTATTTTCTGTAAAATCGGCAGGTATCGTCGTTATCGACTGCAGTTCGGTAAATGTGCCTGTTTCCGCATGATACTGTAAGACCACTACTTCTGAACTGTATTCTGTCATAATGTAAGCATATTTACCATTTGGATGAAAGTCCAGATGTCTTGGTCCGCTCCCCGGTGTGAGGTCCAACTGGCTGACCTTTTGCAAATGATCCTCCACGATTTCATAGGTTAGTAATTGATCAATACCTAAGTCAACTACTGCAACAAACCTTCCATCCGGGGTAAAGGTAGCATAGTGGGTATGCGGCTTTTGCACAGGAGCTTTGCCTTTGTGCTCGATGACGGAGGGCTGGCGGTTCACCTCTCTGTTTGCTGCATTTATGGTATAGGCTGTAATCGTTCCTCTATGGTAATTTGCTGCCAAGAGATAATGATTTTCGCTGTCGAGCTGCACATGGCAAGGCTGCGGACCTTCTGTTAGCTGCTGATTTAATAGCTGCAGTTCTCCGGTAGTGCTATTTAATGAAAAAGCCGCTACACCGCCCTGAGTTCCGTCCTGAACAATACTATAAAGATAGTTGTTATCTTTTGAAATCGCTAAATAGGTAGGATTATTCAGTTTTGCTGCCGGTTTGACTTCACTTATCTGACCACTCTCTGCATCAAAGAGGAAGGTATAGATTCCTTCACTTTCTCCTTTTGTATATGTACCGATAAATCCGCGGTATTTATCTATATGGCTCATTTTAACACTCCTAATCAAAAAGGATTGTATACTACCCTTTCATCATAACATGTCCGTTATGTGTGAAGTCAACGACGTTGTCCTGCCTGTGAGGACATTTGTCCTTTTATGGTGCCAGGCACCGAATTTTATAGTCATAAGTTAGAGAAAAGCAGTATATGTTTTATTATGCTCTAAAGGCCGTATATGCATGAGAGGGAAAAGAGAATGGGGAAAAAACTAATATTCTTTGTCACAGGAATTGCCGTTGCCTGCATGGGTGTTGCCTTTATTTTAAAATCAAATGCCGGGGCAGGTCCTCAGGATGTCGTGTTAATGGTATTAGCTAAAAAAACGGGTGTCACATTTGGAACTTGGGTGATTATTTCGCAAGGGATTTTTCTTTTATGCAATGCATTGCTGCTAAAAAAAAGACCGCAGTTTGAGTCAGTATTTACGATGGTATTATGGGGGCTGCTGGCCGATTTCTGGCTGGAAATCATTTTTGCTGATTTGCATTTTGTTTTAGTCACCCCTGTACTAAGATGGTCCTTCTTTCTTCTAGGAGTTCTGCTTATTGGAATTGGAGTCGGAATTTATTTAACATCTGAACTTCCACGGATGCCATATGATGGAATGATGGTGGCCTTAAGCGAAAAATTTCATGTGAATTTAATGGTTTCACGAACGATATTAGAGCTGCTCCTTATTTTCCTTGGCATCATGGTTGGCGGAAAAGTAGGGGTGGGGACGATTGTTATTGTCCTCTGTATTGGGACGATCATTCAATTTTTTAATCAAGTGTCGCTCAAAATCTACCATCATACGTTTGACTTCAAAAATGCTTTTAAAAAATTTAGCTAATGAATGGATAGACCTGTCTCTGCATTGCTATCAATGCGGAGACAGGTCTCCTTTTGTTATGTTATTGCAGCTGCTGTCCTGTTGCCGGAGCGTAGCTGTTGATTACATTGACCATATCATTTTGGTCTAATCGGGCTACTTGATAATATCCATGTTTGTTTTGATATTGGAAAATTTCATAAGCCATTTCAATAAAGTTAGGAACGGAGTCGGCAATGACCCTGCGGACAACAGGGTTTGTTACCTCAAGTGCACCCATTGTCATCACACTGGCACTTGATTTTACCAGTCCCATCATATAACCGGAAATACATTGGTCAGTGATTTGAGAAGCGTTTGTATGAGGCTTCTTAGGCTGCCCTGGCTGTAAACCATAAATAACATCATTATTTTGTGTCATCGTATATCTTGTTGTATGGTGGGATGGATTTCTCCCGGATTTGAAACATTCACAAAGGATATTGTAATTATCCAGAATAAATTGATGCTGCCGGTTGAGCATATCTCTTAATTCAGGGTCCTTTACTTGCTGCTGGTATAATAAATATTGATCCAAAGTAGAAGTTAAGCACCCTAAAACTTCATGAACATCCATCAGCTCATGTCCGCCGTGTAATGTATCTGTCGCCTGCATATTAGGCATCATTTGCTGAGTATTATTGGTTGGGTTAAGTGTTTGCTGCATCTTGTTTGTACCTCCGGCTGAAATTTTGTCGGCAATACTGTGCCGTACATCATTATTATGTAAAAAATCATTTTAATGATGTCTGGAAAATAAAACTTTCAATCGGATTGCTGTTGTGCAGTTTTAATAATGAAAAGGAAAAAGGCCGCTTCAAAAACACCGGCATCATCTGCCGCTGTTTTGAAACAACCTTATAAAAAGTGGTTAAAAGAATAGGTTTAACACTAAATAAAACAATCCTGCCAAAGCGGCTGAAATGGGCAGCGTAATAACCCAAGTAATGAGCATCCGCTGTGCCGTTCCCCATTTTACCCCTTTTAAGCGGTGGGAAGCACCGACACCCATAATGGAAGATGAAATAACATGGGTTGTACTTACCGGTAAGTGGATATAAGTTGCTCCAAAAATAATCATTGCACCTGTTAAATCTGCTGCAACTCCGTTAACAGGGCGGATTTTCATGATATTACCGCCGACTGTTTTAATGATTTTCCAGCCGCCGACAGATGTACCGAGCGCCATGGAAGTCGCGCAGGCTATTTGTACCCAAAGGGGAACATCATTTGAAGTAAGATGGCCGCTGGTGATTAACGCCATTGTAATTATACCCATTGCTTTTTGCGCATCATTTGTTCCATGTGAGTAAGCCTGTAATGCTGCGGTGAAAATTTGAAAGATACGAAAACCTTTATTGGTTTTCGTTAAATTATTGTGTTTAAAGATAATTTTAAAAATGCTGTATACAATAAACCCTGCTACAAAGGCAAGAATAGGTGAAACAATTAAAGCCTCAAGGATTTTGATAAAACCTGTATAATTTAATGAGCCAAAACCTGCTGCTGCAATGGCGGCCCCGGCAATGGAGCCGATAATGGCATGGGACGAACTGCTTGGAATTCCGTAATACCATGTGATTAAATTCCAGGCAATCGCTGCCAACAGTGCGGCTAAAATAACCACTGAGCCGTTAGGCAGTGTAAAAGGGTCAACGATATCCTTGGTGATGGTTTTTGCCACACCTGTAAACGTCAAGGCACCGACAAAGTTCATCACAGCAGCGAGGACGATCGCATGCCGCGGTTTTAATGCTTTAGTTGAAACTGATGTTGCAATGGCGTTTGCTGTATCATGGAAACCGTTGATAAAATCAAATGCCAGGGCGCAGATGACAACTAAGATGGTTAAAATAAAGAGTGCATCCATTTGTCAAATCTCCTTATGCATTTTTCATAATGATGGTTTCCAATGTATTGGCCACATTTTGGCAGTAATCGGCAACATTTTCCAGATTCTCATAAATTTCTTTGTATTGAATGATTTTGATCGGATCTTTTTCAACGGAGAAAAGATGTTTAATCGATTGTCTTTGAATCCCGTCACATTTTGACTCATAATCTTTAATTTTTATGGCATGTTCACGGATTTGCAGTAATTTCTTTGTGGAAAGGAGCACAACTGCATCCTGAATTTCATTAGCACAGCCTTTCAGTGCCTCAGAAAATTTCAGCATAAATTCATCAGCATCGGTAATGTTGTACATTTCAAATAATGCTGAAGTGTGCTCTAATCCGTCAAGCACATCATCCATACTGATGGTTAAGGATAAAATGTCTTCTCTCTCAATTGGGGTAATAAAGGCATTATTTAATTCCTTTATCACTTCATGGACATATGTATCTCCTTTTGTTTCAAATTCTTTCATTGTTTCGGAAAAGATTTTTAAATCCGTTACATTTTGTAAACGGTAATCAGCAAAAAAATTGGCTGCTTCTTGCAGATTTGACGAAATATTATGCAGCATCACTGCAAATTTATCCTTCTTTTTGAAAACCATTTTGTTACCCCCAAAAATTATTTCATCCAAAGTAAAACCAAACGAGTTAATTCTAATCGAAAAATGTCGAATATAAAAGTTATTCAACGAAAAATTTACATAATCTTAATATTACCTATGTTGCACAAGCAACATACTTAATAAAAATTTTATGTTGCTTGGTTAAATTGAATTAGGGTCTATATCCGTAAATATGACCGGTGTATCAAGAAATGGAGCATGGCAGGTAATTTTTTCCTCTGTGAAAGGATGGATAAATTCTAGTTTTACAGCATGCAGGGCCTGTCTCGTAAAGACCGGTTTTCCTCCGTACAACATATCCCCGGCAAGCGGATGACCTATATGGCTGAGATGTACGCGGATTTGATGCGTTCTTCCCGTTGCTAATTGGCACTTTATCATCGTGCTCTTTTTCCTTTGTTCGATTTTTAGTACTTCATAATGGGTGACAGCCGGCATCCCTTTAGGGGAGACTCTTCTTCTCACGGGATGGTGCCGATCCCTGCCAATGGGTTCATCAATCGTCCCTTTCAGATTAGTCAGTATCCCATGAACAATGGCCAAGTAGGTTCGCTTAATTTCCCTTTTTTCCAGCATTTGATCCAAAAGAGAGCCGACAAAAGGGTGCTTTGCGAAAAGAACGGCACCGGTGGTATCGCGATCAAGCCGGTGGACATGCTTTATTTGTCTAAATTCTCCTTTAGACTGAAGGTAAAAAGCTGCAGCATTGGCTAAGGTGTTCGTCTGGTCAGGCGCATTTGGATGAGTATCCATACCTGCCGGCTTATTCACTACCAGAAGATGGTCATCCTCATAAAGAATGGACAGATCAAAAGGACCCGGCAATAGACCGAAATCTGCTTCGGTAAAAAAGCGGATTCTGACTTGTGCTTCCTGCTGCAGCGGTTTTGTCCAATTTGCAGGTTCTCCATCAACTAAGACTCCTTTTTCCATTCTCAGTATATGGGTTTGTTTTTTCGGTGCCTGCCAAATACTGCGAAAAAGTTCCTCAATGGTAAGACCTTCCCATTTTTCTGGAATAATTATTTCAAACCACTCATCGATACGTTTTGTTTGAATCATGCTATTCTCCTAATTGATTAATGTTATATCGCTCATTTTTAGCGGTTTCTGATGCGCTTGGGGCTGCTCACAACAGTGACTCCCGCCCTTCTATTAATTACCATCATCTTAGCATAAGATAATATGCTATTCTATTAGTATCTATGATACTGATCAGACTGATTAAAGGTGGGTTTAGAGTGAAAGTGGTTTTTGCTTCGACTGAAAGTCAAGAAGAAAAAATAAAGGAGCTTATCGATCATTTCTATTCTGATATCTTTCCTGCATATTTTACAGATGGAGATATTCAGAAATATGAAAGGCTCAAAGTATTAAATACGTCCAAAAGTCATTTTGAGCAATTTGGCACTTTGAAGGACGCCTATCAGGTGATTGCAAGCTTACAGACATTGATCGCGATTCTTGAAACAAAAACCTTGGATGGACAATATATGGAGACTTTTTATAAAAATGTATCCATCTTAAAGGACTACGGCTTCTATTTTCCGTTTGAATATGAACAATTTGAGGTATCTAAATTAGCTAAAGCGGACGAAATCAGCCTATATACTAAGCCGGCAAACCAAATGTTAATATAGCGGAAAAAGGCAGACATTATATTTGTCCGCCTTTTTTCTATTATTAAACTAGATGTAATAAAATGAATGTTCCAAAGGGCGTTACTGGCTGTTTTCCTCGAACCATTGACGGTAGGTTGCTTCGTCCCGTAGGTCTTTAATTCTGGCAGTTTCTTTTCCTTTTTTAAACTGCACAATGGTTGGGGTGCCTTCTATCCGATATTTGTCCCATCCCTCTTCAAATTCGAGGAGATTGTATTGGACAAGGTTTATCCCCATATCTTCGGCCAGCGGCATCAAGATTGGTGTAGCCTGTTTGCAGAATTCACAGGTTGATTGAAAAAAATAGACCGTAACATCTTCTTTATTGGCTAATTTTTTTTCCAGTTCTTGCGGGAGAATGATGTTTTGATAATTTTCATCATCCAATAAATCAACGGTGGCAGCATAAAGAGTATCTTTGCCATACGGGTTTCCTTTTGCTTTTTCTTTATTTTGCATATTGGTTAATAATCCAAGCACAGCAAATAATACGACAATGATTCCTAAAAAGATTAGTACCTTTTTCAACTTATTTTTCCTCCTTTGAGCTTTTCCAAATCAGAAAACTGCATATAAAGATCACAATAAATGCGGTCAGTGCTAAAAAAGGAATGGTAATGAAACCGAACCAGTTAATGTATTGGCCAGTGCATGGGATTCGGCCGCAGGCTGGTGCTGCTTCGGAAATAAAACTTACCTTTTGCAGTAAATAATGGTAGAGAGAAATCCCTCCTCCAATAGCTGATAAAACCATTGAATAAATGGTGATTTTGAACTCCTTTCTAACAACGGCTATTCCCAAAAGAATGACCAGAGGATACATGAGGATCCGCTGGTACCAGCAAAGCTCACAAGGCTCATAGTGCCGAATTTCCGAAAAAAACAAGCTGCCGAACATAGCAATGACAGATGCCGCCCAAGCAATAAAAAGAAATGATTCACGAGAATCTTTTTTGATATCTTTCATGATGGTCTCCTTTGGCAAAAATGAGTAGAGGTTGAGAACCCTTTTACTTGCATTATAAACGGGGAAAATTTAGGTGTAAACAAAATCAATCTGTTTAGATAGGAATTCTGTATTATAAAATTAAAAAAGATATTGAGGCATTTTGTATAAATGTCAGTTTTTGTATGGAATTGTTACTGTTTTGTCACCATAATAACCTGCGGTAAGCTTTAATAATTTTCTAATTTACGGTAATATTTTATTCAGACCAGCGGTCGTTGAATTGATCGTGTATTATTAGGAGGTTATACATTAATGAGTTGGAGAAGTAAGGCAGATAGATGGATGCAATTTGAATTATTAGATTCAACAGTAAAGGAACAATTGAACAAAATCGCCGCAGATGAAAAAAGTCTTGAAGAAGCTTTTTATAAAGACTTGGAATTTGGCACAGGCGGTATGCGCGGAGAAATTGGTGCCGGAACTAATAGGATGAATCTATATACTGTCCGGAAGGCATCTGCAGGTCTCGCTGCCTTTATTAATAGCAATGGCTTCGAAGCGGAAAAAAGAGGGGTAGTCATTGCTTATGATTCACGGCATTTTTCTCCTGAATTTGCAATGGAGGCCGCAAAAACTTTAGCTTCAAGAGGAATTCAAACTTATGTATTTGAATCATTGCGTCCAACACCGGAGCTTTCTTTTGCTGTTCGTTACCTGCAAGCCTATTCCGGGATTGTCGTGACAGCAAGCCATAATCCACCAGAGTATAACGGCTATAAGGTGTATGGTTCAGATGGCGGTCAAATGCCACCTGAAGCAGCAGATATCATTATTGAACAGGTTAATAAAATAGATAATGAATTATTAATAGATGTAGAAAGCGAAGCAGTATTAAAGGAAAAAGGATTAATCAAAATTATCGGTCCTGAAGTGGATCAAGCTTATATTGAGAAACTGATGACGATTTCAGAAAATCCAACATTAGCGGATGAAGTGGATGTGAAGGTCATTTATACGCCATTGCATGGTACAGGAAATATTCCGGTCCGCAATGGATTAAAGGCTCTTAAATATCAGCATGTAACAGTGGTGGCAGAACAGGAACTGCCTGATCCGGAGTTTTCAACAGTTAAAAGCCCGAATCCAGAGGAACATGCGGCATTTGAATTAGCGATTGAAGCGGGAGAGCGTATTGGTGCGGACCTGCTGATTGCGACAGATCCGGATGCAGACCGTTTAGGACTCGCTGTGAAAAACAATGCAGGAGAATATGTTGTCTTAACAGGAAACCAAACGGGGGCGCTCCTTCTTCATTATATTTTATCCCAGAAGCAAGCGAAGGGAACCATGCCAAAGAATGGGATTATGTTAAAAACGATTGTAACAAGTGAATTGGGACGAAAGATTGCTGCATCATTCGGCGTCCATACTTTGGATGTATTAACCGGTTTTAAATTTATTGGGGAAAAAATAAAAGAATATGAAATGACGGGTGAATATAAATTTTTATTTGGTTATGAGGAAAGCTATGGTTATTTAATTGGTGATTTTGTCCGTGACAAAGACGCGGTTCAGGCGGCACTATTGGGAACGGAAACCGCTGCTTTTTATAAAAAGCAGGGAATGAGCCTTTATGATGCGTTAATGGCCATATTTAAAGAGTACGGCTATTTTCTTGAGGGTCTCCGTTCCTTAACCTTAAAAGGGAAGGATGGTGCCGAATTAATTCAAAAAACGCTTGCTTCATTCAGGGAAAATCCTTTAAGGGAAATTGGAGGCTTAAAGGTAACAGCAGCGGAAGATTACTTAACAAGCATCCGGACAAATTTAGATGGTACATCGAATCCGATTCACCTGCCAAAATCGAACGTTCTGAAATATTATCTGGAAGATGGGACATGGATTTGTTTAAGACCATCAGGCACTGAACCAAAAGTAAAATTTTACTTCAGCGTTAACAGCGGCAGTCTCGATGAAAGTAAAGAGAAGTTGACCCGCATTGAGCAGCAATTTATGGACATCGTTAATGAAATAATTTCAAGTTTATCCAAATAATAAGGTGTATAGCGTAAAACGCGTCGAACATAAAAAACACGGTTCTAGGCTAAAGAACCGTGTTTTGTCATTGGTGGTATTCTCACTATCGTTACTTTAGTACATAAAGCGGCTGTTGTTTATCAAACGTTCTATTCTCTATCTGAGTGTTGGCGTGGTCGATGTATCGCAGTAAAGAATATAACTTTTTCTCCACAATGGAGTAATCTTTCTCAAAGTTATAGGCATGCAGAAAATGCTCAATTTTTTTGGCTAAAAAGTTGTCGGCTGTACGAACCATCAGAATTAATAAATTGTCCCACTCTGAGCGGTATGTGTAATATAGTGCTCGGTCATAATCAACCTTCATCATGGTTTTCCTTTCTCCTCCTTTTCTAAGGAGTTGATATTAGTTTGAACGAGATAAAGAAAATATTGCAGTGTAAATGTTGGACTAATTGTTATCTCGGGGTGCCACTACTTACCAGATGAAATGACAGGAGAACCGTACGGATTCTGCAGACAATACATATATGGGTTCTGAATTTCCTTATTTCAGTATCTTTTTGCCACGAAGGACAGTAAAGATTCATGTTTCTTCCTGTTTCTTCATACATTGTGATATGAAGAAATGAAGGGGGAGACAAGAATGAACGAGGAGGAGCGTAAAGCACTTCAGTATTCCATTGAAGAAATTACGGAAATCGCAACTGGTTTCGGTCTCGATTTTTATCCTATGCGTTATGAGGTTTGTCCGGCGGATATTATCTATACATTTGGAGCATATGGGATGCCGACAAGGTTTTCTCATTGGAGTTTCGGAAAGCAATTCCATAAAATGAAACTACATTATGATTTAGGTTTATCGAAAATTTATGAGCTGGTCATTAACTCCGATCCGTGCTACGCATTTCTGCTCGATTCGAATTCGTTAATCCAAAATAAATTGATTGTGGCCCATGTCCTAGCGCATTGTGACTTTTTCAAAAATAATGTCCGCTTCCGTAATACGAAGCGCGATATGGTCGAAAGTATGGCAGCAACAGCTGATCGAATCCGCCAGTATGAAATCATTCACGGCAAAAGAGAAGTGGAAGTATTTTTAGATGCCATCCTTGCCATAGAAGAACATATTGATCCTTCCCTAATGCGCCCGAAGCTGGCATGGAATATAGAGGATACTGAATTTGCGGAAGATGAGGATGTAAAATCAGCGACAAAGTATGACACTCTTTGGGAATTGGATGAACGAAATAAGCCAAAGCAAGAAAAAACGCCTAAGAAAAGGAAATTCCCGCCGCAGCCTGAAAAAGATCTACTGCTATTTATTGAACAATACAGCCGTGAATTAGAGGAGTGGCAGCGTGATATTTTAACGATGATGCGGGAAGAAATGCTTTATTTCTGGCCGCAGCTTGAAACGAAAGTCATGAACGAGGGATGGGCATCCTATTGGCATCAACGAATTTTACGGGAAATGGACTTAACTAGTGCTGAAGCATTGGAATTTGCGAAGTTAAATTCAGGTGTTGTTCAGCCGTCACGCACAAGCATCAATCCCTATTATTTAGGTCTGAAAATTTTTGAGGACATTGAGGAACGGTATAATAATCCAACGGAAGAAATGAAGAAAAGGGGAGTAGTACCGGGCTCAGGGCGGGAGAGGCTATTTGAAGTAAGGGAAATCGAGTCTGATATTTCCTTCCTGCGCAACTATTTAACAAAGGATTTGGTCATGAGGGAGGATATGTATCTGTTTCAAAAGCAGGGGAAGGATTATAAAATTGTAGATAAAAATTGGGAGCATATACGCGACCAGCTTGTTAACGTAAGAGTGAATGGGGGATTTCCCTATATCACGGTCAATGATGGCGATTATATGAAAAATGGTGAATTGTATTTAAAGCATTGGTATGAAGGGATTGAACTGGATTTACGTTATTTAGAAAAGGTGCTTCCGTATGTTTACCAGCTTTGGGGCAGGATGATTCATTTGGAAACCGTCAGTGATGAAAGAAATCTAATTTTCACATATGATGGCAAGAATATTCAACGGAAATTTATCTAATGGAATAAAAGGGTGCAGGATGCTTAAACTGCACCCTTTTATTCAAGCTTCAGCCATCTCTTCCTTTTTCACTTCGATATATAGAATGTGATGACCCTCAATTTCTTTGACGGTAAACCTGTATCCTTCTGCAGAAATCTGATCCCCTAATTTAACATCATAATTTTGCGACAGGAACCAGCCGCCGAATGTATCGATTTCTTCTTCGATAAGGGTTGTGCCAAGCAGGTCATTAATATCTTCCATTAATACCTTCCCGCTGATAATGTAATGGTTTTCACCGTTCTTGCGAATATCGGCCACTTCATCGGTATCAAATTCATCGCGAATCTCGCCGACAATTTCCTCGATGATATCCTCAACGGTAACAAGTCCGGCAGTCCCGCCATATTCATCGTGCAAAATGGCCATATGCGAGCGGTCTTTTTGCATTTTTAGCAAAAGGTCGTGAATCGGTATCGTTTCAATCACACGAATAACCGGTTTAATAAAGGGCTCGATCGTGCTGTCTGGTTTTATGGAGGTATGATTTATGGAAGCGGTAAGAATCTCTTTTATATTGATGATACCTTCAATATTATCTTTGTCTCCATTCATGACAGGATAACGTGTATATTTTTCTTCTCTAATCACGTCAAGCACTTCTTTGAAGGTGATCTCAATAGGCAGGGTGACCATTTCTGTACGCGGGACCATAATCTCTTTAGCGATCCGGTTATCAAATTCAAAAATGTTATTCACGTATGTGAGCTCAGATTTATTAATTTCACCGCTTTTATAGCTCTCTGACATAATGATACGCAATTCTTCTTCTGAAAGGGCTAATTCACTTTCAGAAGCAGGTTTCAAACCAAATAAGCCGTTAAGAAGTCTCGCTGAGCCGTTTAATACCCAAATAAAGGGAAACATAATCTTATGAAACCAAATGATGGGTTTTGCAAAGGATAACGTGATTTCCTCAGCCTTTTGGATCGCAACCGTTTTAGGTGCCAACTCGCCAATAACGACATGAATAAATGTAATCATACTAAAGGCAATGAAAAAAGATAGAATACTGGCCGCTGATTCGCTGACATTCAAAGAGATAAACCAAGGATGAAGAATCTTCTCAACTGTAGGTTCTCCCAGCCACCCTAAGCCTAGTGCTGTAATGGTAATCCCAAGCTGGCAGGCTGATAAATAATTGTCTAAATGAGTAATAACATTTTTCGCTGCTTTTGCTCCAGGTTTGTTTTCCTCGATTAATTGATTAATTCGGGAACTTCGTACTTTTACAATGGCAAACTCTGTTGCTACAAAAAAGGCTGTTAACGCAATCAGGATTGCGATTAGTATCAGATTAATTGTTATCAATTATGAAGGGACTATTTTCGGGACAGTCCCATGCACCTCCTAGTTCTTTTTGCATAGAAAGACTCATTTTTCAACATTATATCATAAGTGACTGGAGATGTAATGGATGGTCCATTGCAGCAAATGAAATCGATATTATTACTATACCGATTCGAAAAAAAAGGATAAAATGTATGTATTATGAAAAAAACGAGAATGTAGTATAGTAAAGATATAAAGGGGACCCGAGGCATGGATGAACTTACAAAAATAATACAGAATAAGAGTGTTAAGCGATTCATTATATTGGTTCTGATTGCTCTCGTCTTGTACAGTATGAGAAGTATGATCAACTTTATTCTGCTGACATTTATTTTTACATTTTTAATCAATTCGCTTGTTAGTATTGTTTATAAAAAGCTTCATATAAACCGAAAGCTGACGGTTATTATTTCTTATACGTCGATTGTCGGTTTTTTGTCTTATGGCATTGTGAAATACTTACCAATTATCATTTTTGAAATAACGGAGCTGGTTAAACAGGTTACCGCATTTTACCGGCAGCCGCAGGATAATATCTTGATCAATTATTTAGTCGGTCTTCTAGAGAAAAACCAAATTTCTCAGTATTTAGAGCAGGGTCTTACCTTTGTGATGAAGTACTTTACGAATTTTAGCCAATTTGCCATGCAAGTGCTGCTTGCTTTGCTGCTCAGTTTATTCTTTTTGCTGGAGAAACCTAGACTCGTGGCATTTACCCGTCAATTTAAGGAAAGTAAACTAGCTGATTTCTATAATGAAATTGAATTTTTTGCTGGTAAGTTTGTTCGTACTTTCGGAAAGGTCATTGAGGCACAATTTATTATTGCTATCGTCAATTGCGTGTTGTCTGTTATCACTCTTTCGATTATGGGCTTCCCGCAAATATTTGGCTTGGGAATGATGATTTTCTTTCTCGGATTAATTCCTGTTGCCGGTGTCATTATTTCATTAATTCCTCTTAGCCTGATAGCGTACAGTATTGGAGGTTTTATTCAAGTTTTATATGTTTTAATCATGATTGCGATAATTCATGGAATTGAGGCATATATTTTGAATCCAAAACTAATGAGTTCGAAGACGGATTTGCCGATTTTTTATACGTTTATTGTGTTGATTTTTTCAGAACATTTCTTTGGGGTTTGGGGATTAATTATCGGGATTCCAATATTCGTCTTTTTGCTGGATGTATTAGATGTAACCAATTCTGAGAGAAGGGTCAAGATAAAAAGCTGAACCTAGGTGGTTCAGCTTTTTTCTGGATTTTGTGGGGATTTTACCCGCTATTTAAACCAGCCTTTTTTTTGAAAATAAACATACATACCATATCCAATTCCAGCCATAATAAACATGACCGAAAAATAACCATATTTCCAGTGCAATTCAGGCATATTGGCAAAGTTCATGCCGTAAATACCGGCAATAAAGGTTAATGGCATAAAAATGGTCGTAAATACAGTTAATATTTTCATTACCCGGTTCGTCTGATGGGAGTTATAGGAGAGATAGCTGTCTCTTATATCAGCCGTAATCTCCCTATTGGCATCAATCATCTCGGATAATTTAAGTAAATGATCGTAAATGTCTAAAAAATATTCCCGATGGTTCATGATCCCTGGCAGACGGTGGGAGTTTAACATGCGGTAGACAAGATCTCTCATCGGGGAAACCGTTCTTCTTAACATCAACAGCTTTTGTCTTGCAGCAAACAGTTCCTCTAGAAGTGTTTCCATCGATTCATTTTGCGAATTCTCATCAATTTTTCCTAAGGTGTCCTCGATTTCGTAGGCAATAGGGAAGTATTGGTCTACCAGTTCATCTATCATAAAATGGAGGACTTTATACGAATCCCATTCCCTCACATTTACCTCATTATGAAACAATCTCCACATTTTATTTACTTCTTCCAGCCGTGTATGATGATACGTAACGATAAAATGATCGCCAACAAAAAAGTCCAATTCTTCTTTGGTGAAAGTGGATGGATTCATACTCTGGGTAATAAAGAAGGTATGATCCTCAAAGTAATTGAGCTTAGGGCGCTGCTGCCAGTATATACAATCTTCAATGGCCAGAGGATGAAAATGAAGCAAGTCCCGCAGCAGTAAATTTTCCTTTTCATCCGGTTGATCAAAATCTATCCAATACCATAAAAAACCTTCTGCAATCAGTGTTTCAATGGGGAGGTTTTTTTTCAATAAACCTTCTTCATCCACTGCGATTGTCCTAATCATTTTTACTGCCTCCTATGTATGAGTCCTTCCATTATAAACCGAAAAAAAGAAATCAGCATCAGGTGCCGATTTCTGATTCAGACGGAGGGGGTCTTATAATCCCCGATCTAATCTGTACAATTGACGGTAGTGCTCATTTGTTTTTAATAATTCCTTATGGGACCCGTGCATGGTGATTCTTCCGTTGTCGATAAAAATAACTTCATCCATTTTTTCAATGCCGATTAAATGATGCGTCACCCATATGATTGTTTTATCCTTTAAGGCGGTAAAAATCGTATCTAATAAAAACTTTTCCGTCTTTGGGTCAAGACCAACTGTCGGTTCATCTAAAATAACGATCGGTGTATTGTTTAATAATATCCGTGCCAGCGCAATTCTCTGCCGTTCTCCTCCAGAAAAGCGCTGACCAGTTTCTTCCACATGTGTATTTAACCCTTTTGACAGTGAATGGATATACCCATCCAGATTTACTTGTCTAATGACGTGCTCAATTTCTTCTTCTGCTGCAGTCTGATTTCCGAGGCGAATATTGTTCTTTACGCTGGTGGCAAATAAATAGGGTTTTTGATTCAATACACTAACCATCTTAAAGATAGCATCACCGTATTCGTCTGGACGCCAGCCATTTATTTCGATTGTACCAGCGGAAGGGATTCGTGCCCCCAGTAATAATTGCAGCAATGTAGATTTACCGGCACCGCTTTTGCCTAAAACCGCTATTTTCTTTCCTTGTGGAATCGAAAGTGAAATTTGCTGTAAGGCATCTTTTTCTTCCTTTTCATAACGAAAATAAACATTGTTAATTTCAATATCCGCTGCCGCACTGATGGGCACATTTGGCAAATCTGCCGCTGCTGAATGCGGTGCAAACTGGGCAATATGGTCCAGGCGCTGCAATGATTCATGGTAGGCTGGAATCCGTTCAACCGCATGTGATACTGGTATCAATGTTTCTACAATGGGGATAGTGACCAGTACAAATGCAGCAATATAAGCTGGTGCTAAGTCACCGGTCTGTACCTGGTTACCTGCCCAAACACCGGTTGTAATGAGGACTAAACCAGAAATGAACTGTAGTTGAAAGGTCCGAGAATGATTCCAATTGCGTATCTTTTTGTCCATTTGATTACTTTCCATGCTGTCAATCGAAAACTGTTTGATAAACCGTTCTTTTTGTCCGCTGATCATCCAATCTGAAAGACCGAAAACAGCATCTGTTAATGTTCGATAAAGATGGCTTCGTTTTTGTTTCTGTTCTATCTGCTGCTTTTTCCAAAAATATAAAGAAAGAAGCGGATAGACTAGGATGATGATGCTTAAACAAAAGGCAATCCAAAGGGCAAAAATCCAATCAAAGAAAGCAAGAGAGATGAAAGCTGAAACAAACAATGTTAGTGCGGTCAGGATTGGGAAAATCGTCCGAATATACACATCCTGTAAATGTTCAATATCATCTGCCAATGTGCCAAGGAGATCACCGGTTTGAAAGCGGGAGCGCAAAAACAGCGCCTGTGGTTCTAAAACATTGTATAATTTGACCCTCATTTGTGAAAGGATTTTTAACACAGCATTATGCCCGGCTAAACGTTCTGCATAACGGGTTACAGCCCGCGAGATCCCGAAAGTCCGCACTAAAACAACGGGAACATAAATCATTAGGATATTCTCCGGTCTTTCTGCGGCACGGGAAATTAAGTATCCGGAGACGAAAATCAGCATAGACGCTCCGACAGCGGTTAGGAACCCAAAGAAGACTGCCGCGAGGATGGATTGTCTATATTGTATTAAATAAGGTTTAATATAAGTTTGATAAAGCTTCATCAATCCATCCCTCCTAATATTCCGCCTTGTGCCGCAACAAGCCGGTAATAATAATCCTTTTTCATTAATAATTCATGATGATGACCAATTTCCACCAGTTTTCCATTATCCAAGACAAAAATAATATCCATTTCACGCATCCAATGTAACCGGTGTGTCGCGAAAAAGACCAATCTTTGCTGCATCAGCGGCAGGAGCATTTGCTTAATCTCATGTTCTGTCTCAATATCCAGATGGGCGGTAGGCTCATCAAACAGCATAATCGGGCGTTCCTGAAGGAGGGAACGGGTTAAGGCAATCCGCTGTTCTTCACCACCGCTTAACATTCTGCCTCCCTGTCCAATCTGCTCATCTAAGCCATTGGGCAGCTTGTCAACAAATTCGGTTAATCCGGTTACTTTTATTGCCTCCTCAATTTCTTCCCGTGAAGCATCCGGGGCATACAGCTTGATATTATCAGCGATTGTACCGGAAAAAATATAGGGGTGCTGTGGAATATAAATAATCTGCTCCTGCCATCCGGCATGTGAGAAGTTATTTATCTTTACCCCATCCATTGAAATTTCACCTGTTGAAGGTCTGGCAAACCCGGATAATAGGTCAATTAAAGTGGATTTCCCTGCTCCGGAGGCTCCAACGATGCCAACCTTTTGGAACCCTTTAATGGAGAAATTAATATTTTCAAGGATCGGTTTTTTTTCTTCTTCAGAACGTTTACTTAATTCTTTGACGGTAAGACTGCTGTCATAAGTCCAGCGCTCTATTTGTGGTGCCGGCTGTTGTTCTTCTGCTGCATCCTTTTGCAATAAGCGGTGAATTTGATTTCCGGCATCTTTTCCGTCCATCGTTGCGTGGTAATCAGTTCCTAAATCGCGGATGGGCTGAAAATATTCCGGGGCGAGTATCAACACCGTTAATGCCGCCTGAAGACCGATTGTCCCATCAATTAAGCGCAGACCAAGCTCGACAGCCACAACGGCAATGGAGAGACTGGAAAAGAAATCTAACGAAAAGCTCGATAAAAAGGCGATTCTTAAGGAGCGGATGGTGGCAATCCGATATTTATTGCTAATGTTGTCAATCGACCCTTGATGTGATTTACTTTTCCCTAAATATTTTAACGTTAAAAGCCCGCGCAGCGAATCAACAAAGTGCCGTGCTAGAAGCTGATAGCTGCTCCATTGCGTCTTTGCGTATTTTTGTGCTGCCACCCCTAATAAAATGAGAAACATAATCATGATCGGCATCGTTAAAGTTAAGACAATACCAGAAGGTGAATCGGCACTGTAAATATAAATTAGTAATACAATCGGGATGGCAGCCATCGCGATCGCCCGAGGAATAAATAGTTCTAAATACGTACAGAATTTTGGGATCCCTTCTAAAGCAAGGGTAATCATATTTCCTGAACCATTTTTGCCAATGCCGCGGGGACCTAATTTGAACATTTGTTTAATCAGAAAGCTTTGATAGGTAAATGAGATTTTCTCAGCAAAATGAAATGCTGTTTTTTCTTTGAGCCATTGCAGAAAATGGCGGGTTAGAAAAGCTGCTGCAAAGCCGGCAAAATAGGGAAGGACAGCTTGGAAGGCTGTCCCGTTAAACATATTTGTAATAGCCGCTGCCAAGAGAACGGCTTGGAAAACAATCGTTATCCCTTGGAGAACAGTCAGTATTCCAACTATGAACATATGCTGTTTTATGCCTTTATAGTGGAAAAGATGTTTATCCATTAGTATTCTAAATGCTCCTTATCTGTTATCCGTTTTCGGAATACGTAATAATTCCAAATGGTATAAGCAAGGACAATCGGTACCATTGTAAAGGCGATAATTGTCATTAATTTAAGCGAGTAATCTCCTGATGCTGCATTATAAACCGTTAAGTTATAGGCTGCATCTGTTGAACTGAGCATCACATTTGGGAAGAGGGCGATAAAGAATGACGCCGTTACCAGAACAATCATTAAACCTGTTGCCGTAAAGCTGAAGCCTTCTTTTTTCGTCTTCATAAAACCGAAAAGGGCTAAGTAAAGTAAGATAACCACAGCGTACAGCGGGATTAAGATGGCACCTTTTTCTGCTAACGTATCTGTATAGATTCCTGTTAGGACGACAAAGAGCACCAGTACTGCGCCAAGGGCGAAATAGATTTTTTTTGCAGATGTTGCGGCACGCTCACGGAGCGGACCAGTCGTTTTTAAAGAGATAAACATCAAACCGTGCATATAAGCAAGCAATACCACAGCAATACCGCCCACAACGGTGTAAACATTCACAATATCAAAGAATCCTGCTGCCATATTCATATTTTGATCAATTGGCACGCCTTTAATCAGGCTGGTGAATAATACGCCGACTAAGAACGGCGGAAGCAAGCTGCCGAGGAAGATGGACCAATCCCAGGTCTTGACCCATTTAGCTGAAGCGGCTTTTCCCCTGAATTCAAAAGCCACACCTCTTGCGATTAAGGCTAACAAAAGGACGACAAATGGCAAATAATAACCGCTGAATAATGTAGCATACCAGTTCGGGAAGGCGGCAAACATAGCACCACCGGCGGTGATCAGCCATACTTCATTGGCATCCCAGAATGGTCCGATTGAATTGATCAGCATTCGCCTTTCCAGATCATTTCTGGCAAGGAATTTTGTACTCATTCCGACACCAAAATCAAAGCCTTCCAAGAACAGAAACCCAATCCATAACACCCCGATAAGGATAAACCATATCTCACTTAGTTGCATGTTCTACACCCCCAGCGCTGAATGGATCCGTCGTATTAATATTATCTTTCGGTTTTGCATGAGGACCTTGTTTAATTACTTTAACGAATAAATAAACCGTTGCCACACCTAATAATGTATAAACGAGTGAGAAAGCAATGAGTGAGAATAATACTGAGCCCGCAGAAACATTCGGTGATACAGCATCTGCCGTTTTCATTAATCCATTTACAATCCAAGGCTGACGACCGATTTCTGACATGATCCAGCCAAAGGTATTTGCAATATAAGGAAGAAATATGGCCGGAACCAATAATTTCAAATAGAAAGTTTTATTTTCAATGGTTCTGCGGCGGCTGTAAATTAAACCGACTAAGCTTAACAGAATCATTGCTCCTCCGGCTGCAACCATTATGCGGAAGCTCCAGAAGGTTGTTTTTACGGGAGGAATATAATTTCCTGCACCAAACTGCTCTTCATATTGAGTCTGAAGGGTATTCATACCCGTTACTTTTCCAGTGAATTCTCCATAAGATAAGTAGCTTAAAAGATACGGGATTTCTAATGTTCCTGTTACTTCTTTATTTTCCGTATCAATTTTCGCCCATACCGTCCAGGCAGCCGGATCGCCGCTGTCTTCATATAATCCTTCCGCTGCAGCCATTTTCATTGGCTGCGCTTCAACAAGATAGGTTGATTGTGAATGACCAGAGAATGCGATCCCCACAGTAGATATTAAGCCGATAATGAGTGCAATCTTTATTGAACGTTTGAAGAAATCCAAGTCGCGCTTTTTCAAGAAGTTCCAAGCGCTGATTCCTGCAACAAAAAAGGCGCCTGTTGCCAGTGCAGCAAATATGGTATGCGGAAAAGCAACCAATAATTTAGTGTTAGTTATAACTGCTAAGAAATCGTTTGTTTCGGCGCGTCCATTTTGCAGCGCGTATCCAACAGGATTTTGCATGAAGGAGTTGGCGGCCAGAATCCAGAAAGCGGAAACGGCTGTCGCAAATGAAACGAGCCAAATGCTGGCTAAGTGCAGTTTTGCGTTAATTTTGTCCCAGCCAAAGACCCATAGACCAATGAAAGTTGATTCAATAAAAAACGCTAGTAACGCTTCAATGGCGAGTGGTGCTCCAAATACGTCCCCCATAAATCGGGAATATTCGGACCAGTTCATTCCAAATTGAAATTCCTGAATGATCCCGGTTACAACCCCGACAGCAAAATTGATGAGAAAGAATGTCCCCCAAAACTTTGTCATCTTTTTGTAAATTTCTTTCTTTTTAACAATGTACATTGTCTGCATGACTGCCACTAAAAATGCCAGACCAATGGACAATGGCACAAAAATGAAGTGGAACACAGTTGTTGAAGCAAACTGAATTCGAGCTAAGATAAGCTCTTGCATTATTGTAAACCCCCTTTAAAAAAATCTGAATTTTTCATCACCCTCTATAATGATTTTAACAAAACTAGTTTGTGAAGTTGTGAACATTGGAAGGGGTAAATGTGACAATTTTAGCAACTGGGTTTTTGTGTGATAGAAGTTGTTGACGTTAATAAAATGTACAATTATTATACATTTTTTCATAAATAAAGTTCAAAAAGAGAAATAAACAGAGGTGAGGGGGGACATTCCTATCAATAAACAAAAAAATCGGCAAAATGCCGATTTTTAATAGAAAACTTCTGATTTAGTTAACGGGACAGAGGAGGAAAGGGGATTTTCGCCCTGCTCAAAGTTCTCCAGGTTCTCCTTTACTTCCTGCTGTTTTGTCACTTCAATATATTTGATATGATGTTCTTCCATATCTACTATTTTAAATGAATATAATTCAAATTGAATCACATCACCTTGCTTGGCTTCGTAATTTTCGGTTAAGATCCAGCCGCCGATGGTATCAACGTCTTCATCATTAATTTCAAGGCCAAGCAAATCGTTTACTTCAGATACAAGTACTTTGGAATCAATGATAAAGTGATCATCTTCAATTTTGCGAATCATTGGTACTTCATCTGTGTCAAACTCATCACGGATTTCACCGACGATTTCTTCGATAATATCTTCTACTGTAACAAGACCGGACGTACCGCCGTATTCATCCATTAAGATGGCCATATGAATCCGTTCCTTTTGCATTTTGACAAGCAGACTATGAATAGGAATCGTATCAATGACCTTAATAATGGGGCGAATATAGGTTTCCAGTGTTTTTGCCGTTAAGTCTTGATAGTCTAATATATCCGTTAAAAGCTCCTTCATATTGACCATGCCGATAATATGGTCCTTATCCCCGTCAATAATTGGGTAGCGGGTAAACTTTTCTTCTTTAATAATCGCCATAAAGGTTTCCAATGTTTCGTCTTTTGCAAGAGAAACAATTTCTGTACGTGGAACCATGATTTCTTTTGCTATGCGATTATCAAACTCGAATATTTTATTTACATACTTAAACTCAGATTGGTTGATTTCGCCATTCTTATAACTTTCCGACAATATGATTCTTAGTTCTTCTTCTGAATGCGCCAATTCATGTTCCGATATAGGCTTAAGACCGAATAGCCCTGTGATTAACCGCGCTGAGCCATTTAACAGCCAGATGACCGGGAACATAAGTTTATAGAACATGATAAGAGGACGCGCTGTAATTAATGTAATCCATTCCGCTTTTTGGATAGCGACAGTTTTCGGTGCAAGTTCTCCGACAACTACATGTAAAAAGGTCATAATCGAAAAAGCGATCACAATCGAAAGAATAGAAGTTAACGATTCTGGTAGATTAAAAAATGCTAATATTGGATGTAAAATATGCTCGAATGTCGGCTCTCCAAGAGCTCCTATACCAAGAGCTGTCATCGTGATACCTAACTGGCAGGCTGATAAATATTCATCCAGGTTTGAAATGACCTTTTTTACTGAAAGAGCACTTTTATTTCCTTCTTCAATTAACTGATCGATTCTGGAACTTCTTACCTTAACAATGGCAAATTCAGAAGTAACGAAAAATGCCGTTAAAGCAATTAAAATGGCTATAATAACCAAGTTTAATATGTCCAAATAAGTTTCCTTATCCTGATTTTAACAGGAAAGGAGTCACCTCCTGATAATTCAAAAATTTTCATTTATTACTATTTGTCTCAAATAATTCTAAGCTAGTATAATAGTCAATTGTCGTAGTAGAAACATTTGCCCGCCAGGCTAATACTTCATTTTGATAAAATGCCCCATCATACCACCTCAGATCTTTAGTCATTTGGCTTTGTTTATCGAATCTCGATTTATCCAGGTGATTACAATCGTAAGCAACATAGACTTGGAACAATATGAAACAAAGCATATATACATTAATTATACGGTAACATAAACTATACAGTCAAACGTTCAGATCGTAATGGGTGTTATGAATAGTATATGACGAAAAAAGCGGCGGAATGCTTTTATACATTTATATGAAGAAAAAAGAAATAATCCCCTAATATTGATCAGGGGATTTATCCCACTCTTAACGGGCAGTTAGACTCCCGCCTCTATAATCTGAAAATCAAAAAGAAGTTAGGTGGGAGATCTAACTGCCCGTAAAGGTCCGATTGGTGAGATAAGGTCTTTTCTAAGGGTTTCAGCCCTTAGAAAAGCCAATCGGGCTCAGCGCGACTAACCCTAAGTGGGGGGGAGGAAAACCCCCACTTAGGGAAGTTTCACCTTATCTGCCCATTGGCGTGCCAGCATTCCGAAAACAGCTAAATCATGGAAATGGTCATAAAGAAATTCACCGTCCCGGATCACGCCCTCCAAGACAAAACCGAGCCGTTCTGGAATGGCTCTGCTTTTATGGTTGAAAACACCGCAGCGGATCTCAACACGGTTTAAGTACAAATGAGAAAAAAGATAGTGGAGTAATGCCTTTACAGCCCTTGTCATAATTCCATAACCTTCAAATTCCTTACCCAAATAATAGCCAATTGTTGTTTGCTTATTATACCAGTCAATAAAGTGAAGACCTATCACTCCGGCTAATTTTCCTCTAAAACGGATGCCCGCATGAAATCCATTGTTGTTTGCATATTGTTTTAACCATTCCGGAATGATTGTATGATATTGGAGGGGAGAGACCATGCTGTCTACCCATGGAAGCCATTGACGCAAATGTGACCGATTCCTTTGCACCAGCCCAAAAAGCTCCGTACTATCCTGAATCTGAAGCAGATGTAATTCGATTTCATGATCTACCTTTAACGTGAACATGCCTATCTCCCCTTTGATCCCCCTCTTAACAGGCAGCGCGGCTATCCTTTCATGAGGGGAATTTTACCTCATCCTGTCTCTGTCTGATAAGGTTCAATATGAATCATGACTATAGAAACACGGTGTTTTTTATCAAGCTGTTCTTCAATATTTTCTGTAATCTCATGACTTTCGACCACATTTAGGTCTGGATCGACACTGATAGTGGCTTCGACAAGAATCTGGTTTCCCTGTGTCCTGGCTTTGACTGTGGATACTTTTAAAACACCGGGTGCCTCGATAATCGTTTGTTCAATGCCAGACAAGAGAGCTGTGTCGATTCCATCTGTCAAAGTATGAGCGTTATCTCGGAAAATGTCCCAGGCTGTTTTGCAAATAATCACGCCAACAATGATCGCAGCTATTGTATCGAGAAAAGGAAAACCAAATTGTGTGCCGATAATGCCAATAAATGCGCCGATACTGACAAATGCGTCAGAACGGTTATCATATGCGGCAGCTTTAATAGACGGGCTGTTGATTATTCTGCCTAATTTCAGATTGTATAAATAGACAAAATACATAATCATTGCACATGTTAAAGCTGTCCAAGCTGTCAGCATATCAGGTGTTTCTGTCTGGTTGGAAAAAAAACTTTCAACTCCGTCAATGATTACTTGGATTCCGACAGTAAGCATAATAAATGCAGCGATAAGTGAAGCAATCGATTCGGCTCGGTAGTGTCCGTATGAATGATTCTCATCCGGCGGCTTTTGTGAAATTCTTAGTCCAATTAGGATGGCGATAGATGAGACCACATCGGTCGTATTATTTAAACCATCTGCCATCAGTCCTTCAGACTGTCCAAAATGACCAATTACAAGCTTAACTATTGCTAAAAAGATATAAGCGAAAATACTAAGCCATGCACCTTTTTCCCCCATTTTTAATTGGGCTTCTGTTTCCATTCTGTTCTCCCCCAAAACGCTTCCATTCAATATTTAAGAAAAAATGCCTTGTCTAATGCGGTTTTCTTTATCTTTACCTTATCAAATAGACGTCTAGTGGGTCTATACAAACATTTTCGCGTGAATACATGTCTATTGAATGAATGAAACAAAGTTTCTTTAGGGAAAAAACATAAACACTATAATTATATTGTAAAAATATTTCATTTTATTCTTAAATATCTAAACCGGAGAATACAAGCATGTAACCTGTTTCTTTATGTGTTAAATATTGCAATGAGATATAAAAGTGTCACAAAAAATTGCGAATTGAGTCAATGAAAAGCAGTTTTTCTATGTTAATTTTGAAATAGTAATGTGAGGTAAAAATGTTTTTGAAAGGGAGTGCTCCTATCATGGAATCATTAACAGTTACTTTGGCAATTGCAAGTATTATGGTACTCGGATATTATATTGTAGGTACATTACTGCAACGGGATTAATTTGTAACCGCAATCATTAAGAGAGCCCCCAAAGGAATGGGGGCTCTATCCATATACTATTAAATTTTCCTTGAAAAAAGACTGCCTTATCGTGTACCGCCAAGCTGCTGTTCAGCCATTTGAACAAGGCGCTTCGTAATTTCTCCTCCAACTGAACCGTTTGCACGAGATGTTGTGTCTCCTCCAAGGTTTACCCCAAACTCATTCGCAATTTCATATTTCATTTGATCTAAAGCTTGTTGTACTCCTGGAACTAGTAATTGGTTTGAAGAATTGTTGTTTGGCATTGATGCACACTCTCCTTCAGTAATTTTTTTTTTGGTGGACTATTTTGGAATTGAACCAAATTGATTGATACGAATCAAGCTGCCATGCATAGTCCTTACATTTTACAAAGATTACCTCATAATCCTTTGCGTTTCGGTTAAACTATTGTAGTGAGTTTATTTGCTGCTGTTTTCTCCTTTGTACTCTCTATTATGGAGAAAATCCTGAATGATATGCACAATTAGGCGAAGGTAAATATTAACAACTTTTATATGTTATTTATCATTTAAAAGGAGGCGCATTTGATGGGGATTTGTCCGGTATGTAATGGATTTCAGCAACTTAAATTAAGCTGTCCAGCTTGTAGTCAAACCATCGAAGATAAGGGAAGAATCATGGATTATTTTGACGATTATAGTCCATATATGCAAATTGATCAAATGAAGCTTGAAGACGGGTATCCCGATGATTATGAAAGAAGACTATGCCCCCATTTTTTGAAATGCAGCCATTGCGGATATGAAATCACTTTTCTTGTTAAGGAATAACCAAAAACGAACAAAGTGTCTGAAGCTTTCATTCTGTTCAGACACTTTGCTGCTGGGATATTAATTCTGATTTGGCGGTGTTTCACGTATAAGGTCACGAGCTTCTTCGATATTCGTATTGTCAGCGGCAGAATAAACCATACCGCCTGCTAAACCTTCATTAATCATTCGATCAACATCCATAAACAAATCATCTCGACCTTCAAACCGCGAATCTTTTTCCTTCATTTGTTAACCTCCTTTCAACATGCCTATAGAATAGAGTCTGTAATAAAGAAAAAGTCATACATTTCTTTATAATAAAATATTAGGGTATTATGAAAGTCTTTTTTGCATAAGGTGAAAAGGAATGGTTTGTTTTGGTAGTAATGAAACATAATGTCTGATACAGTTAAGTGAATTATGCAAAGGGAGTTGAACATTCGTGGCTGTAAATTTACATGATAGCGCCTATGAAATGGAAAAGGCAATACGGAATAGTGATGAATATCAAACACTTAGGAGATTATATGAAGAAGTGAATGCCGATCCATCTGCAAAGCAAATGTTTGAAAACTTCCGCCAGATGCAGATGCAGATGCAGCAGAGGCAAATGATGGGGCAGGAAATCACCCAGCAGGAAGTAGAACAGGCGCAGCAGATAGTGGCACTTGTTCAGCAGCATCCGAAAATTTCGCAGTTGATGGAAGCTGAGCAGCGTATGAGTATGATTATTGCAGAATTAAATAAAATTATCCTTAAACCGCTTGAAGAACTCTACGGTCCTATGATGGGTTAAAAATGATGGCAGGGGCCGCCCTGTAAGGTATCAGGAATTCACAATATATCTATATCCAATGCTTAAATTGCAAAGTGATAGTAGATACAGTATTGTGGTGCCTGGTACCTTTTGTTTTTAGGGCTGTGTTTGTCCTTGGGAGGTAAGTTCTATTCATTCGTTGTCTTTCATAATACTAATGTATAGGGTTCACAACACCGAGACTAGGAGGCAAATTGGATGATCTACAGAATGCTTGCCATCAATATTGATGGAACGCTCTTGCACACAAATGGAAGGATTCATAAAATAACGAAGGAAGCGATTGATTACGTTCAGAATAAGGGCATCTATGTAACCCTCGTTACATCCAGGACATTCGCTTCCGCAAGCAAAGTAGCGAAGGCACTGAAACTGGATTCGCTCCTTATCACACATGGGGGCGGGTATATTGCAAAGGAAGCAGGAAGACCTGCATATGAGAAAAAGCTTGAGCCTCATACAACATATGATATTGTTCGTCTCCTCGAAGGATTTCCCTGCCAAATCCGGCTCGTACATGAAAATTTCTCTTTGGCCAACAAATATAAACTGCAGCATAATCTGCTGGCCAAAACTGTATTTACTTCAAATGATCCCATATTCTACTCGCAGCAATTTGTTGATTCGATTGGTGATACTGTTGTAGATGAACCGGCAAATCCACTTACTATTGAGGCGTATTTCGAAAATAAGGATGATTTATCCGATGTAAAAGATGCGATTCAAAATATGTTTCATGAAGTGGACTGCCTTAAAATAAATGATTTCCGTTTAGACATTATACCTGCAGATGTGTCAAAGTGGAGCGGCTTGCTCTATTTAGCAGGAAGACTCGGTATTTCGCGAAATCAAATTGTTTGTATCGGTGATGATTATGATGATATTGAAATGATTGAAGGCTCCGGTCTTGGTGTAGCAATGGGAAATGCACCGGTTGAGGTAAAAAGAGCGGCAGACTGGGTCACCCGTTCGCAAAATCAAAAGGGTGTTGCATATATGGTGAAGGAACATTTCCGCAAACAGCAGCCGATTCAGTTTTTAAGAAAGATGAATATTATTAAATAAAATAGAGGATGAAAGAAAAAGCTTCGGGTGGACCGTATCCGCTTCCGGGCTTTTTTGCTTGTAGTGCAGTCCACTGTGCATTCATTGACCGAAATATGCCGATTTTGTAAACTATTTATAGTAAATTGAAAAGGTGATTTAGTTTGTATATATCTGTATCAGGATTAGAGGACGAACGGTTTATCCGTCCGCTTCAGCTTAATGCTAATTTATTTTTTGAGGAAACAAGTGTTGTATTTGCAGAAAAGGAGGATGCGGAATTAAACTTGAAGTTTGCCCTTGCCGTTGATCCCTCCTCTGCTGAAATCAAGGGAGTGCTGACGGATCAGGGTGGGCAGGAACTTTTCTCGGAGTATAAAGCGCAGCTTCCAGCAATAGGTGAAAAAGACCGCTTTAAGCAAATAAAAAACGCCGTTGTACGGGTTCAATTACTCCTGCTGGAAGAATGGACAGGGATTACGCAAAAGTGGGGGATTTTGAACGGAGTACGGCCGACTAAACTGCTGCACCGGAAAATGCAGGAAAAAGTGGATAGAGAAATTGCCCACCAGGGGCTTCATGAAAAATATTTGATATCAAGGGAAAAAATTGCGTTAATGCAGGAAATCGTGGACCGGCAATTAAAAGCTGTCCCTGATTTATATGAGTTGAAAAAAGAAGTAAGTATCTATATTGGGATTCCCTTCTGTCCGACAAAATGCGCCTATTGTACATTTCCTGCCTATGCAATTAATGGCAGACAGGGATCAGTAGATTCCTTCTTGGGCGGGCTTCATTATGAAATGAGAAAGGTTGGGAATTGGTTAAAGGAGCATAATGTTAAGATAACGACCGTTTATTTTGGCGGCGGGACACCGACAAGTATTACAGCAGAAGAAATGGATTTACTCTATGAGGAAATGCATCAATCATTTCCCAATGTAGAGAAAATCAGAGAAATAACGGTAGAAGCAGGAAGACCTGACACGATTACTCCCGAAAAATTGAAAGTGATGCAGAAGTGGGGAATTGATCGAATCAGCGTGAATCCGCAATCCTTTATTCAAGAAACGCTGAAGGCGATTGGCCGGCATCATACTGTTGTGGAAACGAAAGAGAAATTTCAGCTTGCGCGTGATATGGGGATGAACAATATCAATATGGATTTGATTATTGGTTTGCCGGGAGAGGGACTGCCGGAGTTCACCTATACCTTAGATGAAATCGAAAAGCTGATGCCGGAGTCGTTGACTGTCCACACTTTGTCGTTTAAACGGGCATCGGAAATGACAAAACATAAGGAGAAATATAAAGTTGCCGATCGGAATGAAATCGGAAAGATGATGGATTTAGCGGAAGCATGGACGAAAACACATGGCTATTTTCCTTATTATTTATACAGACAGAAGAATATACTGGGAAATCTCGAAAATGTCGGTTACACGCTCGAGGGACAGGAAAGTATCTATAATATCATGATCATGGAAGAACAACAGACCATTTTGGGTCTTGGCTGCGGGGCATCTAGTAAATTTATTCATCCTGAAACAGGGGAAATTACTCATTTCGCCAACCCAAAGGATCCAAAATCTTATCATGATTCCTATGAACATTATGCTGATAAAAAAATCAAGGTGCTCACTGAAATTTTTGGGTAAAAATAATGAATGCTGCAGGCTGCCGTACTGGAATTGGTGTGAGCAATTCCAAGGGCAGCCTTGTTCCTTTTTTTGTATAGGCTCTGTTAAACTTGGTTGTTGATTTCCGTTCCAAGCACTTCGCTTTCCGCGGGCGACCGCCGAGCCTCCTCGCCACTTCGTGCCTGCGGGGTCTCGTCTGTCTCGCTGTTCCCGCAGGAGTCTTCGTGCCTTCCACTCCAATCAACAAAGTCCTCCAAAATCAACATTGACCTTTAACACAGCCTTTGTATAAAATGACATATTGTGTAATTTGTTTTGCGAATATTGGAACCTTTCCCGTCTGAAATCGTAAAGAAGGAGACAAAGGAGGCGGAATGATGGTATTAGAATTGAAAGAGGTAACAAAGCGCTTCGGCAGCTTTACTGCTGTCGATCATCTATCCTTAAAGATACCAGAAAAGGAAATCTTTGGGTTCCTTGGGGCGAATGGGTCCGGTAAGACGACGACGTTTAGAATGATTCTTGGACTTTTAAATCCAAGTACAGGAATCGTGACCTGGGATGGAGAGCCTGTCGATTATTCGATCAGCCCGATCATTGGATACCTGCCTGAAGAAAGAGGCTTATACCCGAAACTAAAGGTGAATGAGCAAATGGTTTATTTGGCCAAGCTTCGCGGAATGGCAAAAAAAGAAGCGTTAAAGGAATTAGTATATTGGCTGGATCGCTTTAAAGTACCTGAATATGCAGGCAAAAAGGTAGAAGAGCTCTCGAAAGGCAATCAACAAAAGATTCAATTTATTGCCGCTGTGATTCATAAACCAAAGCTTCTGATCTTGGATGAGCCATTCAGCGGTCTGGATCCGTTAAATGTTGAATTATTAAAGGATGCTGTATTAGAACTTAAGGAGAATGGCACAACGATTCTCTTTTCGAGCCACCGGATGGAGCATGTTGAAGAGATGTGTGAGCATCTTTGCATATTACAAAAAGGCAAACCGGTCGTGCATGGTGCTTTAAAAGAAATAAAACGCGCCTACGGGAGGAAAAACCTCGTTATTCATGCTGATTTTTCCTTAGATGAAATGCTTCATTTTCCTGGAGTTACTCAGGGAAAACTAACTGCTGAAGGCATCTCACTGCAGATTAAAGAAGAAGCCGTGGCACAGCAAATCATCAACAGCATTGTCACTAAAGGTTTTATTTCTAAATTTGAACTGGAAGAACCATCTTTAAATGATATTTTTATCGAGAAAGTAGGTGCTTCTTATGAGTAGCTTTTGGACGATTCTTGTCCATACATATGTAAGCAAATTAAAAACAAAGTCCTTTATTTTGACGACGATTATTACCGCACTTATCTTTATTGCTCTGACCAACATGACGAATATCATTGGCTATTTCAGCAAGGATGAAGCTGCGGATAAAATAGCTGTAATTGATGAAACGGAGCAAATCTTTCCTCTGTTTGTGACGCAGATGAAATCGATAAACCCGGATCTGCAAATTGAAAAGTATAGCAAAACAGTGGCGGAGGCAGAGAATGAAGTAGCGGCTGAAAAATATGAAGGAGTGTTGATTCTTGATTTTGATCAAAATCATCTTCCGCAAGCCACATATAAATCATTAAATGTGGCTGATTTTGTCTTGCCGGGTGCGTTAGAATCCGGAGTACAGCAAATAAAGGTTCAGCTCGCGGCCTCTCAATTACAGCTGACACCTGACCAATTGGCGAAAATCTATGAGCCGCCCGTCTTTGAACGGGTGGCATTGAAAAAGAATGCAAAAACGCAGGAGGAATTAAGTGAGGCCCGCGGTTTGGTATATGTGTTATTGTTCCTCATTTACTTTGCTGTGGTAATGTATGCCAACATGATTGCCATGGAGGTGGCGACTGAGAAATCATCCCGGGTAATGGAAATTTTAATTTCCAGCGTTTCGCCGATTAAACAAATGTTTGGAAAAATTATCGGGATCGGCTTGTTAAGCTTAACGCAGCTGGTGCTTCTTTTAGGGGTTGGCTATTACTTTGTTAAACGAAATCTTAAATCAATGGAAGGGGGATTTTTTGAATTTCTCGGATTTCAAAATATCCCTTTGTCCACGATAATTTATGCGGTGATCTTCTTCATCCTCGGTTATTTTCTGTACGCTACGCTGGCCGCTTTGCTCGGGTCGTTAGTCAGCAGAATAGAAGATGTGCAGTCAATGATCACCCCGATGACCTTCGCTGTTGTGGCCGGCTTTATGATTGCGATGTTTGGTCTAAGTCAGCCTGATACGACCTTCATTACGGTTACATCGTATATCCCGTTTTTCACACCGATGCTGATGTTCATGAGGGTGGGGATGCTTAACTTGCCGGTATGGGAGCCGATTGCGGGGATTCTGATTCTCATCGTTTCGATTATCCTTCTTGCTGCTTTTGGGGCAAGAGTCTACAAAGGCGGCGTCTTAATGTACGGAAAATCCAATTCGTTTAAAGATATAAAAAAAGCATTGCAGTTGACGAAAGATGAATAAAAAAGAGTAATATACTAAATTTCAGGAAACAGTCTCTCCTTTTGCGTCTATTTTTACTGTAAAAAGGAAAGACTGTTTTTTACACAAATCAATCAGAACGTGCATTCGACTTGCGGGGATGGTAAAATGAAACAGATCGATACTTTTCTTTAAATAGAAAAAATGGGGTAAAGAATAAAAATGAAAAAAGTTACTTTTATACATGCAGCAGATTTGCATCTGGACAGTCCGATGACAGGACTGTCACAATTGCCGAAGAAGATATTTGAACGGATTAAAGAAAGTACATTCACGGCTTTAAGAAAGTTAACAGATGCTGCTATTGAGCACAAAGTGGACTTCGTCATTCTGGCCGGTGATTTATTTGATGAAGAGGACCGGAGTGTACGGGCGCAAACCAGGCTGCGCAAAGAAATGATGAGATTATCTGAACATCAAATTGAAGTCTATGTGGTTTACGGCAATCACGATCATTTAAATGGGAAGTGGATCCATCTTGATTTGCCGGAGAATGTCCATATTTTTAAGGATGAAGTAGAAATAAAGATATTTAGAAAAGAAGATACTTCAGCCCATTTATATGGCTTTAGTTATCCAGTGCGTCATGTGACAGAAAACAGAATGGCGGAATATGTAAAACAGGAAGGGGCGGACTTTGATATCGGAATTCTGCACGGGTATGGTGGTGGAGCGGGTGAACATGCGCGTTATGCCCCTTTTCAAATCAAAGATCTCCTTGCGAAAAAATTCGATTATTGGGCGCTCGGCCATATCCATAAACGGGAACTGCTCAATGAAATGCCTTATATTGTCTATCCCGGGAATATACAAGGAAGAAATAAAAAGGAAAGTGGCAGCAAGGGCTGTTATTTAGTGACTCTCACGGCAGGGGAAACGAAGCTGGAGTTTATTGAAACCTCCGATGTATTGTGGGAAGAATGCATGATTGATTCCCGGGAGGTACACAGCTTTCAAGACCTGTATTTGCTTTGTTTACAGGAAATGGAGAAAAAACGCTCATTCACGAAAGGTGTTCTGCTTACGCTCAGATTAAGCAGTATCCGCTTGGCAGAAAAAGAGCTTGCAGCCGTCATAAATGGCGAACTGCTGCAAGCTTTGCAGGAGGAAGAAAGTGAAGAAGAAGGGTTTGTTTGGCCTGTTGCCATCGAAGTGGGACAAAGCCTCCAATGGAATCGGGAAGAACTAGAGCAAGAATCGGATTTTTATCAAGAGTTGTTTCGTACCTTCGATGCAAATAATCACGTCACGGAAAGCACCCGTATACTTTATGAGAATCCAGCAGCGCGAAGATTTTTACCAGAGATGACAGAAGAGGAAAAACGCACACTGCAGGAGCAAGCTTTACAAACATTGATTCAATTATTGCAGCACGATTAGATTGGCGGTGACACGGTGAAAATTATAGAAATCATTATATATGGCTATGGTAAGTTCGAAAATATTACTTTTTCTCTCTCGCACCATTCTCAAGTATTTTTTGGCGAAAATGAGGCAGGAAAGTCAACCATTATGTCTTTCATTCACAGCATATTATTTGGCTTTCCAACAAAGCAGCAGTCAGAACTTCGCTATGAACCTAAAAAAGGGGCTAAATACGGCGGAACATTAACGGTTATCTTTCCGGGGAACCGGAAGGCTGTTATTGAGCGTGTAAAGGGAAAGGCCGCAGGTGATGTTTCAGTAAGTTTAGATGACGGACGTACAGGCAGTGAGGAGCTTTTAAAGGAGCTTTTATCATCCATTGATAAAAATACGTTTCAGGCTGTCTATTCCTTTAATTTACACGGGCTGCAAAATGTTCATCAAATGAAAGGGGAGGAGCTTGGACGGTTTTTATTTTCGACAGGTGTCATTGGTTCAGACAAGCTGGTTAAGGCGGAAAATGACTTAAATAAAGCATTAGACATGCGCTATAAGCCAAATGGCAGAAATCCAGTGCTGAATACAAAGCTGAAGGAATTGCGCCAGGTGTGGAATGAACTGAGAAAAGCAGAAGAAAATAACGGACAGTACATGAATTTAGTCAGAAAACAGGAAGCTGTTGAGCGGCAAATGGAAGAAATGCGGGATCGTGCTGTCAGGCTGTCACGGCAATTAACACGTTATGAGGAAATGATAAAGGCAGAACCGCTTCTGCGACAGGAAAAAATTCTTCGCGAAGAACTAGAACAGACAGGAGATATTACGTTTCCTGAAAATGGACTTGGTCAGCTGGAACATTTACTGGAGCTAAACAGTTCATTGGAAAGAAAAATGGCCATTCTTAGGAAGCGAATGGAAAACTTAAAAGCTGAATTAAACGAAATAGAGCCTAATTTTACCTTGATTGATAAAGAGCAGGAACTTAACAGAGCATCCGAGAGTCTGAAGCTGCTTGAGCAGCGGGAGCAGGAAAATCTGCAGCTCCAGGTCAAGCTGCAGAAAATCGAAGAGGAAATGACATTTTTACAGAGTAAACTTCATCACCATTTCAGGGAGGAGGATATTCTGAATGCAGATACAAGTATTTTTATGCGGGAACAGGCGTCGCAATTAATGGCCAATCAAAAGCGCCTCAATGAAAAAAAACGTGAGCTTGATGAACAGTTTCAAAAAGAGAAAAGCCGATTAGAGGAACTGGAGAACAGCGCCGCAGCGCTGAAAAACGAAGTAATGCCAAAAGATGAACGTCAGAGGCTGGAAGAACAGCTGGCTGCCTCGGGAACAAAGGAAACCGTCTTAGCAAGACTTGAGGAAGTGAAAGAGAGACAATCACTACTTAGTCAATCGCTTAAACAGGCGGAAAATACGAGAAGCAGGGAAAGAAAGCAGTATTTCGTTTTTCTTATTTTGTTTGCCATTCTGATCTTGGGGGGGTGGCTGGCAGATCTGATCGTTATGCTGGCAGCAGGAGGCATGGGATTTTTATTTGCCCTCTTTTTCCTCTGGAAAAACCAATCCCGTTCAGAGGATCACCATCTACAGGAGGAAATTCAAAAATGGCAGAGGGTGGAATCCGAGCACAGGGAAAAGCTGAACAAGCCGGATGAACAGATCGAATGGCTGCGGCAAAATCTGAAACGGGACGAAATGCTGCAGGAACGGTTATATGGACTAATGGTCAAACTTGAGGAACAACAGCTGCAATATGATCGTGTTATTGATCAATTTGAACATTGGGAAAGCGAAATGGCAGAATTGAAAACACAGTTACTTTCGGCCGGCAGGGAGTTGAATATCCCAGAGCGGATTGCCTTGAGCTATCTATTCGATGCCTTTCAAATTGTTGATGATTTAAAACGAAATGTTCAGGAAAAGTTATATATTGTGCAGCAATTATCAGCAAATGAAAATATAATCAAGAACCTGTATGAGCCGCTGCAGCAGTTGACAGCGCAGTTTTTACCCGATGCGCATTTTTCTGTTCAGGAGGCGGTTCTATCCTTAAAGAAAAGGGTCCGCTTCGAATTGGAAAAGAGAATTAAATTTGCGGAGAAAAGGGAGCAGTTCAATCGGCTTGAAGAGGAATTCAAAGAGCTTGAAGCAGAGCGGGAACGTTTAATTCTAGAAAGGAATACCCTTTTGGTCCATGCTGCATGTGACAATGAAGAGCTATTCCGTGAGACAGCGCGCAAAGCGGCCTATCGAAAAGAATTGCTGCAGCAGCTGGAACATGTCTCACTTCAGTTAAAAATGCTTTCACTAAATGACTATGAGCATGGAGAGCTGTTAAATGAAACTCAGCTGGAGACAGTGGTTCATGAAACGAAGGAAAAAATTGAAACAGATACTGAATTACAGAATAAGCTGCATGATGAATTGGCGCAATTAAAATATAAAATTCAATTGCTGGAGGATGGAGGCACCTATGCTGAATTACTCCATCATTTTAAGCTGCTGCAAAGTGATTTGGCACGGGAAGCACGTGAATGGGCCGTGTTTATGACTGCTAAAGAGATGCTGTATAAAACAGTGCAAATCTTTAAAGAAGAACGGCTGCCGAAAATGCTTGGTATGGCTCAAAGATTTTTATCTTTTTTAACAGACGGGAAGTATAAACGGATTATTCCGAAGAGTGAGGGCAGCGGTTTTTTGATTGAAAACAGCAGCCAGGTTCTATTTGAGGCAAATGAGCTCAGCCAGGCAACCACGGAACAAATCTATGTATCCATCCGTTTGGCGCTTGCTGTGACGGTGTATGAGAAATTTAAATTCCCGATCATTATTGATGACAGTTTCGTTAATTTTGATGCCAAAAGAACGGAAAAAATGATGCAGCTGCTTAAGCAGCTGCATGGACATCAGATTTTGTTTTTTACCTGTCACAAACATCTCTTAAAATATTTTAATCAAGAAGATATCATTGTATTGAATCCGATTCATAAGGCAGTTGCCGAAAAATAATCATGTAAAAAGGAGACCTTAAAGAATGTTTACCAGTCTAAGTGTCTCCTTTTTATCATTATTTAATAGCCTCCGTATTTTCATAGCGGCTGTCCAAATAGTCTACGATGTGAATTAAATATCCCTCAAGAGTCTGTGGTTTTGAGACGCAGGAGCCCCATTCAGGGAGTCCGTGATGGCAGAGAATGCAATGAGACATATGGTGAATATCTTCCAATGAAACAGGGATAGATTCGGATTCTATAACTTTTGTGAGCATGAGCACCCCATATGGAATATGACCAATCATCACTCCTAATTCATCCATAATAATCCCCGTTTGCTTTCGGCTTGCTAAATGAGCGGTATTTGCTGTCGGATATAGAAAGTTAAACTCTGCGAATTTTTTTCCGGCATGATCATATTCGAATATTTTTCCGATGTCATGAAAGAGGATGCTTGTCAGCAGCAAGTCATATTGTGGAACGGAATCCTTAAAGGGCATCATCCCGTAAAACATCGTATATAAATGATCAATTGTATCTTTCCAAACAAGCTGCTGTAGTTTGACCTCATCAGCATTCAACTGGGTCCAAATGTCTCGTTTATGGGCCTTTTCAACACAATTAATCAGCTTGAGTACTGCCTGATAGTGGTCTTCTTCAAATTTAACAACGTAGCGGGTAAATCTCATTAAGCCCACTGTATGCTTCAATAATCCTCCCAAATAATTATGATGATGTCCTTTTGCGGCAGGTCTTATTGAAAATTGATCCCAAAAGCGGCGCAGTGCAGCGAAGGAAATCTCTTTAAAGGGAGATTCCAATTCCTGAAGATAAGAAACTAATTCAACAGTCAATTCCTTCAGGTCTTGCCTTGTATAGGACAGCAGAGAAAAGGGGTTTATCTCCCCGGTGCAGGGCTGAATCCTGTTGATGGTCAGAGATTTATGACCGCGGTAATCATCCACCTTTGCTTCAATATCGAAAACAGAGTATTCCTCCAGTAAAGAAATGGTTTTTTCAACAGAGCCTTGATTATCCCACATTTTCGTGTTAATCGTTCCGGCATTATTGGAAAATCTCATTTTTAAATATTGTTTATTTGTCTTTGTTACTTCCACACTGTATTCATTCAGCAGTAGACGTACTTTCACATTACTGCCGCCGGCCTCTTCCTGTATTTGAAATAGTTCTTCGCCATCCGGCAGCCTTGGCGGCGGAAATTCTCTAAGAATTTTTTCTTTATCCTCAGCGGAAGCTTCGTATTGAACCGGTATAAATTGATAAAAATAGGTTTGTGTTTGTTGTTCAGACATTATATCACTCCAATATGAAGTTACTTGTAATACAGTTATATACTTGACTCTACCATTTTACATCATTTTCAAGGTGCTATTACAACTGATATGTTTTTTCAAAGCTAATATTCGAATCTAATAGTGAAAATAACATAGAAAAGATGGACATAACAAAAGGAAATGATTCATAAAATATAGGGATATTCAAAAAATGAGGTGAATAATATGGATCTGCCATTTTGGATTTATTTTGTTGTGGCTGGAATCATGACTAGTGCTTATATGGTGATTAAAACCGGAAGGGAAGATAGACGTGTCGAAGAGGAAATAATCGAACGGGAAGGGCAAATATATATGGAGCGGTTAGAAAAGAAACGTTCTGAAAAAAAGGAAATGGAACACGGTTGATGCTAAATGAAGGGGCTGTCCCATAAAAAACATCTATGATGTGGACAACCCCTTTGATAAGGATAACGATTATTTCTTTTCTTCTGTTGCTTTGTCGCTAGATTTTGCATCTGTACCCTGAATGACACCCTGCAGATCTTTGTCGTTAATTTTTACGTTAGCAGATTTCATTTCATTATCCATTGCTTTTTGGACGCTGGCTTGATCTATCTTGGACAACTTTAATTGATATTCCATCTCATCTTTAACATCAGCAAATTTTTCTTTTGGCTTTTTATCAAGTAATTGAATGATATGGTAGCCATATTGTGATTGAACAGGCTCACTAATCGCATTTTTCTCTAATGCATAAGCCGCTGCTTCAAATTCGGGAAGCATTTTACCTGGTCCAAACCAGCCAAGATCTCCGCCTTTTGCCGCTGTCCCTGTATCTGTAGAGTATTCCTTCGCTAAATCCTCAAATTTACCGCCGGCATCAAGCTTAGCTTTCACTTCTTTTGCCGTAGCTTCATCAGCAACTAAAATATGACGTGCTTTGATTTCCGGTTTGTATTCCTTGTCGTAATATTCTTTCACATCTTTTTCTGATACTTTGACTGATTTAAGAGCGGCTTTTTCCTGAAGCATGCTTGTTTTGACTGCCGCTTTAAACGCAGCTTCATCTTTATAACCATATTGAAGCAGGGCCATTTGGAAGCTGTCACCTAATTGCGTTTTAATTTCATTAAACTTTTTATTTAATTCTTTATCGGATACTTCGTATTTGTCTGCAAGGACTTTTTCGTACAATAGTTCTTGCAGGGTGGCTTGTCCGTATTTATCCTTCATTGCTTCGTAAAGCTCATCTTTTGTAATTTTTCCAGCGTCCGATTCCACTACTGCTTCCGAACTGTTGCAGGCTGTTAATGCTAATACCCCAGCAGCAAGTGAAAGAGATAAGATCCATTTTTTCACGTAGAAACACTCCTAATTTAAATTGTAGTCATGCTTAATCAACAAAGAATACTATATCATAAATTCGAATTAGAACAAATATTTACCACTTTGCCTTCATGATTTTTTTGAAATCTAGGTATTTAACCTATCCCCAATTTTCCCTTACTTCATATGATAAGACAAAGAGGAAAGGGGGTTAGGATGATGGGTTACGCATGCGGTGGAGGTTTCGCATTAATCGTTGTGCTGTTCATTTTATTAATTATTGTGGGGGCTTCCTTTATTTAAAGTAACAAGTTACTAATAATTCATTTCTGAATATGTTGTATGAGCTGGGAGAGGAATCCTTAAAGGAGGTGTTAATATGGGTGGAGCCGCATACGGTGGAGGATTTGCGTTAATCGTAGTCCTATTTATTTTGTTAATTATTGTTGGAGCAGCGTGGCTGTAAGATAATAAATTATCCATTCAGCAAGAAAGAAAGCGGTGAGAACCCTCTCACCGCTTTTCTAATTCAAGCAAATAAAATTTCTACATAAGATGAAATTAATAAAATGGTCACCAGAATGTTGATTGTGTGAAATACTTTTGGGTGGCGTTCCTCAGGGATCTCCTTTTGAAGACATAGAGTATTTGTCATTTTATTAATATAGAACAAAATAAAGCAGGCAAATAAAATAAAAATGGAGATCATTAATCGTTCCTCCCTTTGAGAGGCGTTTGTAATTGCGTGAAGCTACAAATTCACCTATAGAAAATGACTATGTGTTTACATTAGCAAATAATTGCTAAAAAAGATAGTTTTAATTTGCACCATTTAATAGACTGCCTTTTTGCGGGTGTTCTCTATAGAAAGATTAAATGAATTTTTGTGTCTGTCTTAATAAAATATCGAAGCCGTTTTCAGTCTCTTCAATATATGCCCGATTTGGTGCCGTTAAGACATTTTTAGTACAAATAAAATCTGACACACAGATGCCAATATGGTAGGCTAATAGAATAATCATATAATGTACATAATGACTAAAAAAGTAACAGGAAATCAACAGCAGCGTATTGATCATAAAAAATGGCGTAATTAATGAAAGTAGGAACATCCATTTTGGGATTGGTTCATTCACTCTGATATGAATCTGAGGGAAAATACGATACTTCATCACAAATGACTTTTTAACCTTTTTGCCTAAATGTAAAAGGGGCAATAAATGGAAAAACTTATGGATAAAGAACATAAGCCAGAGACAGGTTAAAAATAGTACGAAATGGTTATCATAAAAAGCCTTTGGTACAAAAACATATGTGGCAGGAACAAAAAGAAAAATAAACGCAAACAACATGGTTAAGGAAGACAGAAAAAATACTCTTTTTGCTCCATATTGTTTATGAATATTAATCGCCTTCCAGCAATTCATCCGATCAGCCTCCGTTAGGAGATATTAAAAAACGTTAACTTACTAGGATAATGTACGATAAGAGTTTAAAAAAATCAATAGAAAAAAAAGCTTTTCATGATGTAATATAAAAAGGGAATCATTTGCAGGATGATTCATGCAGGTATTTAATGAATATGATATTTCAATAATAAAGCGGGGAAGAGAGTATATGGAGTCTATTTTAGCGAGAATAAAACTTCTTGAATATCATCAATCTCTATTACTTAAAATGATCTCAAAATCAACGGATCAGTTCTATAAACTGATTATCGAAAAGGGCCTGGGGGAGGAAGAGGTTCGAAAATTCCAAAAAAAATGTGATGCATTGAGCATAAAGTTTGAAGAACAAAAAGCGGAAGGTTTTGTTTATTTTCATCCGCTTTTTAAGGAATTTTCCATGAATCTGCCTCCCAAAATACAGGCTGAAGAAGTCATTGAAGCATGTATAAGACAAGGCTTATATTTACCATTAATGTCAGAGTTTAAAAAGTATGTGTAATCAGTTACACCAATTCTGTTTCTTCCAAACATTCTTTTTTTCTCAGTTTGCCATCCTCTTCATTAAATTCATTTTCAATATTGTTGAATGATTTTTCAAATATCTCCATAAAGTCATCGCCGTAGATATTTCGGACAATGGTCATCATTTCGATGATTTCAGGGAATTTCCCGAAAATTTCCTTTAATGGCACCGATGCTTGAAATGCCGCATTTTGTTCCGGATCGTATCCTTCAACAATTTGGTGAAATACCTTTTCTCCTTCTTCGGTCAATTGGATATACGTATTCCTTTTATCATTTTCCTTTTTTGAAAATGTCAAAAGTCCGCGTTCTTCTAACTTTTTTGAAAAATTAAACGCTGTTGATACATGCATAACCCCAAATTTTGCCACATCCGAAATGGATGCACCGCCTAAATGATAAGCAATCCATAAAATATGATGCTCATTAATATTCAAATCAAATGGCTTAATCCATTGCTGCCAATCCTTTTCAACTGATTTCCATAAAGCTTTGCTTAGCTGGCCAATGCGCTGACTAAATAACAGAGCCTCTTTTACTGAAAATTCTTTTTCTCCCATCCTCTTAATCACCCTTTTTATTATAACTGTAATTTCATTATGCCAATAAAATAAAAAATAATAAAGTCAAAAAAATGCTAATTTTTTAGATTATTATATCTTCCTCCATACGTTAGTAATTTCACAAAAAAGTTATCACTATTTTCATAGTATATTTATTTCCTCTTTCATGGTGAAATTCCTGCTTTTTGGAAAAGAATATTTTCTAAACAGTGCGAATGTTATAAAATTTTAGTGTTATCGGCATTATTTTTCCTTTTTATCCGAAAATTAGCCTAGATTATTCTGTCGAATTTTCGGTGTTTGTGTGTTTGTGCCTTTTTATCTGAGATTCAAGGGTCCGAATGCTTAATTCTATCGCATTTAATTCTTTTTTTAGGTCTTCTTGATGCGGTTCGATTTTCTTTTCCCAGTCGGTTAAAGCTATCTTTAGATCAGAGACAAAGCTTTTTATCGGATCTGTACTTTCAAGAGATGCTGTTTTTATTGATTCGCTTAAATCGTGAAGACTTTCCTTTATCTCAGATAAATGACTCATCCAAACTTTTGTCTGATCTGCCAGAACCTGCCTTGTTTCTTTTCCTGAAGCTGGTGCAGCAAGTAATGTACAGGCAGATACTGTGATTCCTCCGACAAAAAAGCCGAGTAAAAAGTGTTTTCTATTCAATCAGATCACCACCCGAAAAGTTTTATCCCCATACTATAACTTTCTGCAAAAAGGGAAAATTTCCTCCAAAAAGACAGAAATATTATTCTAATAAAAAATAATAATCCTGGACGAAAGAGAGTAGGATAAGAAAAAACCCGTCGTGTGACGGGTTTTATGTGGATCCAGCCTATTTTAGAAGGCAGGCTCCTTCTTATTGACTAATAGTCTGTTGCCTATTCCCGGTAAGATTCGTGCGTTTTAAAATAGATGCTGCTACTGGATACAATACAATCATAACAATGGTATTCACCGCTGCTGCCGGTAAGACAACGGAAGCAAATAGTGCGGCAAACGGTCCAGGTAATTCGGCAATCAACAGAGCTGAGCCTAAGAAGACTGTTCCGGAAATAATGGTTCCAACTGCAGTCAGCACAGCAACGGAAATGATTGATTTATTGTATTTGTTGAACGCAAGGAACAAAGCAAAAAACACAAATGATGTAACAAGCTTATCGATTATATTCGGAATTTGACCGGCAGGGAAGGAAGTTGTTAATGCTGAAATAATCCCAGTAGCCAATCCAAGAAGCAGGACGCTTTTCTTATCAGGAAATAAAATAATTCCCAAGAACATCATCGTTAACATCATATCCGGTTTCATGCCTAGGAAAAATCCCGGTACAACAGTGTGCAGTACCGCACCCATTCCCACAAGAAGGGCTAGGACAACAAGTTTTTTTGTATTCATTTCTCATCTCTCCTCAACTATGCTAAGTCTTTGCTTTTCCTGCAGTGCACTCATTGCCTGCAGCGAAAACTTGTTATTATTATATCATGATAACGATTTAAATGTTAATAATTTTTTCTGAATTCATTCATGAATTGAGCAAGTCGTTCAACATTTTCTACGGGCACAGCATTGTAAATAGACGCGCGGCATCCTCCGATAGAACGGTGTCCATTTAAGCCAACAAATCCAGCTTCTTTTGCCTGTGCTAAAAAGGCTTTTGAAGCTTCATCAGAATTTAATGTAAACGTAACGTTCATGTTCGAACGGCTGTCAACGTCAGCATGGCCGTTATAGAAGCCTTCGCTGTTATCAATTTCGTTATATAGAAGTGCTGCTTTCTCGTTATTTCTTTTGGCAATTGCCTCAAGACCGCCTTCATTTGTTACCCATTTAAGAACAAGGGATAGCAGATAAATACCAAAAGTTGGCGGTGTGTTATAAAGTGAATTGTTTTTCGCATGTGTATTATAGTTCAACATGGTTGGCAGGCTGTCGTTTGCACGGCTTAATAAATCCTTTTTGATAATGACTACTGTAACACCTGAAGGACCGAGATTTTTTTGTGCTCCGGCGTAAATCAGGTCAAATTGTTCGATGTTCAGCGGTTTGCAAAGAATGTCAGAGGACATATCAGCTACAAGAGGTACATTTAAACCAGTTGGGAATTGCTGCCATTGTGTACCGTAAATAGTGTTATTGCTTGTAATGTGAAGATATGCTGCATCGCTTGGAATAGAAGCACTATCAAGCGCCGGGATATTTTTATAGCTGTTTTCTTTACTGGAAACGGCTACAGCTGTCTGACCGATTTTTTGCGCTTCTTTCAGTGCTTTTTCAGACCATGATCCAGTCAAAGCGTAGTAAGCTGTTTTGCCTTCTTGAAGCAGGTTCATTGGCACCATTGAAAATTGCAGGCTGGCACCGCCTTGCAGGAAGAGAATTTCATAATCTTCCGGAATAGATAGAAGGGAAGTTAATAATGATTTTGCTTCATTATGAACTGCTTCATAGTCTTTGCTGCGGTGGCTCAGTTCCATTACAGACATGCCTGTATCTCTAAAGTTAAGCAATTCTTTTTGCGCTTCTTGCAGAGCCCACTCTGGAAGAGCTGCAGGACCAGCGTTGAAATTAAATGCACGATTCATCTTTTTAGTTCCTCCCTATGTTTAACACATTTACCCGCCATGTTCATTTTTTCACATCAGTATGGTGTAAATGCTTTGCTTATTTTTAACATAATAGTATCAGAAAATGTCGAAATGTACAGAAAGAATCAAATATTTTTACTCATTTAAGAAAAAAATTCTCCGAAAAGGGAGAATTTTAAAGTTTTTCTTTGATTTCTGCAGCCATTTTCTGCAGGTCCTCGAAGCTGTAGTCACTTTGGTTATTTTTCCAAACGGCACCAAATCCATCACCTTTTCCATAGCGGGGGATGAGGTGGACGTGATAGTGGAATACAGTCTGTCCGGCCGCTTCGCCATTATTATTGACCATGTTCAAACCAATAGGGTTATAAACAGCCTTTAGCGCATTGGAGATTTCAGGTACTGCCGCAAAAATATTCTTAGCGCTTTCTGGAGTTAATTCAAATACGTTTTCTTTATGTACTTTTGGAATCACAAGTGTATGTCCTTTTGTTACTTGACTAATGTCAAGAAAAGCCATGACATGTTCATTTTCGAAAACCTTTGCAGACGGAATTTCACCTTGGGCAATTTTACAAAAGATGCAATCGCTCATTTATTTCATTCCTTTCCAGATAGAGTAATTTCTAAATATTGTACCATAAGATGGAAGCTTTTAAAAAGCGGGTGTTAAGACGAAAGGGGTAAGGTAAAAAGGAGAAAAGGCAGGATTCGCATAGAATCCCGCCCTTCTGCAGGGGAATATTACATATACCTACGTTCTATTTCAGGTTATTTTCTGCCGTAAACACCTCATTTTTCGTTTTAGTAAAAAATGCTTGTGTTTATTTAGAAACTGATCCTTTGTTCAAGCTAACCATCCCCTATTTCTTTTCAGTTTTTTACAACTTTAGGAAAGTTGGGTTACGTTATCTTTGATAAACACCTCATTTTCAAATATGTTTGAAACTATCGGTGTATAAGATCATTACGGTCGTGCATTACAACCATCCCCTTATAGAATCGTTGTTAAGCATATGGGTACCAAAATGAACTTGTCTTTAACAGACACCTCATTTCAATGGTTGATGATGTAAATCATCTTTTGTTTTCCCCTACATAAATTAGAATGTCCGCTTTACAAAAAATATATACTAGCTTTACAAATTTTTTTTGAAAAGTGATGAACTGGCCCTCAAACTAGACAAGATGCAAAGCTATTTCTTACAATAAGACTAACCTAACCTAGAGAAGGAAGGAAATGGATGCATGTCACTGTTGCAAATTAAAAACGTTACAGGCGGGTATACAAGAAACCCTGTCTTAAAAGATGTTTCTTTGCAGGTAAATGAAGGAGAACTTGTCGGCTTAATTGGCTTGAATGGGGCTGGTAAAAGTACAACAATCAAACATATTATCGGGCTGATGGAGCCGCACAAAGGTGAGATCACCATCAAAGGCAAGACGATTGATGCGGACAGGGAGGAATACCGAAGACAGTTTACCTTCGTTCCTGAAACGCCTGTTCTTTATGAGGAATTAACCTTGGATGAACATTTAAGACTGACGGCAATGGCTTATGGATTAAAGGAATCTGTTTATAAGGAAAGAATCGCTGGTTTGCTTCATGAATTTCGCATGGAAAAAAGGCTCAAGTGGTTCCCGGCGCATTTTTCAAAAGGGATGAAGCAAAAGGTAATGATTATGTGTGCTTTTCTTATCCAGCCGTCCCTTTATATTGTTGATGAACCATTTGTCGGGCTCGATCCGTTAGGGATTCAATCATTACTGGATTTAATGAAGAAAATGAAGGAAAATGGTGCCGGAATTCTGATGTCGACTCATATATTAGCGACGGCTGAACGTTACTGTGATCGGTTTGTGATTTTGCATGAAGGAAAGGTACGGGCACATGGTACGCTTGAGGAGCTGCGCAAGGAATTTGCCATGCCGGGTGCAACACTTGATGATTTGTATATTGAACTGACAAAGGAAGAAGATTATGTTTGATGAAAAACTGCTCTGGAAGGAACGCTTCAGCCGGACAAGCAGGGAACTGTCCCGTTACCTTCGCTATATTTTCAACGGTCATCTCGTTATTGTTCTTGTCTTTCTCCTTGGTTCAGCTGCCTATTATTATCAGGAATGGCTGAAAGTAATACCTGACAACTTTCCGGCTGCGATTATTATGGCTGCTGCGATAGCATTTCTGTTAACCCTAAGTCCGATATTCACTTTTATGTCAGAAGCAGACAGAATTTTTCTTATCCCATTAGAAACATCCTTAAACGGTTACTTTAAAAAGTCGCTCTTCATCAGCTTTACTTTGCAGCTTTATTTGCTGGTAATCGGTTTAGCAGTATTAATGCCGCTTTATGCTGCTGTCAATAATGGGGATTTTAAAAGTTTTTTCTATTTTTTAGCTGCTGTTATTGTGGTTAAATATGTCAATCTTTTGCTCCGCTGGCATGTACAATACTACCAAGAGAGTACTGTTCTTAAAACGGACTCGCTGATTCGCTTTTGTGTCAATCTTGTTTTTCTCTATTTGTTATTTTCCAATGCTCCCTTGTATTTTACCATTGTGCCATTTGTGATTCTGTTGGGTCTATATATGTATTATAAGGGGCAGACAAAAGGAAAAGGACTGAAATGGGAATTTTTAATCAAGCAGGATGAAAAAAGAATGACATCCTTTTATCGCCTGGCTAATTTATTTACCGATGTTCCGAAGCTTAAAAGTGCGGTGAAGAGAAGGGAGTGGCTCGACTTTCTGCTGGCTAAAATCCCTTTTCAACAAGACCAAACCTTTACCTACCTTTTGGCGCGAACGTTTTTACGTTCCGGGGATTATTTCGGTCTGCTTCTGCGTTTGACCATTATTGGCGCTGGTGCGCTTTATTTTCTTGCTTTTGGCATTGGACAGGTTGTCTTGGTGGTTCTGTTCCTATATTTAACAGGATTTCAGCTGCTCCCATTGTGGAAGCATCATCAATATCATTCACCGCTGGAATTATATCCAATCAGTTCCGAGGAAAAGGAGCGAAGCTTTCTTTCGCTTCTTCGTATCGTGTTATTCATCCAGACGGTTTTTTTATCTGCAGCGGTTCTTGCCGGCGGCCAGATAGCAACAGCTGCCATTAGTCTCATTGCGGGAATTATCTTCACTGTCTATTTTATTTCGCTATACAGTCAAAGAAAGATAAAGAACGGATAATTTTCTGAAACGAACTGCCTGCCTAATGCGTATGTTCATTTAGAAGGAGTGAAACCTGATGGATCAATACGAAGTGCAGGTCAATGATGAAGTGCTGGTATGGAAACGTAAAATATTGAAAAGACCTAAGATGGTTCAGCGTTTGACAAAGCAGGCACAAAGCAAAATCAATGAAAAGATTCCTGATAAGGCACATGAGATCGTAACGGAAGGGATAAAAAATTTCGTAAAAATGACCTTAACCGGTTCAGAAATGACAACGAGAAAAAATTATGGTTCGGATTTAACACTGGAAGACCGGGATAAGCTGCTTAATGAGAAGTTATCCGTCTATCGCCGAACGGCCGTTATTGAAGGAGCGGGAACAGGGGCTGCCGGACTCTTAGTCGGTCTGGCCGACTTTCCACTGCTGATGACCATTAAAATGAAGTTTTTATTTGAAGCAGCTACTGTTTATGGCTATGATATAAAAAAGTATGAAGAACGTATTTTTATCCTTCAAGTGTTCCAGCTGGCTTTCTCCAGCTTGGAAGTCAGGAAGGAGACGCTTGAGACAATCGAGAATTGGGAGGAGCGCAAAGCCGCTTTGCTTGACTTGGATTGGCGCGGGTTTCAGCAGGAATACCGTGACGCACTCGATTTTGTCAAAATGCTGCAGCTTGTCCCGGGAATTGGAGCGGTTGTAGGGGCACTGGCTAATTATAATTTGCTGGACCAATTGGGGGAAACGGCGAAGAATTGCTATCGTCTTCGCCTTCTTAATGAGAAAACCTGATAAAAGGAGTCTGACTTCCGAATGATCATACACGCGGATTCAGGCTCTTTTTTGCAGGTAAGGTTTCTGGACACGGTTTAATGTCCAGCTCCAGCGCCTAGTGTACTTCACCCTTCCTCCCTACGATAAGTCAACATCGAATCGCACTGTCGTGCTCTTCGTGTTTCCTTTATCTCAGTCCGGAGTGCTCCAGTCCATACGTCGCTGAGCAAGGCGCTTACGCTTTTCTAATAGCTTACTATTTTGCTAAAATCAATAGGATTATAGTATAATCTTCCCTGTCTGTTTGTAACAAAATCAATGGCTTTTCAGGGGAAGGCTGGGGGAAATGAGAAGATCAAGGCATACATATATTGTTTTGGGGATTGCTGTCCTCTTATCGATTTTCTTTATCGTAATGGCAGGGAGCAAGGAACCTTTACTTTTTGATCGAGCTGCAGCATATTGGTCTGAACGTGTTTTCTCGGAATCATCCTATTCATTTTTCAATGTGATAGCAGAGCTTGGCGATAAAATCGCCATCGGAATCATTGTCTTATTAATGATTGTCTGGTTTGCTGTCAAAAGGCGTGATTTTCTGGGAATGGCTGTATTGGTACTGGCCGTTGCACTTGGCAATGAAGTAAGCAAATGGATAAAAGAACTTGTTGCGCGGGAGCGTCCTGCTTCGGGAGTAATGGAGGAAAGCTTTAGTTTTCCAAGCGGACATGCCATGGTAGGTTTGGTTTTGTATATGCTAATCGCTTATTTTTTTATAAGAAATGTACAATCAAACAGCAGTAAATGGTGGCTTGGAAGTATGGCGGCGTTTGTTATTCTGTTGATCGGGCTAAGCCGCATTGCCATTCAGGCCCATTATTTAACAGATGTATTAGGCGGATATACACTTGGGATTGTCTGGACCTTTGTTTGGATCCTAATTTATGAATGGCTTCATGAACGATTTGGCAAAAAATAATCTCAAGCGATAATTCGGTGTGCCTGCAGGAAATGAAGCGAAGCTGCTCTTTGGTGCAGGCACACATGATTTTATTCTTTTTCTACGGAGTACCTTGTCATATAGGACGAGCGGGGGAAGATTTGTGGAAGTTTTTTGTCACTCTTTACTTTTGTTTGATTGTTTGAAAACGCTTTATTAAATAATTCTCCCGATTGCCATTTTTTAAAGTCAGCGGCATTTTTCCAAACAGTCAAAATGATATAGGTGTCGGAAGATAGCGGGCGGAGAACGCGGGCAGTATCAAAGCCCGGTACTTTTACCAATTGAGCAGAGAGTGTGTTAAAGCGGTATTCAAAGATAGGACGACCTTCGTCTGTCACAGGAATATAATGAAGAACAGCGTAGCCTTCATGGACGGAAAGGGTTCCTGCACCATCAATGACCTCGTATTTTTTTGGGCTTTTAAAGAGTGAATCACTTTCAGTTTCATGCAGCAGGAGACAAGTATTTTCATTCTGTAAAAAGAGAAAATCTTCATGCGGATAGGTATCCTTTAACGTTTTTAAATACTCGTATGTTCCCATGGCGATGTATAAATTCACGATTAATCACCTCATTTTTCTTTCATTATACATTTCCAAACAAATAGAATGCCAATCTGTTTCATTATTGCTTTTATGTATAATAAAGGCAATTTATTGAATTATAGACATGTAAGCTATACAAAGATAGTAGAAAAAAGGTATGATGTTAAATAGTAAAAAGTATCATCATGAATATTCTTATAATATATATACGGCAAAGTGAATGAACCATGTTTTGAGGGGGATAAGATTAATGACAAAAATAATAAATGAAACTTTTCTTAAAGCCGCAAGGGGTGAAAAAACAGACTATGTACCGGTATGGTATATGAGGCAAGCAGGACGGTCCCAGCCGGAATACCGTAAAATTAAAGAAAAATATTCATTATTTGAAATTACGCATCAGCCTGAGCTTTGTGCCTATGTGACAAGACTGCCGGTAGAAAACTATGGCGTAGATGCTGCGATTCTCTATAAAGATATAATGACACCGCTTCCCGCGATTGGAGTGGACGTTGAAATTAAAAGCGGCATTGGTCCGGTCATCTCTAATCCAATTACATCTTTAGCTGACGTTGAAAAGCTTGGCGAAATCCATCCGGAGGAAGATGTGCCTTATGTGCTTGAAACGATCAAGCTTTTGACTGAAGAACAGCTTTCTGTTCCGTTGATTGGCTTTTCAGGTGCACCATTTACGCTGGCAAGCTATATGATTGAAGGCGGACCTTCAAAAAATTATATCAAAACGAAAGCATTTATGTATTCAGAGCCTAAGGCTTGGTTTGCATTAATGGATAAGCTGGCAGAAGTGACCATTACATATGTGAAATCTCAGATTCAAGCAGGTGCCAAAGCGATCCAGATTTTTGATTCTTGGGTCGGGGCCTTAAATGCGGAAGATTACCGTTACTATATTAAACCTGCTATGAACCATATTTTTAGTGCTCTAAAGGAAGAAAACGTTCCCTTAATCATGTTCGGTGTCGGGGCCAGTCATTTGGCGCTTGAATGGAATGCTCTTCCACTGGATGTTGTTGGGCTTGATTGGCGTCTGCCAATTCAAGAGGCCAGACGTTTAGGAATAAACAAAACAGTCCAGGGAAATCTGGATCCGGCATTGCTTTTAGCGCCATGGAATGTAATTGAAGAAAAAGCCCGGGATATTCTCGATCAAGGCATGGAACAGCCTGGACATATCTTTAACTTGGGACATGGGGTATTCCCGCAGGTAAATCCAGATACATTAAAGAGGTTAACAAGCTTTGTTCATGAATACTCTGCTTCAAAGCTGTCTAAATAAGAGAACATCTTTTCATTGGATTATGTATGAACAACATGATGGGTAAACTTTCATCAAGGGAAATAAGACAAGCAGCGAAGGGATGGATATTTGATGAAAAGAAAGATAGGCTTGCTTGTTATGGCCTATGGAACACCTTATCGGGAAAGTGATATTGAACGTTACTATACACATATTAGAAGAGGGAGAAAGCCTTCGCCGGAAATGCTGAAGGGTCTTTCCGATCGGTATGAAGCCATCGGGGGGATTTCTCCTCTCGCGCATATTACAAAGGAACAGGCTTTCATGCTTCAAGAACGCTTAAATAAGCGGCAGGATACGATTGAATTTAAAGTGTATCTTGGATTAAAGCATATTGAACCGTTTATTGAGGATGCTGTCAAGCAAATGCATGAGGACGGGATAGAGGAGGCGGTCAGCCTTGTACTGGCCCCGCATTTTTCTACCTTCAGCATTGAATCTTATAATGGGCGAGCCCTTAATACGGCTAAGGAGTTAGGCGGACCATCCATTGTCAGTATCGAGAGCTGGTATAGGGAGCCAAAATTTATTCAATATTGGACAGAGCAAATCAAGGAAACTTTCGGCGAAATTCCGGAGGAAGAAAGAAATGAAGCAGTGGTCATCTTTTCGGCACACAGTTTGCCGCAGAAAATCACTGAAATGGGCGACCCGTATCCGGAGCAGCTTCGTGAAACAGCCCAATTAATTGCTGAACAGGCTGATATCAGCCAATATACAATCGGGTGGCAAAGTGCAGGCAGAACGCCGGAGCCTTGGCTTGGACCGGATGTAAAGGATTTAACCCGCGAATTATATGGAAAAGCAGGGTTTAAAGCTTTTGTTTATGTTCCGGTAGGATTCGTATCCGATCATTTAGAGGTTCTCTATGACAATGATTTTGAATGCCAGGCTGTAACAGAGGAAATAGGGGCGCTCTATTACCGGCCGCAAATGCCCAATGTGCAGCCGCTGTTTATAGATGCCCTTGCAGATACAGTATGGAAAAAAGTAATTGGATCATACATGCGTTAGAAAATTCACTGACTTAACTTTTGAAAAGAAGGCGATATGCAGTGTCAGACAATAAAAAAAGGGCTGTGATTATCGGCGGGGGGATTACCGGGTTAACCGCAGCCTATTATTTGCAAAAAGAAGCACGAGAAAAAAGTTTGCCGATAGAGGTTGTACTAGTAGAAGCCTCACAGCGTCTCGGTGGAAAAATGCAAACCTTTAAAAAAGATGGGTATGTCATTGAAAGAGGACCTGATTCCTTTCTTGAAAGAAAAACGAGTGCAGCTCGGCTTGCAAAAGAAGTGGGAATGGATGATAAGCTTGTTAATAATGCAGCGGGAAAATCTTATGTACTTGTAAAGGATCGGCTCCATCCTATGCCTGGAGGAGCGATTATGGGAATCCCGACAGAACTCGGTCCGTTTATTACAACAGGACTATTTTCTATGGGAGGAAAGCTGCGGGCTGCCGGAGATTTTATCCTCCCGCGTTCCAGACCTGTTAATGATCAATCGTTAGGAACCTTTTTTCGCAGAAGATTGGGAGATGAAGTGGTCGAGAATTTAATCGAACCGCTTTTATCGGGAATTTATTCCGGGGATATCGATGAAATGAGTTTAATGTCCACATTTCCGCAGTACTATGCATTGGAGCAGAAATACCGCAGTCTTGTATTAGGAATGAAAAAAACAACACCGCGCAGACCGAAAAGCACCGGCATCAAGAAGAAAGGGATATTTTTGAGCTTTAAAACGGGATTGCGATCGTTTGCGGATGCTATAGAAGCCAAGCTGGATCCGGGCTCTATTAAAAAAGGATTTCGTGCAGAAAAGATAAGCCAAACAAACGAAGGGTATAAAATTGAATTAAATGGCAGTGAAGCTTTGTATGCGGACAGCATTATCATGGCTGTATCTCATCAAACGGTATATAGTATTTTTCCAGAATATGAATTTTTCCAAGGTTTTAAAAATGTACCGTCCACTTCGGTGGCTACCGTTGCGCTTGGCTTTCCTAAGGAGGCTGTAACAAAGGATATCGATGGCACTGGTTTTGTTGTATCTAGAAATGGTGATTATTCGATTACAGCATGCACATGGGTGCACAAAAAATGGCCCCATTCAACACCTGAAGGAAAGGTTTTGCTGCGCTGTTATGTAGGAAGAGCAGGGGATGAAGCTGTCGTTGATCTTTCTGATGACGAAATCGTTCATGTCGTATTGGAAGATTTAGCGAAAACAATGGATATCTCCATGGAGCCGGAACTGGTGGTTATTTCGCGCTGGCATAATGCGATGCCGCAGTACACGGTTGGTCATAAGGACAGAATGGAAAGGGCAACAAACGGTATGCTGAAGGAACTGCCGGGAATATTTTTAGCAGGGTGCTCGTATAACGGTCTTGGTATGCCTGACTGCATCGACCAAGGTGAAGATGCAGTAAAAAAGGTCCTGAAATATCTCCACCTTTCATAAATTGAACTTGTACTATAACAGAAAAAAGAACCAGCCGATCAGCTATCGGCTGGTTTTAAACGTTTAATAGAGGGTAATAGATCTATTAAACTAGTGGTTAGGATTAGAAATAGGAAGATGAATTAAAATGAAATGATACCAAATCTAATTAAAGATCATGCATATCGAGACAATGATCGCATTTGTTGCTGTAGCAATCTGCCTGCTCTTCGATTTTCTCGCCGCATTCAGTGCAGATTTTAGCTGGTAAATTTTTAAAAAACTCAACAATACTTTTTACCATGATGTCCCTCCATACGTTTGCGTCATTAATTGTTTTTATTGTAATATAACAGACTGTTATATGTCAACATTTGTTTTAATACAAAATTTATCATGAGAGAATCATAGAATTCTTCTTAAAAGGTGTAAATGTAAGGGGATTCAGCTAAAATAAAGGTGTAAAACAGATTAGAAAATGAGGTGTTGCAATGAAGCTAACAGTAATTGGCAACTGGGGCGGATATCCAAAGGTAAATGAAGCGAGTTCAGGTTATTTGCTCGAGGAAGACAATTATCATTTACTCCTGGACTGCGGAAGCGGCGTTCTGGCAAAACTGCCAAATTTCCTTGCACCCGAAATGCTTAATGGCGTGTTTCTGACACATTATCATGCTGATCATATGGCTGATATTGGTGTTTTACAGCATGCTCGGCTGATTATCGGGCTGCTTGGTAAAAAGATGGATTGCCTCCCCATTTATGGGCACTCCTTAGAAAGCTCCGAGTTTGCAAAATTGACTTATAAAGAGATTACAAAGGGGGTTGCCTGCCAGGAGAATGAGGCGCTTATTGCTGGTCCTTTTCAGGTCCGTTTTTTAAAAACAAAACACCCTGTTCCTTGCTTTGCCATGAGACTGGAAACAGGTGGAAAAGTCTTGGTATATACAGGAGATACAGCCTATAAGGAAGAATTGATTTCTTTCTCGCAGGATGCCGATCTGCTCCTTTGTGAATGCAACTTTTATGCCCATCAGGACGGAGTAAATGCCGGTCATATGACAAGTGTTCATGCAGGAAAATTAGCCCAACAGGCGAGCGTGAAAAGATTGGTTCTGACTCATCTGCCTCACTATGGCAATATCGAGCAATTAAAAGAGGAGGCCGGAGAATTCTATAAAGGGGAGATTTCGCTGGCTCATTACGGGTTAACGGTCAATATATAGATGAAACAGTTTCACAAGCGCCAGTCTTCTCTTAATAGTCTTAATTAACAAAATAATTTTTCAATATTTATTTGAATAACTTAATAAAATCGATTGAAAAATTATTATTTTAATATTATAATTTACTACAAAAAAGCATAAAAGCGTAAAAGTGTTGAAGTTACTGAAGTGATTGAAAAGGAGGACAAACTGACATGGCAAAGAAAAGGTTAATGGGTTTAGCTGCATTTGGACTGATGGGCTCGATACTATTGAGCGCCTGCGGTACTGATAGTGCAAACAAGGGTGGAGATTCAGCAGGAAAAAAAGAAGCAGAATATCAAGTCGGGATTTCCCAATTTGTTAAGCATCCATCATTAGATGCAGCAACGGAAGGATTTAAGAAAGCGTTGAAGGATGAAGGGCTGTCCGTTGCCTATGATGAGCAAAATGCAAATGCGGATCAAAACAATGTTCAATCGATTGCTAGTAATTTTGCTGGAGACGGTGTTGATTTAATTTTTGCTAACTCCACTCCAAGTGCACAGGCGGCAGTAAATGCTACAAAGGATATCCCTATTGTATTTACATCGGTAACAGATGCCGTTACAGCACAGCTTGTTAAATCAATGGAGAAACCTGGAGGAAATGCAACTGGTACAATCGATAATCATCCGGATGCTATCCCCAATACTGTCAAGTTTATTAATGAAAATTTCCCGGGTAAAACGATTGGCACAATCTATAATGCCGGTGAAGCCAATTCTGTTGCACAGGTAGATATGATCAAAGATGCGATGAAAGGCACAGATTTAAAGCTTGTTGAAAAATCTGTATCCAACACAGCTGAAGTGAAGCAGGCAGCAGAAAATCTGATTGGCTCAGCAGATGTCATTTATATTATTACTGATAATACCGTTGTATCGGCATTAGAATCTGTTGTACAGGTAGCAAATGAAAACGATATGCCATTATTTGTTGGAGAGTTGGATTCTGTAGCACGCGGCGGTTTTGCAGCATATGGTTTTGATTATGAAGATATCGGTTATGAAGCAGGTCTTATGGCTGCACAAATTTTAAAAGGGGAAAAGGAACCGGCTGACATTCCTGTTCAATACCCGCAAAAATTAAAATTAGTCATCAATAAAACGGCTGCTAAAGAAATGAATGTTAAATTAAAGGATGAATGGAATAACGCTGCTGAATATATTGAATAAGTAATTGCCGGATGGAGAGGCTTCTTGCATATGAGGGACCTCTCCATCCGTTTATCCCCTGATAAAAATCAGCGGATTTATAGCTGCTTGCGGAAAGGAAGAAAAGGATGTTTAATGCCATTTTTAGTTCTGTAGAGGCAGGGGTCATCTATGCACTAATGGCTCTTGGAGTGTATCTCTCTTTTAGAATTTTAGATTTTCCCGATATGACGGTTGATGGATCTTTTGTAACAGGTGCCTCTGTTGCTGCGGTAATGATTGTCGGAGGTGCCAATCCGTTTATCGCTACAGCCGCTGCGATTATTGTCGGCTTTTTTGCCGGTTGTGTAACGGGGCTCTTGCATACAAAAGGAAAAATCAATCCTCTCTTGGCCGGAATTTTAATGATGATCGCCCTTTATTCGATAAATTTACGGATTATGGGTCGTTCGAATGTTCCTCTGTTGCAAGAGGAGACAGTTATTACGAAGCTTACTCAGTTTTGGCAGAGTTTAAAGATTGATGAAATCATAACATCATTATTTGTTAGCCTTGGTCTGGGAAATTATGTACCGAAGACATGGGGAATTTTGATTATTATGCTGATTCTTACCTATGTCGTGAAAAAAGGAATGGACTATTTTCTTAAAACGGATATTGGTCTTGCACTAAGGGCGACAGGCGATAATGAGACGATGATTCGCAGTTTCTCCGCAGACACAGATTTTGTGAAGATACTAGGCCTTGGAATAGCCAATGCTTTAGTGGCATTTTCAGGGGCGTTAATCGCTCAATATAATGGTTTTAGTGACGTCGGAATGGGAATCGGGATGATCGTGATCGGTCTTGCATCAGTCATTATTGGTGAAGCCATTTTTGGAGCAAAAACAATTGTCAGAGCTACACTGGCTGTTATCGGCGGTTCGATTCTATATCGCCTCATTGTGACACTGGCTTTACGGGTTGAATTTTTGGAAACAGGAGATATGAAACTGATTACTGCACTTATTGTTATTATTGCTTTAATTGTTCCAAAAATGAATGCGGGCCGTAAAGAAAAGCAGCGAAAAAAGAAACGAATGCTGCAATCAATGGAAAAGAATGCTGTGTAAAGCAGCTTAAATCATATCAATAAAATGAGAGCAGGGCTCTTTGAAAAAGGGTGAAAAAATTGCTGCATTTAGAAAAAATTTTTAAAGTATTTAATGAAGGAACTCCTGATGAAAAGATCGCTATTCAGCAGATTTCGCTTCATTTGGCGCCTGGAGATTTTATTACGGTCATTGGCAGTAATGGTGCTGGTAAATCCACGTTACTGAATATTGTTTCAGGAAAATTGATGACAGACCTTGGAACGATCTCGATTGATGGTAAAAATGTGACAAACGTAAAAGAACATAAACGGGCGAAAATGGTAGGCCGTGTCTTTCAGGATCCGATGGCAGGAACAGCGCCAACTATGACGATCGAAGAGAATCTCGCTATTGCTTATATGAGAACGAACAAGCGCGGCTTAAAAATTGGTGTCTCAAAAAAACGCAGAGACTTCTTCAGAGAGAAGCTTGAAACACTGCATCTGGGCTTGGAAAATCGTTTGGGGGCAAAAGTAGGTTTATTATCCGGTGGAGAAAGACAGGCTCTTTCGTTGTTGATGGCGACCTTTACTGAGCCGAAAATTCTTCTTCTCGACGAACATACTGCAGCACTGGATCCATCCCGTGCTGAATTAATTACAAACTTAACAAAGGAAATCGTCCAAACCTACAATTTGACAACTTTAATGGTTACTCATAACATGCAGCAGGCCCTTGATTTGGGAAATAAGCTGATTATGATGGATAAGGGGCAAATTATTTTCCAAGCGGATGAAGAAGAGAAAAAACAATTAACGATTGAGAAACTTCTCGCTGAATTCCAGCGGATCCGCGGAGAGAAAATGACAAATGACAGAGCGGTATTAATTTAGCAGTCTGACTATCAAGTCAGGCTCTTTTTTTATGCGAAATTCACATAACCAGTTGAGAGTACTTGCTCATAAATGTTTTTTGCTCCAGTGTTCTAAAAGTCCTGAATTTATCTAAACTAGTAATAAGGGTTGTACTTCAGGGAGGGGAAGGGCATGGCGAGAAAGATAGGGTTGTACGGGATACTGGCTTATTTCCTGTACGGCTTATTTTTTTATTGGTATTTATTTTATTTTGCTGATACAAGTCTGCCATTTGAATATCAAGGTACTATGGCAGATCCAGCTACCTTTTTAAACGGCAGGGAATTAATGCTAAGTGAAGAGTTTTCGCGGATCCGGAATTTATTATTTTTCCTCGCAGGACCGTTTGAATGGCTTTTTTACTTATTCATTTTATTATTAGGCTTGTCTAGAATCTTTAAAAATTGGGCGGTTTCATCAGCAAAATACAAATGGCTGCAAACACCGATTTATTTGATCTGGCTGTCTGTTTTCTCCTTTATTGCCAGCTTTCCTTTAAGCTATATCGGCTATTCCCTATCGAAAAGCTATCATATTTCAACGCAAAGTTTTGCTTCATGGATGAAAGATGAGCTGATTGATTTCTGGATTGGCTATGGTTGGCTTCTTATCACCGCTAGTGTTCTGTACTGGCTGATAAGGAAAAGTGCTAAACGATGGTGGCTTTATGCGTGGCTGCTATCGGTACCATTTACGTTATTTATGGTATTTTTGCAGCCGGTCATCATTGACCCGCTTTATAATGATTTTTCACCATTAAAAAACAAAGAATTGGAAGCGAAAATTCTTGAAATCGCGGAAAAAGCAGATATTCCCGCGGATCATGTATTTGAAGTCAATATGTCTGAGAAAACAAATTCGATGAATGCCTATGTCAATGGTATTGGCGCAAATGCCCGGATCGTCCTGTGGGATACAACGTTAAACAAATTATCTGAGGATGAGATTTTATTTATCATGGCACATGAAATGGCTCATTATGTGGAAAAGCATATCTATTTTAGTATTGTGAAGTCGCTGCTCTTCAGTTTATTAGGACTTTATTTAGCCGCAAAATTAATGAACTGGTGTATCAGGCGATTTGGTCCAGCTTTAAAAATTCCATCTATCCAGGATATTAGTTCATTGCCGCTGCTTCTATTGCTGCTCTCGATGCTGACCTTTGTTTCAGACCCGTTATCGCATGCCATTTCCCGTTATCAGGAAACAAGGGCCGATCGGTATGCGATTGAAATGACACGGGATGCAGAAGCGGGTATTACTTCTTTTCAGGAATTAACCCGTTCCGGACTTAGTCAAGTGAATCCGCCTTTTTTGGTGAAATTTTTCCGTTACAGTCATCCCACTATGCTGGAAAGGATTTCAACTCTTGAGGAATATGCAGTCAAGGAGAAAAGGCGGAAAGAATAAAGGTATAAAAAAACATCCTCCTTAATACAAAAGGGGGATGTTTTTTCGGAAGAAAATCATCTTCTAGTGGCATGAGCAGTGTTTGACAGTAGAGGAGGGATTGTGAGGAAAAGTTAGATTGTACCTCCTAAAGATTTAGGTGCCGAAGCGTTTGCACAGTTCACGGTACTGAGAGGATAGCTTCATAAATGCTTCTTCGTCGCGCTCATCGAGTGCTTGATTAATTTGAACAAATAGCTTTTCTTTTTCTGCTTTCAATAGTATCTCTGATAACAGCATCTCAATGTATAAGTCTTGGACATAATTCTTTTTCCCTCTGTTCATGGCACCGGATTTCATTAATTCTGTGTAAGAATTTTCTTTCATCCAAATCACCTCTGATGCTTTTTTATATTATATGGAATTCCCACGCGATATTCAACTTAATTTTTAAAATTTTTTGAAAATTATCTACTAATTTCTTTTATAAACCTATAGACCTATAAAAAAATAAAATTTAAATATTATTTTATGAAAAATGGTCTATTTTTAAAAAATTCATGGTATTATAGTACTGTTTGATGGATTGAATTAAAGGAGATGATAGTTAAATGAACTCAATTGAAAAGAACCGTGAATGCACTATCAATGCACGGACGATGATGATCCTGCCAATTCATTATGGAAATCAGATCTATTCTCGAATTATTCAACTGGATGGAGAATTCCTTTCCCCCTATAAACCAACGTGCATTATAAAAATGAATTGTTTGGACAATGGCAGCAGTTTCGAAGGCAGAGTCAGTTCAAGCCGTCATATACTAGGCTGTTACCAGAAAGTCCCCATCATCATTAACTCCGAAAATCAAATGTATTATTTCCCGACTGCTTCGCCGGAACAAGCTGACTGTATCTGGATTAACCCGATATACATTGATAAAATTAAGCCGCTTGATAAAAAAATAATTTCGGTTCTCTTCAAGAATAAACAAATCATGAAAATTCCTGTATCTTCTCATACGTTTAAAAAACAAATGCATAAAACAATGGAATTGCGGGATAAGAAAACTCAGAAAAACCGCGAAAATGAAGGTAATATATTTTATTTTGAGCAAAATAATGCGAGAAATTCTGAACGTATATCTGAACGCATTACATCTTCGACTTATGGGAGCTTTTCAGAAGCTGTACGCAAACACGAGGGGATGAAACCATACAAATAAGCAGGGAGAAGGCGCATCCATGCAGGAAACTTGGCGGCAGGCAGGACCGTCACCATTGGCTGCGCCTATTCGATGCTCTTATTTTGCAGTGTATACCGCTTATACATGTAGAAGCTAAGCAGTTCCTGAACTTTGTTGCGTATCCGCGGGTTAAAGTAGTTATGCTGTTCTTCATAACCTTTATAAAAAAATAAAAATCCGGTAAAAGCGTCATCGTGACTAACCTGCTGGACCTTTAGTTTTTCTTTCCACATATACTGTTTAACGTCTTTCAGTTCCTTTTGAATAACCTTCATCATTTCTTCGATCAGGTCTAAATAGGGCTGCTTTAATTTAAATGGACTCTTATGGATAACAGTGAGGTCACGATTTAAAATAGTTAATACCATCGGCAGATAGATGGCTTTCTCCATTAAATCCCGATCATTCTCTGGAATTCTCGTCATAATGATTACCTCTCTTTCAAATATAACGAACAAATGTTCCAATTACATCATACGATAAAACAAGCTCTATTTTCAAGCCCTTTTCGTTCGCTCCATTATTTTCCTAAAGGAAGGGATTCCTATTTATGAGTAAGGCTGTGTTAAAGGTCAATGTTGATTTGGAGGACTTTGTTGATTGGAGTGGAAGGCACGAAGACTCCTCCGAAAATGCTGCGCATTTTCATCGTGCGTGGGCGGATTCGAGGAAGCTTATTCAATGTCCTGCGGGAACAGCGAGACAGACGAGACCCCGCAGGCACGAAGTGGCGAGGAGGCTCAGGCGTAGATGAGCGGAAAGCGAAGTGCTTGGAACGGAAATCAACAACCAAGTTTAACAGAGCCATGAGTAAAGGAATTAAACATGAAAACAAGGCTGTACCATTGGGGGAATCCCCTTTTTGGCACAGCCTTGTTTCATTATATATTGGTAATTCTAAGTTTTTGAAATAAAAGATGAATCTCTTATATTCAGCTTAAATGAATCCTGTTTTAAATCAGTTATCCTCCCATTTTGACAACTGAACAACAGTGATATTAGTCAAGAAGAGCTGCGTAAGATTCGTAGATTTCTTTGAATTCACCAGATGTAACAATGAATCCAGCGTTGTCATTGTAGCATTTTTCATGTGTTAAAGTATCCATGATATCTAATACTACTTGTTCGTCATCTTTGAAGTCAGCTTTACAAACACTACAAAATTTTTCCATCTTACATTCCCCTTTTCATTTAAAATTCCTCTTTATTTTACCATGCAAGCGCTTCCGTAAGTGTGACTATTTTGTGAACATTTTCAAAATTATGAATATATGAATATTTGGATATTTGTGTATTTCCATAAAAATAATTTTGATTTAAAAGAATGTTTTTTGTACATTTCATATTTTACAATATTTTATCTATAAATACGATAAAATTCGTGAAAATGTTGTAAACTAAATCTTCATCTTTTTTCATCATATATAAGTGTTAAACTCTCTTTTTATTGTATTCATTTCATAGTATAGGACTGCTTTTTCAGGTAAAATAAAGCATAAAGTAAGGGATTAACGAAATGGTGAACTTTTTGCATAAAACTGTCGGCTAATAAGCTCTTAAAAATTAGGCTGTGTTAAAGGTCAATGTTGATTTTTTTGTCCCTTGTTGATTGGAGTAGAAGGCACGAAGACTCCCGCTCGTCTGTCGCCCTAAGGTGCGCGAAGTGCCTGGAACGGAAATCAACAATCAAGTTTAACAGAGCTAAAAATTAAAAACGGGAAGGGCAAATGTATATGAGGTATGAAAAGTATAGCGAGGAAAGGAAACAAAGGAAAAGGCGAAGGAGAAGAAGGCGGCGGATTGTTCTGCTTTTTCTGCTTTTGCTTTTCGCAGCTGTTATCTACGTATATGGGCAATACCAGCAGGGCATAGCAAAGTCGAGGGATAAAGCGAACGGCGGACAACAGACATATGAATTTAACGGGAAGCAAGACAGATTTGGGGGGACGAATATTCTTTTAATCGGCAGTGACACAAGAGGAGAAGAAAGTGCCCGCTCAGATACAATTATGATTGCCGAGTATCACCCGGATAAACACTCCTATAAGTTAATTTCAATCATGAGGGATACTTACGTTGATATTCCTGAATACGGAAAAAATAGGATTAATGCGGCATTTGCACTCGGAGGACCGGAATTGTTAAGACAAACCATTAAAGAAAATTTCGCTCTCGATACTCAATACTATGCGATTGTAGATTTTGAAGGGTTTGTGCAATTGATTGACGAAGCCTTTCCAAAGGGAGTGAAAATCAATGTTGAAAAGGAAATGACTGAGTATATCAATGTACCGCTTAAACCGGGGATGCAGCACCTTAATGGAGAGGAACTGCTTGGATATGTACGTTTTCGCCATGATGCTATGGGGGATTTTGACCGTGTAAAACGTCAGCAAAAAGCGATGAAGGAAGTAGCGGACCAATTTGCTTCCCTGCAAACTCTCTCTAAACTGCCAAAATTAATCGGTGTAATGAAGCCGTTTGTCAATACAAATCTGGATACATCAGACATTATCTACATTGGCAAAGATTATTTAGCTAAGGATAATCGCGATATTGCCACACTAAGAATTCCAGTGGATGGTGAGTTTGAACCGCAAAGGATCTCCGGCATTGGAGAAATCTTAAGAGTCGATCTGGAGGCAAACTCAAAGGCCATTGAGGAATTTCTAAAACAATAAAGGTGAAAAATGATTAACTTTATTCGGCGAACGTTTCTCATTTCTGTAAGAGGTGAGATTTATCTACGGCGAATTTGATTTTTCCTATACGAGGTGTACAATAATCTATATATGATTGATGTGAAAAAAATCGAATAAACGATCGTGTTTTTTTGCTAAACTAAGGAGAAATCTTTAAATGGATTTTGATACGTTGAAAGAATGGCTTACGCTTGAAAATATTATGAAGTTAATCAATGAATATCGATCCTTTGGTCCTATCCCTGGGATATTGCTGCCATTGTTTGAGGCATTCCTTCCTTTTCTGCCGTTATTTCTATTTATCATGGCAAATACAAATGCTTTTGGTCTTTGGTTTGGCTTTTTATTTTCCTGGATTGGTTCGGTTACCGGAGCTTTGCTCGTTTTTTTGCTTGTAAGGCGGTTTGGTCAGAGAAAGGCTTTACGAATGATTAAAAAGCACCCGCAAGTTCAGAAATTGATGCGGTGGGTGGAACGGCACGGCTTCGGTCCGTTGTTTATCCTATTATGTTTTCCATTTACACCATCAGCTGTCGTTAATATTGTTGCCGGATTATCGAAGATTGGCATTTATCAATATATGCTGGCCGTGATGATTGGGAAAGTAGTGATGATTTTTACGATCAGCTATGTCGGTCATGATATTCGCTCGCTGATAACCAATCCGATAAAAGCGATTATTGTTGGGGTTGTGATTGTGATTCTTTGGTATGTTGGGAAGCAGATTGAAGTAAGGATGAATAAGAAGGTGGAGTTGGAGAAACACCCTGGCGAGGGGTAGAGCGGGATCTCGGTGCTTAGAGAGTCCGGGAAGCTTGGCTTCCCTTTGGGGCGGCGAGGATCAGGGAAATTGGAGTGAAGGTGACGTTTCATTTAATAGGGCTTAATTTGGGTTAAGCCTTATTTGGCGTGCAGTGTGAATAAAAATAAGACTTTGAAGGGAGCAGTGAGTTATGTCGGTACGTTTATTAATCGGCCGTTCGGGGAGCGGCAAAACAACTCAATGTCTTCATGAGATTAGAACGAAATTGATGGAAAATCCGGAAGGAAACCCACTTATATATCTTGTACCGGATCAAATGACTTTTGTATCCGAGTATCAATTAATCCATACACCGGGTCTTGGAGGAATGATTCGAGCTCAGGTGTTTTCCTTTACCCGCCTGGCCTGGAGAATCTTGCAGGAAACAGGCGGAATGAGCCGTTATCATTTAAACAGTACAGGAATCAGTATGCTGATTCAGAAAATTATTGAAGAGAAAAAAGACGAACTGCATCTGTTTAAACGTGCGGCGGATAAGAGCGGATTTATCAGCCAGATGGAACAGATGCTGATTGAGTTTAAACGTTACTGTGTCCAGCCGCAGGAGCTGGAAATACAAAGAAATCAGCAAGCGCAGTCAACACTGCAGGATAAACTTCATGACCTCCAGCTTATTTACGAAGGCTTTGAAGCAGCTTTATTTAATAAATATATTGATACAGAGGATTATTTTCGTCTTTTGTCTGAGCATATTGCACAATCGCCCTATCTTGAAAATGCCGAAATATATATCGACGGGTTTTACAGCTTTACCCCGCAGGAATATATGATCATTGAACAGCTAATGAAGCATTGTCGTGAGGTTACAATTACGTTAACCCTTGATCGCTCCTTTCGTATACAATCCCCGGATGAGATTCATTTATTCCGCCAGACAGGAGAAAACTGCCGCACGCTGTATGAGATTGCTGCTGTAAATGATTTAAAGGTAACAGAGGTACTTTTAAAAGAGCAAAAACGGTGGCAGGATCCGTCTTTACAGCATCTGGAGACCTTTTTCGATTCTCGTCCTGCTCCAGTCTTCAATGCACGTAGTGCCGTTCATATTGCGCAGGCAGGGAACCGCAGGGCTGAAATTGAAGGGGTGGCACGGACGATCAGGCAGCTTGTTCTTGAAAAAAAATACCGTTATCGCGATATTGCCTTGTTTATGCGTAATGGGCAGGACTATCATGAAATGATTGAAACGATTTTTCGTGATTATGAAATTCCGTACTTTATTGATCAAAAAAGAAGCATGCTGCATCATCCTTTAGTTGAACTGATTCGTTCTGTTCTTGAAATTATTAATGGCAACTGGCGCTATGAACCAGTTTTTCGTGCTGTTAAAACAGAACTGTTATTTCCTCTTGGGCAAAATCCGGATACACTAAGGGGGAAAATGGATACCCTTGAAAATTATGTATTAGCCTACGGGATAAAAGGCAGCAAATGGACGAAGAGGGAACGCTGGGGCTACCGCCGTTTCAAGGGACTGGAATTAGAAAATACAGTGCAAACGGATAGTGAAAGAAAAAAAGAACAGGAGTTAAATGAACTGCGTTTGATCATAACGGCACCTGTGCTGCGTTTATCAAGGAGATTGAAAAAAGCCGGGAACGGACGAATGCTTGGTGAAGCACTCTATTTATTTCTTGAGGAACTGGATATCCCGGCAAAGCTGGAAAAATGGAAACTTGCCGAAGAGGAGAGGGGGAATCTAGTAAAGGCGAGGGAGCATGATCAAGCCTGGAATGCGATCATGGATATTCTCGATCAGTTTGTTGAAATTCTCGGTAAAGAAACGATTTCCCTTAAATCTTTTTCAAAAATCCTCGATACTGGTTTAGAAGCCTTAAGGTTTTCATTGGTACCTCCGGCAATTGATCAGGTTTTGGCAGGAGACATAGAAAAGTCACGCCTTTCAGAGATAAAGGCGGCTTTTATTATCGGACTAAACGAAGGAGTTCTTCCGGCAAAGTTCTCCGATAACGGGATTCTCGCCGATGAGGACCGCGAACACATGCTTAAGAACGGCTTGAAAATCGCCCCGTCGAGTAAAACAAGACTGTTAGATGAAGAATTCATCGCTTACAAAGCTTTTGTCACACCGGCAGAAAGCCTGTACATCAGCTATCCACTGGCCAATGAAGAAGGAAAAGCATTAATGCCTTCTCTTTATATAAAAAGGATGCAGGATCTATTTCCAAATCATACCGAACACATATATATGGCTGATCCTGCTGAGCTTGGAGAGGAAGAGCAGCTGAGCTATATTTCACACCATAATAGAAGCCTGTCATTCTTAACCTCTCAGCTGCAGTTAAAGAAAAGGAATTATCCGATGTTTGATTACTGGTGGGATGTCTATAACTGGTATGCAGCCGGAACTTATAAAGAAACAGCGAAACGTGTGCTGTCGAGCTTAAACTATAGAAACCCGGTTAAACAACTGTCAGGGAATGTTAGTCATGATTTATACGGTGAGACGATTCAGACAAGCGTTTCGAGAATGGAGCTTTTTCACAGCTGTCCATTTTCCCACTATGCACAGCATGGCTTGAAACTGCGTGAGCGGCAGGTATTCCGCCTTGAAGCGCCGGATATTGGCGAATTATTTCATGCTGCATTAAAGTATATCGCTGATACGGTGATAGAGAACAGCATTTCCTGGTCATCGCTTACGAAGGAACAGGCGGTACAACTGGCGAAAGAAGCAGTAGAGACATTGGCGCCGCGGCTGCAAAATGAAATCCTGCTCAGTTCAAACCGCCATGCCTATATTAAACAAAAGCTTGAAAGAATTATCAGCCGCGCTTCTATTATATTAAGTGAACATGCAAAAGTAAGCGGGTTTTCACCAGTAGGACTGGAGCTTGGCTTCGGTCCGAAAAGCGAACTGCCGCCATTGTCTTTTCAGCTGCGGAATGGAACGAAGATGCAGTTGGTCGGGCGGATTGACCGGGTTGATAAAGCAGAGAATGACAGTGGTGTTTATTTACGGGTAGTTGATTATAAATCAAGTGCCAGGGAGCTGAATCTTGGTGAAGTCTACTATGGCTTGTCCCTGCAAATGCTGACGTATTTAGATATTATTATTAGCTATTCAGGCACTTTAATAGGGACGGATGCCACGCCTGCAGGAGTCTTATATTTTCATGTCCATAATCCAATGATTAACGCGAAAAGCATGCTGACAGCGGAGGAAATTGAAAAGAAAATTTTAGAAGACTTTAGAATGAACGGTCTTATTTTAGCAGAGGAAAATGCGATTCGATTGATGGATCGCCAGCTTGATACGGGCAAATCGATTATAGTCCCTGCTGAAATAAAAAAAGATGGAACGTTAGCGAAGCGTTCAAAGGCCGCTAGCATTGAGGAATTCGAAAATATTCGTTCTTATGTCCGTAATATGTATGTGAAAACAGGAAATGCCATTATTGAGGGGGATGTCCGGATCTCACCTTATAAATTAAAGGATCGGTCGCCATGTACGTTTTGTTCGTACCAATCGGTTTGTCAATTCGATCAGTCAATGGAGGAAAACCAATATAGATTGCTAGTACCGCAGAGTAAAGAGCAGGCATTGGAGAAAATGAGAGAGGAGATTGTGAGAGATGGCAAAGAACACGATACCCCCGAAGCCTGAAAATGCCACCTGGACAAATGATCAGTGGAAAGCGATTATGGCAGGCGGTCAGGATATTTTAGTAGCTGCTGCTGCCGGATCAGGGAAAACCGCCGTGCTTGTAGAAAGAATGATTAACAAGGTGTTAGCTAAGGTTAATCCGATAAATGTAGACGAACTGCTTGTTGTTACATTTACCAACGCATCGGCTGCTGAAATGCGCAGCCGGATAAGCGAGGCGTTGGAAAAAGCGCTTAATGCAGATCCGGCATCGGTTCATTTACGGAAACAGCTCAGTCTGTTAAATCGTGCCTCGATTTCGACTATTCATTCCTTTTGCCTGGAGGTCATTCAGAAATATTATTACCTAATTGATATTGATCCCGGATTCAGGATTGCGGACGAAACAGAGGCACAGCTGATGAGGGATGAAGTGCTGGAGGAATTATTTGAAGCGGAATACGGTAAAAAGGATAATGAAGCCTTCTTCCGCTTGGTAGACAGCTTTACCAATGATCGCAGTGATATGGCCCTAATGGGCATCATTCGTGAATTATATGATTTTGCCCGCTCGAATCCGGAACCGGAAAAGTATTTAGGGCAGGTTGCCGCTATGTATGATGTCGAGTCTTTCACCTCAATTAATGAGCTGCCGTTTATTGAGCCGCTTCTATTTGATATAAGACTGCAGCTCGATGGCATTAAAGCGATGCTGAAACAAGCCCTTGATCTAACGAAACTGCCGGGCGGACCGGCACCTAGAGCAGAGAATCTTTTAGATGACCTCGTGATTGTTGATACGATGCTGACAGCAAGCAAGGATTCATGGAATCTTTTGTATGAGGCCATGCAAGGCTGGTCCTTCTCCAGAGCCAAAGCATGTAAAGGCGATGATTTTAACAAGGAATTAATCGAACAGGCACAGAAGCTGCGTGACGATGCAAAGAAGAAACTGCAGGATTTACAAAAAGAATTATTCAGCCGAAGACCCGAAAGTTTTTTGCGTGATTTAAAGGAAATGCAGCCGATTATGGAGACGCTTGTCTTAATGGTTCAATCCTTCTCCGAACGGTTTAGTGCCGTTAAAAGAGAAAAGGGGCTTGTTGATTTTGCTGATTTAGAGCATTACTGTCTTGAGATCCTGCTCGACCCTGATGCCAAAAATAACGGGGTGCTCTCACCGTCAAACGCAGCCCTTCATTACCGTGATATCTTTAAAGAAGTTCTCGTTGATGAATATCAGGATGTGAATATGGTTCAGGAAACGATTATCGGAATGGTGACAAAGGATGGCGAAGCAAGCGGCAATCTCTTTATGGTTGGGGACGTGAAGCAGTCGATTTATCGTTTCCGGCTGGCAGAGCCGAATCTTTTTCTCGATAAATATAATCGTTTTACCAACAGCGGGGATAACAGCGGATTAAAAATCGATCTGGCACGGAATTTCCGCAGCCGCAAAGAAGTACTTGCTGGCACCAATTATTTGTTCAAGCAAATTATGGGGGTTATTGTCGGTGAAATTGAATATAACGAAGACGCGGAACTTGTAAAAGGGGCAGCTTACCCCGAGGAAGAGCCCTATCCAATAGAATTGCTGCTCATCGATGTAGAAAAAGACGAAAAGGAAACGGAAGAAGACAATCCAGCAGCAGACACGGTCTTTGATGCAGATGAGCTGGAGCAATCCCAGCTTGAAGCAAGAATGATGGCGAAAAAGATTAAAGCAATGATTGCAAGCAGGGTCTCGGTATTCAATCCAAAGAATAAAACCAGCCGTCCGGTCATGTACCGTGATATTGTCATTTTGCTCCGCTCTATGACATGGGCGCCGCAAATATTGGAGGAGTTTAAACAGCAGGGCATTCCTGCTTATGCCAATCTTTCTACAGGATATTTCCAGGCCACGGAAATGACGATCATGATGTCGCTGTTAAAGGTGATCGATAACCCGTATCAGGACATACCGCTTGCGTCCGTACTGCGTTCACCCATTATCGGATTGGATGAGGAGGAATTAGCACAAATTCGGATCCAGCAGCGCCAAGGAACTTTTTATGATGCTTTAACATCCTTCTGCAGGAATAAGCAAACGGGAGAACAAGAGGAACTTTATGACAAAGTAAAACCGTTTCTCTTAATGCTGCAGGATTGGAGGGCCATGGCAAGGCAGGGCTCGTTATCCGCTCTAATTTGGCAATTGTATCGAGATACACATTTCTATGATTTTGCCGGAGGATTGCCGGGAGGAAAACAGCGTCAGGCTAATTTAAGGGCCCTTTATGATCGGGCGCGGCAATATGAAGCAACGTCCTTTCGCGGTTTATTCCGCTTTCTCCGCTTTATTGAAAGAATGCAGGAAAGAGGAGATGATTTGGGTGCCGCTCGTGCCTTGGGCGAGCAGGAGGATGTCGTACGAGTTATGACGATTCACAGCAGCAAGGGGCTCGAATTCCCGGTTGTATTCGTGGCTGGTTTAGGACGCCGTTTCAATATGATGGATTTACGAAAATCATATTTACTTGATAAAGAATACGGTTTTGCCGCGAAATATGTGGATATAGACAAACGAATTACCTATCCGTCGCTGCCGCAAATGGCCTTTAAACGGAAGAAGAAAATGGAAATGCTTGCGGAAGAAATGCGCGTGCTGTATGTTGCATTAACAAGAGCAAAAGAGAAGCTATATTTGCTTGCTTCGGTAAAAAGTCTGCAAAAAAAGCTGGCGAAATGGGGACAGACTCTCCAGTCTACTGACTGGCTGTTATCCGATTATGAACGGGCTGCTGCTGTATGCTATTTAGATTGGATAGGTCAGGCTCTTATCAGACATCGTGATTTTCAGATTGTTCTTGAGGAAAGTGTACGGGACTCTTATCCAATCTCCCGGGAGTTTGCGGAGCATCCCTCCTCTTGGAGCATTGTGATCGAAAAAGCTGCTGAAACGGCTAAAATCGAGGACGCAGAGGAAAATGCTGAAAAGACATGGCTTGAACAAGTGGAGAAAGGAAGCGTCATCGACATCAAGTCTCCATATAAAGAAGTCATTGGAACGCGGCTTTCCTGGAAGTATCCATTTTCTGCGGCTGCGTCACATCGTTCAAAGCAGTCCGTATCCGAGATAAAAAGGCAAAAAGAAGCTTCTGATGAAGCCAGCGGAACAGAGCTTTTGCGCAGGTTCAAAAAACCATTGCTGAATCGGCCGCGTTTTATGCAGGAAAAAACACTAACACCGGCGGAAATAGGGACGGCCATGCATATGGTGATGCAGCATATCGATTTTTCTGCTCCAATCAATCGTGAAACGATTTTACGGCTGATCGATCAGATGGTGGGCCGCGAACTGCTCACAGAGGAACAAAAAGCAGTGATTGAGCCGGATTTAATTTGTGCCTTTTTTGCAACACCATTAGGGATGCGGATGAAGTTGGCGCAAAAACTAAATCGTGAGGTTCCATTTAGTTTATCCCTTCCGGCTGCTTTAGCTTATGCGGATTGGAAAGGTGAAAATGAAGTGGTCCTGGTACAGGGGATTATCGATTGTTTGTTTGAGGATGAGAGCGGTTTGGTACTTGTCGATTATAAAACAGATGGAATCACGGATCGTTTTCGCGGAGGCTTTACGGAAGCCAAGCAGATCCTAGAAAATCGTTACAAGATTCAAATCGAATTGTATACTAGGGCGGTAGAAGAAATTTATAAACGTCCCGTTGCAGAACGTTATTTATTTTTCTTTGATGGGGCACATGTTTTAAAAATAGAACGGTAAAGATTAGGGGCTGGCCAGTCAGAGGTCAGCCCTGTTCATTTTATAAAGTTAATGATAGTGGGAAGGTTAGTTATTTCCAACATTTGGCTGATCAATCAAATCAGTGTCAAAGTGATTCGTACAGCTAATGCCATTGTTTGTAACGACGAACCCGCCTGTATTTGCCCCCCCTGAACCAAAGGTTGATTTTGAGTTGCTTTTTGGGGCTACATTTAAGGTATCCCCAAATTGAACGTTCCCCCCGCCGATGTTAATGATTTGAACCGGTCCAACAAATGCAGGCATCTTATTTATTTCTCCCTTCTGTTAATCTCGTTTTCGGGGCAGTTTCAAACTGTCTGATATGCAAGATCCGGGCTTCCGCTTGAATATGTTCAGAACTCCCTATATGAAGGACAGGAGAAGCTGACATTGCTGTAACATCAATGGATCCTACTTTTATAATAGGATTTAATGAGGTAAATTGCATCGAGATGGACTCATCTATAGGCGGTAAGGGGAGAGAATAAGAGAAAATACCATGCATGCGAAAATCTTCTTCATTAGTAAAAAACAATTCCTTTTGCCTGTGGACCGCGATGGCTCGGGAAAAGCTGTTGATGAAGGAAGAATCGCCAATCTGGATAACTGAGGCTAAGATTGCTGAATTGATATGGAGAGAATCGACTTTAGATAAACGCCTTTGCATCATATTAACCTGGAGGATTAAGTGGGACAGATGGTCCAATAATCAATGATTCAGCAGGGGTATCGAACAAGGACGTAAGCTGTATGGTATTGGTATCCCCCACTATGAGCAGGCCTGAACTGGCAACTGCTTCTACTTGTATGTGCCCGATACATATATCTCGGTTGACAACTTCATAAATCATTCTGTTTTCATTCCTTTCATATTTTCAGGTAAATGCTGCAGAAAGAGCGAAACCCCATGTTGAATTTCTTTAATTAATTGTTCAAGAATATGATTTGTATATTGTTCGGATGTTTCATTTTCACTCCGAATAGGCTGATTTAAATAGTATTCGATTCTGTTTGGAAGCTGTTTTTTAATATCCTGCAGGATGAATTCATGATAGGTGTCAGCATCTTTAAACTGTAATTGCTCTCCTGCATTTGTAATAATGGAAGAAAGATTTTCGCTAAGATATTCGTTTATAGAATTCTCAATCTCCGTAAACATGACCATTCTTTCCTTTGGAGTAGAAGCTCCATTTTGTTTCGGCAGAGCCAAATCCTCGATGTTCTGTAAATCAGAAGGATTTAACCCAATGTTTAAAGTCCCCTCCAGTGTTTCAACCTTCAGCTGGTCAAATTTATATTCCATTCGCTCTACTTGAATCGGCGGGCGGTTTTGTAATTCAGTGATGCTTTTCTCTAAGGAAATAATTTTTTTTTGCAGAAACTGTATTTTTCTGTCTTGTTGAAACACATAATCCTGTATTGATTGGAGTATATAATAAAACTCTTGGTTCATTCCTCACACCTCACAATACTCGGCTGTCATCAAAAATTCATTACAGTGACATATATAAAGGTTAAAGAAAGCTAACCAGTTGGAGAGGACAATGGAACGGAAGGAAAATCCTGCAGGGTTCCCGGTTTTGGAATTTGAGGAGCGGGTCCTGTAAAACCTCCAGTATTATATAAGTTTGAGACCGGCTTTATAATCCCGGCACTGCCGATTTGGAGCACAGATGAGTTTGTAATGCCTCCAATTTTTAAGAACTGAATTGTAATGGACTGTTGGACATAGAAATTCATAAATTTCACCACTTTTTTGTCTGCTTTAAATAGCTATGGATGTTAGGCGGTTTCATGAAATATATCCACTGTCTATGATTACCCCCACAGAATTGGAAAACTTTTTTTCATTTATCCCTTAACTTTAGAAGTGAAGGGCTTCTGCTGAATGAAGTTAAACATTCAAATAATTTCCTTGATCGACGATATCCGGATCAAAAGTGTTCGTCGAGCTTTGATAGTTTTGCACATGCAGGCTGTCCCCGGTATTAAAGGAACCAGCCCCGGCAAAGGTTTTTGCATTGGACAGAGGGGAAATGCGGTAAACATCTCCAATATGGAAAACGGCGGATGATGCGATAGAAATAACTTGAACAACACCTACGATGGCCGGCATTTGTAACACCCTTTACCTGAGAACATTTAGACTTGGAAAAGTAAATCCCAGCCTAGCTTTTCATATTATATGTGATGAAGCCTGAATGGTGATTCAATTGTCTTCATAACACAATATGATAAAAATCAGATTAATATAATCGTTATTATATGTGAATTTTTTGAAAATTACATAAAAATATGTTGGAAGCGTTGTCATAATTTGTTAGAATATTAATATATTTTGGAAAATTAAATCAAATTTAGGAGGATTTTATGAATATCCCATTATTACTAACCCAATTTCTTGACCGCGCCGTTAAGCTCTACGGCGAGAAAAAAGCCATTATTGCAGACGATCGAATACTAACTTACAATGAGTTAAATTCAAGAGTGAATCAACTTACAAGGGGGTTAAGGAATCTAGGAGTTCAACAGGGAGACAGGGTTGCATACCTGGCACCTAATTCAATGGAAATGCTCGAAGGTTTTTATGGCGTATTTCAACTCGGAGCAATCATGGTTCCATTGAATATCCGTTTAAAGCCGGATGATTATGTGTTTATTCTGAATCATAGTGAAGCAAAGATTCTTTTTGTTGATCAGGATCTATATCATTTAATCAAACCAGTAAAGGATCAGTTTACAACGATTGAAAAAATTATTGTTCATTATAAAGAAGAGGATATAGAGGAAACAGGATATGATGTGTGGCTTGACAGCCAGTCAAGCGAACCTGTTGAGCGGGCGATCATCGATGAAAATGACGTATGCAGCCTTCTTTATACGAGCGGAACAACAGGAAATCCAAAAGGAGTTATGCTGACTCATCGCAACAACTATCTCCATGCAATGAGCGCGATGCATCATCTTCGCGTTCAAGATAGCGATGTGCTTGTTCATGTGCTGCCGATGTTCCATGTGAATGGCTGGGGTTCGCCTTTCTATTACACAGCAAATGGAGCAACGCAGGTTTGTCTGCGAAATGTAACAGCAGAGACCATTTTTGCTGCGATGCAAAAACATGGTGTGACAGTTATGCATATGGCGCCTACTGTCTTGAATTCATTGCTGCAATATTATGAAAAGAATATTCCGGAACTTAAACAGCCAGTGCGGGTCGTTATTGCCGGTTCAGCACCGCCGCCGGCATTCGTGGCCAGAGTGGAGAAAGAGTTAGGCTGGGAATTTATTCAGGTATATGGAATGACAGAGTCAACTCCATTAGTTACCATTTCCAGAATTCGTTCACATTTGTCAGACCTGCCGCTCAAGGAACAATATAATATGAAGGCAAAAGCGGGTTATCAGATGATTGGCAGCGAGGTAAAAGTAGTGAATGATTATGGTGAAGAGGTTCCGCATAACAGTAAGACAATTGGAGAAATTGTTGTTCGAAGCAATACTGTAATGAAGGGTTATTGGAAAAATGAGGAGGCAACGATGGAAACGCTTCGCGATGGTTATCTGCATACCGGTGACTTAGGAACGGTAGATGAATACGGCAACATCGATATTGTTGACCGGAAAAAAGATGTCATCATCAGCGGCGGGGAAAATATTTCTTCTATTGAAGTAGAAGGTGTTTTATATGAACATCCGAGTGTTCTCGAGGCTGCTGTTATCGCAGTGCCACACGAAAAATGGGGTGAAACACCGCATGCCTTTGTTGTCTTAAAAGATAAGCAAGAGGTAAGTGAAAAGGAATTAATTGATTTCTCCCGCTCAAAGCTCGCCCATTTTAAAGCGATCACAGGTGTGACCTTCACGAAAGAACTGCCTAAAACGGCATCAGGAAAAATTCAAAAGGTTCATCTACGGAATGATTATTGGGAAACGCTTGGCAAAACCGGTCGATTTGTTAACTAAATAAAAGTAAAAGAATCTTACAATATTTTAAAGTTCCCAGCTTCCAATATAAGGTATAATAAAGAAATCATATATTGGGGAGGCGTCGTTGTGCAGGAAAGTACAAAAAAAGAAATATACTCATGGATTAAATCATTGGCTTTTGCCTTTATCATTGCTTTTCTTTGCCGCAGTTTTTTATTTTCTCCTACAACTGTTCACGGGGAATCGATGGAGCCGGCTTTTCAGGACCAGGATCGGCTGATTATAAGCAAAACCTCTGAAATTGAGCGCTTTGATATGATTGTCTTTGATGCCCCGGACGCAGATGAACATTATGTTAAGCGGGTTATCGGGCTTCCGGGGGACAGTGTTGAAGTTAAGGATGACATTCTTTATATCAACGGAAAGGCAATGGTAGAGCCGTATCTGGAGAAGAATAAAGAAAATACTTTACTAGATAAACTTACAGGCGATTTTACTTTGGAAGAAATGACAGGAGAGGCAAAAGTGCCACAAGGGTCTTTATTTGTCATGGGGGATAACCGTTTATACAGCAAGGACAGTCGTTATTTCGGCTTTATTTCCGAAAAGTCAGTTAATGGAGAAGTGAAATTTCGCTTTTATCCATTGCAGAAGATTGGCTGGCCAAAGTAAAACGAATAGCTGGCTAAGTCCAAAGGGGAACGGTGTGGAGCTTGTAACTCAGCCTTTTATTTTATATCATTGAAGCTTTGTTAGAATTCATTTATGTGATAATTAACTTTCCTGTATAAAAATCATATAAATAGGTTTTTAAAAGATGATATGGTATGATGGATTCGATTGGATTATAGAGAGGGGAGAATTATAATGCTTCATGCACATATAACATCATGGGTACTAGCAATTATTTTATTCATTATTGCTTTTAGCTTGAATAAACAGGGAAAACAACATGGGTTTAAGACAGTGCAAAGGATCCTGCGTGTATTCTATCTTTTCATTATTATCACCGGGGCGCAGTTGCTTTTTAGCATAAATGTGAACTTTACATATATCATGAAAGCTGTTTTCGGTATCGTAGTAATTGGATTCTTTGAAATGATTCTCAGCCGGGCGGTGAAAAAACAACCGACAGGAGTTTTCTGGGGATTGCTTGTGGTTGCGTTTGCCATCGTTGTTTATTTAGGATATACACTGCCAATGCGTGCTTTCTAACCGTTCGCTTCGGCTTTAATATGAAAAAAGTCAGTCTTCTTAATCTGAAGACTGACTTTTTTATTTAAGCTGTGTTAAAGGTCAATGTTGATTTTGGAGGACTTTGTTGATTGGAGTGGAAGGCACGAAGACTCCTCCGAAAATGCTAGCGCATTTTCATCGTGCGTGGGCGGATTCGAGGAAGCTTATTCAATGTCCTGCGGGAATAGCGAGACAGACGAGACCCCGCAGGCACGAAGTGGCGAGGAGGCTCGGCGGTCGCCCGCGGAAAGCGAAGTGCCTGGAACGGAAATCAACAACCAAGTTTAACAGAGCCTTTATTTAAAATAACTTTTTCAACAGTTGATTTAGCCAATTTTTTCAATGACCATCCTTTTTCCTGTATTTAAGGTGAATTCAAAGCGGTCGCTGGTGTTTTTATTGTAGTAAAAATGATGATGGACACTGCAGATGGAATCGCCATTATCAAAGACAATAAAATTTACCCCGCTTTTCTGGCTGCTGTCTTCAAAAAAGATTAAGTGATTATAGCAATAAATGCAATCGTAAACAGAAAAATCCATTGCATTTAAATTGGTCACAAATTGAAAGAAAGCATCATCATTTACTTCCTGCAGCAGCCTTTCTAAGGAAAAGATAAGATCTTTTCTGATTCTGACCATATCCTGGTCTTTCAAAAGAATGATTTCTTTGCCAAGGCTGATTTTTCCTTGTTCTTGCAATAATCCTTTCCGCCATCTTTTTAAACGGAACACCTCAATTTCCCTATATATCCAATCATCTAATGATAACGCTTCTTCTGTCTCATGTTCAAAAAACACCCATTGATGATTGATATATTCAACCGTCCCTTCCGTATAGGAACGCTGCTGTAATTCAAGTAAATCTGTTCGCTGCTGTTGATTCATCATTCATAAACCTCCATATAGAGAACCCTATGATTTTAAGGGAGTATCCGCATATCTATTTCTGTACAAAAACATCTTGATTTAAACACGCAAATCGGGACGAATAACCATTTTTCATGGAGCTGCATAGATTATACAGAAACTAAAGCTTCGAAAAGTTCCGCAAAGAAAGGATGAGCAACTATGTGCGGTATAACAGGATGGATAGATTATCAGAAGAATATTAAAAACGAGAAAGCAACCCTTGAGAAAATGGCGGAAACTTTAGCGAAAAGAGGACCGGATGATACAAACATATGGACAGATCTGCATGCCGGATTTGGTCATAAAAGACTGGTTGTTGTTGACCCATTGCACGGAAAACAGCCGATGGTCAGGCGGAAGGATAGCTATTCGTATACGATTTGCTATAATGGTGAGCTATACAATACAGAAGATATCAGAAAACAGTTGCTACTAAAAGGATATTCGTTTAACGGTCATTCTGATACTGAAGTTCTATTAGCTGCCTATATAGAATGGAAAGAAAAATGCCTTGAATATTTAAATGGTATATTTGCCTTTGCCGTTTGGGATTCTGAGCGCGATTTAATGTTTATCGGGCGCGATCGGCTTGGGGTTAAACCGCTTTTCTTTTATGAAACAGCTTCAGGACTGATCTTTGGCTCTGAATTGAAAGCAATCCTGGCTCATCCTGATGTCAAAAGTGAGATTACGAGGGAAGGACTTGCTGAAGTGTTTGGACTAGGTCCGGCACGATCTCCGGGAACGGGAGTATTCAAGGGAATAAAGGAGCTTCGCCCTGCTCATGCATTGACATTTTCACGCAATGGCTTGAAAATATGGCGTTATTGGAATGTTAAAAGTGAACAACATCACGATACAACTGCCGAAACAGTGGAAAAGATCCGCTTTCTCTTTACGGATGCTGTGAAACGGCAGCTTGTTTCAGATGTTCCGTTATGTACCTTTCTATCAGGCGGGGTTGATTCCAGTGCGATTACAGCGATTGCCGCTAATGCTTATGCTAACGAAGGAAAGGGAAGTCTGCATACCTATTCGATTGATTATGAAGAAAATGAACAATTTTTTACAGCAAATGATTATCAGCCTAATTCAGATGGTGAATATATTAAACTCATAACGGACACTTTCAAAACCACTCATCACGCGTTAGTCATTACACAAGAGCAGCTGGCAGAGCATTTAATTGAAGCTGTCCATTTCCGGGATTTACCGGGAATGGCGGATATTGATTCTTCGCTTCTCTGGTTCTGCCGCGAAATCAAGAAGGATTTTGTTGTCAGTTTGTCAGGAGAATGTGCGGATGAAATATTTGGCGGCTATCCATGGTTTCACCGGCTCGGGGAATCTGGCAGAACGGGTTTTCCTTGGATGCGCTCCGCTCCGGAACGGCAAGGTTTGCTTAAAAACCATTGGCGAACACAGTTAAAGCTCGAGGAATATTCATTAGGTAAATATGAAGAATTGATAGCGGAGACACCATTATTGGATGGGGAAAGTCCGCAGGAGATGCAAAGAAGGCAGTTATTTTATATCAATATGCTTTCTTTTATGACGACATTATTAGACAGAAAAGACCGGATGAGTATGGGGGCAAGTCTTGAAGTGCGGGTTCCATTTGCCGATCATCGTTTAGTTGAATATGTGTGGAATGTTCCGTGGGGAATGAAAATGTACGGGAATCGAGAAAAAGGCATATTCCGTAAAGCTATGGAGGGGCTGCTGCCAAATGAAGTTCTATACAGAAAGAAAAGTCCTTATCCCAAAACTCATCACCCTCTTTACCGAAAAATTGTCAAAGGAATGCTGGAGAGCGTTCTAGCGGATCGTCAGTCGGCGTTATATGAATTTTTTAATCAAGAAAAACTTCATGAGATTGTCCTTACGGAGGGTGCATCGTTTACGGTTCCTTGGTATGGGCAATTAATGACAGGACCGCAGCTGCTGGCTTATCTGGTTCAATTTCATTATTGGTTCGCGGATTATGGGATAAACATTACAGATTAATATATGGCTTGAACGAAACCCGGCATTCGTTGGGTTTTTTCTTTTGTTTCGATTTTTTAAGATTGACGGGAGCATAAGCGAAAGGCTAATCTAATAGAGATATGTTTGAATATTTACTTAACTTTATAAAGAGATTCGTAAAGGGGGATTGGAAGATGAAACGGGGAGGTTTGCTTCTTGTACTCATTCTGCTTACTTTTCAAAATGTCCTTCCGGCAGCGGCAACTGAAAAAGAAGAACGGAAATGGCAGGATGAGAGTATCTATTATTTGATGATTGATAGGTTTCTTAATGGCAGTCAAACAAATGATACCGATGTTGATATGAATGATCAGCATGCCTATCATGGCGGAGATTTTGCAGGGATTATCAGCCGGCTGGATTACATCCGGGATATGGGATTTACTACGATTGCACTATCACCGGTTTTTGCTAATGAAGGTGGGGGATACCACGGTTTCTGGGTTAATGATTTTTATAAAACGGATGAACACTTTGGTACACTGGCACAGTTTAAAACGTTAGTGAAAGAAGTACATAAACGGGATATGAAGATCATGCTCGATCTAGATGTATACCATGTTGGACCGCATCATCCTTTTCTGGCTGATGCTGATAAACAGGCTTGGTTTATCGCGACAGAAGCCTCAGAACTGCCAGCACTCAATTTGGACAATCCAGAAACGAAGCAATATATGATGGATGCCGCTCAATGGTGGATAAAAGAAACAGATATTGACGGATACCGCCTGCTTTCTGTGAATCATGTACCAATGCAATTCTGGATTGATTTCACTAAGGAAATGAAAAAGCTCAAAGAGGACTTTTATTTGCTCGGAGATGAGAAAATAAGCGGCCCTGAAGAGCTGGCTGTCTATGCAGGCGCAGGCTTTGATGGCTGGATGAATTATCCATTGAATAAAGAGTTAAAAAAGACCTTTGTGCAGCCGGATCATTCCTTTAGCAGTCTATTCTCCTCAATGAAACAGCTGGGAAAAGATGAGCAGGATGCCGCAATGTCAGCAAATTTTATGGACAATGAAAATATTGTCCGCTTTACCCATGATGTCATTAAGAAAAATGAACATCCCGGACCGCGCTGGAAACAGGCCTTGACACTAACATATACGGTTCCGGGGGTACCGCTTGTCTACTACGGAAGTGAAATTGCCCTTGATGGCGGCAGCGGCACAAAAAACCATGACCAAATGAATTTTCGCACGGATAAGGAGCTTTATGATTATATAGCCCAAATAGGAGAATTGCGCTCTAAACTGCCTTCTTTAACTAGGGGAACCATGGAAGTTTTATATGATAAGGATGGAGCGGTCGTATATAAGCGGGTGTACGAGGATGAAACGACAGTTATTGCGATAAACAATTCTAGTAAGACCCAAACGATTAGCCTTTCTGCTGGTGAGCTTGAAAATGAAAAGGAATTGAGAGGGCTGTTAAATGGCGGTCTTGTCCGCAGTGCTGATAAAACATACATGATTACAATTGACCGTGACATGTCAGAAATTTATGTTCTGAGTGAAAAAACGGGCATCAATATTTCCTATATCCTTGCCATGTCAGCTGTTCTGCTGTCCTTTACCATCTTCATGATCCTCGTGTGGAGAAAGTCAAAGGCGAATGCAAGAAGGTAATAGTGATAGGAATAGAGAGTAAACAAAAAGGATGGAATCAGGTTCCATCCTTTTTTCTATCGGTAATTGACAAATTGTACATCTACCGTTAAATCAGCTTCTTTAACAGCCTGAATAATTTTCTGGAGATCATCGCGGCTTTTGCCTGTCACGCGGATTTGGTCATCTTGAACTTGACTTTTGACTTTAATGCCGCTGTTTTTAATCAAGGTGTTAATGATCTTGGCATTTTCTTTATCAATCCCTTGAACAAGCTTGGCCCTTTGTCTGACCGTACCGCCGCTGGCTTTTTCAACTTTACCGTAATCAAGGTTTTTCACAGGTACACCGCGCTTAAATAATTTGCTGAAGAGGACGTCCTTTACCTGATCTAATTTGTACTCGTCATCCGAAACAAGAACTAATTCCTCTTTATCCAGCGAAATGCCGCTCTTACTGCCTTTAAAATCGTAACGGGTTTGAATTTCCTTCAACGCAAGTTGGATCGCATTTGTAACCTCTGCAAAGTCAACGTTTGAAACAATATCAAAAGAAGCTTCTTTAGCCATAATATACCTCCATTATTCTTTCATATTTACGTAATATTTCAACATCAATAGGTGATTTTCCTTTACGATTCAATTATAGTAAAATATAGCAGTTGAGACAACATCCGGTAATATATGACAAGTTTTATCTTCACATAAATGAGCTTGTATGGAAGGAGGAGGTTTTTGTGTCATTGCAGGAATTTATCGGTCAGACCATTTCATTAGAGGTGGCAAGGGAAGCTGACTTTGGCTATTTTTTAACAGATGGTACAGAGGATGTGCTGCTGCATAAAAACGAAACAAATCAAGAGTTGGCATTAAATGAAAAGGTGGACGTATTTTTATACACTGATTCCAGGGGGAGAGTTACGGCTACGACTACGATCCCGAAAATTACAGTTGGGGTATATGACTGGGCTGTTGTAAGTGACGTCAATCCGGGGCTTGGGGTGTTTGTTGATATTGGGATTCAAAAGGATATGCTTCTGGGTGAAGAGGATTTGCCGGTCCACAGCAGTGTTTGGCCTACGATAGGTGACGTCTTATTTATCACCTTAAGAGTCAATAAAAATAACCGTCTTTACGTGAAGCTGGCAACAGATCCCGTTGTTGAGGCACATGCGCAAAAGGCAGAGCGGGCTGTTTTTAATAAAAGTGTTCATGGGTATGTGTACCGGACAGCGAAGGTCGGAAGCTGGATTTTTACCGCGGAAGGGTATAAAGGCTTTATTCATGAATCACAGCGGCGCAAAGAACCAAGGCTTGGACAAAAGGTTGAAGGCAGAATTATTGATGTAAAAGAAGATGGAACGGTAAATGTTTCTCTGCTTCCACGGAAGGAAGAGGCCCTCGACGTAGATGCTGAGCAGATCCTTTCGGTTTTAAACGAGCGGAACGGTGCTATGCCCTATTGGGATAAGAGCATGCCAGATGATATTCAGGAGAAATTCCATATGAGTAAAGCTTCATTTAAACGTGCCCTCGGCCGGTTAATGAAGGAAGGCAAAGTCTATCAGGAAGAAGGCTGGACTTATATAAAAGGGAAATAAAGATATATAAAAGGGTTAGGCTCCCTTATGGAACCCAACCCTTTGCTGTCCTATAGGTGATTTGTTTTCTTTGAATATTGGTTTTTCCCGGCTTTGCGGTTTTTTTCCCGGAGCATATTCTTCTCCATGCGAATAGCGTTATGGTCTGTTGCTTTTTTATCATTATCTGATGTATGCGGCATATAAAAAACTCCTTTCCATCATTGGCATGCAAGCTTATTTTCTGCCAAGATGACCAGGAGTATGTCCGCATATTTTTACCAATTGGTTTAAGAAGGCTGAGCGTTTAAGAAAAAGATCGCAATCGTTCCTGGACCTGTGTGGGAACCGATGACCGCCCCAATATCAGTGATCAATACGTTTTTCGCAGCAAATGCTTCCTCAATTAATTTCTTCATTTCTGCGGCTGTTTCAGGATCATCTGCGTGGCTGATGCCTATTGTTTGCTGGTCTAAGTGTACTCCGCGTTCTGACATTATCTCAATGATCCGGCGGAGCAGTTTCTTCTTCCCGCGTATTTTTTCTATTGGAACGAGCTTTCCGTCCTCTACATTTAAAAGCGGCTTGATATTTAATAAACCGCCAAGAAACGCTGAAGCTTTTGAAACGCGGCCTCCCTTTGCTAAATAATCCAGATCTTCGACTGTAAATAAATGCTCCATGTGGGAGGCAAGGAAGGTAGTTTTGTTGACGATATCCTCAAGGGCTGCGTTTTCCTTTGCTAAACGGGCTGCCTCCATGACCACTAGTCCTTGACCGAGGGAAGCGCATTTCGTATCCATGATCGTGAATTGAAAATCGGGATAAGTTTCTTTTATCTGCTCTAAAATCATGACAGCCGTTTGATAGGTTCCTGATAATTGTGAGGAAAAGGCAATATAGATTCCTTGTTCATTATTTTGCGCCATTTCTGTAAACGTTTTTTCAAAGGTAAGCGGTGATACCTGGGATGTTTTTGGCTGCTGGCCATTGCGGATTTCATCATAGATCGTTTTTGGTTTAATGGTAACCTGATCCTCGTACTCAATCTCATTCAATAAAACCTTTAAAGGGAATAAGGTAATTTGGTTTGCTTCATAAAAGTGTAATGGTAAGTCACAGCCGCTGTCAGTCAAAATTTTAACAGTCATGGGAATCACCTTCTCAGTCAATTTAATGGGAAACAAATTGGTACCGAAGCTGATAAATCATATATTTAAGTGTAACATTTAATGATTTCTGATTAAAGAAATATCCTAGGGAGAAAAAAACAAAGCTGACGAGGATGTCAGCTTTGTTTTTGTTCAAACATCTATGATAGGCTGTCTAACTCTTTTTGCAGTTCGTGGAGCTGCTCTTGTTCAGCAGGGGTCGTGTTGGCCCACGCTGAAGACAGGGCATTTTTGGCTTTAGCAACAGCTTCTGGCTTATTATAGGAATCACAATTCTTCGCTAAGTCAACAAAGAGGCGTGCTTCCTGAAAAAGTCTGTTTCCCATTGCTAAATACCTCCACGTGAAGATTCGTTCACATTGGCCATTTTAAAAGCCTCAGCCTCAGCATAGGTCATGTGATAAGGGATACGCGCAGCATGTTTTGAAACCGAGTCAACACCTTGCTGTACAAAACGTTTTGATTTGTTACGTTTACCCATATGAATCCCCTCCAAAAAAGAGTTTGAAGCTTATATGAGCTTCACTAATAGTATGTTCTATTTTATCAAGAATAGGAGGGGAAATGTTGGAAAAAGCATAGTAGAAAAATCAAATGGCATTCAGGTTTAATAAATCATTTAAATAATAAGCGACGCCGTCTTCTTCATTTGTAAAGGTTACATCATTGGCGATATTTTTAGCTTCATCAATCCCATTTCCCATAGCTACGCCGCAGCCTGCATATTCCAGCATTTCTAAATCATTGTCTTCATCTCCGAAAGCGATGATTCTCGAAGGAGGAATATTAAAATATTCTGAGGTATGCTTGATCCCCACTGCTTTATTCAGTCCTCGTTTAATGATTTCGATTACTGGAAAAGGTGCACCCCAGCTGCGTTGTTCAATTACCTCTGCATGGACATCAGCTAAATAACGGCGTATTTTCTTCACTTGATTCTCCTCAGAGTGAATGAGCATGCTGGTTGGGGAGGCATTTAGAAATTTACGCAAATCGCCGGTTGTGATATGAGGATCACCAAAGCTCAACAAATCAAGCAGTTTTTCATCATGGTAGTGAAGGTAAACATCGTCAATGACTTCGGCAATAATATTGTAAAATTGAAATGAATTACAGGCATCCACAATATCCTTGGCTACAGATATTTCAAGTGGAGAGTGGTAAAATCCCCAGCTGTGATCCTTTGGATGATGAACGAATGCACCGTTAAAATTCACAATCGGTGTATCTAAATTTAGCTCGCGGTAGTACATTTCTGAGGAGCGAAATGGACGACCGGTTGCGATCATGACGATGTGTCCTTGTTCTTTTGCTTTGCTGATCACTTTTTTTGTTTTATCGGAAATGGTTTTATCATCCTTTAATAACGTTCCATCTAAGTCGAGCGCAATTAAATGTTTATCCATATGACTCTCCCTCCAATAATGCAGCTGCATCATAATCGTAAAGCCTAAACTTTAAACAACTTCCGCTAGTCTTATTAGTTTAATCTTTTTGGAATTGAATTGTCCACATGTTACACTTGGAACTGTGATGGTTAGAAAAAGCTATATTTTTTGAACCATGATATAATGTTTTACTACGAAATATGTTTATCTTAGCAGGATATTGTTAACCTTCTGCTTTTGGATTGTAAAATTATATTATTTTTTCAAAAGAACGGAGGATTTAGACTGTGATTATTGTTGAAAATAGGTGTGTCGAACAGATCCCTGTTTTACATATAGTAAATAGGGAGCTTCTTTATGACAAGCTTCCATTTGTCATGTTTGTGCATGGCTTTACAAGTGCTAAAGAGCATAATCTGCATTACGCTTATTTGCTTGCAGAAAAGGGGTTTCGTGTGGTTCTTCCGGAGGCGGCATATCATGGTGAAAGACATGCGGAAGGGCTGAAAACAGAAGAAATAGCGCTTAACTTTTGGAATATAGTGCTTCAGACGATTGATGAACTGGATATCCTGCGCCAGTATTTTGACAGTGCAAATCTAATTGATGCAAATCGAATCGGGCTTGTTGGAACCTCAATGGGCGGTATGGTTACGCTTGGGTCACTGACACGGTATCAGTGGATAAAAGCTGCTGTGAGTTTAATGGGGATGCCGCAATATGAAAAATATGCCCTCTGGCAGCTGGAAATGCTGAAACAACAAGGGATTAAACTCCCGATTCAGCAAGAAGAAATAAATGCCATGCTTGAAAAGCTAAAGCCGGTTGATTTAAGTAAGCATCCTGAATCTCTTGATAACCGCCCATTATTATTTTGGCACGGCAAGCAGGATCATATTGTCCCATTTTCTTATACGTATGATTTTTATGAAAAAGTTAAACCTCTTTACAAAAAAACACCGGAAAAATTGCACTTTATTATTGATGATAAATCAGGTCATAAAGTCAGCAGGGAAGGTTTACTCAAAACGGTCGATTGGTTTGATACATTCCTAGTGTAAAAAGCAACATGGCTGCCACGGTGGATTTTTGAATATTTTGGGTTAAGCTGAAGTAAGTTCAGTATTTATTTTCGGGGAGATGAATAGAATGGATGAAGCCTTAAAGGAAAATATATTAGGGGCTTTAGAATTAGTAGTAGACCCTGAGATTGGGATTGATATCGTCAATTTAGGATTAGTATATGATCTGAAATTGAATGACGAGGGGGTTTTGACCGTTGACATGACGTTAACTTCAATGGGATGCCCGCTTGCCGGTATGATTGTTGACCAAGTGAAAAATGCAGTCAGCGATATTCCGGAAGTGAAGGATACGATGGTGAATATTGTCTGGAATCCGCCATGGTCAAAAGATATGATGTCCCGCTATGCAAAAATAGCACTCGGAATCAAGTGAATTATTGTACCGAATGATAATGATAATCTGTGAGTTGCCTCACTTTGTTCACGGTTTTCATCCATTATAATTTATAAGTGGTATAGTATTCGTTATTTTTACCGTGAACGATCGGAGGGAAGCAGATATGTTTAATCGGGATTTTAATAAAGATCCATTTATTGTGATATGGGAATTAACTAGAGCGTGCCAGCTGCATTGTTTACATTGCCGTGCAGAAGCACAGCTCTCGAGAGATCCAAGGGAGCTAACCTTTGCAGAAGGAAAAAAATTAGTTGATCAAATATATGATATGAATAACCCATTGCTGGTATTTACCGGCGGGGATCCTTTAATGAGGGAAGATGTTTTTGATATTGCCTCCTACGCTGTACAAAAGGGTGTCCGTGTATCAATGACGCCTAGTGCAACACCTAATGTAACAAAGGAAGCGATTGAAAAAGCAAAAGAAGTGGGTCTGTCACGGTGGGCTTTCAGTCTTGACGGACATAATGCACAAATCCATGATCATTTCCGTGGAACAGAAGGTTCATTTGCTTTGACGATGGAACGGATCAAGTATTTACATGAATTAGAAATTCCCATTCAAATTAATACGACGATTTCCCGTTATAATCTGGAGTATTTAGATGAAATGGCGTCATTAGTGGAAGAATTGGGCTGTGTCCTGTGGAGTGTCTTTTTCCTTGTACCTACAGGAAGAGGGCTGGAAAAGGATATGATTTCTCCAGTTGAGCATGAGAGAGTATTTCAATGGTTATATCAATTAAGTAAAAGGGTCCCGTTTGATATTAAAACAACAGCCGCGCAGCATTACCGCCGTGTTGTCATTCAGCAGAAAAAGAAGGAAATGAAACAACAGAAAGATGAAATCCAATATTTAGACGCTTTAACTGAGAAAGGAATGACCGGTTCCATTGACGGTCTTGGCAGGGCACCGAAGGGTGTTAATGATGGCAATGGCTTTATCTTTATTTCTCATATTGGAGAGGTATATCCAAGCGGTCTGCTTCCAATAAAAGTGGGCAATGTCCGGGAAAAAACGCTTTCTGAAATTTATCGAGAATCTCCTATTTTGCAGGATTTACGTAATCCTGATAAATATAAAGGGAAATGCGGTGTCTGCGAATTCAGAAATGTGTGCGGCGGTTCAAGGTCACGCGCCTATGCAATGACCGGTGATTATCTAGAAAGCGAACCGTTTTGTGTCTATATACCGAAAGCACTGAGAAAAAAAGTTTAAATCATAATCCTTACTGATACGGCTGTGTTTTTGCCTTTTTGGAAAAAAACACAGCCTCCTTTTATAAGAAAATGTATCAAAGGGACACAGGATGAATGCCATAAATGTGAAAGCACTATAGGGGTATTGTGATAAAAGTAACATAAAAAAAACAAAATCGCTGATAATATAGGGTATGGCACTCTTTTAAAGGGGTTGATACACATGCAAATAAAAAAGGTTACCGATACATTAAATCGACCGTTAAGAGATCTGCGTATTTCAATCATCGACCGCTGCAACTTCCGTTGTCAGTATTGTATGCCGGCTGATTTGTTTGGTCCCGATTTTGCTTTTTTACCTAAAAGTGAGTTGTTATCTTTCGAAGAAATAGAACGGATTGCGACTATTTTCGTTGGATTAGGTGTAGAAAAGATTCGCCTTACTGGAGGGGAGCCTTTGCTGCGTAATGATGTCCATATTTTGGTGAAAAAGATCGCTTCAATTGAAGGGGTAAAGGATATCGGTTTAACAACCAACGGGGTCTATCTGCCAAAATATGCCAAGGAACTGAAGGCTGCCGGTTTAAAACGGGTCAATATCAGTCTTGATACATTAAATGATGCATTATTCGGCGAGATTAACGGTCGTCAGGTTGGGACTAAGCCTGTTTTGAAAGGGATCATGGCTGCAAAAAAAGCTGGTTTAGAAATAAAAATTAATATGGTAGTTAAAAAGGGCCTGAATGATCATGAAATTATTCCAATGGCTCAGTTCTGTAAAGACCATGGACTTCATCTGCGCTTTATTGAATTTATGGATGTTGGCAGCACAAATGGCTGGAAAATGGATGATGTCATTACGAAAAAGGAAATATATCAAATTCTCAAAAGTCATTTTGATATGCAGCCTGCTAATCCGAATTATTACGGAGAAGTGGCTAAACGCTATATCTATACGGATAATGGGGTGGAAGTTGGGTTTATTACCTCTGTATCCGAAGCCTTCTGTTCTACCTGTACCAGATCCCGTCTTTCGGCGAACGGCCAGATTTATACCTGCCTGTTTAATGGCAACGGGTACGACATTCGTGATTTTATGCGGAATGGTGCCAGTGACGAGGAAATCAGAGCGAGGATTATTGAAATTTGGAATGGAAGAACAGACCGGTATTCTGAAGAAAGAACAGCCGAAACCGCCCGGCAAAGGAAAAAAATTGAGATGTCGTATATTGGCGGTTAAAATAAAAAGTCCCTGAAAAGGGGTTTTTTATTTTAAATGAAAAGAAACGCTGACTTATAAGGAGCAGCTCCACTATAAATCAGCGTTCATTTTTCTTTCTATTAAAAATATCTTGGGAATAAGATGTTATTTTCCAGGTGAACATGCATAAATGTATCTGACTCAAGTGCTTCGAGACGTCTGAAAACTAATGTATATGTTCCGCAAGCGTCGTGTGGCAGGTTATAATCAGCCGTAATATATCGCAGTTGTTTTAGAATGGTACCAGCGAAATCATGTTCTTTTTCAAGTTCCTTGATGGCTTCAATAATTTCAGCGCGGTTTTCCGCGTCAGGATTCTTTTCCAGTGTTAAAATATGTGGAAAGCTCTCTGCTTCCTCTTTCAGAGTGTGTTCGGTCAGGTCTTTCTTTAATTCATAAAAAAGTTCATGGACTTTCAAAAGCTCAGGGTGTCTTTCACCATGCACGCGGGCAATCTTTGTTACATAAGGACTTAAAGCGTTTAATTCCTCCCTTAGCGGCAGGTGATAATGATGAATGATATGGTCGATGATTTCTTCAGATGAACTGTTAAGCCAAACCTTCATGTCATCACTTTGTTCGTGCTTTTCATACACATCAGCCAGCTCATGCATTAATACATCGAGGCTGACGGAGCTTTGGGATACTGCGGTATCTAATGGAGTGTTTCCTCCGCAGCAAAAGTCAATGCGGTATTTTTTAAACACGTCACTTGTTTTTGGTATTTGATTGACAATATCTCGAACTGTTGTTGTATTAGAAAATGGTAATGTCATTTTTGTACCCCCATAATTAGTGATAATCAATCTCATAAATCAAGAATATCGGTTTTACGAGGATATTGTGGTGATGTGCATCACAGATTATGATCGAAAATGAAGGGATTTGATCAAATATGGATAAACCGTTCATATTCCAAATTACGGGATATCAGAATAGCGGTAAGACCACCTATTTAAATAAGCTCTTAACCATATTAGCAAGGCAAAATGTGAGAACGGTTACCCTCAAACATCATGGGCATGGAGGGAAGCCGAATGTTGTGGAAGATGCCGATTCAGCATGCCACATTGCTTCAGGGGCCGCTGCTTCCCTTGTAGAAGGAGGAGGCAGACTGCTGCTGCAGACAGAAAATATTGCCTGGACGTTAGAAGAAGAAATAAATTTATTGACTCTCTTACGTCCTGAACTCATTTTAATTGAAGGCCATAAGCACGAGCACTTTCCAAAGTTAGTATTTTTGCGCGATAGAAATGATGTTCATCTGCTTAGCGATTTGAAGAATATTATTGCTGTTATTTATCAAAATCAGGAACCAGAAGAGGTAGTTAATTTATTCCCTGTGTTTCATCGTAACGACCCTGCATCCATTGCTTGGGTGCTCAATTATATCATGAGTCAAGTGATAAAAAAGTGAACATGAGCACAAGTGTAGTAAATGTCGAAAAAAAGTTAAAAAATTTTCACAAAATTGTCGAAAATGTAACTTTAGTCACTGTTTTTTATAATGTCCTATAGTACTATGAAAATAAGGGAATGTTATAAATTTTATGGGGACTGGGGTGAGCTCAATTGGGGATTTTTCAAATGCTCCTATGGATGATTTATCCTTATATGGTCGTGGTAATTTTTGCAATGGGGATTGTATGGAATTGCGATACGACAGAATTGTTTCAGAATAATAATGAGTTGAACCGTAAAAGCAATGCATTTAGAAAAACTGTAAAAGGATTAATGCTTCTAAGTATAGCGTCAGGAATCGCCATCCTTTTATTTTATGGATTTGACAAGGATTCAATCCATTTATTCCAGTGGTTGGTAAGTGTTGTCTCACTTAACCCTGATATGGAACTGATTTCCAATCTCTCTGTCCTCTCACGTATGCATATTATCTTAGTGTTAACCTGTTTATTAATGCTTTCTTTTACGAAATACATTAATTATATGCTGCACCCATTATTCCATTATCGGAAGCAAAGTGTAAAAATAAGCCATGAGTAAAACCTCCGCATCCATCGAGCGGTTTTTTTATATAAAGGCTGTGTTAAAAGTCAATGTTGATTTTGGAGGACTTTGTTGATTGGAGTGGAAGGCACGAAGACTCCTCCGAAAATGCTAGCGCATTTTCATCGTGCGTGGGCGGATTCAAGGAAGCTTATTCAATGTCCTGCGGGAACAGCGAGACAGACGAGACCCCGCAGGCACGAAGTGGCGAGGAGGCTCAGGCGTAGATGAGCGGAAAGCGAAGTGCTTGGAACGGAAATCAACAACCAAGTTTAACAGAGCTATATAAAAGAAGTTATGAACTGAAATGTGATATGTTTCACTTTTTTTAAAAACAGAATTTGCTATAGTTACGATAGACAGAATTGTCTTAAAAGGCTACATTAATAGGGAGCATTGTCATGTCAGGAGTGAAAGTCATGAAACTTTTTTTGCCAAAACAGCATGGAGCTTGGGCTATGCTGATTATCCCCTATTGGTTAGGTGTTGCTGCGTCTGAATTTATGTGGCAGCATATCCCCTTCTTTATTGGCTGGACACTCATGTATCTGGGAACATATCCATTTCTCCTGATTTTCAAGGGAAAGAAAGTCCCTTTTCACACGAAATGGACGTTATTTTATATGGTTCCAGGGCTGTTGCTGCTGTTGATTCCGCTGTTCGCAAGACCGAGCATTATTTGGTTTGGATTATTGATGCTGCCGTTATTTTCATTAAATATTTACTTTTCCTATACCAATAACGATCGGGCGCTGATGAATGATTTTCTGGCCATCTTCATATTTTCGATTACAGGTTTGGCTAGCAGCTATTTAGCAAAAGGCGGTATAGAAGAGATTGACATAAAATTATTTATGTTAAATTTCTTGTTTTTTGCCGGCTGTACTTTTTATGTGAAAACGATGATCAGGGAGAAAAAAAGCGAAGTATACAAATGGATTTCCTTTTCTTATCATGTTCTTGTTCCGCTCATCTTGCTTGCCGACCGTCAATGGATTGCTGCAGCAGCCCTTTTACCGAGTCTCATTAGAGCATTTTATCTTTATGGTAAGTCCTATAGCATAAAAAAAATAGGTATTATCGAAATTGTAAACGCTGCGATATTTTTTATCCTGATACTGACAGGGCTTCTAACCGTGGTATAGGGAAGCAAATAATAAAACGGTTTGGTCAAAAAGACCAAACCGTTTTATTATTGTCCAGCTCCAGCGCTTCCGCTTTTCTTAGTTAATATTACATATATCAATGGGGCAGTTTTCACAGTTGATTTCAGTTTTCAAGTATTCCATATCGTGAATCGTAATGATCCCTTTTTTAACTGAAAGAGCATTTTGCTTGCGTAAGTCGCTTAACAGCCGATTGACAACTTCACGGGAAGTTCCACAAAAGTTAGCCAGCTCTTGGTTAGTCAAAGGTAAATTTATGAGAATGCCTTCAGGGTTTTCTAAACCATAGCTGTTTGCCAGACGAATCAGCGTAGAATACAGCGCCCCTTTTTTGCCGTGAAGGACTAAATCGCGAAATTTTGTTTGTGATTTTCTATGCTGTAAATTCAGCCATTTCATAAATTCGAGCGCTAATTCGCTGTCCTCTTCAAGTTTTTGTTCCAACTCTTCTTTGAAGAGTACGGCAACTGTGCCGCCTTCAATAACCTTCGCATTAAGCATATATTTTGCAGCCGGCTGGAATAAGGACAGTTCTCCGACCAAGTCCCCTGAAGAACACAAGCGAATAGTGAGTTCCCGCCCGTCTTCCACCATTTTACTTACTTGAATCATCCCGCTTTGAATAATATATAATTCAGATGCTGCCAGTCCTTCTTGATATAGGTAAGTACCTCTTTCGATTTGACGAATATGGTGAACAGACTGAAGAATTTGGGAAAGACCATTTGAAATATTGGATAAAGTGATCATGACATGCTCACCTCTTCTATGGTTAATAAACCACCCATTGTTATATTGGTAAAACAAAAGAGTGATACGTGTTATTATATAATATAATAAGGGGAAAATTAATATGTAAAATAATACTATCACTATAGTGTTATATCTGTAAAGTATTAAAGGAGGCAAATGACCACTGCTTCGAGGTTTCTTTTTCACGGTGATTTTATAAGGTTACAATGAAAAAAAGATTGATTTTATAATACTTAGTTTTTATAATAGTAGGAGCATAAGTTATATTTATTAAATATAATGAGTAAATATTCAATAGAAGTTTTTACGGAGGTGGAAGGAAATGAAGGTTGCAGTTATAGGTACAACAGGATATGGTGGTGTTGAACTGCTTAGGATATTACAAAGGCATTCTGTATTTCATATTCAATCCATCCACTCGTCAAGAGGCGAAGCACCGATTTGGGAAGAATATCCCCATTTATATCAATTAAATAATCAAACACTGGAGACAATTGAGCCGGAAAAAATTGCCGCAGAGGCAGATCTTGTTTTTCTTGCAACTCCATCAGGTGTTTCAGGTCAACTTGCTGCCCAATTTGCCGGGATGGATATTAAGGTTATTGATTTATCAGGTGATTTACGTTTAAAGAATCAAGATGATTATGTGAAATGGTATAAACGTGAAGCGGCACCACAGCATGCTATTGATAAAGCAGTTTACGGATTAAGCGAATGGAACCGCGAGCAGATTGCCGGCGCAGATTGGATCTCCAATCCTGGATGTTATGCAACTTCTGCACTCTTAGGATTAGCGCCTGTCGTAAAGGAAAAACTAATCAATCCGGCAGCGATTATTGTAGATGCAAAGTCAGGAACATCCGGTGCAGGCCGAAAACCGACAAGAATGAATATGTACGCAGAAATGAGCGAAAATTTTCAAATATATAAAGTAAACGAACATCAGCATATTCCTGAAATAGAGCAGCAGCTCATGGAGTGGAATGAAGATATTAAGCCAATCACTTTTTCCACACATTTACTGCCAATTTCCAGAGGGATTATGGCCACGATTTATGTGCAGCTGCAAAAAGAGCTCAACATTGCGCAGTTGAATCAACTTTATCAGGAACATTATCAAAATGCTCCATTTGTCCGTGTTTATCCGGAAGGACACTACCCATCGATTAAGGGTGTGAGCGGATCGAATTACTGTGATATTGGTTTGCATCTAGATGTAAGGACGGGCAGATTAACCATTGTTTCGGTGATCGACAATTTAATGAAAGGGGCTGCCGGTCAGGCGGTTCAAAATGCAAATATTATGTACGGATTGGATGAAACAACAGGAATTGATTTCATCCCAATGTATCCATAATAAAAATGATTATATGCCGCAAAATAGTCATGATTGCTTTAGGCAATGAAAGATAGATGTTAAAGGGAGGAACCATCAGTGCATGCACTATCAAATACAAAGGAAGTAAGGGAAGTTACAGATGGCAGCTTTTTATCGCCGAAAGGTTTCAAGGCTGCCGGAGTCGAGGCCGGAATTAAAGGAAACAAAAAAGATATCGGCTTGATCGTGAGTGAAGTACCGGCCGTTTGTGCAGCTGTTTATACAACGAATCAATTCCAGGCGGCCCCTTTAAAAGTTACGCAAGAAAGTATTGCGAAAGAAGGTCGTATTCAGGCTGTCGTTGTGAATAGCGGCTGTGCCAATGCATGCACTGGTGAACAGGGACTTAAGGATGCCTATGAAACAAGAAAGATGGTTGCAGATAAATTCTCCCTGCAGGAACATCTTGTTGCAGTAGCTTCTACAGGAGTTATTGGGGTGAACCTGCCTATGGAAAAAATCACAAAAGGAATTGAACAATTGAATCCCGGCTCTTCTGCTGCGGCTGCGGCTGATTTTCAGCATGCCATCTTAACAACAGACACAGTCATGAAAACATGCTGTTATTCTGCAGTTATCGATGGAAAGACGGTAACAATGGGCGGTACATGCAAAGGATCGGGGATGATTCATCCGAATATGGCAACGATGCTGGGGTATATCACGACAGATGCCTTGGTTGATCAGGCGGCCTTACAGCTGGCATTAAGAAATGTAACGGAAAAATCATTTAATCAAATCACGGTTGATGGAGATACATCTACAAATGATACGGTAATAGTCTTAGCAAATGGTATGGCTGAAAATAAAACATTGAATGCGGCTCATCCGGAATGGGACGTATTTATGGAACTCCTAACAAAAACAAGTGAGAGCCTGGCGAAACAAATCGCTAAAGACGGAGAAGGCGCAACGAAGCTGATTGAAGTGGAAGTACGAGGCGCGCAAGATTCCCTAGATGCAAGAATGATGGCGAAACAAATAGTAGGTTCAAGTTTAGTCAAAACGGCGGTTTACGGTGCCGATGCAAACTGGGGAAGAATCATCAGCTCAATCGGTCAGACGAAAGGCGCAATCAATCCGGCTGCAGTTGATATTGCCATTGGTCCAATCGTGATGTTGAAAAACAGTGAACCAGCTGCTTTTTCAGAGGAAGAGGCATTGGAATATCTCAAAGGGGATTTTGTCCAAATATTTGTCGATTTACACAATGGCGATGCATCAGGAAAAGCATGGGGCTGCGATTTATCCTATGATTATATAAAAATCAACGCAAGCTACCGAACATAATAAGAGAGATGAGCACAATGAAAAAAATATTAATCAAATGCGGGGGCAGCGTTCTTGATGAGCTGACTCCCGACTTTTTTAATTCTTTGAAGGAATTGCAAGCGAGTGAATACCAATTGATATTCGTTCATGGCGGCGGTCCTGATATCAATAAAATGCTTTCCCTGTATCAGGTTGAACCGGAATTCCATAACGGATTACGAAAAACAACAAAAGAAACGCTTGAAATTGTTGAGTTAGTCCTCTCCGGGCAAACAAACCGGAAGCTGGTTGGAAAACTAACGGAAAATGGTCTTCATGCCGTCGGATTAAATGGCAGTGACGGCGGTTGTTTGCAGGGCAAGCTGATCGATGAAGCTGCTTTAGGATTTGTCGGAGAAATTACTGCTGTGAATGATAAGGTGATTTCTATCCTTATGGAAGAGGGTTTTATTCCCGTTATTACCCCTATCGCTGTCAATGAGGAAGGACAGAAACTGAATATCAATGCTGACTATGCTGCTGCTGCAGTAGCAGGCGCTGTAGCAGCTGAAACTTGCATCTTTGTAACGGATGTGCCAGGGATCATGGTAAATGGTGAAGTGGTTCCGCAAATGACCAAAGCAGAGGTTGAAGTCTATCTGGAGGACGGTACCATATACGGTGGGATGATTCCAAAGGTAACATCAGCCCTGTCTGCACTTGACAAAGGTCTTGAAAGTGTCATGATTGTATCGGGAAAAACTTCCTTTTTTACCGGAACGGAATGGAAGGGTACGAATATTATTGGAAAAGAGATGAAAAACAATGAGTAATCTGTTCCCAACATATGCAAGATGGGAAGTGGAGCCTGAGCGGGCTGAAGGCAGTTATTTATATGGAAAAGACGGTAAGAAGTATTTAGATTTTACATCCGGTATCGGGGTATGTAATCTTGGACACCGTCCCGCAGCTGTTGAAGAGGCTGTCCAAGCGCAATTGAAAAAGTTCTGGCATGTTTCCAATTTATTTCCTGTTGGAATTCAAGAGACAGCTGCTGAAAAGTTAGCAAAAGCAGCTGGATTGGACCTAGTATTCTTTGCCAACAGCGGTGCAGAGGCGAATGAAGCAGCGATCAAGCTTGCAAGAAAAGCAACAGGACGAAAAAAGATCATTACCTTTTTCCAATCTTTTCATGGACGTACGTATGCAACCATGTCTGCAACTGGACAGGATAAAATAAAAACAGGTTATGGTCCAATGCTTGAAACCTTTACCTATGTTCCTTTTAACGACTTGAAAGGTTTAGAAGCAGAAATGAGTAATGAGGTCGCAGCTGTAATGCTTGAGGTCATACAGGGTGAAGGCGGACTGCATCCGGCTGATTCTGACTTTTTAAAGGGTGTTGAAAACCTATGCAAAAAGCATGGTGCTCTTTTCGTTATTGATGAGGTTCAAACGGGGAATGGACGTACTGGTAAACCATTTGCATTCCAGCATTATGGATTGAATCCGGATATTGTTTCTACTGCAAAAGGTTTGGGCAGTGGTTTTCCAATCGGGGCGATTATTGGGAAAGAAAGCTTAAAGGAGTTTTTCGGACCAGGGTCCCATGGTACAACTTTCGGAGGGAATCCACTAGCAGTTTCAGCTGCTATTGCGACGATGGATATCATTTTTAATGAGGAATTTTTAGCGAATGTTAATCAAAAGGCTGATTTCTTAAAGAGCTGTCTGAAGGAAAATTTACAATCGCTTTCTATCGTCAATGAAATTAGAGGCCTTGGTTTGATGATTGGAATTGAAATCAATCAAAGTGCTGCACCTATTCTTGCCGATTTAAGAGCTGCTGGTTTTATTGCCCTTTCAGCAGGAGAGCAAGTGATAAGACTGCTTCCGCCGTTAACGGTCACGGAAGATGAGCTGCAGCAGGCCGTTGAAATCATTGCCAATATCTTAAAGGAAAAGGTGAAAACAGCCTAATTTATTAGGCTGTATAATTTTTCAGTTGACTGCATAAATATTAGTTTAGTACAATAAATATACAATTCAACATGCAATGGGGTGTAGGGGATGAAAGGCTATTTACAGCTGAAAAGCGGTGATTGTTTTCACGGCAAGTGGTTAACGGATGCACCTAACGGAGAAGTTAAGGGTGAAATTGTATTTTTTACTGGGATGACAGGCTATCAAGAGGTATTAACGGACCCTTCCTATAAAGATCAAATTATTGTCTTCACCTATCCTTTAATAGGTAATTATGGAATAAATGAAGTCAACTTTGAAAGTGAAAAACCGCACGTTGCCGGGGTAATCGTGTATGAAGCAAAACAAACAGCCTACCATTATGAAGCGAAATTTACATTAGTCGATTATTTGCAAAAATGGGGCATTCCAATGCTTGGCCATATTGATACCCGGGCAGTTGTGAAAAAAATCCGCAACGATGGTTCAATGCCGGCAGTGATGACCAATCAAATAATGGAGAAGGAACAGCAAATCGAACTTTTGCAGGATATAAAGGTAAGCAAGGTGGCATCTTTAAGACCACAGAGCTACGGTGACGGAGATCATCATATTGTATTAGTCGATTATGGAACGAAACACTCCATTATAAAAAGTTTAGTCAAGCGCGGCTGTAAAGTAACTGTTGTACCAAACGGAATGTCTTTTGATGAGATTCAGCATTTAAAGCCTGATGGCATTCTTCTATCTAATGGACCTGGGGATCCAAAAGACTTGATGGCAGAATTGCCGACAGTTAAAAAGTTAATCAGGCACTATCCGACACTGGGGATTTGCCTTGGACATCAACTTGCATCGTTGGCTCTCGGAGCAAACACGAAAAAGTTAACATTCGGACACCGCGGGGCCAATCATCCTGTAACAGACTTGCAATCAGGCAGAGTATTTATGACCTCGCAAAACCATAGCTATGTTGTAGAACAAAATAGCCTGAAGGGGACAGGACTGAGTGTGCGATTCACCAATCTTCATGATCAATCCATTGAAGGTCTGGAACACAATGTGTATTCACTGCAGACGGTTCAATTCCATCCGGAAGCACACCCAGGACCAGGTGAAAGTGATTATATTTTTGATGAATTTATAGAAACAGTAAAAGATAACAACGGGAGAGTAATTGCATATGCCTAAAGATACAACCATCCATTCTATCCTTGTTATCGGCTCCGGGCCGATTGTCATCGGCCAGGCAGCTGAATTTGACTATGCAGGAACTCAAGCCTGCATGGCATTAAAAGAAGATGGTTATGAAGTCATTTTAGTGAACGATAATCCAGCAACGATCATGACGGATCACAGCTTTGCTGATCGCATATATTTTGAACCGCTAACCTCAGATGTTTTGAAGAAAATCATTGCAAAGGAAAAACCTGATGGCCTTCTGGCAACACTAGGAGGACAAACAGGTTTAAACTTAGCTTTTGAATTAAGCGAAAAGGGCATTCTAAACAAATACGGTGTCAAACTTCTCGGTAGTTCGATTGAATCCATTAAAAGGGGAGAGGATCGGGAAGCCTTTCGTCAATTAATGTATGAACTAAATGAACCTGTTCCTGAAAGTACAATCGTTCACACAATGGAGGAGGCTAAAAGCTTCGCGAAAGAAATCGGCTTTCCGATTATTGTGCGCCCGGCCTATACATTAGGCGGAACGGGCGGCGGTATTGCGGACACAATGGAAGAACTGCAAAAATTAGTGACGAGCGGATTAAAGGAAAGTGCCATTCACCAGTGTTTAATTGAAAAAAGCATTGCAGGATATAAAGAGATTGAATATGAAGTAATGAGAGATGCAAACAACACTTGTATTACGATTTGTAATATGGAGAACATTGATCCAGTCGGGATACACACTGGTGATTCAATCGTTGTTGCCCCATCCCAAACCTTAACGGATGAAGAATATCAAATGCTCCGTTCGGCATCCATTAAAATAATTTCTGCCCTTGAAATTATCGGCGGCTGCAACATTCAATTTGCCCTTGATCCGAAAAGTAAAAATTATTATTTAATTGAAGTAAACCCGCGGGTCAGCCGTTCATCGGCACTGGCATCAAAGGCAACAGGTTATCCCATTGCCCGGATGGCAGCAAAATTATCAACAGGTTATTTACTGAATGAAATCATTAATCCTGTGACAGGAGATACGTTTGCCAGCTTTGAGCCTGCTCTCGATTATGTAGTGGCAAAAATACCAAAATGGCCTTTTGATAAATTCCCATCCCTTGAACGGAAACTTGGTACACAAATGAAGGCAACTGGTGAAGTCATGGGAATCGACCGGAATTTAGAGCGTTCATTATTGAAAGCCATTCATTCCCTCGAGGTGAAAGTGAATGACTTGCAGCTCCCAGCGCTGCATGAAATGAGTCTGGAAGATTTGGGGACGAAATTACTCCAGCAGACAGATGAGCGCTTCTTTATTCTTTTTGAGCTGCTGAGAAGAGGAGTAACGATCGAAGAGCTGCATGTCCAAACGGGAATTGATTTATATTTCCTTCATTGCTTTAAAGGAATGGTTGCACAGGAGCAGGAGATATTAAATGCAAGTCTCAACACTGTGACAAAAGAACAGTTGCAGGAATGGAAGGAAAAAGGCTTCAGCGACCAATTTCTCGCTAGTGTGTGGAGTGTTGCAGAGAGCGACGTCCGCAAAAAACGAAAGGATTTATCTATTCTTCCTGTATACAAAATGGTTGATACTTGCGCGGCAGAATTTGAAGCAAAATCGAATTATTTTTACTCCAGCTATTTCGGTGAAAATGAGCAGATTCCTAGCACAAAAAGAAAAGTAGCCATTATCGGGAGCGGCCCAATTCGAATCGGCCAGGGGATTGAATTTGATTATTGCTCCGTGCATGGCGTTCGCGCTTTGAAGCAGGAAAATGTTGAAACGATTTTAATTAATAATAATCCTGAAACCGTAAGTACAGATTTTGCAACGGCTGACCGTCTTTATTTTGAACCTTTAATCCTTGAAACCATCTTAAACATTCTTGAAACAGAAGGAATTTCAGAGGTAATTATTCAGCTGGGCGGACAAACAGCGCTTAATCTGGCAAAACAGTTAGAGGAAAACGGTATCACTTTACTTGGCACGGATTCACATACGATTGATGTGCTGGAAGATCGCAATTTGTTTTACCAAATGCTTGATAGTTTAAATATTCCTCATATACAAGGGGATATCGCCTATAATGCAGAGCAGATTGTTTCATTAGTGGAGCAGATTGGCTATCCTGTCCTGATTCGTCCATCATACGTGATTGGGGGAAAGGGTATGGAGCGAATTAATGATGAAGCTGATTTATCCATATACTTACAAAATAGCGATATTCCTTATCCGGTGCTTGTCGACCAATTTATGCAGGCAGCGGAAGCAGAACTTGATTTAGTAGCAGACGGTACTAATATTTGTGTTCCAGCTATGATGGAGCATGTGGAAAAGACTGGTGTCCACTCAGGTGACAGCCTTTCTATTTTACCTGCGGCAAACTTAACAAAAAATGCTAAAATAAAGATGAAACAATTTGCTGAAATGATTGTCCAAAAAGTAGCCTATAAAGGACTCATGAATATTCAATATATTGTTGATGGGGATGATGTCTATCTTCTTGAGGTCAATCCGCGCGCCAGCCGTACAGTACCAATTGTAAGCAAAGTAACGGGTGTTCCTCTGGTACAGCTTGCGACAAAAATATTGCTTGGGAAATATTCATTGTCGAAGGAAGAAATTGAATTAGACACACATATCCCGTATGTATGTGTCAAGTTCCCTGTGTTTTCAAACTATGCATTAAAAGGACTTGATTCAAAAGTCAGTCCGGAAATGCGCTCAACGGGTGAAGGGATTTCAATTGCGGCGTCATATGAAGAAGCATTACGAAAAGCATTTCATGTTTCATTAAAGAAAAAATCCGGGCATATCGTTCTCGTAAGTACAATGGATAATCTGGAAAAGGCGGATGAGTTTGCCGCTAAAGCCGGTGTTCAGCTTGTTTTGGCTGAGGATCCTGAGAAGGAATTGGCAGATTCGGAAACAGTAGCTTATTACAATCCCAACGGACTGGATGAAGCGAAGTACTTCCGCTCTTTGGCGACAAGAAATCGCGTCATTACGTTTACTGAAAAAGAAAGCCTAATCGCCTTTCTAACCGCATTAACAATTAAAGATTTTACAGTACATTCTATTGAGGAATGGCATAATTTGCTAAAAAGGGACGTGGATGCAGTATGATCACAACTACTGAGAAAGAACTCAATCTAGTAGAGCTAAATCTAAAAGGAAAAGATTTTTTAACGTTGGCCGATTTTTCTGAAGCGGAAATTTTGGGCTTATTGGAAAATGCGAAGAAAATCAAAGAGGCTCTTCGTAAAGGGATAGCATTCCAGCCATTACAAGGGAAAAATCTTGGTATGATCTTTGAAAAGTCTTCTACAAGAACCCGTGTTTCATTTGAAACAGGTATGCTTCAATTAGGAGGACATGCTTTGTTCTTGAGCAGCAATGATTTACAGATCGGCAGAGGTGAACCAATCTCTGACACAGCACAGGTTTTATCAGAATACTTAGATGGAATTATGATTCGTACCTTTGAACATGAAAAAGTGGAAGAGCTGGCAAAGTATGCATCGATTCCTGTTATTAACGGATTAACAGACATGTTCCATCCATGCCAGGTATTGGCTGACCTTTTAACCATTCAAGAATGTAAAGGGAAAGTAAAAGGATTAAAGATGGCTTATATTGGTGACGGAAATAATATGGCGCACTCATTGATGATCGGAGCAGCGAAAGTTGGAATGGATATTTCTATTTCTTCACCAAATGGATATAAACCAAATGAAGAAGTAGTGAAGAGAGCAGAAGGTTTTGCAAAAGAAAGCGGCTCTACCATTGTGATCACAGAGAATCCAGTGGAAGCAGTGACCGATGCAGATATCATCTATACAGATGTATGGGCAAGTATGGGACAAGAAGAAGAAAGTCAAGCCCGTATCCAAGCCTTTGCTGCTAACTATCAAGTAAATGAAGAACTTGCAAAGCATGCGAAAGACGACTATATTTTCCTTCATTGCTTACCTGCACACCGCGGTGAAGAAGTAGCAGCTGAAATTATAGACGGCAGCCATTCTGTTATCTTCCAGGAAGCAGGCAACAGAATGCATGCGCAAAAGGCATTATTAGTAGAGGTACTAAAATAACTTAAAGGGATTTTTGTTTAGAATGGCGGGGCTTAGAGGGTTCGTGAAGCTTTGCTTCACTCTTGTGTTGGCTGAGTTTTGCACGCAGGGGTTTTATTGGTTTCGTTTGCGGCTCTTCGAGCCTCTTTAAACCCGCACTTTCCTTATGAAGTGCGGGTTTTTATATACCATGTTCCACACAACCTTCCTGTCTTCATTTTTCTCTCATGAACCATGTAAATTGGAGCATAATAAGAAGGATAAATGACAAAGGGGGATTTAGTGTATGGGACAAAATCGTCAATTTAAGCCCGGTCAGAAAGCACCGAATAACGGCATCTACACTGAGATTGGTGAAACAGGAAGCACTGTAAACAATCCACAAAGATTGAAGCTTAAAGCCGGAGACGTATTTCCGGAAAATTCTAATCATAATCGTGTCTGGACATATCAAAGAAAACCATAATAAACTTTGCGGCCGCCCGGGACAAGGGCGGTCTTTTGCTTGCAATGGAAGGTCTGTTAAAGAAGTGTTTCGCTTTTATTTTTTATAAAAGGAGGGTATAATAAATTTAAAGGTCAAAGAAGGTCAAAGGAGGGGTTGAAATGGATATGAATCAAATGACGGAAAAGGTGCAGCAGGCGATTATGAACGCTCAATCGATCGCTATACGCGAAGAGCACCAGGAAGTCGATGAGGTTCATTTATTTCTCTCGATGCTGGAAGATGGCGACAGTTTGCTGGTCTCGATTCTTGGAAAAACCAATCTAAAGCTTACTGATATTAAGGATGAACTGCAGCGGATTCTGCTGAAGAAACCTCGTGTATCCGGCAGCGGTGCAGAGAAGGGGAAGCTCTATATTACTAGTCAGTTGCAGCGGATCTTGGCTGAATCAGAGACCATTATGAAGCGTTTTTCCGATGAGTACCTTTCGGTTGAACACATTATTCTTGCGGCTGTCTCGCTGCCGTCTGAGTTTGGCAGATATTTAATGAGTAAAGGGCAAAATCTGCAAGTCCTATTGAAAAGCGTACAAGAAATTAGGGGGAATCAACGAGTGACTTCACAAAATCCAGAAGGTACTTATGAGGCATTGAAAAAGTACGGCAGAGATTTGGTGGCAGAGGTACGGTCCGGAAAAATTGATCCTGTGATTGGCAGAGATAGTGAAATCCGTCACGTAATTCGGATATTATCAAGAAAAACGAAAAATAATCCTGTCCTAATTGGGGAACCGGGTGTAGGGAAAACGGCTATTGTTGAAGGGTTGGCATGGCGGATTGTCCGCAAAGATGTACCGGAGGGGCTAAAGGATAAAACGATCTTTTCCCTTGATATGAGTTCCTTAATAGCCGGTGCCAAATTCCGCGGTGAATTTGAAGAAAGATTAAAAGCAGTCTTACATGAAGTGAAGAAAAGCAATGGACAGATATTACTATTTATTGATGAAATTCACACGATTGTTGGTGCCGGAAAAACGGAAGGTGCGATGGATGCTGGCAATATGTTAAAACCGATGCTGGCACGCGGTGAACTTCATTGTATCGGGGCGACAACACTTGATGAATACCGGAAATATATAGAAAAGGACCCTGCGCTGGAAAGGCGCTTTCAGCAGGTGCTTGTGCAGGAACCGGATGTTGAGGATACGATTTCAATTTTAAGGGGACTGAAAGAACGCTTTGAGATTCATCATGGTGTTAATATTCATGACCGGGCATTGGTAGCGGCAGCAACACTTTCCGATCGTTATATTTCCGATCGTTTTTTACCGGATAAGGCGATTGATTTAATGGATGAGGCCTGTGCGATGATTCGGACTGAAATTGATTCAATGCCTTCCGAGCTGGATGAAGTGACGAGGAGAGTGATGCAGCTTGAAATTGAAGAGGCTGCACTTGCCAAGGAAACAGATGATGCAAGTAAAGAAAGACTTCAATCGTTGCAAAAGGAATTAGCCAACTTAAGGGAGCAGGCCAATGCCATGAAAGCAAAATGGCAGCTGGAAAAAGAGGGCATTCAAAAGGTGCAGGAAAAACGTGAGCTGCTGGAAAAATTACGCCGTGAATTGGAAAAGGCGGAAAATGATTATGATTTAAATAAAGCTGCCGAACTGCGCCACGGACGGATTCCCGCTTTGGAGAAAGAATTAAAGCAAATGGAAGCGGAAATTAATCAGGTCCAGGGTGAAAGATTACTGCGGGAAGAAGTAACGGAGGATGAGATTGCCGACATTGTGGCCCGCTGGACTGGAATTCCGGTAGTCAAGCTTGTTGAAGGGGAAAGAGAAAAGCTCCTCAGGCTTGAAAGTATTTTACATGAGCGGGTAGTCGGACAGGATGAAGCTGTCGGGCTTGTGTCAGATGCAGTTTTAAGGGCAAGAGCCGGGATAAAGGATCCGCGCCGGCCGATTGGTTCTTTCATTTTCCTTGGACCTACAGGAGTGGGGAAAACAGAACTGGCGAAAACCTTAGCGCAAAGCTTATTTGATAGTGAAGAACAAATCATTCGTATCGATATGTCTGAATATATGGAGAAGCATGCTGTTTCAAGATTAATTGGGGCACCGCCGGGGTATGTCGGATATGAAGAAGGCGGACAATTGACAGAAGCAGTTAGAAGAAAGCCGTATTCTGTTATTCTCCTGGATGAAATTGAAAAAGCGCATCCAGAGGTATTTAATATTTTGCTGCAAATGCTGGATGACGGCCGGATAACTGATTCGCAGGGACGAACTGTGGATTTTAAAAATACCGTTATTATTATGACATCCAATATCGGATCGCAATTTTTACTTGACCGTCATGAGGGAGAGGAAGAGATCGACCCTGAAACAAGAGATCTGGTCCTGGGGCAGCTAAGAAATCACTTCCGGCCTGAGTTTCTCAACAGGGTTGATGAGATCATTCTTTTCAAGCCATTAACTTTAAAGAATATTAAAGATATCGTAGTCAAGTTAATGAGAGAATTGCAGGCAAGATTACAAGAGCAGCAGATTAAATTAGCGATTGATGACGAAGCAAAGGAGTACCTCGCTCAGCATGGGTTTGATCCGGTATACGGCGCACGCCCGCTTAAAAGATTCATCCAAAAAAATGTGGAGACAAAGCTGGCACGTGCCATCATTGCAGGAGAAATTCGTGATAACCAGGAAGTCACCATTATCGTCGAAAATGATAAAATTGCACTTGCCATTCATTAACAGCAGGCATACGAAAATAAAAAGGCTGACCCGTTATGACTGGGTCAGCCTTTTACCTTGCATCATTAGTGTGCAGCATGATCACTTTTTGAATCTTCCGGCAGAACGACCGAAATAAGCAAGATCACGATAACAGCCACAACCGTTAGGATGCCTGCTGTTGTTAAGTTGAACGCAATACCTGACATGGAACCAACAACATATGTAAGCATTGCCGCTAAAAGAAATGTCCAGAAAAGAGCCCAAAAGAATCGCATTGAATTCACCTCTCGCATTATAATATCCTTATTAATCTTAGCATATTAGCTTTAAATAATAAATCTTATTCTGAACACTTTTCTGCTTAAGTCAGATAATGCTGAGTATTCTTTTACCCAAATTTGCTTTGTCGAATTTTCGCCATTATCGTGCCCGTACGAAAAATTCCCTGTAAAAATTTATCAGCAGAATCTTCCATATAGGCAGGCTCCCATTCATTTTATCTAAGTCCACATACATTAATTAATGATAAGTATTTTTTATAGAAGGAAGAAATTTTTTTAGGGAAAGTGCTGTTATGATTTCAATTCATTCAAGGAGGGAGAGCCAATGAAGAGCCGGAACTTTCGTTTAGATACCGAATGGAACATCATTCATTATCCCGAAAAACCCCAGGGTTTCGGTATCCTGATCATTGGGGATGAAAGACATTTTGTTGATGAGAATACTAGCTTTTGGCTGCAGAATGAAGGGAAAAAGATCCTCATTAACAATCTTCGCGAAGCAGGATATACGATATTTTATAGTAATCTATTTGGAAGAAATTGGGGAAGCGATAATGCCGCAAAAATGACTAAACGGCTTTATGAATATGTTATGCGCATGGAAATATTAAACGAAAAGGTGCATATTATTGCAGAAGGAATGGGGGCATTAGTCGCTCTCAAATTATTAGAGGAAATGAAATCATCGATTCGCTCTTGTTTTCTTATCAACCCGATATTTTCATTAAAACACCATTTGGAACTTGAAAAGGACCGTAAGTTTTTTTATAAAAGGCTGGTAAAAGAACTGGAACAATCTTATGAAATGAAGGTCCAGGAATTAATGAGCAAACTTAAGGAAACGGATGATTATCCTTGTATCAGTACGGCTGTGCCAATGAAAATTATTCATGTACTGGCTGGAAATCGGGGCTACAAACAGTCAAGATTTTTAAATGAATTATCGGCAAAATGGGAAGATGCCAAAAAGCCCTTTTCAGTGTGTTACATGGTCCCGGAGAAAAAACAGCAAATTTCACAGCAAATGATTCGTTTTTTTAAAGCACATGAGGATATTTGATGCAGGAACTCGAATATTTAATGAAGAAATAAATACTTTCCCCGCAGCATAGAATAGTATATCTGGAATTTTTATGTGTTCGGGGAGGATTTTCATGGACAAGGCGATTATTATCGGTGTTTATGATTATATAGGATTTCATCTCTGTCTTACGTTTCTTGAGCAGGGATTAGAAGTGACGGGTGTGCATTTCGGGACAGACGATACAGATATATTTTTTGCCGAAAAGAGCCTTTTAATTGGCAGAAACAGTAACTTCACAGAAATGGATTTAGCGGCTCTTGCTGTAGAAGAAAGATTAGAAAGTACGTATATGTTTATAGATTATTACAGCAGCTACTATTCTAAGCAAGAAATGAAGCTTATATCCGCTTTGGAAAAACAATTTGCGGGGATTAAATTGACAAGCATGGTTTCGCTGCTGCCAATACAGATGGGCGGGGAAAGGATGGAGAAGCGGCAAACCTTTCTCCAATCAGATGATAGGGAATGCAGATCTTCCTTTTTTTATTTGCCGGCCATATACGGACCGTGGCAGCCATTATCATTTGCTTTGCAGCAATCATTGTATGCTCCCGAAAAAGAGCTAGTGGTCAGTGAAAGAGAATGGACGGAAGATGCCGTTTATATTGATGATGCGATTGAAGTGATAGAGAGGCATTTTGAAAAACCGGGTATAAATAAATATGTAGTAAGAAGCAATATTCATCACAACTGGCAGAAAGTAACAGGAGTAGAACAAGTTATGCCAATGGTAAATCCTTTAACGAAGGCGGAAGAGGATATTATCGTATTAAACGTCGGCGGCATGGATCCTGAAAAAGGAATTTCGAAGCAAAGAGAACATTTATTTCGATTATTGGGAAAAAAATAACAGCAGTATTTCGTGTTCTATTTAAGAAATTTTAGCACCAAGCTAGTGAAACAAACTGCTGACCCATATAAGCTGATTTTGGGCCAGCAGTTTGTCATTATTTAATCCATTTCTTCAACAATGGAGTAACTTGCTTTATGAGCGGTTTAAACTGTGACGCAGTTGACATGAGCGTATCAATATTACCGCTAAGTTTTTCTAAATCAACCTGATTTAATAACTCGATAAACGGTATGTCCCCGTTATGGGATTTATTCCTGTCTTTTTTCTTCTCCTCTTGACCCCTGTGTCCAATGAACCAATCATCTGCCAAATGTCTCCTTTGCGCGAAAGAAGCTGCTTCAGAATGATCAGCATTTCTGTGTTCTTTGCGATTTTTTGTTCCTCCAAACATGAAATCTGTCAAATGGTCACGTTGAACGGGCTGCATATCGCTTTCGTTTTCTTGTTTCATGCCGGCACCTCCCTGCACTTTTCTCTTATTAAACTATGAAGCATCGAGTGAAAAGGAATGGACGTTTCATGGATTTTTACACAGGAAGGTGAAGGTATATGGAAATTATGTTGCGAAGGTACTCCTTTATTTGTTAGAATTGGTACCAAGTCATAATAATTACTAATAGAATGGAATAGTAAGGAAGAATAAGATATCCTATATGTATAGAAAGTATGATAAAGGAGATGGAACAATGAATGCAGGTGTTTTAGGAATTGGAAGATTTTTACCCGAAAAAATATTAACAAATTTTGATTTAGAAAAAATGGTAGATACGAGTGATGAATGGATTCGTTCTAGAACGGGTATTGAAGAGCGCAGAATTGCCGATGATGCAACAAAATCATCTGATATGGCCTATGATGCCGCTGTAAAAGCACTAAAGAATGCAAATCTGACTGCTGAAGATATTGATTTAATTATCGTTGCTACTGTTACACCAGATACCCCATTTCCATCGATTGCTTGTATCATCCAGGAGCGTTTAGGTGCAACAAGAGCTGCTGCAATGGATGTAGGGGCAGCTTGTGCCGGATTTATGTATGGGATGGTAACGGCTAAGCAATTTATTGAAAGCGGAACATATAATCATGTGCTCGTAGTGGGTGTTGAAAAACTTTCAAAAATTACGGACTGGAAAGATCGGAATACAGCTGTCCTGTTCGGCGATGGCGCCGGTGCTGTTGTCATGGGAAAAGTATCAGAAGGCCGCGGTATTTTATCGTTTGAGCTGGGTGCTAATGGCGCAGGAGCGAAGCATTTATACCAGGATGAATATATCATCATGAATGGTCGGGAAGTATTTAAATTTGCCGTTCGGCAAATGGCGGATAGTTCTGTTAATGTGATTGAAAAAGCTGGATTACAAAAGGAAGATGTGGATTTCCTTATCCCGCATCAAGCTAATATCCGCATTATGGAAGCATCACGCCAGCGGTTAGGTTTGCCGGAGGAAAAAATGTCTAAAACGATTAAGAAGTATGGGAATACCTCTTCCTCCTCGATTCCAATTGCTTTAGCAGAAGAGGTTGACGCCGGAAAAATCAAAGATGATGATGTCATTGTCATGGTAGGCTTCGGCGGAGGATTGACATGGGGTGCGATTGCCCTGCGCTGGGGACGTTAATCTAAACAATATAAAGTAAAAATAGGTTATAAATAAGGAGATGTACGTGAATGGAAAAGCGAAGAGTTGTGGTTACAGGCATAGGGGCTGTAACACCGCTTGGCAAGGATGCAGAAACAACCTGGAATAATGCGATTAATGGGGTATCAGGAATCGGACCGCTGACAAGAGTGAACGCAGACGATTTTCCGGCTAAAGTAGCTGCGGAAGTGGAGGATTTCGATCCGACATTATTTATGGAGAAGAAAGATTCACGGAAAATGGACCGCTTTACCCAATTTGCTGTGGCTGCATCGATTATGGCGGTAAAAGATGCTAATCTTGAAATTACCGAAGAAAACTCAGATCGAATCGGTGTTTGGATTGGCTCTGGTATCGGCGGGATGGAAACTTTCGAGAATCAATTTGAAACATTTCTTAATAAAGGATACCGCAGAGTAAGCCCCTTTTTTGTGCCAATGCTAATTCCAGATATGGCCGCAGGTCAAGTATCGATTACACTCGGGGCAAGAGGCTTTAACTCATGTACGGTTACCGCCTGTGCCACTGGAACAAATTCAATCGGTGATGCTTTTAAAGTTATTCAGCGGGGCGATGCGATTGCCATGGTTACCGGCGGCGCCGAAGCACCTATTACTAGAATGTCTGTAGCCGGTTTTTGTGCCAATACGGCTTTAAGTACGAACCCTGATCCAAAAACAGCATGCCGTCCATTCGATGCGGACAGGGATGGATTTATTCTTGGCGAAGGTGCCGGAATTGTTGTCCTTGAAGATTTAGAACATGCGCTGGCGCGCGGGGCAAAAATCTATGCTGAAATCGTTGGCTACGGTTCAACAGGTGATGCTTATCATATTACAGCACCGGCTCCAGCGGGAGAAGGCGGGGCACGTGCCATGAAAATGGCGATCAAGGACGGAGGTCTTGAACCGAACGAAATTGATTATGTAAATGCACACGGAACGAGTACGGCTTATAATGATAAATTTGAAACAGCTGCGATTAAGGAAGTGTTTGCAGACCATGCTGGTAAGCTCGCAATCAGTTCCACTAAATCAATGACAGGTCACTTATTAGGGGCTGCAGGCGGCGTAGAAGCTATTTTCACCGTGAAGGCGATTCAAGAGGGAATTATTCCGCCGACGATCAATTATGTCACACCGGATCCAGAATGTGACCTGGATTATGTTCCAAATCAGGCGAGAAAGCAGGAAATTAAAGCTGCTATGAGTAATTCGCTTGGATTCGGCGGACATAACGCCACTATTGTCTTTAAAAAATATGAATAATCCGATAAACGGGCTGCGAATAAGCAGCCTGTTTTTTTTTCCGCTCATCCTCAGCTTTAACAAGTTTCTATTCATTTCATAAATTAAGAAGAGAGGAGGCGGTCAGATGGGCATCAAACGAACAGATGAATGGCTGGAGAAAGATTTTTATCATCCGGAAAAATTATGCCGCAGAATATTATTATCTGCTGAGGAGGACCCGGGAAGGTTTTATCGCTATTTGCTCCGCTTTGGAATGTATCGTCCCGGCAGAATGGCGCAGGAAACCTATAAAGAATTAGTCAAGAAAGGGGTATGGCCGAAGGTCCGAAATATCTACGAGCACTACCGCGACATTTGGAATGGACCCGATATTCCTGTCTATATTTTTCCTAAAAATAGATTAATAAACGATACCGACCCGGACAAATCCGGAGTTTCCTTTAAAGATAAAATGTTACTCTTTTTAAATGATATAAAGCATAAAAAGGAATTGGAGGCATTGATTGTACATGAGTACCATCATGTATGCCGCCTGAACAGGATAAGTAAACCGGTGCAGGAGTATACCCTTCTCGATTCGATGGTGATCGAGGGGCTGGCTGAATTTGCCGTAACAAAATATTGCGGCAAGAACTACAATGCAAAGTGGACGTCATCTTACTCAAAAGAAGAGCTGTCTCATTATTGGAAAAAATATATCGAGAAAAGTCTTACCGTTGATAGAACCAGCCCCCTTCATGACAGGCTGCTGTATGGTATGGGAAGGTATCCGGCCCTCTTGGGATATGCTTTAGGATATCATCTAGTAATGAATCAAAAGGAGAGCCAAACATGGAGCATTCACGATTCTTTCACGATTAAGGCAGAAGAGATGGTATCCCCGTTTTGAGCATCGCATCCGGCTATTATAAGTCTCTTATACGATAAGAACCCCTGTAATATAAGATTCTCTTTGGTTATTTTATGAAAAATTAAACGAAATAAAAAATGGTTGAAAGCGCACTTTTAGGAATAATTTAACACTTATCTGCCTATACTGATTGACAAATAGTTAGTTGAAGCGAGGGGTTAATTTATGTTGTATCTTCATGATGTATGGGTTAACTGGTTTGAAGGAGAAGAGAATGGCTATAATGTCTGCCATTTTCATGAATGGCGTAAAGATGATGGAGTTGAATTGCTTGACCAAGTGCCTTTATTAAAAATAGACCCTATTCTTTTTAACTACATAGAAAATGACTTGGCAGAGCTTCCAAAGCAATTATTAGATGATATTTATCAAAAAGCGTTTTTACGAAAAAATCATGAGCGTTGCCAGCTTGATTATTGTTTCGTTGTGTCTGACGGCAAAGGAATAGCGGCAGTCGATACAATCGGATATACAATTCCGATCCGAAAAAGCAGACTCATTCCGCGCCAGGAACAGCTGGCCTTTGAAATGCTGGATAATCAGGAAACGATTCATTATGATTTTACTCCTGGTCAGACCCAAATGAAGGAATTCCACATACTTTCTCCACAGCCAGGTCTGATGAGGGGACTTACACGCAAAGAGAGACAGCTGAAGCAGCTTCTATTTATGGCACTTGACCAATTATATTCTTCAAAGAACGTCGCTGAAGTGAGATACTGGTATACAGAGTGGAGACCTGATTTATACCGTGTCATCCAGCATTTAGACTTTGAGGAAGCCTGGGAGCAGCTGTATGAAGAGTCAAAAGGGGGCTGGGGCAGTAAGCATGAAAGCTTTTGCGAAAATATAATCAAAGGACAACCTTTTTTTGAAAAGTTATGGGACATGGAGCATGGACATAAAGTGAATTAAAAAGGGGCAGAGAATCATTCTCCGCTCCTTCTTTGTTTGCCCAAAATCTTTATTATCTGCGTTTGCGGCCCAAGCCCATGGCATTTTCCATTTTTTTGAGCATTTTATTAGCAACTAGTCTTGCCTTTTCTGCTCCCCGGTCAAGGATATCGTCTAATTCACTGGATTCCATTAATTCATTATATTTGCTTTGAATAGGTGTCAATGCTTCTATGACGACCTGAGCAAGGTCACCTTTGAAAGCTCCGTAGCCTTTTCCATCGTATTGAGCCTCTAATTCTGTAACTGTCTTTCCTGAGAAGATGGAATAAATAGAGAGAAGATTTGAAACTCCTGGTTTATTCCCGACATCAAATTTGACGATTCCGTCTGAATCCGTTACTGCACTTTTGATTTTCTTTTCAATTTGTTTTGCATCATCCAGCATTGAGATAAATCCTTTTTGATTGGGGTCGGATTTACTCATTTTTTTCGTTGGATCCTGCAGCGACATGATACGGGCCCCAACTTTAGGAATTCTAACCTCCGGAATAGTGAAAATATCATTGTACTTTTTATTAAAGCGTTCAGCTAAGTCACGTGTCAGTTCAAGATGTTGTTTTTGATCCTCTCCTACCGGGACGAGATCTGCGCTGTATAATAGAATATCAGCAACCATAAGCGGTGGATAGGTTAAAAGCGCAGCAGAAACAGCATCTTTTCCTGCTGACTTATCTTTAAACTGTGTCATACGCTCAAGCTCGCCGATATAGCTGATACATTGCATCATCCACGCTGCCTGCGCATGCGCCGGAACCTCTGATTGAATAAATAAAGTAGCTTTTTCAGGGTCGATTCCAACAGCCACATACAATGCGGCCAATGAGCGGATATTTTTTCTGAGTACAACCGGGTCCTGCGGTACTGTAATCGCATGCTCATCGACAATGCAAAAATAACAGTTATATTCATCCTGCAATTCAACAAATTGACTTAGTGCTCCAATGTAATTTCCAAGCGTAATGGTCCCGCTTGGCTGAATACCGGAAAAAATCGTTTTCATTTTTAAATTTCCTCCAAACTATCAACAAACTCTATGTAGGTCTATGCTTCATTGTACTACATTTTCATACCACACATAAATATCACTTATCTTCGGATTATAAGAAATTTCCCTATAATTAGCAAGATCAAGTAACTTGGCATTCTTTAATGAAGCCTTCTTAATAAAAAAACGATCTCGATGAGATCGTTTGTTAGTTTCCTTTATGTCCGCCGCCGACTTGTTTCCAGCCGCTTTGGATTTGTGCGGATTTGTCAACATATTCTGATTTATGCTTTCGTCCAATGAATTTTTCACCAAAGCCATTTACTAAGACGCCGTTAATAGCTGTAATCCCTATGATAAGTCCGGCAACAAGAATAAAATCTACAATATAAGCTCCCATCATATCCCCCATTTCACATTATCTAATCAAGTCTATTCATTAATGGAAACGTTCTACTCTATCTATTTTACCGATCTTTTTATATAAATGAAAGGGTTTATCCTTTCCAAGTCGAATAATTATTTAATAAAGATATTTCATTTTCATTCTTTGAAATATAATTGAGAATTAATGAAGAAAAAAATTATAAAAAAAATTGAAGAAAATGAAACTTTATGATTAATAAATCGTATTATCTAACAAGAAATGGTTTAGTATGGATTTTTCATCATTAAATTAACTTTAATCTTTTTAAAAAAAGGATACCCATTCAAAATTTATTGGTGTATAATAAATAATATAAATTACTTGATTAAAGTTATTTTAATTTAAGAACAGAACAAGAAATTTTCAGAATAGATCATATGTCTAATAAAGGAGTGTTGTTAATATGGTAACTTTATACACTTCACCTAGTTGTACATCTTGCCGCAAAGCGAAAGCATGGTTAGAAGAACACGATATTCCTTACACAGAAAGAAATATTTTTTCTGAACCGCTATCCATTGATGAAATAAAAGAGATTCTGCGTATGACGGAAGATGGGACAGATGAAATCATTTCTACCCGTTCTAAATCTTTTCAAAAACTAGATGTTAATCTTGAGACAATGCCATTACATGAATTGTTCCAATTGATTAAAGATAATCCAGGATTATTACGCAGACCAATTATTATCGATGAAAAAAGGCTGCAAGTTGGTTATAACGAGGATGAAATCAGAAGATTTTTACCGCGTAAGGTACGTACATTTCAATTACGTGAAGCACAGCGCTTAGTAAACTAAAGAAGCCGGCCCATTAACGGGTTTGCTTCTTTTTTTTTCAATCAGCTGCATAATTAAAGCAATCATACACTCTCTTCTAAAGGGAGCTTGATTACTTTGCAAATACAGTTGTTTTTGCTACAATACATGATAAGATAATGAGAAATGAATGATAAAAAAGTTTGGCTTTTTCATTCCCTTTATTGTCTTTTTGTCATAAAATAAGAGTACAAGGTATAGACTAATATTTATCTTGTATTCGGTAAAAGAATAGCGTTGTTTTCGGCTTTAAGGGGGAATTTCCCTTCAACAAAAGCAGGAAGGGAGTGTTATGAATTGGATATTGAGCGTATTAATGATTATACCGTTAAGTTTTATATTTCTTACCTTGATATGGAGGAAAGAGGCTTTGACCGTGAGGAAATCTGGTATAACCGCGATCGAAGTGAAGAACTTTTCTGGGAAATGATGGATGAGGTTCACAATGAAGAGGAATTCTTAGTGGAAGGACCTCTCTGGATTCAAGTTCAGGCTCTTGATAAAGGCTTAGAAATTGTAGTAACCAAGGCTCAAGTCTCTAAAGATGGTCATAAGTTTGAACTCCCGATACCTGGTGATAAATTCAATGATGCAGATGTGGATGGTCACCTTGAGGAGCTGCTCGACAATTATTCATCAATGTCTGATGATGATTTACTATACGATGATCATTTGGAGTTTATGGTCAAGTTTAAAGATTTAGAAGACTTAATTGCTCTTTCAAAACGAACTAGTTTAGACGAATTAACAGCAAAACTGTATGTCTTTGAAGGAAGATACTATATGTTTTTTGATTTTTCAGCAGACTTGTTTGAAGAGAGTGATATTGATAATATAATGAGTGTGATACTGGAATACGGACATGAATCAGCAGTAAGTATTCATCGGATTGAAGAATACGGAAAATTGATTATGGACTCACCGGCAATACCTCAAATAAGAAAGTATTTTAAATAATAATGCCGATTCTACTAAGAATCGGTTTTTTTCTTGACGGAGGTCACGGATGAAAAATACCGTAAAGATTCTACTTTTTCTGCTTGGATTAGGTATTTTTTTATATTTCACAAATAAATATGTCGTTATCATAAATGGGCTGATTGGTTATGTAAGTATTTTAATTACTATAACCGTCACGGTGATTGGTTTTGTCATTTTTATGGAGAACCGTCATCCGACGCAAACGTTAACCTGGCTGGCAGTATTAGCGGGATTTCCAATACTGGGCTTTATCTTCTATTTTTTATTTGGGCGCAATTTTCGCAAGGAAAAGATGTTCCGCAAGAAATATTTTCTTGATAAGCAGACCTTTTTACAATACGAAGGGCAGGATCCGGTTAGTGAGGAGAAATTAAATCGAGCAAGCCTTCCGTATCAAAAGCTGTTTTATTTAGCGCAAAAATTAGGAAACAGTCCGATCTCCTTTGGGACAGATACAAAAGTATTAACGAACGGAGAAGAAACTTTTACTTACATCTTACAAGAGCTGCAAAAAGCCGTTCATCACATTCATCTAGAATATTACATTGTCAGAGATGATGATATTGGCCGGAGAATTAAATCTGTATTGATCCAAAAGGCAAGAGAAGGGGTGAAAATCCGCTTTTTATTTGATGCTGTTGGTTCATGGAAATTATCGAAAGAATATATTCATGAATTAAAGGCCGCAGGAATCGAAATGGTTTTGTTTGGTCCGGTAAGGCTCCCTTTTTTAAATAGCAAATTCAATTTTCGGAATCATAGAAAAATTATTGTCATTGATGGCAGTATAGGTTTTGTCGGCGGATTAAATATTGGTGATGAGTATTTAGGCAGAAATGAGAATTTTGGTTTTTGGCGTGATACCCATTTATTGCTAAAGGGGGAGGCTGTCCGTTCTCTGCAATTATTATTTCTGCAGGACTGGTATTACATGACCAATTCCAGCTGTCTGACGGCGGAGTATTTGTCCCCTGTACTGAAGGAAAATAGATATGGCGGGGTTCAATTAATTGCCGGTGGTCCGGATAATGAGTACAGTGTCATTAAAAATATCTTTTTTGCGATGATTACATCAGCGAAGGATTCTGTATGGATTGCCTCTCCGTATTTTATCCCGGATGAGGATATTTTTTCAGCATTGAAGATTGCTTCTTTAAGCGGTATCGATGTCAGGCTGCTCGTACCGAAAAAGCCGGATAAAAAAATTGTGTTTCATGCTTCGCGCTCCTATTTTCCGGAATTATTAGAGGCCGGTGTGCGAATTTATGAATATGAAAAGGGATTTATGCATAGCAAAATTATCATTGTTGATCATGTGCTGGCATCCATTGGAACATCGAACATGGATATGAGGAGTTTTCATTTGAATTTTGAGGTCAATGCCTTTTTATACAGGACGAATAGTACGATAGATCTGGTGCAAGAGTATAAAAATGATCTTATGAATTCACGGGAAATTGATGCTGAAATTTTTAGCAGAAGGCATCTGGGATATCGTTTGCTCGAGTCCACTTCACGTCTTTTGTCTCCGCTGCTATAAAAAATAAATCCATCTTTAGGATGGATTTATTTTTTTATAAGCAGGACTTTTGTCTTGTGGTGGAGAATGTTTTTAAACATGAAAGGAGGAGAACTATATTGTTTTCAGCTGTGCAAAAAGATGGAAAGACATTATATTTATTTCCCAGACATTCAAGAAAGTGGCTGCAAGAGAAAAAACAGAACGAAGAGTTTTTTTGTCCGGAGTGTAAAGAAAAAGTGGTGTTGAAATTAGGGAGACAGCGTATGGAGCATTTTGCCCATCAGAAAGGAACACATTGTACAGAAGGCTTTGAAAGAGAGTCGGACTATCATATGAGCGGAAAACTACAATTATATCAATGGCTTGAAGAGAAAAAACTAAACCCGGTGCTTGAACCCTATTATCCTTCAATACGCCAGAGACCGGATGTTGCTTTTTTTCACGAACAAAAGTCCTATGCCCTGGAATTTCAATGTTCTGCGATTCCCCCTGACTTAATGGAAAAACGAACAAAGCAATATCGAAGAATTCAGTCTTCTGTCTTATGGATTTTAGGAGGAAAAAACATTAACCGAAAAGGGGAAAGAAAAGTTGCTTTAACGAACTTCGATTATTTCTTTGCCGCAAAAAGCCCCGCAGGTTCCTGGTTTATACCCGCTTACTGTCCGGCAGCCAAAATCTTTATCCTCTTAAACAATCTCACACCCATTACCACTAAAAATGCTTTTGCCAATCTTTCCATCATTCCTTTCCATCAATTTACTTTGGAGCGTCTGTTTGCTCCCTCACATAAATATTCATTCAGCAGTGAAGAATGGAAAAGAGAAATCCGCAGTCAAAAGCTGAATCTACAAATGCGGTGCCGCAAGCCGCATGACCTAGTGCACGAGTTATATTCTTTAGGCTTAAATATTTCTTTGCTGCCCCCCTTCATCGGGATTCCTGTCCGCAGTGCCATTTTGCTGGAATCACCTCCGCTTATTTGGCAAACCTATTTGTTTATGGATCATTTGTTTAGCCGCAAGGCTGGTGAAATATTTACCGTTAATGATATTTTTCACGGCTTTGCCAGGCGTCTTGATGAGGGAATGCTGCATGCGAGAATCCTGCCTTTAGCTTCAGACTACAGTCAGCTTACTCCTATTATGGAATATCTTCATGTGCTGGAAAAAGTGAGGGTATTAGAAAGTTTGAATACGAATACTTTTAAATTAATACAGAAAGTGGAAGTGCCGGATCATGTTGTTAGGCAGCAGAATTTAGAAGAGCAATTTTATAAACAATATGAGAAGATGTTATTTTTTTAAAAGGAAGGAAATTGCGGTAAACTAATAGAAGGTAATATGAACCCGTTTGGCGGATGCCCCAGATTTTTTAATGGAAATACCTGCGCAAGCTTGATAAAAATCTGGGTGCAAATTTGCCAAGGCGAATTTGATAGAAGGAATGGAGGATTATCATGGCAAATGAAACGACTGTAAATAAACTTCCTTCACGGAATGAACTGCCGGTTGAAGACACATGGAAACTGGAGGATATCTTTGCTTCGGATGAAGAGTGGGAGAAGGAGTTTCAGGAAGTAAAATCATTGCTTCCCGGTGTAAAACAATATGAGGGAAAACTCGGGGAAAGCGCAGCTATTCTCTATGAAGCATTGCAAAAGCAGGATCAGTTATTAGAGCGGTTGGGGAAATTATATGCTTATTCCCATATGCGCTATGATCAGGATACGACGAATTCATTCTATCAAGGTCTTGATGACAGAATGAAAAATTTATATTCCCAGGCTTCAAGCAGTCTGGCCTATATTGTGCCAGAACTCTTGGCTATTGATGAAGCAAAGTTAAAGGGATTTTTAGCAGAAAAGCAGGAATTAAAATTATACGAGCATTCGCTGGAGGAAATTAATTTACAGAGACCTCATGTCTTGACTGCGGAGATGGAGGCACTGCTGGCTGAAGTTTCTGAAGTATTAGGGTCGTCAGAAAATACATTTGGCATGTTAAATAATGCCGACCTTGAATTCCCTTCAATTAAGGATGAGAACGGGGAAGAAGTGGAGGTAACCCACGGACGTTACAGCCGTTTTCTTGAAAGTGCCGATCGCCGGGTCCGCCGTGATGCATTTAAGGCTGTATATGATACTTATGGCAATTTCCGCAATACATTTGCCAGTACACTAAGCGGAAATATCAAGAAAGATAACTTTTATGCGCGTGTCAGAAAGTATTCATCGGCTCGCCATGCCGCACTTGCTGAGAATAACATCCCTGAAAGTGTCTATGAAAATCTCGTCAGTACAGTGAACGACCAGCTTCCTTTGCTTCAGCGTTATGTCGAATTACGCAAAAGGGTTCTTGGTCTTGATGAACTGCATATGTATGATTTATATACACCGCTGGTGAAGGATGTAAAAATGGAGATTTCCTATGATGAAGCGAAGGATATCGTTTTAAAAGGACTGGAACCGCTGGGGGAAGAATACATTCATGTCCTGAAAGAAGGCTTCGACAACCGCTGGATCGATGTACACGAGAACAAAGGGAAGAGAAGCGGCGCCTATTCCTCCGGTTCCTATGGAACGAATCCATATATTTTGCTCAACTGGCAGAATAATGTAAATAACTTATTTACCCTTGTTCATGAACTCGGTCATTCTGTTCACAGCTACTATACAAGAAAGACTCAAGCCTATCCATATGGCAATTACTCTATTTTTGTAGCGGAAGTAGCATCAACCTGCAATGAGGCATTGTTAAATGATTATTTATTAAAAACCATGGATGACGAGCAGAAGCGAATCTATTTATTGAACCACTATTTAGAAGGCTTTAGAGGAACTGTGTTCAGACAGACCATGTTTGCGGAATATGAACATCTTATCCATCAAAAAGCACAAAATAACGAGGCTTTAACAGCGGAATCACTAACAAAGGATTATTATGATTTAAACAAAAAATATTATGGTACAGATATTGTAGTAGATGAGGAAATTGGGTTAGAATGGTCACGAATTCCTCACTTCTATTATAATTATTATGTATACCAATATGCGACGGGATTTAGTGCAGCCACTGCATTATGCAATGGTATTCTAACTGAAGGAGCGCCTGCAGTCGAACGATATATTGATTTCTTGAAAGCGGGAAGCTCTGACTATCCAATTGAAGTATTGAAAAAGGCAGGCGTTGATATGACAAGCAAAAAGCCGATTGAAGATGCCTGCAAAGTATTTGCTGAGAAATTATCAGAACTTGAACAGTTATTATAATAAATGAGAAAAGGACTGAATCAAGGGTTCAGTCCTTTTCTGCCACTTTTATCATTTCCCGACAGAAGACTCCCACTTCTATTTTTGCGACGGGGATAGCCTGCTAAATAACTGAAGGATACTTCGGTGTTCGCAGGAATCTCCATCTTTAAATTTCGTCAGAAATTAAGGTGGAGTAGTTCAAAAGTGCAGTATTAAAAGCCCTTAAAGCGGTTTCGATTATTGAGGAAAATAAAAAATAACAAGAGAGATACGAATAGTATAGGTGAAGTAAGGTAGAGCGGGATCAGTTCCATTAAACCAAGGAGCTGCAGGAAAAAAGAAAACATGATAACCAGGATCAGGAGAAGGGGATAGAGTTTTTTCATCGTGAGGGTCTCCTTATATTGGAATAGTAAGGTGTTAGCTATATCACATTATAATTACAAATATATGCAAAACCCCCTAAAATAAGCCTACTTTATGACAAAGGTGTGAAACAAAATCCAAACGTCTTGCGAGGGATTTATTCATATGATATATTAAGACCGTGAAGTTAATCACAAGCAAACATATACCCCTTTGTTTGACCGTGAAAAATTTCTCCCATCCCCTTTGTTCGTATTTAATAGAAAAAAAGACTCTGCGCTGCAGGGTCTTTTTTCTTGTGTAAAATAGTGAATCCCTTTTCAATTCCTGTCGATTAAAAAGGGCTGTTCCCCCGATTGAAGGCAAAATGATTTATACAAAATCAATAACTGATGTTTTTCAAATGGAGTAACAACCTTTACCGTGCAAGGTTTTTTCTTGTATTAAGCTTCCAAAAGGCTCCGTGTTTTGCCGGTACCTTTTCCACTATCTGTTTTAACTGAAGTTTCTTTAATTCCCGTTCTACATCCTGAACATTCATATTGTAGATCAATGCTATTTCCATGGAGGAAACAAAATGGTAATGCCTTAAGAAAATTTCGAGCGGTGGAGGTTCTGATCTAACAGGTTTTTCCTCAAGCATTTCCTCCATAATTTGAACGTAAATTTCGTATGGATAAATACCCGTAATTTTAATTCCCTCTTCTTCAATATTTTCATTGAAAAAGACAAGAGTTGGAATTTCTGTCACATCCATTTCAGATGTGATTTTCAAGTCGCATTGAAAAGCTTTCGCAGCGCTGTCAGAGTGAATATCGCAGACAAATTCCTCCACATCAAGACCTGTGAGGTCTGCACATGTAATTAATACATCTAAAGTTGCAACATTTTGTTTTTCAAGGAAAAGCATTTCCTGTAATTTGCGGAGAAAACGAATTCCAGCCTTTCTGCCCTGTAACTCGGCTGCTTTTATCGCTATGAAAGTCAGATATGGTGCTGAAATAGGGTTTTCCAGCCATAGGCTGCCATCACAAGACATCCCAAAGCGGCTGCCTGTTTTTTCCCAAAGCTCTTGGCTCTTTTCGAAGTTATGTTTCCTGCCTAAATTCAAGTTGGCCAATCGTCCGCTGACAACATATTTAAATGTAAAATATTGCCCGTATTCGATGTGCAATTTTTTTAAAACGGGCTCAAGAGCCCAGCATTCTGGGCATAACGGATCGATGAACATATAGATTTCAAGCGATTTTTTATCATGACAGTGACAAGGGTAGGAAGATGAATTACGTGCGAATACTTCTCGCTTTGTCACATTTCCTCACCCTTCATACTTTGGTTTTCATCTGTATTAATCATATGCTGTGCCGTCAGAACAAGTCTTGCATAGTATTCGTCACGTATCGGACCTGTCAGACCCACTTCGTCCATTGCTTCTGTCATACATTGCAGCCACGCTTTGGCACGTGTTTGTGTAATTTCAAAAGGCAAATGACGCGCCCGCAGCATTGGATGTCCATGCTCGGCAGAATAAAGGGCAGGACCGCCCAAATATTGAGTCATAAATTGCTTTTGTTTACGAGCAGTTTCCGTTAAATCATCAGGAAAAATGGGAGCGAGATGTGGATGTTTACTAACGCGGCGATAGAAAGCGTCAATAAGCTGGTGAAGTTTTTCTTCACCTATCATATCGAATGGAGCAGGTACTTTCTCGATCATCAATAACCCCCCTTTAACATGTAGTATGATCATTTCGTGCATAGAAAATAAAACTAAATCATGCTTTTTGTTAAACTTCATTCAGCAGAAGTCCTCCACTTCTATAAGTGGTGGATGAATGCAAAGTAGTTTTCCGATTCAGTGGGGTCCAAACCCTGGCTGAATGAAGTTAAGCCTCCGGCGGATGCCTCGATTTTTCAAAGGGAATTTTTCGAGCGAGCTCGAAAAAAATCGGGCGCAAATTCGACAGGGCGAATTTGATATTCTCCATTATTTTAGCAAGCAAATATTAATATCTCAAATAAATAGCTTATACATCATTTTAGTAAAGGCCTATGAACTGAAAAAGATCCCTCAGAACGGCGGCCATATATATAATCCTTCGTTGTTTTACGCTAAATAGCTGCGTTTGACTTTTTGGACATAATTTTGTGTTTCTTTAAAAGGTGGGATTCCATTGTACTTGTCAACGTTTCCGGGACCAGCATTATAGGCTGCAAGTGCCAGCTCTGTATTGCCGTTATATTTTTTAAGCATTTGACCTAAGTATTTAGTTCCTCCCATGATATTTTGCTCAGGATCATAGATATTTTGCACACCAAGAGCTCGAGCGGTCTGTGGCATTAATTGCATAAGCCCGGCGGCACCTGACGGAGAGGTTGCATTGGGATTAAAGTTAGATTCCTGCTGAATAACGGCATTAATCAATTGTACAGGTACTTTGTAGCGGTCCGATGCAGACTGAATGATGTCAACATAATTTTGCTTGGAACCTGCTAGTTTTGATAATTGTACAGGAGGCAATGTAAATGAACGGAGTAATGATGCAGATACTGGTTTGTTATCGGCTTTTTCATCGGATAGCAGCGCTGTTTTTTCGGATAAAACACTATTGAGCAGATATTGAAATAATGGGTTTTGCTCGAGATTATTGCTGCTTTTTGTATTTAAATTCTGCATCGCCTTCAGTTCAAGCATGATTTTGAATTGATTAACATTCATTTTCGCATTCTCCTCATGTTCCTTTATTGGAGTTCTTGCGCCATTTTCCGTTCGTAAAACCGCTTGACTTTATTTTTTGTCTTTCGAATGGGGATATTTAATTCTGCAAGCAGTTGAAGAAAAACAGCTTCTCCTTTCGCACGATCGGTTACTTCATATTCTAACTCATAATCCCGCATATTTAAATAGGTGCTTGAATCGAAGACCATCACACCTCCTTGATATTCTATCTCCGCCCGTTCTGTCACAAGGGAACCAAAAAACAATAGCTGTTCAGCGTTGATCTTCATATGCGACAGCTGTTCTTTAATCAGCCCATCAGGCAAAGGAGTACCTTGAAGCAGGGCTTGTGCTTTTTCGTTTGTTAATTTTTCAGTTGTTTCCAACAGCCCATCGGGGTGCGGCTGTTTCAATGTCATTTCAAACCCGCTCTTTTTTTCCCTGATTCTTAACGCACATCCAGATTGTTTTAAAGAAAAATCAGGGGTGTCAAAGTAATAATTTTCCTGTATAAAAAATTGGCTTTCATTCACGTTGAAATGTTTCAGCAGTATATGGAAATCGCTCTCTGTAAGCAGATTCTTGAATTCTATTTCAATATTTTGCGGCATCGCAGGCAGTCCTTTCCAGTATGTCTATATCAGCAAATAGCAAGGTGAAAGCAATGAAAACACGGCTTCTCTTTTCTCATTATCAACCTTAATGAGTTTGAAGGCAATTTTTAGTATAATGGTATTTCCTATGATAAAATAAGAAAGTATCTGGAAGGAGATAAAATAATGAATGATGTACTGAACATTAACCATACAATCCTTAAGCCTACTGAATTAATCCTTGAAATAGACAGCAGTTCTATTTTAGGTAATATGAAGCCAACGGGGCAAATGCTAGTTGATTCCGTGGGTCTGTCTTTTGTTTATTTACTTGAAAACGATGATTCCTATACATATATGAAAGTACCTGAAATCTTTTGGAATGATTTAAAGGAGGCATTGAGCTGCAGAATATCCGTTTCTGTAACAAACGGAAAAGAGAAAATCTATTTGGAACAGTTCCTCGAGGAATTGTCCTATCTAATTGAAAACATCAAAGGGAACAGCAATTATGGCGAAGAAATGGTTAAGAAGATAGAAGCAACATTTTAAGAAGGTGGGGTTTGGGTGAAGCACTGGGATTTGTTTTTAGCTCCATATAAACAGGCTGTGGAGGAGCTGAAAGTAAAATTAAAAGGGATGCGCAGTCAATTTGACTTGCAGGGGAATTATTCTCCGATTGAGTTTGTCACCGGAAGGGTTAAACCGATTGCCAGTATACTAGACAAGGCAAACCAAAAAGGGATTCCGCTTGATCGATTAGAATTGGAAATGCAGGATATTGCAGGACTCCGAATGATGTGCCAATTTGTTGATGATATAAGCAGAGTGGTAGAGTTAATCAGAAAAAGAAATGACTTTGAAATCGTTGAGGAAAGAAATTATATTACACATAAAAAAGCGAGCGGCTACCGTTCCTATCATGTCGTAATCCGCTACCCGGTTCAGACGATTCAAGGGGAAAAGAAAATTCTTGTAGAGATTCAGATTCGTACATTAGCGATGAATTTCTGGGCAACGATTGAACATTCACTTAATTATAAATACAAGGGGCAGTTCCCTGAAGATATTAGAATGAGGCTGCAAAGAGCAGCTGAAGCTGCCTTCCGCCTTGATGAGGAAATGTCGCTCATTAGAGGAGAAATACAGGAGGCACAGGCTTTTTTCAGTATGAAAAAGGAAACCAACAAAAAAACGGACGGATAATAGAGAAGCGGAAAATACTTTATGCACTAAAAAGGAGGCTTAGAAACGATGAAATTTGCCATCACATCAAGAGGAGATTCAAATTCAACTTCATATGTATACAGAATAAAAGAGTATTTAATTGATTTTAATTTGACTTATGATGAGGAAAATCCGGATATTGTTATATCCATTGGCGGAGACGGTACTCTGCTTTGTGCTTTTCATCGTTATAGCAGCCGCCTGGATAAAACGGCTTTTGTCGGAATACATACCGGTCATTTAGGCTTTTATGCGGATTGGGTACCGGAGGAAATCGAGAAGTTGGTCATTGCGATTGCAAAAACTCCTTTTCAGGTAGTTGAATATCCTCTTCTTGAAGTCATCATTCGTTATAAAAATGATGCAAAAGAGTCGAAGTATCTGGCCCTGAATGAATCTGCGGTTAAATGCAGTGAAGGTACACTGGTGATGGATGTTGACATAGGCGGACAGCATTTTGAGCGTTTTCGCGGGGACGGGTTATGTATGTCAACACCGTCGGGCAGTACGGCTTATAATAAAGCATTAGGCGGAGCGATTATTCACCCGGCAATTTCAGCCATCCAATTGGCTGAAATTGCATCCATTAACAATCGGGTGTTTCGCACCATCGGATCGCCGCTTATTCTTCCAGCACACCACACCTGCTTATTAAAGGCAGTCAGTGATAACAATTTTTATATCACGATTGACCATTTGAATGTATTGCATAAGGATGTCAAGTCGATTCAATACCGGGTTTCGGAGCAGCGGATTCGTTTTGCTCGTTTCCGCCCATTCCCATTTTGGAAAAGAGTGCATGATTCGTTTATATCTTCTGAATAATAAAAAAATTGTTACATCATGGAATAGGAGCCAGATGGAATGTCGCCATTTACCATGCAATGGACTATAGATTCTCTGAATGAGGGAAAATTAGTCCGGGAGTTTTTGAAAGAACAGCAGATATCCAAGACGGCCTTAACAGATATTAAGTTTAAGAACGGCAGAATCATGGTTAATAACCAGGATGTCACAGTCCGTTACCCGCTGCAGCTTGGCGATCAGATTACTGTTCAATTTCCTGACGAAGAACCGAGCGAGGGCGTTAAAGGTGAAAAGATTCCGCTTGAGATTATTTATGAGGATGAATATCTTCTCGTTGTCATGAAACCCCCGGGGATGAATACCATTCCTTCACGGGAGCATCCGAGCGGCAGTCTTGCCAATGCGCTGATAGGCTATTATGAGCAAATCGGTCTCAGCGCAACGGCACATATTGTAACGAGACTTGATCGGGATACATCAGGAATTGTATTAGTCGCAAAGCACCGCCATACCCATCATTTATTAAGTGAACAGCAAAGAAAGGGGACTGTTAAAAGGACATATGAAGCATTTGCTCATGGAGTGTTTCTTGAGCCAGAGGGCAGGATTGATCAACCGATTGGGAGAAAAAGTGACAGCATAATCGAACGGATGGTACGTGAGGACGGTCAATATGCAGTGACTAACTTTTCAGTCAAAAAGAGCTGTTCTCATTTTACCTGGCTGGCGCTTCAATTAGAAACAGGCCGAACCCATCAAATTCGTGTTCATCTCGCCTATATTGGTCACCCCCTCTTAGGAGATGATCTCTATGGCGGAAATCTTGACTGGATAAAGAGGCAGGCGCTGCACTGCCGGAAAATTTCCTTCGTCCATCCTTTTATGGGGAAAAGGGTTACATTTACTTCTGATTTGCCAGAAGATATGAAAGAACTACTAATTCAGGGCAACTAACTCTTAGTGGGGGATAAAACCCCCACTGAGGGAAGTTTACCTTATGGAACCGCTTTGTCGAGTTCACGAAATTTCTCTGCAACATATGGCATGGTGGAAGGAACAGAAACGATCTCTAATTCCGGAAAACGAATTGCAGATAGTTTACCGCCGAAGACGGCACCCGTATCAATGTTATACGTTTTTCCTACTTTTCTTACCTCTCTTACCGGCGTATGACCATAGACAACATATGGTTCGCCTTTATAATTTTGCGCCCAGTCCCTGCGGACAGGTGATCCATCCGGGTGTTTTTCACCAGTGATATCACCGTATAGAACAAAAGTTTTGACCCGCGAGTTTTGTTTTCCAATTAACTCTTCGCTAATACCCGCATGTGCGATTACAAGTTTTCCTTGGGCTAGAACATGATAGAGCGGGGCATTTTCATAAAGTTGAATAAATGCCTTTCTTACTTGCTGCTGTTCTTTTTTTTCCAGTGCCTCATATTCTGCTGCCGTTGTCTCTAATCCATGAGTAACCTGTACTTTATTGCCGAGAAAATAGCGGTATAGCTTATTGCAATGGTTTCCGGGAACATAATAAGCCAAGTCTTTCTGGACCAGCCGATAGACGGTGTTCATCATTTTGAGTGATTGGGGTCCGCGATCGGTGATATCACCGACAAATGCCAGTTTTCTTCCTGCGGGAGAAACCGGAATGTCTTGTTTCCATTGGTATCCAAGCTTGACTGTTAACTCATGAAATTCATGAAAGCATCCATGAATATCACCAATAATATCTAGCTTCATATTTTCTTACTCCTTTTGTTTATGATCTAAATGTAATCATCGATTTTCTTAAATTGTAGCAAGCTTCAAAGTTTTATGATAAAAGATCATTAGACAATAGACCGTATTTCTGTTTATCATATGTATTATACTGCTTTTCTATCAATGTAAAGGGGAAATCCATGGAACATCATGCATGGTACTAGTTGATATTACCTTATTCAACAATGATTTTTTATCCATGATCCTTTCCTTTTGTACACATTTATAGTAATGTTGGTACTAGGTACTAATATCTTGTGGTAATTTTGGGGGTAATCAAATGACTTTAAGTTTAGCTGGTAAAACATTTGTCGTAATGGGAGTTGCCAATAAACGCAGTATCGCCTGGGGAATCGCGCGATCGCTTCACAATTCTGGGGCGCGTCTGATTTTTACATATGCGGGAGAGCGCTTAGAAAAAAACGTGCAAGAGCTGGCTGCTTCACTTGAAGGAAGCGATTCACTTGTCTTGCCTTGTGATGTAACAAATGATGAAGAAATTGCAAAATGCTTTAATGAAATAAAAGAAGAAGTTGGAACGATTCACGGAATCGCTCATTGCATCGCCTTTGCCAATAAAGAGGAACTAGTTGGCGAGTATTTGAACACAACTCGTGATGGTTTTCTGTTAGCACAAAATATCAGTTCTTACTCATTAACAGCGGTGGCAAAAGAAGCCCGTGCTTTAATGACAGAAGGCGGAAGTATTGTGACACTGACCTATCTTGGCGGTGAGCGGGTCATGCAAAATTACAATGTAATGGGAGTGGCAAAAGCCTCCCTTGATGCAAGTGTAAAATATTTAGCTGCTGATCTAGGTAAAGACGGTATCCGCGTGAACTCGATTTCTGCAGGGCCAATCCGGACTCTTTCTGCAAAGGGCATCGGTGACTTTAATCTGATTTTAAATATTATTGAAGAACGTGCCCCATTGCGCAGAGCCACTACTCCGGAAGAAGTTGGCGATACAGCAGTATTTTTATTCAGTGATATGGCTAGAGGAATCACTGGTGAAAACATCCATGTTGATTCTGGTTATCATATTCTTGGATAATGATGGCAATACATGATTGGAGAACCCATTTTCTATTAAGGAAAATGGGTTTTTTGATCTTTTTTATGTATATACAGAAACATGAAGCAGCTTTTGCATATACATATAGGTGAATTGTCTAAGAAGGAGGCTTGAGACTTGAATGCCAAAAAAAACACCTGAACCCCTGCTTTATATTCAGCAGCCGGAGATAGACTTTCCAGAATCGGATATGCAGGAAATTTATATGATTAAAAAAACAGAGGGAAAAAGCCAAATGAACAATGTTGTTCAAACTCAAAAAAATGGCAGTTTAAAGGACTCCGCTCAAACTGAAACGGAAGAAGATTTTTCATTGCAAAACGAACCATTATTAGAGAAATTAACGGGCTTCAAGCAGGATTCTTTAGATAAAACGGAGGAACTTCCGAATTTGGCTTCTCCGGAAGGGATGGATTTAGCAGATGGCCACCTTGAACTACAGCAAATAATCGCCAATTACGAACTGGAACGGAGGTATGAAACAGAATCAAAACCGCTATCTTCGAAAAAAAGACATACGGTTTCCTTGAAACGGGTGAAAAGCTTTAAAGAAATGGACATGGAAGAAAAGTTGGAATACCTAGAGCACTTCCCAAAGCAGCTCCCGCCTGCCCCCTGCATTTTTACAACCGGTAATCGTTTCATTAGGGGCTTTTTACTTTCAAAAATGGAACATGAAATCGAAATCAAAACATTTGACGAAAAGGCGCTCCAAATTTCAATCAGTGAATTAAAAGATATACAAATGATTGGCGAAGAGAAATAAGAGTCATCCGGGTGATCCCTTTTTATGGATGATTCAGTGATAATAAAGGGTGAGTGAGATGGACGTTAGTATTTTGGATTTACTCGTTTTAGGTCTGGCATGTTTTCGTTTGACGAGACTGCTGGTTTATGATCGGATAACCACCTTCATTCGCAGCCCTTTTATGGAGGAAATGGAGGAAATAGGTGAAAGTGGTCAGAAGGAAATTTATCTTGTGCCAAAAAAAGGGGTTATAAAAGGTTTTTTTGGAGAATTATTAAGCTGCTATTGGTGCACAGGAATATGGTCAGCCATTGGAATACTCATTTTTTATTATGTGGCCCCTTTGTACGCAGTACCTGTCATAATGGTTCTGGCAGTTGCAGGGATAGGAGCGCTAATTGAAACATTCGTGCAAAAAATAATGCAGTAATGCGGCACCTATTCATGGGTGCCGTCTTTTTTTTTGAAAATATGGGAATTATTGCTGTAGGGAGAAAGCGTTCATAATTTGTTTTGTTAAGCAGAAAATATAGGTACGAGTTTTCATAGGGAGGGTTGTATGTGAAAAGGATGCAAATGGTGTTTTATGTTTATGTACTGCTCGGTGCTTTAGCTATTATGGCTGGCTGTAATGCCAATAATGCCAATAATGCTGAGAAAAAGGACGAGCAATTAGCACTGATTAAAAGAACCGACCCAGATCCTGTAACATTAGTTTCTCATAATAAGGAGGAGGAACCTATTTCTGATCTGGATAAGACTGTTGAGTCCTTTAATGAAATATATGATGTTGCAGCGATAAGAGGAAAAAATGAAACACTGATTGTTTATAAAGTAAAGCATATGCACCGATTCCGCATGAAGGAAATTGAAAAGGAAATCAATTCAAAGCTGGAGAAAAGATACCCTGACGAGAATTTTGTTGTCTCCAGTGATTATAAAATATTTTTAGAAGCAGTTAAACTAGGCAATAAAATGAAAGATCCAAATTATTCGAAGAAAAAGGCGAATGACGAATTAGATAAAATTATCAAACTAAAAGAAAAATTAACATAGGAAAGGGGACAAATTATGGGGAATAAACAAAAGCAGACTAAAACTCCAGAACAGCAGCAATATGAACAGATGCAGCAAAAGCATGAAACAAAGCGGCCGGTATTAAAAAATTGTATAAAAGCCTTTTTTGTCGGCGGGTTTATTTGTACGATTGGACAGGCGATAAGCTATTTTTATATCTATTTTTTTAATTTTACGGAACAAACTGCGGCAAACCCAACTGTCGCTACAATGGTGTTTATTTCGATGCTGTTAACAGGCTTTGGTTTCTATGATCGTATTGGACAATTTGGCGGTGCTGGCAGTGCGGTACCTATAACCGGATTTGGTAATGCCGTGATCTCCGCGGCAATTGAACACAAAACAGAAGGATTTGTCTTAGGTGTCGGCGGCAATATGTTTAAATTAGCAGGTTCAGTGATATTATTCGGGGTTTTTTCCGCATTTGTTGTTGCCTTAATCAAAACTACTCTGCAAATACTGGGGGTTATATAATGCTTGTCGGTAAACAATCATGGGTATTTGAGCACCATCCCGTTATCGCCGCAACAGGTGTTACGGGCGGTCCTTTTGAAGCAAATGGCAAACTTGCTGATGACTTCGATATTCTCCACGATGATTTATGGATGGGGCTTGACTCTTATGAAAAGGCAAATAAAAAGCTGCTGGAAGAAGCAGTTCAAACCGTGATGCATAAAAAGAATTTACAAAAAGAGGATATTCAATTTTTAATTGCAGGTGATTTAATTAATCAAATTACGCCAACAAGCTTTGCCGCTCGAACGGTCCAAATTCCTTACTTTGGGATTTTTGGTGCTTGTTCCACTTCAATGGAGGGATTGGCTCTTGCTTCTTTTATCGTGAATTATGGCGGAGCGAAGAATATTATCACTGGCGCCTCAAGCCATAATGCGGCAACGGAGAAGCAGTTCCGCTATCCAACTGAATACGGAGGGCAAAAGCCGCCTACTGCGCAATGGACGGTAACCGGTGCAGGGGTGGCATTAATTACAGAGAATACGAATCAGGAAAGTCTCCCCTTTACCACATCTGCGACCATTGGCAAAGTGGTCGATATGGGATTAACCGATCCCTTTAATATGGGAGGGGCGATGGCACCAGCCGCTGCAGATACCATTTTAGCCCATTTTAAAGATTTACAGCGTGATCCATCTTATTATGATCTGATTGTGACAGGAGATTTGGCAAGGATTGGCCGGGAAACTGTTCTGGAATTAGTGAGAAACAGTGGGTTAACAGTGAATCCAGAGCGCTTTTTAGACTGCGGATTATTGATCTATAAGGAGGATCAGCCGGTGCAGGCTGGTGCAAGCGGTGCCGGGTGTTCCGCAACTGTTTTCTACGGCCATCTGCTTAATCAAATGAAACAGGGTGTGTTTAAAAGAATACTGGTTGTTGCGACGGGAGCTTTGTTGTCCCCCCTCAGCTTCCAGCAAAAAGAAAGCATTCCCTGCATTGCACATGCTGTTTCCATTGAAATGAAGTAAGGGGGTAGAAAAATGCTGGCGATGTTTTTTTGGGCATTTGTTGTTGGAGGATTAATTTGTGTCATTGGCCAATTGTTATTTGATGTGGCAAAGCTGACTCCCGGTCACACATTAAGTTTGATGGTAGCAATAGGTGCCATACTTGATGGTGTTGGATTGTATGAACCATTGGTTGATTTTGCCGGAGCAGGTGCAACCGTTCCCATAACCAGCTTCGGAAATTCGCTCGTTCACGGGGCGCTGCAGGAAGCAGAGCAGCACGGTATCATTGGTGTGTTAACTGGAATGTTTGAAGTGACAAGCTCAGGTATTTCCGCCGCGATCGTCTTTGCCTTTATAGGAGCTTTATTATTCAGACCAAAAGGATAACTTGTTGAAGAAAATATCTCTAGAAAATCCGCCCTATTAAAGGCGGTTTTTTGATCGTTAGATGAAAAAAGCTTGCTTCACCAATTTAAGCCCATCTACATATGTTATTAGGGACTAAAAGAGAAATGAGGTGAAGGGTTATGTTCGGATGCGGTGGATTCGGCTACGGCGGCTACGGTTATGGCGGCGGCTATGGCGGCAGCACATTTGTATTAATCGTTGTGTTGTTCATTCTATTAATTATCGTTGGTGCAAGTTTCTATAACTAATTCATAAAAAGTCAGGAGGGGAGCAGCTCTCACTTGAGTTGCTCTCCTTCTGTTTTCATCCCTGCCTGTTTCTTTTTCACGTTTTTCATCCTGCTTCATAAAATATAGAGTAGCAAGAGGGAGGAGTCACAACAGAATGGAAAATAATTTCTTTAAAAATGTAGAGAAAAAAACAGGCGTGAATATGAAGGATATATTCGAATTGGCCAATTCATTACAAAATGCCAATTTTCAAGATGAGAAAACAGTGCGTAATGTGATTCGCCGCGTATCTCAGATCGCTAATAAACCTGTTTCCAGGGAGATGGAGGAGCAAATTGTTCAATCCATTGTAAAGGATGGAAAGCAGCTCGACTTAAATACCATTTCACGAATGATGAACAAAAAATAATACTCTACTTGAGCTGCCTGTGATTAGGCAGCTTTCTTGTCCATGCAGTTTTTAACGTATATCTGTTAAAAATCTCGATTTACGGCTTTTCTTCCCGCGCCAATGCTCCGGGATGGAGATGAACAATTCCTCCATGGCTCTTGTTACAGCAACATAAAGCAAACGTCTTTCTTCTTCGAGCGGTTCATTGCTGCCTGAACGGAAGGATTCTAAAGCAAAATCATGCGGGATGCTGCCATCAACAGTACCAATAATATAAACGGTTTTATATTCCAGACCTTTGGCACGGTGAATGGTACTTAAAGTCACAGCATTCTTCCTTTGTTTACTTTGCAGCTTCATTTCTTTATTCATCGCTGTCATATGGTCAGCATGTTCAAGAAAATCCTGAATGGATGCAAAGTTCGTTGCAGCTACTTTTAAGTCACGAATATCATCGGATCCCTTTTCCCACCGATTGCCTTCATTTCCTCTTTTCTTTAAAAACTCCTGAAAGCCAAGTTCTTTATCCACTTTTTCAATGGCTGAAAACGGTGAAAGCTTAGAGAGTGAGCGAATCACCGGGAGCAGTTTTTTTAGCTTGCGTTCTTGAAAAGAGAAGCCTGTTTTCGTTTTGCTTAGACTTTCAAGCAGAGTACAGTCATTTAATATACTATCCGCTTTCAGGTCACGGAGCAGCGACTGTTTAACAAATAAAGCCGGAAGAATACTGGTAATGGCCGTTTGATCTTCCTCATTTAATGCGAGCCTTAAAAAGGAAAGCATGCTTCTAACGATAAAACGTTCATAAAAAGATTCGATATCCTGCTCAATTTTGAAAGGAAGGCTGGAATGGGCTAACCGTTCAAAAACAGCCCTGCTTGCTGTATTGGTTCGAAATAATATCGCAAAATCCTCTGGTTCAGCGCCAAGGGTAATCTTCTCACCAATATCAGTGATAATCATCGTGGCTTCTTCCTCTTCATTATCTGGAAAAAAGAAAATAGGAACTTGCTCGCTGTTAAATTGGGCGTGCATCTGTTTCGGACGGCGTTTTTTATTTTGCGTAATAATTTTGTTGGCCGTTGCCACAATCTTATGAGAAGAACGATAATTTTCATCCAATATGATAACATCCGCCTGTGGGAAGTCCTTTTCAAAATCAAGCAAATACCGCGGATCGCTGCCGCGGAAGGAATAGATCGATTGATCATCGTCCCCGACGGCACATACATTTTTTGATCGGGCTGAAAGGAGTTTTATCAGTTCATATTGTACTTTATTCACGTCCTGAAATTCATCTATTAGAAAATGATCGAACCGCTTTTGATAATGCTCCAGCAGTTCTGGCTGCTCTTGAAATAAGGCAATGCAGCCTGTCAGCATATCATCGAAATCAAATAAGTCATGCGCTGCCTTGTGCTCTTCATACCGTTTAAACAAAAGGGCAGTCTTTTCCTCCCAATCGGATTCAGGCTTAATCTGAACGGGTGTCATTAAAGAATTTTTCCAAAATCCAATCTGCTGCAACGCCGCATCATAGGCAAATTCTTTATCGTCCAAACCGAGTTCTTTACCGGCATCCTTTAATATTTGTCCCCGCATCCATTCTTTATTTAATAATTTCCTGCCATCCCATTTTAGGGGATTGTGGTGGATTAGAATTCGGAAAAAGATACTATGGAAGGTACCCGTAACAAGCCGCTTGATCTGTGCTGCTGTCATATATGGATAATCTAACAGTCTTGCTTTCATTTCATTTGCGGCCTTAGCCGTGAAAGTGACCAGCATAATCCGGTTTGGTTCAATCTTTTGTTCAGCAATAAGAAAAGCCGTTCTAGCTGTTAGTACTCGTGTTTTTCCGCTTCCTGCCCCAGCGATCACAAGCATGGCACCATTAGGATGGGCGACTGCTTTTGCCTGCTTTTCGTCTAAATACACATCTGCCTTTTGCAATGCCTCAATGTAGGAAGAGTTTTGTGTGTTTATTCGGTTTTCTCTTGCAGTATAAGGGGGGAGCTGACTAATCGATTGTGTTGCGCGAAAATGATTGACCTCTTGTCTAGAGGCAGTGATTACCCTGGATTGGGGTAAATGAAAACCGTTGATATCCCGCTTAATGTTCTCTGTAGATGGTTTGCTTAATTCAATTTCCGGGTCTGAACAGATTCGATCCCGGGATTTGACATGCTGAAAGTGGGGGGCAGAACTAATTCCTAAAATAAATCGAACCTGCTCCGAGCAGACAGGACAAGTTAATAGCCCTTTTTTTCCATCATCATGCAGCCGCTGGTAAGATGAGCGGTCTAATTTATCGAGATGGATCCATTCGTTTCCTTTTTTTGCTGTTTTCATTACACTGATTCATCCTCTTAAAGTTCTATTAAAAATTAGACAATCTTAATCATATCAAAAAAGACCTTTATGAGAAAGGACTGTATTCTTAGCAAAAAAGAAAAACCCCTGTATGGAGTTTTCTTAAAGACTTTTCGCCATGGATTTATGAGGAATCCCCGCTTCATAGAACTCATCCGATGCTATTTCATAGCCTAAATGGCTATAAAAGCCAATCGCATGGGTCTGGGCATTTAACTTTAATTTGGAAATTCCCTCATTTTTGGCATACTCTTCAATTTTTTTCATGATCGCCGTTCCTGCCCCGCTCACCCTGCGCTCTTTGAGAACGCAGATCCGTTCTACCTTGCCATATCCTTCTAATAGGCGCAGACGTCCTGCTCCCGAAGGAACCTGATCAATATACAGAATAAAATGGATCGCCTCATTTTCAAGATCATCAATTTCCAGTTCTGGTGCTACATGCTGTTCTTCGACAAAGACCTTTTTTCTAATATAATAAGCATCGTTTAATTGCTGTTCATTAGAAACGATTTGTACATCAATAGATTTTACATTCATGTCTGTATTCCTTTCCTAGATAAACGATTTAGCAATCTAACAAAAAACACTGTACTTAAAAGATTATTTTACCTTAATAACAGGCCAAATGTAATAAATGATTTTTTGCCAATAGTCTAAAATAGCATTCATTTTAAACGTAATTTTAAAAAATCTTATATAACATACGAAATTACTGTAGATTGCCCCCAAAAAGAGGAAAATATGGTAAAATTATATTCAGAATATTACTTCTATTATGAGTGGTATTCATAGATTAAGAGAAGGGGGAAAATACTTGAAAAAACGAAGTTTGCTTTTTACAACAGGATTGTTATTGATTGTATCTTTGTTTTTATCTGCTTGCAGTAACGAGGCGGCTAATGATGCAAATCAATCAGCGGAAAGGGAGACACCAAAATTTATTAGTCTCTTAACAGGGGGTACAGGTGGTACGTATTATCCGCTTGGAGGGGCCTTTGCCAATATTATTTCAGAGAAGACTGGAATTGAAACAAATGCTGAAACCTCCGGTGCTTCTGCTGAAAACCTGACAACTCTTAAGGATGGCAATGCTGAAATCGCGTTTACACAAACAGATATTGCTGCCTATGCGAAAGACGGGGAGCAAATGTTTGAGAACGTAAAAGTAGACAATGTACAAGCAATTGGAACCCTTTATCGCGAGACCATCCAAATTGTTACGACGAAAAAATCAGGCATCAAATCAATTGAAGATTTAAAAGGGAAAAAGGTTTCTGTAGGGGCGCCAGGATCAGGGGTTGTCCCGAATGCAGAGCAAATTCTTGAAGTTCATGGTATGACATTTGCAGATATTGCAAGAAAAGACCTTTCATTTGATGAGTCTACTGCCGGAATTCAAGATGGAACCATTGATGCTGCTTTCGTAACGGCGGGTACACCAACAGGTGCAATTGAAGGATTATCTGCAACAGAAGATATTGTTATTTTACCGATTGCTCAGGATAAAATAGACGCATTAATCGAAAAGTATCCATACTATATTCAAGATGAAGTACCAAAAGGGACTTATAAATTAGCTGAAACTGTACCAACTGTTGCCGTTCAGGCCATGCTCGTAGTAAGAAAGGACCTCTCTGAGGATCTAGTTTACGATATTACAAAGGCAATTTTTGAAAATCTTGATCAAGTTACACACGCCAAAGCAAAAATGATTAAAGCTGAAAATGCTTTACGTGGTGTTGGGATTGAAGTACACCCAGGGGCACTGAAATACTTTAATGAAAAAGGAATAAAAGCCGAGTAAAAGGATGACTACCCGACACATGACGGGTCTTGTCAAAACTCTCTTCGGCAATGCAAATGCTAGCAATTGGCCGATCTCAATCCAGTGTTGAAAGATCGGCCTTTTTATCAGACATGATTTAAATCTATCAAAAAGGACGGGAAGAAAAATGGCGAGAGGAAAACGAAGCCGGAAATTCATTATGACAGTTCTCCTTCTTCTACTCCTTTTTCTTACCGTCTATTTTACCCCTTTTAAAACGGCACTCGTTTTCCAATATCAAAACAGCGGACGTGTTCTGGCATATATTCCTGTCACAAAAGGAGACAAATTCCAAATCAAGTATACCCATTCGATTCATCTTTCTGATGTCATTGAACGATATTCGGTGGCAGAAGATCAGCAAATCAAATTATATGCCATGTCGTATGAGGATTTTGCCGTTGGGATGCCGGAAAACGCACTTGAGGGAGAAAGGTTTGAACATAAAAATGGACATTATTACATATCGGATATGAACCGGCTTTTTCCATTCTTTGATTTAAGAGTTGGAAAAGTGCGGGCGAATCATATTCTTATTTTGGCCGGTCATGAATACCCAATGTCCCGCTATTTGGAGCCCGGTACGTGGGTAAGAATAAAAATAGACAGACTCAATTTGTGGCAGCAATGGAAAGGAGTAAACATACATGAGTGAAAAATACAAGGCACTCTCTGAGGAAGAGCAGCAGGAACTGTTGGAAAAGTATGATCCTGAAGCCGGTACGAGAAAGCTTAAAGGGATTGTCGCCTGGGTAGCATTACTTGGTCTCTTGGCTTTTTCACTTTTTCAGGTCTACACTTCCGTATTTGGGGTCTTGACCGCACAACTGCAGCGTTCGATTCACTTGGGATTTGCTTTAGCTTTAATCTTTTTACTTTTTCCCGCAAGGAAAAATAATGCAGGTATGAAAAATAAAGTTGCCTGGTATGATCTGATTTTTGCTGCTCTTTCAGTAGTGGTTGGGGCCTATTGGCCGTTGCTGATTGACGAGCTGGTAAACCGGGTGGGGCGCTTAACGGATATTGATTTTCTCGTTGGTCTGCTCGCCGTTCTGCTGGTACTCGAAGCCACTAGGCGTACAGTTGGGCTGCCGATCATGATGATTGCGTTGATCTTTATCGGATATGCGCTTTTTGGACCGTATATGCCTGGAGCGCTTGCACACAGGGGGTTAGAGCTTGACCGGCTTGTTCAGACATTGTTTTTTACTACGGAAGGAATTTTAGGTACGCCGATAGGAGTATCCTCAACGTTTATCTTCCTGTTTTTGCTATTTGGAGCCTTCCTCATTAAAACGGGTGTCGGAGAATACTTTAATGATCTAGCAATCGTGATTGCCGGCAGAAGAATCGGAGGACCGGCAAAGGTGGCGATTTTTTCAAGTGCATTGCAGGGAACAATCAGCGGCAGTTCTGTGGCGAATGTTGTTACTTCAGGGGCATTTACGATTCCGATGATGAAAAATTTAGGGTATCGCAAGGAATTTGCCGGTGCAGTAGAGGCCGCTTCATCAACAGGGGGTCAGATTATGCCGCCGGTTATGGGTGCCGCGGCTTTTTTAATGGCCGAATTTATCGGCATTTCCTATATTGAAATTGCAAAGGCAGCGGCCATTCCAGCCATCCTTTATTTTACCGGAATTTGGATTGTCACCCATTTTGAGGCAAAAAGAATTGGCCTGCGGGGATTAACAAAAGAAGAAATCCCTGATAAGAAAGTTATTATGAAAAAACTTTACTTACTGATTCCAATTATTGCTATTGTTGTCCTTCTTATGACAGGGATGAGTGTCATGCTGGCGGCATTGTATTCTATTCTCATTTCCATTATTGTCAGCGCCTTTAGCAAGGAAACAAGAATGGGCATAAGCGGCTTGATTGATGCGTTAGTGGACGGTGCACGGACCGCACTTCCGGTTGCCGCCGCTACGGCAGCTGCTGGGATCATTGTCGGAGTAGTCACTAAAACAGGACTTGGTCTAAAACTTGCTAACGGTTTGCTTGATATTGCCGGTGGTGCGTTAATTCCAACCCTGATCTTAACGATGATTGCCTCGCTGATTCTAGGCATGGGTTCACCAACGACTGCTAATTACGTGATTACTTCCACGATTGCCGCACCTGCGATTATTATGCTTGGAATTCCGGATTTATCAGCCCATTTGTTTGTTTTCTATTTTGGCATCATTGCCGATATAACACCGCCAGTAGCGCTGGCTGCTTTTGCTGCTGCAGCTATATCAGGCGGGGAGCCAATCAAGACTGGGATGGACAGTTCGAAACTGGCGATAGCAGCATTTATCATTCCGTATATGTTTGTGCTCTCCCCTGAACTGCTATTAATCGATACTTCGTGGACATATGTGATTTGGATGTTCCTAACGGCCATGTGCGGGATGATTGCCATTGGCGGAGGGGTAGTAGGTTTCTGGTATCGAAGATTGTACTGGTATGAACGCATTATGGCGATGATTTCAGGTCTGTTGTTAATTTATCCGGAAAACATGTCCGATATTGTAGGACTGGCCATGTTCGCTGCTCTTATTGCCGTTCAATTGATCTTTAAAGGTCACAACACGCCAAAAGCGCAAATATCAGGATAAAAGGAGAACCCCCGATTTTTTGTCGGGGGTTTTGAATATTTTCTATGTCTGTAACACGGGGTATTTTTTTCGCCTAGACACATACTAAAACGGATAAGAAAAGGAGGTTAGAAAAGTGGAAAAGGAGAAAGTGTCTGCGCAAAAAACAAAGGAAGTCAATCTTAAATTAAATCAGGAACTGAATGATGCTGATAATATTCCGTTTGCTTTTGGCGGCGGTGAAATTAATTCTGCAACAGGAGCCAATATTAATATTCAAGAAGCGCTGGAAGGAGACCATGGTCTCGGGGAAAACATAGGGGACAGCGTCCTGCCGACATATATGACTAACAATGCCCCAGCCATTAAAATAACCGGCAACAATAAGTGAAGAGGAAAAGGCTGACCCGTTAAGGAGTCAGCCTTTTCTAAATTAAGCCGTCATTTTTGCCCCACATTTAACGGGCAGTAAGACTCCTGTCTCAAGATTCTGAGTATCCAAAGAAGATAGGTGGGAGATCAACTGCCCGTAAAGATCCGACAAGACCTTTTCTTAGAGCTTTAGCTCTTAGAAAAGTCAGTCAGGCTCTGCGTGATAAGTGCGACTAACCATTAGTGGGGGATGAAGGAACCCCCCACTAATGGAAGTCTTCTTTATCGTTCTTTGCTTTATTTCGCTTATTACCCTTACTGTTGTCACCGCTTAAAGGTGCCTGACCATGTGCTTTAGGTGAATTTTGATTATGGCTTCCTCTGTTGAACTTTTTTGTCATGATGGAGCTCTCCTTTCTTGTTGTCAACAACAGTTTGCCACATTTGCAAAGAACTTATGAAAAACTATTTTTGCAACCGGTGCTTCTCAATCACTTCCAATTGTGTGATTTGTCCTTCATGGACCACAATTGTCAATGATCCGAATTTGATTCTTTGTAACAAAGATAAAATCTCATTTATTTTTACTTGATCAGCTGCAGCCATCATCATCCCTCCGTGTATTTTAAATGATTGATTGGGTATGAAATTACCGGTGGAAAACGAAAGGCACCTGCCCATTTTCTAATGGTTAGGCGCCTTTGGTGGACCAATCAGCGGTACGTTCTTTACTCATTATAATAAAACATATAATTCCAATCAGTCAAGTTAGTTTTAATAAAATTTCGAATTATAAAAATAGATTATTTAATTCGTAAAACACAGTTGACGTATAAGAATAATGAGTATAGAATAATGAGTAATAAAAGAATATAAAGATGCTGATCAGACAACTGAAGGCACACAACTATAAGCATAGTGAATGATCTTATATTCACTCTGTCTATTTCGTTGTGTGTCTTTTTGTTGTGGTCAAATTTGTCCATTGGGGGAACTTTATATGAAACAGTTAAAAAAACATGGCTTTTTAAAAGCCGCAGCAGTATTAGTCACATCGTTTGTGTTGCTTGCAGGATGCTCTTCAGAAACGACAACAGGCAATGAAAGCAGTGAAGGTAAAAAGGAAACGAAAAAAGAAGCGATTGAATTATTGAATGTGTCATACGATCCAACAAGGGAATTGTATGAAGAGTTTAACAAAGAATTTGCGGCACATTGGAAGAAAGAAACAGGTCAGACGGTGACAATCAAGCAATCCCATGGGGGTTCAGGAAGCCAGGCACGTTCTGTCATTGATGGCTTAGAGGCTGATGTGGTGACATTAGCGCTTGCCTATGATATTGATGCGATAGGAGAGGAAGGGCTGATTTCAGAGGATTGGCAGCAGGATTTTGCCCAGAATTCTACCCCCTATACATCGACAATGGTATTTCTTGTCCGTAAAGGGAATCCGAAGGGGATTAAAGATTGGAACGATTTAGTTAAAGAGGATGTATCCGTGATCACCCCAAATCCGAAAACTTCCGGAGGTGCTCGTTGGAACTACTTAGCTGCATACGGTTATGGATTGAAGCAAAACAACAATGATGATGTAAAGGCGAAAGAATTTGTGAAAAAGCTGTATGCCAATGTGGAAGTATTGGATTCAGGCGCCCGTGGATCGACGACAACCTTTGTTGAAAAAGGCATTGGCGATGTATTAATTGCTTGGGAAAATGAAGCACTTTTATCACTTAAAGAATTAGGCGAAGATAAGTTTGAAATTGTGGCACCTTCTGTCAGTATCCTGGCTGAACCGCCGGTAGCAATTGTCGACGAAGTGGTCGACCGAAAAGGAACAAGAGAAGCCGCAGAAGCTTATTTAGACTATTTGTATACGGAAAAAGGGCAGGAAATTGCTGCGCAAAACTATTACCGTCCGCGTAATGAAAAAGTAGCTGAAAAGTATGGTTCTCAATTCCCGAAAGTTGAATTATTTACAATTGACGAGGTATTTGGCGGATGGGATAAAGCACAGAAAACACACTTTAGTGATGGCGGAGTATTTGATTCGATTTATCAGTAATGCCCGATTTGTTGAATGGTTTGTAAAAAATAAGATAGTTTCTTAGAATTTCGTGAGGTGCCTGATTCTGACATGGACCTGTTCATTGAAGCCCCTGTAAGAGCAGGTGCCTTGCGCTCTTTTATTGAGGGGTAGGAAAAACATGAAAAGCAGAAAAAAGAGAGTCCTTCCGGGTTTTGGTTTGTCGCTGGGCTTTACAACACTGTATATGAGTTTATTAGTCTTAATTCCAATTTCCATGGTATTTATTGAAACATCCCAGCTTGGCTGGGTGAGATTTTTTGAAATTGTCACAAGTGAAAGAATCGTTCATTCTTACAAAATTAGTTTTGCAACAGCTTTTGCCGCAGCAGCTGTCAATGCTATTTTCGGTCTATTAGTGGCCTGGGTTTTTGTCCGTTATTCATTCCCCGGAAAACGAATATTGGATGCGTTAATTGATTTACCTTTTGCGCTGCCTACAGCGGTCGCAGGAATTACTCTGACAACGCTATATTCAACGAATGGCTGGATTGGACACTTATTAGAGCCCCTTAATATTAAAGTAGCCTTTACACCGCTGGGTATTTCGCTGGCACTTGCTTTTATCGGGCTGCCGTTTGTCGTTCGGATGGTTCAGCCTGTTTTGCAAAATATCGAGAAGGAAGTCGAGGAGGCAGCATCCAGCTTAGGGGCATCACGGCGGCAAATTTTTCTTAAGGTGATTTTCCCGCAATTGCTGCCTGCGCTGTTATCCGGGTTTTCCTTGGCATTTGCACGGGGACTTGGTGAATATGGGTCTGTTGTTTTTATCGCCGGGAATATGCCAATGAAAACGGAGATTGCTCCTTTAATGATTATGACAAAGCTTGAACAGTTTGATTATGCCGGGGCAACGGCCATTGCTGTCGTGATGCTGCTCATTTCCTTCCTCTGTTTAATCGTAATTAATATCATCCAAGTATGGAGCCGCAGGCATGAGCTTGGCCAGGAGTAGGTGAAATAGAATGGAACCATCATTAATGAAACGACAAGTTAAAGTAACCAAGGAAAAACAAAAAAACAGAACAGAGTCCAATAGGGTCAAACTTGTCCTGATAACCATTGCCATTTTGTATTTATCCTTATTACTATTTGTTCCTCTGATTGCAATCTTTTTTAAAGCATTTGAGCAGGGAGCAGCCGTATATTTCGCGGCCATTACAGAAAGTGATGCCCTGTCAGCTATCCGCTTAACCTTGCTTACAGCGATCATTGTCGTACCGTTGAATACGGTATTTGGAATGGCGGCGGCATGGGCTGTGACCAAATTTCGCTTTAAAGGAAAGCAAATATTATTGTCCTTGCTGGAATTGCCTTTTGCTGTTTCTCCAGTGATTGCCGGTCTTGTTTTTGTTCTGCTTTTCAGTCCCCGGGGGGTGCTCGGTCCCTGGCTTGTTGACCATGGAATAAAGATTATCTTTTCCGTTCCTGGGATTATCATTGCGACTATTTTTGTTACCCTTCCGTTCGTCGCCCGTGAGTTAATTCCGGTCATGCAGGCTCAAGGGTCGTCAGAGGAAGAGGCAGCTGTATCGCTGGGGGCTGGCGGCTGGCAGATGTTCTGGCGTGTGACCCTTCCGAATATTAAATGGGGGTTAATGTATGGAATGATCTTGTGTAACGCAAGGGCTATCGGTGAGTTTGGCGCTGTGTCTGTCGTATCCGGCCGGATACGGGGAATGACGAATACCATGCCGCTTCATGTAGAAATTTTATATAATGAGTATCAATTTTCTGCATCGTTTGCGGTGGCATCACTGATGTCCATTATGGCCATTATCACTCTTATCATTAAAAGTATCATTGAGTGGAAAACAGAGAAACAAGAAGTCTGAGGAGTGTATTCATGTCAATTCAAATTCGAAATGTTTCAAAAAACTTTGGAACATTCCAAGCCTTAACGGATATAAATTTAGATATAGCGGATGGAAAGCTCGTGGCCCTGTTAGGTCCTTCAGGTTCAGGAAAAACAACCCTTCTTCGTGTCATTGCCGGCTTGGAAGCAGCGGATAAAGGGTCGATCCTATTTGATGGAAAAGACTTAACGGATGCCCATGTAAGCAATAGGGAAGTAGGTTTTGTCTTCCAGCACTATGCTCTGTTTAAGCATATGACCGTATTTGAAAACATTGCATTCGGATTAAAAGTGAGAAAAAGAAGAGACCGCCCTTCACCATCTGCGATAAAGGAAAAGGTGAATGAGCTGTTAAAGCTAGTGAAGCTGGACGGATTTGCCGGGCGTTATCCTGCTCAATTATCAGGAGGGCAGCGGCAGCGGGTCGCACTGGCACGGGCATTAGCGGTGCAACCGCGTATTTTGCTGCTTGATGAGCCGTTTGGTGCTTTGGATGCAAAGGTGAGAAAAGAACTGCGCCGCTGGCTGCGCAAGCTGCATGATGAAGTTCATATTACCAGTATTTTTGTGACACATGACCAAGAAGAGGCACTGGATGTTGCCGATCAAATTGTGGTGATGAACCAAGGGAGAATTGAGCAGCTTGGGACACCGGATGAAGTGTATGATCATCCGCAAAGTCCGTTCGTCTATGATTTTCTCGGCAATGTGAACTTATTTCGCGGACGCCTGAATCATGGACGGTTTGTTCTTGGTTCGGCCCAAATTGAAGCACCGGAACATTTACATGCAGTAGATACAGAAGCAGTTGGTTATGTACGTCCGCATCATTTGGCCATTGAAAGAGAAAAGAAAAGTGGAGATGTCATCCCTGCCAAGGTCATTTATACTCATGCAGTCGGTCCAGTTGTTTATATCGAGATGAAAATACTGGAGTCAGAAGAGTTTGTAGAGGCAGAGATTAGCAAGAATGAATTTAAAGAATTAGGACTTCTGATTGGTGAAGAGGTCTATGTCCGTCCGAAGGAAGTCAGAGTATTTGTTCCTGAGGATTTTGTGATTTAAGCAAGGGTGAACAAGTACTGCTATTTTTGTAAGAAATATCATTAAAGCCGATTAAATTTATTGGAATAATCAAAATGGTATTGACGCAATATTGGAAGTTCTGTTAATATTCAAATATAAACAGAACCACAGCATGATAACTGAATGAATCAGAAACGATTAGAATCGACTGGACAACCAGAGATTCAATAAAGAGAACACCCCCTCTCTTTGTTGAGTCTCTTTTTGTCATTTTTTGGCATCAAAATTAATGGGAAAAGCTCAGCTCATTTATTGCGGCAGCAAATTATATCATTATATTGGAGGAAACAACGTTGTTTAATCGTATGCAGAAAAAAACTTGGATTCTTTTATTATCATTAACTCTTTTATTTGTATTAAGCGCATGCAATAAAGCTGCTTCTAATGAAGCTGAAATGCCGCAAAAAGAAGATGAGTCAAAAACGCTGCAAATTGGCTATCAAAAATATGGCACGTTGAATTTTGTTAGAGCGAAAGGGACATTAGAAAAAGAATTAGAGCCACTTGGTGTTAAGGTGGAATGGACTGAATTCCCAGGCGGTCCGCAATTATTAGAAGCATTAAATGTCGGCAGCATTGATTTTGGTCATACTGGGGAGGCACCTCCGATATTTGCTCAGGCAGCAGATGCTCCATTAGTTTATTATGCAAATGGACCTTTAAATCCAAAAGGGGAGGCCATTGTGGTTCCAGAAGATTCTCCGATAAAAAGTGTGGAAGATTTAAAAGGGAAAAAAATCACTTTAAATAAAGGGTCTAATGTTCACTATTTACTGGTCAAAGCTTTAGAAAAGCATGGTATAAGCTATGAAGATGTTGAAACAGCTTTTTTACCGCCATCTGATGCGAGGGCAGCATTTGAAAAAGGTTCCGTTGATGCATGGGTGATTTGGGATCCATTTTTAGCGGAAGCTGAAAAGAAAGCAGGCGCCCGTATATTAGCGGATGGAACCGATTTAGTTAATAACAGAGAATTTTATTTAGCTTCAAAAGAATATGCAAAGGCGCAGCCCGAAGTTTTGGAAATTATTTATAAGGAAATTGAAAAAACAGAAAACTGGATCCAAGAAAATCAGAAAGAAGCAGCCGAACACTTAGCTCCGCAAATCGGTATGGATCAGGCAACATTAGAATTGGTATTGGAGCGCAGAACATATGGAATCGAAAAAATCACCGCTCAAGTAATCAGCGATCAACAACAAATTGCCGATCAATTCTATGATTTAAAGCTCATTCCAAACAAAATTAATACAAGTGAGGCTGTTTTGAAAACGACAAAATAAAGGGGAAGGTTGAACATGAATAATAAACGAATATTGCCATGGATGATCCCAATTATTTTGATTGGGTCATGGCAGTTATTTTCCTCACTAGGCATTCTATCGGCGAGAGTATTGCCTAATCCTTTAGATATTTTTACAGCGGCAGCAGAATTAATTAAGAGCGGGCAACTGTTCTCTGATGTATGGATTAGCACACAAAGAGCATTTTGGGGATTTATTATCGGTGGAGGTATCGGCTTTCTTTTGGGATTAATCAACGGTCTATCAAAAACATCAGAAGGTTTATTCGATTCTTCCATCCAAATGATTCGCAATATCCCGCATTTAGCTTTAATCCCAATTGTCATTCTTTGGTTTGGGATAGGGGAAGAAGCCAAATTATTTCTTGTCGCATTAGGAACGTTTTTTCCCATTTATTTAAACACGTTTCATGGAATTCGTTCTGTTGACAGAGCCTTAATTGAAATGGCATATGTTTATGAACTGAAAGGATTCTCATTGTTTTGGCATATTATTTTTCCGGCAGCATTGCCTTCTATCCTTGTCGGGGTGCGATTTGCATTGGGAATTACGTGGGTAACGTTAATTGTAGCGGAAACGATTGCTGCTGATTCTGGAATTGGATACATGGCCATGAACGCAAGGGAGTTTATGCAGCTTGATGTCGTTGTCTTGAGTATTATGCTATATGCACTATTAGGAAAACTATCTGACGTAGCGGCAAAAGTAGCGGAAAGAAGATTCTTAAAATGGCATCCAAGCCATCAGAAATGATTGGAAGGTGAATAGGGTGGCAGCTATACAAGGAAATGAGCCGATCTTAAAATTATCTAATATTGGTAAATCATTTGCCAATAAAGAAGTATTAAGAAATATAGACTTACAAGTCAATCCTGGTGAATTTATTGCTATTGTTGGAAAAAGCGGCTGCGGGAAGAGCACTTTATTGCGCATTATTGCAGGACTAGAAGAAATCAGTTCTGGAAGTGTAATAGTTCATGGTGAAGAGCTAAATGGCAGGAATAAAATGGCGAAAATCATGTTTCAGGATGGACGGCTTTTACCATGGAAAAAAGTATATGACAATGTAGGTTTAGGCTTAAAATCTGATTCACAAAAGCAGCAGATTTCGAAAATCCTGGAACAGGTTGGATTAGCCGATCGCTCGAAAGCCTGGCCGGTCGAATTATCTGGCGGACAGAAACAAAGAGTAGCACTGGCTAGAGCACTCATCCATGAACCGCAGTTACTTTTGCTGGATGAACCATTGGGAGCACTTGATGCCTTAACAAGGATTGAAATGCACGAACTAATTGAAAATCTCTGGAGAGAAAAGCAATTAACCGCCATTCTCGTCACACATGATGTCGAGGAAGCCGTGGCATTGGCTAATCGAGTAATTTTAATTGAAGAAGGAGAGATTGTTATGGATCTTCCGATTCGGCTCCCTTATCCACGACAGCGGGAAAATCCAATATACTCTAAACTGGTTAGTCAAATTTTGAATCGGATTATGAAGAAAAGAGGAAATTTAGTTTCCGAATTATCGCTAACGAAGTAATGGACTTTTCAGTTGCTAAATAAAAGGAAAAATCAAAGAAAACGGGTAGGAAGCATATTCCAAACCCGTTTTTTCGTGTATTTTCTATAGGGGGAATCTCCCATACATCGCAAGCCTTAAAAAAATGAATGAAGAAATTGAAAGTTTTTTGAATCCTTTCGGCATAGTTTTCCGTATAACATATTAAAATCAATATGAGGTGAAAAGAATTTATGTATGCTCAACAAACAGCGGGTAACTATTTGCCCTCGGTATTACGAACTTTTGCGTTCTCGTTAGCCATTGCCTTTCTTGGAACGATGGCAGGTGTCTTTGTGCCGCCGGCATTATTTTTACCGTTAGTCATTCTTGAAGTGGGGATGCTGATTTTTGCTTTTATCATTCGCAGAAAAAAAGCGATGTCCTACAGCTTTTTATATGCTTTTACTTTTATTTCCGGGCTTACTACATATCCTATAGTCAGTCATTATTTAGCGGCTGTCGGTCCGGCTCCGGTGATTTCTGCGTTTGGTACAACAACGGTAGTATTTGCCGGTTTAGCGCTTTATGCGTCAACAACAAAACGTGATTTATCATTTTTACGCGGGATGCTGATGGCAGCATTGCTCGCACTGATTGCCATTTCGATATTTAATCTAATCTGGCCATTAACAACTACAGGAATGCTCGCTTTTTCATTCATCGGTGTTCTTGTCTTCAGCGGTTACGTGTTATTCGATTTTAACCGCATGAAGCATTACGGAGTGACAGCGGAGGAAGTTCCGTTAATGGCACTCAATTTGTATCTTGATTTTGTGAACCTGTTCATTAATATTTTAAGGATCTTTGGCATTCTTGGAAGCGACGATTAATAACAAAAACCGTTTAAAGGTGAGTCTCCTTTTAAACGGTTTTTTTTGTGATGCTTGGAAACCTTGTCATTCTTCAGGCTGCTGGTATCCTACATCGCAGGTCCGAGGTTGAAATAAAACGGAGGCTCATTGTTAGTCAGTATTCAATTCCAATTCAATATTGTTTGTTACCTTGGCTATTTGCTGTTTGGAAGACAGCCATAAAGGAACAGCCTTTTTATTGGAAAGGCAGCGTGACTATGTTAAATTGATAAAAAGATTCAGATGATTTTTCGCGGAAAGGGTGAAGAAGGATTGGGAGAGTATCTTAATCATTGGGATAAGCGATTTGATGAAGAACAATATATTTATGGCAAGGCACCTAACCAGTTTTTAGCGGGGTTGGCCGACAGGCTTTTGCCAGGCGAAACACTAGCCATTGCAGAAGGGGAAGGACGTAATGCTGCTTACTTGGCGAAGAAGGGCCATCGTGTGACAACTTGGGATTATGCGCCTTCTGGAATTCGGAAAACATTAGCGCTGGCGGAAGAAATGGGAGTTGAAGTCAGAGCGGAATTAAAGGACTTGGAACAGGCGGTTTGGGAAGAAAACAAATGGGACAATATGATCAATGTCTTTGGGCATTTTCCAACTCCTTTACGAATGAAAACATTGAAAGGAGTCAAGCAAGCAGTTAAGCCGGGAGGATTTTTCCTAACTGAGGTCTATTCTGTTCATCAGTTGGTGTATAAAACAGGAGGACCAAGGGATATTGAACTGCTCTATCGTCCTGAGGAATTCTTGCAGGTATTCGCAGATTGGAAAATTATCCACTTTTTTATGGGCGAGGCAGAACGCCATGAGGGTGAACTTCATAACGGGAAATGTCACGTGATTCAATTGCTGGCGCAAAAAACAGAAGCAAAATATTGAAGGAAAGCACGCTTATGCAGACGCACATATCTTCTTAATGATAAATACCTTGTTACGTAGTAGACAAGCATTACAAAAGGCTGACTCAAGTTGAAGGGGCAGCCTTTTATCGTAAGAAAACCCTCTCTAGAAAAATAAACCAAAGGTATCATTGGAAGTATAACCGATAAAGTATATAGTATTACTGTGGTTTTATACTGTGGTTTGATATAATACTCGAATTACATAAAATAAATATAAAGGGGTAGTAGTTACATGTCTGTAAATGTACTAGACGAATTGCAATCGATTAGAAAGGAACTCCTCGCTCATCCTATTTATCACGAACTAACAACACCAGATAGAGTCAGAGTTTTTATGAAGCATCATATTTTTGCTGTTTGGGATTTTATGAGTCTATTAAAAAGGCTGCAAAGATCGGTAACATGTGTAGATGTTCCGTGGTTTCCCTATGAACAGCCGTTATTTTCCCGACTCATCAATGAAATTGTTGTTGCAGAGGAATCTGATATTAATGGCAAAGGCGGCTTTTCGAGCCATTTTGAGTTATATTTAGAGGCGATGGAGGAGTGCGGCGCAGACCGTGGACCGTTCAATGCCTTTGCAGACAGCCTAAAGGATGGAAAAGATTTTCAGGCAGCACTTTCTGAAAATCCATTAATTAGAGGCACTGTCCGTGATTTTGTTACATTTAATTTAGATTTAGCTTTGCATGGGGAACTGTTTGAGGTTGCCGCTGTATTTTTCTTTGGCCGCGAGGGGCTGATTCCGGAAATGTTTAAGCCATTAGTCGATTCATTGATGGAAACTGGCAGTTCAAGTGAGCGGCTAGTATTTTATTTAAATAGACATATTGAAGTGGATGAGGACCATCATGGACCGCTTGCAGAGCAATTATTCTTGGAATTATGCGAAAATGATCCCGAAAAATTAAGCAGGGCCAGAGAAATTGGAGCACAAGGCTTGAAAGCAAGAATGGCATTATGGAATGGCGTTTTAGCAGAAATTAAAGAACGAAATCTTTGATAAAACTGGCTGTTAAACGTTTTGTAAGATAAAAAGGGGTTATGAAGGACAAAATTCGGATCATACAACAGAAAAATGTCCTTCATCAGGTCTATGAAGGACACCCATCCTGCTCAATATGTAAAAATTAAAGGGGCATCCAGAAGCCGGAAATACGACTTTGTGGACAGCCCCTTTATCATTATTGGAAATTCTGGATAAATAAACGGACAACATCTGCTGCACCAATGAAAGTCCCCAATGAGCTTCCTAAGTTGGCCAGTACGACAACCAGCAGGATACGAGTTACTTTATTGTTCCAAAATCCTTTGAAACTATAGACGTCCTCAGAAAGGCTTTCAAAGTCCCTTACACTCGGCCTGCGGATTAAGGCTTGGACGATCCCGGTAAACCATCCGGCGGCCGTAATCGGATCCAGCGCCGTAATCGGGGCAGCTATAAAGGCGGTCAAAATCGTTAATGGATGTCCGAAGGCCAATGCTGTACCAAGTGCTGAAAGGGATCCATGCCAAAGGAACCAGCTGATCGTCTGCTGTAATCCGACGGTTGGATTCGTATAAAAGGTATAAGCAATCAAAGAAATAATAATGATGGGAATCGCCCAGCCAATAATTTTTGGTGCCTTTGATTTTGGCGGCGTTTTAACTAACTTCGTTAAATCATGTTCTTTCTTTATTTCTTCTGTAATGCCAGGGACATGGGCAGCGCCCAAAACGGCTACCACTTTCTTTCCTGGTGCTTCTTTTATTTTTTGCGATAAGTATTGATCCCGTTCATCAATTAAAGGTGTCTTTAATCGGGGAAAGCTGACCGTAAATTCATTCAAAATCGAATTCAGCATATCCTGGGATTTCATTTTTTCTAATTCTTCTTCTGAAATCGTTTCATTGCTGAATATACTATAGATGATTTGTGAAAGTAGCTGCATTTTCCCCCAATAGCCAACATTATGCCAAATCCGGGAAAAAGTGACTTGAATATCGCGGTCGGCCAATACTAATTCTGCATTGACATCCTTCGCAGACTCAATCCCCTGAATCATTTCCTGCCCTGCCTGAATGCCCATCTGACTCGCCATCCGTTTCTGAAACGAGGAAATGACGAGGTTCATTAATAATAAAGTAGCTTTCTTCTGTTTAATGACTTTAAATATATCCATATCCTTCCATTTGTTTCCTGCTGTAATGGATTGATATCTTTGCTCATCAAGTTCGACACAGACTGAATCTGGTCTTTCGGCTTCAATCACTTCCTTAACTTGTTCAGCACTTTTTTTCGATACATGCGCTGTACCAATCAGGATGATTTCTTTTTCATCTAAAAAAATCCTTGTAATGTTTTCGCTCATTTCTGACATATACTACCTTCCTTTAATTATAACTATCTGCGTGGTGTCCCATCTTTATACAATGATAAACTAGAATGGGGCAAATGAGAATTTTTTTAACGGAATTTTTCCTAAAACAGATATTTTTACAAAAGATATACAATTGGAAAAGTGGATTGACAATTCATTGATGGAATAATATAATAGTAATTGTCCTCAGTGAGGTAATTAAAACTTCGATTCCGTAGCTCAGCTGGGAGAGCGCCACCTTGACAGGGTGGAGGTCGCTGGTTCGAGACCAGTCGGAATCATACAGATTTACGAAGAAAAAGCCGCTCTTGTTTTTAAGAGCGGCTTTTTCTTTCTTAGTAATGAATTTATATAAACGATACTGTTTTTTATAAGACAAAAAAAGCAAGGCCAAATCCCTGCTTGGGAAAATTTCTATGCTTGAATCTTCTCTGGCATCATTTTAAAGTGCAGTTTGTAAATTTTATCATTATTTTCTTCATTAATTGTGCAAGTGACAAATTTACCTCTGCGGGTTCTGTTTTTGCCGTCTGTTATGATGCAGTCGATAACATTAGGATTTTGGCTTGAGCGAAATAACTCAGTCACTGCATGTAAATCCTCACGATTTTCCTCTTTGAGTATCTCTTGGCTGAAAGCATCAACAAAATGAATTTTATACAAGAGCAACACCTCCAAAACTATTATAGTTGTTGTGAAAGGGTTTTTATATCGTGTTCACAACTTTGACATTGTTAAGATTTTATTAACGTCGTTATACACTTATTTTGTTGGCAAAGTCTTTTTTCTTCCTGTTAGTGATTTACTTGTCCAAACGGGTGGCTCTATTGCTGCATATAAAAATAGCAAGAGGTGATAAATTATGTTCAAATTATACCTGGACCCTGGACATGGCGGTTCTGACCCTGGTGCTGTTGGTAATGGATTGCAGGAAAAAGATGTCACACTGGCAATTTCACTAAGGTTAAAGGACATGTTAATGAATGAGTATAATAATGTCTTAGTTAAAATGAGCCGTACCGGAGACACATATCCTACGTTAACAGAGCGAACCAATGAAGCAAATAATTGGGGGGCTGATTATTATCTTTCCATTCATATTAATGCAGGCGGCGGAACAGGTTTTGAAAGCTATGTGGATACAGGGGTTGATTCAGTCACGGTAAATTATCAGAATATCATTCATACAGAAATTGGCAAGGTAATCGGGATAATAGACAGGGGAAAAAAACAAGCCCGCTACCATGTCATCCATGCATCGAGAATGCCTGCACTTCTCACAGAAAACGGATTTATTGATACGGCTGCAGATGCAGCGAAAATGAAAGATGCCAAGTGGATTGATGCTGTTGCCCGTGCCCACGTAACCGGATTGGAAAAGGCATTTAAGCTTGAAAAAAAAGTTACAGCAGTACCAGCGATTCCATCAGAAAAGGAGGAGGATGTGATGTCGCAAAAATTTGAAATGTCGAATCAAGCCATTAGAGACGCTGTTTCAACCGTCTTACTGCGCTTTGAAAAAAAAGAACCGGCACTTGCGGCCATCTGGCGTGAAAAAGCTAATAAAGGGGAATTAACGATTTCAGATGCGGTAGGGCTGCTGTATGTTGCAATTGAACGAGGCTATATTACGGGGAAATTAAGTGATTCTGAATCACAGTCCTAAAGTGTGATTAAGAAGGCTGAGCAAAGATGTGGTGTTCAAGCACCTTTTTGCTCAGCTTTTTTTGGCACTTTATGAAAGTATAAAATTGCAGCGAAGGAGAAACTCGACGTAGCTGCAATTTTTAGGAATAAAGTATAAGTGCAATAAGGCTTTTCTAAGAGCTTCAGCTCTTAGAAAAGCCAATCGGGCCCTGCGCGACTACGCCTCTGTCTTCGCCTTTCAGGCTCGCCAATCGGCGAGTTTTCTTTATAGATTAATTGATAAAATCACTGATTTTTGCTATGTTAATGCCTGCTTCCAATAAGGAGGCGGTAATATATTCGGCAAATTCTAAAGCCTTTGCCCCATCTCCATGAATACATATGGTATCAGCTGTAATGGATAGATCATCACCTTGCAGTGATAGCACTTTTCCTTCCTTTACCATCCGTATAACTTGATTTAGAGCGGCCTGATGATCTGTGATCAAGGCGTTTTCTTCTCTTCTTGGAGTTAAGGTTCCATCCCGCTGGTACGTGCGGTCCGAGAATACTTCACTGGCTGTATGAAGCCCGGCTTTTTGCCCTGCTGCAATTAATTCGCTCCCGGCTAATCCGAAGAGGATCATTTCGGGATCGATTTTATAAACGGCCTCTGCAATGGCTTCCGCCAAAGCAGGATTTTTTGCAGCCATATTATAAAACGCTCCGTGCGGTTTAACATGCTGAATCCTTCCGCCTTCGGCATTAACAAAACCATACAGAGCCCCAATCTGATAAATAACAATGTCGTATGCTTCCTGCGCTGAAATCTGCATTTCTCTTCTCCCGAAACCGGTAAGATCCTGGAGTCCGGGATGGGCACCTATCCCGACATTTCGTTCTAAAGCCATTTTGACTGTTTTTCTCATTGTTGCCGGATCCCCTGCATGGAAGCCGCAGGCAATATTGGCAGATGTAACAAAATCGAGAATTTTTTCATCACATCCCATCTTATAAGCGCCGAAGCTTTCACCCAAATCGCAATTTAAATCGATGATATTCATTGAAAACCTCCTAAACCAAATTTGTGTAAAATTCCTTGTTTTAGCTGTAATAGATTTTTTTCTCTTTCGATATAAAGCCGTTGAGCTTCCTCATGGGAAATTTTTTTGAAATGAATGCGATCACCGGGCTTAGCTTGGGCAATCAGCGGGAAATCGACCGAGGCAATCTGGGCCATTTTCACATAGCCGCCTGTCGTTTGCCGATCGGCCAAAAGGACAATTGGATTTCCGTCCGCAGGAACTTGTATCGTTCCATAGGTAACAGCCTCAGACAATAATTCCTGTGGATTCTCGAGCTGCAGTGGAGGACCCTGCAGCCGGCATCCCATTCGATCAGACTGCGGTATCACATGAAAAAGAGAATTGAACAATTGTTTCTTGCTGTCTTCGCTGAAAAGGTGATAGTGTCTGCCTTCCATCACGCGAATAACCGGATTGTTCTCGAAACTGGGAATAAGATTTGGCGAAACGAACCAGTCCGCTGCAGCGAAGGGCTTGTGATTTAAGCTGGCATTTAGATATTCGGCTATGTAACCGGCAAGAGTGCTCCTTGGATTAACGGAAATTTCATCACCAGACTGTAAAGCTCTTCCACGGAACCCGCCCATTTCGGCACGTAAATAGGTGGAAGCACTGTTCATTAGTTTTGGAACGGAAAAACCGCCTGCAACAGCTAAATAGGTCCGGCAGCCTTGTTTCGCTGCGCGTAGATGAAGAACCGTGCCTTTTTTTACTAGTACAGGTCTCCAAGCAGGGATTAAGCTGCCGCCAGTTATCGCAGGTGATAAGTTTCCGCCGCAAATGGCAATTAGAGAATCCTCCTGGAAGAGAATTTCCGCCCCCAATAATGTCATCTCGATTGTTGGTGCATTTTCGTTATTTCCTGTTAATATATTCGCTATCCGGTGTGAAAAGAGATCCATCGCTCCACTGGAGCCTACGCCATATTTTTGGAATCCAAATCTGCCCATATCTTGAATAGTGGAGAGGAGTCCGGGTTTAATAATTTTAATCATGGTAACCCTTCTCCCATTTAATAAATTCTTCAATACTTATTGGATGGAATTTTACCTTATCGCCTGCCCTTAACAGCGACGGCGGTGTAAGTTCGGGCTGAAAAAGCTGCAGCGGGGTTCGTCCGATAATCTGCCATCCTCCCGGTGTTTCAATCGGGTAGATACCTGTTTGTTTTCCGCCGATTCCAACTGATTGAGCCGGAATCTTCAAGCGCGGAGTTTCTTTACGCGGAGCAGCTATTTTCTCTGACATTCCACGTATATAAGGGAATCCTGGAGAGAAGCCGATCATCTGCACAATGTAATCACCAGAGGAGTGAATCTGAATCACTTCGTCTGATGTCAGACCGTTTGCTGCTGCTACAAAGTCTAAATCAGGTCCGTATTTCCCTCCGTAACATACAGGTAATTCTATAACCCTTCGTTTCATTGCATGATCGCTTATTTCTTGCGACAAAACAGGGGTTAATTGTTCTCTTGCATATTCATAGGGCAGCTGCTTTTTAGTTAAAGCTTTACAGGCAATTTTCATTGGATTATACATAATGGAAATGCTTGTGAATGCCGGAATATATTCAATTATCCAATCGAATGGGTGGTTATCCAGGTAAGAGGAAAGATACTGAACTTTATTTAAAGTTGCTTCATCAGGGGTATCTCCAAGAATAATCATGATGGCCTGGTCACCCATTGGTGTTAATTGATAGTCCATTTTTCCCCTCCTATTTATCATTTTTCCTCTAATGTTCAGCAATTTAGTAGTTTATAATAGATAGAGCATGATAGTCTTAATTATAAGGCGGGATTATTCCTAATACAAAGAAATTGACGTAATCGTATTATTTTTGAAAACGAACAAGAAGAAGGTTAAAATAGTCATATTAAATATAGGAGCGATGGCATGAAAAAAAGAGTAGTTGTGACAGGTATAGGAGCAGTGACTCCTTTAGGAAATAATGTTTCTTCAACTTGGGAAAATATTAAAAATGGTGTGTCAGGTATTGCACCGGCAGTCAGAATTGATGTCGATAAAATAGATGTTAAATTGGCGGGGGAAGTAAAGGGATTTGAACCGCAAAACTTTATGGATCGGAAGGAAGCCAGAAGAATGGGGCGGTTCAGTCAGTTTGCTGTTGCCGCTGCAAAGATGGCTTTTGAAGATGCAGGACTGCAAATGGACATGAATGTTATCCCAGAACGTGTCGGTGTCTGGATTGGATCCGGAATCGGCGGCTTAGGCGAATTTGAGGAACAATACAGAAAGTTCCTTGATAAAGGACAGAGAAGAGTAAATCCATTTACGATTCCGATGTTTATTCCAGATATGGCATCGGGCCGTGTATCGATTGAATTGGGTGCTAAAGGAGTCAATAATTGTTCTGTAACGGCCTGTGCTTCCGGTTCCAATTCCATCGGCGATGCCTTCCGTGCTATCCAGCATGGAAATGCGGATGTGATTGTGGCAGGAGGGGCAGAGGCGTCTATTACAGAAATGACGATGGCGGGATTCTCGAATATGACGGCACTCTCTACGAATCCTGATCCAAAAACGGCAAGCCGCCCATTTGATAAAAATCGTGACGGTTTTGTCATTGCCGAAGGAGCCGGGATTATTATTCTCGAGGAGTTAGAGCATGCCATCAAGCGCGGTGCTCACATATATGGGGAAGTTATCGGCTATGGTTCAACAGGTGATGCCTATCATATCACATCCCCTGCACCGGATGGAGAAGGTGCCGCGCGCGCTATGAAACTTGCGCTGGAGGATGCAGCTATTCCGAAAGAAGAGATTGATTATATCAATGCCCACGGTACCTCAACACCGTTAAATGATTTATACGAAACCATGGCGATAAAGGAAGTATTTAAAGAACATGCCTTTAACTTATCGGTAAGCTCTACGAAATCCATGACGGGGCATATGCTGGGAGCAGCCGGCGGAGTAGAAGCGATCTTTTCCTTATTAGCGATTAAAGAAGGAGTCCTTCCGCCAACTATCAATTATGAAACGCCTGATGCAGAGCTGGATTTAAATTATGTGCCAAACACTGCGAAAAAGAAAGAAGTCAATGTCGTTTTATCCAACTCTCTCGGATTTGGCGGTCATAATGCCGCATTAGTTTTTAAAAAATTTGCAGAATAACTAGTTTCGCTTCATTATAATCTCTTATTCACTAATGCCTATCGATACAACATTCGATAGGCATTTTTGCATGTTCCAGCTATATCAATTGTCATAAATCATTACGATTTTATTCAAAAAAACGTAAAAAAATGGAAAAAATCTATGATAAAATGGGATTGAACCAAATCATGGCTTTGGGAAAGGGAGAGGCTTTCAATGAATGAACGAAGCAGAAGCTCAATCCATGAAAACGGTCAATCCAAAATGATCGAAGTGGATCCGCAAAAAATTTCAGAGTTAGCACCATCTGCTGTTTTTTCCTATTTACAAACAAGTCAGGAAGGTCTTTCGGAAGCTGAATCTCAGGAACGCTTACACATATATGGGGAAAATGCAATAAAAAGTAAGCAATCATTTCATTCCATAAGGGTATTCAGCAGGCAGCTTTTTAATTTAATGGCTGTCATGCTGTGGATTGCTAGTATTTTGGCAGTCATCTCTGGGAATTTATTATTAAGCTATGTGATGTGGTTTATTATCATTATTAATGCCTTTTTTTCTTTTTTTCAGGAGAGAAAGGCTTATAAAGCATTGCAATCGCTGGAAAAGATGATTCCTAATCAAGTGAAGGTGTATAGAAATGGCGAAATAACGATGCAGCATGCCGAGCAATTGGTTCCCGGTGATGTTGTCTATTTAACGGCAGGAGATAAGGTTCCTGCTGATATCCGGATTGTCGCTGCAGATGGATTATTTGTGGATAACTCGATGCTGACGGGTGAATCAATCCCGGTTGACCGGGATGGTGAGGCTGACCATTTAGGAGGAAAATCGATTGTCTACAGTCATAATATTCTTTTTGCCGGCACATCGATTACGGGAGGAAATGCGAAAGGGATTATCTATGCAGCGGGGGAGAATACCCAGATTGGAAATATTACGCAGACAACGGCGCATATTATCAGAAGAAAAAGCACACTAGAGTTTCAAATTAGAAAAATAACAAAGGTTCTTGTCATCATTGCTCTCATTTTAGGCGCTTTGGCTTTTTTGATTTCTAACTTTATCACAGGAGTCGAAATCAATGCAGCCGCCATTTTTGCTATTGGTATTATTGTCGCCAATATTCCGGAGGGACTAATGCCTACGGTAAGTTTATCATTAGCCATGGGCGTACAGAGAATGGCGAAGAAAAAGGCACTGGTAAGGAATCAGTCAGCTGTCGAAACATTGAGCTGTACTTCTGTTATATGCACCGATAAAACAGGAACGCTTACCCAGAATGCCCTATTAGTGAAAAAAATCTGGACCTCTGATGGGATGGTGGAAGTCAGCGGGGACGGCTACGGAAAGAGCGGGACACTTTCCGGAGTAACAGAAATAAACAGAAAAACACTGGAAAGGTTTTTTACCGCGGCAGCTATCTGCTCAGATACGGTTTTGAAAAGTGATGAAAAGAATCAGCATTGCTGGAAAGTTATCGGTGACCCTACAGAAGCCGCCATTTTAATTGCCTCGGAAAAATTTAACCAGCCAGTGGCAGAAGTAAAGGACCAATTTGCATTGGCTAAAGTGATTCCATTTAGTTCGAGTACAAAAACCATGACGGTTTATGCCTATTCGAAAAATGAGGAAAGCCAGCAATTGATTCAATTTACAAAGGGAGATCCGGCAAAAGTAATTGACCGCTGCTCCTTCATTTTTAAGAATGGAAGGTCTGTTGTCTTAACAGCGGAGGAAAAAAAGGGAATTCATATGGTTCATGATACGATGGCAAATGAAGGATTCCGCTTATTGGCCGTAGCTTCCGCTCAAGGGACAGAAGGAGCAGAAGAGCATTTTCAAGGTATGACGCTTCTGGGACTGGCTATTATGTATGATCCGCCGAAGAAAGGTGTGCAGGAGGCAATTGCCGATTGTTACCGTGCCGGCATTAAGGTCACAGTGGTAACAGGGGATTATAGTTTAACGGCGGCAGCAATAGCGAAGCAAATAGGCATTATAAAGGATCACTATGTCGCGATTACCGGAACAGAGCTGGAACATATGAGCGGAGATGAATTGGCAGAAAAAATCGATACAGATATCCCGGTCATCTTCGCTAGGACAACGCCGAAGGATAAATTAACAATAGTAGAAGCCTATCAAAACTTGGGGCATATCGTTGCTTCAACCGGTGATGGTTTAAATGATGTTCTGGCATTAAGAAAGGCGGATATTGGAATTTCAATGGGGAAAAACGGTTCCGATGCGGCTATTGAGTCGTCTGATGTTGTCCTCTTGGATGATAATTTTGCCACGATTGTCGAGGCTGTTAAAGAAGGGCGGAGCATCTATAATAATATTCAAAAGTTTATTACTTATATATTAGCGTCCAATATCCCGGAGGTTGTGCCATTCCTCGTCATGGGGATATTCAATATTCCTCTTGCACTAACTGTGCTCCTTGTACTGGCGATTGATTTGGGGACCGATTTGATTCCGGCTATTTCCCTTGGGGAAGAGGAAGCAGAAGAAGATGTTCTTGATTATCCTCCGAGAAAGATGTATGAAAATATTCTGAATAAAAGAGTCCTGATCCGCTCCTATGGATTTCTAGGTTTAGCGGAAGGGGTCATAATGTTTGTTATGTTTTTTATCGTGTGGCATGATTTTGGCTATAGTCTAGAGGAAGTCCGTTCATTTACTGCTTCTATCACAAACGGTACTGCAGGTGAACATATCTCTTATGTCTATTCATATGCGATTACGTTAGCCTTTGGGGCTGTCATTGCCTGCCAAATTGGGAACGTTTTCGAATGCAGGTCAGCACATCAATCGTTTCTATATTCCTTGAGAAAGAGAAACCATTTAATGTTATGGGGGATTTTACTAGAAATAGTATTATTTCTGCTCATTGCCTATGTACCTTTTCTCCAAATGCTGTTCGGCACGAAGGGACTGCAAATAGAACATCTATTATTATTGCTGCTATGCCCTGTCGCTCTCATACTGCTTGAGGAAATACGAAAAAGGATTACAAAGAAAATGAAAGAGATTAAATCGATCAATCTGCAGGCAGGCACATAAATGTGCTTAGTCGGACAGATTCCAAGCCGAAGCCAAACCCGGCTGTGGAATCTTTTTTTTCTTACATCCGTCCTGATTTAAATATGGCAATCAGCATGAAAATAAACATCGTCGTCGCGACGATGGATCCGAATTCAATAACATGAAAGTTCCAGAGGACACTGGACTCGCCGGAAATGGCCGATCCAATGATTAGGCCAACCATTAAAATGCTAAAGGATAAAAGAATAATGCTAAAGGCCAGTCTGTTACTGATTTTATCCAATCTCTTCAAGAAATTCCGCAGCTCTGGAACACCGATTTCAACATGCAGCTTTCCTTTTTGCACAGTTGATGTAAGAGCAGAGAGCTTCTTCGGTACATCCGATATGAGCCGGGCATTCTCGAGAAAGTCAGTCAAGGAATTTTTCATGACTTGTTTTGGTCCATAGTGCTGGCGGATTAATTTCTCTCCAAAAGGCTTAATGGCCTGCATAATACTGATTTCAGGATCAAGATCGACTACAATTCCCTCAATTGTTAATAATGTTTTTCCAACAATGGTCATGTCAGTAGGTATTTGGATATGATGCTGAAAAATAATGGTGAAGAGATCGTTTACTGTTTCACCTAATTTTATATGGGCAAATGGAGTATCGTAGTATTTCATTTGTAACTCATCGATCGCATGATTTAAGGAAGACAAATCGGTCTCTGCGGAAAGAATCCCCATTGATGAGATGGTTTTGACCATTCCTTTTGTATCGCCTTTCTGCAATTGAATCACTAAAGAAGCAAAATAAAATTTTGTTTCTTCACTTAAACGACCGACTAACCCGAAGTCTAAATAGGCAATTCTTTCGCCCGGCAGCACATAGATATTGCCTGGATGGGGATCTCCGTGAAAAAAACCATCTATTAATATTTGCTGCAGCATGGATTCTATAATCCGCTTAGCAATTAATTTACGATCATATTTTTCTTCCTCAAGCTTTTTGAGGTTATTAATCTTAATTCCCTGAACAAAGTCCATTGTCAGGATCTTCTTCGTCGTAAGGTTCCAGTACACTCCTGGAATGTATATCTCCGGCTGATCGATGAATGGCTTGGCAATTCGTTCGCTGTTTCTTGCTTCCATTAAATAATCAAGTTCGGCATGAAGGGAGCGGGCAAATTCATTCATCATTTTTCGAATTTGATAGGTTTTGGCCCATGAAAAATTTTCTTCCATTATTCTGGCAAGGTCATCGAGGATTTCTAAATCAGTTTCTACTATCGGTAGAATATCCGGCCGCTGTATTTTAACAGCGACAGGTTCTCCTGTTTTTAAGACAGCGGCATGAACCTGTCCAATCGATGCTGTGGCAAGAGGCGTTTCATTAAATTCGCGAAACAGCTTTTCTGGTAAGCCTCCCAGCTCTTCCTCCATACATTCCTTGACTTGTTCATATGAAAAGGCTGTGACCTGATCCTGCAGCAGCTCCAACTCCTTTGTAATCGCTTCTGGAATTAAATCCCTTCTTGTACTGGCGATCTGTCCTAGTTTAATAAAGGTAGGTCCCAGTTCCTGAAGTGTATGGCGAAGCTTGGCGCCGATCGTTTGCATAGTGTAATGTTCTTCCATTTTGTGCTGTTTCTTCGGTAGGTAAGGATTGGTAAAGCCGAGGCGATAGATAAAATAATGAAATCCATTTCGCAGAAAGGCATTAATAATTTCCTGGTAGCGGTGTGCATGTTTAATTTTCCTGCCGAGCATACAAACTCCTCCAAACGAGTATGATCAAACGATCTATATTAATGATACAACATTTGTTGCAGGAATGTACATTTGACTGCCAACTGAGGGGCATTAGAAAAAGCTGTTGAACATTTCAACAGCTTCATGGTTAACGTTGAATTATGGAATTGGAATAGTTTTTTACCAGTTTTTGTAGATTTCGATGACCTTCTCTTACCTTGATCGTTTCTTCAATAATTCTTTGAAAGCCTTCTAAATCTTTATCAGAGGCATTTAAGACGGATCTCGTTACACTCTCGGCGATATTTTGTAAAGAAATTTCGGAACTCATGAACAACGACCACCTTTCTTTTATTTGATGCATGCATTTCCTCACTATTAATTTAACGAAAAAGGGCTTATTTTCCTGCAAAGTAGGAGATATATTTATCTACATTTATCATCATATTCATTCGTATTTGGCGCTGCTTCTACAGCTGTTTCAGCTAATTTCAATCCTTTCGTCGAAAAAAACAAAGAAAAACCTATTTTAATAATGGAATTTAAAAAAAGCAACAGATAAAAAATGAAAAATGTAATATTTGTAGTAAAAACTCAATAAAGTTCAAGAAAGTTTCACATATAGGAACCTTTTATTTGACATGCATAGTTATTTCAATTAGGATAGTAAAAAACAGATATAAACAAAGTGTAAACGCTTTCTTTTGCGTGTTGCATTTGTTAGGAATATCTCAGACTGTGTTGAGCATACGCTTAGTTTGGATGATTTTTATCCCAATCTATCCGCTCCAGAAGAAGAGTTCTTTTCATCATCAAAAGATCTCTTCTTACTACAGTAACTTTAGTAAATGAAAGGGGATTCTTTTTGATGATTATGAATGAGACCTTCTTGGAAGTAAATGACTATTTAGATTTATATCTGCTTGCAGGATCTTTACAAGATAAGGCATGGCAGCAGCAAATCATTGGAAAAATGCAAGATTTGCCAAAGGAAAAAGTTCAGAGAGAAAAATCATTAAATATCGATGAGTTGGCGAAAGAATTCCGCATGATTAATACGGATATTCTTGATTTATATCATCAGTTACACCGAGATCCGGAAAATGCTGGTTTGCGAGATATGGTTTCAAGATTAGAACAAAGACGTAAGTATTTAATGAAAAAAATCCATGCGGTAGAAACTAAATTACAGCATCACTCTTCAAAATAAATGGCAAGCAAATCTGGCTTAAAGGTAAAGGAGCTGTGCTTCCTTACGGACAGTCAGATTCTTTTTCGGAAGGATTGCTCAAAATTGAGCAAATAAATAAGTTGCAGCGAACTATTACACTATTAACCCCTTTCAAATAGTTGTGGTTCTTTCTTAACAAGACTTTAGGAATCCTTTTTAGAACTTAATAGCAAGAAAATGTAAGCGCTTATCAAAATGATAGGTGTTTTTTAATATTTTTATTATTTCCCGTATAAAGACTCTTTAAAATTTTTGTAAAATAATGTAGAATTGTAATTGAAAGTTTTTCTGCACAAATGCTTTAAAGCGGTGAAGTAATAACTGAATAAGAGTATAGAGATACAGCATTTGAAAAAGATGCTATGACTCTTTTTATATAATCATGTCGGTCAACAAGTGATTTATTGAATAGGAGTGGAGATTAATGTCAAAAGTGAAATTTTATTATGGTAATGATGTACCACTGGAAATGCACAAGGTGCGAATTGTGCAAAAACTTAATCTGCTGCCAGTGGAAGAGCGTTTAAAGGCAATGGAAGAAGCCGGGTATAATACCTTTTTATTGCAAAACTGTGATGTTTTTATGGACATGCTGACTGACAGCGGTGTCAATGCCATGAGTGACAGACAGCAGGCGGCAATGTTAGAAGCTGATGACAGCTATGCAGGTTCAGCTACTTTTACCAAGCTTAAAAATAAAATTGAAGAAATTTTCGGGAAAAAGTATTTTCTTCCTGCTCACCAAGGAAGAGCATGTGAAAATATTATTTCACAAGTGTTTGTAAAGCCTGGTTCAATTACTCCAATGAACTATCATTTTACTACTACGAAATCCCATATTGTCTTAAATGGCGGAACCGTAGAGGAAATATTTTATGATGAAGCGCTAAAGATTAATAGTGATCATCCATTTAAAGGAAATGTAAACATAGAAAAATTAAGAGATCTAATTGAAACAAATGGTGTAGACAAAATCCCTTTTGTCCGTATGGAGGCAGGAACAAACCTTATTGGCGGTCAGCCATTTTCATTGCAAAATATGCGGGATGTGCGAAAAGTATGTGATGAATATGGAATTATGCTTCTTTTAGATGCCAGTCTTCTATCTGATAACCTTTATTTTATTAAAGAAAGAGAAGAAAGCTGCAAGGATATGAGCATTAGAGAAATTACACGAGAGATAGCCGATTTGTCCGAGGTGATTTATTTTTCGGCACGGAAATTAGGCAGTGCCCGTGGTGGGGCGATTTGTACCAGCAATAAAGATGTCTATATGAAAATGCGGGAATATGTAACACTTTATGAAGGGTTCCTAACTTACGGAGGAATGTCTGTACGTGAAATGGAAGCTATTGCAGTTGGTCTTGAAGAAACTATGGACGAAAACATGATCAATCAAGGACCGCAATTTATTGCTTATATGGTCGAAGAATTACAGAAAAGAGGAGTTCCTGTTGTCACACCTCCAGGTGGATTAGGCTGTCATGTTAATGCAATGGAATTTGTTGATCATATTCCGCAAAATGAATATCCGGCAGGTGCTCTTGCTGCAGCAATCTATATTATCAGCGGCGTTCGCGGCATGGAAAGAGGAACGATGTCGGAGCAAAGAGATGAAGATGGAACGGAAATTTTATCAAATATGGAGCTTGTTCGTCTGGCGATGCCGCGTCGTGTCTTTACACTGTCACAAGTGAAATATGCGGTCGATCGTGTTGCTTGGCTGTATGAAAACCGCAATTTAATCGGCGGCCTGAAATTTGTAGAAGAACCAAGTGTTTTACGTTTCTTCTTTGGAAAATTAACGACAACATCGGATTGGGCGAATGAATTAGCGGCCAAGTTTAGGGCAGATTTCGGCGATAGTTTATAATAGGACCATTGCATTCTGCAGACGATGGAGTCAGAAGAGTTATCCGAACCCTCTTAGCGCTTAGGCGTTAAGAGGGTTTTTCTTATAGTTATGCTTCATCGTTATCAGAAGCTGGCTCTATTTCCAGCCTTTCCTTAATCCTTCTTTTTCGATAAAGCATCTTTCCGGCCTCAGCAATATCGTTCACAGCTGAGCGGTTAATGAAGGCACCAAAAATAAGCCCGGCAATCGGAATCATTTGAAACAGCTTTTTCCAGCCCATTTGGTCACGATAGGTAAAAACAACTTCACGCCAGCCTTGTAATTCAGACAATCCCTCCCTTTTGACTGTTTCATTTTGCTTATCGAAAAGTGATAATTGCGAAAGGAGTGCTTGTTTTCCTACTATATCAGAGGAAACAAATTGCAGGCATTTTACAATAAACAGCCGTTCTTTTTTATCATTTGGATCATAGCCATAGCAAATGGCAATATCCTGCAGCGTTTTTAATTGCAAGCCCAGCAGAAGGGGAATATCAAGCGTGATGGTGAAAATTCCCCCAATTCCTGTACTGGCTCCTTGAAGAGCTGCTATTTTCTTGCGGCTTCCAGATAGTTTTTCAACGGTCTGGTCCATCCTAGAGATTGGAAGCTTTGCTGCACGTTCGAGTGAATGAATTTCGGGATCTGAATAATAGGAAGAAAGAGATGATACGGAACTTAAGTAACTGCCGCCGGTCTGAACATACTGACCGAGTTCATCCAAAATCGCACCAATCTTTTTTTGTATGAACGCCGGCGTCCATTTATCAATGATTTTAAAGGGCATTCGCCCTAATTTTTCCCAAAACCATAAATCACTTTGCTCTTTCTCCCAGGCGTCTATTTTGCTTAATTCTTCACATAACCATTCTTTTGAATCATTCAACGTGATACTCTCCTCTAAATTAGTTTAGGTAATAGTACGAATTAGAACCGAAAAAAGTTTCGTCATGAATATTTTCCTCCTGCTTAAAAAGTGCCTGCTTTTTGTTGGGGTTTCCTAGCCGCAACAAATAAGGCGCTGATCGCAGCACCTTATTTGAATTGAATATTTTGTTATATACCCCGGGTCAGTGACTGTTAATGCTTTTCAGGTGCACTGATACCGAAGCCAGTGTTTGTTTTGAATAATACCTCTGCGTAACGGCCTGTTTCTTTTTTAGCTGAGAGAACAGTACCGAGAAAAGCTCCAATAAATCCTAATGGAACGGTAAAGATAGTCGGATTTGCCAGCGGGAATAATGGGTTTCCTGTCAGAATGGCAACACCCGGTTCAGGATTCCATACATTCGGGCTTAAAAGTACAAGTATCACAGAACTAATTAATCCGACAAGCATTCCGCTAATCGCACCGGTCGTATTAAACTTTTTCCAATAAATTGTTAATAGCATAACCGGCAGATTAGCACTGGCACCAATTCCCAATGCCAATACGGATAAAAATGCCACGTTTATATTTTGCGCAACTAAAGCTAAAAGAATGGATGCAATCGCTACTACAATTGACGAAATACGTGCCACCTTCATTTGCTGTTTTTCTGTAATCTGTCCCTTTTTAATAATTTGACCGTAAATATCATGGGCAAATGCAGAAGCTGATGTTAAAACAAGCGCCGAAACAACGGCAAGGATCGTGGCAAAGGCAACCGCTGAAATAAAGGCGAATAAAAAGTCGCCGCCGACTGACAACGCTAACATTGGAGCCGCCATATTACCAGAGGGATTTGCCGCTACGATTTTGTCCCAGCCAACATATGTAGTTGCACCAAAGCCCAGGAATACAACCATTAAAAAGAATGCTCCGATAAACCATGTTGAGTAAACGACAGACTTTCTTGCTGTCACCGCGTCTTTAACAGTGAAAAAGCGGATGAGTAAATGCGGCAGACCTGCTACTCCAAAGACCAATGCCATATTTAAGGAAATCATATCCAATCCATTGCTGTATTTGTTTCCTGGATTGGCTAATTGGTCGCCAAACGGGCTTGCTGTTTTGATTTGTTCAAACATCTGAATGATGCTGAAGTCAAATTTGGCGAACACGAGGAAGGTTAAGACAAACGACCCGCCTAGTAAAAGAACAGCTTTGATAATCTGTACCCAGCTTGTTGCGGTCATCCCTCCGAAAATAACATAAATGGTCATTAATATTCCGACAATGATAACGGCGAGCCAGTAATCAATTCCCAGCATTAAGCTAATCAATCCGCCGCCCCCGACTAATTGGGCAATCATATAAAATAGTGAGATAACGAGTGTACTTGCGGCTGCTGTACCGCGCACTTGATTGGATTTGAAACGGGAAGTGATCATATCTGCTAATGTGTATTTTCCTAGATTGCGCATCGGTTCAGCAATTAAATAAAGCAGGAAAAGGAAGCCTAATAGATTTCCAACACTCATATAAAAGCCGTCGAAACCAATTAGAGCGATCGCGCCGGTAATTCCAAGGAAAGAAGCCGCTGACATAAAATCCCCAGCAACAGCCAGTCCATTTTGTGTTGCCGTTAAACCGCCGCCGGCAGTATAAAAATCACTAGTGCTTTTCGTCTTTTTAGAAGACAAGTAGGTAATAAACAAGGTTAAGGCAATGATGCTTACGAATAAAATGATGGAGAGAGTGCTCATTAACGCAGCTCCTTTCTAAATTTGTTTAGGATTTCTTTTGATAAATTATCTAATTTTTCTGACTTCTTAACATAAATAAAACCGCATATCCAGACAAGAAGAAACTGCAAACCAGCATAAACCCAGGCGCCTGAAATCGGTCCGATTACTTCAGAATGAAGAACGTTGGTGTAGGCAGCGAGCAGCGGCATTGTAAAGTAAAAGACGAGAAAAAAGATAGTAGTCGGAATAATGAATGTCTTTTTTCGCTTTAACAGCCCCTTAAATTCCTCGGTTTGAACCAGTTCTTCAAAAGGAATGTCCGCCTCATTGTTTTTTCTTTGAGCCGAACCTTCAAGCAGTTGATTTTGTTGTGCCATAAACAATACCTCACTTTATTATGGTTATTTGTATTTCAATATTTATTGCTATGTCTATTTCCTGAAATATCACCCCTGTTTTTAGTGATGAATAAAGAGAAAGTTAAATTTTATCCTCGTAATATTCATCGATCGTTTTTACTACGATTGTGTTAAAATTGTTATGTCCTAATGAATAATAGCATAACTGGTTTTCAAAGTAAACAATATTTTTAATTTTCAGAATAATGGAAACAAATGTGACTTGAGGAATAGGTTTCTTTGGAAGATGACATGACAGTGCCGGCTTCCTGTCGGGAGCCGGCTGGCTGCGTATTGCGGGCATTCTCGAGCGGTAATGGTTCAAAGTTTTATCAGGCGTATTTCTTATTTTTATTAATGATGGCAGCGTATTGCAGAATGAGATGCTCAAATATGTTGTCCCATCTTTGTGATAGCGCATATTTTCTTCCTTCCATTGCCATTTGCCATCTTTCACGATCATGTGACAACAGATGAACGATCGCATGAATAAATTGCTCTACAGATCCAGGCTGACAAAGAATCCCATTGACACCTTCGACAATGATATTTTTAACTCCTCCTGAATTCGATCCGATAACAGGAGTGCCGCTGGCGAGTGCTTCTAAGACAACATTGCCAAAGGTTTCAGTAGGGGAGGGGAAGACAAATATATCTGATACACTGTATATTTCTGCTAATTGCACTCCGCTTAAATAACCTGTAAAAATCACATTTTCGGGTGCTTCGCTTTCAAGTTCCTTCCGTAAAGGACCATCGCCGGCTACAATCCATTGAATATGCTGATGGAGATCCTCAGGAATGCCTTTTGCAATAGACATCAATGTCATTAAGTCTTTCTCAGGAGCCAGCCTGCCTACATAGGTAAGAATATATCTTTTGCTTATTTGATATTTTTCGCGCACGGTTCTTTGTGAATAATTAGGATGAAAATGCTGGCAGTCAACTCCCCGCGGCCAAATTTCCAAATTTCTAAACTGCTGTCTGCTAAGTTTTTCATAAGTATCTTGTGAAGGGACAAAGAGTTTTTCAAACGGCTGATGAAACCAGTTCATATATTTCCAGATGAACTTAGATAAAAAAGGAAGTTCATAATAGGATAAATATTGCTCGAAATCTGTGTGGAAGGAACCGACAAGAGGAATATTTAATTTTTTGGCGTAATAGACACCGCAAAGACCCATATTAAACGGCGTGGCAACATGGATTAAATCAGGAGAGAAAGCCTGTAGTTCGTTTTTGATCTGCTTTGGTTTTGGAAGAGCCAGGCGGCATTCAGGATATAAGAAAAAAGACAGTCCCTCAAATCGATGAATATTTTCCGAAACATATTCATTTCCTGTTGACCTCGGTGCAAAGACTTTAAAAGAAATATTTTGTTTATGCAAATAATCAGTTAACCGTTTTAATGTACGTGCTACGCCATTGATATCGGGGTAAAAGGTATCGGTGAAAATGGCCATTTTCATGTTTATCAACTACCTCTCCTGAAGTTTTGCCTTTATTTCTATTTTATCGGAGGAAGGTCATTAGTTTCTTGATGCAGTGTTAAAAGGATGTAAATAATTTGTGTACTGCTTTGGCATTTGCTCTAATGTTAGGAGTTCAACGTGGAATGTGAATATTGTTACTATTATTGTGACAAATATTGCAGGTGAATCGGCGCAAATCCATTTATACTAGTAGGTGAGAGTCTTAATCTATAAGATTTAAAAATAATTAAAAGACTGGTGATAAAGTATGCAGCATGCGGGTCATCCACATAGAAAGATGATCGATTATAACAAAAATCCATTTATTGTCATATGGGAAGTGACGAGGGCATGCCAATTAAAGTGTGTGCACTGCCGTGCCGATGCCCAGCTCAATCCGGATCCGAATGAATTAACGCATGAAGAAGGCTTAAAGTTGATTGATGAAATCTATGAAATGGATAATCCAATGCTTGTTTTTACAGGCGGCGACTGTATGATGCGGGAAGACCTTTTTGAATTAGCAGAGTATGCGGTGAAAAAAGGAATGCGTGTTTCCATGACACCAAGTGCGACACCAAATGTAACGAAGGAAAGAATGCAGCGGGCAAAAGAAGTAGGACTTTCACGCTGGGGCTTCAGTTTAGATGCGCCACGTGCCGAAATTCATGATAAATTCCGCGGAACACCAGGCTCGTTTGATTTAACCCTTGAAAAAATAAAATATTTAAATGAATTAGATATGCCGCTGCAAATCAACACAGTGATCTCGCGTTATAATTATGACTATTTAGAGGAAATGGCTGAATTAGTTGCGAAGATGAAGGTTGTTATGTGGTATATCTTCCTTCTTGTGCCAACCGGAAGAGGACAGCTTGATGCTTGTATAACTCCTGCTGAGCATGAAAAGGTATTTCGCTGGTTATATCAGCTAAGTAAAACAGCGCCATATGATATTAAAACGACAGCAGCGCAGCATTACAGACGGGTTGTTTTACAGGAAAAAATGCGGGAGCATTTAATCGAAAAAGGCGAAATCCAGTATGAGGATACAATTACAACGGATATGGCTTCAATGAAAGATGGATTAAAGCGGGCACCTAAAGGAGTCAATGACGGCAATGGCTTTGCCTTCATATCACATGTCGGTGATGTGATGCCAAGCGGTTTGCTGCCAATTAAGGCAGGAAATATAAGGGAAACGCCGCTTGCGGAAATTTACCGCGAAGCAAAAGTATTTAAAGACCTCCGCCAGCCAGATAAATATAAAGGAAAATGCGGTGTCTGTGAATATAATAAAATCTGCGGCGGTTCCCGCTCAAGAACCTTTGCCGTAACCGGCGATTATATGGAAAGTGAACCGTTTTGTGTTTATATTCCAGAGGCACTGCGGAAGAAATAAAATGAAACTTTGCTGTTTTTTTTGAAAGCTCACTTAAAAGAATAGAAGGAAGGCTGTTTTATAAAGTTGGTGTGATAAACTTATAAAGCGGCCTTTTTACATATAACGGCAATAAATAAGTTGTCTTTGGAATGAAAGATAAGTCATGAATAGATAGTATCTAAAGTAAAAATATTTTTTTATATTTTAAAGTTGAAAATACTGAAAATTAAAAATATACTATATTATAATGAAGTTAATTATAATTAAAACATTGATATATTTGGTTTTTCTACAAAAAAAATCTATATAAAAAAAGTAGTATGTGTAATCCTTATCATTATCTGAAAATTCCTAATATATTTACAATTATTTATGGATGTGATAGTTTATAAATATCAACAATATAACAAGATTTTTTAAATTCGTTATATTCTTGTTATACAAAGGTTGAATAAATAGAAGCCACTAGAAAAGTAGATAAAGGAGAGGGAAATATGATTATTCATAATGAGGAAACGTATTCGCGTAAGGAGATGGAAACGCTTCAATTAAGTCGCTTACAAAAGACGGTTGAAAGGGTCTATCATCATGTACCGTTTTATCAAAACAAATTTAAAGAAAACAATATCATACCTGAAAGCATTCAATCGATCGAGGACGTAAGAAAACTTCCATTTACAAAGAAAAAGGATTTACGCGATCACTACCCATATGGCTTGTTTGCCGTTGACATGAAGGATATCAATCGTATTCATGCTTCATCTGGAACAAGCGGCAAACCTACAGTTGTTGCTTATACAAAAAATGATATTAAAAATTGGTCTGAAATTGTCGCACGCGCTATTTCAATTGCCGGAGGAGAACCGGATGGGATTTTTCATAATGCATACGGATACGGACTGTTTACAGGGGGTCTAGGTCTTCATTATGGTGCGGAGGAGCTTGGTATGGCAACTGTTCCAATTTCCGGGGGAAATACAGACAGACAAATTACAGTGATTGAGGATTTTCAGCCAACGGTCATTGCCGGTACACCATCCTATGTGTTAAAAATCGCTGAGGAAATGAGCAGTCAGGGAATTGACCCGCGTAATAATTCACTTAAATATGGTATTTTTGGCGCTGAACCATGGTCAGAGGAGATGAGGAAGGTTCTAGAAGAATCCTTTGATATTAAAGCATGTGACATCTACGGCTTAAGTGAAGTTATGGGACCCGGTGTAGGGATGGAATGTCATGAGGCGCAGGATGGATTACATATTGCAGAAGATCATTTCATCATTGAAGTGATTAATCCTGATACGTTAGAACCAGTTGCCGATGGAGAAGAAGGAGAATTAGTCTTTACAAGCTTAACGAAGGAAGCTTTTCCTGTTATTCGTTACCGGACAGGAGACATTGCTTCTATAACAAGGGAAAAATGCAAATGCGGCAGAACGACTGCAAGAATGTCACGTGTAAAGGGCCGTATTGATGATATGCTGATTGTCCGCGGTGTCAATGTGTTTCCTTCAGAAATCGAGCATTACTTAATTCAAATGGATGAACTGGCGCCACATTATCAAGTTCATTTAAAACGGAAAGATAATCTGGATATTGTAGAACTTCAGGTTGAATTAAATGAAAAGATTTATCAGAAATTAAATGGAAATATGGATCATGAATCGATTAAAGGAATTAAAAAGCTGGTTCAGCATTCCATGAAAAATCATTGTTTAATCAGTATGAATGTAAATGTAATGCCGCCAAGAAGTATACCGAGGTCTGAAGGGAAAGCAATCCGGGTAGTAGATCGCAGACAAGAAACAGAGCTATTACAGAAGATTTAACGCGTATAAATTTCCGAATATTCAAAATACGGGGTATGTACAATTTTATTTGACATACATTTCAGGGCTGGTACTTTATTAGGATGCTTGTAAAAAGCGTATCTCCTAAAGTGCCATCCCTTTTTTACAGAGTATTAAATTTAAAAAAATACAATGGGGACCAATAAGTTTTCGATAAGAGGAGTGGTTCGATTGGATAAAGGAGGATAAATGAATATTTCTAACATTCATAGAGGATGGATCGTTTTAGCGGTAACATTATTGAACGTTTTTGCCAGCCTGGGTTTAGCCCGCTTTTCCTTTGCGGTCATTCTCCCGTTTATGAGGGACGGTTTAAATATTTCCTTTACACAGGCAGGTTTAGTAGCATCGGCTATGTTTTTTGGTTATTTGGCCAGCGCGTTCTTTACAGGCAAGTTCATTCATCGATATAAAGAAAAGAAGGTTATCATTGCTTCTATGATTATGATAATGGCGGGAATGCTCCTGAGTGCCAGAGCTGAGCAGTTTTGGCTGGCATATCTCTCCTGTTTGATTATGGGGGCAGGGTCTGGCGCCGGCAATATTACATCATTGGGTCTGGCGGGAAAATGGTTTTCTCCTTCACATAGGGGAAAGGCGTTAGGGATTACAAACTCTGGATCGGGATTGGGGATGGTCTTCAGTGGTTTGGTGATTCCACTAGCAATGATGCTCCATACAGAAGGGTGGAGAATCGGCTGGGGAATATTGGCCTTTTGTGTTGTCATGATCCTGCTATTAAACATTCTATTTCTTGAGGAGGATCCAAAGAAACTAAATTTAAAGCCGATCGGGATCGGAACGGAACAGAAAAGCAAGCAGCTACATAGAAATACGAGACTAATGATTGAGGATGTCTATCGAAATAAATATATTCTTTTAATCGGAATGGTTTATTTGACCTGGGGCTTCTCCTATTTAATCTTTTCAACGTTTTTTGTGGATTTTTTAATGATAGAAGCAAATATTGAGATGCACTTGGCTGGGAGATTGTTTGCCATAGCTGGAATCAGCAGTATTGTAAGCGGCTTTATTTGGGGGAGTATTTCCGATAGAATTGGCCGCATGTTCACATTATTTCTTATTTACATCATTCAAACGATCCTATTATTAGCATTCGCCCTTACATCAAGCTACTATCTCCTGTTAATAGAAACGATTATTTATGCGATGACGTTGTGGGCTGTTCCTACCGTCATTGTTGCAGCAATAAGTGATATTACCGTACCTGTAAAAACCCCCTTGGCGATAGGTTATATCACGCTTTTTTTTGGGATTGGCCAGTGGGTTTCACCCGTTATCACGGGCTCCATTGTAGAAAGCAGCGGTTATACAATGGCTTTCTATCTATCATCTGCTGTTTGCTTTATTGGAGGTATAGGTTGTTTCTTTTTACATCTTGCCCTTAACAGGCAAAGGAGATCACACTTGACAGGAGTCCTTCGTGAGGCGAGCAATAACGAAGGTTAAGTATAACACAAAAACGATGATTCACTTAATTACTGTTATATTTAGAATTTTACCTGTCATTCTATCAGCCCTAATATACGGAAAGGCAGGTAGAATAATAGCCTTTCTATCATATGAAAAATAAAAATATAAAATATTCAGAAAATAGTTGCAATAGATATAACAGTAAACTATAATAACGTTATAGAAACGTTATATAACATATTTAAATTAATTAAGGAGGCAGCATAAATGGTAAATATCGCGCCAAAGGTAGAAGAGACTGAAAAATTAGAGGCTTTCATGAAGCGAATTGAAGCTGGGGATAAAATTGAAGCAGATGACTGGATGCCGGAGGAATATCGGAACGCTTTAATTAAATTAATTTCCATGCATGGAATAAGCGAAATCATGGGGGCTTTTCCGGAAAAGGAATGGGTTCCGAAAGCGCCTTCGCTATACCGAAAGCTTGGGATTATGGCAAAGGTTCAGGATGAAATGGGTCATGGTCAATTATTATTACGTGTTGCAGAGGACTTATTAAAGCCATACGGAAAAAATCGCGGAGATTTGATGGAAGATTTGTTTAACGGCGATTTAAAATTCCACAACGTTTTCCATATGGCAACGAAATCCTGGGGGGATGCAGGGTTAATTGGCTGGCTCGTCGATGGAGCTGCCATAATTACACAATCTAATATGCTGGGAACTTCTTATGGACCTTATGGAAGGGCCCTGCAGCGTATATGTGCAGAAGAAGTTTTTCATGCGCAGCACGGTGAAGCGATTATTTTAGCACTTGCTGAGGGAACAGAAGAACAAAAGGCAATGATTCAAGATGCGCTGAACCGCTGGTGGCCTGCACTCTTAATGTTCTTTGGACCGGCAAGCAGCGAAACGACAGGTTCCTCCAAACAGGATGTAACGATTAAGTACAAGATTCGCCCAAGAACAAATGAAGAGCTGAGACAACTATATTTTACAAAATATATTCCTCGGATTAAATCACTGGGAATAACCATTCCGGATCCAACTCTTCATTACGATGAAGAAAAGCAAGTCTGGGTCTACCAGCAGCCGGATTGGAATGAGTTTAAGCAAATTGTTTCAAATAAGGGACCTCGCTCACAGGCAAGATTAAAGCTGCGTCGTACATCTTATCTGAAAAATGCATGGGTTCGTGAAGCGTTAGCCGCTGGCAATGAAGCGTAAAGAAAGGGGAATAAATACTAATGGAAAATAAAAAAGAATTTTATCAAGAATTTGAGGTATTCAGCAGAAGAACAGCAACAGCTGCTCTGCAGCATCAATTCAGCCTGCTTGCACCAAATGAAGAGATCGCCCTTGTGATGGCACAAGAAAATTTCATGAGAAGAGAGCCGGTAGCAGATATTTGGGTGGTAAATAGAGAGAATATTCGTAAAACCGGGGCGGAAGAAAGAAACGTTTTAAAACGCCTGGATAATAAAGATTACCGGACAACAAAAGGGTATGGTTATTTAAAGAAAATCTGGCGTGAGCACGAGCAAAAAATGTTTGATGAAAAAGAAATTATCTCATGGGGGGAGACAAGCAAATGAGCGAGGCGGCAGTAAAAGTGGTAAATAGTGATGTTATTGAGAATCCAGCAAACAAAGAAGCACTGATTCAATTATTATTTCAGCTTGCAGATGATGAATTTCTTTATTCCTACCGCGGTTCAGAGTGGCTTGGTCTTGCACCGCATATCGAAGAAGATGTAGCGTTTTCCTCCATCAGCCAGGACAGTATGGGACATGCTGCTTTGTATTATCAGCTCCTTGAAAACCTTAGTGCCGGCAAGGCGGATGATTTAGCTCACGGGCGTCCGGCACAAGAAAGAAAGAATTGTATTTTAGTAGAAAGAGTAAACGGACCTGGATACTATATGGAAGATCCCGATTATGATTGGGCATATGCCGTCGTACGCAATTACTTATATTCTCTAGCAAAAAAAGTGAAAATTCAATCTTTAAAACAAAGCTCCTATCAGCCGCTTGCAGATGCAGCAGTTAAAGTTGATACAGAACTATTCTATCATTTAATGCATTGGAAAACTTGGTTTGTACAGCTATTTAGTTCTACTGAAAAAGCAAAGGAACATATGAATGCCGCATTTATCAAAGTGATGAATGATTTTCATGATGTATTTTCGTTTGGAGAGTACAACGAAAAAATTCAGGAGTGCGGATTTATAGATGCAGAAAGCGTCTTGAAAGCTAAATGGGAAGAGTTGTTAGTTCCTGTATTAGAGAGTCTTGGCTTAATCCTCCCGCAGGCAGCCAGCGGCGTAGTCATGAACGGCAGAAATGGTGAGCACACAAAAGAGCTTGAAGAGGCGCTTTCAGTACTAAGCGAAGTGTATAACACCGATCCAAATGTTCCTTGGTAATAAGATAAGAAGAAAAGAGGTGTCAAACGATGCATGCACCGACTCAAATCACAGAAAAAGATATTCTAATTGTTTTAGAAAAAGTAAAAGATCCGGAAATCGATACAGTCAGCATTCTTGACCTTGGAATGGTTGAAAACATTATGATTCAAGATAACAAGGTGAAGATTGAAGTATTGCCGACTTTTATCGGCTGTCCAGCTCTGGAGATTATCCGCGGCAACATTATGAAAGCCGTGAATGAATTGGAGGAGGTAGAGGAAACGGTGGTGGAATTTATCCACACGCCTCCCTATACCTCCGATCGGATTACGGAAAAGGGCTTGCAGGGGCTGAAGGCATTTGGCATTGCCCCGCCGCCTGAGTTTGTAAGCGACGATGGTTCCTGGCATGTTGACTGCCCGTATTGCGGCTCAACCTATGTCACATTAGATAATATTTTTGGACCCACAGCCTGCAGAAGCATCCTCTACTGCAAAAGCTGCAAAAATCCATTTGAAGCAATGAAGCTTATTTCAACTACGATATGAAAAGAGGTTACTACATTGGTTAAATTAATGGCATTTTATAAACAGCCGGAAAATAAAGAAGCATTTGATGAGCACTATTTTAATGTCCATGTTCCCATTACAGAGAAAATTCCAGGTCTGCGAAAAATGAAAGTAACAAAGGGTACGGGTTCTCCAATGGGCGGCGAGGCAAAGTATTATTTAGTCTGTGAAATGTATTATGACAACATGGAGGCATTACAAGCAGGTATGAAATCCCCGGAAGGAAAAGCTTCTGGCAAGGATGTTATGAGCTTTGCCGGCAATATTGTGTCCTTTATGATTGGCGAGGACCACGAATGAGTTCCTTTGAGTTTATCGAAGTGTCCATTGATGAGGGTGTAGGAATTATTGAATTAAACCGCCCGAAGCAATTAAATGCGTTAAATCGAAGCATGGTTAGAGAAATTGTGACGGCATTGGAACAATTGGATGGGAATGAAGCGGCAGCCGCTATTCTGATAACTGGGAAGGGACACTCCTTTTCAGCCGGAGCAGATATTGATGAAATGGCAAATAACAGCCCGATTCAATTGGAATTAATCAATCAATTTGCGGATTGGGATCGTATTTCCCTCATAAAAAAACCAATTATTGGCGCCGTTAAAGGTTTTGTGTTTGGCGGAGGATTTGAGTTGGCATTGAGTTGTGATGTATTGATTGCAGCAAGCGGGACACAATTCTCCTTTCCAGAAGTCAATCTCGGTGTCATGCCGGGTGCAGGTGGAACGCAGCGCCTGACTAAGATCGTCGGAAGGGTCAAAGCACTTGAATGGGTTTGGACCGGAGAGCGCATCTCTGCTGAAACAGCACTTGCACATGGCATGATCAATCGAATTGTATCAGAAGAGTTATTAATGGAAGAAACGAAAAAGTTTGCGAAAAAGCTGGCTAAGAAGCCGCCATTAGCATTAAGGCTGATTAAAGACTCGATCAATAAAGCCGTTGATTATTCCCTATATGAAGGAATGCAGTATGAACGGAAAAACTTCTATTTATTATTTGCTTCCCAGGATCAAAAAGAGGGGATGCAGGCCTTTATCGAAAAAAGAAAAGCACAATTCAAAGGAATATAAGGCGGTGCAGCAATATGTATGAAACAATACAATACAACATTGAAAATGGAGTAGCAACGATCGAATTAAATCGTCCTGATAAATTAAACGCCTTTAACTCCATCATGATTCGTGAAATGACAGTGGCATTAAAGGAGGCAAATAAAGATCCAGAGGTACGATGCCTGATGATCACCGGTGCTGGACGCGGATTTTGCTCCGGGCAGGATTTAGCGGATGTGAATGAAGAAATGGATCTTGGAGAAGTACTTCGCACACAGTATACTCCAATGGTGAAACAGCTTCGGGCAATCGAAAAGCCAATTGTTGCTGCTGTGAACGGAGTGGCCGCAGGTGCTGGATTCAGTCTTGCTCTTGCTTGTGACTTTCGTATTGCAACAGAAAATGCCAGCTTTGTCAATGCATTTATCCATGTCGGCTTAATTCCGGATGCAGGGAATCTCTATTATTTGCAAAATCTTATTGGTTATGCAAAAACGGCTGAACTTTCGATTCTGGGTGAGAAGATTTCATCAGAGAAAGCGCTGGAATTGGGAGTAGTAACAAAGGTTTTTCCGGCAGAAACCTGGAGAGAAGAAGTGGTTAAGTTTTCGGAATATTTGGCGAATATGCCTACAAAAGCCATTGGTCTAATTAAAAGAAATCTAAAACTAGCAAATGACCTATCATTTGATGATTATTTAGAAAAAGAAGCAGAAGGCCAGCAAATTGCCGGCTCCACAAGAGATCATCATGAAGGTGTCCAAGCCTTTATTGAAAAAAGAAAACCTGTTTTCAGCGGGAAATAAACCGAACATCAAAGGAGAGAAAGTAATATGTCAACCATACAACAATCTGCAGCAGAAAAGCCATCCGTAAAACGTGATTTCTATCATTTGATCATAAATGGTGAAAAAGTAGAAAGCAGCAATGGCGGAACGATTAAAACTTATAATCCGGCAACAGGAGAATTAGTTGCGAATGTTGCTAAAGCGACAAAAGAAGATGCGGAAAATGCCGTACAGGCTGCACGCCAGGCTTTTGATCACGGTAAATGGAGGAAATATCCGGTTAACAAGCGCTCCCGTGTCTTAAATAAAATTGCTTCTATTATGCGGTCCCGCTTCAATGAATTGGTAGAATTAGAGATTTTAGATACAGGTAAATCGCTGTCAACGGCACAGGGGCAGGTAAATCAGGCGATTGAAGATTTCGAATTTTATGCAGGTGCCATCGTATCACATGGCGGTCGGGTCAATGCTCTGCCGGGTCAATTCCATAACTATACAGAGAAAGAACCGGTTGGTGTTTGTGCACAGATTATTCCTTGGAACTATCCATTAATGATGGCTGCTTGGAAAATTGCCCCAGCTATTGCTGTAGGCTGCTCAATTATTGTAAAACCAGCGTCCTTAACACCGCTTACAGCGATAGTGTTAGGTGAAATTTGCCTTGAGGCAGGGGTCCCAGCGGGTGTGGTCAATATTGTTCCTGGTTCTGGCTCTGAAGTTGGAAATTATTTAGTAGAACATGAATTAGTAGATAAAGTAGCTTTTACAGGTTCTACGCCAATTGGAAAAAATATTATGGCAAGAGCTTCACAAACATTAAAACGTGTGACATTAGAGCTTGGCGGCAAATCTCCTAATATCGTTTTTGCAGATTGTGATATGGAAGCAGCGGTAGCCGGTTCATTATACGGCATTTTCTATAACACAGGGCAATCTTGTGAGGCCCGTTCCCGTTTATATGTTCATGAAGATATTTATGATGAGTTCGTCAACAAATTTGTCGAGAAAACAAAGCAATTAAGATTAGGAAATCCTTTTGATGAGGGAACACAAGTTGGATCGATTATTGACCAAAATCAATTGGATGTCATTGATGGATTCGTTCAGTCTGCAATTACAGATGGCGCGGATATTTTAGCAGGTGGAAAAGCAGCGGTAGTTGCAGGGTTTGAAAACGGCTATTGGTACGAGCCAACAGTTATTGCGAATGTAAATCATGACATGAAAGTCGTTAAAGAAGAAATCTTTGGTCCGGTTGTTGTCATCATGAAGTTTAAGGATGAGAAGGAAGCAGTCAAACTGGCAAATGATACTGAATTTGGTTTAGGATCGGCCATTTGGACAAAAGACGGAGCACGTGCAACTCGCGTAGCGAATCAAATTCAAGCAGGTATTGTGATGGTGAACTGCCCATTCTCAGCAATGCCGGGAACACCGTTTGGCGGATACAAGCAATCAGGCTTTGGACGCGAGCTTTGTATTGAAACACTTGATTTGTACACAGAGACAAAAAGTATTGTTTCCTACTATGGCAGCCATCCGCTAAATCCATTAGGTGTTTAATTCAAAACCAATCATTTCTGAGTACGAATTGTCTGATACTACGGGCAGATTCGTACTCTATATACATACATGATAAAAGGAGAGTTGAGAAATGATTAATCAAATTGTCGTTGTTGGTTCGGGTGTTATGGGAAGAGGGATCGCTTACGTCGCAGCGGTAGGCGGATTTTCTACAACTGTTTATGATACGAACGAAGCTGCATTAGATAATGCCAAAAATGAATTAAATAAAATTCTCGAAAAGTCTTTAAACAGAGGCAAACTAACGGCAATGCAAATGGAAGAAGCGAAAAATCGTCTAACTTTTTCTACTGCATTGGAGAAAGCTGTTAAATCGGCTGATCTTGTGATTGAAGCAGTACCGGAAGTTGCCGAGATTAAAAGACAGGTATTTGAATCTCTTGAAGCATATGCTCCGGAACATTGCTTTTTTGCTACCAATACATCCACGATGAGTCCTACTGAGATTGGTTCTTATGGAAAACGTCCGGAAAAAACAATTGCGATGCATTTCTTTAATCCGGTTCATAGAATGCCGCTTGTTGAAATTGTCAGGGGTCTTGAAACAAGTGACGAAACAGCTAACACAATTAGAGCAGTTGCGGAACAGATGGGCAAAGAAACCGTGGTGATCAATGAATTCCCTGGTTTTGTGACAAGCCGAATCAGCTGCCTTGTCGGCAATGAAGCCTTTTACATGCTTCAGGAGGGGCTGGGAACACCGGAAGAAATTGATAAAGCGATTAAATTAGGTCTGAATTATCCAATGGGACCATTCGAATTAGTAGATTTAGTTGGTTTGGACGCACGTTTAAACAACTTAAGACAGCTTCATGAAAAGTTAGGCGAGAAATACCGTCCGGCCCCATTATTAGAACAGTATGTAAAAGCGGGAAGACTAGGACGCAAATCAGGTAAAGGGGTCTATGATTATACAGCTGGGAAAAAAGAGGTGCTGACAAAATGAGAGAAGTAGTAATTGTCGATGCAGTACGTACACCAATAGGGAGATATAAGGGAGCTTTAAAAAGTGTCCGCCCGGATGATTTAGGGGCGATTGTGATTAAAGCGATTTTGGAGAGAAACCCGAATCTTCCTGCTGAGGAAATTGAAGAAGTCATATTGGGAAATGCCAATCAGGCTGGCGAGGATAACCGGAATGTGGCCAGAATGTCCTCTCTTTTAGCGGGTCTGCCAATATCAGTGGGAGGTACGACACTTAATCGATTATGCGGTTCGGGTCTTGATGCGGTGATGTATGCAGCGAGAGCGATCGCTGCTAACGAAGGCGATATCTATATTGCCGGCGGAACAGAAAGCATGACACGTGCCCCTTTTGTTATGGGAAAACCTGAAGTAGACTATCCGCGGGGGTCGATGGAATTACAGGATACAACGATCGGCTGGAGATTTACAAATCCAGTTCTTGAGGAAATGTATGGCGCCGATTCCATGCCGCAAACAGCCGAAAACGTAGCACAGCAATTTCAAATTTCCCGTGAGGACCAAGATCGGTTCGCTTACGAAAGCCAGCAAAGGGCGAAAAAGGCGATGGAAGAAAATCGCTTTGCCGATGAAATCGTTCCTGTTACGATAAAAGATCGCAAGGGAAATGTAACGGTTGTTGCACAGGATGAACATCCTCGTCCTGATACGACAGTGGAGAAATTAGGTAAGTTAAAATCGATATTTGCAGGCGGTACCGTAACAGCCGGTAATGCATCCGGGGTGAACGACGGGGCATCTGTACTGCTATTAATGAGTGCAGAGAAAGCGAAAGAGTTGAACTTAAAACCATTAGTAAAATATGTTGTTGGGGCTACTGCCGGTTTAGAACCGAGAATCATGGGGCTTGGACCGATTTATGCAAGCAGAAAAGCACTGCAGAGAGCCGGATTATCGACTGAAGATCTCGGATTAATCGAATTAAATGAAGCATTTGCCTCACAGTCTTTGGAGTGTATGCGTCAATTAGAGCTTGACCCAGCAAAGGTCAATGTGAATGGAGGGGCAATTGCGTTCGGTCATCCTCTAGGTGCGAGCGGGGCGCGTATTTTAACTACTTTAATTTACGAAATGAAAAAACAGAATGTACAATATGGTTTAGCCACCATGTGTATTGGGGTCGGACAAGGCATTGCCGCCATTGTTGAAAATATACAAGATTAGCCTTCGAGAAATGTGGAATTTGTGAAAAAAGAGTCATAACTAAAGGGGAAATAGAGAATGTCAAAAGTGTTGTACAGTGTCGAAGATCATATTGCTACGGTAACGATTAACCGTCCGGATGTGTTGAACTGCACGGATTATGAAACACTGCAGCAGCTCATGAGTATTACAGCTGAAATAGAACTGAATCCGGATGTCCGTGTTGTCATTTTTACAGGAGCAGGAGATAAGGCGTTCAGTGCGGGAGCGGATTTGAAGGAGCGGAAAAGCTTAACTGAGCAGGAAGTACGCCGGAATGTTAAAGCAATCAGGGAAGTCTTTAATCGTATTGCGGAGCTTCCGCAGCCGACGATTGCAGCCGTAAATGGCTATGCGTTTGGTGGAGGCTTTGAATTGATTTTAGCATGTGATTTTGCCATTAGTGTCGAGGAAGCGAAATTAGGTTTGACTGAGACAAGCTGGGCAATTATTCCAGGTGCAGGCGGCACCCAGCGCTTGCCGCGTTTAATTGGAGAGTCAAAAGCAAAGGAACTTATTTTTACCGCTAGAAAACTTTCAGCCCAGGAAGCTTATGATTGGGGAATTTTATCGAGAGTAGTAAGCAAAGATGAGCTCATGCAGTCCTGCAAAGAATTTGCCGGAGAAATGTTGAAAAATGGACCGATTGCTTTGCGCCAGGCAAAGTATGCGATTACCTATGGTATGAATGCGGATCTGCAAACGGGATTAGCCATTGAAGCAAAGGCATATGAATTAACGATTCCGACAGAAGACCGTCTGGAAGCATTGCAGGCCTTCAGTGAAAAAAGAAACCCTATTTTTAAAGGAAAATAGTTGTTGATACTGGATTAAGAAATCAGATATGATAATAGTAATTCCCGTAGTGTATCCATGATGTAGCGTTCGACGGGATGAAAATAACTTCTTGTGTTTGACAAGTGGAGCGGTTAGGAAGTGTGACAGTATGAGCAGAACACAATCATTAATACTAACCATCTATGGCGATTACATCCGGCATTACGGTAATCAGATTTGGATTGGCAGTTTAATTCGTTTATTAAAGGTGTTTGGACACAACGAACAGGCAGTTCGTGTTTCGGTCTCAAGAATGTCGAAACAAGGTCTCCTGCAATCGGAAAAAGTAGGAAATAAAAGTTTTTACAAATTAACAGAACGCGGGATCAACCGTGTAGATGAAGCGGCAAGAAGAATCTATAAACTAAACCCATATGAATGGGACGGAAAATGGCGCGTTGTCATGTATAACATCCCGGAAGAGAAAAGACAAATTCGTGATGAGTTAAGAAAAGAACTTCAGTGGAGCGGCTTTGGTAATTTGTCAAACGGCTGCTGGGTTTCCCCTAATAATCATGAAAAGGGAATTCACTTATTAGTTAGTAAATATAATGTTGAAGACTATGTACATCTTTTTCTATCCGAATATAAAGGACCAAGGTCTGATTTTGTATTAGTAGAGAATTGCTGGCCTTTAGCAGAAATTGAAGAAAAGTATGAGCAGTTTATTGAAGAATACAGTAAGAAATTCATTATTCATCAAAGCATTATTCAAAGCGGTGAAATGACAGATGAAGAATGCTTTATTGAAAGAGCTTTTTTGGTTCATCAATATCGAAAATTTTTATTTATTGACCCAGGGCTTCCAAAAGAATTACTGCCAGAACGCTGGAATGGAAACCATGCCGCACTTTTATTTAATCAGTATTATCAAATGCTGGCAGAACCATCCAATCGTTTTTTTGAGGAAATTTTTCAGGAAGATAATGACCTGGGGAAAAAAAATAAATTATATAATGCGAAGGAATATCCTTTAATTGGGCAATCAAGTAAAAAGTGAGTCAGCTGGCAAATAAGGGTTGTCCAAAATAAAGGTGTCAAACATTTGCATGTCAGACACCTTTATTATTCAACCCTGCTTTAATATTTGATTATACATATAGCTTTTTTCTACGTATGCATCAATGGAAAGCTGAATCATTTCCAGGTCCTTTTCATTGAGCTCACGAACAACCTTTCCCGGTGAACCGACTACGAGAGAACGGGGCGGGATGATTTTTCCGGATGGAATTAATGAATTAGCAGCAATAATACATTCTTCTCCAATGACCGCTCCATCCAAAATAGTCGAACCCATGCCAATAATGGAACGTTTTTTGATTGTACAGCCGTGCAGCACAACATTATGTCCGACTGTTACTTCGTCTTCTATTATGACGGGAGAGCCTTGATACAAGTGGATTGTGGTATTATCTTGGATACTGCATCTATCTCCAATTGTGATTGAATCCTCATCACCGCGTAATACAGCATTAAACCAAATGGATGATTCTTTGCCAACCTGGACATCGCCAATTAAATATGCCCCAGGTGCTATAAATACAGTGTCGTGTACTATTGGTGTTTTATCCTGAAAGGGAATGAACAAGGAAAAATCCTCCTTCTATATTTTTAATTTTCAATAAATTATAACATATTTTAATATTCTTGATAAGGTGGGAAGGGATAATGAAATCTATTTGTGAACTGTTGTCGATTCGGTATCCGATCATTCAAGGAGGAATGGGAAATATTAGTCATGCGGCTCTGACGGCTGCTGTTTCAGAAGCGGGAGGTCTCGGTACAATTGGAGCTGGAACCATGACTCCCCGTGAAGTAGAAGCGATTATTTTAGAAACAAAGAGAAAAACGAAAGCCCCGTTTGCCGTTAATATTGCCCTTACAGTCAGCCCATACGTGTCAGATTTAGTAGATTTAGTCATTAAGCATCATATTCCTGTTGTATCATTATCTGCCGGAAATCCTGGACCGTTTATCCCTGTTTTTCATGAGCATGGCATCAAGGTAATCGTGGTTGCAGCTTCTGTAAAGCATGCCCAAAAGGCAGAAGCAGCAGGTGCCGACTTGCTTGTAGCGGAAGGATTTGAAGCGGCAGGAATTAATTCCAATCTTGAATTGACGACATTTACCTTAATTCCGCAAATAGCAAAGGCAGTATCCATTCCCGTCATTGCGGCCGGGGGAATTGGAGACGGGAAAGGGCTGGCAGCTGCTTTCATGCTTGGGGCAGCAGGAGTGCAAATGGGAACCCGTCTTATTGCTACACAGGATGGACGTTTTTCTGCAGAATATAAAGAAAAGCTGGTACAAGCAAGCGGCGTTGATACTAGGATTGTCGGACGTTCTGTTGGCCGTGTAAGAAGAGTGTTACATACAGGCTATACTAAAAGATTGCTGCTGGCAGAAGAAAATGGAATCAGTTTAGAGGAATTTAATGAGTTAACATCAGAGGACAAGCATATTAAAGGAGCTCTGATGGGAGATACTGATAACGGTTTTATAAACAGCGGACAGGTGGCCGGTCTTATTACGGATATTCCAACGGTTAAGGAACTGTTTTCAAGCATGATCGAGGATGCAGCTTTACAAATGGAGGCAGTGAGAAATAGTTTAGCCTTGGTAAGCAGCAAATAATATCAATATCCGCACTATTGCGAATTTAGGAGGCAAGAAAAACATGAGTACAGCGCTAAGTGAACAGGAATTGCATGAGAAATATTATAAAGATATTTTTAATCATTTGGAACAAGAACCCTATGCCCAATATCTCGGCATGAAATTAATTGAACTTGGTGCTGGAACGGCAACAGCTGAATTAGAGGTAAAGGACCATATGCTGAACTCACACGGTACGGTTCATGGAGCCATTATATTCTCGTTGGCAGATTATGTATTTGCTGCAGCCTGTAACTCCTATGGAAAAACTTCCGTTGGTTTATCCACAACGGTGAATTTTATGGCACCCGGTTTGAACGGCTCGATCATCAAAGCCATTGCTACGGAAGAAAAGCGAAATAATCGAACTTCCTGGTACAATATCCGAGTGGAAAGCGATGGGGAACTGCTGGCTTCGATGGAGGCATTAGCCTATCGGAAACACAGCTATTTTATCCCAGTTAAAGAATAAGCTTATGAGATGAAAAAACTGTTGGAATTCCGGCAGTTTTTTTGCCTTTCTTCCAAATCCAAAGCATCCTCTTTGTCCCGTTGTTTCTGATCCGGGCCGCCGTATAGATCTGAAATCTCTTCAGCGAGTTCATCTAAAAAATCATTTGAAAATAACGGCTTTTTTCCTTGCGGCATCTTGAACTCTCCCTTCCATTTTCTTTTTATATTTACTTTTATCCAATACAGGAGTATTATAATCAACAGTTTCGAATTTCTAAATCGCTGAAACCAAAATATGGTACGGGGGAACCATTTTCATGGGTTATATTCATATACCCTTGGGGTGAATCCTTAATTAGGTAGGGCTACTCAAAGGCCCGAATCCGACAGCTAACCTCGTAAGCGTTTATGAGAAGGAAGGTGAAGCTTGTGGGGCAGGACTTCTAATGTCTACAAGTCTATTTTACTATGGCTTGTAGGCATTTTTTATTTTATAAAGGTTTTTTTGAATTTATTAACCCTCAATGGTGAAACTACATTTAACAAATTGGTGGTGAGGATCATGGCTTTAAAAAGATTATTAATTGGCCGCCCTTTGAAATCAACTGAACTAGGTGAACAAAAGCTAAATAAAGCAAAGGCATTAGCTATTTTATCCTCTGACGCCTTATCATCAGTCGCCTATGGACCGGAGCAAATTTTGATTGTTCTCGTGACAATCAGCATGGCGGCATTTTGGTATTCGCTTCCAATCGCCATTGGCGTGTTAGTTTTGTTAACTGCTCTGATCCTGTCTTATAGACAAATAATTTTTGCTTATCCGCATGGCGGAGGAGCATATGTTGTTTCAAAGGAGAACCTCGGAGTAAACGCAGGATTAATAGCCGGCGGTTCGCTATTGGTTGATTATATTTTAACCGTAGCCGTGAGTGTATCGGCCGGAACGGATGCGATCACTTCTGCGTTTCCTGCTTTACATGAACATAATGTACTTATTGCCATTATATTCGTTGTTTTTATTACCCTCTTGAATTTAAGAGGTGTAACAGAATCGGCAACGATTTTGGCTTATCCTGTTTATTTGTTTGTCATTGCTTTATTTATCTTAATTGGTGCAGGTTTATATCAAATTGCTGCAGGGTCGGTTTCTCCTGAGCTCCATACACCTGTGGGTACACCGATTGCCGGAATTAGCTTATTTATTCTATTAAGGGCCTTCGCCTCCGGAAGCTCGGCATTAACAGGTGTTGAAGCGATTTCGAATGCCATTCCGAACTTTAAAGAACCGGCACCTGTGAATGCGGCCAAAACATTAACGGCGATGGGGGCATTGCTCGCTTTATTGTTTTCAGGAATTGTCGTCTTAGCTTATTATTACGGAATATCTCCGAAGGAAGAAGTAACGGTTGTTTCGCAGATTGCAGAAGAAATATTTGGAAGAAATTTCATGTACTTCTTCATCCAAGGGACAACTGCTTTAATTTTAATTCTTGCGGCTAATACAGGATATTCAGCCTTTCCTTTATTGGCTGTAAATTTGTCGAGAGATAAGTTTATCCCCAGAATATTTACCGTTAGAGGGGACCGCTTAGGCTATTCAAATGGCATTATCATCCTTGGTTTATTGTCCATCCTGTTAATCATTGCCTTTCAAGGACAGACAGAGCAGCTGATTCCATTGTATGCTGTCGGGGTGTTTATTCCGTTTACCTTATCACAATCCGGGATGATGGTGAAGTGGATTCGCGAAAGGCCCGCTGGCTGGGGAGTAAAGCTGTTTATTAATACAATTGGTGCTTTGATTAGTTTCACTGTAACCATTGTATTCTTCCTGACCAAATTTGCTCAAGTATGGCCAGTGATTATTTTTCTGCCCATCATCATTTTGACTTTCTATCAAATTCATAAACACTACGAATCAGTTGGAGAACAATTAAGAACAGCTTCGCTGGTGTCTAGTATCCCGATTGCCGGAAATGTGATGATTGTACCGGTGGCCGGAATCACCCGGGTTGTCGAAAATTCGATCAACTATGCAAAATCACTGAAACCAGATCAGATTATTGCGGTTAATGTTGCCTTTGACAGAGAGTCAGCGAAAAAGCTGGAGGAAAAATGGGCAAAGTGGCAGCCTGAGGTAAGACTTGTCACGCTGTATTCATACTACCGCAGTATTATCCAGCCATTGTCTAAATTCATCGATACCATTGAGCGAAAATCAAGTGAATCTCACTATCAGGTTACAGTGATTATACCGCAATTCATTCCAAAAAAGGGCTGGCATAATATTCTTCACAATCAATCAAGTATTTTAATCCGCACTGCTTTGCTTTATCGGAAAAATGTAGTGATTACAACGGTCCCTTATCACTTACAAAAATAGTGTCATTTGTTTTTTAACAAAAACAGGCGGAGAGAAAATATCTCACGCCTGTTTTAATTTGGAGATCAGCCTTTCATGATGTCAGCAATGATTTCGAAAGAACGCAGCCGCGCTTGATGATCAAAAATTTGCGCGTTGAACATGATTTCATCAACTTGGGTTTCTTGGGCTAATGTTTCAATTTCTTTCTTCACTTTTTCCGGGCTGCCAATAATCGTAAGACTTAGTTTATGCTGCAGTATCGCCTTTTCATAGTCGCTGCACATTTCATCCATATTGTCCACTGGAGGCTCAAGAGGTCCTCTCGTATTACGGATGAGGTTTAAATGATATTGTTTTAATGTTGTGGCTAAATAGGCTGCTTCTTCATCTGTATCAGCAGCAATGGCATTGACACAAACCATCGAATGCGGCTTATCCAAACTACCAGAAGCACGGAAGCTTTGTCGATATAATTGAAGTGCCGGCAATGTATTTTCCGGTGAAAAATGACTGGCGAAAGAAAACGGCAGTCCGAGAATCCCGGCAAGCTCTGCGCTGTAGCCGCTTGAGCCTAAGAGCCAGACAGGAATATTCAAGCCTTCTCCCGGAATAGCTCGAACTCGCATTTCTCTCCCCATATTTTCAGGCTGGAAGTAGGAGCGGAGTTCAGCAAGATGTTCTGGAAAATCCCGTCCATCGCTCATAGGTCCTCTTCGTAAAGCATAGGCCGTCATTTGGTCTGTACCTGGGGCTCTTCCAATGCCCAGATCAATCCGTTCAGGGAACAATGATTCAAGTGTCCCAAATTGTTCGGCAATAACAAGCGGCGAGTGGTTAGGGAGCATGACCCCGCCAGAACCTACTCGTATGGTTGAAGTATGTGACGCCACATGTCCGATTAACAATGAGGTAGCTGAACTGGCAATTCCGGTATTGTTATGATGTTCTGCAAGCCAATAGCGGTGATAGCCCCATTTTTCTGCATGGACTGCCAAATCTGCCGTATTTTTAAAGGAATCTGCTGCTGTACCGCCTTTTAAAACAGGTGATAAATCAAGCACAGAATATGTTATATCGCTTAGTTGTTTTTTATCCATTTCATCCTCTACTTTCCCTATTAAATGATCATATTTTATTGTTATCACAATCATTATACATGAAATATTCTTACAATACTTTTTAAAAAAGGCTTTATATGCACTAATTAGCCGTAACTTTTACTTCTTTGCTAAGAAAGAAAAGGTAACTAACAATCGAGATGAAGATGGACACTGCTGATGCCATATAGATGATACTATAGCCAAATGAATGGGCGATTTGCCCAAAAACAATCGCTCCAATGCCTATCCCCAGGTCAAAAAAGGAAAAAAAGGTGGCATTAGCCATACCGCGGCGGTTTGCCGGTGTTTGTGCAACAGACCAGGCCTGCAGGGCCGGCTGCAACGCACCGAAACCGCTCCCGTAGAGAATAGCTGCTGTAAATAATACAGCATTATTAGGCAGCCAGGATAACAGAAGCATAGCGGTTAATATCAACAACGCCCCTGGTATAAAAACAGCACGGTGTCCTTTTTTATCATAAAGCTTTCCAGCGAAAGTCCGGGTTAACATAAGGGCAAGGGCGTATAAAAGGAAATACAACTGAATCCCGGTAACGCCATTTTCAATCGCATATAATGGAAGGAACGTGGCAATTCCGCCAAAGGTAACGGTTATGAACATCATAAGCCAAGAAGGCTTTACGGCACTTTTTTCATAAAAGTCCCACCTTTTTCCTGCTGCTTGTTTTGTATGGTGTTCCGCTTTTTTGAACTTTATGGGTATTGATAATAATAGAGCCATGAGTCCAAAGAAGGCACAAGTGAAGAACAGCATTTTAAATGAGAATTCTTCTGCTAAAATCAGCCCAAGTGATGGTCCGATCGCCATGGCTAAATTACCTGATACACCAAAGAAACCTAATCCCTCTCCCCGTTTGTCAACAGGGATTAAATCGGTTGCGATCGTTCCTGCAGCAGTAGTTGAAAACCCCCAGCCGGCCCCCTGAATGATCCTCATAATAAATAAAAAGAGAATGCTTAGTGTAAAGGCGTATGAACCTACGGATAAGACAAAAATGGCAAGCCCTGTCAAATAGACCAGCGCTCTTCCTTTTGATTCTAAAGCGTGTCCGGCGATGGGGCGAAGTATAAGCGCGGAAAAGGTAAAAATTCCAACAACCAACCCGATAAGCTGATTATTCCCTCCTAGTTCTTCGATAAATAAAGGAATCGTCGGTAAAGTCATTTGAAATCCCAAAAATACAAAAAAGTTAGCCATACAAATTAAGCTAAAGTCCTTCGACCAGATTTTTCCCTCTCCTTGGGGGCCTTCAATTGGCTGTGTTTTTTCCATCATACATAAGGCCATCCTTTCCTATCATCGTAGTTCATATTGTACATTATTTGTCTATAAGATTCTAAATATATTACTTGCAGATTATGAGTTATACTTATCCCTTGCATTCTTTTGGGAATCTTTCTAATGAAACACGAAAAAACCTCTTGAACAGAGGCTTTGCTAATTCCAGTTCTCATATATAACATTTCCGCCGGTAAAATCAATCGTGTTTCTTTCTCCTTTATAAAGAAGCTTCCCTTTTTCCTCGACAATAAAGTTTTCATAGGTGAAGACCCTGCCGCCATCGGGCAGAGTAACAATGACCTTTTCCCCAAGTTTCTCTTTAGGAGCATCCACCCTGATTAATGATTGTGAATAAAAGTAGAATGAAAGAAGGACGGCGCAAAGTGCTGCGATAACATAAAGGATCCAGATTGGAAAAACACGTTTCTCTTGTTCTGAGTAATGCATGTTGACCTCCTGTCTTTTTACATGAACGTTAATCCCTATCATTACGGTATGCAGGGAGATCTTAATAAATGATAGGGTAGGCTGTTGAAAAATTTGCATAAATGTGGAACTTTTCTTGCTGCGATACGTATATAGGTTATCTCGAAAAATGGGGAGGAGGGATATAATGTGGATCTATTCGGAATGTCGCTTGAATCGGTTTATTTAATTGCTTTATTTGTTTCAGGTGCAGCTATTCTTCTTTATATGTTATTCGGTGATGTCTTAGATGGAGCCGGAGAGTTTTTCAATCCGACACTCATTTTGGCTTTTATTACGATTGGGTCTGCGGCAGGTTATATCTTTGAAGCATATTCTTCGATGAATAGTGTCTTTATTTTGCTTATCTCATGCGTTATCGCTTTTATTATTACCGCAGGCTTAAACCTTTTCATCCTTATTCCACTGTCATCTGCAGAGGAATCTCTAGCCTATACAGAACAATCATTGAAGGGGAGAATAGGCAAGGTGATCACATCGATTCCTGAAGATGGATTTGGTGAAGTATTAATTGAAAACGCCTCCGGCAGAATTGCCAAACCGGCAACGGGATACAAAAAGGAGGCGATTCAGGAAGGAACAAATGTATTAATTGTTGAAGCAAAGAATGGTGTCCTTTATGTAACCATGTACGATGATCTATATAAGGAGGGTTTTTAGAATGCTGGGTTTATGGATTGTAATTGGAATTGTAGTTTGCTTATTGATGGCATTAATTGGCGTATTTGTTGCCAAATACCGGACCGCGGGACCGGACGAAGCGCTGATTGTGACCGGCAGTTATTTGGGCCGAAAAAATGTTCATATCGATGAATCAGGAAATCGGATCAAAATTATCCGCGGCGGCGGGGCTTTTATTCTTCCTGTATTCCAACAGGCACAGCCGTTAAGTTTGTTATCCAGTAAATTAGAGGTCTCTACACCTGAAGTATATACGGAACAGGGAGTTCCGGTCATGGCAGATGGGGTGGCCATTATCAAAATTGGCAGTTCAATCGGTGAAATTGCTACTGCTGCCGAACAATTTCTTGGTAAAGCAACCGCAGACCGTGAAAATGAAGCAAGGGAAGTATTAGAGGGGCATTTACGTTCGATACTCGGATCGATGACGGTGGAGGAGATTTATAAAAATAGGGATAAATTTTCTCAAGAGGTACAAAGAGTAGCTTCACAGGATTTGGCGAAAATGGGACTTATCATTGTTTCATTCACGATTAAAGATGTTCGTGATAAAAATGGCTATTTAGATTCGCTGGGTAAACCGCGAATTGCTCAGGTTAAGAGGGATGCCGATATTGCCACAGCTGAGGCAGAAAAGGAAACGCGGATTAAACGTGCTGAAGCAGCAAAAGATGCGCAAAAAGCTGAACTAGAGAGAGCCACTGAAATTGCAGAAGCGGAAAAAATAAATCAATTGAATATGGCTGATTTCAGGCGGGAACAGGATATTGCCAAGGCCCGTGCCGACCAGGCCTATGACCTGGAAACGGCAAAAGCTAAGCAGGAAGTCACGGAACAGGAAATGCAGGTAAAAATTATTGAAAGACAAAAGCAAATTGAGTTGGAAGAAAAGGAAATCCTCAGAAGAGAGCGGCAATATGATTCAGAGGTCAAGAAAAAGGCCGATGCGGACCGCTATGCGGTTGAACAAGCTGCAGAGGCAGAAAAAAGAAGACAAATTGCTCAAGCGGATGCTAATCAATACCGTATTGAATCACAGGCCAAGGCTGAAGCTGAAAAGGTTCGTGTTGATGGATTGGCTAAAGCTGATGCGCAGCGGGCACAAGGGGAATCAGAAGCAGAAATTATCCGTTTGAAGGGATTAGCTGAAGCAGAAGCAAAACGGAAGATTGCCGAAGCATTTGAACAATTTGGTCAGGCCGCTGTTCTCGATATGGTATTAAAAATGATGCCGGAATATGCGAAACAAGTAGCAGCACCGCTTTCTAATATTGATAAAATTACAGTAGTTGATACAGGAAGCCGCGGACCAAATAGCGGTGCCAATAAAGTAACAGGCTATGCGACTGATTTAATGGCTACGATGCAGGAGACCCTCAAGGCTTCATCTGGCATTGATGTAAAGGAATTATTGGAAAACCTGTCGGGAAAAGGGAATATTCGCCAAAGTCTCGATGATATAACCATGGAATTAAGAGAGCAGAAGGATTCGAAAGTAGAATAAATAAAACAAATCGAATAGAACATATCAAGGCTGACCGCTCTGGTTGGTCTTTTTTTTGCTTGCAAAAAAGGACAAGTACTAATGAAAAAACCTAAATTTGTGTATTTGTCTATCGCATAATCGGGCGATGGTGAATAGGATATATGGAATTTAGATAAGGAGGTCTTTAACATGTCAGGAGAATGCGGGTATGGAGGCGGATTTGCCCTTCTAGTTGTTTTATTTATTTTGTTAATTATCATTGGTGCTTCTTGGGTTTACCCATGTTAATCAGTAAATACGAATAATGAAATGAGAAGGGGGAGTTTTTAAATGTTCGGATATGGATTTGGCTATGGTGGCTGCGGCTATGGCGGCTATGGCGGATGTGGATTTGGCGGAGGAGCATTCGCTTTAATTGTTGTTCTATTCATCTTATTAATCATTGTAGGTGCATCTTGCTTTAAATGGTAATTCGAAAGAAAAAAGAGGCTCTGCTTGAAAAGCGGCAGCCTTTTTTATTCAAACATTTGTCTTTTCTTTTAAAAAGAAATATTGCAAACTGTCTCCTGTAAAGCTAAGATTAAAACTATGAGTAAAAAATGAAATGATTTGGGTTTAAAGTGAGGAACATTTATGTCGAAAACATTTAAAGAAGAAGTACAATCACGACGTACATTTGCCATAATTTCCCACCCGGACGCAGGGAAAACGACATTAACGGAAAAACTGCTGCTTTTTGGTGGTGCTATTCGTGATGCAGGGACGGTAAAAGGGAAAAAGACAGGCAAATATGCAACAAGTGATTGGATGGAAATTGAGAAACAACGCGGAATTTCCGTAACGTCTAGTGTGATGCAATTTGATTATAAAGGGGCACGGGTTAATATATTAGATACCCCAGGGCACCAGGATTTCAGTGAAGATACATATCGAACGCTGATGGCAGTAGATAGTGCTGTAATGATTATTGATTCCGCAAAGGGGATAGAAGAGCAAACGCTGAAATTATTTAAGGTTTGCCGTATGAGAGGAATCCCAATCTTTACCTTTATTAACAAATTAGATCGCGAGGGAAGACCTCCGCTTGAATTGCTTGCTGAGCTCGAGGAAGTCATGGGGATCGAATCATATCCAATGAATTGGCCGATTGGAATGGGGAAAGAGTTTCTTGGAATTTATGATCGTTTTTATAATCGCATCGAGCAATTTCGTGTTGATGAGTCTGAGCGTTATCTGCCATTAAATGAGGATGGCGAAATTGAAGGGGAAGCCAAAATTAAGCAAAACAATCTATATGATCAAATGCTGGAGGAAATCATGCTGCTGGATGAAGCAGGAAATGAATTCTCCAAGGAAAGAATTGCAGATGGTTCCTTAACACCGGTATTTTTCGGCAGCGCCTTAACAAACTTTGGTGTGCAAACGTTCTTAGAGACTTATTTACAATTCGCACCTTCTCCACAACCAAGGGAATCGACGATAGGTAAAATTGACCCGCTTTCTGAGAATTTTTCCGGCTTTATTTTTAAAATTCAGGCAAATATGAATCCGGCACACCGGGATAGAATTGCCTTCTTGCGTGTTTGTTCAGGAAAATTCGAGCGGGGGATGACAGTAAATATTCCGCGGACAGGAAAGCAAATGAAGCTGGCTCAGTCGACGCAGTTTATGGCTGATGACCGCAGCACGGTGGATGAAGCTGTGAGCGGAGACATCATTGGTTTATATGATCCAGGTACGTATCAAATTGGTGATACGTTAACAGTCGGCAAAGAACAATTTCAATATGAAAAACTGCCCCAATTCACACCGGAGCTCTTTGTCCGCGTAACGGCGAAAAATGTAATGAAACAAAAGCATTTTCATAAAGGAATACAGCAGCTTGTTCAAGAAGGAGCGATTCAGCTGTACAAAACGGTCAAAACGGATGAATATTTACTTGGAGCCGTCGGACAGCTGCAATTTGAAGTGTTTGAGCATCGAATGAAGAATGAGTACAATGTCGATGTAGTAATGGAGCATCAAGGATCGAAGATTGCCCGCTGGATTGAAAATGAAGAATTTAATGAAAATCTATCAAGCTCCCGCAGTCTTCTCGTCACGGATCGCAATGGCAAAAAGGCCTTCTTGTTTGAAAATGACTTTGCTTTAAGATGGTTCCAGGATAAAAATCCAGAGATTAAGCTCTATAATCCAATGGATTCAGAACAATAACAGATCGTGTGGTTTGTGCAGTTAATGAAAAAAGTCCGGATTTCCGGACTTTTTGCCATTTTCATTTAACTTTATTCAGCAAACCCCGGTCGAAAAAGAGTGCGCCTCCGGCGAGCCTTGCATTTTTTAAAGGAAATTTTTCGAGCAAGCTCGCGAGTATCGGGCGCAAATACGCCAAGGCGTATTTGATAATTACGGTTGATTTCTTCCCGATAGATGAGCCTGAGCCTGCTGCACTAAACGTTTTGTAATTTCTCCTCCAACAGAACCGTTCGCGCGGGAAACGGTATCAGAGCCTAAATGAACACCAAATTCCTGGGCGATTTCATATTTCACTTGATCAAGATATTGCTCGATACCGGGAACAAGCAATTTATTACTGCTTCTTGCCATTCTACTCAACTCCTTTGATTACTCGTTTACAGAGACTAATATTACTCTGTAATAGTATTATGATGCAAAAATTCATTTTCATAAGTGGTAATAATTTTCGTTAGTGGCAAAAAACTAAAACTTTACCATTGCGTTTTGGCAGCTTTGAACATAGCTTAAATAAAATTTTTATTATTTTTTCCTATAATTCTTTAAAAGGCAGGAAATATTCATTAAGATAGGATTAGTTCGATCTTAGAAAGGATCTACTTTACAATGTTGAAAAAACTAAAGGTAAAATTGGACAACATCACTCCTGCACAGGCAATACTATCCTTTTATTTTATTGCTGTTACGGTTTCAGTCCTGCTTTTAAGCATTCCTGCTGTTCATCAGGAGGGAGTAAAGGTATCCTTAATGGATACTATCTTTACGGCTATTAGTTCTGTAAGTGTGACCGGATTGAGTGTTATCAATATATCGGAAACCTACAGTGTATTTGGTATCTTTGTATTAATGTTTGTTTTCCAATTTGGCGGGATCGGTGTCATGTCGCTAGGGACATTCTTTTGGCTCATTTTTGGTAAGAAAATCGGTTTACGGGGCAGACAGCTGATTATGGTGGACCATAATCAAACCAGCCTTTCCGGACTTGTTGCCCTGATCATTGAAATTTTGAAAATGATTTTGCTGATAGAGTTTGTTGGGGCATTGGTTTTAGGGTTTCATTTCTTACAGTATTATCCGACCTTTTGGGAAGCGATGTTAAATGGCTTGTTTATGTCTGTCAGCGCCACCACTAATGCTGGTTTGGATATTACCGGTGCCTCCCTGATGCCGTTCGCGAATGATTATTTTGTCCAATTAATTAATATCATTCTGCTAACATTGGGGGCGATTGGATTTCCGGTATTGATTGAGGTCAAAAATTACCTGTTTCATAAAGAAGAATCTTCACTGCCCTTTCGCTTTTCTCTTTTTACCAAAATCACCACTATTATGTTTGCCGGATTGCTTATTATCGGGACATTGTTGATTTTGCTATTAGAATTCCAGCACTTTTTTAAAGGAATGGTTTGGCATAAATCCTTATTCTATGCCTTTTTTCAGTCAGCAACGACACGCAGCGGCGGTTTGGCGACCATGGATGTTAGTGAATTTACTAGTCCGACCCTGTTAGTCATTAGTTTATTGATGTTTATTGGTGCCTCTCCTAGTTCTGTAGGGGGAGGAATCCGGACAACAACCTTGGCCTTAAATATTTTGTTCCTTTATCATTTTGCCCGCGGGAGAAAGGACATTAAAATCTTTAGGAGAGAAATTCATGAAACGGATATTTTGAAATCATTAGCTGTGACGATTTTGGCTGTCATTATTTGTTTTACGGCGGTCGTGATCCTCTCTATTACGGAGGAACATTCACTGCTTGAAATTATTTTTGAAGTTTGTTCCGCATTTGGTACAACCGGATTATCGATGGGGATCACCGCTGATTTATCATTTTTGGGAAAATGGGTCATTATGCTCCTGATGTTTATTGGGAGAATTGGACTTGTTTCTTTATTGCTTCTACTAAGGGGAAGAGGACCGGATAATGAGGTGAACTATCATTATCCTAAGGAAAACCTTATAATCGGGTAGCTGGCAGCTAAATCATCATGAAAAAGACAGGGACGGGTCCCTGTCTTTTTCAATCACTGCTATTGCTTACGTTAATAGTTGGATGCATAAATGGCGCAGTTTGTTTTAGTTTCTGCTTTTCCAGTAATTCTTTGTTGGCATCTGTATTCCAGCCAATATCATTCGTGGGATGCACCCATTCACTTCCTGCCATGACCGCCGGGTCGGTTTCCGTACTCCAATTTTCTAATGGGGATTCCTTAGATGTGTAAAAGCTGTCTCCAATGGTTACACCATGCGAGTTAACAAATGGAGGCTGCATATCAATTGGGGTATCTTTAAAGCTTGGCGCATTGATTTGATGCGGCAGAGTCTGATTGATCGCCATTGTTTTTTGGACTTTCTTTTTCATTAGCACTCATTCCTTTTTAGCTTATTTTTTCACGGAAAAGGCGTTTTATGAACTGTAAAATAAGGAAGGATTTTAAAGGCATGAAACTTTCTGCTAAGTGAAAAGATAAACGATATTAAGGCATTTTTGCCGAGAGACAAGAGGAGGAAAAACCTTATGGCTAAACGAAAAGCAGAATTTGATGCAGCAGTAAAACATAGTAAAACACCGAGAAAGAATATGCAGGAAACAGAGTTTTCATCTGAATTCAGCCACGGTGAAAATCCAATAAAAGGTGCTAATCGCAATTCAAAGCAGGGAAGAGAAGGGAGAAGTTAAAGCTTTGAAAAAGAAAAACGCGCAGAAAAGTGAAAATACTCATGTTGAATTTGGAATGGAATTTGGCGATCTCAATGCAGCTAAACAGTTTGAAATCCCTTTTATGAATCAGAAGAAGGGGACAAAAAAGAAATAAATGAAATGAAGCTGGCTTAAGGGATAACCAAGGGAGCCAGCTTCATTGCTATTTAAGTGATTATTTTACCTTGACCGGATCAAGTGTTACTAGCATAGGTTTTTCTGCTGCAGGATTAAAATAAACAAAAAGCAGCATCGATTTTTTTACAAGAGTGCCATCGGTTAAATACTGATCGATGTCAAATGAGACAGGTTCGATTACTGTATGTTTAAATAATTCCTTTTCATCTAATTCTATTCCATTTAATAAAGCAGGATTCTCGATGATGCCTTGATAATAACCTGTCCGTTCCTGCTTCGTCAGACCTTGCTCCCACCATGGTTTTCTTGGTTTATATTTATGGCGGGAAAGATAGTCGTACTTCATCATGTCACGGATGGTATCGATGTCTGCTGCACGGCTATAAACAAGAAATTCATCCAATCGCTTGAATAAATCCTCTAATTGATGTCCGATCCGTGACCAGCTCATGTTTTCCCAATAGCTGCCGAAGTCCTGAAAGAAATCAAAGGCTGAAGGGAAGAGATTCGTGACAATATATTCAATGCTATGGTCCATACGATGGTCATTCCAATATTTTTCCAAGACATCTTCTACTTGTTTAATGCGGATCACATCATCAAAGGGCAGTACCCTGTTGCTTAAGATTTCATAGGGGGCATTCTCCATATAGACATATTGATACTCATCAGCTTGCCTGCGCAGCCCGGTTCCCCGCAGCATTTTTAGAAATCCCAGCTGTAATTCTTCAGGACGCATTTCAAATACATCATTAAATGTTTTACGAAAAGAATCGTAATCCTCCTCAGGCAGGCCGGCAATTAAATCAAGATGTTGATCAATCTTCCCTCCGTTTTTCACCATCGTTACCGTACGCGTCAGTTTTTCAAAATTTTGCTTCCTTTTTACAAGTTCGTTTGTATAATCATTCGTTGACTGTACACCGATTTCAAAACGGAATAGACCTGGTGGAGCTTCCTTATTCAAAAATTCAATGACTTCTGGACGCATGATGTCTGCCGTTATTTCAAATTGAAAAACGGTTCCCGGCAAATGTTCATCAATTAAGAACTGGAAAATATCCATTGCGTAGCTTCTGCTGATATTAAAGGTCCGATCGAGAAATTTAAAGGTTTTAACACCATTCTTCATTAAATAGCGGATTTCATCTTTAATAAATTCACGGTCAAAGTATCGAACACCGACCTCAACAGAAGATAAACAAAACTGGCAGTTAAACGGACAGCCGCGGCTTGTCTCAATATAGGCAATTCGTTTGCTTAAGGAAGGGACATCCTCAGGAAAGCGAAAGGGTGAAGGAATGGTGCGTAAATCTATTTTATTTATCTGTGGATTAAGCTTCAGTTCACCACTGCTTTTTCTGAAACAAATTCCTCCAACTTGATCAAAATGATTTTCGCCTTCTAATTCCTGCAGCAGCTGTTTGAACGCTGCTTCTCCTTCTCCGGTGATAATAAAATCTACTGCCTTTATCTTTTCCATCCATTCGCGTGCATCGTAGGAAACTTCCGGTCCTCCGAGGACTATTTTTATATTAGAATCAATTTTCTTTAGCAATTGAATCACTTTAATCGTTTCTTCCATATTCCATATATAACAACTAAAACCGATGACATCCGCTTTCATGCGATATAGATCTGTCACTATATTCATAATTGGATCTTTGATGGTATATTCTGTTAATTCTATTTCATATTCCGGCTGCGCATAGGCCTTTAAGTAACGAATGGCTAAATTAGTGTGAATAAACTTGGCGTTAATCGAGGTACAGATAATTTTCATGCAAACAATACTCCTTCAATATTATTAAAGCATTCTCCTATGTATTGTATATTATAGAAGAAAAAAACGAAATCTATTTAGAAAGTATTGAAAAACCCTTCCAAAGAGGAAGGGTTGAAGATATTAAGATACTACTAAAAAAGATAATACATTTGCCATCAAGTAGACAAGAACACAAGCGAATAGCAATACAATCATACTATGCTTAAGAACATATTTCATGACACTGGATTCTTGTCCGACCTGTCCGGTAGCACCCGTTGCAACGGCTAGTGATTGCGGAGATAAAACTTTACCGATATCAGCACCGATAGCGTTTGCACTTACAGCTAAAGTTGGATTCATACCAATCGATAATGCAGTTTGATGCTGCAACGAGCCGAACAATACATTTGCGGATGTACAGGAACCGGTAACAAAGCCGCCAAGATAACCTAGCATTGGTGCAAAGAACGGGAATAGTGCACCTGTTTGCGCTAATAGCAATGCGATCGTTGTAATCATTCCTGATGAATTCATTACATAGGCAAAGGCAACGACAAATGCGATGGTTAGTAAAGATAATTTAAGATTGCTTAATGTTTCAAACAATGTAGCAGCCCAGTCTTTCCATGAAATTCCTAAGAGGAATTTAGATATAACGGCTGCGAATAAAATTGCTGTACCTGGTGTGGCTAAAAAAGTGATGGCATACGTTGCAGCAATTGGTACTCCTTCACCATTCAAAATATTATTATGCAGTAATGGTACTTCCGGTGCAATAGAGAAGAAAGCACCGATGGAATTGATTGCTTGTAAAATTCCATTTTCTCCCGTGTAGCTTCCAGTTAGGGCAGTTTTCACAGCCGGAAGCGCCCAAATAACGACCATAACCATTAATGTAATAAAAGGTGCCCATGCACCTACTATTTGGCCTGCTGAATGCTTGGCTTCTTTTTTATGTAAAGGAGCCTCGGAAGCTGCAGCAACTTCGTCTTGCGGAAAGTGATAGATTTGTTTCGGTTTCCAAACTCTTAAGAATAATACAAGTGCAGCTAATGAGACTACAGCTGCCAAAATATCCGTTAACTCAGGTCCGATTAAGTTTGAAACTAAAGATTGTGTTAAGGCAAAGGATACACCAGAAACAAGAATGGCGGGAATAATTTCCATTGTTTTTTTGAAACCGCTCATAATCACAACGATATAGAACGGGATGAGTAATGAAATGAATGGCAAAATTCTGCCGACCATTGCGGATAAATCCCCGACTGGAATTCCGGTAGGACCAGAAATGGCAATGATCGGTGCTCCAACGGCTCCGAAGGCAACGGCAGACATATTAGCAACTAAGCAAATCCCTGCTGCCATGAGAGGGTTAAAACCAAGTCCTACTAATATCGCCGCAGAAATAGCCACTGGTGCACCAAATCCTGCAGCACCTTCTAGAAACGCTGAAAATGAAAAGGCGATAAGTAGGATTTGCAGCCGTCTATCATCTGTTATAGATACGATAGAACTACGAATGATATCAAATTTTCCGGTTTTCACTGTTAAATTATAAAGGAAAACAGAGCAAAGAATGATCCAGCAAATCGGTATCAAACCAAAAATAGCACCTTGTGTAGCAGACATGATTGGCAGCATCAGGGGCATCTTGTAAACAATTGCAGCAATAATAATGGTAATGATTAAAGTAAGCAGACTTGCTTTCCATGCTGCCATTTTTCGAGCAATCACCAATAAAAAAACAATGATTGGAATTAAGGCCACGATGGCTGAAATTCCTAGATTGCCTCCTATTGGCATAAAGTTTTGAACATATTCCATCAATAGAACCTCCACTTTGCTTTTAATTTATTTTGTTTCTCGAGTAAAGCATTAATGCATACTATAAGAGAACCTCCTTGTCAGTAAACGGTTTCATTCCATCTTTAAATAAATAAATTCATTTAACCAACGTTAGCAAATAAGGTCATCTGATGACTAGATAACCTTACTAGCTAGAATTATAATGGGGGTAAATATAAAAAACAATATGTTTGTGAAAAAATTATGAACTTTATTTGTATTAAATATGTTAAATTAACGATATAATTTTGATAACATGGGATTAGATATCGTTCTTGGAAAGGGGGATTCTGATGCAATATAAACAAATTAAACCAAAAAAGATTTATGAGGAAGTTGCTGAGGCTTTGCATGAAGGGATTCGCAGTGGAGTGCTTAAACCTGGGGATAAGTTGGATTCTGTGCAGCAATTAGCGGAAAATTTCCAGGTTGGGAGATCTGCTATTAGAGAAGCATTATCTGCATTGAAAGCAATGGGGTTAATTGAAATGAGACAGGGAGAAGGCACCTATGTCAAACAATTTGAGGAAAGCAGTATAAAATTTCCTCTTTCAACTGCTATGCTGATGAATAAAGATGATGTGATGAATTTGCTCGAGGTCAGAAAGATAATTGAAAAAGGGGCAGCGATGTCTGCAGCATTAAGAAGAACACCAGAAAATATAAATTTGATGAAGGAAGCACTAGAAGAGATGAGGACTGCACATGGAAATGAGGAATTAGGTGAAAAATCCGATTTGAAGTTTCATCTTGCTGTTGCCTCTTCTACCCAGAATTCAATATTGGTCAAGCTATTGAATGATGTATCTGATTTAATGCAGCAAACAATGAAAGAGACAAGGAGAATCTGGCTTTACTCTAAACATACGACCGTTGAACAGCTTTATGAAGAGCATCTTGCGATTTTCGAGGCAGTTCTGGAGAAAAATGAAGATAAAGCGAGAAAAGCAATGGAAACTCATTTAAATAATGTTGAGGTAATTATACAAAAATATTTTGATGAAACTAGGATTGATACTAAATAGAGGGGTTCTTATGACATTGAACTCCTCTATTTGCAGAAAAAATAGTTGAAAACCATTTCAATTCAGTGTATAAGTAATAAATGTGAACATTTTTTAACATCGAGTCATCAGATGACCTGTTGATTATATTAACAGATCATAATTAAATAATTCTCTGAATTATTGTCTTCTTTTAGAAAAATATAAGATAAATGATTTGTCATTTAGAAAGGGCTGAAAGAAATATGAAAGTATCTCTATTTGGAACATGTCTTGTCGATATGATGAAAGCGGATATTGGCATCGCAACAGTAGAATTATTAGAACATTTAGGCTGTGAAATAGATTATCCAGAAGGTCAGATATGCTGCGGACAGGCAACCTATAACAGTGGATACTTAGGCGAGACCATACCTGCTATGAAAAAAATGATCGATACATTCCAGGATTCTGAATATGTTGTCAGTCCTTCAGGTTCATGTACCTATATGCTGCATGAATATCCACATATATTTAAAGATGATCCTATTTATGGGCCAAAGGCGAAAGCATTTGCGGAAAAATCCTATGAATTAACACAGTTTATTGTCGAAGTTTTAGGAATTGAAGATGTTGGTGCAACCTTCAATGAGAAGGTCACTTACCATCCATCCTGCCATATGACAAGATTACTTGGGGTGAAAGAAGCACCATTAACACTGTTAAGCAATGTAAAAGGATTAGAATTCACAGAGCTGCCTGGAAAAGAACAATGCTGCGGCTTTGGCGGAACTTTCTCCGTTAAAATGGGGCAAATCTCAGAGAAGATTGTTGATGAAAAAGTGGATCATGTAAAAGAAACTGGAGCTCAAGTTTTAACTGGTGGCGACTATGCCTGCCTAATGAATATTAAAGGGCGTTTGGAAAGACTTGGTGTACCAATTAAAGTCATGCATATTGCGCAAATATTAAACAGCCGTTAACAAAGATGAAGGGAGGAAGTAACTATGGCAATTAAAACAAAATATGCTGAGGAAAAGTTTAAAGTTCGGGTTGGAGAGGAAGTAAAGGATTCCTTTATGAGAGGAGCTGTAGCAAGTGCTACAGATACCATTAATGGCAGAAGAAAGAATGAAATAGAAGAATTAGGAAATTGGGAAGAATGGCGAAATCATGCAGAAGAAATTCGTCAACATGTCCTTGAAAATTTAGATTACTATTTATACCAATTAAGTGAAAACGTATCTAAAAAAGGCGGTCATGTTTTCTTTGCTAAAACTGCCGAAGATGCTACAGACTATATTAAAGATGTAGTGAAAAAGAAAAATGCGAAAAAGATTATTAAAGCAAAGTCCATGGTAACGGAAGAAATCAGTTTGAACCATAAGCTTGAAGAGGCCGGCTGTGAAGTGGTTGAAAGTGATTTAGGAGAGTTTATTTTACAATTAGATGATAATGACCCGCCTTCACATATTGTGGTACCAACTTTGCATAAAAATAAAGAACAGATGCGGGATGTATTTGAAAAGAAACTTGATTATAAAGGCTCCTCAAAGCCTGAAGAGCTCGCTTTGTGTGCCCGTCAAATCCTGCGGCAAAAGTTTCTGGAAGCAGATGTCGGTGTTATCGGCTGTAATTTCGCTGTCGCTGAATCAGGTTCCACGACATTGGTTACAAATGAAGGAAACGCGGACCTTGTTTCCGATCTTCCCAATACACTAGTTGTCTGTATGGGGATGGAGCGTCTTGTCCCAACCTTTGACGAAATGGAAGTCTTGGTAGGGATGCTGACAAGAAGTGCCGTGGGCCAAAAATTAACAAGTTATATTACGAACTTAACAGGTCCGCGCCAGGAAGGTGATGTTGACGGTCCTGAGGAATTCCATTTAGTCATTGTCGATAATGGCCGTTCTGATATTCTTGGTACTGAATTCCAGTCTGTACTACAATGTATCCGCTGCGCAGCCTGTATTAATAACTGCCCGGTATATCGTCATATTGGCGGTCATTCTTATGGATCAATTTATCCAGGTCCAATCGGGATTGTGTTAACTCCGCTTTTAGATGGATACGAAGGAAATAAAGAACTTCCTTACGCATCAACATTGTGCGGAGCTTGTACAGAAGTATGTCCGGTTAAGATTCCGCTGCATGAGTTGATTAGAAAACACAGACAGATTATTGTCGAGCAAGAAGGAAAAGCGCCATTCTCCGAAAAAATGATGATGAAGGCCTTTGGTATTGGAACATCGAATTCATCTCTTTATAATTTAGGTTCCAAAATGGCACACACTGTAGTAAAACCTCTTACTACTGGCAATAAAATTACAAAAGGTATCGGACCGTTAAAAGAGTGGACAGATTATAAAGATATGCCGATGCCGAATAAGGAAAGATTTAGAGATTGGTTTAAAAACCGCTCAAAAGGAGGGAAACAGTAATGCCAGGAACTGTTCAAAATCGTGATGCTTTTCTCGATACTATCGCCAACCGTCTTGGCCGCGAGAGAAAAACAAATGTAACGCTGCCAAAATGGAAGTATAATCCTCAGGAAGAAGTCTATAAAGGTGCTTCAAGCGACGAGCTTTTAGAATTATTTATAAAGCACGGAACTGGAATCAACTGTGAAGTTTTTGTTGCGGACAAGGCACATGCCGCTAAAATTGTGCATGATAGAATTAAGGAATTGGGCGGCGGTCCTGTTGTAACGTGGAAAGACTCCCGCTATGAAGAATCCTTTGCTCTTGGAAAGCTTTTTAAAGAAGAACTGCCGCAAGAAAAAATTGAAGTGTTCGAGTGGAATTCTGATCTTGGCCGGGAAAATATTGAAAAAGCGAATCATGCCAATATCGGGATTACAATTAGTGAGATTACTTTAGCAGAATCAGGTACAGTTGTTGTATTCAGCGGTAAAGACAGAGGGAGAACAGTAAACTTTTTACCGGAGTACTCCATTGTTTTAGTTCCGAAGAGCACGATTGTGCCGCGTATGACGCAAGCGGCGAAGATATTACGTGAAAAGGTGAAAAAAGGTGAAGTAATTCCTTCATGCATCAATTATATTACTGGACCAAGTAAATCTTCTGATATCGAAATGAAACTGGTAGTAGGGGTTCATGGACCAGTAAAATTAAATTATATTGTTGTGGAAGATTTATAAAATAAAGTAAAAACTGTCACGCATCCAGCGATGACAGTTTTTTTATGAAAAAATTATAATGTTTTGTTTCAGTTTCTTTTCAGTTTGCCTGACTATACTGCAAACATAGAGAAAAATAAGGGAGGAAATATTAGTGAAGAAACTGATATTAATCACATCGGCAATTCTTTTATTATTCGGGTTGTCCTTTGGCGTGACGGTCATGGCTGATGACGATGAACATGAGCGTGAGGATCATGGGAAATACGAAGGATATGAAAAACAGGAAAGCTGGAAATATGACGGAGAAGAGAAAAAACGAGACCATGAAGATCATGAAGACGATGATGATGAGTATGAATACAAAGAAAATAATCAGATCGGGGAATACAATTCATACGTGCAATCGGAACAGACAGGTTATTGGAATATTTGGACAAGAGAGGTTGTTAATCATTCATCAACAGCTCTTCCTGTATTAACACCGTCTACTATCTCATTGACAGTGAATAACAAACCAGTAGAAATTTACGGAGTTCCGCAAAACGGACAGCTGCTCGTTTCCGCAGAGAAGCTGGCAGAGAAACTGGGCGCTGAAGCAAAGGTGTATACCATTAGTAAAATAGTCAAAGTAACAAAAGGTGAAAATGAATTAATTATTCGCTCCGGTTCAAATGCCGCCTATGAAAACAGCGTAAAAACACCAATGCCGGCAGAGGCTGTTTACTATGAAAAGTCTGTTTATATCCCAATATGTGTATTGGCTAATGCTCTTGGCTACCGGATTGACTGGGCAGAAGCAGAACAAAAAATAAATCTAGTGAGTATTTAAAGGGAGGAATATAAGATGAACGGAAAAACAAAGGCAAAATGGGTTGTAGGGGTAACGGGTACCATTTTTTCGGCATTTGTGCTAACACAATTTGCGGCTGGAGGAACTGATGCAAATAGCAGCAAGGACCAGCTTGATACAGTCCAGGCTGCAAACATGTCTGAGGAAGAAAAAAAGCTCACGCAATTAGACTGGAGCAATTTTACGACATCTTCCATTAGCTATTCAGAATCGAATATGCAGCAAAGCGACAGGCAGACAAGGCGATCATAAGGTGCGTGGTTAAATTGGAAGAACTCGAATTGGAAGCAATGAACACCGTTTTCTATGCAGGGGTTTCAAACTGTGTCATTGCAAATTGGCAGGATCACATCCGCAATTGGTTTGCTTATGTAGAAAGAGAATGGTCCCGGTTTAGGGAGGATAATGAATTAGCAAGAATTAATGCTCTTGCCATCGGTTCAGAATTGCAGATTCATCCATTACTATTGGATCTTTTGCAGAAAGCAGACAGCTTACGTGAAAAAACAAAGGGGTATTTTAATCCCTATCTGAAGAAATATATGGAAAACAACGGCTATAATCGCTCGTTTCCTTTCCAAATAGCTTGTGCGACAGTAAAAACGGTGCTGGAAGCCCCACATTATGAAAAAACGTTTTTGTTTGATAAAGAGAAAAGCACTATTTGCCGTATCGGATATGGCGAAATTGACCTCGGCGGAATTGGGAAGGGATACGCCGTTGAAACAGCCGCACAATGGCTAAAGAACACAGGGAATGCGGCATTTGGCATAGTGGATGGCGGCGGAGATATGACTGTTTGGTCAGATGGCAGCAAATTATGGCGGATTGGAATTGCTCACCCGATAGAGACTGGGAAAGAAATAGGGCAGTTTTCACTATACGATGGCAGTGTTGCGACATCTAACCGGCTTTACAGGTGCTGGAAAGACGGGGATGTGATGAAACACCATATATTGGACGGTCATACAGGAAAGCCGGTTCATAGTAACATCATTCAGGCAACTGTTATCACAGAGAGTCTTTTAGATGCGGAGGCGGCGGCAAAGCTATCCTTTATGGTGAGTTTATCTGAACTGGATGTGTCTTTTTCAGAAATTAATCGTGAGATTCAGTTTGTACTGATGACAGAAAATGGAGAGGTTATTAAGGGATGGGATGTTCATGAATGAACTATTGACAGTTTGGAATTTCATTAGGCTTTCAGGTCTGCTTGCGTATTTATTATTAACGATATCGGTCATTGGCGGTATCGTCAGTTCGTGGTCTATTCTGAAGAAGAAAAAGGGAGATCTGCTGGCTCTTCATCAAATGAGCGGATGGGCTGGGTTTTTATCGATTCTGTTTCATTTAATGTTTATTTGGCAGGATAACTATGTAGACTATACACTCAGTGAAATTTTGCTTCCGTTTGCTGATAATGAATTTCCCTTCGCTTCAGGAATAGGGGTCATTGCTTTTTATTTATTTTTCCTTGTGTTATTTTCCTCAGACTTTATGTTGAAGAGGTTAGGCAAAGCACGATGGAAATGGATTCATATTTCGGTGTTCCCGGCATGGATTTTGATGACCCTGCATGGAATCCTTATTGGAACAGATTCCTCAGAAACATGGGTTAGGCTGCTTTATGCCGCTTCTATTTCTCTCGTATTGCTTCTCCTGACAGCCAGATTATTAACATCTAGAAATAAGCGTCATGAAACAGGTCATCAGAAAAAAACGATGATGAAAACAATCCCATTAGAAGAAAAGTAAAAATGAGAAGTGCTATTCAACTTCTCATTTTTACTTTTCTTATTTAGTTTGAAGACTTGGTTTGAAAAGTGATCGTGAAGGCCGTGCCTTTGCCTAAACTGCTTTCCACTGCGATGATGCCTTTGTGCATATCTGTAATGGCTTTGGCAATCGACAATCCTAAGCCGGAACCATTGCGGTGCCTCGATGAATCACTGCGGAAAAATCGGTCGAAAATATAGGGAAGCTGCTCTTGCTTAATGCCGCACCCAGTATCTCGTACGGAAATCATAATTCGATCAGATACTTTCTTTAATGTTAGTGTAATACTGCCGCTGTCAGTATAATGAATGGCATTATCTAATAGGATATAGATTAACTGCTGCACCCGTTCTTTATCACAATGAAAGGATACCCCAGATTCAATGTTTTGCTGAAATTGGATGGAATCCGGCATAATTGATGAGAAGCGTTTGCTTATTGAAGCCAGCAATTGGGATAGATCTATATTTTCCCTTTGAAGCTGTATTTGGCTTTGGTCGCTTCTTGCTAAGAAAAGCAGGTCATTCACCAGTTCTTTCATTGAAATTGTCTCCTCTTTTAAATCGGAAACCACTTCGCGTCCAAATTCACTTAAATGTTCTTTTTCATCTCTTTCTAATAAATCAATGGAACTGTAAAAAATACTGAGTGGTGTTCGTAATTCATGGGAGGCATCCGAAATAAATTTCCGCTGCGAATCAAATGCCTGCTTAATTGGTTTCATCGCCTGCCCGGCAAAATAATACCCGAGAAAGGCAAAGGCAAGGCTGAATAATACCGTTAATAGCACCATAATCCATGTAATGGTTTGAATGACATGAATTTGTTCGGTTACATTTTTTCCGATAATCGCATAGCCGTATAAAATCCCTTTTTCCTGCAGCGGTCTTTTAAATAGTAAAAAATGATAACCCTTCCATTCCATTGTTGTTGTAATAGTGGAACTCTCTGTTATTCTTTCATCTTCTCTCAATCTATCCATAGAAAATGGGGCGGATTCCAGACCGCTATAGAGATCGTGTCTTTTATCAAAAACATAGTAAAAAATTTCGCTGCCATGTTCCGAGCGGATCAGCCCTTGATTGGTTTCATTTTTTAAATGATTAATGAAAGCATGATTGTTTGCTGTAAAAAATGAATACAGCTGGTTCTGCTCATTTCGTTCAATGACACTCGAAATCAAAAAATATAAGGTAACAATAAAGATTAGTAACAGACAAAGCAGTGTTAGACTGAATAGTAAGGTTAATTTTCTTTTAACAGATTTAAACATCCAGTTCTCTCATTTTGTAACCAACCCCTCTAACATTTTGAATCAAGGATGGCTTACCAGGCAGATCAATTTTTCTTCGCACAAGCTTGATGAGGGCATCGAGTGCATTATCTGAGACGTCATTTTCGAAGCCCCATATTTTATCGAACAGCAGCTCTCTTGTGATAATTTGCTTTGGATTTCTCATTAATATCTCGAGTAATTGATATTCCTTTCGCGACAATTCAATGTTGTTTTCATCCCGGAAAACAGAGTGGGTAGTTAAATTTAATTTCAGTCCATCCTTTTCAATGATTTCTTCAAAGATTTTAGGCTTGCGCCGTGATAATGCTCTAAGTCTTGCCATTAACTCTCCAAATTCAAAGGGCTTTACAATATAATCATCTGCACCTGAATCCAAACCGGTAATGACATCTTCCACCGAATCCTTTGCTGTCATAAACAGAATCCCGCCTTGAAAATTCCGCTTGCGCAGCACTTTACACACTTCAATTCCATCCATCACAGGCAGCATCCAATCCAATATGATGATGTCATATGGATTGAAAAGGGAATAATCATTGGCATCCCTTCCGTTTTTTACCCAATCGACTTTGCTGAACTCTTTAGTAAGCAAATGTAATAACAATTTTCCTAACCGTTCGTCATCCTCCACGAGAAGTACATTCATCCATTTTTCCACCTTTCATCACTATGAACATAATCTCCTATTTGTATCATAGCAATTCAAACTGAAAATTGCGTGAAATTGGAGAAGATATTTTGGATAAATTAGAGCAATAAAACACATTTTATAAAAAATGAGTCATAGGACCTTGTTTTTTTATCCAAATTCCAGTGTTCATAATCGAATAGGTCGATAGGCTCAGACAAAATTCAACATATAAATAGAATACAAATAAATTATCTAAATATTGATAATATTACTTCCTTGTAATTTGCCAAACTAAAATAGGAGAACTGATAAGGAAATAAAAGTCATGTTTCGACAAACATATTGATATTATTCTATGATACAGGACTTATGTTCAATATAGGGTTAAAAAGCTTAAACTGTAATAGTGTTATAGCGGTGGGAATAATCTGTTATATAATATGAAAACGCTTATCTACCGCGTATTTAATAGATTTATTTACCAAAATAATAAACTGTACTATAAATTTTTTAAAATATGTTTGATTTTTATCACAGATACTTGTAATATTATTTTATATTATTAGAGAGCAATCAAAACAAAAGTAATAGAGCTAGTATTTCATATTAGTCAGAGGGGATAGCTGCCAGGCTGAGTTGAAAAGCATTGTTTAATAGAAAATGCGGCAACTTAGTAAGTGGTACTCGCTTTCCATAATAGAAGGGAGAATAACAATGTCTGTTTTACCTAAAACAAACGATTTGGGATTTTTTGAAATCCGCCTTGAGTCAATTGGAGGATTAGGAGCAAACTTAGCGGGTAAATTACTTTCCGAAGCTGGGGTAGTTGGAAGTGGTTTTAATGGACTTAGCTTTTCATCTTATGGTTCTGAGAAAAAAGGATCACCAGTAAAAGGGAATATTCGTTTCTGTGACCCATTCACTCAAATTCGTGATACAACTCCTGTTGAGCGCCCGCATGTAGTAGCGGTTTTCCATGATGCGCTATTTAGAACACAAAACCCTACAAGCGGTATGTATCCAGATACTACTGTTTTAGTTAATACAAAAAGAACTCCAGATGAAGTGAAAGAATTAGCAAAACTTGAGGGCGGTATCGTAGCTGTTGTAGATGCTACGCAAATTGCTTTAGAAGAAAAAACAAAAGTAAACACAGCGATGCTTGGAGCAATCTTTAGAATTCTTGATTTCTTAGATGCAGATGCAATGAGAGATACTATTCGCCGTACTTTTGAAAAAAAATATCCTCATTTAGTAGAATCAAATATTCGTACATTTGATCGCGGTTACAATGAGGTTGAATTTAAAACATTTGAAGTAGGTCCAGATGTAGTTGTTAAGCCGTTTGTTCGTCCTGAGCCTGTTTTAGGATATGAAACACAGCCAATCGGTGGACTTGTTATGGATTCAGGAAATAATATTTTCAAAGATTTAAGTATTTCACGTTCTGGTATGCTTCCTCATTTCCATCAGGAAAAATGTATCAACTGTGCACAATGTGATACAGCTTGCCCTGACTTCTGCTTTGTTTGGAATGAAGAACCGGATAAAAAAGGCCGTCCGCAAATGTTCCTTAAAGGAATTGATTATCAATATTGTAAAGGCTGCTTAAAATGTGTTGAAGCATGTCCGACAGATGCCCTGCAAAGTGCTGCTGAAACAAATGACGGCTATGCAGATGCCCACCGCGTACCACATTTATTTGAACTTGTAAAATAATTGAAAGAAAGGTGAATACGAAAATGTCTAAAGAGATTATTATAGATAAAGAAAAAGCAGGTTTATCAGAAGGTAAAGTAGAACAAAGTATTTTATTTGAATCAGGTAATGAAGTAGCAGCATATGCTGCAGCGCAAATTAACTATCATATTATGGGATACTACCCAATTTCTCCTTCTACTGAAGTAGCTCAATTCCTTGATGGAATGAAAGCAAGAGGACAACATGATATTAAATTAATCGCTGCTGACGGTGAACACGGTTCTGCAGGAATTTGTTACGGTGCAGCTACAGGCGGCGGCCGTGTATTCAATGCCACAAGTGCCAATGGTTTCTTATATATGCTTGAACAATTACCAGTTCAATCCGGAACTCGTATGCCAATGGTATTAAACTTAGTAAACCGTTCAGTTTCTGGCCCGTTAAATATCCACGGTGACCACTCTGACCTATACTTTGCATTAAATATTGGCTGGCCAATTCTAATGGCTCGTGATCCGCAAGTTGTTTATGATATGAATATCATGGCAATTAAATTAGCGGAAGATCCAGAAGTCCGCTTACCGGTTATTGTATCTTATGACGGATACTTTACTTCACACCAAAAGAGACGTTTACAAGTTATTAAAGACAGCAATGAAGTTCGCAAATTTGTCGGCGAAGTTCCAACAGAATTCCCGCATGCTTTAGACCGTGATAATCCGGTAACAATCGGTGCTTATATGAATGAGCCTGATACTATTAACAACCGTTATCAACAATCTCAAGCGATGTATAATGCAGAGAAAGTTTTCGAGAGAATTTCAAAAGAATTTGCTGAGTTAACAGGCCGTGAATATCCAATTCTTGACCAATATGGAATGGAAGATGCTGAAGTAGCTGTATTCTTATTAAACTCAGCTACAGAAGTGGCTAAAGGTGTTGTTGATAAATTACGTGCAAAAGGAATTAAGGCAGGGGTTATTTCTCCAAATATCCTTCGTCCATTCCCGCAAAAACAACTTGCTGAAGCATTGAAAAATGTAAAAGCTATTACAGTCGGAGACCGTGGCGATTCTTACGGTGCACACGGCGGTAACATGTCTATGGAAGTAAAAGCAGCACTTCATACTTACGGAAACAGTGAAACAAAAGTGATTACACGTATCTTTGGTTTAGGCGGAAAAGACTTCTATGCTGATGAAGCAGAACAGTTCTTCCAATTAGCGATCGATGCTGTTGAAGCCGGCAAAGTGGAAGTACCATTTGATTATTTTGGTCACACTCCTGGTAATCCAGAATTAGCACCAAAGCGTCGCATCGAACCATTGAAAAAAGAAGATTTACGTACAGGTCTTATTTCAGTAACTCCTAATGAAGAAACTGGTGAATTAAAAGTTAAGATTCCGCCGCTAAGAGCGTTAACGAAAAAACCAAAACGTATTTCTTCAGGACACGGAGCATGCCCTGGATGTGGTATCTTCTCTGGTTTAGAAACATTCTTTAAAGGAATTGAAGGGGACATTGTTACATTATTCCACACAGGCTGTGCAATGATCGTTACAACTGGATATCCTTACAGTTCACATAAAGCAACTTATATTCATAACCTATTCCAAAACGGTGCGGCTACATTATCTGGGCTTGTTGAAATGTTCCACGAAAGACAACGCCGTGGTGAATTCAAGGCACTTGGATTAAGCGATGATTTCACATTCGTTATGGTAACTGGTGACGGTGGTATGGACATCGGTATGGGACCGGCAATTGGTGCTGCCCTGCGTAACCACAAAATGATCATCGTGGAGTATGATAATGAAGGTTACATGAATACAGGAAGCCAATTATCTTATTCTACACCGCTAGGACATATGACAAGTACTTCTGGTGTTGGACCATACCAAGCAGGTAAAGCTTTCCATCATAAAGATACAGCTCAAATTATGGCTTCAACAAATATTCCATATGTGTTTACGGGTTCAGAAGCATACCCGCAAGACCTTGTGAAAAAAGGTGCCAAAGCACAATGGTATGCCAATAATGTAGGTCTAGTATATGGAAAAATCTTGATTGCTTGTCCGTTGAACTGGAAATCCAATGAAACATTAGGTCAAACGATTGTAGATGCTGCTGTTAATTCATGTTTCTTCCCTCTTTATGAAGTGGAAAAAGGTGTTACAACCATCACTTATAATCCAGAGGATAAAAATAAACGTATTGAACTTACAGAATGGTTAAAATACATGGGTAAAACAAAACACTTGTTAAAAGAAGAAAACAAAGCCCTTGTTGCAGAGTTCGAGAAAGAAGTAGAACGCCGCTGGAATCAACTTAAAGCAAAACATGAAAGTCCATATCTATAATAATAATAATAAGATCGAGATTCCTAATTGCTGGAGTCTCGATTTTTTGTTTGGTTTAGGATGTAATACTATTCAAAGTGAAATTGGAAGGATATCGTTTATTCTTTTATGTATGCTATTTAAACACTATGTGTGTATTTAATCACAGGAACTACGAAAAGGAGGCACTGCGGGTGAAGGGAATGCGAGGATAGTTTAATGGAAGTATCTTGCGAGGAGGTGTCCGGCCTTTCCTGCTTCTTCAAGCTTTCTTGCTGCTGAAAAGGCGCAATGAATGGATTTATAGTATTCTGAATGATAAATGGGTTTTTCACTGTAAAAGCTTCCCTCAGAATCAGCGAGGTAAATAGAAACTTTCCAGTGGTATTTTTCAGCATCGGTTGTTTCCGCCTTCCCTTCTATTGCGATTAAGAAATGTGTGATAGTCAAAGGTGCAGCTCGCCAGTCTTTATCAATTTGAACGCTTCTTTTCTGTTCATTCTTTCCCATTGGTATGAGTGCCTTTTGATAAAAATCGCTAAAATTGATTTGATTCATGTTTTTTCCCCCTAGTAAAACGGCTTTATAATCTTTATGCCGATTTTATTATAAAATAGAAATAAGTCGAATTGGGTACGAAAATGTTACATTATTTTGAATTGATAAAGCGCTTACATATCTGTGTATTTATATTATTACGGCATTGAAATGGATGAATTGTCGATAAATTGACATGGATCTTACTTTGTTTTATGCTTATAATTTAATATAATATATTTACTTATAGTATAATATTAAAGTGAATTTAAATATATTATTATTAAATAAAGGATTTGGTAAAACATGGATTTAGAACCGCAGGATCAATCACTTAAATTATATATTGTCCTATCCCGCGCTTTTCGTGCGATTAATGAGCATGTAAATAAACAAATTCACCGCTACGGCCTCAATCCAACGGAATTTGCCGTGCTTGAGCTGCTCTATCATAAAGGGGACCAGCCTCTGCAGCAGATTGGCGGGAAAATATTATTAGCCAGCGGGAGCATGACATATGTAATTGATAAGCTGGAAAAGAAAGAGTATATTGTCCGGGTGGCATGCCCAAATGACAGACGTGTTACCTTTGCTCAAATTACGGAAAAGGGAAGAAAACTAATTGAACAGGTCTTTCCTTCTCATCGAAATGAAATTGACAGAATCATGTCTGCTTTATCTGAGGATGAAAAAGAAACAGCCATTCAAATATTAAAGAAGCTTGGATTATCCGTAAAAAAATATTAGTTCTGTAAAATAAGCAAAATAACAGAAGTGTCAAATTGATTCACTTCTGCCACAAGTTCAAAAAAGGAGTCGTGATGACTCCTTTTTTAACGTTATCCATTTAAACTTACATCTCATCTTCTCAATAAAGATGTGCTTTTTGTTTGGAAAGTAAAGGATGTAAATAATTACGGCATAAAGCAAAAAAGCTCGTCTTTGTTTGTCCTTCTGATCATATAGTGAAGGAAGGGAGGGTGAGCAAGTGAAAACAAATTGGGGAGCTGCGATCCAAATAGCTGCTGTTTATGTTGGAACAGTTGTTGGAGCGGGCTTTGCAACAGGAAGGGAAATTGTTGAATTTTTCTCCAGATTTGGTTTTATCGGCTTAATTAGCATGCTTATGTCAGGATATATCCTCATCTTTCTTGGCACGAAATTAATGGTACTGTCAGCCCGTATCCAGGCGAAATCCTATGAAGAATTTAACGAATACCTTTTTGGAAAAACATTTGGAAAAGTGATTAACTTGTTATTGATGCTAATGCTGATAGGGGTCTGTGCTGTTATGCTGGCGGGGGCAGGAGCCGTGTTTCAAGAGCAGCTGGGGTTTTCAAAGCTTATCGGCGTGTTAATCACGATTATATTATCATATATTGTCATGATAGTTGGAATAAAAGCGTTGTTTGCTGTTAATACATTTGTGGTTCCGCTTATGATCACGTTTAGCTTTATCCTGATGATTTTGTCTGTTAAACTGCCGCATTTTCTCGATCAATTATTGTATATTCCTTATGTAGAAGACGGATGGAAGGTTGTAGTTGCTCCATTCTCTTATACGGCGTTTAATTTATCTCTTGCTCAAGCAGTATTAGTACCGGTTGCTTCGGAGATTAAAGATGAAAGGATCATTAAAAGGGGCGGAATATTGGGAGGGGCAGCTTTAACGGTTATTTTGATAGCAGGACATTTAACTTTGATTATGCTTCCAGATTTTACAACATATGAAATTCCTATGGCTGTCATTATGAGGAACTTGGCGTCAGGCTTATATTGGATTTTTATCCTCGTTATTTATGGGGAAATATTCACTTCAATTATTGGTAATGTATTCGGGCTGGAAAAACAAATAAAGCAATATGTATCGCTGCCCAAAATGGTTACCGTTACCGTAATTTTTTCCGTCACTTATATTTTGAGCTTATTTGAGTACAGCCGCCTTCTATCCTATTTGTATCCGCTCTTCGGCTATGTCAGTATGATCTTTATCTTACTATTGTGGATGAAACCAGATAATCATCTAGAAAATTAAAGGTGCAGACCTCGTCTGCACCTTTGTTTGCTTAACTTTATTCAGCAGAAGTCCTCCACTTCTAAAGTTAAGGGATGAATGCAGAAAAGCTTTCCAATTCAGTGGGGGTTCAAATCCATGCTGAATGAAGTTAAGCCTCCGGCAGATGCCTCGATTTTTCAAAGGAAATTTTTCGAGCGAGCTCGAAAAAAATCGGGCGCAAATTCGCCTCGGCGAATTTGATAAAGTAATCTTATCCTCCTATCTAAACGGAAGTAGAACGAAAGTGAACAGATCAAAAACTAAGTGAGAAATGATCAGCATATGCATGTTTCTTTTCCATGCATACAAAAATCCCCAAAACAGTCCGGCAATGAGCGCAGCAAAAAAGTGAATAAAGTATCCTGAATAAAGCTGAACAGAAGCATATAATACGGCAGCTAAGAGGACACTGTATTTGATGTTTAGCTTTGTGGCAGACAGTTTTTTTTGCACAAAACCGCGCCAAAATAACTCTTCACCTGGAATAATAAATAAGAAGAGTACGATATAATGCCAAATTTGTGAAGGTGAATAAGATCGATAAAGACTGGAAATCTCACCGTTAAAAGGTAAATGAAAGAAACCAATAAGCACGTTTCCAAGCCAAAACAAAGCAAAAAGAACGATTCCAGAAGCAACACCATAGAAACTATATGATAGAACAGAGCATTTATCATCTGTTTTCAGATGGAAAATAGCATAACTCATTAACAGCAGCATGGCTGCTGTAAACATATACCAGAAAGTAGCTTTGTTCTGAAAAGTAAGATACATCAAAAGATGTGCGATGACTAAACCGATGATTAAACGGATATCAATCGAAAGTCTATTCACTGCGATACCCCTTCCTTGTAGACAACTATCATTTTAACAAAAAAAAGTTCAATAAGATAGGAGTGTAATGACATATTCATTGAATTTTAATTATGCTTAATAATCTTTTACCAGCACTTTTAGCAGCTAAAATCTTAACCGGATAAAAAGTATAAGAATGGTGAATCCTATTTGTGACCAGCAGCCATGGTTTGTTTAACTATTCAAATGGAAGGAAAGATGTATATGACGAAACAAAAAAACGAGAAAGAAAGAGCATGGTCAGTAAGAAAACAGGATCAAAAACCACATGGTAAAGTAAAGTCATTAAAGGAATTGGCAAATGAAGTAAGAGATTCCTAAGAGGAAAAGCAGAGTCATTTGAGGTCTGTTATCATTGAGGGATTTGATAAATGTATTCAATCTGCTTATTGCCCGGCTTTCTTTTTTTCGGACAATAAGCAGAGAATGATCATTCCAAAGAAAATCCTTTTTGCGATGCATTGTAAGTGAAAGAAAAGATTAGCCAGCCGACTCTCTAATGATTTTATAGTTTTTATGATTGACAACGGTCCTGGATTCTATTTGTAGGTCCTGGAAATTTTCCATATAAGTTAAATCAACGATTACTGAGTTTTCATATACTTTTTCTACTATTCCTTGTAAGCCTTCTCTAAATTCTATAATATTGCCTACTTCTGCCCTTTTCAAAATCGTCATCACTCCTCAGTATTTGAAGTTAATAAACATTCTGCACTACTTTTCACTGTCCGTAAAGGATTTTATTGAAAATTTCAGCGATATTATTAAAATTATTTTTCATTGCGATAAAGGATACTGTATTTGCTGTGTAATTTTTTGTTAATATATATATGTATTGCATGGTATGGTATAGTATCAATGGTAAATCTTGATCTGAATAATCGTTTTGATTAAATTTAGGCAGGAATACATATAGCTGTACGATTGAACATTTATTGAAGGAGTTTGATGAAGATGGTTGAAAAACAATTTACGGTAATTTCCGATACAGGAATTCATGCTCGGCCGGCAACACTGCTAGTGCAAACAGCAAGCAGGTTTGTTTCTGATATCGATCTTGAATATAAAGACAAGAAGGTGAACTTAAAATCAATTATGGGTGTGATGTCATTAGGAATTGGCAAGGGTGCAGAAATTAAAATTATGATTGATGGCAATGATGAAAATGAAGCATTAACCGCTTTGCAGGAATTAATGGTAAAAGAAGGATTAGCGGAATAAAAGGGATGATCAGGAGATTGGTGTATTACAGCCAGTCTCTTTTTTTATTATCGAGGTTTAGCAAATGTTTATAAGGGAAAAGGTGGTGGTAAGGAGGAGTCAGCCATGAATATAGTCAAATTACGCTTCATCATCGCTTTTTTTTGTCTTTATACTCTTGTGGGGTGTACGATAAAGGACGAACCGGCGATTATTAACCGAAATGCGGAGGTACTGCTGACAAATAAAAATGAACTGCAGTTCCGCTTTAAGATTAATGAAAAGGTTTTTACAACGGAGAAAATGTATAAGGTGAAGGTTCACATTCACAATAAAAGATTAGCATCCGCTTTGGGTAGCGAGGAAATTATATATGGAGAAACAGAAATTTTCAACGGGGAATTATTAGAGGTTGAAAATGGCAGGTCATCCTTTATCTATATGGACCCGATTCCACTGCTGAAAGACTTGCATGTTTTTGACATTAACAAGATGATCTCAGAACAGCAGGCAGTTTCAGTAGAAATTACAAGTAATGAAGAAGTGATTGCCAAAACATACTTAACTAATTTCACATCGCAAATGTAATCACAAAGAGTCATCCATCATGAGATGAATTTTATTTACTGTTTTTTCCATAAAAAGTATACCTATCAACATTGTGTTGTTAAACTAATCATATACGATGAAGGGAGAGAAGTTTCATGCTGGCAAGAGAAAATACGGTTATTGGTTTTATCGGAACAGGAGTAATGGGGAAAAGTATGGCAGGTCATCTGCTGAGGGCAGGTTATCCGCTATGCGTGTATAATCGGACAAAGGAAAAAACAGAAGATTTATTACAACAGGGGGCAGAGTGGGCTGATTCAGCAAAAGAAATAGCTGAAAAATGTAATGTGATCTTTACCATTGTTGGTTACCCAAAAGATGTCGAAGAAGTTTATTTAGGGGAGCAGGGGATCATTACGAATGGAAAACCAAATACATATGTCATTGATATGACAACCTCTACTCCAACCTTAGCCGTTAAAATACACAGTGAGGCAAAGAAAAAGAACATTTTTGCCGTTGATGCACCGGTTTCCGGCGGAGATATCGGGGCAAAGGAAGCCCAGCTATCGATCATGGTTGGCGGAGATGAAGAAGTTTTCGCGGAACTAAAACCGCTTTTCCAGCATCTCGGGACAAATATTGTTTATCAAGGAAAAGCAGGGGCAGGGCAGCATACAAAAATGTGTAATCAAATTACGATAGCATCTAATATGATCGGCGTATGCGAAGCGATTGTTTATGCCGAAAAGGCCGGTCTGGACCCGGAAAAGGTACTGGAAAGCATTACCTCGGGGGCAGCAGGCAGCTGGTCGTTGTCCAATTTGGCTCCGAGAATGATAGAGGGGAATTTCGAGCCAGGATTTTACATCAAACATTTTATTAAAGATATGAATATTGCGTTACAGGAAGCGGAGTCAATGGGAATGGAAACCCCTGGTCTTTCATTGGCGAAAAATATGTATGTTAGATTAGCGGAAAATGGGGAAGAAAACAGCGGGACGCATGCACTCTATAAGTACTGGAAGAAATAGAGCGGAATAATGGAAGAAGCTGCGAATCATACTAACCTAGAAGAAAAACTATTCAGGAGGTTTTTTGGATGGCGAAAAAAAATAAGAAGAATGATCCGCAGCAGAAAAATAAAAAAGGCTTTGACTCAGCAGTCCTGAATCAGGAGTTCGCTCATGAATTCGGCAGCGCTGAGGCCAATAGAATTCATAAAGAAAAAGCAAAGAAGGAAAAGGCATCCAAGAATGCCGGGAAATATAAAGGCGGTTTATAAAATACTTCAAACGCCGTTTAATGAAGAAAAATGCAGGCCAAAATTAGGCCTGCATTTTTTCGATAAAGGATTCGATTCTATTTAATCCTTCTTTTAATGTTTCCATATCGGAGGCGAAAGAAAGCCTGAAATAGCCTTCACCGAAGCTGGAAAAAGCACTGCCGGGTACGACAGCTATTTTTTCTTCTTTTACTAATGAAAGACAGAAGTCAAAGGAGGACAGCGCTTGATCTGGTATTTTGACAAAGAAATAGAAAGCTCCGTCAGGTTTTTCTACCTGCAGCCCCATATCGATTAAGCGGCTGTAAACGTAATCTCTGCGTTCCAAATAGGCTTCTTTCATTGGGAGGCAATCGTCCATACCGGCAGTTAGTGCCTCTATCGCCGCTATCTGCGCAACTGAGGCCGCACATGTTACATTGTATTGATGTACCTTTAATATATGCTTTGTTATGGCAGCGGGAGCAAATAGCAACCCTATGCGCCATCCAGTCATGGAGTGTGATTTTGACAATCCATTAATGACAATGGTTTGATCCCTTAAAAAAGAAGCAATGGAAACGTGGGGCTGATCGTATACCAATTCACTGTATATTTCATCGGCAAGAATGAAAATATCCTTGTCTTTAAGCAACTCTGCTACTCGGCTTAGTTCTGCTTTACTGAGGCTGACCCCTGTAGGATTAGATGGATACGGCAGAACCACACAACGGGTGCGTTCTGTCAGATATTTTTCAATGATTTCAGCGGTAAAGCGGAAATTATTTTCCCTGATGTCAGCATAGACTGGTTTTGCGCCGCAAAGCTTAATAATTGGCTCATACCCCGGATAGACAGGTCCTGGTAAAATGACCTCTGTATCTTCTTCAAGGATAGTGCGGAAAGCGATATCAATGGCTTCGCTTGCACCGACTGTTACAATGACCTCTGAATCTGCATCATAATCCAGATTGTATTTTTTTTTCATAAAGTTTGCTGCGGCATGACGAAGTCTTAAATCTCCTGCATTATGTGTATAGGATGTGAAGTTATCATCAATAGCCCGTTTGCCGGCTTCTTTCACATGTAACGGTGTCGGGAAATCAGGCTGACCGATTGTCAGGGAAATCATCCCTTCCGTTCCTGCCACCATATTAAAAAATTTTCGGATGCCTGATATTTCGATCTCCTTAACTTTACGATTAATTAAATGTTCCACACGATTCACCCTCCCAAAACAATAAACTTATTTTAACGTATACAGCCGCTAAATAAAATAGGGCGGAGCAGCAGAAGATATTTTTTGGATAAATATTGACCGAATCAGGTCTTAAATAAAACAGAAAAAAGACAGGCACTTAAGTGTCTGTCTTTTTTCTGTTTCTACGTTATATTAATAGCCATAATCCCAGTCGACTTCTGCATCATACGAAACCTTTGAATATTTTTATTATTAATGCAGAAGTGGAAAAATGAAAATGAATACCCAAAAAGAGGTGTACCACAGTTTCAACGGATGTTTCGTATCCATTTTATTGGAGGAAAGTAATAAAAAAGTCCTGATTTGTTTCCCTTTCATGGTATAGTAATGGTATAGATTCAAAAAATGATAGGCGGGTTGAACTATTATGGGTAAAACACAAGGGATTTTACTTGAAACAGGTACAAATGAATTAGAAATCGTTGAATTTGGTATTGACAATAATAAGTTTGGAATCAATGTAATTAAAGTAAGGGAAATCATAAATCCCCTCCCTGTAACGAAGGTTCCGCAAACCCATCCTCAGGTGGAAGGGATCATTGAATTAAGGGGTGAAGTTCTTCCAGTTGTGGATGTGGCGAAGGCTATCGGCTTTCCTCCATCAGATACACCTGAGAAAGATAAGTTTATCGTTACTGAATTTAATCAACAGAAAATAGTATTTCATGTTCATAGCGTTTCCCAGATCCATCGGATATCCTGGGAACAAATTGAAAAACCTTCTGAAATGTATCAAAGCTCTGATAGTCATATCATTGGGGTTATTAAATTACACGGAGAAATGATTTTGCTCTTAGATTTTGAAAAAATCGTTGTCGAAATCAATCCGGAGATAGGTATAAGTTTACAGCGTGTGCAGAAGATTGAAAAGCGTGATCGCTCAAATAAACATCTTATGATTGCTGAAGATTCGCCGCTGCTTCGCAAGCTTTTACATGATACGTTAACAGAAGCTGGATTCAAATATATGGAGTTTTTTGAAAATGGAAAAGATGCCCTTGAATATTTAGAAAATCTGCTGGCTGAGGGAAAAGAATTGGAAAAAGAAGTTCAGCTTGTGATTACCGATATTGAAATGCCGCAGATGGATGGTCATCACTTAACGAAAAAGATAAAGGAACATAGTCAATTAAGCAAACTGCCCATTATTATTTTTTCTTCATTAATTACCGATGACCTGCGCCATAAAGGGGAAAAAGTTGGTGCCGATGCTCAAGTTAGTAAACCTGAAATAGCGGAATTAGTCCAATTAATTGACCAGTTTTTAATATAAGAATGTTCTCGTTACAACAGAAAAAAGCCGGCTGCCCGGCTTTTTTTTCATTGATAAATGGTATAAAGCGGCTCCAGACAAACGTCAAAAACCCGCAGATGAGTGCAGGATACACGTACGTATTGAAATTAAAAGTAGCTTTCTCCAAGTTTTTTAAAAACTGGTTTTGTATATTTCTTCTTTGCAGCATGATCTGCTTTATCATCTTCTGTCATTCCGGTATATGTAGTAAGAAGCTTTTTCGCCTGTGTTAATGAGAGGGTTGTTTTTGGATTTCTTACATGACTGTCCAGCTTTCCTAAATGCGGAAGTTCAGCAAAATCATTTTTGGACGGCGGAAGGTGGAATGTATATTTGCCACAAGAAATTAATACATCTGACTGCTGCTGGCTGTATTTTGGATTATTAGAAAAGTGAAGTCCGACTTTCTTTGCTCTGCCTTCTTTAATAAGTTTATGAAGAGCTGAATACTTAAGTTTATATAAATATTTTGGATTGGGTGCCGTTTTAGCGTGCCGGTTAACAATGAAGATCGCTTGTGAGAGGTTTTCAATTGTTGGCTTTAATTGAGGATAGGAAGATTGATTCTGATTACCAGTCAATTTCAAGACTCCTTTCAAAATATTTGATGAAATAATCTGATTTTTTATGAATTCATTTATTTCCTAGTTAAATTACCCTAATTTTATTATACCCCTTTTTGAGTACAAAAGAAAATACATTCTTAAGAAAGTCAACAGAGGAAACAGTTTCAAGAGGATGGGGATTCTATTAGATGAAGATAAAAAAATCACCATGATGACAAATATTTGGTATGATCATGTTAATTGACATTTTTTTGTAAGGGAGAAGTTTGATGAAGAAAGAAAAATGGGCAGTTATTGATATCGGTTCAAATACAATCCGTTTAGTCATTTATGAGAAAATGAATCACGCCAGCTTAAAAGAAGCTGAGAATATAAAAACAACGGCGAGGTTAAGGCATTATTTAACAGATGAAGGAACCTTAAATTCAGAAGGTGTTGCTCTTCTCATTGAAATATTACAAGAGTTTAATGAAATTATCCATTTTCATAAGGTAGAAAAAATTTATTGTGTAGCAACAGCTACCATCAGACAGTCAAAAAATCAACAGGAAATAAAAGCACTTGTGAAGGAAAAAACAGGCTTAAAAATGAAAATCTTTTCTGAAGAGGAAGAAGCCTTTCATGGCTTTTATGCCGTTTCACGCTCAACCTCAATTGATACAGGAATTACCATTGATATAGGAGGGGGAAGTACAGAGGTTACCTATTTCGAGAACCGGGAAATGAAACATTTTTATAGTTTCCCGTTTGGTGTTGTCTCATTAAAAGAACAATTTATGAATGGGGAGCGCATAACAGAAGATGAGAAAAAACAGCTGACCGCATTTATCCTCCAATCCTTTCATCAACTTCCCTGGTTGGAAAATGTCCAGGTGCCTGTGATTGCGATTGGCGGCAGTGCACGGAATATTGCCCAAATTGATCAAAATCTGAAAAAATATCCTATTGCGGGAATCCATCAATATGTCATGTCACTTATTGATTTGGAACAAGTTCAGCAATATTTACAGGGGCAGTCTATTTCCCAATTAGAAAAAGTAGAGGGGCTTTCGAGAGACCGTGCCGATATTATTGTACCAGCAGTTGAGGTATTTGTGCAGTTGTGTAATTTTTGCAGTTCATCCATGTTTATGTTCAGCCGAAAAGGATTGCGGGACGGAATTTCAATGAAAAAAAGTGATAAAAGTAAAAAGATACTGAGTACAGATCAAATTATCACAAATAGTATTTCGGAACTTATGGTTGATTATCATGTGGACAGCCTGCATGCGATGCATACCGGCAGTCTTGCAGCAAAGCTTTGTGCAGAAATCAGTCCATTCTATAAATTTCATGATATAAAAGAGTTGGGGAAATTTATTTACTTCGGCTCACAAATTTATTACTTAGGGGAATATATTGATGACGATGCCAGCAGCCAGCATACGTTTTACTTGCTGGCGAATCAATCTATAAATGGTCTCATGCATAAAGAGAGGGTTAAGCTTGCCCTCATTGCTTCATTCAAAAATAAAACGTTGTTAAAACAATATTTATCAGGCTTTGGGTCCTGGTTCTCTAGGGATGAAATCGATGATATCCGAGTAGGTGGTGCCATTGCAAAAGTGGCTTCAGCTCTGGATTCCTCTAAAAGATCGATCGTTAAAAAGGTAACATTTGAAATAATCGATCAGGATTCTCTCCTGCTTGTTATTTACAGTAATGGCAAAGCGTTTGTGGAACAATATGAAACAGAAAAACATATTCGTCAATTAGAAAAAGCAATCAATAAAAATATTACCCTGAAATTTGTCCGGTTGGATTTGAAGGGAGAAAAGGAGCTTCACCATTGCCGATAAAGTTGCCTGTTTATTCATTCATTCAGAAAATAATGAAAGACTGGTACGGCTGTCATGAACAAAGGTTATTTCCTTATTAATATAAGAAAACTTCAATTATTTACAATTTCTTAACAACAGTGCAGCATAATTTTTGTTATGATAAATTTGTCGAATATTGTAAACGAAGGTGTGGGGTATGTGTGAGTCTAGAAAATCGATTTAATTATCCTGCTTATTATAACAACCGTGAATTGAGCTGGCTGGCCTTTAATGAGCGCGTATTACAAGAGGCTATGGATAAACGAAATCCTTTATTAGAGAGAATCAAATTTTTAGCGATTTTCAGTTCGAATCTTGATGAGTTTTTTATGGTACGTGCAGCCGGTTTAAAAGACCAGGTTAAAGTGGGGTATATGAAACCGGAAAATAAAGCGGGGATGACGCCTAAACAGCAATTAACAAGGATTTCCGAAAAAGCACATGTCCTTGTTAAAATGCAGGACGAAATTTTCCAAAAGAATATCCTCCCTGCGCTAAAGCAAGAGGATATCCATATATTAAAATTTTCAGAGTGGACTAGTCAGCAGAAAAATAATTTAGAGCACTTTTTCGATGAACAAATTTTCCCAGTGTTAACACCGATGGCGATTGATGCTTATCGCCCATTCCCACTATTGTTAAATAAGTCCATTAATTTGGCAGTTTCGCTTGTAAACGAGCTTGAATGCGACCATAATCCGCAATTGGCACTTGTCCAGGTTCCATCTGTGTTAAAACGATTTATCGAAATACCGTATATGGATGATAAATCCAGCTTTGTTCTGTTAGAAGATATTATTACTTATTTTATCGGCAAACTGTTCAATGGATATAAGGTGGTTTCTGTTACGCAGTTTAGAATTACGAGAAATGCGGATTTAACGATTCATGAGGAAGGGGCCCGCGACCTGCTTCATCAAATTGAAAAGGAATTAAAGAAAAGAAAATGGGGAGCAGCAGTGCGCCTGGAAATTAAGCTGGATCGTCCGGACAAGCAGATATTGGAATATTTGCTGGATGAGTTGGAAGTAAAAGAGGAAGATGTTTACTATATTAACGGTCCGATTGATAAAACCTTTTTGATTTCTTTTTGCAAAGTATTTGCTGAACGGAGAGATGATTTGGCGTATGAGCCATTCGTCCCTATGCCGGTCTTCGGAATGCATAATGGAGCAGATATTTTTCAGCATGCATTACAGGAGGATTTGCTTTTCCACCATCCATACGATTCGTTTCAGCCTGTACTGGATTTTGTTTCTGATGCAGCTGATGACCCGGATGTATTGGCGATCAAACAAACTCTCTACAGGGTGAGCGGCGATTCGCCTGTCATCGAGTCCTTGAAACGCGCAGCTGAAAATGGAAAGCAGGTAACGGTTTTAGTTGAATTAAAAGCAAGATTTGATGAAGAGAATAATGTTCAATGGGCAAAGGAATTGGAAAAATCCGGCTGCCATGTCATCTATGGGATGACACATTTAAAGACCCACAGCAAAATTACGCTTGTTGTCCGCAGGAAAAATGGCGCCATAGAGAGATTTGTCCATTTAGGTACGGGAAATTATAATGACCAGACTGCTAAAATCTATACGGATTTAGGCTATATCACAACGAAACGAAAATTTGGCATTGACGCGACGAATTTTTTTAATTATTTAAGCGGCTACACAAGAAAACCAGATTATCATCATCTGGTTATTGCTCCTCATGATATTAGAGGCGAATTCATTAAATTAATCGATAATGAAATTGAATATCATAAAAAGTATCAAAATGGTCATATAATCGCGAAGATGAATTCACTAACGGATAAACCTTTGATTATGAAACTGTATGAAGCATCATGTGCCGGTGTCAAAGTTGAACTAATTATCCGCGGCATCTGCTGCTTAAAACCGGGAATTGAAAAAATCAGTGAGAATATCCGCGTGATCAGTATTGTTGGTAGATTCCTTGAACACAGCCGGATTTATTTCTTCCATCATAATGGCGAGGAAAAGATCTATTTATCTTCTGCTGATATGATGACGCGAAATATGGAAAAGCGGGTAGAAATCTTGTTCCCAATTTTTGAAGCGAATTTAAAGAAAAAATTAAGGGGCTTTTTACAATTACAATTGGCTGATAACGTAAAGGCCCGGGAGCAAAATAGCGAGGGGATTTATCATTATGTCAAAAGGGGAGAAAAGGATCCTGAAATTGATAGTCAGCTTATTTTAACGGAGGAGTCCATGTTTATTCCTGAAGACGATGATGAATAACTTTTCTTCCTGGAAAGTACGAAAAAGAGAAGGGATTGACCCGATGTTATCAATCCCTTCTCTTTTTTAATTTGCCTGGCAAGTGCTTTATTCGTTTCGCTGGGATGTTAGAGTAAACAAGGTTAATTCAGGTTTTGACAGAAATCGAAACGGCAGACGGGTTGTACCGAGCCCGCGATTTACATATAAAAGGAAAGGCAGGGAATGATCAATTTCATATAGACCCTCATGATAAATATCACTAAAAGGAGGAGTATATAGAGCGCCGTATAATGGAATTCTTACTTGCCCTCCATGACTATGCCCGCTTAATTGCAGATGAATATTGTATCGTGCTGCTTGCAAGGCGATATCTGGTTCGTGCGACAGTAAAATATTAAATCTGTCGGCAGGCAATGTGCCTGCCGTTTGCGCTAAATCCGGTTTGCCCAGCAATGCGTCATCAAGTCCGCTAATATAGATAGAGCTGCCATCCAGGAGCTTTATTTCCCTGAATTCATTTTGCAATAGAACAAAACCGCAGCTTTCCATTATATTTCGATAAATGTCCGTGCCATAGCCTCCATGGTCATGGTTGCCGTAGACAGCAAACTTCCCGTAAGGAGCTTCTATATTTTGCAAAATAGGGGCAATTTTACTGCTTTCCAAATATTTATTTGGCTGATCCATTAAGTCTCCGGTAAAAAGAACGATATCCGGTTCCAGCCGATTGATATGCTCCACTAGTTTTTTCAGCTGTCCAATTGTATATTGAAAACCAATATGGGTGTCTGAGAATTGAACAATTTTGAATTGATCAAAGCCCCGTGGGATAAGGGTGTGGGAAATAGAGTGTCGATTGATTTCAAGTAACTTGGGTTCAATATCCCGAGCGTAATAATATCCGCCTGCACCTGCAGCAAGCAATGTAGATAACGTTCCAAATGCCCGTTTCAAAAGGGTCCTGCGTGAAATTTTTCGCGGCATATAATCTACCAACCTATCTAAAAAATAATCCGTAATTATATCATAACAAAGGTTGATTTGAAAAAGAATATTAAGTATTGAAGTTATAAAATAAATATAAGAAAGATTGTGAATTTATGGAGAAAAGGTATGCTGATTTTATGTAAATTACTTATTTTAATATGATATAATAAAACATCATTTAATGGGGGGTTCAAAATGGATGCATTGGATATCCTTACTGATTTAGATCATGTCATTCCATATTTCCAACCGATATTCAGTGCAGATGAACATCGAATCATCGGGTATGAAATATTTGGCAGGTATATAAGCGGCGGCAAGGTTGTCAGCTTAGGTCCCTTTTTTCAAGATTCAAGTATCCCGGATGAATATCGGCTTGAAGTCGATAATACGGTTCTGACAAAGGCATTGGAACAGGCGTTATCCATAGAGAAGGACATCCTTTTATTCGTAAATCGCGATGCAGAGGTTTTAACGCATAATGATGGGGAAAGTTTTTTACAGCTTTTGCTCCAATTTCAGGAAAAGGGAATATCCTTAAATCAGATTGTCCTGGAGATAGATGCTGCGGATCCAAAGTATGATGAGATTGCCCATTTAATGAACTATTATCGTACATATGGCATAAAGATTGCTATTGATAAGATGGGAGATGACAGCAGCCATCTTGATCGAATTGGTCAGTTAAAGCCGGATATTGTGAAAGTAGACCTTCTCCCTTTGCGATCGATGAATCTTTCACCTGTCTATCGGGATATTTTATATTCACTGTCCATTTTGGCAAGGAAAATCGGTGCGACACTGTTGTTTAAGAATATAGAAATGGTATATCAGCTTCAGTTTGCCTGGCAGCATGGCGGACGGTATTATCAAGGTTTTTATTTAGGAAAACCTGATGAGGAGTTTTGTGTCCGGGACATTCTGAAAGATAAGATGAAAAGTGAATTTCACGGTTTTATTTTGTACGAAAAGAGAAGGCTGGAAGCCGTTTTCGATGTTTCAGAAAAATTCCAGGCGAAGCTTCAGGATTTATTAAGTAAGAATCGAAAGACGGCAGATTATGAAGAAATGATGAACCTCCTTGTCAAGAGCCTTGATGATATTGCTTTTAGAATGTATGTATGTGATGAAGATGGTTTTCAAAAAACAGCGAATATGTTTAAAAAAGACAATGAGTGGATGGTACAGCCGGAATATTACCAAAAAAACTGGAGTTGGCGCCCTTATTTTTTAGAGAATATCTTTAAAATGCGGCATGATAAAAAGGGAATCCTGTCTGATTTATATCGTGACATTGAAACGGGGGAAACGATTCGAACGTTTTCCTATCCGTTAAATTCCCAGGAATATTTATTTATTGATTTGTCATATGAGTTTCTTTACCGGCAGGAAGGTTTGCTCTAATGGTGAGAATTTCAGAGTGTTTTGTTCACCTTTGTCGAAAAATAAGGCGAAATTTAGCGAAAAAACGCTTTACAAAGAAATTTTTGTAAAAAAAACATGAGAATTCTTCATGTTTTACTTGTGAAACCAAAGCCTTTATTTTATGCTGTAATTATTGATGTGTAAGGGATGATATGGAGGAAAATTCTGACTTCATAAGATGCGTTTAGAAACATATCAATTGAGAAACCTAGTAATGAGATACTCGGTTTTTTTTGAAAGGAGAGGGAGCATGTCACAGCTTCAAGGTATAATTTCTAGGCTAAAAAGCCTTCAAGAACAATCAAGCAGCGGAGAACCTTCACAGCGTTTTTTCGAAGTAAATGGTGAAAGAAAATGTCAGGTTACCTATCAGCCAAAGAGTGAAACTTTTGAGTTGGAGGTTTATTTTGACAAAGAAAAACCAAAGAGATACCAATTCGATAATATTGATATGATTACCATTGAAATCTTTGATTTAATTCAATAATTGAGTGAGAGGAACCTAAGGGTTCCTTTTCCTATTTATTGAAAAGGACTGGTTCCCCTTTATTATTGACTTTAGCCATATGTGTAGGGCGGTATAAGGGGCCGTAATTTATACTATTGAAAGCGTTTTAAAAGCGGAATCAGTAAAATTGTGTTAAAATGGAATTTGCGAAATTGAAAGTTAAAGGTGTGTTCATCCATGATTAATCTTGGAAGTGAGTTTTTAAAAATGAATATCCGTGATCTCATGATACCCTCTGAAAAAGTGGCACATGTTCAAGTAGGAAATAATCTGGAACATGCCCTTCTGGTTTTAACGAAAAGCGGTTATACGGCAATTCCGGTATTAGACCCAAATTATAAGCTTCATGGATTAATCAGTATGTCGATTATTATGGAATCCATTCTTGGCCTCGAGCGCATAGAATATGAAAAGCTGGAACAAAAACCGGTTCAGGATGTTATGAAGAAAGAAATTCCCCGTCTAAAAATTAACGCTTCAATGCCCCATACCCTTGAACTGCTTGTCGATCACTCTTTTTTATGTGTAGAAGATGATGCTGGGTTTTTTGAAGGGATTATTACGCGCAAGTTTATTCTGCAATTATTTAATGATCATCTCTAAAATTGCCATTATCTACTGAGATTTTAGCTCCCTTACCACAATAGACAGAGGTGTTCACTTATGACTAAAGCCCATTTGAAAGGGCGGGCGGCAAAAAAAACGAACCGCCCTTTCGTTTTAGCATCCATCATGCTTGCGATGTATATGGGAGCAATCGAAGGAACCATTGTATCGACCGCCATGCCTGCTATTGCCGGTGATTTAGGCGGGTTTTCATTATACAGCTGGATCTTTTCTGCTTATTTGCTTATGCATACGGTGACGGTCTTAATCTATGGGAAGCTTTCTGACCTGTATGGAAGAAAACCTGTTATCAATTTTGGTATCACCATGTTTTTAATAGGCTCTTTGCTTTGCGGGCTGGCTGAATCCATGACGATGCTGGTCATTTTCAGACTGGTCCAAGGTTTTGGGGCAGGTGCTGTTACGTCTATTGCGACAACAATTGTCGGAGATATTTATACAAAAGAAGAACGTGCTAAAATTCAAGGGTATCTTTCCAGTGTCTGGGGGATATCGGCTATTCTTGGTCCCGCACTAGGGGGGCTCCTTGTTTCCTATCTAAGCTGGAAATTTGTTTTTTGGCTGAATATTCCGCTTGGAATCTTGGCGATAGCTGGAATCACTTTGTTTTTACATGAGACGGTAGAAAAGAAAAAACATACAATTGATTTCGCCGGAGCTTTTTATTTAACTGTATCGGTGGCCGCATTGATGCTTGTGCTAGTTGAGGGAGGCACCAGGTGGTCCTGGTTATCCTTTCAGTCGTTGGGATTACTCGTTTTAAGTATAATTGTTTTTGTGGTATTTTACTTTCAAGAGAAAAGGGCTGCCGAACCGATGATGCCCTTTTCGATTTGGCGGGTTCGTTCGATATTTATTGCCAATATTACATCGCTGACTACGGGGATCATGCTCATTGGAATTGCAAGTTTTCTCCCCGCCTTTGTCCAGGGGGTGATGGAACGCTCGCCCATTGAAGCAGGTTTTAGTTTAACCACGATGTCGATTGGCTGGCCGCTCGCTTCTACTGTTGCCGGAACTCTAGCGTTAAGGATTGGATTCCGCACGACATCGCTTCTAGGCGGAGCAGCCCTGATTGTAGGAAGTATCATTTTTGTCATTTTGACACCCGAAGCCGGACCGCTTTTGGCCGCTCTGGGTTCTTTCTTTATCGGAGTTGGGATGGGACTGACTTCAACGACATTTATCGTTTCCATCCAAAGCTCTGTAAGTTGGAATGAGCGGGGGATTGCCACGGCATCCAACTCGTTTATGAGAAATCTAGGTAATACCATTGCTGCTGCGCTGCTCGGCGGCATTTTAAACAGCCAATTAAAAAAATACTTCGCAGAACATAGCGCTGGGATGAAAATAGATGTCGATTCCGTTGATATTTTGTTAAACGAAGAGGCGAGAGATAACCTTTCAATCGGGATGCTAAACCTGCTGCAAAATGGTTTAACTCATTCCTTACACATTGTTTATTACGTTGTCCTCTTTATTGCAGTAATGAGTTTTGTTTTGATTTGTTTCTTTCCAAAATACGAGGAAGAAACAAAAAATGAAACGCCGTAAATTTGAAATTCTTCCATTTACAATTGCTCATACTTCCTCTTATCTATCTGCACACTATAAGGGTGAGAGGAGTTGATAATGGATGAAAAAATTACTTTCCATTCTATTTGCCGTTATTCTTGGGTTGGGAATATCATCTACCCAATCTGCAGAGGCACAAACAATCAAAATGTTTAAGGAACCTCCTTTTGAGTATTATAAGGTTTCCAGAGGGGATACATTCTGGTTTATTGCGAAACGTTATGGTCTGGATTACAGAAAGTTAATGTCTTTAAATCCAACGGTCAATCCTTATCAGATGCAAGTTGGCTCAGTGATTCGTTTGAAGTCTTCCGCGGCTCCATCCTCTTCTTTTGAAGAGGAAGTTGTACGTTTAGTGAATGCTGAACGCTCTAAACAGGGATTGCCTGCGTTAGTCCATCGTGCTGATGTAAAGAATGTAGCGGAGAAAAAGGCTATGGATATGATTAACAGCAACTATTTCTCCCACACTAGTCCAAACTATGGCAGTCCCTTTCAAATGTTAAAAACATTTGGCGTTTCCTACCGTTCCGCTGGGGAGAATATTGCAAAAGGGCAAAGATCACCACAGGAGGTCATGAACTCTTGGATGAATTCCTCAGGACATCGGGCCAATATTTTGAATAGGGGATATAATGCCATTGGTGTCGGTTATTATAATGGAGCATGGGTACAAATATTTATTGGATCCTAATCAAAGCTTAAAGGAGACTGACGGCGTCAGTCTCTTTCACATGGTTTAGGGAATACTGCCGCTTGATATAAAACTGTCAGGCAATGGGTTATTGCTTTATAATAAAGAAAAACTTATCAAAGAGGTATGCGATGTCTACATTGTCTGAACTCCATCTATTAACCGTTCTGGCACAAGAAATGAATATGAGAAAGGCTGCGGAAAAATTATTTGTTACACAGCCTGCACTTTCCCAGCGATTACAACATATCGAAAAGGAATGGGGAACAAAAATATTCTTACGTTCGCAAAAGGGATTATCGCTTACTCCAGCGGGAGAATTGATTGTCAGATTTGCCGCTGAAACAATAGAGAAAGAAGAACAAGTCCGGGAAGCTATCCAGTCGCTTGATACGAAAGTGCATGGTACATTGAAAATTGCTGTTGCATCCATTGTTGGGCAAAATTGGCTTCCGAAAGTGTTAAAAAGATTTGTGAACCGCTATCCCCAAGCGAAAATTTCCTTAATCACTGGCTGGAGCAGTGAAATCCTAAAAGCTATTTATGAAGGACAGGTTCATGTCGGGATTATCCGTGGCACCCCTGATTGGAAAGGGGTTAAAATCCATCTCTTTGATGACAGCCTCTATCTAGTAGATACCGAAATAACAAGTATTGATCAGGTATTAGGAACTGATCGACCGTTTGTTCAATTTAAAAGTGATTCAAACTACTATCAGGAGATTCAGGAATGGTGGCACCGGCAATTTCAAACGATGCCGAAGCGGACGATTATTGTCGACCAAATTGAAACATGTAAACAAATGACGTTCAATGGAATCGGTTATGCTATTTTGCCGGCGATAACGCTAAATGGTAATGAGTCTAATATTTTCAAAATCCCCTTACTTGACGAACAGAATCGGGAAATTAAACGCGAAACATGGCTCTTAGGTTATGAATCATCTTTTCGGCTCAATCAAGTAACAGCTTTTGTTGATATCGTTAAGGAATTTGTTGCTGAAATAGAACATAATTAATTTGTTCTTGTCTAGATTGATTTTGTTTGATAAAGTAATTTTTAGCAATATTCGTAATTACGTTATGGAGGGTTTTAAATATGAAAATGATGGATGCCAATGAAATTATCTCATTTATTCAAAATAGCAAAAAATCAACACCGGTGAAAGTATATATAAAAGGAAAGTTAGAAGGAATTGACTTTGGTGCTGAAAGTAAAACCTTTATTACTGGCTCAACCGGGGTTGTATTCGGTGAATGGGATGTTATTAAAGCGGCTATTGAAGCAAATCAATCACAAATAGACGATTATGTGATTGAAAATGATCGGAGAAATTCTGCTATCCCATTAGTAGATATGAAGGGAATTAATGCTAGAATTGAGCCGGGTGCGATTATTCGTGATCAGGTGGAAATTGGCAATAACGCTGTCATAATGATGGGAGCTTCAATTAATATTGGAGCAGTCATTGGAGACGGAACGATGATCGATATGAACGTAGTACTTGGCGGCAGAGCGACTGTGGGCAAGAACTGTCATATTGGTGCCGGAACTGTCCTGGCCGGTGTTGTTGAACCGCCTTCTGCTAAACCAGTGATAGTGGAAGATGATGTTGTGATTGGGGCTAATTGTGTCGTTCTAGAAGGGGTAACAGTTGGACAAGGTGCAGTTGTTGCAGCTGGAGCAGTTGTAATTGACGATGTTGCTCCATATACAGTTGTAGCTGGAACACCGGCACGTATTATTAAACAAATTGATGAAAAAACTAAATCTAAAACTGAAATTAAGCAGGAATTGCGCCAGCTATAATCGAATTATTAGGGACTGATCCGTATTTTGGGTCAGCCTCTTCTTTCATTTTCAAGGGTTTAAACATTAATTAAGGTTAGCGGATTGCATAAACTTAAACGAAGGGGAAGTAATCAAATTGAATCCATTTGTAAAAATTCGCCGCGAGCTTCACCAAATTCCTGAGCTGGGCTTTCAGGAATTTAAAACACAAGCATATTTATTAAACTATATCGAAACATTGCCTCAGGAAAGATTAGAAATCAAGACATGGGAAACTGGTATCTTCGTCAAGGTAAAAGGGAAAGCACCGCAAAAATTGATCGGCTACAGAACAGATATTGATGGTCTTCCTATAGTGGAAGAAACAGGTCTTGAGTTTTGCTCCCGTCATCAAACAGAGATGCATGCATGCGGACATGATTTCCATATGTCCATTGCTCTCGGCTTATTAACTCATTTTGTGCAAAATCCAATAAATGATGATCTGTTATTTATTTTCCAGCCGGCTGAAGAGGCTCCGGGTGGGGCAGAACCGATGATGAGAACGGAGATTATGAAGGAATGGCGACCTGATTTAATCCTTGCACTTCATGTTGCACCTGAATACCCTGTCGGCTCGATCGCGATTAAAGAAGGGCTTTTATTTGCTAATACTTCAGAGTTGTTCATTGATTTAAAAGGAAAGGGAGGTCATGCGGCATACCCTCATCAAACAAATGACATGGTTGTTGCCGCTTGTGCATTAGTCTCTTTGCTGCAATCGATTGTTTCACGAAACGTAGATCCTTTGGACAGTGCAGTTATTACAATTGGTAAGATTGAAAGTGGTACTGTACAAAATATCATTGCTGAAAATGCCCGGTTGGAGGGTACGATACGTACTCTATCAGCAGAATCTATGGAACAAGTTCAGAAAAGAGTCAGTGAGGTCGTTAAAGGAATCGAAATCGGTTTTCAGTGTGAAACCAAAATCGATTTCGGCAGTATGTATCACCAGGTTTATAATCATGCGAAAGTGACAAGGGAATTTATGGAATTTGTCGAAAATCATACAGATGTCAATGTCATTGTATGTGAGGAAAAAATGACAGGCGAAGATTTTGGTTTTATGCTAAAGGAAATTCCTGGTTTTATGTTCTGGCTTGGTGTTGATTCCGAGTATGGACTCCATCACTCTAAACTAACGCCTAATGAAGGTGCTATTGATATAGCAATCAACATGATAGCACAATATATCGAGTTTAAAGGTAATGAATCATGATGATTCATTACCTTTTTCCATGGAGTTTTCAGAAAGATATTGTGTTAAAATAGGAACATATTGTGATCGCTGGAGGAGTTAAAGGTGAAAAAGGAATTTGCAGTCATTGGATTAGGCCGTTTTGGCGGGAGCATCTGCCGTACTCTTGCTGAAGAGGGTATGGAGGTCATGGCCATTGATAAGGATGAAAACCGCGTGAATGAATATTCGATGATTGCTTCACATGCGGTTGTAGGGGATTCAACCGATGAGAAAGTACTGAAGGGGCTGGGGATCCGTAATTTTGATCATGTCATTGTTGCCATCGGTGACGATATTCAAGCAAGTATTTTGACGACCATTATCTTAAAAGAATTAGGAGTAAAAAATATTACGGCCAAAGCACTGAACGATTATCATGAAAAGGTATTGATAAAAATAGGAGCCGACCATGTGGTTCACCCGGAACGGGATATGGGGAAGCGAATTGCCCATAATATGATTTCAAATAGTGTATTAGATTATTTGGAACTCTCCGATGAGCATAGTATTGTTGAAATTGTTGCCAATGAAAGGATTGACGGCAATTCCATTATTGATTTAGATATTCGGGCTAAATATGGGATTACGATTGTCGCCATTAAACGGAAGGATGAAATTATTGTATCGCCGCAGGCGAATGAAGTCATAAATAAAAAAGATATTCTCATTGTCATAGGCGCAGATACAGATATTAACCGATTCGAAAAGAAAGCATTGCAATAAAAAAACACCCTGAGTTCTTATGGGTGTTTTTTTAGATCCAATCAAACTTCCATGATGATTGGCAAAATCATTGGACGCCGTTTTGTTTTTTCGTAAAGGAATGGTGCAAGGGTATCTGTAATTTCATTTTTAATTTCCGACCATTGCGAAGTACGCCGCTCCATTACCTTCGTTAAATGCTTTGTAATTAAACTTTGCGCATCATTGATTAAATCGCTCGATTCCCTCATATAGACAAATCCACGGGAAATGATATCAGGTCCTGCGGCAACTTTGAAGTCCTTCATATTAATGCTTACAACAACAACAACAAGTCCTTCTTCGGAAAGGATTCTGCGGTCTCTCAGAACGATATTGCCGATATCGCCAATTCCGTTTCCATCAATGAAAACACTTCCTGAAGGGATTTTTCCTGTAACCTGTGCTGTATCTTCACTTAGGGCAAGAACTTCGCCGTTATCCATAATAAAACAGTTTTCCTCAGGTACACCGCAATCAACACCAAGCTTTATATGCGTTTTAAGCATTCTGTACTCTCCATGAATCGGCATGAAGAATTTCGGCTTAATGAGGCGCAGCATTAATTTTTGTTCTTCTTGCCCGCCGTGCCCTGAAGTATGAATATTATTCAATTTCCCGTGAATCACTTCGGCGCCTGCTTTAAACAGCATGTTAATGATTCGATTGACACTTGTGGCGTTTCCTGGAATGGGTGACGATGAGAAAACAACAGTATCACCAGGGATGATTTGAATTTGGCGGTGAGTCCCGCTGGCTATCCTAGAAAGAGCTGCCATTGGCTCGCCTTGGCTTCCTGTACATAAAATCGTTACCTTGTTTGCCGGCAGACGATTAATCGTTTGCGCATCAATGAATGTTTCCTTTGGTGCTTGAATATACCCTAAATCTAACCCGATATTAATCGCTGCTTCCATACTGCGACCAAAAACAGCCACTTTGCGCCCATTGGCAACAGCTGCTTGTACTACCTGCTGCAGACGATGGATATTGGACGCAAACGTCGCAAAAATAATCCGGCCTTCTACCTTACGGAAAATATCATCTATCGTTTCACCGACCAGTCTTTCTGACATCGTAAAATGAGGTATTTCACTGTTCGTACTGTCAGAAAGGAGACAGAGAACACCTTCTTTACCGATTTCCGCCATTTTTGTTAAGTTTGCCGGTTCCCCGACTGGCGTAAAGTCAAATTTAAAGTCCCCTGTATGGACGATTTGTCCTGGAGGAGTTTTCACGACAATTCCATATGAATCAGGAATGCTGTGAGTCGTTCTGAAAAAGGTGACAGAGGTTTTTCTGAATTTTACAATGTCATCTTCCTTAATTTCGTGCAGTACCGTCTGTCTTAATAACCCATGCTCTTCTAATTTATTCTTGATTAATCCCAAGGCGAGCTTGCCGCCATAAATGGGAATATTAACTTGTCTTAAGAGGTAGGGAATACCGCCTATATGATCCTCGTGTCCATGTGTTATAAAGAGACCTTTAATCTTGTCCTGATTCTTTACCAAATATGTATAGTCAGGGATCACATAATCAATTCCCAGAAGTTCATCCTCAGGGAATTTAATTCCGGCGTCTATCAGGATGATTTCATCTTGAAATTGAACACCATACGTATTTTTACCGATTTCCCCCAATCCTCCGAGGGCAAATACAGCCGTTTGATCATTTTTTACAAATTTCATACATTATATCTCCAATACTTTAAAATCTTCATTTAGTTGTTCATACTCTAAGCTTGCTCCCTCAAGAGGAGTTATAAACTCAATATTATACGGGCGCTCAGATAATTTTCTGCGAATGTCTCTTACTGATTCTCCGTCCACATAAATACTTTTTGTATTTTCCCGAACAGGCACTTGTGTTTTAAATTCTTGATAATAAACTTTATAAATCATGATAATCGCTCCTTAATCCAATATAGACTTTTTCTATTATATAAAAAAACAATGTTAATTTCATGTTTTAGGACCATTTTAGTGAAATTTCATTATCATTTTAATAATGAAGGAGCCCTTCGCAAGAGTGAAGGGCTCAAATAATCACGCAATTGATTTTTTTCGCAACATATCATTCCACTGTTTTAAGAGCTTCTTTCTCAGCCTCTTTAACATTGTGGATCATCTCCTTACTTCTATTTTAAACAATCCTAGTGTAAAGTAAAGTAGGAAAGTGTGTTTAAAACAAGTTGTTCTTCTTTTTATTTATATTATATGTAAAAAGAACAACTACTTTCATGGAGATGTCTGGTAATTGTTGCATCTTTTTTTTAGCGCATACTGCAACATGGCGATTCATTTTTTTGTTTATTAAATCATAATGGCGTTTTCCGGAATCTTCATCGGGTTTTCTTTATCGATATGGTCATAAAATAAAATTCCATTTAAATGATCAATTTCATGCTGGAATACGATCGCAGGCAGCCCTTTTAATCTGATTTTGACTTCATTCCCTGCACCATCGACCCCTTTTACGGTGACCCTGGCATGTCTCGGTACATATCCCCCGTGTTGTTCATCTACAGATAAACAGCCTTCGCCGGTGGATAGAAATGCCTGCTCTACGGAGTGGCTGATAATCTTCGGATTAAAAAGGGCATAGCTGAAGACTTCCCCTTTTTCATCTGTAACATGAACAGCAATCATTCGTTTCGATACATTTATTTGCGGAGCGGCTAATCCAATGCCTGGACGCAGGCCTAATTCCGCAGCAATTTCCGGATTTTGGCTGTTTTTTACGTATTCCATTAATTCTTTTAAAATCTTTTTATCCTCTTCAGATGCAGGAAGAGATACTTCCGCTGCTGTCTGACGTAAAACAGGATGTCCATCACGGATAATATCATCCATTGTTAGCAATCCTCATCACTACCTTCCCAAATCATTTAGCACAATTGTAGCAAAAATAACAAAAAAAGTTAATAAAACAGATTCACTTGAAGAATAAGAAGGAAATAATATTTTTCACACAACATGAATGATCGCATTAATATATGATATTAAATCGAAAGTAGGAGATAGTACATTTCTTTGCTATAACAGATATTATTAAAAATAATTTATATAATACAGATAATGAATTTGCGTGTAACAGTTTATGATTGTTTTGCAAAATTAGAAAGGGAGGAATAGTAAAAACACAATCAAATTCGTTGACTAAACTATTTTTTGTAGTATACACTTAAGGAGAAATAGTTAGTTGTACCAATAAAATAACAAAGTTGAGTAATACAGTATATAATATGATAATGAAATTCATTTTCGAAGCAAAGTGAAAAATCGGGTGAAAATATTCCTGCTATTTTTCTCAATGAGGGGTTTGTCGAAAGCTTTTAAAGTTTTAGTGAAATACTAATAGAGAAGGGTTCTATTTTATCGCATGCTTTGGAAAAAGGGATTTTTGGATAATCTAAATAAAGTCTATGTAAAGTAATGAAAGGATGACTGGGATGGCTTCAAATACACAGAAGGCATATTTTGATGCAAACACTCAAGCGAGTAAGATAGCAGAACAATTTGAAATGCTGCAAATATTAAATGAAGAGGGCAAAGTGGTGAATGAAGCAGCAATGCCCCAGCTTAGTGATGAACAGCTTCAAGAATTAATGCGCCGCATGGTTTACACCAGAATTCTCGATCAGCGTTCCATTTCGTTAAACAGACAAGGACGGTTAGGGTTTTATGCTCCTACTGCAGGTCAGGAGGCTTCACAGCTGGCTTCGCAATTTGCCTTGGAAAAAGAAGATTTTATTTTACCCGGCTATCGTGATGTTCCACAAATCGTATGGCATGGACTGCCGCTTTATAAAGCCTTCTTATGGTCAAGAGGACATTTTGAAGGCGGGCAAATTCCGGAAGGTGTAAATATATATATTCCGCAGATTATTATTGGTGCACAATATGTGCAAACAGCCGGTGTGGCATTAGGACTGAAAAAGCGAGGCGTGAAGGCAGTTGCTATTACGTATACAGGTGATGGAGGTACATCGCAGGGAGACTTTTATGAAGGGATGAACTTTGCTGGAGCATTAAAAGCGCCCGCGATCTTTATCGTGCAAAATAACCAATTTGCCATATCTACCCCTCGTGAGAAGCAAACAGCTGCTGTAACGCTTGCGCAAAAAGCGGTTGCTGCCGGAATTCCGGGGATTCAAGTAGATGGAATGGATCCTCTTGCTGTGTATGCAGCGGTACATGATGCCCGCGAACGTGCGATAAATGGTGAGGGACCTACTTTAATTGAAACCATTACCTATCGTTATGGTCCGCATACAATGGCTGGTGACGATCCGACCCGCTATCGTACATCTGAACTTGATAATGAGTGGGAGAAAAAGGACCCGCTTGTCCGTTTCCGTAAATTTCTTGAGGAAAAAGGATTATGGAGTGAAGAAAAAGAAAACGAAGTAATTGAACATGCCAAAGAAGACATAAAAGAAGCAATCAAAAAAGCGGATGCTGCTCCAAAACAAAAAGTGACTGATTTAATTTCCCATATGTATGAAGAACTTCCGCAAAATTTAAAAGAACAATATGAGATTTATAAAGCAAAGGAGTCGAAGTAAGCCATGGCGCAAATGACAATGATTCAAGCCATTACGGATGCGTTACGTACTGAATTGCGCAATGATCCCAATGTATTAATTTTTGGAGAAGACGTTGGCGTAAACGGCGGGGTGTTCCGGGCGACGGATGGCTTGCAAAAGGAGTTTGGGGAAGAGCGTGTATTTGATACTCCTCTTGCTGAGTCAGGAATAGGAGGTCTGGCATTTGGGTTATCTCTACAGGGTTTCCGTCCTATCCCGGAGATTCAATTCTTTGGTTTTGTTTTTGAAGTAATGGATTCTATTTCCGGGCAATTAGCCCGTTTGCGTTATCGTACGGGTGGTACATTTAACGCTCCTGTAACAATTCGTGCTCCATTCGGCGGGGGTGTGCACACTCCCGATATGCATGCTGATAGTTTGGAAGGTTTGCTGGCACAATCTCCTGGATTAAAGGTTGTGATCCCATCCACACCATATGATGCAAAAGGACTGCTTATTTCAGCTATCCGCGATAATGATCCGGTCGTTTTTCTTGAACATATGAAGCTTTACCGTTCATTCCGCCAGGAGGTGCCTGAAGAGGAATATACCATTCCATTAGGGAAGGCGGATATTAAACGAGAAGGTACTGATATTTCCATTATTACGTATGGTGCGATGGTTCATGAATCATTAAAAGCAGCGGAAGAGCTAGAAAAGCAGGGGTTTTCGGCAGAAGTAATTGACCTGCGAACTGTCAGCCCGCTGGATATTGAGACGATCATTGCTTCTGTAGAAAAAACTGGACGTGCCATTGTTGTTCAGGAGGCGCAAAAACAAGCTGGTGTAGCGGCACATGTGGTAGCTGAAATTAATGACAGGGCGATTCTCAGTCTTGAAGCACCGGTATTGCGGGTTGCGGCGCCTGATACCATATTTGCATTCCCTCAGGCAGAATCAGTATGGCTTCCAAATGCAAAAGATGTACTTGAAACGGCGAAGAAAGTGCTTGAGTTTTAGATAGACTTAAAATGAATGCCATTGTCCTGCGTGGTTTTATTACTGGTTTCTATCCTCTTTTGTGAATAGTGATAGAAACCTTCGTTTTATGGGGCAAATATTTTGTTTCATATTTACTAATGATAAACTTGAAATTAAGGCAAAATAAGGTATGTCAGTTCGGATAAGGACAGAAAATTTCTTTACTGCATATTGAATATGGCATACATAGGAGGGTGAATTTCAGTGGCATTTCAATTTAAACTGCCAGATATTGGTGAAGGAATCCATGAAGGTGAAATTGTGAAATGGTTTGTCAAGCCTGGTGATAAAGTACAAGAAGATGATGTGCTCTGTGAAGTGCAAAATGATAAAGCGGTAGTGGAAATTCCGTCTCCGGTTGAGGGAACAGTTGAAGAAGTATTAGTGGGGGAAGGGACAGTTGCTACTGTAGGCCAGATTCTTGTAACTTTTGATGCGCCGGGATATGAAAATCTGCAATTTAAAGGGGATGAAAGCGGACAGGATTCTCAGGAGCCGGCACCAGCAGCTGCACCAACTCCTGCTGCAGTATCTTCCTTATTTCAGTTCAAAATGCCTGATATCGGTGAAGGAATCCACGAGGGCGAAATTGTAAAATGGTATGTAAAACCAGGTGATAAAGTTCAAGAAGATGCTGTATTGTGTGAAGTACAAAATGATAAAGCGGTAGTGGAAATTCCATCTCCGGTTGAAGGGACCGTTAAAGAAGTATTAGTGGGGGAAGGGACAGTTGCTACTGTTGGACAAGTCCTTATTACCTTTGATGCGCCAGGATATGAAAATCTGCAATTTAAGGGAGCTGAAGCAGCTGAAGCAGTACCTGTGCAAGAAGCAGCAAAGCCTGCAGTTGCACAGCCTCAAAATGCGAATGCGGTGGATCCAAACCGCCGCGTGATTGCTATGCCTTCTGTTCGTAAATATGCACGTGAGAAAGGGGTAGACATCCGTTTAGTTGCCGGCAGCGGCAAAGGAGGTCGAGTATTAAAAGAAGATATTGATACATTTGCGGCAGGCGGAGCTGCTATAGAGGCACATGTACCATCATCACAAGTGCAGGCAGAGACCGGTGCTCAAGCACAAGCTGCAACTGAAGCAGCAAAACCGGTGAAAACAGCAGCAGCTGTTTCCGAGGGGCAATATACTGAAACCCGCGAGCCAATGAGCGGCATTCGCAAAATGATTGCCAAAGCGATGGTGAATTCTAAACATACGGCACCGCACGTAACGTTAATGGATGAAATAGAGGTAACAAAACTTGTGGCACACCGTAAGAAATATAAAGAAGTCGCTGCTGAAAAAGGAATTAAATTAACATTCCTGCCGTATGTCGTAAAAGCATTAACAAGTGCGCTGCGTGAGTTCCCTGCTTTAAACACTTCGTTAGATGATGCAGCAAATGAAATTATTCAGAAACATTATTATAACATTGGTATCGCAGCGGATACGGAAAGAGGTCTGCTCGTTCCCGTAGTGAAGGATGCGGATCGTAAATCTATTTTCACGATCTCAAATGAGATCAATGAATTAGCAGCTAAGGCTCGTGATGGCAAACTAGCACCTGATGAAATGAAGGGGGCATCATGTACCATTTCAAATATTGGTTCTGCCGGTGGTCAATGGTTTACTCCGGTCATCAACCATCCTGAAGTCGCAATATTAGGAATTGGGCGCATCGCGCAGAAACCAATTGTCAGCGATGGTGAAATTGTTGCGGCTCCTGTGCTGGCTTTATCATTAAGCTTTGATCATCGCATGATTGACGGGGCAACAGGGCAAAATGCGTTAAATCATATTAAACGTTTACTAAATGACCCTGAATTATTATTAATGGAGGCGTAAGAAATGGTAGTCGGCGATTTTCCAATTGAAACAGATACTATAGTCATCGGTGCAGGTCCTGGAGGATATGTAGCAGCTATTCGCGCAGCCCAATTAGGTCAAAAAGTAACGATAGTAGAAAAGGAATATGTTGGCGGCGTATGTTTAAATGTGGGGTGTATTCCTTCAAAAGCCCTTATTGCTACGGGGCACCGTTATGAAACAGCTAAACATTCTGATAAATTCGGTATTACAGCTGAAAATGTAAAAGTAGATTTTACAAAAGTGCAGGAATTTAAAGCAGGTGTTGTGCAAAAGTTAACTAGCGGCGTTGAAGGATTATTAAAGGGGAACAAAGTAGAGATCGTTCGTGGTGAAGCGTTCTTTGTTGATAGTCAATCATTAAAAGTAATGACGGAAAAATCTTCGCAAACTTATAATTTTAAAAATGCGATTATTGCCACAGGATCTCGTCCGATTGAACTTCCTGCCTTTAAATACTCTAAGCGGGTACTGAACTCCACCGGTGCTCTCAATTTAGCGGAAGTTCCGCAAAAAATCGTGGTGATTGGCGGAGGGGTAATCGGTATTGAATTGGGTACAGCTTATGCTAACTTTGGAACGCAAATTACGATTTTAGAAGGTGCCGAAGAAATTCTTGGTGTTGGTTTTGAAAAACAAATGTCTGCTTTGGTAAAACGTTCGTTAAAGAAAAAAGGAGCAGAAATATATACAAAAGCTATGGCTAAAGGCGTAGAAGAATCAGAAAATGGGGTCATTGTAACCGCTGAAATCAAAGGGGAAGAAAAGAAATTTGAAGCTGATTATGTTTTTGTCATGGTCGGAAGACGTCCAAATACAGACGAAATGGGTCTGGAACAGGCGGGAGTAAAGGTTTCTGAGCGCGGATTGATTGAAATTGATAAACAATGCCGTACTAACGTAAGTAATATCTACGCCATCGGTGATGTGACAGCAGGTCCTCAATTAGCACATAAAGCTTCCTATGAGGCGAAAATTGCTGCTGAGGCCATTGCAGGTCATACGTCTGTTATTGATTATGTCGGTATCCCTGCTGTGGTATTTTCGGATCCTGAACTTGCCACCGTTGGATACACGGAAAAAGATGCAGAGGATGCAGGCATTGAGGTTATTACAGCCAAGTTTCCGTATGCCGGCAATGGCCGCGCATTATCACTTGACAGTACAGATGGATTCGTAAAATTAGTCACAAATAAAGAAGACGGGGTTGTCATTGGGGCGCAAATTGCCGGCGCTAATGCATCTGACATCATTTCTGAATTAGGGATGGCTGTTGAAGCCGGAATGACTGCAGAAGATATTGCCTTGACCATTCATGCGCATCCAACGCTGGGTGAGATGACAATGGAAGCTGCTGAAGTAGCCTTAGGAAGCCCGATTCATGTATTAAAATAAAGCGGGACTTTGATTATTTCACAATGATCCATTATGCAGCAAAAAAGACTGACTTATTGAAGCCGGTCTCTTTTGCTGTTTATTAATTTCTGGATAGAGCGTTTGCAATAGGATTAATGATATCCCTTGTTTCTGCATCGCCTTGTATTTGAACAATAACATGATTGTGATAGTAAACTAATATGGCAGGGCAATGATTAACTCTAAATGTATTGTAATATTCTTCCACTTCTGAAGCGGTAAGTACTTTCATGTTTTTTATTTCCTCGGGATACTCCTTTTTAAGTTCAATAATGGCATTATAATAAGAAATTTCCTCTTCATATTCTTCCTCATCAGAAAAAAATACGATTTGTTTACTATTACTAGCTAAAGATAATGAATCTGCTTGCTCTTTGTTTTCACAAGCAGTCATCAATAAAAGAGTAGAAGCCATCATAAGAAGGGGGTTCCCTTTCATTTACCCATTGCCGCCTCACTTTATTTCTGTTAATAGATAAAAAATCCTTTAAGAATATTCCTTATTCTAGCACAGAAGATAGCTGATAATCATATTGTCATTTATTTGTTATAAAATTGATAAACATATGAGTGTACAAGAGTAAAAAAGTGTCAATTAATTCATAAAACTTTTTGACGAATTTAAGAATATTGACACTGATTACTTGCATAAATGACTGGTTGTAAAATATAATAAAAATCTAATCAGAATATAAAAAAGAAGAGGGGAGAGATATTAATGATGAATTTTGAGAAACTCTATGATGAAGATGAAAATGTTAAGGTTCGTTTTATTGGTTTTATTACGGAACACACTCGCTATGATTTTGGAATTGTTTACACCAACCTATTCTTTGGAAAGCCCCTTGTAGTTTGTATGCAAACTGGTCGCTCAACACTCCTCGACCCAAATGACCTCGAAGATATCGATTATTTACAGTCAGCGTTTAGAATTGAAAATTATAAGGATGCTGCCGATTTAGCTGAATTTTTCTATCGGACATTACCAACATCCCCGTTTGAACCTCAATACGATTAATAGAATACTAAGATTTCGTTGAGTGAAGATGATGACGAATGAGACGATAGATAGTATTCATCAATTTTATATGAGAAGATCACGGATTTTGAGGCACAGTTTAATTTGAAATGTACATCCAAGTACATTCAAATACACTGTGCCTTTTTTATTCCCCTTTTTAAACAAATGTGTTATACAATTTAGGGTTGAAATTTGAATAATGTTATATTATTATAGAGTTACAAAGTTAAAACGCTTTCTTAAACGTTTAGTTATGACAACAGAGGAGATGTGAAGATGGGTACAATCGTATGCCAAGAATGTGAAGCAACATTAGGTTATTTTGAAGATGAAAAGGTAACGGTTCTTTATTCTTCAACTTGCAATTGCTCCAACCATAAACATAACAAAGAAGATAAATAATCAAAGAGAATAATCACAAACATTCATTTCTATTTTAAGATAAGCATGCAGAGCGCATGCTTTTTTCAATGCTTGATAAACAAAAAAAGAAAGAGGAGGACAATATTTGTCCTTCTCTTTCTCTGGAAAAAGGTATTCTGCTTATCTGATCGCTGTGTGTTCTTTTATGACACGCAGTTTTTTGAAATCAAAGTCTTCAGGGCCCTGTACAGGAAGACCTGCTTCTCTGTTTTTCTTAATATAGATAAGATTATCTGCAGTAATGATCTCACCTGGAATGAAGATTGGAATACCAGGTGGATATACCATAATAAATTCGGCGATAATTCTGCCTTCAGAATCATCGAAATCAACCAGTTCTGTTTCAGCATAAAATGCATCTCTTGGCGTTACGGCTAAAACCGGAATATTTGGCAATAGCACTTGGGTAGATATCTTCTCAGCTTGTTCTGTACGTTCCTCGGCTAATTGTCTCAATGCTTTAATTAGAATATCCGCATCCCTTTTTGTATCCCCTGCGGTAATGATACAAAGAATATTATATAAGTCAGACATTTCCACTTCGATAGAGTAATGTTTCCGAAGCCACTTTTCTACAGCGTAGCCGGTCAAACCTAAATCCTTCACAGAAATAATGAGTTTTGTCGGATCGTAATCAAACGCCGCTTCTGTTTCCAAAATTTCATCTCCGACACAGTAAAGATGATCAATTTCATTGACATGATCCCGTATATAATCAGCCATCTGGAGTGCTTGATCGACAAGTTCTCTTCCTCTTGTTGCGAGTTCCTTTCTCGCCACATCTAAGGATGCAAGCAGCAGATAGGAAGTTGAAGTTGTTGTCAGCATACTTAAAATGGATCGAACCCGTTTATGGGACACAAGTTTGCCTCTTACGTTTAGGATAGAGCTTTGCGTCATGGAACCGCCTAATTTATGAACACTTGTTGCTGCCATATCTGCACCGGCCTGCATGGCGGACAGCGGAAGTTCATCATGAAAATGAATATGGACTCCGTGTGCTTCATCGACTAAAACGGGCATGTTATATGAATGAGCCAAATCGACAATACTTTTTAGATCGGCTGATATACCAAAATAAGTCGGATTAATAACCAATAGTCCCTTAGCATCTGGATATTCCTCTAATGCACGTTTCACGGAATGAATGGTAATACCATGAGATATACCAAGATTTTCATCTATTTCCGGATGAATGAAAATAGGGATAGCACCAGAAAATACTATTGCGGACATGACGGACTTATGCACATTACGCGGCACGATAATTTTATCTCCTGGACCGCAAACGGCCATAATCATGGTCATAATAGCTCCACTGGTTCCTTGAACGGAAAAGAATGTATAGTCGGCACCAAATGCTTCTGCAGCTAAATCTTGGGCTTCTTTAATAATTCCCTTTGGCTGATGCAAGTCATCAAGGGGTCCAATATTAATTAAGTCAATTGATAAAGCATTATCGCCAATAAATTCACGAAATTCTGGAGCAATTCCGTTCCCTTTTTTATGACCAGGAATATGGAACTGAACTGGATTTTTTTTTGCATGTTCAACTAAGCCACTGAATAATGGTGTATTTTGCTGGGACAATTGATTACCACACCTCTTTTATATAAGATCATAGTAATGTAAATGGCATTCGATGCAGTAATAATCGATTCTATGCATTTTCAGCCTACTATTTAAAAATCATAAACAAAACAAATGAATTATAGCACTATTACATAAGGTTGAAAAGAGTTTTTTTCCTTCTTTAAAAGGAGCATCAATTTTACGGTGCTATGCTGCATGCTGTTAGCGGGATATAGGGATTAATTTGTATTTTAAGCAGGAGAAAGAATGAAGAAAAAAGAAATAAGTGCTGCAAGTGCTTTATCATTTATGAATGTATTAGTAAAATCAAATTATATTTGGACAGAAAAGGATGAGCCATATGGAATATCAATACCCGATAGATTATGATTGGTCAACAGATGAAATTATCGAAGTTATCCACTTTTTTGAAGCCGTGGAGCGTGCTTACGAAAAGGGAATTGAGCGTGATCAGATGCTTGCTGTTTATAGAAGGTTTAAGGGAATCGTTCCAAGTAAAGCAGAGGAAAAGAAACTCTGCGGGGAATTTGAGAAAATGAGCGGGTATTCTTCTTACCAAACAATGAAAAAGGTAAAAGAATCAGAATCCGGTAAGATTATTAGAATGACTTAACGAAAAAATGCATATAATGAAAAACAAACCAAAAGGGTCTGACTATTTAGCGCCAGACCCTGAGATTTAAGGAAATGCTCCACCCACATTATATGCTTCCTACTGAACTTTTATGTTTCTTAAATCAAGAGGTTTCAATCATTTTGTATAAAGGAAGCAAGGTTTCAAAAACAAATTGAGTCTGCTCCAAAAGTTGATTCCCCGGTATGGTAATGGCTTGTTGTTTTGAAATTTGGTATCCGCATAGTATTTCCGCTTTTTTAACCGTTTGTACACGGACAAACATGTTTGTCAGATCCTCTTGTGACAACTGCCCATGTTTTTGAACTTCTGGTTTCATATGGTCAACCGACCAAACAAAATCTTTTGGTATCTCCCGGTAAATATTTTCGACGTTTAGTTCTAGTCTTCTGCCAAATTCGGATTTGTGGGGCGCTTCGTATATAAGGGCAAACCAGATAAACAAGTGCGTTCTCCATAATCCAATTTGAAAGTGCGGCAGCATCTTGTAACCGCGGGAGTTACTGGCAAAGGCAACCCAAGTATCCTTTGGCGGATTAATCGTCCGGCGTGCATGTTTTGCCACATGGGCGAACATTTCATCACCTGTCATACTGGATAATATCGGTGCAAAATAAGCCCCGAGCGTTTCGAGTTTGGGCCGGATATGTGTTTTAAGTGCCTCCATCCGCGCATCGAGTCCATCTATTAAAAAAACATCAAAGTCTGACTCTGTAAAGCCATTAAAATTCATTCAATCAACCTCCTATCAACCTCGTCAAATATTGTAGCACAAACAAAATAATCAAGATATAAATTGAATCGTGAAATTGTTGGGGATAAAAGGATGGGTGACTTCAAACATTGAGTTTAGTCCACCCGTGCAAAATGAATGAAAATATGTGATAGGCAAGAGTGCAAATTTGTTGCAAGAATTGCGCTCAGCACATATTATATTAATACAAATAATCAGATTATTTCCAAGATTATTACATGAAATTTGGAAGGGGTGTACTGTCAATGAAGCAAGTAATGAATTCAGTGAAGAAAAAAGCAGTGGAGAAACAAAGAACAGCTGTATTAAGATTGGAAATGGACTATGAACTGGCAACGCTGTTTGAGGCAATGGGAGAAAATAATGAAAACAAGAAAAAAGAAAGCAAAGAAAAACTGGAAAAGATTAGACAGGAACTTCTAAATTTAAAAGCCCTCTAAGTAAAAAAGGAGTAAAAAAGAGAAAATGAATATGCTGATTTCAGGTTAGAAACGAACTCTCCGCGGGACTCAAGAGTTCGTTTTTTATTTTCATAAAGGATTTGGTAAAATAAAGGTGAATACTAATGATAGTAAACGATGACTAAAATAGCAGGTGATGTTCGCAATGCCAAATTGGAAGGAAATAGATTTACAAGCAAAGCAATGGATGAAAGAAGCAGGAGAAATCATAAAAAGCTCCTTAAGCAGAACATTGAAAATCAAAACAAAGTCCAACCCCAATGATCTTGTGACTGAAATGGATCAAGCAATCGAACAGTTTTTTATCAAGAATATCAAGGAGACGTATCCTGGACATCGAATTATAGGCGAAGAGGGGTTTGGCGATAAAGTAACACAACTGGATGGTATCGTCTGGCTCATTGATCCCATCGATGGGACCGTCAATTTTGTCCATATGCAGCGGAACTTTGCTATTTCCATTGGGATATATGAAGATGGGATAGGGAGGATTGGCTTAATCTATGACGTAATCCGTGATGAACTATATCATACCATCAGGGGGAATGGTGTGTTTATGAATGATCTTCCTCTTGAGCAATTAGATACCGTCCAAGTGCCGGAAGCGATTATTGGGTTAAATACCACCTGGGTGACAAAGAATACACGCATTAACCCAGCGATTCTCGGTGCACTTGTAAAGGATCTTCGCGGAACGAGGTCATACGGCTCGGCTGCGTTGGAAATGGCTTCAGTGGCGGCAGGAAGGCTTGATGGCTATATTACTTTACGGCTGGCACCGTGGGATTTTGCTGCGGGAAAAATAATGGTAGAAGAATTAGGCGGATACGTAACAGATTTAACGGGGAAATCAATTAATTTACTTGGACAAAACTCGGTACTTGTCGCAAAACCCGGTCTGTACGAAGAGATTTTGAAAAATTATTTAAACAACGGGAATTGGTAATTAGGTCATTTCTTATGATGAATCCTCTTCAACTTAAAGGCAAAAAAAGGGGGGAACGGTTAAAGAGTACCGTTCTCCCTCATTTTTTTCTTCCTCATAAATCCAAACCCCATAATGAAGATGAACAGAATAGCAGAAACGATGACACCAACGATATTTTCTGCAGCTACAGAAATTCCGAACCCAACTATGCATGCCGCACCGGCAAAAGCTAATAATAAAAATATCCAATGGAATTTTTTCATGAACGATGCTCCTAATTCTAAATCAATTTTTATTTTAACGACTATGTATATTTTACACAAAAAAGTTTTAGGTTTCTACTTTAAGTGTGATATAATGTTGCAGTTAGTTTGACGATCATTTAAGGGACAAGAAAAAGCCCTTTTATAGATAGAAAATGTTTTACTTATTATAGGTAGGAGGAAATTTTTTGAAGATCAGAGAGGATATTCGTAATATTGCGATCATTGCCCACGTCGACCATGGAAAAACAACGCTAGTCGATCAATTGTTAAAGCAAGCAGGTACATTCAGGTCAAATGAGCATGTAGAAGAGCGTGCAATGGATTCAAACGATATTGAAAGAGAACGCGGTATCACTATTTTAGCGAAAAATACTGCCATTCAATATAAAGATAAGAAAATCAATATTCTTGATACACCTGGGCATGCTGATTTCGGCGGAGAAGTAGAACGGATCATGAAAATGGTTGACGGTGTTCTTTTAGTCGTTGATGCCTATGAAGGCTGTATGCCGCAAACACGATTTGTTCTAAAGAAAGCACTGGAACAGCGTTTAACACCGATTGTGGTTGTGAACAAAATTGACCGTGATTTTGCCCGTCCGCTCGAGGTTATTGACGAGGTGCTTGACTTGTTTATTGAATTAGGTGCGGATGAAGACCAGTTGGATTTCCCTGTTATTTACGCATCTGGTATTAATGGAACAGCAAGCATTGATCCGGAGAAACAAGATGAAAACATGCAGGCGCTGTATGATACGATTATTGACCATATTCCTGCACCTGAGGATAACCGGGACGAACCGCTGCAATTCCAAGTGGCTCTTTTAGACTATAATGAGTTTGTCGGCAGAATTGGGATCGGCCGTGTTTTCCGCGGAACGATGAAAGTCGGTCAACAGGTTGCACTCATGAAGCTTGATGGAACGGTGAAAAATTTCCGCGTAACTAAACTTATGGGCTTTTTTGGCTTAAAACGTGTTGAAATTGAAGAAGCTTTTCCAGGAGACTTAGTGGCGGTTTCCGGTATGGAAGACATCAATGTTGGCGAAACAGTATGTCCGATTGAGCATCAAGAGGCACTGCCGGTATTAAGAATTGATGAACCAACGCTGCAAATGGAATTTGTTGTGAATAACAGCCCGTTTGCCGGACGTGAAGGAAAATACGTTACATCTAGAAAAATTGAAGAGAGACTTCGTGAGCAGCTTCATACCGATGTCAGTCTTCGTGTGGACAATACAGACTCACCTGATGCATGGATCGTATCGGGACGTGGAGAACTGCATTTGTCCATCCTGATTGAAAATATGCGCCGTGAAGGCTATGAGCTCCAAGTATCAAAACCGGAAGTAATTGTTAGGGTTATAGACGGGGTTCGCTGTGAGCCGGTTGAAAGAGTTCAAATCGATATTCCTGAAGAGCATACAGGAGCAGTTATGGAGTCAATGGGATTCCGTAAAGGCGACATGCTCGATATGATCAATAATGGCAGTGGTCAGGTCCGTCTGATATTCAATGTGCCAGCCAGAGGTTTAATCGGGTATACAACAGAGTTTTTAACATTAACACGCGGATTTGGTATTATTAACCATTCATTTGACAGCTACCAGCCGATGCAGTCTGGCCAAGTTGGCGGAAGACGCCAAGGGGTTTTGGTTTCCATGGAAAATGGAAAAGCTTCCACCTACGGTATTATGCAGGTAGAGGACCGGGGCACCATTTTTGTTGAGCCGGGTACAGAGATTTACGAGGGAATGATTGTCGGCGAACATACTCGTGAAAATGACTTAGCGGTAAATATTACAAAAATGAAGCAGCAGACAAATGTTCGTTCAGCAACTAAGGATCAAACGAACACAATTAAAAAACCGCGTATTTTAACGTTGGAAGAATCACTGGAATACTTGAATGAAGATGAATATTGTGAGGTAACACCGCAATCTATCCGTCTGCGTAAAAAGATATTGAATAAGAGTGAACGTGAGAAAGCAGAGAAAAAGAAAAAATCTGCTGAATTGGCATAAAGGCAGGCAAAAGGGAGACGGAAAATATCGTCTCCCTTTCGTATTTACGATTGCCTTAATAAATAAAGTATAATTGAATCAAATGTTTATACATAGTATAGTGGATTTTAGATAGAAGGGGGAAGAACGATGGACATAACAGAGAGATTATCTTTTTTTGCTGCTTTATTTAAAGTGAATGAACATCCGGATCTTGGAATGTGGCTTCTGTATCTTACGATCTTGATTTTAAGTATCATTGTCTATAAACTAGGGTTTGCACAGAAATTACCTTTATTGAAATCAGTGATTATTTATCTCTTTTTAATTTTTGGTTGTACGTTTTTAACTTTCTTAGGTATTTTCCTTCCAATTGCTGAAGGTCTAGTCGTTGCGGTCTTAATATTAGTAATTTACAAGATCCGTTTACATCGTCATAAAAATGCACAATAAATGAAGTGATACGAGGGGGATTGTGATGGAATCCATTCAGGATGCAGTCTACAATTGGTTAACGATAAAAGTGGTGAGTGATGCCAGACCAAGAGATTTAGCGGCTGTAGAAACGGAAAAAATGTTTTTCTCGATCCTTGAGACGGAACATGCTCTTGCTGACATTACCATTGAAAAGGATGAACAGATGTATTATGTATCCTTTATAAAGGGCGGAAAGCAGGAAAAACTGCGTTTTCCGAGGGATTTAATTGAAGTAATGATGAATCAAATTAACGAAGCTCCTGATCGGTATACCATCTATCCGGAATAAAAAATCCTCCAGCACATCTGGAGGATTTTTTATTAATCCCAGTCATCGGGATTTTTTTTGCTTCGGTACAAATGGAAATTTCCGGAGGCAATTCGTTTTTGTGTTCTTTCTGTGATTCGATCGGAACACGCTTTACACATATACGTGTTTATCGGCCGGTTGCGCAGCCGTTTCGCCTGGAAGGAATTATCATCAATAGATTCGATTGTATCGCAAATTACACATTTTACTCTCATGATTACACCTCTATATTCAATTCTTTAGCATTTCATTTGCCGCAGGAGTCACAGGAATGATTGTATGTTTATTATATAATATGTTTATAATAGTTTCGAATTTATCTCACTAGAAGGAGCGAATGCATGGTTTCATATGGCAAAACAGTTGAAAGTACAATGCTTTCATAATATGATGAAAATATGAAGAAGGGGGCTAAAATATGGTAAATCAAGTTGAGCCAAAATTACTGCAGCCATTAGTTGATTATTTGCAAAAGGAACGTTTAGTTCTTCTTTCAACAATTGATTATGAGACAGGAGCTCCAAATGTCAGTGCTATTTCATGGGTGTATGCCCAAAGTGAGCAGACGATACTGTTTTCTGTTGATAATCGTTCTCGTATTGTAGAAAACATTAAACATAACGCAAAAATCGTCCTGAATCTTATGGCCAATGAATCAACGTACTCCATAAGCGGAGAAGCAAAAATTATCCAGGAAAAGCTGGAAGATGTTCCGTTAAAACTGGCGTTAATAAAATTAGATATTCAAGAAGTAAGAGATGTTATGTTCTATGGTTCAAAAATAACAGTTCTGCCCGAATATGACAAGACGTATGATTTAAATGCGGCAAAAAAATTAGATAATCAGGTTATGCAAGCAATGAAAAAAGCTTAGTCTTCTTTTGACTAAGCTTTTTGAATGGGAATTTGCAAGGTACGTATGGTTTCTTCTCGTTAACCAGATTCACCAAAGTCTTATTTATGATGATTTGACTGCTCCTGCTGCTGGTTTTCTAGGTTTTGCCTTTGGGTACCATTGAGCGTTTGTTTTGGCTTTTCAGTAGGATGATTAGCAGGGGATGGTTCCACCATATCAGCTGGAATTTCCGGCATTAACCGTCCTGAAATATCAGCTAATTCATTCATAATTCCCTGGACGGGTTTCCCATTTTGCATATCAGTGTATATTTCTTTCAAACGAGCATTTATATCTGGATCAGCAACTACTACTGCCCGTGCCCCGTGAGGATCCTTTTTTAAACTTTCGGCAACAGAATATTTTATCGATCCTACTTCGGAGCGATCTAAATTTTTATCTACATCAATTCCAACAATGGCATATCTCCCGAGAACAACAGCAGTGGCATCATGAACATTCGGCATACTTGACGCAAGACTAACCAAATGTTTTGAGATCTCCTGCCCAGTTTCTTTATCCACCTCTTGGATCGTACTATTTTTAACGTCAATGACCTGATCATGCTGCTCTGAAATTTCATTTTTAGTATTACATCCACTGAGGATTAAAAGACTTAAAATAATGATCATACATGCCCTCACGATTACGAACCTCCTAAATAATAAGCTTGAATTTCCTAAAACGATGCCTTTATAAAGTAATTATTGAAATCATTACTGGTTATTGTGCAAAATATCTTCTATCTTTATGCGAAAAAACATATATTTTATCAAAGTTCTAATCGAACAAAAGTTGTACAGAAAATAAGGAGAGTGACATCCTGAAAACAAAACTTTCGCTTATAGGCTCCGTGACCTAAAATTTGAAACCCTGCGATATCTAAAAACTTGACTGCAAATAGCTGTGTGCTTTACGAGAGGCAAAACAATGAAAGAAGCTTTTCGCCAAAATAGAAAGATAAGCGCATCACAGTAATAAAAACACATAGGAGCAGGAGGCATCGGATTGAGCAAAATATACGTTTTAGATACTAATGTGTTATTACAAGATCCAAATTCAATTTTCTCATTTGAAGATAATGAGGTTGTGATCCCAGCGGTCGTACTAGAAGAAGTGGATTCAAAAAAACGATATATGGATGAAATCGGAAGAAATGCCCGTCAAGTATCTAGGATTATCGATGGTTTAAGGGCGAACGGTAAGCTTCACGAAAGAATACCGTTTGAAAATGGCGGGGGCTTAAGAATTGAATTGAATCATCGTTCATTCCATCAACTGCAGGAGATTTTTATTGAAAAAACGAACGATAATCGAATTCTGGCCGTTGCGAAAAACCTGTCACTTGAAGAAGATACAAAGGAGAACGGGCGTCAGGTAATATTAGTCAGTAAGGATGCATTGGTCCGGGTGAAGGCGGATGCAATTGGACTGGTATCGGAGGATTTTCTCAGTGACAGAGTCGTTGAAAATGATCATATTTATACCGGCTTCCTCAAGATTTTTATCGGGACAGAAATCTTAAACCGATTTTATGAAAAAGGGGAATTACCGTTAGTGGATGTAGCAAACCACCCTTTTTATCCTAATCAATTTATCCTGCTTAAGGATGCGCTTGGTTCATCATCATCTGCTGTCGGAATGGTCGATAAACACGCGGCGAAAGTAAAAAAACTAATTTTTGATCATGATCATATATGGGGGATCAAACCGCGTAATGTCCAACAGACGATGGCTGTTGAATTGCTGTTAAGAAGGGATCTGCCGCTGGTTACATTAATTGGAAAAGCAGGGACCGGGAAAACATTACTCGCTCTTGCAGCAGGATTAATGCAAACGGAGGATTTGGGAGAATATAAAAAGCTGCTCGTAGCCCGCCCGATCGTTCCAGTAGGAAAGGATCTCGGCTTTCTGCCAGGGGAAAAAGAGGAAAAGCTGCGGCCTTGGATGCAGCCTATTTATGATAATCTTGAATACTTGTTTAATGCAAAGAAACCGGGCGAATTAGAGGCGATCTTAGCCGGCATGGGTTCTATTGAAGTCGAGGCTTTAACGTATATAAGGGGGAGAAGTATCCCTGACCAGTTTATCATTATTGATGAAGCGCAAAATTTAACAAAGCATGAGGTAAAAACCATCTTAACAAGGGTAGGAGAGGGAAGTAAAATTGTCCTAATGGGTGACCCGGAGCAAATCGATCATCCTTATTTAGACGCATATAACAACGGTCTTACATATGTGGTCGAAAGTTTTAAGGATCAGCAGATTTCTGGTCACGTCAAACTGATCAAAGGGGAAAGATCGGGGATTGCCCAGCTGGCTGCTGACTTACTTTAAAAAAGAAAGGAGAGAAAGCAGCTGTTTTCTCTCCTTAAATGTATCAGGATTCCAGTCTGAAACCTGTTACATGTTTGATTGGATCCTGTTTATTGCTCCCATCATTGAATAAAAGGTGTACCGGTCCATCTTCTGTTAACGGTTTTCCATTTTGGGAAAACTTGAGAATCATTTCCTGCGCTTGAGCAATCGGAACCGCTGTTTCCTCTTCGCTAGTGACAATGATTACCTGTTTAGCCTCTTCTAACGGCTCGGCATTTTGCAGAAAGGGTTTAAAAGGCATTCCGAAAGTACCGGTTAATAAAATTTCTTTTAAATATTTTTTTCTGGTTGGTTCTGTGTCCGGAGGAGCAGCACCCTCCAATATTTCCTGATCCCAATGCTTTGAAATGTTCCTGGTGTAATCCTCTAATGTATCGATATCCCCTTTGTGTTGTTCAAAATAAATGTCTAAATCAATTTTACGATCATCAAAAATCCAGACACTCGGATCAATGGTGATGGGAAACCTAACCTTTCCATGAACCGTAATGATCTTCTCCATAGTTGTCCTCCTTCGTTTAAGGCTATTTAAAGTATACAAAAATAATAATTTGCTGTCATTTCGTGCACCTCGGCAAAAGAAGATAAGGGGATATGCCCTAAAGATGGGATAATCTTCTTATAGTAGTTGCTTTTTTTGATATTAAAGTTTAAAATTTAAAGACAAGATAATCGCTCGGATACGGGGGGATCAGTTTTGGCTTCTGAAATGACTGTTGATAGTAATAAAGAAAAAGCGGGTGCGCTACTGAAAGCTGATGCTGTGAAAATATTAAAGCTTATTCAAGTGCAGATGGATAATCTTACTATGCCGCAATGTCCGCTTTATGAAGATGTTTTAGACACGCAAATGTTTGGATTATCGCGCGAAATTGATTTTGCTGTCCGTCTTGGTCTAGTCGATGAACAGGAAGGAAAAAATCTCCTGAATGAATTGGAAAGAGAACTGCTTCTATTGCACGAGGCTGCCATAAAAAAATAAGCAAAAAACTCAAACAATGGCTTTCCTTGTTTGAGTTTTTTTTCCAATTTACTATGTTACTTTTTGAACAATAGAGTTTAACCTCGGTCATCCTATATTATATAATAAGAATATGCATTGAAAATGAAAATTCTTTATTGCGTAACTTCTTATTAACTAGTATTATGTAGTATAAAATACCAACACATCGGTTAAATTACTCTTTTCTTCTCTCGGATAGGCAGGATATTTGATAGTATAGTAGAATAAGTAATACAACTTTTAAGACGAGGGAAGAGGTTGGATGTTAAAAAAAATTCTGAAATCATATGATTATTCGTTTATTGTTGTCCTAGCGATGTTAACGATTTTCGGTCTAATTATGGTATATAGTGCCAGCATGGTTTCGGCGGTTCAGGTATACGAAGTAGCAAGTGACCATTTTTATCAGAAGCAGCGCTTTAATTTAATTGTTTCGGCGGCTGTATTTTTGTTTGTTGCCATTATTCCGTATAAACTGTATCAAAGTAATAAATTTTTGATGCTGATCGTTTTTGGCTCGCTTTTCGGGTTAAGTGCCTTGTTTATCTTTGGACATGTAGCCGGGAACGCGCAAAGTTGGTTTAAAATCGGTACTTCAAAGCTCCAACCTTCGGAATTTGTCAAATTATGTGTTATTATGTATTTATCTGCTGTTTACGCAAAGAAACAGCCCTACATAAATGAATTTAACAAGGGGGTAGTGCCTCCTTTAGTCTATGTAGTTTTTGCTTGTATTTTGGTAGCAGCTCAGCCGGATTTTGGTACAGCCTTTATTATCTTTTTAATTGCGGCCACGGTGATTTGCTGTTCCGGGATGAGCCTGCGAAATATTATGAGGCTGACCGGAATTGGTTTAGTGCTCATCATTCCAACTGCCATTATTATGAGGAAAGAGATTTTCTCTGATGTCCGCCTTGGACGTTTCCTCGCCTATAAAAATGCTTTTACTGATGAGCAGGGAGTAGGGTGGCAATTAGCTAATTCCTATATCGCTATTGGCTCGGGCGGATTAAAAGGTGTTGGATTGGGGCAAAGTATTCAAAAACTAGGTTATCTCCCTGAGTCGCATACGGATTTTATTATGGCTGTCATTGCAGAAGAATTGGGGATTTTTGGTGTTGCATTTGTATTAGTATGTTTAGGATACATCATTTTAAAGGGGATTTTTGTCGGAGTAAGGTGCAAAGACCCGTTTGGCAGCCTTCTTGCCATTGGAATATCATCAATGATTGGCATTCAATCCTTTATTAATTTAGGCGGCATCTCAGGAGTTATTCCTTTAACAGGAGTTCCACTGCCATTTGTCAGTTACGGGGGCTCCTCGCTATTGCAATTATCTATTGCAATGGGGATTCTTGTGAATATCTCTATGTTTGTAAATTATGAAGAAAAATATAAGCGTAAAGATGTCAAATCGCCTTCTGAGAAGACGAAGGATGGGGCAAGACAAACCTATTATTTTCGTAAATAAACGTGGGGGGTAACTTCCCTGCGTTTTTTATAAATGGCTGGGTTACAAGTTTGTTGATAGAGAATAAATTTATTTCTTAATGATACGCATGTTACGAGCCCGCTTAATAAAAAATAGTAAAGCGGGCTGTATAATGACGTTCAACAAATAATCAATAACAAGGCCAAAAATTTTTAAATAAATGAGGTGTTTTTTAAGTGAGCAGACGCATCAATAAAGTCTTAGTCGCGAATAGAGGGGAAATTGCTATTCGCGTTTTTAGAGCGTGTGACGAATTGGATATTCGTACAGTTGCGATTTATTCAAAAGAGGATTCTCTTTCCCTGCATCGTTATAAAGCCGACGAAGCTTATTTAGTAGGAGAAGGAAAAAAACCGATCGATGCGTATCTTGATATCGAAGGTATCATTGAAATAGCAAAAGAAAACGAAGTAGATGCCATCCATCCTGGATATGGATTTTTATCAGAAAATATCGACTTTGCAAAAAGATGTGAAGAAGAAGGCATTATTTTTATTGGACCGAAGTCTCAACACCTTGACATGTTTGGTGATAAAGTTAAAGCAAGAGAACAGGCTATTAAAGCGAATATTCCTGTTATTCCGGGTTCGGACGGTCCTGTAAACAGTCTGGATGATGTAAGGAACTTTGGCGAAACACATGGTTTCCCTATTATCATCAAAGCGTCATTGGGCGGCGGCGGCAGAGGTATGCGGATTGTCAACAGCGTTGATGAAGTAGCGGAAGCATATGACCGTGCAAAATCAGAAGCAAAGGCTGCTTTCGGTAATGATGAAGTTTATGTTGAAAAATACATTAGTAAACCAAAGCATATCGAAGTTCAAATTATCGGAGATGCTCACGGAAATATTGTTCACCTATATGAACGTGACTGCTCCATTCAGCGTCGTCATCAAAAAGTAGTTGAAATTGCTCCGAGTGTATCGCTTTCTGAGGACTTACGTAACAGAATCAATAATGCAGCTGTTCATTTAATGAAAAATGTGAATTATATAAATGCCGGAACGGTTGAATTTTTAGTTTCCGGGAATGAATTTTATTTTATCGAAGTCAACCCTCGTGTACAGGTAGAACATACTGTAACTGAAATGATCACAGGAATTGATATTGTTCAGACGCAAATTCTTGTTGCGGAAGGATTTGACCTTCATGGCAAAGAGATTGATATCCCAAATCAAGAAGGCATTATTACACTTGGCTATGCGATTCAATCACGTGTAACAACTGAAGATCCTTTAAATAACTTTATGCCGGATACAGGTAAAATAAATGCTTACCGTTCAGGCGGAGGCTTTGGCGTACGGCTTGATGCAGGAAATGCCTACCAAGGTTCTGTCATTACACCGCACTATGATTCATTACTTGTGAAAGTTACCACACATGCCCATACATTTGAGCAGGCTGCCATCAAAATGGTACGTAACCTTCATGAATTCCGGATTCGCGGTATTAAAACGAATATCCCATTCCTGATCAATGTGGTCAATCATGAGAAGTTCCGCAATGGTGATTACGATACATCCTTTATTGATGAGACGCCGGAACTATTTGTTTTTGAAAAGCGCAAAGACCGTGGAACAAAAATGCTTAACTATATTGGAACGGTCACGATCAATGGATTCCCAGGAATTGAAAAGAAAAAACGTCCTGTTTTTGACAAGCCAAGAATTCCGAAGATTGCTTCAGACTTAGAAACAAAAAATGGAACAAAACAAATCTTAGACGCACAGGGTGCAGATGGTCTTGTACAATGGGTAAAAAATCGGAAAGAAGTATTATTAACCGATACAACCTTCCGTGATGCACACCAATCATTATTAGCAACAAGGATTAGAACGAATGAGTTCAAAAATATTGCTGAACCGACAGCTAAATTGCTTCCTGAATTATTCTCAATGGAGATGTGGGGCGGTGCAACATTTGATGTAGCTTATCGCTTCTTGAAGGAAGATCCATGGGTAAGATTAGAAACATTAAGGAAGCAGATTCCAAATGTATTATTCCAAATGCTGCTTCGTGCTTCAAATGCCGTAGGTTATAAAAACTATCCGGATAATGTCATTCGTGAATTTGTGGCCAAATCAGCTGCAGCGGGAATCGATGTATTCCGTATTTTCGACAGCCTAAACTGGATTAAAGGGATGGAAGTCGCCATTGACGCAGTAAGACAATCAGGAAAAATTGCCGAAGCTGCTGTTTGTTATACCGGAGATATTTCAGACCCAATGAGAAGCAAGTATGATGTTAATTATTATAAAAATATGGCTAAAGAATTAGAGGCACAAGGTGCTCATATCTTAGCCATTAAAGATATGGCCGGCTTATTAAAGCCGCAGGCAGCGTATCGTTTAATCTCAGAATTAAAAGACAGCGTAAATATTCCAATTCACCTTCATACACATGATACGAGCGGAAACGGAATTTATACGTATGCAAGGGCGATTGAAGCTGGAGTTGATATTGTCGATGTAGCCATCAGTACAATGGCCGGAATGACATCACAGCCAAGTGCTAACACACTTTACTATGCTTTGGAGGGTAAAGATCGCCAACCAAATGTTAGTATTGAATCATTAGAAACTCTTTCGCATTATTGGGAAGATGTTCGTAAATACTATCAGGATTTCGAATCTGGTATGAAATCTCCGCATACAGAAGTTTACCAGCACGAAATGCCTGGCGGACAGTACAGCAACCTGCAGCAGCAGGCAAAAGCAGTCGGTCTTGGTGATGAATGGGATAACGTTAAGAGAATGTATGCTACTGTAAACCAAATGCTTGGAGATATTGTTAAGGTAACTCCTTCTTCTAAAGTTGTTGGAGATATGGCGTTATTTATGGTGCAAAATAATTTAACTGAAGAAGATGTATTAACAAAAGGTGATACCATTGATTTCCCTGATTCTGTGATTGAATTATTATCCGGATATCTTGGACAGCCTCAAGGCGGATTCCCTGAACAATTACAAAAGGTTGTGCTGAAAGGAAAAGAACCAATCGCGGTTCGTCCTGGAGAGCTTCTTGAACCAGTAGATTTTGCTGCATTAAACGAGGAATTAACAAATGAAGTAAGCAAAAAAGTGACTGATCATGATCTTCTTGCCTATGCCTTGTATCCAAAAGTATTTGTTGATTATGTAAAAGCAGTTGAACAATACGGAGATATCTCTGTTTTGGATACACCTACATTCTTCTATGGTCTTCGTCTTGGCGAAGAAATTGAAGTGGAAATTGAAACAGGTAAAACACTAATCGTGAAGCTTGTATCAGTTGGTCAGCCGCATCCAGATGGAACCCGGGTTGTATACTTTGAATTAAACGGTCAAACCCGTGAAGTGGTTATTAAGGATGAAAGCATCAAGTCAACAGTTGCTACGAAAGTAAAAGGAGATCCGAAAAATCCAAGTCATCTCTCTGCTACCATGCCTGGTACAGTAATCAAAGTACTAGTTGAGAAAGGTGAAAAGGTAGAAAAAGGGGATCATCTCGTTATTACAGAAGCCATGAAAATGGAAACAACTGTTCAGGCTCCATTCTCAGGAACCATCAAGGACATTTATGTTCAAAATGGTGAAGCCATTCAAAATGGAGATTTACTGATTGAATTGGAAAAGTAAAGTAAAAAAGAGCTGCGAATTCGCAGCTCTTTTTTACTTCGACAATGATTCTTTATTCGTAGAGTGCTGTTGAGACACATTTGCGTTTATTTTACTTCTGTATGAGAGCAGAACAAAATAGCTCAACATTCCAAATAAACATGTAATGAATAGTGCGTGGGCAAGCGCAATATACAGACTGTAAAGCGGCAGAATGACGATGAAAGCACCTGCAATGACCTGTAAAGAAACTAGTATAAAAGAGATGATCCAACCCCAATAAATAACTTTTTGCTGCCGATAATTTTTCACTGCAAAAAAGGTAATATAACAAATCCAAATAAAGATAAATCCTGCTGCAGCTCGATGACCCATTTGAACCCATTCGTAAAGGTTGGTCGGAAGAATTAATTGATCATTACGGCATAGCGGCCAATCACGGCACACATGGCTTGCATTCACATGACGCACAAGTGCACCTGTGTAAACAACGAAATAACTGTAAATCGTAACAGCAAAAATATGCTTTTTTAATCGGACATCAAGAATCAATTTCTCAGCATCAAATTTTTTATCTATTTCAAAAATGAGCAGAGTTAACAGAAATACAGTGGCGAAAGAAATCAACGATATTCCAAAGTGGAGCGCAAGGATAAAATCTGATTGACCCCATTTTACTGCTGCTGCACCAAGAAGACCCTGTAAGACTAAAAAGAGAATAGAACTTACAGTCAAAAATTTGGTTTCTCGGATATGTCCAATCGTGCGCCATGCCATTATCGATAAAACGATGACCAATAAGCCGACAGAGCCGGATACCACACGATGGGCTAATTCAATAATTAATTCACTGGTTATTTCATCGGGAACAAGCTTTCCGTGGCAAAGCGGCCAAGAGCGTCCGCAGCCCATTCCTGATTCTGTTTTGGTAACCAGTGCACCTCCAATTAAAATAAAGAGCATTCCAATTGTAGTTAAAACAGATAACCATTTGAGAGCACGATGCAAACCTTTTCACCTACTTACTATTAGTTCAACAAAAATTATAATCTAGTTGATCATATCCGATTTTATAAAAATATGAAAGATCATATAGGGAAAATATTTTGAATTTATTGAAAAATATAGCTTTTTCCTTTAAAATTCATAGAATAATTGGTAAAATAGCTGAAAAAATTGTGACAGTTTTTAGAAGTTTTTATTCACAAGTTTACTTATTCATAAAATTTAATGAAAGATGCAGGAAAAGCCTGATGGTAAACTTGGAATTGTTTTTTTATTATGTCACTAAAACGACACATTTTAAAGAGAAATAATTTCATTTGTCATTATTTTTTCACAAATTATACAAAAAAAATTCACAAAACAGGGTATAATATGTTTTAATAGACAAGAAAGGTCCGAAATTGATTAAAATGTCGGTAATTAACAACATTGTAATTGTAGTAATATAAGAATCCGCAATCGTTATTACTTTGCATTCCCGAAATATTGGCATGAAAAGCAAGGATGGAATTGTTGCTTAGAATGGCTTATATTAATAATAAGGGAAGGTGTGATATTTGTAATAGCGAAAAAGGGAGGAAGAGTTATGTCTAATTCGAGGACACTTACAAAAGCGGTCATACCTGGAGATAAAGGTTCTCTAGCAACAGACATACCGAAAACAACTATGTGGAAAGATTTTCTTGCATTGATAAAAATTGGTATTGTCAATTCGAACCTAATTACTGCATTTACAGGTTTCTGGTTAGCTTTACAGTTTTTAGATAAGGGGTTTTTTGCAAATCTAGATATTTTATTTTATTCTATGATAGGTTCAGCACTTATCATGGCCGGGTCCTGTTCGCTGAATAACTATATTGATCGTGATATTGATCATCTTATGGAGCGAACAAAATCAAGACCGACAGTAACAGGAAAAGTAAAACCTTTTAAAGTAGCTGTCATGGGTATTGGATTGATTTTAATTGGACTTATCTTTTTATTGTTAACAACCATTACTGCGGCTGTTATCGGCCTCATTGGTGTTTTTAGTTATGTAGTAGTATATTCTATGTGGTCTAAGCGTCGTCATGTTTCAAATACAATTGTCGGCAGTGTTTCCGGAGCGGTTCCGCCGTTAATTGGCTGGGCTGCAGTAGATCCAAATCTAGATATTATGGCCTGGATGTTATTTTTGATTATGTTTGCCTGGCAGCCGCCGCACTTTTATGCACTAGCTATGAGGCGTTCTGAAGAATATCGCAAAGCCGGTATTCCGATGCTTCCAGTAGTCAAGGGATTTGCGACAACCAAAATTCATATTTATTGTTGGATAGCTGCGTTGATACCTCTTCCTTTTTTCATGTCTGAATTAGGTTTGCCATTTGTGATCCTTGCAAGTGTCTTAAATATCGGCTGGATTTTAGCTGGTATTTATACAAATAAGTTTAAAGACGACATGAAATGGGCAAGAGTCATGTTCATCTATTCATTACAATATCTTACTATCATATTTGTCGCTATGGTAATTGTCACACTCATATAATGTTTTTTTGCTAAAAAATTGACAAATAAACTTCTGTGGTGTATAGGTCTTATATGTAAATAAATTACATATAAGACCTATACATTATCTGTTATCAGGAGAACGATAGACATAATAGGATGCAAATACATAATTATACTGTTTTTTTGATAAGGTAGTGAGGAGATTCTTTCTGGCTTTAAGTTATATATTAAAGTTTGAAAGAATTTTACCATATTTTTAAGAAATTTATCACGAAAGAGGGGTATGATGAAGCAATGAAAAGACTGTCAAATTGGCGTCTTATACCGTTATTATCGGTGCTGGCGCTTATGCTTTCCGGCTGCGGTGAACCTTTTATCTCAGCATTAAGGCCAGCTGGTGAAGTAGCAAAAAAGCAGTATGATCTAATGGCCTTAAGTACTGCTATTATGGTGGGAGTTATCGCTATAGTTGTCTTAATATTCTTAATAGTCGTAATAAAGTTTCGAAGAAAAGACAACAAAATTCCAAAGCAAGTTGAAGGAAATCACAAATTAGAGATCATCTGGACTGCTATTCCAATTCTTTTACTTTTAATCCTTGCGGTTCCAACAGTAGCTGCAACCTTCAATTTAGCTGATACGAAAGAAATGGATAAGCAAAACTCCAATGCGCTCGTCGTAAATGTACGTGCTAACCTATACTGGTGGGAGTTTGAGTATCCAAATGAAAAAATCGTAACAGGACAGGAACTAGTTGTACCAACAGATGAAAAGGTTTACTTTAACTTAAAAGCATCTGATGTCAAGCATTCATTCTGGATTCCTGCTGCCGGTGGAAAAGTGGATGTAAATACTGATAATTCAAACAAATTCTGGCTTGAATTCGACAGCAAAAAAGCCAGTGAAGCAAACAATATTTTTTATGGGAAATGTGCTGAGCTTTGCGGTCCATCACATGCATTAATGGATTTTAAAGTAAAGGCAGTACCGCGCGCCGAATTTGATCAATGGGTAGCGGATATGCAGGATGTAAAAGAACCTGAGCAGGCTGCAACAGATTTGGCAAGCCAGGGGCAAGACGTATTTAACAAGAGCTGTATGGGCTGCCATGCTGTTACACCAAGCAATGCAACACCTGAAGCTGCTAGGTTAGCGCCAAATTTAACAAACTTTGGTGAACGTACGACGATTGCCGGTGTCCTTGAACATAATGAAGAAAACTTAAAAAAATGGATTCGGGACCCAGAAAGCTATAAGCCGGGCAATAAAATGACAGGGGCTTATAACGCACTGTCAGAACAAGAGCTTGATGCGTTGACGAAGTACTTAATGACTTTAAAAGTACAAGATTAAAAAGGGGAATATGCTGTAAAAGGGAGGACTAATTGTGAGTACCTATGCACAAAAAAAAGGGCTTGGCGCTTTTTTGTGGGACTATTTAACAACGGTAGACCATAAAAAGATTGCACACCTTTATTTTATTGCTGGGGCACTGTTCTTTGTTATCGGTGGATTAGAAGCGATGATGATTCGTATCCAGCTGATGAAACCTGATAATGATTTTGTTAGTGCCGGATTATTTAATGAAATTATAACCATGCATGGAACAACGATGATTTTCTTGGCAGCAACACCGTTGTTGTTTGCCTTTATGAACGCGATTATGCCATTGCAAATTGGGGCACGGGATGTTGCGTTTCCATTTTTAAACTCTTTAGGTTTTTGGTTGTTTCTTTTTGGTGGAATATTTTTGAACCTTTCTTGGTTTTTAGGCGGTGCACCAGATGCCGGATGGACATCCTATGCATCACTATCACTCGAATCACCGGGGCATGGGATTGATTTTTATACTATTGGTCTGCAAATATCCGGTTTCGGAACCTTAATGTCAGGAATTAACTTTTTGGTTACGATTATTAATATGCGTGCACCAGGAATGACTTTCATGAGAATGCCTTTGTTTACCTGGACAACATTTGTCGCATCGACTTTAATTTTATTTGCCTTTACACCGCTGGCTGTCGGGTTGTTTTTACTAACCTTTGATCGTTTGTTCGGAGCAAATTTCTTTGATGTAGCAGGCGGCGGAAACACGATCATTTATGAACATATTTTTTGGATTTTTGGACATCCTGAGGTATATATTTTAGTGTTACCTGCCTTTGGAATTTTCTCGGAAATTTTTTCAACATTCTCAAGAAAAAGACTATTCGGATATTCATCCATGGTTTTTGCTACCATGTTAATCGGATTCTTGGGATTCATGGTATGGGCTCACCATATGTTTACAACAGGACTTGGTCCGGTTGCGAATGCTATCTTCTCTGTGGCCACGATGGCCATTGCGGTTCCGACAGGAATTAAAATCTTTAACTGGCTGTTCACAATGTGGGGCGGAAGCATAAAATTTACAACTCCAATGTTATACGCCGTGGCATTTATCCCATCCTTTGTTATGGGGGGAGTAACGGGAGTTATGCAGGCAGCTGCACCAGCAGACTATCAATACCATGACAGTTATTTTATCGTAGCGCATTTCCACTATGTTATTGTCGGTGGTGTTGTGTTTGCTCTCTTAGCTGCAACTCATTTTTACTGGCCGAAAATGTTTGGTACTATGTTGAATGAAACATTAGGTAAAATTGTTTTCTGGTTATTTTTAATCGGTTTCCATTTAACATTCTTTATTCAGCATTTCCTTGGTTTAATGGGGATGCCGCGCCGTGTATTTACCTTCCTTCCTAATCAGGGCTGGGAAACTGCGAACTTAATTAGTACGATTGGTGCCTTTGTTATGGCAGTCGCAGTTATTATCACGGTGATCAATGTCATTATTACTTGTGTTAAAAATGAGAAAGTAGGCAACGATCCATGGGAAGATGGACGAACGCTTGAATGGGCAATTGCATCACCGCCTCCTTTCTATAATTTTAAACAAACACCGCTTGTACGCGGATTAGATCCATACTGGATTGAAAAAATGGAAGGCAAAAAGGAACTGACACCTGCTGAGCCGCTTGGAGATATTCATATGCCGAACTCTTCCTTTAATCCATTTATGATTAGTTTAGGATTGTTTATTACTGCATTTGGTGCGATGTTCCAATATAATATGGAAAAAGATGATGTGTTCGGAAATCCGGCAGGGGTTATTACTTTTATCATCGGGCTTGTTATTACTTTTGCATCGATGGCATTCCGTTCTGTAAAAGATGATCACGGTTTTCATATCCATAAAGAAGATTTAATGGATAGCAATGATAAAGGGGGGAAGGCATAATGATGGCGGAAGAAAAATGGACTGCTGAAACATGGCCTGCTGCACCCGAACGGCAAACGTTAGAAGCGAAAAATAAATTTGTAGGTTTTTGGCTCTTCTTAGGCGGCGAAACGGTTCTCTTTGCCACGTTATTTGCCACATACCTGGCCTTAAAGGATAAAGTACCAAGTGCGGACCATAAGCTCGCAATTGACCTATTTGAGCTGCCGCTTGTTTTTGCCACTACAATGATCCTGTTAACCAGTTCGTTAACAAGTGTTTATGCCATCTATCACATGAAGAATTTTCAGTTTAAAAAGATGATGGTGTGGCTGGGAGTGACCGTTTTATTAGGGGCATCATTCTTAACGCTGGAAATTTATGAATTTAATCATTATGTGCATGAATTTCATCATACCTTTACGAGCAGCGCCTTTGGTTCAGCGTTCTATACACTGACGGGATTCCACGGAGCTCACGTAGCGTTTGGGTTATGCTGGATTCTAACCTTAATGGTTCGTAATGCAAAAAGAGGACTTAATCTGTACAATGCGCCTAAATTTTATATTGCCAGCCTTTATTGGCATTTTATTGATGTCGTTTGGGTATTTATCTTTACGGTTGTATACTTGATGGGGATGGTGGGATAATCTGATGAGTAATGAACAATTAAATTCGGTTAACCACAATGATATACACTATCGGCGGAAGAAAAATGCGGAGGAAATGAAACATCAGGTAATTACCTTCGCCTTAATGATTTTCCTGACATTGGCCTCGTTTACCGCCGTTGCTTATGATGGATTTTCACCATGGTTTACTGTACCATTCATTGTTTTGCTTGCAGTTGTACAGGTAGCCTATCAGTTGTATTATTTTATGCATATGAGTCATAAAGGGCATGAAGTAGCTGCCATATACATGTTCAGCGGGATTTTAATTGCTTTTATTACCGTATTAGCCTTTGTTACGATTATCTGGTGGTAAGAAAGCATTTTATTGGAGAAATAAAAAAGGGGGATCGGCTGTGCTGATTTCCCTTTTCTTTTACCGTGAGCACATGAGATAAAGGACGTTAAATTGAGTTTTTACCATTGTGACAGTATAATTGATGTATATGATAGATGGTGGGCACGAGAGGTCTATCGTTATAGAAAATAAACAAGTAAAGGGTGGTGAGTCTATAAATGACATTGGATGTATTCGGTTTTCGAGCGTTATGGAGTCCTTATTTCTTCATCGCTGTTGTCCTATTCACAATTTCCTATTTTGTCCTGACGATTAAATACAGGTATTTATTTAAAGAAAGTAAGCCGCTGACATTTTCCCAAGGGATGCTGTTTATTTCGGCTATGATCCTACTCTATGTGATAAAAGGGTCTCCGTTAGACTTAATGGGGCATATCATGTTCTATGCTCATATGATTCAAATGGCATTTTTATATTTACTAATACCGCCGATTTTGATCGTGGCTATACCTGCATGGGTTTGGCAGAAAATTTGGTCTGTAAGGTTTTTGAAAGGGTTATTCACTTTTTTTACGAAACCATTACTTGCCCTTATTCTATTTAATGGCATGTTCTCTCTCTACCATATGCCGCTGATTTTTGATTTAGTGAAAACAGATATGTGGCTTCATGCAGCTTACACAAGTGTACTATTCTTGTTCTCCCTTTTTATGTGGTGGCCGCTGTTGAATAAAATAGAAAAATTGCAAACCCTTTCCGGATTAAAGAAAGTAGCTTATATTTTTGCCAGTGGAGTCCTATTAACACCTGCATGCGCGCTGATCATATTTAATGATCAACCGATGTATGCTGCCTATTCAGATCCGGAAGCATGGATGGAGGCAATGCAGCTGTGCGTGCCTGCCGGAACATTGGCGAACCTAAATATAAATGGTCCTGAAATGTTTGCCTCTATGTCTCTCCTTCATGATCAGCAGCTTGGCGGCGTGTTGATGAAAATCATTCAGGAAGTCATTTATGGTGCTATGCTGGCCAGAGTTTTTTATGAGTGGTACCGTAGTGATCAAAAGGAAGCTGAGGAGCAGCAAGTTTCCCATCTGGACCCCTATTCTATAAAATAAATATTGTCCTGTAATAAACCTCTCAATTCATGTAGTTGAGAGGTTTCATTTGGGTGATAAAATAAATGTCAAGCAGGAATGTCACACTTTTCGTAAAAGAATAGTCTGATATAGTAAAATTGTGTGAAAACATTCTGTTTATTCTTGTATTCCCTATACTGCTCCACTAAACTTATAATAGCTAGAGTACGATTGATCCATTAATCCATAATTAGAGAGGAAGCAATCATCATGGACTTACCAATTTTACCTACGATAAGTACATCTTTTATCGTCATTAGTGCAATAACCGTTGCGATTGGCTGGAACTTAATCCGTCAGCGAAAAAGAGAAGCGCATAAAAAAACAATGATGCTGGCAGCTTTGTTTGCCGTTATTTTCTTCCTTATTTATGCCAGCAGAACGATATTTATCGGCAATACGGCCTTTGGTGGACCAGAGGATATTAAGATTTATTATACGGTCTTTTTAATATTCCATATAACATTGGCAACAGTTGGAGCAGTGCTAGGAATTATGATGCTGGTAACTGGGTTTAAAAATAACTTTGCCTTCCATCGTAAGATAGGTCCTGCTACAAGTGTAATATGGTTTTGTACAGCTATTACAGGTGTAGTTGTTTACTTATTATTGTATGTGTTTTATCATGGCGGCGATACAACTTCAGTCATTAAAGCGATACTAGGTTTTTAAAGAAGGCATTAAAAAAAGGTGCTGCGGTTTTCCGCGGCACCTTTTCTAAAAAGAAGTTATTTTTTTGCAATTGCGCTGATTTCTTCTTTTAGATTTGTTAAGATCGTTTCACATTGTGTCACTAAGGATTTAGGGAAGTTTTCTCCTTCGCCATACTCGACACCATGCGGATAATAATATTTGCCCAGTAATGGAGTCAAAAGCTGTACCAGCGCTTTATTTGCGCCTACATCCCCTTCAACTGCATACCCTTGTACGCGAAGATAGAAAACGCCTTCATTTAATTCAAATTTTCGATCGTATGTAACCCTGTCATAATCCCATTGGCTTTCTCTGACTAGCCCATATTCAAGCATTACATCATCAAGGCGTCTTAAATCAGCTTTTAACCCTTCAAATCCTGTGTTTTCAAATTTCATCCTGTACCCCTCCCAACAACCTCGGTTTCATTCAATCATGAAAATGGTTCTGTTAATTTCACAACAAAGTTTACCCAAATTTAATAATAGTGGAAAAGCGATTAAGTTGCAATCCATTTTCGGGAAGAAAAATGACTGAAAAGATAATCTTTTTATAAAGATGGCGTGCCCTGGATGAAGGAACAGGGGGTGATTTTCCCTGAGTTTGCATAATACGTGATGAAGTGGAGAAAATGATTAAAGAAGAACATTTAAGACTAGATTATGTCTTGATACATGATAAGGAGGAATAGTGGGAAATGAAAAGAATTCGCGATATTATGACAGATGAAATTGAATGCTGTTCTTTGTTGGATAATGTCTATGAGGTAGCGGTAAAAATGAAGGAACTCAATGTTGGCGCTATCCCGATCGTAGATGAGGAAAGACTTATTGGGATGATTACGGATAGGGATATTGTTGTTCGTGGTGTGGCCGGGAAAAAGCCTGGTTCAACAAAAGTAGGAGAGATCATGAGTGACAGCTTGTATACGATTTCACCTGATGCTAATGTAACGGAAGGGGCCCATTTAATGGCGCAGCAGCAAATTAGACGCTTGCCGGTAGTAGAAGGTGAACGCTTGATTGGTATCGTAAGTCTGGGAGATTTCGCCATAAATCAACTTACAGACCAACAGGCAGGAAGTGCTCTTACCGATATTTCAGAGCAGCAAGATTTTATCCAACATTAAGGCACCTTTAAGGTGTCTTTTCTGTATGCAAAGCGTGGATTCCGGTTCCATCATCCTCCAAATGTAAAAGCCCCCAGAACGATTATTTTGATGCTCTCAAAATTAGAAATCATCACGCTATCAAATTGAAAAGCTGGAATGATATAATAATGGCAAGCAATGATCATTTATGGACGAATAAAGAGAATCAGCGAGGAGGTGAGTCTCTTAAAAACTTTTATTCGAATTATGATTAGTTTAGTGACTGTAGCTGCTATTGGTTTTTGGATAAATGTATCTGATAAGGAGAATCAAGGGGTTCCTGATAATCAGGACTATACAGTTTCGGATGAAAATCAAGATGAAAACATTCAGCCGTCGTCTGCAATCCATTTTAAAACAGAAGGATTATTTCGTTTAATTGGAAGTACAAAGAAGGAGGTCCGAAAACAACTAGGTGAACCTTCAAGGGTGGATCTATCTGCCTATGGGTATGATTGGTGGATTTACAATAAGAATCAGGATGAGTATTTACAAGTCGGAATGGATAAAGGAAAGGCTGTTACCGTTTATGCACTCGGTAAGGATGTTGATATTAGTCCATTTTACATTGGGCAGTCCATTGGAGACATTTATGCAATGAATATTATCGATACGAATATCAGTTTCGAATATAAAGATAGCTCTTATCATTTTGAATTATCCGAGGAAGAAATTAATACCAATCCGCTTATTCACATTGAAAATGTTTTTGTGCAATTATACATTGATAAATTTACTGGAGAATTATCGAGTATTCGTTTAATGAATGCGCCGACTTTAATTAAAATACGGCCGTATGAACTATTATTTCGAGGGGATTTATTAGAGCCGCCAAATGACATCGAAATCGATGAGAAGAAATTAGAACGTGATTTAGAAATGCAAGTTCATGAGATGGCAAATATTTTCCGTATCCGCCATAAAGCAGAACCGCTGCAGCTGGATGAAAAAATAGCAGAAGCTGCTTATTCCCATAGTGTGGACATGTTTGAAAGCAATAATTTCTCCTCAACATCGGAGGAATATGGCGAAGTTTCTGAGCGATTAAGAGCAGGGGGCGTCAACTTTCAAAGCTTCGGCGAAAATATTGCGTACGATTACATTGATGCAGCAGATGTACTGGAAGGATGGTTAAACGATAAAGAGTATCGCGATCATTTGCTGAATGCGGACTTTACCCATTTTGGGGCAGGTGTTTATAAAAACTATTACACCATGGATATGATTCAAAGGCAGTAACCTGTGCTGCTGGATTGTTTTTCTATTCACCAATTTTTGTGCCATACATAAAGTAATATAGGCAACTGCTTAGGTTGAGGTGAATGGATATGACAACTAAAAAGCTTCATCCGTCGATTGAGGAATTTAAAGAGTTTGTCAATAAAAATCCCCAAATCATAGATGAAGTGCGATCTGGGAAAGCAACATTACAGGAATTGTATGAGGATTGGTACTTGTTTGGTGAAGAGGATGCCAGGTGGGATGCTGACCGTGCAGAAAAAAACACTGAAAAAAATACATCCAGTATAAAAGGAGGAGATTGGCTGACACATTTTTTAGGGTCAATGAAAAAGATGGATCCCAATCAAATTCAAGGTCAATTAGGTCAGTTAAGCAAGGCCCTCGGAGCTATTCAGAATGTAATCATGCAATTACAGGGCGGAGCCGCCGGTCAGGGCATAAAAGTCTCAGCACAAAAACCAAATCATCCATTTCAATTTAGGAAAGATTGATTCTCACGGGGAGAAGATAGATGAGAAAAGATGTATATATGTATTTGGAGCAGCAAAAGGAATTAATGGCATTCCTTCGTGAGCAGCCTGTCTGGTACAGAAGATTGACAAGAGATCCGAACAAATTGCAAAATATGGAAATTGAGGCGCTGCATTATTATAAAAAAACGATCCCTCATCATGTTGCGAAATTTTCCAATGGAGTGCAAATGGCTACTATGATGATGAGCATGTTTCAGGCTATGAATGCAGACAAATAGCGAAGTATAACGGGATAGTGCCAGAACTAAGGAGAGAAGAACTCCTCAGACTCTGGCATTTTTGTTTTCCATGCAAATATATTTTTTACCCCACAAAACGGATTTTAGAGTAAAAATACAACGATCGGCAAACACTACTATCAGATTTAGTCTATTAGACATTTGTTTTTTTACGAAACAAATGACAGGAGTGATAGTAATGAAAAATATGTTTTACGCAGGAACACTGTTCATGATATTGATGATGCTTTCAGCGTGCCAGAAGGATATACCGGAACCAGAAACGAAGAAATTTGTCATCCTGCAGGAAGCGGCAGTACAGGCATCAGGACTTACCATAGAGTCGAATGATTCTTTTGTAGTTAAGCATCAAGTTAGGGGCAGTGATGTATATTTTGAATGTATGGTAAAGGGGACTTCGTTTAGAAATGGGGGGGCAAAAATTATCCTTTATATTGATGGTAAAAGAACAAAAGAAGTAAACAATGCTGCTTTTATTGTGAAAGGGCTCAATAAAGGAATGCATAAAATAAAGCTTGAATTGAAAGCAGCTAATCAGCAAACAGCTTTGGCTGAAAAAGTAATGGATATTGAAATCAAATGATAATGGAGGAACCTGCCATCAAAGTGAATGGACCTGCATTTCGCTTTTACTCTGTTTCATGCTAAAATAGGAGCGGAGGTGTTTTTTCTTGCTTGCTACTATCGAAAGTGTATTAATATTAGAAAATGCCGAAAAAATAGCGGAAATGATTAATCAATCGGAAATTGCCGCTTATTATAGATTATGTTTAGATAAATTGAAGAACAACGAAGAAACGCAGAAGAAAATCCGCGGCTTTATAGAGATGAAGGAAAAGTATGAAGAAGTGCAGCGGTTTGGTCAATATCATCCCGATTACAAAAAAGTAATGAGGGAAATAAGAGAAGTGAAACGAAAGATGGATTTGGATGAACATGTTGCCGAGTTTCGCAAAGCCGAAAATGACTTGCAGGGCTTACTTGACGAGGTAAGTGTTATTATCGGACGTGCAGTTTCCGATAATATTAAGGTTCCTACAGGTAATCCGTTTTTTGACAGTCTTTCAAATTGCTCAAGCGGCGGTTGTGGAAGCGGTGGCAGCTGCGGGTGTTCAGTTTAATTAACGATTAAAAGGAGTGTGCCATTCGCTGCCGCTCCTTTTTCGTTTCTCAAGATTGAAAAGAGTTCGTTTTTTGTGTAGACTAAGAATAGAAATGTAAATGAGGAGAAATGTTATGATAGGACAGCGGCAAGGTATAATCGTTTGGCTGAATTCCGTTAAACATGCAAAAATGCTCAGAAGATTCGGCAATGTCCACTATGTCTCAAGAAGACTAAAATATGTTGTATTATACTGCAATCAGGAAGAAATCGATGAGTTAATGAATAAATTAAAAACCTATTCATTTGTAAAAAAGGTTGAACCATCTTTTAAACCTTATGTAAAAATTGAGTATGAAAATTCGAAACCGGATAAAGCGAAGGAATACGATTATAAGATGGGGATTTAAAGCGAGAATCCAGGCAATACTCGCTTTAAATTTATTCCTGGGAAAATATCTAAATTATTTCGACTATTCATAATTGAAATAAAATGCTATAATAAAAAAGCCCTGCAGATTTTCTGCAGGGTCCTTCTATATCCTTACGGATTGAAGGTAAAGGGAGAGGAGAAACCGGAGGAAGAACTTATGGGGAAACGTAAGTCTTCTCCGCGGTTGGCAACAACATCCTCGAATGATGTTGTTATCACTATTATTTCCATAATTGGGGGCGATATACCTGAATTTTGATGATAATTTTTATCAGTAAGTATTTTAATTGAATTTAACTATAAGTAGTGTATGATAGGATTGGAAAAAAAGTTAATGAAATTAAAAATACTGTGGTGATTTTATGAGAGTGGTTTCAGGTAAATGCAAAGGAAGGCCTCTAAAAGCGGTTCCGGGAAATTCTACCCGGCCAACTACCGACAAAGTGAAGGAAGCCATTTTTAATATGGTTGGTCCGTATTTCGACGGCGGAATAGGGCTGGATTTATTTGCTGGCAGCGGTGGTCTCGGCATAGAAGCATTAAGCAGAGGACTGGATAAAGTCATTTTTGTGGATCGAGATAAAAATGCTATTCAAACGATCCATGAGAATATACATAAATGCGGTTTAGAACAATATGCGGAGATTTTCCGCAATGATGCTGAAAGGGCTTTAAAGGCGGTCTCAAAAAGAGAGCTGCAGTTAAATTATATATTTCTCGATCCCCCGTATAAAAAGCAGCAGTTGGAAAAATTAATGGAAATCATTGCTGAAAACAAATTACTGCATCCTAATGGAGTCATTATTTGTGAGCATGGCTCTGAATTCGAAATGCCTGATGAAATGACGGATTTTGAGAAAAGTAAAAATGAACAATATGGGATCACAACAGTTTCTATCTATGTGTATCGGAAAATGTAGGAGGAGAAGATGGAAAGAATTGCAATATGTCCAGGAAGTTTTGATCCGATTACAAATGGACATCTAGACATTATATCGAGAAGTTCACGTATTTTTGATAAATTGTATGTGGTTGTGTTAAATAACGAATCAAAGCATCCTTTATTTACTGTTGAGGAAAGATTGGAGTTAATTAGAGAAGTAACAAAGAAATATCCGAATGTAGAAGCAGATGTCTACTCAGGTCTGTTGGCTGATTATGCAAGGGAGGTAGGTGCCACAGCCAATATCAGGGGGCTTCGGGCTGTTTCCGATTTTGAATATGAAATGCAAATTACCTCGATGAATAGATTATTAAACCATGACCTTGAAACATTCTTTATTATGACAAGAAATCAATATTCTTTTTTAAGCTCAAGTATCGTAAAGGAAGTTGCAAAATATGGGGCAGATATTTCTGAACTAGTTCCTGGGGTAGTAGAAAAGGCTTTAAAAGAGAAATACTCTGATAATAAATAAAATACTGAAAGATGAGCAGGCTGAATTGCTCGTCTTTCAGTATTTTTTTGTCCATACCATTCTTTTCGCATAAATCATAACGTAAACAGCCAGGATACAGATAGTAAACAGCGCCCCGATATCTGCCCATTGGACGGTGGAGTTTTGCAGGAAGCTGACTGGTATTGCGCTGGGTGTCTCCTCGTGGTCAAATACCTCTGTATAAAGCGGCTGCCAAAGGATATAGGTATACACTGCCGCAAATCCTCCCTGCAGAATTCTGGCAATGAAAAAAGGCTTGAAATTAATGTCCGTTTGGGCAAGGATACTTGCCACCTGGGCATGAACGCTTAAACCGCTGAATCCCAGAATCAGACTTATAAGAACAGCTTGTTGCATTAATGCTGTATCTTTGGCTTCACTTATTAATTGACTTCCCAATGTAATTTCAAATAATCCTGAAATAAAGGGAATACTAAGTTCAGCCGGCATGCGGATTAGTTGAAAAAGAAATGTAATGGTATTGGCAAAAAAAGGCGTAATGTGGAGAAGGAACAGCAATTGATTTAAAACAGAGAACAAAATGATAAAGCCGCCGATCATTAATAATGTTTGAACTGAAGACATGACAGCATCACCTAGTAATTTTCCAATAGGCCGGTTATCCTCGATTCTTGTTTTATGGAGTGCGGAAAGGGCTGCTCTAAGCGAAATGTTTTTTTTATTTGTTTCTTTTCTTATTTCATCTTTTCCGTAAAACCGCATAATAAAACCAACCGTAATATTACCTAAGTAATGGGCTGCTGCAAGCATGATGCCTAGTTTGGCATTTTCAAAAAAACCTACTGAGACCGCACCGAAAATAAAGAGCGGGTTCGAGGAATTAGTAAAAGAGGCCAAGCGTTCCGCTTCAATTTTCGTCAACTGTCCTTCTTGTCTTAATCTTGCCGTAAGCTTGGCACCGGCAGGAAAACCCGATGCCATGCCCATTGCCCATACAAAGCCTCCTGCACCGGGAACGCGGAATAATGGTCTCATGAAGGGTTCCAGTAAAACGCCGATAAACCTGACAACACCGAAACCGATCAGCATTTCTGAAACAATAAAAAAAGGTAATAGCGAGGGGAAAACAATTTCAAGCCACATATTCAGTCCTCGAACGGAAGCAGCAACAGATTCTTGAGGAAAAGCGATAAGTGATAAAGCCAGTAATGAAGCAGCTAAGGCTAAAATAATGCTTTTTAATTTGGAACGAAACACTTCAGATCCTCCCTCAAGCTAAACTATCTGTCTATAATATGTAATTAATGGTAAAATAGTAATGAATGTGAAGCCGGTACGCCTTAGGACACCAAGTGTTGTTTGGTTAAAGACTGGACTTTTTCATACTAATGCTATTGCTCCTTATCCCAAACAAGCAGTGCTGGACCTGTCCCCATATAATTGAATATACTCATAGAACGGCAAAATAGACCATATTATTTAACAGTACCTATCCGTATTATTTAACAGTACCTATGAGAGAGGGGATTTTTTTGGACCGGCCAAAAATTGGTTTAGCGCTTGGTTCGGGAGGGGCACGCGGTTTCGCCCATTTAGGGGTTTTGAAAGTATTAGTTGAAAATGGCATACCTATTGATTTTATAGCTGGAAGCAGCATGGGCTCATTAGTAGCCTGTTTTTATGGGGCTGGAATTGATATAGAAAGGCTGTATAAAATTTCGACAGCTTTTAAACGGAAATATTATCTCGATTTTACTGTTCCTAAAATGGGATTTATTGCTGGGAAAAGAGTCAAGGAGCTAATTCGTGTATTTACGAAAGGGAAGAAGCTTGAAGATTTAATGGTACCGATTGCCGTTGTTGCCACTGACCTTTTGTCAGGGAAGAAGGTTGTCTTTACGGAAGGACCGATTGAAGATGCCGTACGTGCCAGTATTTCGATACCGGGAATTTTTGTTCCGGAAAAAATTAACGGACGTCTGCTGGTGGATGGAGGCGTTGTTGATCGGATTCCTGTTTCTGTTGTGAAGGAAATGGGAGCAGATATTGTGATTGCTGTTGATATTTCACATATCAATAAAAATGCTGAAATTACATCCATCTATGATGTCATCATGCAGAGTCTTGATATCATGCAAATGGAACTGACAGAACAGAGACAAATTGCATCAGATATTATGATTCGTCCAAGAGCCGAAAAGTACGGTTCTCGCAGCTTTACTAATATTGATGAGATCATTATGATTGGAGAAGAGGAGGCTCTAAAGCATATTACTCAAATAAAAAAAACGATGGAACAGTGGAAGGGGTCTCATCAAGGATGAAAGGCCATAAAGGAATACGCAGATTTTTCATCATCATGGCTATATTATTAGCTTTATCTTTTTATTCGCTGCCCTACTATGTTTCTAGACCGGGCATGGCAAAGGAACTGGAACCTATTATTAAGGTTGACGGCGGGCACGATGAAGAAGGAAGTTTTATGCTGACAACTGTCCGCATGGGAAAAGCCAATGTCTATTCTTATGCAATAGCGAAATGGAGCAAATATCAGAAAATCTATCCGGTTGCTGAAATCAGGAGCGATAATGAAACAGACGAGGAATACAATGTGCGGCAGCTTCATTTAATGGATGCTTCTAAATTAGCAGCCATAGAAGTGGCCTATAAAAAGGCTGGGAAACCCGTTAACTATGAATATGCAGGTGTGTATGTATTGAATGTCATACCGAAAATGCCTGCAGAAGGGAAGCTTAAGCCGGGAGACCGTATTTTTCAAGTGGATGATCATGAATTTACTTCATCGAAAGAATTTCTTGATTATGTCAGCGAAAAAAAAGCCGGCGATACGATTGCTCTTACGTATGAGAGAAATGATGAGATCCATGATACGAAAATTACGCTTGAAAAATTTAAAGATGCCGAAAATATTGGGCGTGTCGGTGTAGGTATTGGTCTTGTTGAGGATAAAAAAATACGGGTAAAGCCGGAGGTTACCGTGAAAACGGATGAAATTGGCGGACCGTCAGCAGGGTTCATGTTTTCTCTTGAAATTTATAATCAATTGACAGAGGATGACCTAACAAAAGGTTACGAAATAGCTGGAACCGGTACCATATCTCCCGATGGAACAATTGGCAGAATTGGCGGTATAGAGCAGAAAATAGTTGCGGCAGATAAAGCTGGTGCTGAAATCTTTCTCGCCCCAAATGAAAAAGGTAACAAGGATTCAAATTATCTTGCTGCTGTTAAAACCGCTAAAGAAATTGGCACGGATATGAAGATTATCCCGATTGATCATTTTGATGATGCTGTTGAATATTTGGGAAAATTAAAGGAAAAAAAATAAAGCAGAGATTGCTTTATTTTTTTTCAATATATAAGGGCTGCTGCGAAAATTCTAACTCCAATGCCTTTTGCCTGTATTTTTGCGGCAGTCCCATAGCATAAATTCTTGCTGCTTTGGAATCGAGCCTGATCAGTGGATCGTCAAATGAGGCACGCTTAACGATGATCGGCAGGGAGATTTCCTTTTTGTAACGGTTCAAATAGGCGCGGCCGTTCCTAGTCATACCGAGAAGCCTGAGATAACTGACTTTTTCCTCCGCCATTTTTACATCTGTCTTTTTTGTCCGGGTAAGTATATGCGTCAAAGCCCTTTGCAGTCGCGTCCATGTATATCTTTTCGTTTTTAAGGCATTCATAAATTCGCTAAAGCTTTCTGCTTTTGCTGCTAAAGCAAGAAATCTATTTTCAAGCCCTTCTTCCATTTCGTATATATCCTTTAATTCTTCAGCTGTTGTCTGTAATAACAATAGTTTTATATAGGACCAATAGTTTTCCCAATTGTGAAAGCTGCCAAAAGACCTTTGATAGCTGGTCAGCAGCCTATACGTATCGTCAGGTACGTATGACTGAATAGCTGATCCCTCATTTGTCCGGGAAAACAAAGCTTTACGAATGCTGGTTGCGCTGGCAATAGGAGAAGAAGTGAACTGTTCATCATGATAGTCCGCATTTTTCCTCTTAATGGTAGCCATTTTTAGCGAAGCTTGCTGCTTTTGGGCTGCTGTGACATACTGAAAACCTAATATATTATTGGGTTTCGTTAAATCAATTAAGTGTTTATCTGGTTCCAGGCTTGCAAATGCAAGCGAAAGTGCTTTAGGGTAACTATTACCCTGTTGTAAAAAGGCGTGGATCGCTGCTTTATATTTCTCATCATGCTGATTCAGGAATCGATAGGTATCGTAGAAACCTTCGATATCGCCTGATTCACTGCCAAAACAGATGGAAGAACATCCGGCGGCTGAGAGTAAGGATACAGCTCCATTTGCAAATGTATCGGCTTTTTGCACAGCAAATGCATAGGGAAGTTCGAAAACTAAATCAATTCCTCCGTTCAATGCCATTTCCGTTCTTGCCCATTTAGAAACAAGGGCGGGTTCGCCCCGCTGGAGGAAATTACCACTCATCGCTGCGATCACAACATCTGCACCACTAACTTTTTTTGCTTGTTCTAAATGATAGATATGTCCGTAATGGAAAGGATTATATTCAACAATAACGCCTGTTGCTTTCAATGAAAAAACTCCTTAAATTTCTATTGTTTCATTATATTTTCTATTTTATCTAAATAAATGGTTGCAAACAAATATAAAATGGATACAATACATAGAGTATGGGTCTGAATCGAACGCTTTAAACACCAAAAGAGGTGTAAAGAAAAAATATTGACAAATAAATAGTTGAAAGCTATAATTACCTTTGTTGCCTTGGAGTGATATGGATGAAATGGACAACAAGTCAGTTGCAAAAATACCGCAGCAAGGAATTTCCAATAGATGAGATCGTAAATGCAGATGAAATTATGAAGGTTGATCCAACGATTCGTTCGGTTTCACCCATGCATATTATCGGTCATGCTGATATTGGTTCAAACAGAGTGACATTTCATTTAACGATAAATGGCTATCTCATTCTTCCTTGTTCACGCACTTTAGTTGATGTGAAATATCCAATTAATGTTGACACAACAGAAACTTTCCTTCTGAATGGCTTTAGTTATGAAAGCGAAGAGGAGGTACATCAAGTAAAAGGCGATGTGATAGACGTCATGCCGATTATTCATGAAATTCTATTACTTGAAGTACCGATGCAGGTTTTCTGTGAAGATAGCAGTGAAGAGGGCGCGCCACAATCCGGAAAGGATTGGGAAGTCATTCAGGAGAATGATCGGAAAGAGAAAATCGATCCGCGTCTTGCTGGACTTGCTAAGCTTTTTGAGCAAAATGATCACTCTTCTGATACATAATCAGAAGATGAATAAGAAACAATTGAAGACATCAACTGAACAGTTAGATATCTAGATCCAAATGGAATAGGATGGATGCTTTTAAGTTTGAATGCCTTCATTTTTCTTTCTTAATACTCTTTAAGGAGGTGGGAATAATGGCTGTACCTTTTAGAAGAACTTCAAAAACTGCGAAAAGACAACGTCGCACTCATTTTAAATTACAGGTGCCAGGTATGACAGAATGCCCAAACTGTGGTGAAATGAAACTAGCTCACCGCGTATGCAAAGCTTGCGGAACATATAAAGGAAAAAATGTTGTAAACAACTAATTTTTCTTTGCAGAAGATAGAAAGCACAAGAACAAATCGTTCTTGTGCTTTTGTCATTGTTGAACGCGATTTGTTACATCCCAAATGGAGAAAAAAGTATAAAAAGTAGTTGTAATAATATGAAAATTATTCATACTTAAATTAGACAACTATTTTGGAGGGAAATAAAGTGACGCCATACATATTAGAAGAACATGCAGAAGGTTATTTATTATTTACCATTAATAGACCGGAAAAGAGAAATGCTGTCGATTATGATATTATAGATGGTTTAAATGAGGCTGTTAAACAGGCTGCGAACAGCAATGTGAAAGCGCTTATCATTACCGGGGCGGGAGACAAGGCATTTTGTTCAGGAGGAGATTTGTCTGTTTTTCATCAATTACGTACTGAAGAAGAGGCGTATGGAATGCTGTCGAAAATGGGCCGGGTATTAACGGATCTTTTACTGCTGCCAATACCTACGGTGGCACTTATGAACGGAACGGCAGTCGGCGGTGGCTGCGAACTGGCCTCGGCATGTGATTTTCGTATTGCCAGACAAGGGGTTATGGCAGGATTTGTACAAGGGAAGCTGGCGATTACTACCGGATGGGGAGGAGGAACCATGATCCAAGAAAAAATGCTCCACGGTAACGGACTGAAAATGCTTATAGAAGCCGAGCTCTATGATACCGATACATTAAAGGAATTAGGATTCCTTCACGATATTTATCCTAACACTTCTGAGTCAGGACTTAAGTTTATGGAGCGGTTCCTACAGCTTGACCGCGGTGTGCTTGAGGCATATAAGAAAGTATCGATTCGAAAATGGAAGAGCATGGGTATTGTTGAGAGAATTGATGCAGAAATCAGACAATGTGCCAAGCTTTGGGCAAGAGAGGAGCACCACCTGCAAGTAGAAAAATTTAATAATAAGAAGTAATTATAAGAAATCTGATATGATATCAGTCTATCTTTTCTAGTAGATGCATATGAATGAATAAAAAAGACTAGGAGGGATATTCTGATGTCAACTACTCGTCAGGACGCATGGACACGTGATGAAGATTTGCTTCTTGCAGAAGTTGTTTTACGCTATATTCGTGAAGGCGGAACACAATTGCAGGCTTTTGAAGAAGTTGGTAAAAAATTATCCAGAACCGCTGCAGCCTGTGGATTTCGTTGGAATTCAGCGATTAGAAAACAGTATAAATCTGGTATCGAGCTGGCAAAAAAACAACGAAAAGAAGGGAAAAAACGGCCTGCTGCTGAAAAGGAATTTACGTGTGATGAAACGGAAGATTCCCTTTATACCGCTGAGGGAAATGCTGTCCCGGCTATACAGCACGCTGCACCGATAGCAAAAGAACTTTCTTTCGAAGAATTACTTTCTTATATAAATAAACTCTATGATCAAGCGCTTGATTCATCCGAATATCAAGAAATTATCTCTAAGTACGAAACGGAGATCTATTCACTGGAGAAAAAAGTAAGAGAGTTAACGGTTAATAATGAACGGCTTGAAAAAGAAATGAGGGCAATGGAGAGTGACTACAAAGCATTAATTGAAATTATGGAAAGAGCCAGAAAAATGGTTGTTTTGAAGGAAGAAGAGTTTGCCCAGAAGGTAAAGTTTCAAATGGATAAAAACGGCAACCTGGAGAAGCTGGACAGATAAAAAGCAAGCGGACAATTAAGTTGTCTGCTTGCTTTATTTCATTCATGATCCTTTTCATGGATTCCTTCCGGGAACCAAATAAGCGGATTTTCCCCTAAATCACGATCTAATTCATAGCTGACTGGATTAAAGCCCATCCTTTTCCAGAATTCTCTCGAGTTGATCCGTGGATTGGTCTTGATCGGCATGCCTTTTTGCTTAGCAAATTCAACAAGTGCCATACCATATCCTTTGCCTTGGTAATCTGGCAGGACTTCTAATTTCCATATTTCTAAATAGTCTACTGTGGGTTCAAAATATCGATTATATTGACCGGAAATTTGATACATACTCATTCGGGCGACAAGCTTATCACCGAAATAGATACCAAAGAATGGTGAATCGCTGTCATTTTCAATCATATTTGCCTCGAGATCTTCGGACATAGACAGTTCCTGAATTCCATATTCTTTAAACTTCTTAAATTCTTCAAGGGTCTTGTAGTTTACCTTTAATTTCTCAACAACAACTGTCATTCAAATTCCCCCTTTTTGCTTCCTGTTTCGGAAAACTGCATGCGTATAAACCATCTTTTTAATAAAATGCAAAATATTAAGATTCTTCACACTATAATTATAACATTTAAATAAAGAAAAGTGATAGCAACGAAGAAAACGGTTACATTTTTATTTGTTGACCTACTGATAAATTTAACTTTCAGAAGTTTCACCTTATAATAGTAAATGTAACTTATTAATGAGACGATCATTAGGCCAAGAAAAGGGTGTGAATGTACATAATGAAAATTGGAATTATTGGCGGGGGTTCTATCGGTCTGTTATTTGCTTGTTATTTAAGCCGAAAGCAGCCTGTCTGTTTATATGTCCGGACAAATGAACAAAAGAAACTGCTTCAGGAAAAGGGGCTGATTTTCGTTCGGGAGACGGAAGAACAGACAAATTGGATTGAAGTTAAATTATATTCTGAATGGCGCGGAATGGAAGATGCAACACTAATTGCCGTTAAACAGTACCAACTGGACAATATGATGGGAATTTTGAATAAATACAGTAATGCGGGTAAGTCAATCGTCTTTTTACAAAATGGAATGGGTCATATAAAGAAGCTGGACTGCCTCGCGGGAAATATATATGTCGCTGCGGTGGAGCATGGAGCCATGCGGACAAATGGGAATCGGGTCCTCCATACAGGACTGGGAACAACAAAGATTGCCCCATACCGACAGTCAGATCCACAATTTCTTCATTGGCTGGACTCAGAGTACAAGGACATGTTTCCATTTATAATGGAAGAAAACTATGAAAATATGCTATTAAAAAAACTGGTCGCGAATGCAGTGATTAATCCATTAACGGCTGTCTTACGGGTGAAAAATGGAGAAATCATTGAGAATCCTCACTATTTCCAAATGGTTCTGCTGCTCTTTAGCGAAATTGAACAAAGTCTCGAGCTTGAGGATGGACAAGCCTATTTTAAAAATGTACGGGCGGTCTGCATGAAAACAGCTGAAAATCAATCCTCGATGCTGCGTGATTTGGAGGAAAAACGTCCGACAGAAGTAGATGCCATCTTAGGCTATATTTTGGAAAAAGCAGGTGAAAGAGAAATAAACACTCCAGTCATGAAGGCATTATTCCATGCAGTGAAAGGAAAGGAGTGTAATGTGGAGGGGTAAATATGACAGCATTCTTTTCTTCAATCATTGCAACATTCGTGACTATTCCGTTATTAGGGTATATAATCGTTTTTATTGTAAGTAAGTTAATAACTAAGAAACATCGGAAATCGATTGGAATGGCCCTGGATGTTACAACACTGCTGCTTATTATTTGTGTACATTATTTAATTATGGCCATTTGGGAAATTTCCCTGCTTTGGCTGATATTCATTATTCTGATATTAACAGCTGCAGCATTTGTTGTTGCTCAATGGAAGGTAAAACACGATATTCATCTGACTAAAGTATTTAAAGGGTTTTGGCGCTTCAATTTTTTATTATTTAGTTTTGTATACTTTGCGTTGCTTATATATGGCCTTATTTTACGAGTCAGTTTGTCTGTTTCATAAATTTGAATTAGTAATTAGAAAGGAAGTCATACATGGAGATGTATAATCTCTCGCTGCCGGCTGTCAATCGGTTTGCAACAGAATACTTGGACAGCACACCTGAAATACAGCGTTTTTTTCATTATCAATACCAAGTATCTGACGATTATCGGGACAGACTTTCAGAATTAAAGCACCGGACATTTATGAGAAAAGAATTGATCCAATGTATTGAAAAATATATGGAGCCATTTCCAAGCTCGAAAGAAGTGGAACGGTCATTAAAAAAACTGGCTGAAGAAAATGGTGTCGCTGTTATCGGAGGGCAGCAAGCAGGTATTTTAACAGGTCCCCTTTACTCTATACATAAAATTATCTCCATTATTGTCTTTGCAAGGCAAAAGGAAGCGGAGTTGAATGTTCCTGTTGTTCCAGTCTTTTGGATTGCAGGAGAAGATCACGATTTCCAGGAAGTCAATCATATATATATCGAAAAAGAAGGCAGAGTCCAAAAGGAAGTTTATCCGGAGCAAATCCGGGAAAAGAAAATGGTATCTGATATCAGCCTGAATCGAGAACGGTGTTTAAGTTGGATTGAAGAAATCATGGCTACATTTGGCGAAACGGAGCATACCAATGACCTGCTTGCTTTTCTGCATGACACGGTAGAAAAATCTTCCAGTTTCGTTGATTTTTTTGCCTCTATCGTGATGGAGCTTTTTAAGGATGATGGATTGCTGATTGTAGATTCCGCTGATCCCGGCATTCGTCATCTGGAAAAAGAAATATTCTTAGCGCAAATAGAAGAGGGAACACAAATCACTAAATGTGTGAAGGATATGCAAAAAGAGATTGCTGCTAAAGGTTTTAAGCAAATGATTGAAATAACGGATCATGCGGCAAATCTTTTCTATAATGATCCTCATTTTAAGGAAAGGATTTTACTTGAATTCGATCCGAAAAAGCGGCTCTATATCGGCAAAAATGGGGCAGTCCGCTTAAAAATCTCTGAACTGCGGCAAATAGCGGCTGAATTCCCGGAGCAATTAAGTAATAATGTCGTAACCCGTCCTCTGACACAGGAAATGCTGTTTCCGACATTAGCATTTATTGCCGGACCTGGAGAAATTGCTTATTGGGCTGAATTGAAAAAGGCTTTTGAAAGCTTTTCACTGAAAATGCCGCCGATTGTTCCGCGCTTAAATATCACGCTTTTGGATCGATCAATAGAAACTGATTTGCAGGAACTAGGCTTAAAGCTTGAAGAGGTACTATTAAATGGGACTGAAAAGCGGAGGCAGGAATACGTAGCGTCTGTAAAGGACCCGGAACTTGAAAAGCTGTTTCAGCATACAAAAGAAAGTCTCCGCAGCCATTATCAATTAATAGAAAATAGGATAGATAAAGGTTTGCTTCCGCTTTTAGAAAAGAACCAGAATTTGATCGTTAGTCAGATTGAATTTATGGAAGCAAAAGCAGAGGCTTTTCTTGAGACAAAGCATGAAATGATTCTCAATAAATTCAAAAGAGTGGAGAACAGCCTCCGTCCATTGGGTGCACCGCAGGAACGGATGTTAAATGCTCTTCAGTATATGAACAGTTATGGGATCCGCTTTCTTGCTGGTTTGGCGAAATTTCCCTATACATTTGATGGAAGTCATAAGGTTATTAAAATATAGGGCTTTGGACTTTATCCTTTGTGATAAAGTCCTTTTTTTGCGGAGATTTTTTCACGAAAAAATTATAGAACATTCTGTCATTAAATATGTCAATAAAAAGCAGAAGGATTTTTTTAAACATTAGGTGAATTATTAAAAATAAGTGGAGGAATGTGGAGGGATGTGGTAAGGTTGTCTTAGAAAGTGGGGGAAACAGGTATGTTCATGGGCGAATATCATCATAACGTTGATGTAAAAGGCCGCTTGATTGTGCCTGCTAAATTCCGTGAAGAACTAGGTGAGGTCTTTGTCTTAACTAGGGGTCTTGATCAATGCTTATTTGGTTACCCTATGAGTGAATGGAAGGTTATTGAAGAAAAATTAAAAGGTCTTCCGCTTACAAAAAAAGATGCCCGCGCATTTACCCGCTTTTTTTTCTCTGGTGCCACGGAATGTGAAATTGATAAACAAGGTCGCATAAATATTGCAACCCCGCTCGTAAACTACGCAAAGCTTGAAAAAGAATGTGTTGTTCTTGGCGTTTCCAATCGAATTGAAATATGGAGTATGGATATTTGGAACGATTATTTCAGTGAGTCAGCGGATTCTTTTGCTGAGATTGCAGAAAATATGATCGGGTTTGATATATAATAATCGTTATGATTCAATATCCTAATGGTTCGTTTGGAAAGGTGGAAACACATGTTTAATCACACAACTGTATTATTAAATGAAGCCGTTGCTGGTCTTGATATTAAACCGGACGGTATATATGTAGACTGCACATTGGGTGGAGCCGGTCATAGCGAATTAATCCTTTCAAAGCTTGGAGATAGCGGGAGATTATATGCTTTTGATCAGGATGAAACAGCGATAGCTCATGCGAAGGAAAGACTTGCTTCGTATAGTGATAAATTAACGATAATAAAAAGCAATTTTCTCCATTTAACTGAAGAATTGGCAAAATTGAATGTCTTGAAAGTTGATGGCATCCTATATGATTTAGGTGTTTCGTCGCCGCAGCTTGATAACCCGGAAAGGGGCTTTAGCTATCACCATGATGCCCCGCTTGATATGAGAATGGATAAAGAAGCCTCACTTACTGCATTTGAAGTGATCAATCATTGGACATATGAAGCTTTGGTTAGGATTTTCTTTCAATATGGCGAAGAAAAATTTTCCAAGCAAATTGCCCGGAGAATAGAAACGATCCGGGAAAAGTCTCCAATTGAAACAACCGGACAGCTGGTAGAACTGATAAAAGAGGCTATACCGGCACCAGCACGAAGAAAAGGCGGTCATCCTGCTAAAAGAATTTTTCAGGCAATTCGGATTGCGGTTAATGATGAACTAGCTGTTTTTGAAAACTCTTTGGAACAGGCCATTGCTCTTTTGCATCCAGGTGGAAGAATCAGTGTCATTACCTTTCACTCGCTGGAAGACCGGATTTGTAAAGCAACCTTTAAGCGGGCCAGTGTATTGCCGGATCTGCCTCCGGGGCTCCCTGTTATTCCGGAAGAATTTAAGCCGGTGTTAAAATTAGTTTCAAGAAAGCCGATATTACCTAGTGAAGAGGAACTAGAACATAATAACCGCGCTAGATCGGCAAAACTTAGGGTTGCTGAAAAACGATGATCATTTTTTAAATATAACCAGTAAGGTACTTAATCAGGAGGGAAGAACGCATGGGAAATTTGGCCAGCCAGCTTCGCCGGGAACAACAAGTTGAGCATAATCAAAAACAGAAAATTCAAGTTAAAAAGAGATTAACTGAAAAGAGAGGAATGTTCACGCCTGGTGAAAAGCTGCTTGGATTAATCTTCGGTGCATTCGTCTGTTTTGGTTCTGTTCATATCATTTCAAACCAGGCATCTATCTATGTACTCAATAAAGATATCCAGGATACAAAGAAAGTGATTCAGGAACAACAAAGGATTAACAGTGATTTAAATATTCAGGTCAGCGAATTAAGCCAATATGACCGTATCAGGGCGAAGGCCAGGGAATTAGGTCTTGAATTAAATGATCAAAATGTTAAGGTTGTGCAGGAATAATGATCAAAAAACAGAGAAATATTAATTTCGGAGCAGCGCTATTATTTGTAATATTTTGCCTGCTCTTTTTTGTCTTATTTTTCCGCTTTATCTATATTCAAGCAACCGGTACGGTTGAAGGTCAAGTTTTGGCAGAAAAGGCAGAAAACAAATATACCGGAGCAACGACAATCGAGGCAAAACGCGGAACGATTTATGATCGAAATGGTGAAGTGATTGCCGAGGATAAAAGTTCCTATAGTTTAATTGCCATTCTTAGAAAAACGATGACAACAGATAAAAATGATCCGCAGCATGTAGTGGATGCTGAAAAAACAGCGCGGGAATTGGCGAAATATATTGATTTGAAGGAATCTACGATTCTAAAAATTATCCGCGATGGGCAGAAGGATGACCGGTTTCAAGTGGAGTTTGGTTCTGCCGGAAGGGATCTCACCGTTGAGACGAAAAAGAAAATCGAAAAATTGAAGCTTCCGGGTGTCTCCTTTACGCGAAATATGAAACGATTCTATCCGAACGGAATTTTCGCTTCACATGTTGTTGGTTTTACGGAAACAAAGGAAGCGAAAAATCATCAAACCGTAACAACAGGCAAGCTGGGCATTGAAAAGCTTCTTAATGATGAATTAACAGGAAAAAACGGAGCATTCCAATATGAAAGTGATGTCTGGGGATATTTGCTGCCAAATGGAGAAGAACAAATCACTCCGGCGCAAGACGGGAAGAATGTTTACTTAACGATTGATCGCAAAATCCAAATTCTGCTTGAAGATGCGATGAATAAGGCAAATAAAGAATTTTCACCGAAAAAAATCATCGGGATTGTTGCAGATGCGAAAACAGGAGAAATTTTGGCGATGAGTCAGCGTCCGACCTTTGATCCGGAAACAAGGGCAGGAATTGAAAAAAGCTGGTACAACGAGGCTGTTGAAACATCCTTTGAACCAGGCTCAACGATGAAAATATTCACGCTCGCTGCTGCTGTTGAAGAAGGCGTTTTTAATCCGAATGAAACCTATCAATCTGGAAGATATGTAGTGGACCCCAGATCAAAAGCGGTGCCCGACCATAATGGCGGGAGGGGCTGGGGAACGATCACCTTTTTAGAAGGGGTGCAAAGGTCATCGAATGTGGCATTTGCTAAATTAGCCAATGAGAAAATTGGCTTTGATAAATTTCGAGAATATATCAGCTTATTTGGTCTTGATAAACCGACAGGCATCGACCTGCCAAATGAAACAGGCGGAAAAATCGCTTATCACTATGCGATTGAAAAGGCGACAACTGCTTTCGGACAGGGTACAGCGATTACGCCAATTCAGCAGGTTCAAGCAGCAACAGCCGTTGCGAATAAAGGACAAATCATGCAAACACATGTCGTCGATAGAATTGAAGATCCGAAAACAGGAGCAACGATTAAAAAGTCGGAGCCAAAAGTGGTTGGTACACCCATTTCGGAAAGCACGGCGAAACAAGTCAGGGATTATTTGGAAACGGTTGTAACCGCAGAGAATGGTACGGGGCATAATTATGCTATAGAAGGCTATCCAGTAGCAGGAAAGACTGGTACGGCCCAAATCCCGGGAAAAGGCGGTTACCTGTCAGGCTCTGGCAACTATATCTATTCGTTTCTCGGAATGGCGCCGAAGGATGATCCGAAGTTGATCGTATATGTTGCTGTGCAGCAGCCGAATTTGGAAAAAAACCCTGACGGATCCGTACCCGTTGCCAATATTTTTAAATCAGTTATGAAAAACAGTTTGCAATATTTACAAATTGAACCAAGTGATCAAAAACCGATCGAGGCTGTGACTCTTCCAAAAGTCACTGACCTGGCTGTAACGGAGGCTGAAGAGAAACTAGCAGTATTGGGCTTGAAACCTATAGTATTAGGAAATGGAACGAGAATCATGAAACAAATTCCTGCAGCAAATGAGACGTTGCTTCCTGGAGAGCGGGTTATTCTGAAAACAGATGGGAAATTGACGGCACCTGATATGACAGGATGGTCATTCAGAGATGTCATGAAAGTCGCAGAATTAGCTAAAATGAAGCTAAATTCAACAGGCAGCGGCTATGTTAGCAAACAAAATGTCGTTTCTGGTGCTGCTCTGAAAGCAGGGGAGCATTTAATCGTTGAACTGCAAAATCCATCTGCAGCAGCGGCAAAATCTAATGATGAAGCGGAAGAAACAGAGGGCATCGAAATGAAGGTAAAAGATCAATAATGACTGATTCCAGCTGAAGTTCATTATTCTATCGGAAAAGGTACGAGCATATATTGGAACGAGCCATATACGAAAGGGGTTCGTTCTTTTATGCGTGTTTCAAATGTTACCGTCAGAAAACGGCTGACCATCGTGTTATTAATCGGGATTCTGGTATTTTCCATCATTGATATGCGGCTTGGATATGTGCAATTCCTGCTTGGCAATCAATTAACGGAAAAAGCAAAAGGGTTATGGAGCCGTAATATTCCATTTGAACCACAGCGGGGAGAGATTGTCGATCGAAATGGGGTGGCACTGGCTGCCAATATCAGTGCACCTACGGTATATGTGGTTCCGCGGCAGGTTAAAAACCCGGCAGAGGCGGCGGAGAAAATTGCAGCTGTATTAAATATGTCGAAAGAAAAGGTATATGGATTAATCACGAAGAAGACGAGCAGTGTTAAAATTCCTGAAGGACGGAAAATATCGCATCAAAAAGCAAAGGAAATTCGTGCTCTTGGTATCGAAGGGGTTTATATTGGGGAAGATTCGAAACGTCATTATCCCTTCGGCAATTATCTTTCGCATGTGCTTGGTTTTGCCGGGATTGACAACCAGGGATTAATGGGTCTTGAATTATTTTACGATAAAGAACTTAAAGGGAAGGAAGGCTCGGTTAAGTTCTATGCCAATGCTAAGGGAGAGCGGATGAATGATATGGCGGACGATTATGAACCTCCTGTCGACGGGCTGGATTTAAAGCTCACCATTGATTCGCGGATCAACACCATCATGGAGCGCGAATTTGATAATGCTGAAGCTGTCTATCATCCGGATGGCTTAATTGGGATTGCTATGGATCCGAAAACTGGTGAAATTTTGGCCATGGCCAGCCGTCCAAGCTTTGAACCAGATAATTTTCGTAATGTCGCTCCAGAAATATACAATCGCAACCTGCCTGTTTGGAGTACTTATGAGCCGGGTTCTACTTTTAAAATTATTACATTGGCAGCAGCACTCGAAGAAGGAAAGGTCAACCTTGAATCCGATCACTTCCACGATCCGGGCTCTGTAACGGTAGGAGGGGCAAGGCTTCGCTGTTGGAAAAGAGGCGGTCACGGAAGTCAATCCTTCCTTGAAGTTGTGCAAAACTCCTGTAACCCTGGATTTGTTGAATTAGGGGAAAGGCTTGGCAAAGATAAATTATTTCAATATGTGAAGGATTTTGGCTTTGGACAAAAGACCGGCATTGACCTGCAGGGTGAAGGGACAGGAATTCTCTTTAAATTAGACCGTGTTGGACCGGTGGAGCAGGCAACAACAGCCTTTGGCCAGGGTGTATCTGTCACCCCTATTCAACAAGTGACCGCCGTGTCTGCGGCAATAAATGGCGGGACATTATATACGCCGTATATTGCGAAAGAATTAATCGATCCAAAAACCGGTAAAGTCGTAATGCAAAAAACCCCTCAAGCGAAGCGCAAGGTCATTTCGGAGAAAACATCCGAACAGATACGGTATGCACTTGAAAGTGTCGTAGCTCAAGGAACCGGCGGCAAGGCTTTTGTTGAGGGCTATCGCGTCGGCGGTAAAACAGGAACAGCGCAAAAGGCGCAGAATGGCCGCTATTTGGAAAATAACCATATTGTCTCTTTTATCGGATTTGCTCCGGCAGATGATCCGCAAATTGTTGTGTATGTTGCTGTTGACAATCCAAAAGGAACCATCCAATTTGGGGGTACTGTTGCCGCACCAATTGTCGGCAGGATCATTGGTGACAGCCTGCGTGCCATGGGGGTAGAGCCGCGAAAAGAACAAATTGAAAAGAAAATTAAATGGCCGGATACTCCAATGGTAGAGGTCCCGGAGTTAGTGGGGATCACGAAAACGGATATTGGCGAATTGATGCTTAATTTAAAAATTGACGCAAGCGGCGAAGGGGATACTGTCGTACGGCAAACACCGCAGGCAGGAGTAAAATTAAAAGAAGGATCAACGATAAGACTTTATTTTGACAATGTAGAAGACTAGTTAGAGGGGGCGGTTAGTAACCTTCGCCGCCCTCTAACTTTTTGTTTAAAAAAGGATAATATAACAAACGTAAATAGAAAAAGAGCTATTTTTCATGTACAATAAGAACGCTGTTATTTTTTTTGCAATTTACTTTCTGCTTGAAAGGATTTGAGAAAATTGAAATTACATACTTTACTTTCGCAGTTATCTCCGTTTATCTCAATGACCGGTGAGAATCCTGACATTACTTCGATTGAAAACGACAATCGCAAAGTGAAAAAAGGCAGTTTATTTATCTGTATAAAAGGCTATACCGTTGATGGGCATGATTTTGCGGCTTCTGCTGAAAAAAATGGTGCTGCCGCTGTTTTAGCTGAACGAGAACTGCCCTTGAGTATTCCAGTTATCGTCGTGAAGGATACAAAAAGAGCATTGCCTGTTCTTGCCGATTTTTTTTACGGTCATCCGACGCAGAACCTGCAGCTGATCGGAATTACAGGAACAAATGGAAAAACGACAACCAGCCATTTAATTGAACAAATTTTATCTGATGCGGGAAAACAGACGGGTTTAATTGGTACTATGTATACGAAAATAGCAGGTCAAATGGATGAAACAAAGAATACAACACCGGAAAGTTTAACCTTGCAGGGGATTTTTAAGAAAATGATCGATGCTGGTGTCGACGCCGCCGTCATGGAAGTTTCTTCCCATGCCTTGGTGGAAGGCAGGGTCCACGGCTGTGACTATGATGTCGCCGTTTTTACCAATTTGACACAGGATCATTTAGATTTTCACAAAACAATGGATGAATACAAACGGGCTAAAGGATTGCTGTTTGCCCAGCTTGGCAATGCTTTTTATGAAACACGACCTAAATATGCTGTGTTAAATGCAGATGACCCGGCAGGCAAGGAATATTTGCAATCTACAGCAGCTAAAGTGGTTACATATGGAATTGAACAGGAATCTGATTTCCGTGCCGCCCAGATAAAGATGACAGCATCAGGCACAACTTTTCAATTACAGAGTCCTTTCGGTATCCGGCAGATTAATATGAAATTAATTGGCAAGTTCAGTGTCTATAATGTACTGGCATCCATTGCAACTGGTGCTGTTTCCGGTACCGGGATTGATTCTATCATTGCTTCGATTGAAAATGTGAAAGGTGTATCAGGCAGGTTTGAAGCGGTTGATGCAGGTCAGGATTTCACCGTAATCGTGGATTATTCGCATACTCCAGACAGTTTAGAAAATGCCTTAAATACGGTGCGGCAATTTGCCGAAAAAAGAATTTTTGCCGTTGTTGGCTGCGGCGGTGACAGAGATCGGACGAAGCGCCCTCTTATGGCTGAAATTGCCTGCAGACTTGCCACCGACCCGGTGTTTACCTCTGATAATCCCCGTACGGAGGACCCGGAGGCAATATTACAGGAAATGGAATCAGGGGTCAAAGGTAAATCATATAAAAAAATTGTTGAACGAAAAGAAGCAATTGAATATGTCATAAATGAAGCAGGTGCTGGTGATGTTATTCTGATTGCGGGAAAAGGACATGAAACGTATCAGCAGATTGGCCGCGAATTCTTCGACTTTGATGATCGATTGGTGGCTAAACACGCGATTGAGGAGAGAAAGAAATGAAATGGTTAGGCAATGGTTCCGCTTCGGACATTTCTGTCGGAAGCGGTCTTAAGATTATGAAGAGTACATATGATATAGCTATGGCTCCTATTCGTGATGAGAATAAGGGAAAGGGGGGAATGACATGCTGGTGCAGGTTATCTTGTTCACAACGTTAGTAAGTTTCCTTATCACTGTATTGTTATCACCGATTACCATCCCTTTCTTGAAAAGATTGAAATTTGGACAAAGTATTCGCGAGGAAGGACCGAAATCACATCAGAAAAAAACAGGCACACCGACAATGGGCGGAGTCATGATTTTACTATCGATTATTGTAACGACTTTAGTGATGACGGGGAAATTCAGTGCACCAACGGCCCAGACATATTTGCTCTTATTTGTCACCATCGGTTTTGGGGTATTAGGATTTTTAGATGATTTTATTAAAGTCGTGTTAAAAAGGAATCTGGGATTAACCTCAAGACAGAAATTTTTGGGTCAGATCTTGGTTTCGGTTGTGGTTTACTTTATATTACAGCAAATGGATTTTTCAACAACTGTTTCCATTCCCTTTACGGAATATTCTTTAGAACTTGGTTATTTTTATGCGCTGTTCATTGTATTTTGGCTGGTTGGTTTTTCAAATGCTGTCAATCTAACGGATGGTCTCGATGGACTGGTTTCAGGAACAGCGGCGATTGCTTTTGGGGCATTTGCTGTTTTAGCATGGAACCAATCACAATATGAAATTTCTATATTTTCCGTTGCCGTAGTCGGAGCGGTTCTTGGATTTCTTGTTTTTAATGCCCATCCGGCAAAAGTATTTATGGGAGATACCGGTTCATTGGCATTGGGCGGGGCTATTGCAGCCATTGCTATTTTAACGAAGCTCGAACTTATTTTAATTATTATCGGCGGCGTTTTTGTTATCGAAACCTTATCTGTCATTCTGCAGGTCATATCTTTTAAAACAACAGGAAAGCGGATTTTCCGCATGAGCCCTCTGCATCATCATTATGAACTGTTAGGCTGGAGCGAGTGGCGTGTAGTCGTGACCTTTTGGTCAGTAGGATTATTGTTTGCGGTAATCGGAATCTATATTGAGGTGTGGTTATAATTGAAAACAATCGATACGTATCTTCATAAAAAAATATTAGTTTTAGGTTTGGCAAAAAGCGGCGTCGGAGCAGCATCACTGTTACAAAAACTGGGCGCATTCGTAACAGTAAATGATTACAAACCTTTATCGGAAAATCCTGAAGCGCAAGGGTTATTAGAACAGGGGATCACTGTTATTTGCGGAGGTCATCCGATTGAACTGCTTGACGAAGGATTTGAATTGATTGTCAAGAATCCAGGGATACCGTACCATAACCCAATGGTTGAAGGGGCAGTGCAGCGGGGAATTCCTGTCATTACTGAAGTAGAACTGGCCTATCAGATCTCAGAAGCACCATTTATTGGGATTACCGGGACCAATGGAAAAACAACGACCACTACTCTGGTATTTGAAATGCTGGATGCAGGGAATAAAAAGCCGCTTATCGCCGGAAATATCGGTACGGTAGCATCAGAGGTTGTCCAAAAAGCAAACAGCAGCAATCAGATTGTTATTGAACTTTCATCCTTTCAATTAATGGGAATTGAGAGCTTCAAACCACATATCGCGATATTAACCAATATTTATGATGCCCATCTTGACTATCATGGAACAAAAATAGAATACGTGAAAGCGAAAGCAAATATTACTAAAAATCAAACGAAAGATGACTTTTTTATTGTCAATGTAGAACAAGAAGAAGTTCTTGAGGTAGCCCGCCAATCGCAGGCGCAGATTATTCCGTTTTCGGCGAAACGAATTCTGGACTACGGTGCTTTTGTTCAAGACGGATGGGTCTTATTTAATGAAGAACAGATTATGAAAATGGAGGATATCAGGCTGCCAGGGGCACATAACCTCGAAAATATATTATCTGCGGTTGCAGCGGCAAAGCTTTCCGGTGTTTCGAATAAGGCTATTTTCCAGGTGTTGAGCACTTTTACCGGCGTAAAGCATCGCCTGCAATTTATTAAAGAAGTTCAAGGCAGAAAGTTTTACAATGACTCGAAAGCAACGAATATTTTAGCAACAAAAAATGCACTTGCAGCCTTTAATGGACCGACTATCCTTCTCGCAGGCGGTCTTGATCGCGGAAATGAATTTGATGAATTAATTCCATCCTTTCAAAATGTAAAAGCGATTATTACCTTTGGGCAGACAGCTGAGAAAATGGAAAAGGCAGCGGAGCTCGCTGGAATAAAAATCATCAAGCGTGTCGATAATGTTAAAACAGCCGTACCTCTTGCTTATCAGCTATCAGACCCCGATGATGTGATTCTTTTATCACCGGCATGTGCAAGCTGGGATCAGTTTAAAACTTTCGAAGTAAGAGGGGACATTTTTATTGAAGCGGTGCATATGCTTAAGTAAGGGCTTGTCTTAATAAGAAGCAGAACGGTCTTACTTTAGCTTTTTACTGTTTCTTACATAGGCTCAAAAACTTGCATTTCGAGGTGTAGTCTTGTGCCGACAAAAAAAACGACTCCTGATATGATCTTAATGCTCTTGACTTTTTCACTCTTAGCTATTGGACTGATTATGGTTTACAGTGCGAGTGCCATCTGGGCAGAATATAAATTTGATGATTCTTTTTTCTTCGCTAAGCGGCAGATGCTGTTTGCCGGAGTAGGGATTATCGCCATGTTCTTTATTATGAATATTGATTACTGGACATGGAAAACCTGGGCTAAGATGCTTCTGATTATTTGTTTTGTCCTTCTCGTACTTGTATTAATTCCAGGGGTCGGAAACGTTCGTAATGGCTCAAGAAGCTGGATTGGTATCGGTGCTTTTTCGATTCAGCCGTCTGAGTTTATGAAATTAGCGATGATTGCATTTTTGGCCAAGTTTTTATCAGTACGTCAGAAATACATCACTTCATTTAAAAAAGGACTGGCGCCATCGCTTGGATTAGTCTTTTTAGCGTTTGGCATGATTATGCTGCAGCCTGATTTAGGTACAGGTACCGTAATGGTAGGCACATGTATTGTGATGATATTTATTGCAGGTGCAAGAATCAGCCATTTTTCTTTCCTTGGCATGATGGGAGTTGCCGGATTCGTCGCTCTTGTGTTGTCGGCTCCTTATCGTATTAAGCGGATCACCTCATTCTTAGATCCATGGGAGGATCCGCTTGGCAGCGGATTTCAAATCATTCAATCTTTATATGCAATCGGTCCGGGAGGCTTATTTGGATTAGGACTTGGTCAAAGCAGGCAAAAGTTTTTCTATCTTCCGGAGCCGCAAACTGATTTTATTTTTGCTATCCTTGCTGAAGAACTCGGCTTTATCGGCGGTTCTCTTATTCTGTTATTATTTTCCTTGCTGCTCTGGCGCGGAATCCGGATTGCCCTGGGAGCTCCGGATTTATATGGCAGCTTTTTAGCCGTCGGGATTATTGCTATGATTGCGATTCAAGTTATGATCAATATCGGGGTTGTTACGGGGTTAATGCCGGTTACCGGGATTACGCTGCCGTTTTTAAGTTATGGCGGTTCCTCGTTAACCCTTATGCTGATGGCGATAGGCGTATTATTAAATATCAGCCGGCATTCGCGCTATTGACATAATAAAGAGTTGGCCTGACTTTTGGTCAACTCCTTTTTTGCGTTGAGAGAACTATTTATTGTAACATTTTGTGACAAAATAATGATTGCTGCATTACAATATGAAAACATTCTATTGTTGGTAACTTTTTCTGTTTTAGAATATAGTAGAATGTAAAAGATAAAGTACTTTTTCTCATACATTTGCTGTATCTGATTTTTTCTATGTTATAATTTTAATATTTGTTTTTATGAGGTGAAACAATGAAGATTGTTGTAAGCGGGGGAGGAACCGGAGGCCATATATATCCGGCACTGGCTCTGATTCGGGAAATACAAAAGGAAACTGCTGATGCTGAATTTTTATATATTGGAACAGAAAAAGGGTTGGAAAGCACGCTTGTGCCGCGGGAAAATATACCGTTCAAGCCGATACATATAACAGGCTTTAAACGTAGTATTTCCCTGGAAAATGTTAAAACGATTCTTCGCTTTCTTAAAGGAGTAAAACAAAGTAAACAAATGCTGCGGGAGTTTCAAGCTGATGTTGTGATTGGAACTGGTGGATATGTATGCGGACCGGTTGTTTATGCGGCAGCAAAACTGGGAATCCCTACGATCATCCATGAACAAAACAGTGTGCCGGGTTTAACGAATAAATTTTTAAGCCGGTATGTTAACCGGATTGCGCTGTGCTTCACTGAAGCAAAATCGTTCTTTCCTGAAGATAAAGTGGTGCTGACAGGGAACCCGCGTGCTTCTGAGGTGTTAAATCAAGATGGGATTAAGGGCAGGCTTTCTGTTGGCTTAAACCTGACGGATCCGATGGTGCTGATTGTCGGCGGCAGCCGCGGAGCGCGTCCGATAAATGATGCGGTCCTGCAGTCATTGGGAAAACTAAGAGAAAGACCTTATCAAGTGCTTTATGTTACGGGTGAGGTGCATTATGATAAGGTAAAAAAGGAAGTGGAACAGATTGGCAGCCCGACGAATGTTGTGATAAAACCATTTGTTCATAATATGCCGCAAGTGTTGGCAGGAACGGACCTGACTGTTGCACGGGCGGGGGCAACAACTTTAGCGGAATTAACCTCATTAGGGATTCCGAGTATCTTAATTCCAAGCCCTTATGTCACAAATAATCATCAAGAGAAGAATGCCAGATCTTTAAGTGATCATGGTGCCGCAGAACTGCTGCTGGAAAAAGATTTAACCGGTGAATCACTACTGGAATCCATCGATCGGATCCTATTAAATAATACTAAGCTTAAAGAGATGAAATCGGCTGCCAAAGAACTGGGGATTCCGGATTCAGCGAAAAGGTTGTACCAATTAATGCTGGAACTTACCTCGGTGAAATGATAGTCGCCTATTTAATATCTTTTGCATATACTATTGGAACTAAGTTGCCGCTTACTTGCCGTTTGTCAAGCTTTAGTGTCCACTGACAATTGTTTTAGGAGGATACAATGAAGAATTTTTTAACTGAACTAAAAAGTATGAATGTTGGGTTAATCAAAGAAAATGAACCGTTATCGAGTCATACAACGATAAAAATCGGAGGTCCGGCTGATCTATTTATCGAGCCGTCATCCATTGAAAATTTAGAGAAAACAATGGAATTGGTTCGGAAATATAAGCTGAATTGGAGAGTCATCGGCCGAGGATCGAATTTACTTGTTTCGGATAAGGGAATTGAGGGAGTGGTCATCAAGCTGGGGGAAAAGTTGAACCAGTTAGAAATCGCTGACACAAGAATAAAGGTTGGTGCAGGATATTCCCTCATCAGTCTTGCCCTTGCTTCAGGAAAAAGGGGATTATCAGGACTTGAATTTGCCAGCGGAATCCCTGGTTCAGTCGGAGGTGCCGTGTATATGAATGCAGGGGCACACGGTTCGGATATTTCTAAGATTCTGACGGAGGCACATATTCTATTTGCGGACGGAACACTGTCATGGCTGAACAATGAAGAAATGGAATTTTCTTACCGTACTTCCGTCCTGCAAAAAAAACGTCCCGGAATTGTTGTCGAAGCAAAGTTTCAGTTGACGGCAGGAAACAAGGAAGAAATTATCGCTGTGATGCAAAAAAATAAAGATTATCGCAAAGAAACACAGCCTTGGAATTTTCCTTGTGCCGGAAGTATTTTCCGCAATCCTCTTCCTTATTACGCGGGAAAATTAGTGCAGGATTCGGGTTTGAAAGGTTACCGGATCGGCGGCGCACAAATTTCAGATATGCATGGTAATTTTATCGTAAATGCCGGGAATGCAAAGGCTGAAGATGTGCTCCAAATAATTGAATATGTCCAGACAACGATATTTGATAAGTATCATGTGAAAATGGAAACTGAGGTAGAAATAATAGGTAGAAAATGACAGTAAACGAAAAGTCCAATTTGCCATTTATTGTGTTATAATTCTTTATGATATCAATAGCGAATTAAATCCATGATAACGGCATGAATAATCGTGCCGTTGTTTTAGCTTTATTTTTCAGTGGAAATATGGATTCATGATGGACAGGTATGGAGTTATACTCTGTTCATCATGTTGGATTACTTAATGTGGGGTGATTGGGATGGAAAATGGAAAAATCGTCTCCATCGAAGACCGAATTCCAAAGTTAAAGCTGCAGCGCAAAAAAAAGGCGAACCGCAGACTAATTATGCTTTTACTGCTATTCTTTTTGCTGATAGCTTTTATCATCTATTTCCAGTCACCATTAAGCCAGGTAAGGGCCATTAAAATTTTTGGAAATAGAGCTTATTCAGTAAAAGAAATAACAGAAATTGCCGATATTACAGATGATACAAATCTATGGAAGGTAAAGGGGAAAAATATTGAAGGGAAGTTAAATGAACTGCCGGAAATTAGAGGGGCAGATGTGAGAATCCAGTGGCCTAATACGGTGTCGATTGAGATAAAAGAATATAAAAGGATTGCCTATATTTCGAAGGGGAAAGAATTCCTTCCGGTTCTAGAAAATGGTGAAGTGCTTGAAAAGAAAAAAACAGCTAATCTTCCTTTGAATGCACCTGTACTTTATAGTTTTTCCGAAGGGGAACCATTAAAAGAGATGATAGAAAACTTGGAAAAACTTCCCCCAGAAGTTTTAAATTCTATATCCGAGATTCACTACACTCCTAAAAAAACGGATGCCTATCATATTTCCCTCTTTATGAATGATGGCAACGAAGTAAGTGCGATCATCACAACTTTTGCCGAGAAAATGTCTCATTATCCTTCAATTTTAAGTCAATTGAAACCTGAGCAAAAGGGAACGATTGATCTGGAGGTTGGGTCATACTTTAAAGCTTATGAACAATCAGAAGGAGCTGAACCGAGTGAATCCGAGGAAGATCGTAAGGAAGAATAGGGTTATCATTACGATCGTTTGTCTTGTTTTTGGATTTATGGTCTCCTTTTCTTACCATCTAACCAATAGTCAAAAGAAAAAATCAAATATTACCAGCGTCCAGTTTACACGTGACATGGCGCTGCGGGATGAATTGATTGAACAAGAAGAAAAAAATCGTAAACTGCAACAAGAACTTGGGAAAAAGCAACAGCAAGTTTTAAAAATTGAAAAGCAATTATCAAATGAAGCGGAATCCTTTTATCATTTGGCAGAAGATGCAGAAAAATACCGGATGTACCTGGGAAAAGTAAAGGTAAAAGGGCAAGGTGTGCAGGTAACATTGGCTGATGCTGATTACAAGCCAAGTGAAAACACTGTAAATAATTATATTGTCCATGAACATCATGTGTTCAAAGTAATTAATGAATTGTATATTTCCGGAGCAAGTGCTGTGGCCATTAACGGGCAGCGGCTAACACGGAAGTCATATATATTATGCAATGGTCCTGTCATTGAAGTGGATGGCTACCAGCATCCTGCACCATTTGTCATTACGGCAATAGGAGATCCTGACACTATGGCCGAAGCCTTGAATATCAAGGACGGTGTAAAGGATCTTTTAGTGAATGAAAATGTTCAATTTACACTTGAAAAAAGGGACCATCTTTTGATGAATGCCATATATGGAAGTTAATTGAGGAGAAGAGGCAGGAGGATTATACATAAAAGACAAAAAATTTATCAGTATGACGCTTATTACTCTTATCATAGGCATGATGATTGCTGTTCAGTTTCAAACAGTCCAGGAGCCGATTGTGCGGGATACTCGTGATACACAACAGCTTAGGGACGATTTATTGAAGGAAAAAGAGCTCCAGTTAAGTCTTATTCGTGAAATTCAATCGAATGAGGAAAAGTTAGGGAAATATGAAACAGAGATGGCTCAAAGTAAAGAAAAGATTTTAAGGGATACCTTAAATGAGTTAAAGTCGGATGCTGGATTGACAGAAACGTCAGGACCGGGAATTGTGATTGCCATTGAACCGCTGAAAGAAGAATTGCTGCTGGGAAAACCAGTTAAGTCTATCTCACCAGATTTATTACAATTGCTGGTCAATGAATTAAATCAATATGGGGCTGAGAATATTTCCATTCAGGGACAGCGTATGATTAATTCAACCGTTATCCGGGATATAAATGGAGAAACAAAAGTAGACGGTTATGCGCTGAATCAATTTCCGATTTTGATAAATATAACTGTTGAGACGATTGAATCTGCCAAACGGCTGTATAATCAGATGCAGGTATCTAAATCTGCGGACGAGTTTTTTATTGATAATCTTCGGTTATCCGTCTCAGAGCCACAGGCAAAAGTTGTGGTACCGGCCTATCAGGATACAATAAGGATTCAAAAACTAGAGCTTGCGGAATCTAAAGGAGGATAAATATGTGGCTTCCTATACTCGGGTTACTTATTGGTTTGATTATCGGCTTTCTGACCGATATTAAAATTCCTGTTGAATACTCGAATTATTTATCTATTGCGGTACTGGCCGCACTTGATACATTGATTGGAGGGATCAGGGCATATCTGCAGGATATTTATGATGAAAAGGTATTTGTTTCAGGTTTCTTCTTTAATATAATCTTGGCTGCAAGTTTAGCTTTTCTAGGTGTACATCTTGGTGTAGACTTGTATTTAGCGGCAGTTTTTGCCTTTGGCGTAAGGCTATTTCAAAATATAGCTGTTATCCGGAGAATTTTATTAAGCAAAATGTCTATGAAGAAAGAAAAAATGTAAAAAATTATATTTTTATAAAGGGAAATAATTTAGGTTTGCCGAATATTTCTAAGATATAAGTAATATATAATCATCTGTAACGCTTACAGCATCATAGCTTATTTAAAATGTCATGAAACAAAAGTCTGCTGTAAGGATATTTTTAATAAAACAGTAATTGTAAAGGGAGGTGCCATAGAATGAACAGCAATGAAATATATGTGAGCCTTGACATCGGTACATCCAGTGTGAAAGTTATCATAGGTGAAATGGTCAACGACTCATTAAATATTATCGGAGTAGGAAATGTACCATCTCAAGGATTACGTAAAGGTTCGATAGTCGACATAGATGAGACCGTTCATTCTATTCGGAGGGCAATTGAACAAGCTGAAAGAATGATTGGCATGGATATCAGGACTGTAATTGTAGGAATTACAGGTAACCATTGTTTGCTTCAGCCATCGCATGGTGTAGTTGCCGTATCGAGTGAAAATAGAGAAATCACCGATGAGGATGTTGCTAGAGTGATTGATGCAGCGCAAGTAGTCTCCGTACCCCCGGAAAGAGAGATTATTGATGTGATTCCAAAGCAATTTATTGTGGATGGACTTGATGAGATCAATGATCCTCGCGGTATGATCGGCGTTAGACTTGAAATGGAAGGAACCATCATAACTGGATCGAAAACCATTCTACATAATATTTTACGCTGTGTGGAAAGAGCAGGATTGGAAATATCAGACATAACGCTGCAGCCGCTTGCTGCTGGAGCATTTGCTTTGTCCAAGGATGAAAAAAATCTTGGCGTGGCACTCATTGATATTGGCGGAGGTTCTACAACAATTGCCTTATTTGAGCAAGGAGGGCTCCAGGCTACAATTGTTCTTCCTATCGGCGGAGATCATATCACAAAGGATATTTCGATTGGACTCAGAACATCATCAGAGGATGCAGAAAGAGTGAAAAACAAATATGGACATGCGTTTTATGACCATGCTTCTGAAGACGTTGTTTTTAGTGTTCCGATCATTGGAAGTGATCAGCACCAGCAGTTCAACCAATTAGAACTAAGCGATATTATCGAAGCCAGAGCAGAAGAGATCTTTGAGTTAGTGCAAAAAGAACTCAAGTCAATGGGAATCACTGATTTACCAGGCGGTTATGTACTGACAGGCGGTGTAGCGAATACACCAGGCATTTTAGAACTTGCCCAGGCAGTATTTCAGAATCGTGTTCGTGTCGCTATTCCTGATTATATCGGCGTGAGGGAACCACAATATACGACAGCTGTCGGATTAATAAAATTTGCTTATAAAAATGCGAAAATTCAAGGAAGACAAATGGGAACGCCAATAGTCTCCCATGAAGCTAAAGATAAACGACCATCAAAACCAGCTCAAGTAAAAGCTAAGCCTGAAAAACCTCAAGAGGAAAAAGTTTCATCAAAGGTAAAAAAGTTTTTTGGCTTGTTTTTTGAGTAACGTGTAAAAAATATACTGATATAATGTGGCAGCGATAGCCTCCGGCGGAGACTTGCGATTTTTTAAGGAAAAATACCTGAGCGAGCACGCGAGTATGGGCGCAAATTTTGCCGAGGCGAATTTGATTATGTAATGCTAACAGGAATATCGACGAATTAGGAGGATTTGTCATGCTGGAATTCGAAACAAGTGTGGAGTCATTAGCGACGATAAAAGTAATAGGTGTTGGCGGCGGCGGGAATAACGCTGTCAATCGTATGATAGAGCACGGTGTACAGGGAGTTGAATTTATTGCTGTTAATACAGATGCGCAAGCATTAAATCTCTCCAAGGCCGAAGTGAAAATGCAAATTGGTGCAAAGTTAACACGGGGGCTGGGTGCCGGAGCTAATCCTGAAGTTGGAAAGAAGGCTGCAGAGGAAAGTAAAGAAGCAGTTGAAGAAGCATTAAAAGGTGCAGATATGGTCTTTGTAACGGCTGGTATGGGCGGTGGAACGGGTACAGGCGCTGCTCCGGTTATTGCGCAAATCGCAAGGGATTTAGGGGCCTTAACAGTTGGTGTTGTAACTAGACCATTTACTTTTGAAGGCCGGAAACGTGCCACTCAGGCTGCAGGCGGAATTGCAGCGATGAAGGAATCAGTCGATACGTTGATTGTCATCCCGAATGACCGCCTATTGGAAATTGTTGACAAGAGTACACCGATGTTGGAGGCGTTTAGGGAAGCGGATAATGTTCTTCGCCAAGGTGTACAGGGGATTTCTGACTTAATTGCCGTTCCGGGATTAATTAATTTGGACTTTGCCGATGTTAAAACGATTATGTCCAATAAAGGTTCAGCCTTAATGGGGATCGGTATTGCCAATGGAGAAAATCGTGCTACTGAAGCAGCAAAGAAGGCTATTTCATCCCCATTACTGGAAACTTCTATTGATGGAGCACAGGGTGTATTGTTAAATATTACGGGCGGCTCAAACTTAAGTCTTTATGAGGTACAGGAAGCGGCTGATATTGTCGCAAGTGCCTCAGACCAGGATGTTAATATGATCTTTGGATCTGTCATTAATGAAAATTTAAAAGATGAAATTGTTGTAACAGTCATTGCAACCGGGTTTAATGAAGAAATTGCCCAGCCGAAACCGTTAAGACCTGCTTTCGGACAAGCGCAAAAATCCGTACCATCATCTGTGAAACGGGAGCCGAAAAAAGAAGAACCGCAGATTGAACAGCCAAGAACGATTACCCCGCAGCATGGCGAAGATACACTTGATATTCCAACGTTTTTAAGAAATAGAAATAGAAGAAGATAATTTTAAAAAAAGCTTGCAATGATGCAAGCTTTTTTTTTTTGCTTTAGAGAAGCAGGTTGAATCACCTTCAATATGATGCAAACTTTTTTCCAAAGGAACCGATTGACAAAAAGCGGAGGAAAAGGCGAAAAATACTGCTTTTTTATGCCCAGAAAGTGACACACTTCATCACACCCGATACGATATACTTTTGCCTAACAGATTAATAGAAGCCAAACTATTCAGGGAAGATAAAAAGCATTAAGTCTATTAAACAAGAAATGCGTATTCAATTAAACTTGTTTTCAAGGAGGATCTCATTTGGCTGTTTATTTAGATATTATTTGGCTCTTGAATTTTATGTTTGACAGCCTCCTTTTATATTTAACAGCTGTTATTTTGAAGAGGAAATTTCGTTATTGGAGACTTTTTGCAGGGGGGATGATTGGCTCTCTTATTATATTATTATCTGTAACACCCTTAAATGTCTATGCAGGGAATCCTATCGTCAAATTCTTATTTTCTATCCTGATGGTGTTCACGGCTTTTGGCTATAAACGCTTTAAATATTTTGTCAACGGTCTTTTGCTTTTTTATTTCATTACATTTCTTGTCGGAGGGACATTGATTGGTGTCCATTATTTTATGCAGTTTGATATGAATCTTTCATCTTCAGTCTTTTTAGCTAGTGTGAAAGGTTTTGGAGATCCGGTAAGCTGGCTCTTTGTGATCATTGGCTTTCCATTGGCCTGGCATTTTTCAAAGAATCATTTTGAAAAAATGGAGGTTGCTAAAATTCAGCATAATCAGCTGATTAGTCTTGATATTAGTATTGAGGGTAAAACTTTTCGCTTTACAGGGCTGGTTGACAGCGGCAATCAGCTGTATGACCCTATTTCAAAAATGCCAGTCATGTTTGTGTCAGTAAATAAAATGGTTGAGGAACTGCCGGAAATGATCAGAACCATCGCTTTATCCTCAGAAGAAATGATCATGGGAGATCAATCGATTGCTCCCGAATGGGAAAATAGGATGCGAATTATTCCTTTTAAGGTAATGGGACAAGAGCATCAACTGATCATCGCCCTAAAGCCGGATAACATTACGATTTATCAAAACGAGGAAACGATTATAGTGGATAAGGGGCTGGTATCCTTTACGATGCAGCAGCTCTCATCTGATGATGCTTTCCAATGTATCGTCCACCCAAAAATGCTAAATGGAATAAAACAGGAAAAGGCCGGCTAAAGACGCCACGTCCTAATGTCTTCGCCGGCACTGGCACATCCTGTGCATCGCCGAATCGGCTTGACCAGGATGCAGGGAATTTATAAAACATTGTTTTTGAGGGGGATTAGGATGAAAAAATTGAAACTTCGCTTATCGTACTATTGGTATAAATTGTTGATTAAGCTTGGCCTGAAATCGGATGAAATATACTATATTGGCGGAAGCGAAGCACTGCCGCCTCCATTAAGCAAGGAAGAGGAGGAAGTACTGCTTGAAAAACTTCCTCATGGAGATAAAGCGGCAAGATCCATTCTCATCGAACGAAACTTAAGGCTGGTTGTTTATATAGCGAGGAAATTTGAAAATACGGGAATAAATATTGAGGATCTGATCAGCATTGGAACCATTGGTTTAATCAAGGCAGTCAATACATTCAATCCGGAGAAAAAAATCAAACTGGCTACATATGCATCACGATGCATAGAAAATGAAATCCTTATGTACTTAAGGAGAAATAATAAAATCCGCTCAGAAGTCTCATTTGATGAACCGCTCAATATAGACTGGGATGGCAATGAATTATTATTATCGGATGTTCTTGGGACGGATGATGATATCATTACAAAGGATTTGGAAGCCAATGTCGATAAAAAACTTTTATTAAAGGCCCTGCATCAGCTTTCTGATAGGGAAAAGCAAATTATGGAACTTCGCTTTGGGCTTGGTAACGGAGAAGAAAAAACACAAAAGGATGTTGCCGATATGTTAGGAATTTCGCAGTCCTATATCTCCAGACTGGAAAAGAGAATCATCAAAAGACTAAAAAAAGAATTTAATAAGATGGTGTAAATAATTTTTTTTCGCGAAAAAATCCCGTTAATTATTAGACTCCTTGAAGTCTGACTCTTCCGAGCGGTCCCAGGACCCATTTCGATGGTGCATATTTTTCCTTACAGGGGAGATACTGTTTTTTGTACAGCAGCTCCTGTAAGGAGGGAAATGGATTGACTCGAAACAAAGTAGAAATTTGCGGTGTTGATACATCAAAGCTTCCAGTTCTAAAAAACGAAGAAATGAGAATACTCTTCAGGCAAATGCAACAAGGGGATATATCCGCACGTGAAAAGCTCGTTAATGGAAATTTGCGTCTTGTTTTAAGCGTGATTCAACGCTTTAATAACAGAGGCGAGTATGTTGATGATCTTTTCCAGGTGGGCTGTATTGGACTTATGAAATCGATTGATAACTTTGATTTAGGACAAAATGTAAGATTTTCTACTTACGCTGTTCCAATGATTATTGGAGAAATCAGGCGGTATTTACGGGATAACAACCCAATTCGTGTTTCTCGTTCTTTAAGAGATATTGCTTATAAAGCACTGCAGGTACGAGAACGGTTAATGAGTGAAACATCCCGGGAACCGACGGCGGAAGAAATCGCAAAAGTGCTGGAGGTGCCTCATGAAGAAATTGTCTTTGCACTCGATGCGATACAAGATCCTGTTTCCCTGTTTGAACCTATTTATAATGACGGCGGAGACCCGATTTATGTAATGGATCAATTAAGTGATGAAAAAAATAAGGATATTCAATGGATTGAGGAGCTTGCACTTAAAGAAGGCATGAGAAGATTAAATGAACGGGAAAAACTAATCCTTCGCAAAAGATTTTTCCAAGGAAAAACGCAAATGGAAGTAGCCGAAGAAATTGGAATTTCCCAAGCACAGGTTTCCCGCCTTGAAAAAGCGGCTATCAAACAAATGAATAAAAATATTCAAAGCTGAAGCTGTCTCTTAACGGGCAGCTTTTTTACGTGCAGTCAGGTTTTAAGTAATCATCAAGCAAAGAGTTTATCAATTTCATACATTTTTCATTCTCACTCCTTCATATATATGAATAAAAGATAATATAGGAGTGAATTTGATGGTGAAAATTTCTGAATTTCAAATAAAGGATGTAGTAAATATTTCTGATGGGAAAAAGCTAGGGAATATTGGCGATATTGAAATCAATCTCCAAACAGGAAAGGTTGAAGCAATTATTATCTCAGGAACAGGTAAAATATTAGGTTTTTTCGGCAAAGATGAAGATGTAGTCATACCATGGAAAAATATCATTAAAATCGGTGAGGATGTCATACTTGTTCGCTATAAAGATAACGTCGAAGTAAAAATAAGCGAAGAAGAGCCCTCATCTTGAAATTTACTGTGAAGGGTGATTGTTCTATGCTAAAATAAAGGGGAACTTCCATAATATAGTTAGAAGTTCCTAAAATCTAAAGATGTTATGATAAACGGAGGATAGGTATGGAACCATTCGTTTTACAGGAAAAGGAATACCTTGTTCTTGCTGATTGGGTCCAAAAGTATCCCAATTTGCAGGCAGGGTTTACAACAAAAAACGGCGGACTGAGCAAAATGGAATTTTCAAGCTTGAACTTAGGTTTCCATGTGAAAGACTCCTTTGAAGCCGTTCTTCAAAATCGAAATATTACCGCTGATAAACTCTCCTTTCCATTAGAAAATTGGGTTGGCGCCGTACAGACACATGAAGTGAAAATACAAAAGGTAACAAAAAGCGATAGAGGCAGAGGTGCTGCGGATTATACAAGCGCATTTAAAGCAACAGATGGTTTCTTTACGGTAGAGAAAAATATTCTCCTTACTTTGTGCTTTGCTGATTGTGTGCCAATCTTCTTTTTTCATCCGCCGTCCGGTGCTATTGGAATTGCTCATGCAGGCTGGAAGGGGACAGTAAACGGCATTGCCGAGGAAATGCTTCGTACTTTTCAAGCAGAGGGAATTGAGGCAAAAGACATATTAGTCGCAATTGGACCTTCAATATGCGAAAATTGTTATATCGTTGATGACCGTGTGATTAAATTAGTGCAAAATAGACTAGAAGGTGTCGATAATAAGACATATAATTTAGTCAACGACCATCAATATAGACTTAATTTAAAGGAATGCAATAGGGAAATCCTGTTAAATGCAGGGGTAAAAAACGAACATATTAGTTTGACAAATTTTTGTACCAGCTGTCATCAAGAGTATTTTTATTCACACCGAAGAGATCAAGGCAAGACTGGGCGTTTGGTGGGTTTCATCGGCTGGAAGGAGGACAATCAGTAATAAAATGAGAGTGATCGAAAATTTACAGAAGATTAAAGAAGAAATTGCAGCAGCATGTGTAAAATCCAACCGAAGTCCTGAAGAAATTACCATCATCGCTGTAACAAAATATGTTTCCGTTGAGCGTGCAAATGAAGCGATTGAAGCAGGACTCACACACCTTGGTGAAAACTATGACGAAGGCTTAAATGCCAAATGGGAAGTGCTGAAGGACAAGCCAATCTGGCATTTTATCGGTTCCTTGCAAACGAGAAAGGTAAAAAATATTATTGATAAGGTGGATTATATTCACTCGCTTGATCGGCTTTCTTTGGCAAAGGAGATTAACAAACGTGCCGATAGAAAAATAAAATGTTTCGTTCAAGTGAATGTCTCTGGTGAGGAATCTAAACATGGCTTGACTCCGGAAGAGGTACCGGCATTTTTAGAGGCTTTACAAGAATTTCCGAATATTGTAGCTGCCGGATTAATGACAATGGCTCCGTTTACCGAAAATAAGACTTTGCTGCATCAATGTTTTCACAGATTAAAAGAACTGCAATTGGCAGTACAAAACATGAATTTAGATTATGCGCCTTGTACAGAGTTATCAATGGGAATGTCAAATGATTATTCTATCGCCATTGAAGAAGGTGCAACAATGGTGCGAATTGGAACGGCTCTAGTCGGGGAAGATGCGTAGGAGGTCCAAAAAATGAGCATTAAGTCGAAATTTAAAAATTTATTCTTTTTAGAAGATGAATATGCCGAAAATGAGGAATCATCTTATGAAGAAGAATATGAACCGGTAAAACAGCAAAAACAAACGGCACCAAAACAAAATATTGTCAGCCTGCAAAGTGTGCAAAAATCATCAAAGGTTGTGCTTGTTGAACCCCGTATTTATGCAGAGGCACAAGACATTGCAGACCATTTAAAAAATAGAAGAGCAGTAGTCGTGAATTTACAAAGAATCGAAAAGGATCAGGCAAAGAGAATTATCGACTTTTTAAGCGGCACGGTGTATGCCATTGGCGGCGACATCCAAAAAATCGGTCTCGATATTTTCCTTTGTACTCCTGATAATGTCGAAGTTAGCGGCAGTATTTCACAGCTGATGCAAGAGCAAGAATTTGAAAATACGAGGTGGTAAGCTTTAATGTTTTTGATATTTTCTTTAATAACTAGACTAATCTCTATTTACTCGTGGGCATTAATTATCTATATTCTGATGTCTTGGTTTCCAAATGCCCGTGATACCAAGATCGGCCAGTTCTTAGCGAAAATCTGTGAACCATATCTGGATCCATTTCGTCGGATTATTCCGCCGCTCGGGATGATTGATATTTCTCCAATTGTGGCATTTTTAGTTTTGAACTTTGCGACTTCAGGGTTATGGCAGCTATACTCCTGGATTACATGATAAGCTGGAAATTTAATAGAGGCTCATATAAGGAGCCTCTTTCTATTTCATTATATTAAGGTGAACAAATATGTCTATTTATCAGCATTTTCGTCCGGAAGAGAAGGAATTTATCGATCAGGTGTTGAATTGGAAGGAGTATGTTGAACAGTCCTATTCTCCAAAGCTGACTGATTTTCTTGATCCGCGTGAGCAGCAAATTTTAAAGATGATTATTGGCGAACAAGGAGAAGTTCTGTACGCTTTCTCGGGCGGCATGGACTTTACAGAAAGAAATAGGGCACTTATTTTTCCAGATTATTATCAACCACAAGCGGACGATTTTCATATTACATTATTTGAAGTGGAGTTTGCGAAGAAGTTTTTAAGTTTAACGCATCCTCAAGTTTTGGGAAGCCTGATGGGAATCGGCTTAAAACGCGGGAAATTCGGTGACATCATGATTGTCGGGGACAGGGTTCAATTCTATTGTGCCCAAGAAGTCAGCGAGTATGTCAGGCTGGAGCTGCATTCTGTCGGTAAAGCTGCTGTCATACTGGAAGAAAAACCGTTAACAGAGGGTCTGCCGCCTGAGGAAGTTTGGACAGAGCAGACTGTAACCGTTTCTTCCTTGCGAATTGATGCTGTTATATCAGCGATTTTCCAGCTTTCACGGCAAAAATCACAAACGCTTATTCAGTCAGGATTCGTGAAAGTAAATTGGACTGTGAATGAAAATCCTTCGTTTGAATGCGGCGAAAGCGATACGATTTCAGTACGCAAATATGGACGAGCTAAAATTCTTTCCATTGACGGTAAAACAAAGAAGGATAAATGGAAAATCACAGCAGGAAGACAAAAATAATGAAAGTTAAGAAGGAAATTCAAAAAATTTGTCGAAAAAGAATTATTTATACATAGCGTATTATAAGGGAGTTCATTCTGCTCTTTTTAAAAGAGAGGCTTTGTTAAATAGAATTGGAGGTGGCATAATGGCTTTAACACCATTAGATATCCATAATAAGGAGTTTAGTAAAGGATTTCGCGGCTATGATGAGGATGAAGTGAATGAATTTCTTGATCAAGTCATTAAGGATTATGAATTGGTCCTTCGCGAGAAAAAGGAGTTAGAAGATCGTTTAAATGAAGTGAATGATCGAATGGGTCATTTTATTTCCATTGAAGAAACCTTAAACAAATCAATCATTGTCGCTCAGGAAGCAGCAGAAGAAGTGAAACGGAATGCGCATAAAGAAGCAAAGCTGATCATGAAGGAAGCGGAGAAAAACGCGGACCGAATTGTAAATGAATCTCTTTCAAAAGCGCGGAAAATTGCCCTGGAAATAGAAGAGCTGAAAAAACAGTCAAAAGTTTTCCGTACCCGGTTTAAAATGCTGATTGAAGCACAGCTTGAATTGCTTGATAACGATGACTGGGATCATTTACTTCAGTATGAATTGGACGCAACCGAATTAAAAGCAACTAGTGAAGAAGATTCCTATGCTTGACGAATCGGGGATAAAAAGCATATAATCTTTATTAAAAGTTTTCCATATGATAATTGACGATGACAGGGACAGTACGGCTTATTAAATCTTATGACAGCGAATCAGGGAAGGTGGAAGCCTGATATAAGGATAAGACTGGAAGATCACCCTTGAGTTTCTTGCTGAAACTGTGAAACAGGAATAAGCAAGGCGTGACATTCGCGTTAAGAATGTTATCGAGCGGATAGGAAAGTTTCTATCTACAAGGGTGGTACCGCGGGAAAAAGCCTTCTCGTCCCTTTTTGGGATGTGAAGGCTTTTTATGTTTCGTAAAAAAATTCTAGTGAATATTTTCACTCATATAAATGGAGGAAATGAAATGGATTACAAAGACACGTTACTAATGCCAAATACTGAATTTCCAATGCGTGGTAATTTACCAAAACGGGAACCGGAAATTCAAGAAAAATGGAATGAAATGGATATCTATAAATTAGTGCAAGAAAGAACAAAAGACCGCCCAATGTTTGTTCTGCATGACGGTCCACCATATGCAAATGGGGATATTCACATGGGTCATGCTTTAAATAAAATTCTGAAGGACTTCATCGTCCGCTTTAAATCGATGACTGGTTTCAATGCTCCATATGTACCAGGCTGGGATACACACGGACTGCCAATTGAACAGGCATTAACCAATAAAGGCGTTAAGCGGAAAGAAATGTCTATTGCTGAATTTAGAAAGCTTTGTGAAAAATATGCCTACGAACAAATTAATAATCAGCGTGAACAATTTAAGCGTTTAGGTGTCCGCGGAGACTGGGAAAACCCTTATATTACCCTGAAGCCTGCTTATGAAGCACAGCAGATTAAAGTCTTCGGTGAAATGGCGAAAAAGGGCTATATTTATAAAGGGAAAAAGCCGGTTTATTGGTCTCCTTCAAGTGAGTCTGCACTAGCAGAAGCTGAAATTGAATATAAAGATGTGAAATCTCCTTCGATTTACGTGGCATTTAAGGTAAAGGACGGTAAAGGTGTACTGGACACAGATGTGCAAATCATTATCTGGACAACAACCCCATGGACCATTCCTGCAAATCTTGGTATTTCTGTCAATCCGGAGCTTATCTATGTCGTCGTTGAAGTAAACGGGCAAAAATATGTAGTGGCACAGGAACTATTGAAAACCGTAAGCGAAGAAATTGGCTGGGAAAATCCAGCTGTCTTAAAAACGGTGAAAGGCAGCGAGCTAGAATATATTGTTGCCTCCCACCCGTTGTATGGCCGTGATTCTCTAGTTATGCTCGGTGACCATGTCACACTTGATGCCGGTACTGGCTGCGTTCATACAGCACCCGGGCACGGTGAAGATGACTTTTTAGTTGGGCAGAAATACGGTTTGGACGTATTATGTCCTGTTGATGATAAAGGGGTTATGACAGAAGAAGCGGAAGGCTTTGCTGGTTTATTTTATGATAAAGCAAATAAAGCCGTCTCAGAAAAGCTTGAAGAAGCTGGTGCATTGTTAAAGCTTTCTTTTATTACTCACTCCTATCCGCATGATTGGAGAACAAAAAAACCGGTTATTTTCCGTGCAACTGCGCAGTGGTTTGCATCTATTAAAGATTTCCGCGAAGATTTGCTTGAGGCGATTAAAGAAACGAAATGGGTGCCGGCATGGGGAGAAACAAGACTTTTTAACATGGTTCGTGACCGCGGTGACTGGTGTATTTCCCGCCAGCGTGCCTGGGGTGTTCCAATCCCGGTCTTTTATGCTGAGAATGGTGAACCTGTTATTACAGATGAGACGATCGAACATATTTCTAATCTATTCCGCGAACATGGTTCAAATGTTTGGTTTGAGCGTGAAGCGAGTGAGCTGCTTCCTGAAGGCTTTACACATCCGGGCAGTCCGAATGGGGTATTTACAAAGGAAACAGATATCATGGATGTTTGGTTTGATTCAGGTTCCTCCCATCAAGCAGTATTAGAAGAACGTGATGACCTCAAGCGCCCTGCTGATTTATATTTAGAGGGCTCTGACCAATATCGCGGCTGGTTTAATTCATCTTTATCAACTGGAGTCGCGGTAACTGGGAAAGCTCCTTATAAAGGGGTATTAAGCCATGGTTTCGCTTTAGATGGTGAAGGAAGAAAAATGAGTAAATCAGTGGGAAATGTCGTCGTTCCGGCTAAAGTAATGAATCAATTAGGAGCAGATATCCTCCGTCTATGGGTAGCCTCTGTTGATTATCAGGCAGATGTTCGTGTATCTGATGCGATCCTAAAACAAGTAGCTGAAGTGTACCGCAAAATCCGCAATACATTCCGCTTCCTTTTAGGAAATTTAGCTGATTTTAATCCGGAAACAGACACAGTTGCCTACGAAAATCTGCGCGAAGTCGATCAGTTTATGCTGGTGAAATTAAATGACCTGATTAAACAAGTTCGCAATCACTATGAAAATTATGAATTTGCCGGAATTTATCATGCCGTCAATAATTTCTGTACGCTTGACTTGAGTTCTTTCTATCTTGATTTCGCTAAAGATATTCTTTATATTGAAGCGAGTGATCAGCATGACCGCCGGGCGATTCAAACTGTTTTATACGAGAGTCTATTGTCTTTGACAAAATTAACAGCGCCAATCCTGTCTCATACAGCGGATGAGGTATGGAACTTCATTCCGTCAGTTCAGGAACCAAGTGTTCAATTAACAGACATGCCGGAAGCGAAAGAATTTGCTAATGCGCAGGGGTTGAAAGACAAATGGCAGTTATTTTTGCAGCTTCGTAACGAAGTACTAAAAGCACTTGAAGAAGCGCGTAATGAAAAAGTAATTGGAAAATCATTAACAGCTAAAATTAGCCTATATGTAAATGATAAAACAAAACAATTGCTTGATTCCATTGAAGAAAATCTAATGCAGCTCTTCATTGTATCCGACTTTGAAGTGGCTGGTTCCTATGAGCAGGCACCAGAACATGCATTGCAGCTTGAAAATACAGCCATTGTTGTAACCAAGGCAGATGGCGAAACATGTGAACGGTGCTGGATTGTAACACCGCATGTTGGAGAAAACGAAAAGCATCCAACACTATGCCCGCGCTGTGCCGATGTTGTGAGTAAACATTACAGTCATTTAGCAAAATAACATAAACGCTCAGATATATATCATGTTAGTAAAAGCCGGACAATTTGTCTGGCTTTTGCTATGTAAAAATATCTCCATCACAAAAATCATAAAATTTTTCCACCAACGTTAATTGTTGTTCACCTTGTCAAATCTTTGAGCGATTTTGAAAAAAGTTCAAGGGCATTCTATAGGCAACAACATGAAACGGAGGTAGCGGTCATGGATATGAACACGAATGAAATCTATTCTGAACTCCGTAAAACGAAACAAGAATTACTGCAAAGACTCGAAGATCACAACGGTTCCCCACTAGTGAAGCCATACATACTTGGTGAGCTGAAAGATATTGAAAGCGCTCTTAATAAGCTTGAAAAAGGTACTTTCGGAACCTGTGAAATTTCCGGCGAAATTCTACCCCAAGACCTGCTTGCGCTGATTCCTATCCTAAAGTCAGTGGAGGATTGCCAAACGATCCGTTATTTTTTTCGCAAAACCTAAAGCAATCTTGTACTGTCGCTTTTTTCTTTGATATGCTAAAATGCAAAGGAGAATCTTTACTAAATTGCCGAAAAGCCGAAATAGAGGATAATATTGTTTTCATATGATACGCAAATTGTATGAAGGCTAAGTCTATGCTTTTCTACTGGAGGTCGCCTTTGTGTTTTATTACATAGCCATAGCCTTAATTGTGATTACTCTTGATCAATGGACGAAATGGTTAATTATCCAAAATATGGAATTGAGTGAAAGTATCCCCATTATCGATTCTTTTCTATATATAACCTCTCATCGAAATACTGGTGCAGCATGGGGGATATTGGAAGGGCAGATGTGGTTCTTTTATGTCATTACAACGATTGTGATATTGGCTATTGTATTTTATTTAAAGAAAGCAGCAAAAGAAGGAGTATTATTCAAAATCTCTTTAGCGTTAATGCTTGGCGGAGCCGTTGGAAACTTTATTGATCGTATTTTTCGTCAAGAGGTAGTTGATTTTATTCATACATATCCTTTTGGATATAATTTTCCAATTTTTAATATCGCTGATTCCTCGCTTGTGATCGGAGTGGCATTATTAATGGTTTATATGGTGATAGAAGAGAGAAGAACAAAGGAGAAAGCAAATGGAGAAAGTGGAACACATCGTTCTTGAACAGGAAAAATCAGCACGGATTGATAAGATTATTTCCGGCCTGAATCCGGATTGGTCTAGAACACAAGTACAGCAGTGGATTAAGGATGGACAGGTGCTGGTTAATGGACAGGCCGTGAAAACAAATTATAAGTGTAATATAAATGATCAAATTGAGATTATCATCCCTGAGCCGGAAGTTCTTGATGTCATTGCGGAAGAAATGGACTTGGATATTTATTATGAAGATGAAGATTGTCTTGTGGTGAATAAGCCGAAAGGGATGGTCGTTCATCCGGCTGCGGGTCATGCAACGGGTACGCTGGTGAATGGTTTGATGGCACACTGCAAGGACCTGTCCGGAATTAACGGAGTATTAAGACCGGGAATCGTTCATCGCATCGATAAAGATACTTCCGGTTTATTAATGGTGGCCAAAAATGACATGGCTCACGAAAGTTTAGTCAATCAATTAGTGGAAAAAACGGTCACGAGAAAATACTTAGCGGTTGTTCATGGGAATATAGCGCATGATTATGGGACGATTGATGCCCCGATTGGCAGAGATCCGAAAGATCGGCAAAGTATGACCGTTATTGACAACGGAAAACATGCAGTTACTCATTTTCACGTTCTAGAGCGTTTTAAAGATTTTACATTGGTGGAATGCCGACTCGAAACAGGGCGGACACACCAAATTCGTGTCCATATGAAATATATCGGCTACCCGCTCGCTGGTGATCCGAAATACGGTCCGCGGAAAACATTGAATTTGAATGGGCAGGCGCTTCATGCTGCTGTTCTGGGGTTTAATCATCCCCGTACGGGTGAATATTTAGAATTTGAGGCACCGCTCCCTGAGAGTTACGAGCAGCTGCTTGTGAAATTGCGAAATAATCATTGACAAACGATCGGCAGTGGCATAATATTGTTTTAGTTGAATAGGTCCTTTAAATCAGTCCCGTGAGGCTGAGAAGGAGACGGATATCAGAAAGACGCAGCACTGTCTTTGTAACTGATCTGCTTTCGTTTGCCCTCTTGCCTTTTGGTAAGAGGGCTTTTTCATGAAACAGAGTACTCATTGGATAGCCTAACGAGGATATTATGAAAAGAAAGGATGAGTGCGATGACACAAAAAGCGATTGTACTAGATGATCAGGCTATTCGCAGAGCATTAACAAGAATAGCGCATGAGATTATTGAGAAAAATAAAGGCATTGAAAATCTTGTGCTCGTGGGAATCCGTACAAGGGGGATTTATCTCGCAACCCGGCTGGCCGAAAGAATTCATCAAATTGAAGAAAAAAGAATTCCAGTTGGAGATTTAGACATCACCCTATACCGTGATGATTTAACAAAAAAAACAGCTGACCTGGAACCGCTGGTAAAAGGAACCCATATAGAAAATGATATACATGATAAGACCGTTATCCTCGTAGATGATGTCCTTTATACAGGCCGTACAGTCAGGGCAGCGCTGGATGCACTTATTGATCTTGGTCGTCCAAGCTCGATTCAGCTTGCAGTACTAGTTGATCGCGGTCATCGGGAACTGCCGATAAGGGCCGATTATGTTGGAAAAAATATTCCAACATCCAGTTCTGAAAAAATTGTGGTTGAGTTAAAAGAAATTGATCAATTAGACCAAGTCAGTATTTACGAAACATAAATACCCCTTTTAAAAGACAGCACAGAGAGGCTGGTAAAGGGAATGAGCAAGGGATACCTTCCTTTGTTTTGCCCTATGCCCTCTTTGTAGCTGTACAAGAGGGTTTTCATTTCTATATTAACAATGAAGGGAACACAACGATGAATAAACCAGCTTTAGATGTAAATGAAGTACCTTCTCCCTTGCAATGGCTTACCTTAAGCCTCCAGCACCTATTTGCCATGTTCGGTGCCACTGTTTTAGTACCGGTACTGGTTGATTTAAGTCCGGCAATCGCCTTAATTTCAAGCGGATTAGGCACATTCGCTTTTCTCATCATTACGAAATGGCGGGTGCCTGCCTATCTCGGTTCGTCCTTTGCTTTTATCGCACCAATTATCGGGGCAAATGCTATCGGGGGTAAGGGCGGTGCCATGATCGGGGCTTTTATTGTCGGGATTGTCTACGGGGTCGTCGCCTTACTCATTAAGCAGGCAGGTTACCGCTGGATCATGAAATTACTTCCGCCTGTTGTAGTGGGTCCTGTCATTATGGTCATTGGTTTAGCGCTGGCGGGAACTGCGGTTGGCATGGCAATGAATAATCCGGCAGGAGAATATGACATGCTCTATTTCTCGGCAGGTCTGGTTACGCTGGCGGCAACGATAGTGTTTAATATATTCTTTAAAGGGTTTCTTGGGATGATTTCGATCCTTGCCGGTATTATTGTCGGGTATCTGTATTCGCTAAGTATCGGTATCGTGGATTTTTCTCCTGTATTAGAAGCAAATTGGTTTGAATGGCCGGAATTTATCATTCCATTTGTGGACTATGATGTAAAAATATCACTGGATATTCTCTTCCTTATGATTCCGATTGCTATCGTTACGATATCGGAACATATTGGGCACCAACTCGTACTGAGCAAGGTTGTTGGACGTGATTATATTAAAAACCCGGGATTACACCGTTCTATCCTTGGTGACGGTACAGCAACAATGATTTCAGCGCTTATTGGCGGACCGCCAAAAACCACTTATGGTGAAAATATTGGTGTTTTAGCTATTACAAAGGTATACAGTGTTTATGTTCTTGCCGGGGCTGCGTTTTTCGCCATTATCTTTGGCTTTATCGGGAAAGTTACGGCATTGATTCATACAATACCGCAGCCGGTAATGGGCGGAGTTTCCATCCTGCTCTTTGGGATTATCGCTTCATCTGGTTTAAGGATGCTCGTTGATAGTAAGGTTGATTTTGGAAAGAATCGTAATCTGGTTATCGCCTCTGTTATTTTGGTCCTTGGAATTGGAGGAGCGCTGATACAGGTGACAGATAAATTCCAATTGCAGGGAATGGCGCTGGCAGCGATTATCGGAGTTGTATTAAATCTGATTCTCCCAGGCAGAGACGAAGTGGTTGGAGACTTGTTTGAAACGGATTAAAGAGTAAGTAAGGCAAAAATAATAAGTTCGCATTTTAAAGGGAGGCTGTTATTGTGAAGGATTTATTAACTACTACGTCATTATCTATTGGGGAAATACAAAATATTTTAGATGATGCACATCGTTTTTCAAAAGGAGAACAGTGGAGACCTGCTCAGCAATCATTTGTCGCGAACTTGTTTTTTGAACCTAGTACGAGAACGAAATCAAGCTTTGAAATGGCCGAAAGAAAACTCGGATTGGAGGTAATTCCATTTGAAGCAAGCCAGTCTAGCATGCTTAAAGGAGAAACGCTTTATGATACAGTCCGGACGTTGGAATCCATTGGGGTTCAAGCTGTGGTAATCCGCCATAATGTCGACCAGTATTTCAATGAGCTCGTGGGACGTATCGGAATTCCGGTTATCAATGCCGGTGATGGATGCGGCCATCATCCGACGCAATCATTACTAGATTTGTTGACCATTCAACAGGAATTTGGCCGCTTCGCCGGATTGAAAGTCGCGATTATCGGAGATATCCGTCACAGCCGGGTAGCACGTTCAAATGCAGATGTTTTAACAAGATTAGGCGCAGAAGTTGTATTTTCAGGACCAGAAGAATGGTTTGATGAATCGCTGTTAGAAAACGGAAGTTATGAGGCTGTTGATTCAGCGATAGAAACATCTGATGTCGTCATGCTGCTGCGAATCCAGCATGAGCGTCATCATGAGGAGAATTCCGGTACAGCGGAAGAGTATCACCGTTCATACGGTTTAACAATCGATAGAGAAAAAAGAATGAAAGCAAACAGCATTATTATGCATCCTGCTCCAGTGAACCGTAATGTCGAAATCGCAGATGAATTGGTTGAATGCAGCCGTTCAAGAATCTTTACGCAAATGAAAAATGGTGTGTTTGTGCGGATGGCTGTTTTAAAACGCGCATTTGAAAGCAAAGGGGGAACAGCAGATGTCAATGGTTGTCAAAAATGGCAGATTGCTCATTAATGGAGAATTAACAAAGGCTGACATTCTGATTGAGGACGGGAAAATTAAGGGAATTGGCGAATTCCCATCTGATTCTGCCGAGGAGATGATCGAAGCAGACGGCTTAGTAGTGGCGCCGGGCTTTATTGATCTGCATGTGCACCTTCGTGAACCTGGCGGCGAAAAGAAAGAGACGATCGCTACAGGTACACTTGCGGCGGCAAAGGGCGGTTTTACAACGATTGCTGCTATGCCGAATACAAGACCTGTGCCGGATACAGCAGAACAAATACAATGGTTGAATGAACGGATTAAGGAAACTGCCGCTGTGAAGGTGCTGCCATATGCTTCCATTACTGTTAGAGAAGCAGGCGGTGAATTAACTAATTTTCAAAGCCTGAAGGAGGCAGGAGCGTTTGCCTTTTCCGATGACGGTGTGGGGGTGCAGACGGCGGGAATGATGCTCGAGGCAATGAAAGAAGCAGCAAAAATGGATGCTGTCATCGTCGCCCATTGCGAAGAAAATTCGTTAATTAATAAAGGTTCGGTACATGAAGGGAAATTCTCCAAAGAACATGGCATGAATGGAATCCCTTCCGTCTGTGAATCTGTACAGATTGCCAGAGATGTTCTGCTTGCAGAAAGTGCAGGCTGTCATTATCATGTATGCCATATAAGTACGAAAGAATCTGTCCGTACTGTCAGGGATGCAAAACGGGCGGGTATTAAAGTAACGGCAGAAGTCACACCGCATCACTTAATTTTATGTGAAGATGATATTCCTGAATTGGATGCCAATTATAAAATGAATCCTCCTTTACGCGGCGCAGATGATCGTGCGGCCTTAATCGAAGGTCTTTTAGATGGCACGATCGATTTTATCGCTACAGACCACGCGCCGCATACGAGCGAGGAAAAGGCTGAGGGGATGCAGCTTGCTCCTTTTGGGATAGTCGGTTTAGAGACAGCATTTCCTCTTCTTTACACCCATTTTGTCGAGAAAGGGATTTTCACTTTAGCCCAGCTGATTGATTATTTAGCAGGGAAACCGGCTAAAAGCTTCGGTCTTGATGCAGGGGTGCTTCAGGCAGGAGCACCGGCAGATTTGGTATTGCTCGATCTTAATCATGAAGAGATAATAAACCCTGAAGAGTTTTTATCAAAAGGTAAAAACACCCCTTTTGCGGGCTGGACATGTAAAGGCTGGCCGACAGCAACGATAGTTGAGGGAAAGGTAGCATGGAGAAAAGGACGTGAATTAATATGAAGAGACAATTAATACTTGAAGATGGAACAGTTTTTATTGGGGAAGGCTTTGGCAGCGAAAATGGCATTGTTGGGGAAGTAGTATTTAATACAGGAATGACTGGTTATCAAGAAGTACTGTCAGACCCGTCGTATTGCGGTCAAATTGTGACCTTAACTTATCCGTTAATTGGCAATTACGGAATTAACCGTGATGATTTTGAATCAATCAATCCGGCAATCAGCGGTTTTATTGTAAAAGAGGCAGCTGATTTCCCATCCAATTGGCGCTCTGAAAAGTCTTTGGATGAATATTTTAAACTGAAAGGAATTTCAGGTATTGCTGGAATTGATACAAGAAAGTTGACAAGAATTATTCGCCAGCATGGAACTTTAAAGGGTATTATTTGTAAAATGGATGAAAATATTGATGCGGTACTTGAGAGATTACGGGCAACAGAAGTGCGCCGTGATCAAGTGAAACAAGTTTCAACTAAAACCCCTTATCCGAGTCCAGGAAGAGGAAAAAGAGTTGTATTAGTGGATTTTGGCATGAAACACGGTATTCTTAGAGAACTTAACCGCCGTGATTGTGATGTGACAGTTGTTCCATATACAATAAAGGCGGAAGAAATTTTGCAAATGAGCCCGGACGGGGTTATGCTTTCTAACGGACCCGGAGATCCAAAGGATGTACCGGAAGCAATCGAAATGATTCAAGGTATTTTAGGAAAAGTACCGTTATTTGGAATATGCCTTGGTCATCAATTATTTGCACTGGCGTGCGGTGCCGATACTGAAAAAATGAAATTCGGTCATCGTGGTGCCAATCATCCGGTAAAAGATTTAAGAACAGGCAGAGTGGATATTACTTCACAAAATCATGGATATACCGTAAACGAAGATTCTGTAGCTAATACAAGTTTAGAAGTAACTCATATTGCATTAAATGATGGAACGATTGAAGGATTGAAGCATAAAGATTTTCCCGCATTTACAGTGCAGTATCATCCGGAAGCTTCACCGGGACCTGAAGATTCAAACAACCTTTTCCAGCAATTTCTTGACATGATTGATGCGGTAGAACAGGAGGGGCAAGTATATGCCAAAGCGTAATGATATCAATAGTATTTTAGTGATCGGTTCAGGACCAATTGTTATTGGTCAGGCAGCGGAATTTGATTATGCAGGAACTCAAGCATGTATGGCATTAAAGGAAGAGGGTTACAAAGTCATTCTTGTCAACTCAAATCCTGCTACGATTATGACGGATACAGAGATTGCCGATGCGGTTTATATTGAACCACTGACACTTGAATTCGTAGAAAGAATTATTCGGAAAGAAAGACCAGATGCCCTGCTTCCTACTTTGGGCGGACAGACTGGACTAAATTTAGCTGTTGAATTAGCGAACTCCGGAATTTTAGATGAGTGCAATGTTGAAATTTTGGGAACAAAGCTTTCCGCTATCCAGCAGGCTGAAGACCGTGATTTATTCCGTAATTTAATGAATGAATTACATGAACCCGTGCCGGAAAGTGAAATTATTCATAATCTAGATGAAGCATATAAATTTATTGCTGAAATCGGCTATCCGGTCATTGTTCGTCCTGCATTTACATTAGGAGGTACAGGCGGCGGAATTTGCTACAATGATGAGGATTTAGTTGAAATTGTGACCAGCGGTTTAAAATACAGCCCGGTAACTCAATGTTTATTAGAAAAGAGTATTGCAGGCTTTAAAGAAATCGAATATGAGGTAATGAGAGACTCTGCAGACAACGCGATTGTTGTATGTAACATGGAGAATTTTGACCCGGTTGGTATTCATACAGGGGATTCCATTGTTGTGGCACCGAGCCAAACATTAAGTGACCGTGAGTACCAGCTGCTGCGTAACTCATCATTAAAAATTATCCGTGCGCTAAAAATTGAAGGTGGATGTAACGTTCAGCTTGCGCTTGATCCAGACAGCTTTAACTACTATATCATCGAGGTAAATCCTCGTGTCAGCCGTTCGTCTGCGCTGGCTTCAAAGGCTACCGGTTATCCGATTGCTAAGCTTGCAGCAAAAATTGCTGTTGGCTTAACTCTTGATGAAATGATGAACCCTGTTACCGGAAAAACATATGCATGCTTTGAACCGGCATTAGACTATGTCGTTTCAAAAATCCCGCGCTGGCCATTTGATAAATTTGAATCAGCCAACCGCTTACTTGGTACGCAAATGAAAGCAACAGGGGAAGTTATGGCTATTGGCCGTACGTTTGAAGAATCTTTATTAAAAGCGATTCGTTCCCTTGAAAGTAATGTTTACCACTTTGCCTTGCCACACGGCGAAGAATTTAGTGATGAAATTATTGAGAAAAGAATCCGCAAAGCAGGAGATGAACGACTCTTCTATATTGCTGAAGCCTTAAAGCGCGGTGTAACCATTGAGACGATTCATGAATGGAGCCAAATTGATTTATTCTTCCTATATAAATTGGCAGGAATCATTAAGTTTGAAAAATCTTTAAGCAGCCATGCCTTTGACTATGAATGGGGAAAAAATGCAAAGAAAAAGGGCTTCTCCGATCGTGCTATCGCAGCTGCGTGGAATACAACGGAAAAAGAAGTATATGACTGGAGAAAACAGGCGGGGATCATTCCAGTGTATAAAATGGTTGATACTTGTGCTGCTGAGTTTGAATCAGAAACACCTTATTTCTATGGCACATATGAAGATGAAAACGAATCGATCGTAACAGATCGTCAAAGTGTAGTTGTCTTAGGCTCTGGTCCAATCCGCATTGGTCAAGGGGTTGAATTCGATTACGCTACAGTACACTCTGTCTGGGCTATTAAAGAAGCGGGTTATGAAGCGATTATTGTCAATAACAATCCAGAAACGGTATCGACCGATTTCAGTATTTCAGATAAATTATACTTCGAGCCGCTGACAATTGAAGATGTTATGCACATTATTGAATTGGAAAAACCAATCGGAGTTGTTGTTCAATTCGGCGGACAGACGGCCATTAACCTTGCAGATCAATTAGTTGCACATGGTGTGAAAATTTTAGGTACATCTTTAGAGGACTTAGACCGTGCTGAGGACCGTGATAAGTTTGAACAGGCACTTGTTGAGCTTGGAATTCCAATGCCTAAAGGAAAAACAGCCCTTTCTGTCGATGAGGCTTTAAAGATTGCTGATGAAATCGGCTATCCAGTTCTTGTTCGTCCTTCATATGTACTAGGCGGAAGAGCAATGGAAATTGTATATCAGAAGGAAGAACTGCTGCATTATATGGAAAATGCCGTGAAAATTAACCCGGATCACCCGGTATTAATTGACCGTTATTTAACAGGTAAAGAAATTGAAGTGGATGCCATCTCTGATGGTACGGATGTAGTCATCCCGGGAATCATGGAACATATTGAGCGTGCAGGTGTTCACTCTGGTGACTCGATTGCGGTATATCCGTCACAAAGCTTAACGCCGGAAATTAAAGAGACACTTATTTCTTATACAGAAAGAATGGCTAAAGGATTAAACATTATCGGCTTATTAAATATTCAATATGTCGTATCGAAGGGCGAGGTATTTGTACTTGAAGTAAACCCGCGTTCTAGCCGTACTGTCCCATTCTTAAGCAAAATTACGAATGTACCGATGGCCAATATTGCGACAAAGGTTATTCTTGGTCAGTCATTAGCGGATCAAGGATACAAATCAGGTCTTGTTCCTGAAAGAAAAGGTGTTTATGTAAAAGTTCCTGTATTCTCCTTTGCTAAGCTTCGTCGTGTTGATACAACATTAGGACCGGAAATGAAATCAACCGGTGAAGTAATGGGGAAAGATTATACATTGGAGAAAGCATTGTATAAAGGACTTGTTGCTTCAGGGATTAAGATTCAAAAATTTGGTACAGTTCTGTTAACCATTGCCAATAAAGATAAAGAGGAAGCACTGCAGCTGGCGAAACGTTTCTCAGCTATTGGCTATCGCCTGATGGCTACTGAAGGGACAGCAGCCTATTTACAGAAACACGGAATCCGTGTAAGTGTCGTCAGCAAAATCGGTTCAGAAGGTCCGGATTTACTAGATGTCATTCGCAACGGCGAAGCCCAATTTGTTATTAACACGTTAACAAAAGGGAAACAGCCTGAAAGAGATGGATTTAGAATCCGCCGTGAAGCCGTTGAAAATGGTGTTCCTTGCTTAACATCACTAGATACAGCTGAAGCGATTTTACGCGTTATCGAATCAATGAATTTCTCTGCTGAAGCAATGGATGGTCCTGTGACCACTTCAAGTGAGGCTGTTCTCTTATGATGAATAAAGAACTTTGTACGGTTATTTCACAAACAGAAATTGCAGACTCAATTTATGAGCTCACCTTAAAAGGTGAGCTTGTCAATCATATGGAAGAACCAGGACAATTTGTTCATATCAAGGTATCAAATAGTACGGATCCACTGCTGCGCCGGCCAATTTCGATTGCCAGAATTGATCACTCTAAAAAAGAATTTACCATTATTTACAGGAAACAAGGGAATGGAACGGCCATTTTGGCGGAAAAAAAGACGGGGGATCATGCAGATGTGCTTGGACCTTTAGGACATGGTTTTCCGCTTGCTGAAACTTCACCAGGGGAAACAGCATTACTAGTAGGCGGTGGGATCGGTGTACCGCCGTTGTATGAACTCTCTCATCAGCTGGTAAAAAAAGGAGTAAAGGTTATTCATGTACTTGGTTTTCAAACAAAGTCTGCGGTCTTTTATGAAGACAAATTTGCAGAATTAGGGGAAACCTATGTGGCAACTGTAGATGGAACCTTAGGCACGAAAGGGTTTGTCACAGATGTGATTAAAGAAAGAGGACTGCAGTTTGATACGCTTTATTCATGCGGCCCGACTGCCATGCTAAAGGCGCTTGAAGCAAATTATCAGGATAAGAAAGTATTCTTATCACTGGAAGAAAGAATGGCCTGCGGGATCGGAGCCTGCTTTGCCTGTGTTTGCCATACAGGCGCTGAAAACAGCCATACATATAAAAAAGTATGCAGCGATGGTCCGGTATTCAGGGCAGGGGAGGTAATACTATGAGTATGCTTGATGTACAGCTGCCTGGCTTACACTTAAAAAATCCTGTGATGCCTGCATCCGGCTGTTTTGGGTTTGGACGTGAGTTTAGTGAATTGTACGATTTGAGCCGTCTTGGGTCGATTATGATCAAAGCAACAACAGTTGAACCCCGTTTCGGAAATCCAACACCAAGAGTTGCTGAAACACCGGCAGGGATGTTAAACGCTATCGGTTTGCAAAATCCCGGGTTGGAAAAAGTGATCTCTGAAGAATTGACATGGCTCGATCAGTATGATGTTCCCATTATTGCCAATGTTGCCGGCTCAACGGTTGAAGATTATGTGACCGTAGCAAAAGAAATTTCGAAAGCTTCGAATGTACATGCCCTTGAACTAAATATTTCTTGTCCAAATGTGAAAACAGGTGGAATTGCCTTTGGCACGATTCCGGAGGTTGCAAAGGATTTAACACGAAAAGTGAAAGATGTCTCAGAGGTTCCAGTCTATGTAAAACTTTCACCAAATGTGACAAATATCGTGGATATGGCCAAAGCAGTAGAAGCAGGCGGTGCGGATGGTTTAACCATGATCAACACCCTGATTGGAATGAGAATTGACATTAAAACGGCGCGCCCGATTATCGCGAATCGAACGGGCGGTCTTTCAGGTCCGGCAGTTAAACCGGTTGCGATCCGAATGATTCACGAGGTAAGCCAGCATGTTAATCTTCCAATTATCGGAATGGGCGGTATTCAAACAGCTGAGGATGTTATTGAATTCTTTTATGCCGGAGCTAGTGCAGTAGCGATTGGTACAGCAAATTTTGTTGACCCTTTTGTTTGTCCAACGATCATAGAGGAATTGCCTGAACTGTTGAAAACCTTAGGCTATGACCATATATCTCAATGTATGGGAAGGAGCTGGAAGCAGTAATGAATAAATCCATCATCGTAGCCCTTGATTTTGCCTCAAAGAATGAGGTGTTCCAATTTTTAAATCTCTTTGGGCAAGAGAAATTATTTGTCAAAGTGGGGATGGAGATTTTCTATCAAGAGGGACCTGCCATTGTCCATGAAATAAAAGAAAGAGGACATGACATTTTCCTTGATTTAAAGCTTCATGATATACCAAATACGGTGAAGAGAGCCATGACCGGACTGGCAAAACTCGGCTGTGACCTTGTCAATGTTCATGCCGCTGGAGGCAGGGAAATGATGGAGGCAGCGATAGAAGGACTGGATGCCGGTACGAGAGTGGGGGCAAAACGTCCCAATTGTATTGCTGTAACACAGTTAACGAGCACGTCAGAAGAGCAGATGAGAAATGAACAGTTAATTCAGGTACCGCTGATCGAATCAGTGCTTCATTATGCAGAACTGACTAAGAAAGCCGGGCTTGACGGTGTCGTATGTTCTTCACACGAAGCGGGGAAAATAAGAGATTCCCTTGGTGCTCACTTTTTGACAGTGACCCCAGGAATCCGCCTTCAGGATGATGCTGTTGGAGATCAGAAAAGGGTGGCTACGCCGGAATTTGCCAGAAAGGCTGGCGTTTCTGCGATCGTGGTAGGACGTTCGATTACCCGGTCGGAGAATCCGCAGGCAAGTTATCAAAAGTTTATTCAATCATGGGAGAGTGTGAGTCAATGAAGAAAATCATCGCAGAAAGTTTATTAGAAATAAAAGCTGTTTCTCTTCGGCCAAACGATCCTTTTACATGGACATCAGGGATTATTTCGCCGATTTATTGTGATAATCGTTTAACCCTCTCTTATCCTGAAATAAGAAAAAAGATTGCTGCGGGACTTGCTGAAATCATTACAGAAAAATTTCCAGGTACAGAGCTTGTGGCTGGGACAGCAACTGCAGGGATCCCTCATGCAGCATGGGTTAGTGAAGTATTAAATCTGCCAATGTGTTATGTGCGCTCTAAAGCGAAAGAGCACGGCAAAGGAAATCAAATTGAAGGAAAAGCAGAAAAGGGTCAAAAGGTCGTTGTCGTTGAAGATTTGATTTCAACAGGGGGCAGCGTGATTACAGCTGTAGAAGCTTTACGCCAAGCAGGCTGTGAAGTATTAGGTGTGATATCCATTTTCACCTATGAATTGGCGAAAGGCAGCCAGCGCCTTGAGGAAGCTGATATTACTGCCTACTCCTTAACAAATTATTCCACTCTTGTAGGAGTAGCGGGTGAAAAAGGCTATATCGAAGCATCTGATATGGATAAGCTGCTGGAATGGCGTAAAAACCCTGAAGTCTGGGGAAAATAATCAACTTAAAATAAATAGCTGTGTTAAATCATGTTTAACAGAGCCAAAATAAATAAAAAAAGCAGCCGCCCTGATTTTGCCAGGCCGGCTGCTTTTTTTCACATTGTTGGCTGTTTCTTAAGCTTTTGTACGATCTCAGCATCAGGAGTAACAAAAACGGTTTGCTGATTGTCATAAATGACAAATCCCGGCTTGGCACCAGATGGCTTTTTCACATGTCTGACGAGGGTAAAGTCAACCGGTACAGAACTGGAATTTCGCGCTTTGCTGTAGAAAGCTGCCAAAATAGCGGCTTCATGAATCGTTTTTTCCTTAGGAGACTTGCTCCGGATCACAACATGGGAACCTGGAATGTCTTTTGTATGGAGCCAGATCTCATCCCGTGCTGCGAACCGATTGGTTAAATAGTCATTTTGTTTATTATTTTTCCCGATAATGATTTCCGTCCCATCTGAGGCAAAAAAGCGATCGAGCACCGGTTTTTGCGATTGGTTCTTCTTCATTTGCTTTTTCTTGCGCGCCTTGATATAACCTTCTTCAATTAATTCTTCGCGAATTTCAGCAATATCCTTTGCTGAAGCCGTTTCAACCTGCTGTAAAAGAGCATCGAAGTAGGCTGCTTCTGTCTCTGCTTTTTCAATTTGCTCATGAACAATGGAAAGAGCAGTCTTTGCCTTTTGATATTTCGTGAAATACTTTTGCGCGTTTTCTGCAGGAGTTTTTAACGGATGCAGCGGAATGACAACAGTGGCACCATTTTCATCGTAGTAGTTCACGACCTCAATGCTCTCCATTCCTTTTTGTACGGCATAGATATTCGCTGTTACTAATTCGCCAAAAAGCTGGTATTTCTGGGCTTCCTCTGCTTCTTTAATGGTTTCCTGCAGCTTGATAATCTTTTTCTCATTTTTCTCTTTTTCGTTAATAATAAAGCGTTCGATATCATGTGCCTGCTGCTTCACCCGATCCCGCTCGGCTTTGCCAAAATAAAAATGGTCCAGCATGAGCGAAAATGATGGGAAAGACTTGCTTTCACCTTGTACATGTCCAAGCGGAAAGAGATAAAAGTTCTCCTTATCTCCGCTATTCATAATGCTTGGCGCATAATCATGCGCATTGATCCGTTCGATCAAAGATAGAAAAGCCTTTGGAACCGTCGTCCGGTTTACCAAGCCCGCTTGGTGTGTAATCTCCTTAGCAAAAAGCGGAGAAATGCCGGAATACTGGCTGATAATTTGTTTGTCGATCTTTCCCGCATTAAAATCCAGTCTAGAAAGGATGTCCTCTTCATTTGCTGCAAATGGATCTGCTTTGTGCTGCTCCGGCGGAAATATGTATTCTTGACCCGGGAGTACAGCCCGGTATGAATTTATGGCAAAAGATACATGCTTGATGCAGTCAAGAATCATATTTCGCGATTGATCCAACAGAATAATATTACTGTGACGTCCCATGATCTCGACAATTAGTTTCTTATAAGAAGTGTCGCCAATTTCATTTCTTCCTTTTATATCGAAGATAATAATCCGGTCCAAACCATGCTGGTGAATATCCTCTAAAATGTAGCCTTCTAAATGTTTGCGCAGCAGCATACAGAACATGGGCGGTTCTGCAGGATTATCGTAACCCTCCTCCGTTAATTGCACCCTGGCATGAGCAGGGTGTGCAGAAATCAGCAATTTATGATTTTTCCCATTCGCTCTGACCACCATAATCATTTCATGCTGGTACGGCTGGTGGATTTTATTAATCCGCCCTCCCTTTATCGATTCTGTGAGCTCTTTTGTCATAGCCCTTGTAAATAAACCATCAAACGACATATACAACATCCTTTACTGGAAAAATAACCTATTATGATCATCCTGTCGGTACGAATCATTCTTGTCTTTACTGTACAAGTTGCGATACAGATGTGCAACCATCTTAGCATTTTTTCGGACAAGGGTGAATAAGCTTTTCTTAGAGGAATTGGTTTGCGCTGTTTAAATGAATGGTGAAATGGAGAGCTTAACTTTTTTTTCAAAACAGGTTTTGAGATTGATAGGATTTCCTTTAGATCCGTTCATTTTACAGTTCAAAATGAAGGGGGAAGTGAGATGGCGGGATGAAGTACCATGAGATGAATAGACAAGAAGTAGAGGAAGCCTTAAATACAGACCTCTCTTCAGGATTAACCAGTGATAATGCAAAAAAACGCCTGAATCAGTACGGGTACAATGAATTGGAAGAAGGGGAAAAACAATCGGCACTGCTTTTGTTCTTCAGTCAATTCAAAGATTTTATGGTTCTTGTCTTATTAGCAGCAACATTTATCTCAGGACTTTTAGGAGAATATATTGATGCGATCGCGATCATTGCCATTGTCATTGTTAATGGGGTTCTTGGATTTTTCCAGGAAAGAAAAGCGGAAAAGTCACTCCATGCTCTTAAGGAATTATCAGCACCTCAAGTCCATGTATTGCGTGACGGCTCGTGGATGAAAGTATCCTCGAAGGAAATCGTCCCGGGGGATGTATTAAAGTTTACCAGCGGCGATCGAATTGGAGCAGATGTCCGTGTCATAGATTCGAAAAGCTTGGAAATTGAGGAGTCTGCGTTAACAGGCGAATCGCTTCCAGTACAAAAAAGCGTCAATCCCCTTAACAATGAAAATCCCGGAATCGGAGATATGGAGAATATGGCGTTTATGGGGACGATGGTCACGAGAGGAAGCGGTGCCGGGGTCGTAATTGGCACTGGAATGAAAACTGCCATGGGACAGATAGCTGACCTGCTGCAAAGCGCGGAAACGATGATCACTCCATTACAAAGAAGACTGGAGCAGCTTGGTAAAATTCTGATTGTGACAGCGCTCATTTTAACGGCACTCGTCGTCGTGATGGGCGTGCTGCAGGGCAATGAATTATATACGATGTTTTTAGCCGGGGTTTCCTTGGCGGTAGCAGCGATCCCGGAAGGATTGCCGGCGATTGTAACAGTTGCGCTGTCGCTCGGAGTACAAAGAATGATCAAACAGAATGCCATTGTAAGGAAACTGCCTGCTGTCGAGACCCTTGGCTGTGCCTCCGTCATTTGTTCCGATAAAACAGGGACGCTGACACAGAATGAAATGACGGTTACCCATTTGTGGAGCGGCGGTAAGACCTGGACGGTTGACGGAGTCGGATATGAACCAAGGGGGTCTTTTTACAAAGAGGAAGCGGCGATTGAATTAAGTGTGGAAAAAGCGCTGCAGCAAATGCTGATGTTTGGCATGCTCTGCAATCATGCTGAATTAATTGAAAAGAAAAAAGAGTATGTGATAGACGGAGATCCAACAGAAGGCGCCCTCCTTGTTTCGGCCATGAAAGCCGGGTACAACCGGGAACAATTATTAAGCCAATTCGAAATTGTCCATGAGTTTCCGTTTGATTCAACAAGAAAAATGATGACTGTCATTGTCAAGGATCAGAGCGGCAAACGTTTTGTTGTCACCAAAGGAGCACCTGATGTTTTGCTGGGAAAAAGTACGGCTATTTTATGGGATGAGCGAAAAAAATGGCTCGACCGTGAAACGATAGAAGGGGTACAATCAGCGATTAATCAATTAGCATCGCAGGCATTAAGAACGATAGCGTTCGGCTATAAGGAAATTTCCCCGCAAACCGTCATCTTAAATGAAACAGAGGTTGAAAAGGAATTAACGCTGATTGGACTGCAGGGAATGATTGACCCGCCGCGTCCGGAAGTAAGAAAGGCTGTAAAAGAGTGCAAGGAAGCCGGAATTAAAACAGTGATGATTACCGGGGATCATGTCATTACAGCCAAGGCGATAGCGAAACAACTCGGCATCCTGTCCCATCAATCGAAGGTGCTCGAAGGCTCAGAGCTATCCAATATGTCAGTCGAAGAACTCGAGGAAGTGGTTGAAGATGTGTCTGTTTTTGCCCGGGTTTCCCCGGAGCATAAATTAAAAATTGTGAAAGCATGGCAGAATAGAGGGCATATCGTGGCGATGACAGGGGATGGAGTCAATGATGCTCCGGCTATTAAAGCAGCTGACATCGGCGTAGCGATGGGGATTACAGGAACGGATGTAGCCAAAGAAGCATCGGCGCTTGTATTGCTTGACGATAACTTCGCGACGATTAAAGCGGCGATTAAAGAAGGACGGAATATTTATGAAAACATCCGTAAATTCATCCGCTATTTATTGGCTTCAAATGTCGGGGAAATATTGGTGATGTTATTTGCCATGATCCTTGCGCTGCCATTGCCTCTGGTACCGATTCAAATTCTGTGGGTGAATTTGGTGACGGATGGTCTGCCGGCAATGGCGCTTGGATTGGATCAGCCTGAGGGGGACGTAATGAAGCGGAACCCACGCAGTCCACGGGAAGGAGTATTTGCCAGGGGACTTGGCTGGAAGGTTGTTACGCGCGGTTTTTTAATCGGGATCGTTACCCTGCTGGCATTTATGATTGCCTACCAGCAAAATCCGTCTCACCTTGAATATGCTCAGACCGTTGCGTTCGCCACGTTAGTACTGGCCCAGTTAATCCATGTGTTTGACTGCAGAAGTGAAAAATCCATCCTGGCTCGTAATCCGTTTGGCAATAAGTATTTAGTGGGTTCTGTCATTCTTTCCCAGCTAATGGTGCTGGCAGTTATTTACTATCCGCCGCTCCAGCCTATTTTTCATACAGTGCCAATCAAAGCGTTTGATTGGCTTGTGATAACCGGACTGGCCGCCATTCCAACATTTTTACTAGCAGGCTCATTTTTATTAAGAAAAACAAAATGAAGTATGTTATAATTTCAAGGTGATAGAGACGGCTCTGTTGCCTTTCTTTTTTTTGTCTTCATTAAGATAGGTACAGATGGATGCGGAATGGATGTGAAGGAAATGGTTATGAGTATGACTGGTTTTGGCAGGTGCAAGAAAGGGATTGATTCCTTTTCAATCTCTGTTGAAGTGAAAACTGTTAACCACAGGTTTTCAGAATTTTATATTCGAATGCCCCGTCACTTTAATAAAATAGAAGATAAAATTAAGAAAATATTGAATACCTATCTACATAGAGGAAGAATGGAAGTATATGTAACCATTGATGGTGAAGGAATTGTCAATCGAAAGGTCCAGGTTGATTGGGAACTGCTTGAAAATTTAGTACAGTCCATTTCTCAAATTCAGCAGAGATATGGTATAAAAGAGGGACTTTCTCTGCATGATTTGCTAGGCAGGGAAGACATTATCCATATTGAGGAAGAAGAGACAGGCAATGAGGAAATTGATTCTATTCTCCTCGCGGCAGTTGAAGAGGCCGTTATCGGTGTAAAGCAAATGAGAGAGCTTGAGGGAGCTGCACTGGAAAAAGATTTGAGCACACAATTACATCATCTTCAGGACAAGGTATTGGACCTGAAGGTAAAGGCTCCGGCTGTTGTACACATGTATCAGGATAGATTAACGAAGCGGATTCAGGAATTCGCCAGCGGTCAACTAGAGGAAAACCGCATATTGACGGAAGTGGCTGTTTTCGCCGATAAAGCGGATATTAATGAAGAATTGACACGGCTTCAGAGCCATATTAAACAATTTGAGAGTATCCTTGCTCTCACAGAACCGGTTGGCAGAAAACTCGACTTTCTGATCCAGGAAATGAATCGTGAGGTAAATACAATTGGTTCAAAAGCAAATGATTCTTCTATTGCCAAAGAGGTTGTCGAAATGAAAAGCATTCTCGAGAAAATGAAGGAACAAGTGCAAAATATCGAATAAAGCAGTTTAGAAAACACTTGTCAAGGCGATAATAATCATTTATCATCATTCAGCAGGAATCCTGCACTTCTAAAAGTGGAAAATGAAAACGATAAAGATAAATTATTCATAATTGAAACTTAGACTGAATGATGATAAGCCTCCGGCGGATGCCTCGGATTTTTAAAGGTAATTTTTCGAGCAAGCGCGCTAGTATGGGCGCAAATTCGCCGGGGCGAATTTGATCAATGGGGAGGAGCATCAAATGATCAAGCTGATAAATATCGGGTTTGGTAATATTGTTTCTGCCAACCGGATCATTTCTATTGTGAGTCCTGAATCTGCTCCCATTAAAAGAATTATTCAGGAGGCACGTGACCGGGGTTCATTAATTGATGCAACATATGGCAGAAGAACGAGAGCTGTACTTATTATGGACAGTGATCATATTATTTTAAGTGCAGTGCAGCCTGAAACAGTTGCACATCGTTTGAACGACCGGGATGAAATAATGGATGAAGGGTAGGACGCTTTAATGCATGAAAAAGGGTTGTTAATTGTATTATCAGGACCATCAGGAGTTGGGAAAGGGACTGTAAGGAAAGCTATTTTTTCTCAGCCTGATTTGGATTTCAAATATTCTATCTCAATGACAACAAGAACTCCACGCGAGGGTGAAGTGGATGGTGTTGATTATTTCTTTAAAACAAGAGAGGAATTTGAATTGCTCATCGAGCAGGGGAAATTACTCGAATATGCTGAGTTTGTCGGAAATTATTACGGCACACCGGTAGACTATGTTCAGGAAACACTGGACAGCGGGAAAGATGTCTTTCTTGAGATTGAGGTACAGGGAGCACGCCAGGTAAGGGAGAAATTTCCTGATGGCTTGTTTATCTTTTTGATGCCGCCAAGTTTATCAGAATTGAAGAACCGAATTGTGACAAGAGGCACTGAAACAGAAGAAATCATTAATAATCGTCTGAATGTCGCCAAGGAAGAAATCGAAATGATGCACTTATATGATTATGTAGTGGAAAATGATCAAATTGAACTGGCATGTGAACGAATTAAGGCCATTGTCGTAGCAGAACATTGCCGCAGAGAAAGATTAGAACCAAAATATTTAAAAATGCTGGAGGTTAAATAAACATGTTATATCCATCTATTGATTCATTAATGACAAAAATTGATAGCAAATATTCTTTAGTATCTGTTGCCGCTAAACGGGCACGGCAAATGCAGCTGGGTGCACCGGTATTATTAAACCGCTATATCTCGCATAAAAATGTTGGGAAAGCACTTGAAGAAATTGATGCAGATCGATTAGTCTATCGTATTTCAGACAAAGTAAATGTAGAATATAGAAATGAATATTAATGTCAAGGGCTGATATCATCAGCCTCTTTTCTTTGTTTAAGGCAAGAATCAAGGTGCTCTTTTCATGACATGATTTGATTGATTCATAGTGAAAATTAACCAGTCTTCTTGCATAATAAACATATATGGATTCTAGATAGTAAACGGGGGTCAGGTTTATGTTAATCGGGAAGAAAATACTATTATGTGTTACTGGCGGAATTGCTGTCTATAAAGCGGCAGCGTTAACAAGTAAACTTACTCAAGCAGGAGCCGAGGTACGAGTCATCATGAGCGAATCTGCCGCTGAGTTTGTCCAATCTCTGACTTTTCAGGCATTATCACGTAATGATGTATATACGAATACCTTTGATGAAAAGGACTCGAAGAAAATTGCCCACATTCACTTAGCAGATTGGGCTGATTTGGTCTTAGTAGCACCTGCCACAGCAAATGTGATCGGAAAGCTGGCAGGAGGAATTGCCGATAATATGGTGTCAACGACTCTTCTTGCGGCCACTTCTCCTGTATGGATTGCACCGGCAATGAACGTCCATATGTACGAGCACCCCGCCGTCCAAAGGAATATGGAAACACTAAGGCAATATGGCTATACATTCGTTGAACCTGGAGAAGGTTATTTAGCATGTGGTTATGTCGGTAAAGGCAGAATGGAAGAGCCAGAAATCATCGTGGCAAAAATATCTGAGTTTTTTTCGCAGAAGAATCCAGGAAATCCGGGAAATCTCGCTGGAAAAACCATTGTCATCACAGCGGGACCTACGAGGGAAAAAATTGATCCCGTTCGTTTCTTGACCAATCATTCAACTGGAAAAATGGGGTACGCTATTGCCGAAGAAGCGATTGCTGCAGGCGCTAAGGTCATTTTGATTTCCGGTCCGGTGAGTCTTCGTCCGCCGCATGGGGGTGAAGTCATCCATGTGGAAAGTGCCGAAGAAATGTATCATGCTGTATTAAAGCATTTTGACCAAGCTGATATCGTCATTAAAACGGCAGCAGTGGCGGATTACCGTCCAAAGGTTAGTTATGACCATAAAGTGAAAAAACAGCCTGGTGACCAGGTAATTGAACTGGAACGGACAAAGGATATTTTATTGGAGCTTGGAAAGCGAAAACAAGGACAGATTTTAATCGGATTTGCTGCTGAAACGGATCAAGTGGACAAGTATGCCCAAAGTAAACTAGAAGCAAAAAATGCTGACATGATCGTCGCGAATAATGTCCGCGTAAAGGGTGCCGGTTTTGGAACAGATACAAATATTGTTACGATTCATAAAAGAAACGGCGAAAAGATTGAACTGCCACTGCTGTCAAAAAATGAGGTTGCTGTCAAAATTCTTGAGGAAGCAGGACTGCTTCTGAAGGAAAATGCTCAATGACGGTGGCAAAAGTGATTGTGGATGTTCCGGCAAAACAAACGGACAGACCGTTTGATTATTTAATACCCGCGAACTTGCTAGGGTGTATATCCCCTGGTATGAGAGTAGTGGTTCCATTCGGTCCGCGTAAAGTGCAGGGCTTTGTCGTTGCTGTTGAAACACAGTCTTCGTTTGACCATCTTAGGGAAATTATTGAGCCAATGGATATAGAACCGGTTCTAAATGAGGAGCTGCTCTATCTTTCTGACTGGCTGACTGAACATACTTTATGCTATAAAATCTCCGCTTTCCAGGTGATGCTCCCTCCAGCGCTGAAAGCCAAATATGAGAAAAAGATTAAGCTGAAGAGCCGACCATTTATACATGAGCTGGATGAAGCCATTCGCCCTTTCTTTTATGAAAAAGACATCCTTCATTGGGATGAGGTACTTAAATCGGGACAGCTTTCTGTGTTTCAGAAAAGTACAGCTGCTGGAAAATTAGAAGTATTATATGAAGTGAAGGAACGGGTAAAGAAAAAACAGGTTAAGATGATTACGTCACTTGTTAAAAAGGAAGATCTTGACAGGCTTGAGATCAAGAGCGGTAAACAAAAGCAAGTATTGGAGTATTTTGCGGACAACCCTGAAAGTATTGAACGAAAGTACTTACTGAAAACATTGAACATTTCTTCCTCTGTTTTAAAGAGCTTAATTGATAAGGGCTGGGTGGAAGAAACCGTTAAAGAAGTTTACCGTGATCCATATGAGGACCGCATCATCCAAAAAACAGAGCCGCTTAAGCTGACAAATGAACAATCTGCTGCGATCGGACCGATATTATCGTCAATCGAGGGTGAAAAACATGAAGTGTTCCTTTTATACGGGGTTACCGGGAGCGGAAAAACAGAGGTCTATTTACAATCGATCCAAAAGGTGATCGCACAAGGCAGAGAAGGGATTGTTCTTGTCCCAGAAATAGCCTTAACTCCGCAAATGGTCAATCGGTTTAAAAGCCGGTTTGGTGATCAGGTAGCGGTTCTGCACAGCGGTCTCTCTGTTGGTGAAAAATATGATGAATGGCGAAAAATCCAGCGCAAGGAAGTAAAAGTTGCGGTCGGTGCACGATCCGCCATTTTTGCACCTTTTGAAAATCTTGGTATTATTATTATTGATGAAGAACATGAGACGAGCTATAAGCAGGAGGATAATCCGAGATACCACGCGCGCGATGTAGCGATTGAACGGGGAAAAAGACACCAATGTCCCGTCGTGCTTGGCAGCGCAACACCTTCTCTGGAAACCTTCGCTAGGGCAAAGAAGGGTGTATATAAGCTATTAACCTTATCTAGAAGGATGAATGATCATAATTTACCGGATGTCCAAATCGTTGATATGCGCGAAGAATTAAGAGATGGCAACCGCTCGATGTTTTCGCGGATTCTGCATGAAAAAATCGAGGAACGGCTGGTCAAAAAAGAACAAATCGTCTTATTTTTAAATAAGCGGGGACATTCTTCCTTTGTTATGTGCCGTGACTGCGGTTATGTCATCCAATGTCCCAACTGTGATATTTCCTTAACCTATCACCGTTTTAACCAGCAAATGAAATGCCATTATTGCGGCTATGAAGCAATGGTGCCCAATGTTTGCCCGGAATGCGGGAGTGATCATATCCGCTATTTCGGAACCGGGACGCAGAAGGTTGAAGAAGAACTGGGTAAGATTTTTCCCGAGGCAAGGGTCATTCGGATGGACGTGGATACGACATCAAGAAAGGGAGCGCATGAAAAGCTGTTGACCGCTTTTTATGAAGGAAAAGCAGATATCCTGCTGGGAACGCAAATGATTGCCAAGGGACTGGATTTTCCCAATATCACCTTAGTAGGAGTTCTGTCTGCTGATACGATGCTGCATCTGCCTGACTTCCGCTCAAGCGAAAAAACATTTCAGCTGCTGACACAGGTAAGCGGCCGAGCTGGCAGGCATGAGCTGGCAGGGGAAGTGGTTATTCAAACTTATTCCCCTGAGCATTACAGCATTGAACTAGCCGGTGAGCAGGATTTTGATAAATTTTATCAGAGAGAAATGATGATGCGGAAAGTTCATCAATACCCGCCGTTTTATTACATTGCTCTTATTACGGTGCATCATGAGGAACTGCTGAAGGTCGTTGATACAATCGAGAAAATAACAAGATTTCTCCATTCCCGGCTAAGTCGAAATACGTTGATCCTTGGACCGGTGGCTTCACCTATCCCAAGAATCAATAATAAATACCGTTATCAATGTTTAATAAAATATAAACGGGAACCTGGATTAACGCAAATCTTAAAGGAGATTCTTGACCATTACGGGAAGGAAGCTCATACGAATGGACTGCAAGTATCCATTGATACAAATCCGTTTATACTAATGTAATAATTAGAATTTTGTTTTTTTAGATGAACAAATTATAGGAGGAACTTGAGTTGGCAGTAAAAAAAATAGTTAAGTATCCAGCGGAGATATTGGAACAGCCTTGTAAGCCAGTGACCGTTTTCGATAATAAATTAAAAAAGCTATTAAATGACATGTACGATACGATGATTGAATTTGACGGAGTCGGTCTCGCTGCTCCGCAAATCGGAGTAGACTTGCAGATTGCTGTTGTCGATATCGGCGATGAAAGCGGTACGATTGAATTAATTAATCCGGAAATTTTAGCAGCCACGGGGGAACAGACGGGTGTAGAAGGCTGCTTAAGTTTTCCGGGACTGTATGGAGAAGTCAGCCGCGCCTTTTACGTTAAAGTAAAAGCACAGGATAGAAAAGGCAAAAGCTTTAAAATAGAAGCAGAGGACTATCTGGCACGTGCGATCCAGCATGAAATTGACCATCTGCACGGTGTATTATTTACATCAAAGGTGTCAAAATATATTGATGAAAAAGAATTAGAGGAGGCGGGAAATTAATGACAAGAGTTATTTTTATGGGAACACCTGATTTTTCTGTCCCAATTTTAAGGCAGATGATTCAAGACGGCTATGAAGTAATTGCGGTAGTTACACAGCCGGACCGTCCTGTCGGCCGAAAAAAAATACTGACCCCTCCTCCTGTAAAAGTAGAGGCTATAAAACTGGGAATTCCTGTTTACCAGCCGGAAAAAATCAGCCGTGCGGAAGAATTGGCTCCAATATTAGAACTGAATCCTGAATTGGTGGTAACGGCTGCATTTGGTCAGATTTTACCAAGGCAATTGCTTGAAGCACCTCGTTTTGGCTGTATTAATGTACATGCATCACTTCTGCCAGATTTACGCGGCGGGGCTCCTATCCACTATTCGATTATCCAGGGAAAAGAAAAAACCGGCGTTACGATTATGTATATGGCAGAAAAGCTTGATGCCGGTGATATGTTAACGCAGATTGAAGTGCCTATTTTGGAGAATGATAATGTGGGTACACTGCATGATAAGCTTAGTGCTGCGGGAGCAAAGCTTTTAGCGGAAACGATCCCGCCCTTGCTCGAAGGCCGTCTTTCACCGATTCCACAAGTGGAGGAACAGGCTACGTATGCCCCAAATATCAAACGTGAGCAGGAAAAGATTGACTGGGCACAGGATGGTGAGACCCTCTATAATCAGATTCGCGGTTTAAACCCTTGGCCAGTCGCCTATACAACATTTAACGGCAATGTGATGAAGATTTGGCAGGCTGTTAAAGCAGATATTGGTACAAGCAGCGAACCGGGGACGATTATCAAAATTGAACCCGATGGCTTTACGGTGGCAACTGGCAATAAAACAGCGCTAAAAGTGATCGAATTGCAGCCTTCAGGCAAAAAGAAAATGACTGCGGAACAATATTTAAGAGGGTCTGGTTCTGAAATCGAGACCGGAATGGTTCTAGGGGATTAAACATGAAAACGAAAAAGAAAAATGTGCGTGAAACAGCGCTTGATATTCTCGAAGGTATCGAAAAGAATCAATCATATAGCAATTTGATGTTAAACCATGCGATTAAAAAAAATGAACTTGATCAGAAGGATATTCCTTTGCTGACTGAATTAACTTATGGTACATTACAGCGGAAAATAACGCTCGATTATTTTCTTGCCCCATTTATCGCAGAAAAGAAGCTGGAAAGCTGGGTTCGGCAATTATTAAGATTAACGCTTTATCAAATGTTTTTTTTAGATAAAATTCCGGATCGGGCTGCTATTTTTGAAGCAGTTGAAATCGCCAAAAAGCGTGGTCATAAAGGGATTAGCAGTTTGGTTAACGGGGTTTTGCGCAGCATCCAAAGGGAAGGGCTGCCTTCCTTTGCTGAGATATCAGACAATGCTGAACGCCTGGCTGTGAAGACAAGCCATCCGCTTTGGCTGGTGAAACGCTGGATCACTCAGTTTGGCTTTGAAGTAACAGAAGAGATGTGTGAGTTAAATTTGACTGCCCCGGAGATGTCCGGTCGTGTCAATTTGACTAGAATCAGCCGCGAAGAATGTTTGGCAATGTTAGAGGAAGAGGGCTTTGCTGTAAAAGCAAGTGACGCAGTACCGGAGGCCATCATCTGTTTAAAAGGGAATCTGGCCAATTCCTCTGCCTTCCAAACGGGGCTTTTGACGATACAGGATGAAAGCTCTATGACCGTTGCTCATGCTCTTGGTGCAAAAGAGCAGCAGCGCATTTTGGACGCATGTGCAGCGCCGGGCGGAAAAACCACTCATATTGCTGAGCAGCTGAGGGGAACAGGGCAAGTGATTGCGCTAGACTTACACGAACATAAAGTGAAGCTTATCCGTGATAATGCCCAGCGCCTGGGACTTGCGAATATCCGTGCAGAAGCACTTGACAGCCGGAAGGTTCAGGAGCATTTTGAGAATGAATCCTTTGATCGGATTCTGTTGGATGCTCCATGTTCAGGACTTGGTGTGATGAGAAGAAAACCTGATCTAAAATATACGAAAAATGAAACGGATTTACTAAAGCTTCAAGATATTCAAATATCCCTGCTTGAATCGGCAGCACCATTGTTAAAAAAAGGTGGTATTCTTGTTTACAGTACTTGTACAATAGATCAGGAAGAAAATCAGAACGTAGTAAAGGCTTTTTTAGAAAAACATCCCGAATTTGAATTTGACCTGACGGTGAAAAATAGATTGCCGGAAAGAATCCGCGGTTACATGAAAAATGGGGAACTGCAAATCCTGCCGCAATATATGAATTCAGATGGCTTTTATATCGCTTGTTTGAGAAAGAAGGTGCAGTAATGGAAACATCCGTAACAACAGAAAAAACAGAAACAGTCATTGAAAAAATCTCTATTTATTCTTTACAGCTGCAGGAATTAAAAGACTGGTTAAAGGAACACGGGGAAAAGGCTTTTAGAGCGGAGCAAATTTTTGACTGGCTCTACAAAAAAAGGATTGCTGATTTTTCGGAAATGAGCAATCTCTCCAAGAATTTGCGGGAAATTCTCGAAGAGGATTTCACCTTGACGACGTTAAAGACCTTGGTTAAGCAGGAATCGGCAGACGGTACGATTAAGTTTTTATTCGAACTGCATGACGGGTTTTCCATTGAAACGGTATTAATGCGCCATGACTACGGCAATTCAGTTTGTGTCACAACACAGGTTGGCTGCCGGATTGGCTGTACATTTTGTGCCTCAACGCTTGGGGGTCTAAAGCGGAACCTTGCGGCAGGGGAGATAGTGGCTCAGGTAGTAAAAGTACAGCAGGCCCTTGATGAAACAGAAGAACGGGTAAGCTCCATTGTGATCATGGGTATTGGCGAGCCGTTTGAAAACTATGATAACATGTTATCCTTTTTAAAGATTATTAATCATGAAAAAGGACTGAATATTGGGGCCCGCCATATTACCGTTTCTACAAGCGGGATTATCCCAAGAATCTATCAATTTGCCGACGAAAATATGCAAATCAATTTTGCTATCTCGCTGCATGCGCCTAATACTGAAATCCGCAGCAGACTGATGCCGATTAACCGAGCTTACAAACTTCCAGATTTATTGGAAGCAGTTCGTTATTACATTAATAAAACCGGCCGCCGTGTGAGTTTTGAATATGGTTTATTCGGCGGGGTAAACGATCAAGTGGAACATGCCCAAGAGTTGGCACGGTTAATCAAAGGGATTAAGTGCCATGTCAATTTAATTCCAGTCAACTATGTACCTGAACGGGATTATGTGCGGACACCGCGTGAGCAGATCTTTAAATTTGAAAAAACTTTAAAGGATGCCGGGGTTAATGTAACGATTCGCCGTGAGCAGGGTTCTGATATCGATGCAGCATGCGGACAGCTTCGTGCAAAGGAACGTAAAGAAGAAACGAGGTGAAGGTATGAAGATGATTTTTATGACTGACCAAGGAAAGGTCCGTCAGCATAATGAGGATTGCGGAGGAATTCTTTATAACAGGTCAGGCCAAATCTTAACCGTTGTCGCAGATGGAATGGGCGGTCACCGGGCCGGGGATGTTGCCAGTGAAATGACTGTGATGGAGTTAAAACGATTATGGTCCGAGACCCCGGGTATCACGACCGCAGAACAGGCAGAAAAATGGCTTAAAGTGAGTATCAATCAAGTGAATACAACACTTCATGAACATGCCAAAACCCATTCTGAATGTGATGGAATGGGAACGACAATCGTTGCTGCCATTATTACAAATTTATTTTTGACGGTCGCCCATATCGGAGACAGCCGCTGTTATATTCTGAATGAAGCCGGCTTCTCGCAAATAACGGAAGATCATTCGCTTGTCAATGAATTGGTCCGATCAGGGGAAATTACCAAGGAAGATGCGGAAAATCATCCGCGAAAAAATGTCCTGATTAGGGCATTAGGCACTGAAAAAATAGTCGAAATGGATATTAAATCTATGGTCTTTGAAGAAGGCGACATCCTCCTTCTTTGCTCTGACGGTCTCTCCAATAAAGTGACGGAAATAGAAATAGTTGAGTGCCTGAAAATGGAAACTTTGGTCAATGAAAAAGCCGCCAGGTTAATTGAACTGGCAAATCTCCATGGCGGCGAAGATAATATCACCTTAATCATTGTTGATTATGAACGGGAAGCCGGCCAGGGTGATGGACAATGATGATTGGGAAGAGAATTAGCGGACGCTACAAAATATTGGAGATGGTTGGCGGCGGAGGAATGGCAAATGTTTATTTAGCCCATGATATGATTCTTGACCGCGACGTAGCCGTTAAGGTCTTGCGTCTTGATTTTGCCCATGATGAGGAGTTTATTCGCCGTTTCCATCGGGAAGCCCAATCAGCGACCAGCCTTGCTCACCCGAATATTGTCAGCATTTATGATGTAGGGGAAGAAGAGCAGTCGATTTATTATATTGTTATGGAATATGTTGAAGGAAAGACGCTAAAACAATACATACAACAGAATTCACCGATTCCAGTCGACAAGGCATTGTCGATCATGCGTCAATTAACTTCAGCCATTGCCCATGCCCATCAAAATCATATTATTCATCGTGATATTAAACCGGATAATATTTTAATTGATCAACATGGAAATGTAAAAATTACTGATTTTGGTATTGCTATGGCCTTAAGTGCGACCAGCATTACACAGACCAATTCCGTCATTGGTTCTGTCCATTATTTATCACCTGAGCAGGCAAGAGGCGGGGTGGCTAATCATAAATCGGATATTTATTCATTAGGTATTGTGATGTTTGAGCTTTTAGCCGGGAGACCTCCATTTTCCGGAGAATCCGCTGTTTCAATCGCTTTAAAGCATTTACAATCTGAAACACCGTCATTAAGAAGATGGAACCCGTCTATTCCGCAAAGTGTAGAGAATATAGTCCTGAAGGCTACAGCAAAAGATCCCTTCCTCCGCTATGAAAATGTGGAGGAAATGGAAGATGATATTGTCGTTGCTCTCGAACCGGAGCGGATGAATGAACCGAGATTCATCATCCCGGAGGATAATGATGCAACAAAAGTGATCCCTGTTATTACGAACGACAGGCCTTATTCAAATCTTGATGATACCATTATTCACAGCAAAGAAACAGTGGCAGAAACAGGCGCTGCCTCTGTTCAGAAAAACGCTCATGGCAAGGATGGAAAGAAACGGAGGAAATTACCGGCTATTTTAGTTTCTGTTTTAGCCGGATTAATTATACTAGGTGTATTAACGGTAACGGTCTTTCCGGCATTTTTTGAACCGAAAGATGTAGAAGTACCTGATGTATCAGGCATGGCGCTGGACAAAGCCGTTTCCGATCTAGTTTCTGCCGGGTTTATTATTAGTGAAACAAGAGAAATCAGTTCCGAAGAGATCGAAGAAGGTTATATTGTCAAAACAGAACCAAAGGCAGGCAGGCTGGTGAAAGAGGGCACAAAAATCATCCTATATGAGAGTATTGGGAAAGAAACATTTGAGCTCTCAGATTATACAGACCGCAATTATGAAGATGTTGTAGCACTCCTTAAGGATAAAGGCTTTAAGGATATTAAGAAAATAGAAGAAGTAAACGATGATGTTGAAGCTGGAACGATTCTGGATCAAAACTATCCGGAAGGCGACCAGGTGATACCGGACGAAACGATTCTTGAATTTACCGTCAGCAAAGGTCCTGCTCTCATTGAAGTGAAAGATTTAAGAGATTATAATGTAAAGGCAGTTCAAGATTATGCAAGTTCTGCAGGATTACTGGTTGATGTTTCACAGGAAGAGTACAATAATGATGTACCAAAAGGGCTGGTTATTTCGCAAAATCCGGAGCCGGGAACAAAGGTAAAAAAGGGTTCAAAAATTACGGTTATTATTTCGAATGGACCGGAACAAATTCCTCCCGCAAAGGTTACACGAGAAATTACCATTCCATATGAACCTTTAGTTGAAGGTGAACCGCAAGAGGTGCAAATCTATATTGAGGATATGAATAGAGGTATGACTCAGCCTTATGAAACCATCAACATTACGGAAACAGTAAAAAGAATCATTGAAATGGATATTTTGCCGGGAAACACTGGAGGATACAAAATCATTCGTGATGGCAAGGTCATTATCGAGGAAGAAGTACCCTATCCGGAATAAAGAGAAGTAAGGGAGCGTTGCTATGCCTGAGGGCAAAATTGTTAAAGCGCTAAGTGGGTTTTATTATGTATTAAGCGGGAATGAAATCTATCAATGCCGTGGCAGAGGGGTATTCCGTAAAAATAAAATTACCCCACTCGTTGGCGATGAAGTAGTATTTCAAATTGAAAATGATACAGATGGCTATATTCTTGAAGTAAAGAAACGAAAAAATGAATTAGTCCGCCCGCCGATTGCCAATGTTGATCAGGCCATTCTTGTTTTTTCAGTTGCTGAACCTGAATTTAGTACAGCCTTATTAGATAGATTTCTTGTTCTCATCGAATATCATCATATTCGTCCGATTATCTGCCTGACAAAATTAGATTTAGCAGATAATGAGGAGAAAAGAAAAGTTGAACAATATGCCAATGAATACAGACATGCCGGGTATCATGTCTTGCTGACTTCCTCTGAAACAGAGGAAGGGATTGATAAGCTTCTGCCCTATTTGGAAGGGGAGATATCTGTTTTTGCCGGTCAGTCGGGGGTTGGAAAATCATCTTTACTGAATGTCCTCAGACCGGATTTGACTTTAAAAACGAATGAAATCTCCAGCCATTTAGGCAGGGGGAAACACACGACACGCCATGTTGAACTGATTCACATAGGAAATGGGCTTGTTGCCGATACACCGGGATTCAGTTCCCTTGAGTTTACTGAAATTGAAGTGGAAGATTTAAATTTTTGTTTTCCAGACATTCAAAAAATCAGTGAGGATTGTAAATTTCGCGGCTGTTTGCACCTTTCAGAGCCAAAATGTGCTGTCAAAGTAAGTGTTGCAAATGGGGAAATCCCCTCCTATCGATATGATCATTATAAGGAATTTCTTGAGGAAATAAAAAATAGAAAGCCGAGGTATTAAGCATGGTTAAAATAGCACCATCGATATTATCTGCTGATTTCTCTAAGCTGGGAGAAGAGATAAAAGATGTAGAAAAGGGCGGAGCTGACCTGATTCACGTTGATGTGATGGACGGGCATTTCGTGCCGAATATTACAATTGGACCTTTAGTGGTGGACAGTATCAGACCGATAACAAAGCTGCCGCTTGACTGCCATTTAATGATTGAAAATCCGGATCAATATATAGAGGCCTTCGCCAAGGCAGGGGCTGATTATATAACGGTCCATGTTGAAGCATGCAGACATCTTCATCGTACGATTCAGTTGATTAAATCATTCGGGGTAAAAGCGGGTGTTGTTTTAAATCCTGCAACTCCTGCTGAATGGATCGAGCCAATCCTTTCTGATGTGGACATGGTTTTACTGATGACTGTAAATCCGGGTTTCGGCGGACAAAAATTTATTTCTTCGGTGCTTCCGAAAATAAAAAGGGTCAGAGAAATGGCCGATGAAAAAGGGTTTAATCTGGAAATCGAAATAGACGGCGGGGTAAATGAGGAAACGGCCGCACGATGTATCGAGGCAGGTGCAACGATATTAGTTGCGGGGTCAGCGGTCTTTAATCAGCCTGACCGTAGACAGGCGATTGCGAAATTAAAAAGCTAATCTAAAAAAAGAAGTCAGCGCTGAAGCAGACTTCTTTTTTTAATTGCAAATGTGTTATAACTGAAAGTAGATAATGAAAGAAAGGAACATGAACGTGATTATTCATATATTGGGCGGAGGTCCCGCAGAACTTTTACCGGATATTCAGAGCTTACAAGAGGAAAGGATCGTATGGGCGGGGGTTGATCGCGGCGTCTACACTTTATTATCACGGGGAATCAAGCCGAATATTGCCTTTGGAGACTTTGATTCTGTCTCATGCGAGGAATTAACCTTTATTGAAGAAAGAGTTGAAAATCTCATTAAATTTAAGCCGGAAAAAGATGAAACGGATATGGAACATGCGTTAAATTGGGCAATCACTCAGAACCCGCAAATCATTCGCATTTTTGGCGCGACCGGCGGACGTCTCGACCATATGCTGGCAAACCTGCAGCTGCTCATTAATCCAATTAAAAATAAATCACATGTGCAGATAGAAATGATTGATCAGAAGAATATCGTATTTTTGAAACAGCCTGGAGTCTATTCGATTGAAAAGCTGGAAAAGAAGAAATATATCTCCTTTATTCCAATGATGAATGATGTAAAGGGCGTTACGTTAAAGGGATTTAAATATCCTTTAAACGATTATCATATCGAACTTGGATCCACCGTTTGCATAAGTAATGAACTTGTTGCTGATTATGGTACTTTTTCTTTTTCGGAAGGCATATTATTGATTGTAAGAAGTACCGATTAATTTTCTCAAATAAAAGTACTTATTTTTCATATGTGAATAGGATAGTGTGGATGGAAAATACGGTGTCGTAACGATTCGAATGCGGCCTTTGCATTAGTGAGATGGTTGAGGAGGGACTTTGAATGAAATTTTATACAATTAAATTACCAAAATTTTTAGGCGGACTTGTTCGGGCCATGCTTGGAACTTTTAAAAAAGGTTAACAGGCAGTCTTAAACTCATTTCCTTTATAGATTATGACAATCTGGCACCCATAGAATGGGTGCTTTTTATATTTGTTGTGTATTAAAATGAAGGATAAAAAAAGAAATCGGCGGATCCGCCGATTTCTTTCATCCCGAATTTTGAGCTCAAACTTCGAGACGCGTAAAGTGAATTATACGCGTTCTACTTTTCCAGATCTAAGTGCTCTTGCAGATACCCAAACACGCTTTGGTTTACCATTTACAAGAATACGAACTTTTTGAAGGTTAGCACCCCAAGTACGTTTGTTAGCGTTCATTGCATGGGAGCGTGCATTACCTGAAGTTGTTTTTCTACCAGTTACAACACATTTACGTGGCATTTATTTTCCCTCCTTACTGCAAAAACTGAAACGATCAATGTATCAGTTACAAAGTAATATCAGATTTTGGTCAATCTGGAATAATGGAAAAAACAGGATGAACCGCGTTTTTCGTCCATTAAAAGATACTTTAATAATTTATCACACAACCATCACGATTGCAATACTTCTATTTAAACCTTTCAAGAATAATTACTTGACAATAAGAAAAGCGGAACCGCCTTGCCCAGCTGCGACAAGCAAAAGAAAAGGCCAGGGAGAAGGTTGTTCTTTAACCTTCTCCCTGGCACAGCTTAAGACCTCGATCAGTTAGGCGGTGGAGCTGGACAATTCAGCGGGGATAGGAATTGCTTTCAAATTGATTTCCATTATAGTAAAATGGCAGTAGTCAAGGAGCAAATTCCAAAGGGGGATTATTTATGTCCATTGAACTAAAAACCACTTATGGCCAAATTGATATTTCGAATGATGTTGTTGCGACCATTGCAGGCGGAGCTGCTGTTGATTGTTACGGCATTGTCGGAATGGCTTCAAAGAATCAAATTAAAGATGGTTTAACTGAAATATTACGCAAAGAAAATTTCACCCGTGGTGTAATTGTACGCCAGGAAAATGATCAAGTACATATTGATATGTATATTATTGTAAGTTACGGAACAAAGATTTCTGAAATTGCCCATAATGTACAGTCAAAAGTAAAATATACATTGGACCAAACAGTTGGACTTGCCGTTGACACAGTAAATATATTTGTTCAAGGAGTTCGTGTTGTGAATCCGTAATGGAGAGGGGAATTTATGTGTCAATTACCGTGTTAGATGGAAAACGTTTCGCGGAAATGATCATACAAGGAGCAAATCACTTAGCAGTAAATGCGAAATATGTTGATGCTTTAAATGTTTTCCCTGTTCCGGATGGTGATACCGGAACAAATATGAATTTATCAATGTCTTCAGGGGCAAAAGAAGCGAAACAAAACGTTCAGGAGCATATCGGTAAAGTTGGAGCGGCACTGGCAAAGGGATTGCTGATGGGCGCGCGGGGGAATTCCGGCGTTATACTATCACAGTTATTTCGCGGTTTTTCCAAGGCAATTGAACAAAAAGAATTTATTAATGGTACTGATTTTGCCCATGCTTTTGAGGTTGGTGTTGAAAGTGCTTACAAAGCCGTGATGAAGCCGGTGGAAGGTACTATCTTAACTGTAGCAAAGGATGCAGCCAAAAAAGCTGTTCAAGCAGCTTCAAAGCATGATGACATTATCTACATTATGGACGAGACTTTGCAGGAAGCGAAGCAATCATTAAAGCGGACGCCTGAACTGCTCCCTGTATTAAAAGAGGTCGGCGTGGTCGACAGCGGCGGACAAGGACTTGTTTTCATCTATGAAGGTTTCCTTGCAGAGCTTAAAGGTGAAAAACTGCCGGATGTACCGGAAGTGATGCCGACGATGGATGAACTTGTAAGTACTGAACATCATCGCAGTGTTCAAGGGCATATGAATACAGAAGATATTGTTTATGGCTACTGTACTGAATTTATGGTTCGGCTCGATAAAAATAAGCCATTTTCTGAGGAGAACTTTCGCCAGGAGCTAAGCGAGTACGGCGATTCTTTGCTGGTCATTTCAGATGATGATGTAGTGAAAATTCACATCCATTCAGAACAGCCGGGAAATGTATTAAATTATGGTCAGTCTTATGGCAGCTTAATCAAAATGAAAATTGAAAATATGCGTGAACAGCATTCGACCATTGTTGGGGAAACCCATGCAGTGCTGCAAAGTTCTTCACCACAGTCTCTGGGTGAAAAACAGAAATATGGGATTGTGACAGTTTCTCAGGGCAGCGGAATCGCCGAGCTTTTCCGGAGTATTGGAGCCAATGAGGTAATTGAAGGCGGTCAAACAATGAATCCAAGCACGGAAGAAATTGTGAAAGCGATAAGTTCGGTCAATGCAGAAACGGTCATTATTTTGCCAAACAATAAAAATATCATTATGGCTGCAGAGCAGGCCGCTGAAGTCAGCAATGAACATGTCATGGTGATTCCTTCAAAAACCGTTCCCCAAGGTATGGCGGCTTTGCTAGCCTTTAATCCAAGTGCTGATGCAGCGGACATAAAGAAACATATGACAGATGCTTTGGTTAATGTAAAAACCGGACAAATTACTTTTGCTGTCAGAGATACAACGATTGATGGACTTGCGATCGAAAAAGATGACTATATGGGAATTTTAGATGGGAAAATAATTGTAAAAGATAAAGATAAGGCCAGGACAGCCAGTGAACTTCTGGCGCAAATGATTGACGAGGATTCGGAAATTGTCACCATCTTTAAAGGCGAGGATGCATCTGAAGAAGATGTTGCAGGGATTGTCAGCCTTCTAGAAGAAACATATCGTGATGTAGAAATAGAAGTGCAAAATGGAAATCAGCCATTATATCCTTTTATCTTCTCGGTAGAATAAGGAAGTGCCATGTACGAAATAGGCCAGACGAGACAACCACATTAAGAGAAACTGGACAGGGAGGGTTAGCGGCAAAACCAACAGGAGGGAAATACGAAGCACAGCTCTTTGGTCAGCCGCTTAAAATAAGTGATTAATCCATTAAAGCAATCCGTTACTGCCGTAAAAGGCATTGGTGAGGAAACGGCAGCTGCATTAGCGGAAATGAAGATAAATACAATTGAAGATTTACTGGAGCATTTTCCTTATCGCTATGAGGATTACCGGCTTCGCGATTTAGCTGAAGTAAAACATGAGGAAAAAATAACAATAGAAGGGAAGGTTCATAGCGAACCTTCTCTTACCTATTATGGACGTAAACGCTCAAGATTGACGATTCGGCTCTTAGTTGGACGCTATTTAATTCAAGTCGTGTTATTTAATCAGCCCTATTTAAAAAACAAAATAGCCATTAATGATACCGTTACTGTTTCGGGGAAATGGGACAGCCACCGGCAACTGATTACGGCTAATGAAATGAAAATCGGCGGTACTCTCGGAAGCAATGACTATGAACCGGTTTATGCTGTAAAGGGAAGCATTACCATGAAGGGAATCCGCCGTTTTATTAAATTGGCTTTTTCCCAGTACGGACATCTAAGCCATGAAAATATACCTGAAACACTGCGGAAAAAATACCGTCTTCTGAATCGGAGGGATGCTCTTCATGCGATGCATTTTCCAGCAGATCAGAACGATTTAAAGCAGGCAAGAAGACGTTTTGTCTATGAAGAATTTCTCTTATTTCAGCTGAAAATGCAGGCACTAAGAAAAATAGAAAGGGAGAATTCAAAAGGAATATCCTATCAGTATAATGAGGATAAAGTAAAGGCGTTTATTGAGCAGCTGCCCTTTCCTTTAACGAATGCCCAGCATAGGGTGATGGGGGAGATCCTCACTGATCTCAGATCCCCTTACCGAATGAACAGATTACTGCAGGGGGATGTAGGCTCAGGGAAAACAGTGATTGCCGCGATAGCCTTGTACTCATGCGCAACTGCAGGTTTCCAGGGTGCCTTAATGGTACCGACGGAAATACTTGCCGAGCAGCATGTTGATTCTTTGAAAGCTTTGCTTGAGCCTGCGGGGGTATCGTGCGAATTGCTGACAAGCTCTGTAAAAGGCAGACAGAGAAAGGATATTCTGACAAGATTACATGAAGGTGAAATTGATATTTTAATTGGAACGCATGCGCTGATTCAAGATGAAGTAGAATTTAAACAGCTTGGACTTGTGATAACAGATGAACAGCATCGTTTTGGGGTGGAGCAGCGCCGGATTTTAAGGGAAAAGGGGGAAAATCCGGATGTATTATTTATGACGGCTACCCCGATTCCACGGACGCTTTCGATTACCGTCTTTGGCGAAATGGATGTTTCTATTATTGATGAAATGCCTGCCGGGAGAAAAAGGATCGAGACGTACTGGGTCAAGCAAGAGATGCTGGAGCGGGTCCTTCAGTTTATCCGTAAGGAACTGCAAAAAGGACGCCAAGCCTATGTAATTTGTCCATTAATTGAAGAGTCGGACAAGCTGGATGTGCAAAATGCGATCGATGTGCATATTACCCTTAGTTCTTATTTTCAAGGCCGTTATCAAATTGGCTTGATGCATGGGAGACTGCCTGCTGAAGAAAAAGATCAGGTAATGAAGGAATTCAGCGAGAATAAAACCCATGTGCTTGTTTCGACTACGGTAGTAGAGGTAGGAGTGAATGTACCGAATGCTACCTTGATGGTCATATATGATGCCGAACGTTTCGGTCTGTCGCAGCTGCACCAGCTGCGGGGAAGGGTTGGCCGTGGAAGTGAACAATCCTATTGTATCTTATTAGCCGATCCAAAATCGGAAACAGGCAAGGAACGAATGAAAATCATGACGGAAACGAATGATGGTTTTGTTCTTAGCGAAAAGGACTTAGAATTGCGCGGACCCGGCGACTTTTTTGGCAAAAAGCAAAGCGGAGTACCAGAGTTTAAAGTCGCTGATATGGTCCATGATTACGCAGCACTTGAAACGGCGAGAAATGATGCATCTATTTTAGTGGAATCCAGCTATTTCTGGCAGGCTGAGGAATACCAGGCTTTAAGAACTTATATTGAAGAAACGGGAGTGCTTGCGGGGGAAAAGCTGGATTAATCTTTTCCTCTCTGAATGAAGCTGCTGCAGTTCAGCGGGGATGTACTCGGACATTCTTATCAGCACATCATCTATTTAAGGCAGAAACAAGGGAGCGTATTGTTCTTCTTGCATTCTGCCTTATTAAATTATATACTACTATTAGTACCTAGTCTTAGTATCACGGACGGTGGAAAAATGCGGAGAAATAAAAAGGACAGGCAGCGATGTTTAAAGGAAACAATAAATGAAAATCCATTCATTACGGATGAAGAATTGGCGGAGAAATTTTCTGTCAGTGTACAGACGATCCGTTTAGACCGGCTTGAATTATCCATCCCTGAATTACGGGAACGGATCAAAAATGTCGCGGAGAAAAAATTTGAAGATGAAGTACGCTCATTGCCAATTGAAGAGGTCATTGGCGAGATTATTGATATCGAGTTGGATAAAACAGCTATTTCCATTTTCGATGTAAAGCAGGAGCATGTGTTTAAACGGAATCAAATTGCCCGCGGACATCATTTGTTTGCTCAGGCGAATTCTTTAGCTGTAGCCGTGATTAACGATGAATTAGCGTTAACGGCTAAAGCAAATATTCATTTTGTCCAGCCTGTTAATCATATGGATCGGGTGATTGCAAAAGCAAGGGTAAAACGAATTGACGAGGAGAACGGCCGGACCGTAGTAGAAGTGAATAGCTTTGTTAATAATGAGATTGTTTTAAAAGGTGAATTTGTTATGTACCGCTCACCAAAATGAAAAATGTCAGCTGATTTCCGGCGGGCGAGACTTAAAACTGCACTAATAATGAGGCTGTACGATTATTAGGTGAAGAGCAACAAGACCACGATAAGCGAAAAGGAGACCGTAATGAAAATCGCAATCGATGCAATGGGCGGTGATCATGCTCCTAAAGAAATTGTTCTGGGGGCCATGAAAGCACTTGACACCTACAAGGATTTACATATTACACTTGTCGGTGATGAACATAAAATAAAAGCATTTACGAAAGAGCAGGAAAGACTGGCAATTATACATACTGAAGAAGTCATATCCGGCACGGATGAACCCGTACGTGCTGTAAGAAGAAAGAAAAATTCATCCATGGTATTGGCGGCAAAAGAAGTTTCTGAGGGAAGAGCGGATGCCTGCATTTCAGCTGGGAATACAGGGGCCTTAATGGCTGCCGGGCTATTCGTCGTAGGCCGGATTGAAGGGATTGAACGCCCTGCTCTGGCACCGACACTTCCGACCATTGGAGGAGAAGGTTTTGTTTTGCTTGATGTAGGTGCGAATGCCGATGCAAAACCGGAGCACCTTGTTCAATACGCCTTGATGGGTTCTATTTACAGCCAAAAAGTAAGAGGAATTGAAAACCCGCGGGTAGGATTATTAAATATCGGTACCGAAGAGAAAAAGGGCAATGATTTGACAAAACATACATATGAAATGCTGCAAAAAACGGATATCCATTTCATCGGCAACGTAGAAGCAAGGGATTTATTAAACGGAGTGGCTGATGTAGTGGTAACAGATGGATTTACTGGCAATATGGTTTTAAAATCTATTGAAGGAACAGCGATATCCGTCATGAAAATGCTAAAATCCGCTTTAATGTCCAACTTGAAGACGAAACTTGCGGCGGCAGTATTAAAGCCAGATTTAATGAAAATTAAGACGCAAATGGACTATTCAGAATACGGCGGAGCCGGACTTTTCGGTTTAAAGGCACCTGTCATAAAAGCACACGGTTCTTCTGATGCCAATGCTGTTTTTAATGCCATTAGACAGACGCGGGACATGGCAGCACATCAGGTAACAGATACGATCAGGCAGACAGTGGAAAAGATAAACCGCAATGAAATAAAAGATTAAGGAGAAAATAAATGAGTAAAATAGCCTTTTTATTCCCCGGGCAGGGGTCACAAACAGTTGGAATGGGAAAGTCAATTGCAGAAGCGAATCCAGCGTCTGCGGAAATATTTGCGAAAGCTGATCAAAAGTTGGGCTGCTCCCTTTCTGATTTAATTTTTGCAGGACCGCAGGAAGAACTGACTCTGACAACGAATGCCCAGCCTGCCCTTTTAACAACCAGCATTGCTGTATTAGAATATTTTAAAGAATCAGGCATTACACCTGACTATTGTGCCGGACACAGCCTTGGTGAGTATACAGCCCTTGTCGCTAGCGGCGCCTTTTCTTTTGAAGAGGGAGTGTATGCTGTCCGCAAAAGAGGAGAGTTTATGGAAATAGCTGTTCCTAATGGTGAAGGAACAATGGCGGCAGTATTAGGCCTTGACAGTGAAAAGCTGCAGGCTGTAACAGATGAAATTACAAGCGGCGGGAATCTCGTCCAGCTTGCGAATATTAACTGTCCTGGACAAATTGTTATCTCCGGAACGAGAAAGGGCGTTGAACTTGCTTCAGTGAAAGCGAAAGAAGCAGGTGCCAAGCGAGTTCTTCCATTAGAAGTCAGCGGTCCTTTCCATTCTGAATTAATGAAGCCGGCAGCTGATAAATTAAAGACCGTTTTAGATGAGATGGACATTCAGGATGCAAAAGTGCCGGTTATAGCGAATGTCACAGCGGAGGAAATGGTTCAGTCTGGGGATATTAAAGAAAAGCTGATTGCACAATTGTATTCACCTGTTCAGTGGGAAAAAAGTGTGCAAAAGATGATCGATCTTGGTGTTACGACATTTATTGAAATTGGACCGGGTAAAGTATTATCTGGATTAGTGAAAAAGGTGAGCCGCACAGTGACTACATATGCCGTTTCTGATGAAACAACATGTAAAGAAGTCATTGAGGCATTGAAGGAGGCGACTAAATGAAATTAGCTGGAAAAACAGCCCTTGTAACAGGAGCATCAAGAGGCATCGGACGTGAAATTGCCCTTGAATTAGCGAGACTCGGTGCCAACGTAGCAGTAAACTATGCCGGAAGCGTTGCAAAGGCAAATGAAGTAGTGGATGAAATCAAACAAATGGATCGGGATGCATTTGCAGTTCAATGTGATGTTTCAAATGGCGACGCGGTGGCCAATATGATAAAAGAAACAATCGACCGCTTTGGCAGTATCGATATTCTTGTCAATAATGCCGGTATTACAAAGGACAATTTGTTAATGCGGATGAAGGAAGACGAATGGGATGCCGTTCTTAATATTAACCTTAAAGGTGTTTTCCTTTGTACAAAGGCTGTCACCAGACAAATGATGAAACAAAGGAGCGGAAGGATTATCAATATTTCCTCCATTGTCGGTGCCAGCGGCAATCCCGGTCAGGCCAATTATGTAGCGGCTAAGGCCGGTGTCATCGGTTTAACAAAAACAAGTGCAAAGGAATTGGCTTCCCGAGGAATTACCGTGAACGCAGTTGCACCTGGTTTTATCACAACTGAAATGACGGATCAGTTGACAGAGGAATTGAAACAGGAAATGCTTAAAAATATTCCTCTGGCCCAATTTGGCGAACCGAAGGATATAGCGAAAGCTGTTGCCTTCTTAGCTTCAGAGGACAGCCGCTATATTACCGGTCAGACGATCCATGTAAACGGCGGAATGCTGATGTAGCGCACTTTTTATGTGCATTACCATAAAATGCAGGTTTTTCTAGATTATTTACTTGAAATATTCTATAATACCTGAGGGGAGGTGAACGACCAATGGCAGATGTTTTAGAACGTGTAACAAAAATCATTGTTGACCGTTTAGGTGTTGAAGAATCTGAAATTAAATTAGAGGCTTCTTTCAAAGACGATCTTGGCGCTGATTCCCTTGACGTAGTTGAACTTGTTATGGAATTAGAAGATGAATTTGATATGGAAATTTCTGACGATGATGCTGAAAAAATTGCAACAGTCGGCGACGCTGTGAATTACATACAAGCAAAACAATAATCGTTAGATAAAAGGAAAAGCTCCGTTTCAAGACGGGGCTTTCTTATATATAACAGTAAAATGATGATCAAAAGGTTTTTTCGTTTAGTCTGCTTTTTATGTAAACTTTTTTATGCAAGTAAATATAAGGTCAAGGTGGAATAGGTTATGCGTAATAACGGAAGGGATAAATACTCAACCAGAATGATAGATAAACAATTTTATGATTTTCAGGAACAAATTAATATTCATTTTTCCAATGAAAAACTTTTAAAACAGGCTTTTACCCATTCTTCCTATGTGAATGAACATCGCAGAAAGCCTTTTGAGGATAATGAACGTCTCGAGTTTTTAGGTGATGCGGTTTTGGAATTAACCGTTTCTAAATTTTTATTTCTTAAATATCCGATGATGAGTGAAGGGGAATTAACAAAACTGCGTGCAGCGATTGTATGTGAACCCTCATTAGTGGCTTTCGCCAATGAACTCCACTTTGGCAGGCTGATTCTGCTCGGAAAAGGGGAAGAATTGACTGGCGGCCGCGAAAGACCGGCACTTTTGGCTGATGTATTCGAAGCCTTTATTGGGGCGCTTTTTTTAGATAAAGGGCTTGATTTTGTCGTTGCCTTCCTTGAGAAATATGTGTTTCCTAAAGTGAATGCCGGAGTATTCTCCCACGTCATGGATTTTAAAAGCCAGCTGCAGGAATTAATCCAGCGTGATAGTACGGGTGTGATTGAGTATCGAATTTTATTGGAAAGAGGACCTGCCCATAACCGGGAATTTGTCTCCATCGTTCTTTTAAACGGAGCGGAAATTGGGAAAGGTACGGGGAGATCGAAAAAAGCTGCTGAACAGCATGCTGCGCAAATGGCTCTGGAAAAACTAAAAGGACACCTGCAGGAACCATTAACAGAAACTCATCCAGAGTAAGGAGGAAAGAAAGTGTTTCTTAAACGATTGGATATAGTGGGCTTTAAATCGTTTGCTGAGCGAATAGCAGTGGACTTTGTTCAAGGCGTTACCGCTGTAGTTGGTCCAAATGGCAGCGGTAAGAGCAACATCACCGATGCTATTCGCTGGGTTTTAGGGGAACAGTCTGCGAAATCCCTTCGCGGCTCAAAGATGGAAGATATTATTTTTGCCGGAAGTGATTCGCGTAAGCCTCTGAACTTTGCAGAAGTCACTTTAACATTAGACAACGAAGATCAATCTCTGCCGCTTGATTACAATGAGGTGAGCGTTACCCGCCGTGTCTTCCGATCAGGCGAAAGTGAATTTTTCATTAATAAGCGAACCTGCCGTTTAAAGGATATTGTTGAATTATTTATGGACTCAGGCCTTGGAAGAGAAGCTTTCTCGATTATCAGTCAGGGAAAAGTGGAAGAGATCCTTAACAGTAAAGCTGAGGAAAGACGGGTCATTTTTGAAGAGGCTGCAGGAGTCCTGAAATATAAAACGCGGAAAAGAAAAGCAGAAAGCAAATTAACAGAAACACAGGAAAATCTAAACCGGGTAAACGATATTCTCCATGAATTGGAAGGTCAAATAGAACCCCTGAAAATCCAAGCTTCGATGGCAAAGGACTACCTGGAACAAAAGGAAGCACTGGAAAAAATTGAAGTATCTGTTACGGTTTATGAAATTGAGGACCTGCATGCCAAATGGAAGGCTGCATCCGAAAGATTGGAGCAGCAGAAACAGCAGGAAATAGAGCTTTCAGCGCTTCTTCAGGGAAAAGAAGCGAAGCTGGAAGAACTGCGGGATCATATGGCAGCAGTGGATGAATCAATAAGTGATTTGCAAAATGTATTGCTTGAAACAAGTGAAGAGTTAAAAAAACTTGAGGGTAAAAAAGAGGTCCTGAAGGAAAGAAAGAAAAATGCAGCACAAAATAAAGAACAACTGCAAAAAAATATCGCTGAGTTAACGCAAAAGGTAAAGAATTTACAAGCTCAGTCATCGGGGCTTGATGAGCAGGCAGGTATATTAGCGCAGGAATCCCGAGAACAGAAGCAGCTGTTGAAAGAAAAGCAGTCTCAGCTGGGTCTGTTAAGTGAAAATATGGAACAAATCATTGATGATTTAAAAAGTGAATATATTGATGTCCTCAATGAACAGGCCGCTGCGAAAAATGAGTTAAATAATCTAGAGCAGCAATTAAGCGGTCAGGAAGTGCGGAACAAAAGGCTTGAGGAAGAAAATGCAAAATATGTGACCGAGCGAAAAAGTATCCAAATACGAAAAGAGGAGACCGAGGGCTCCCTTTTATCAGTACGCACTGAATTGGATGCTCAGGTTCATAAATTTAGAGATTCTCAATCGCAGTATGAAGCATTGAAAAACAAATATGCAAAAGAAGAGTCCACCCTTTATCAGGCCTATCAATTTTTACAAAAAACGAAATCCCGCAAAGAAACGCTTGAAGAGATGGAAGAAGGATTTGCCGGCTTTTTCGTTGGTGTAAAAGAAGTCCTGAAGGCACGGGGCAGCAAGCTCCAAGGGATTGAAGGAGCGGTTGCTGAACTTATCAGCGTTCCAAAGGAATATGAGACAGCTGTTGAAACAGCACTTGGAGGCAGCATGCAGCATATCGTCGTCGGGACGGAGCAGGATGCACGTAAAGCGATACAATACATCAAGCAGAACCGTTTTGGCCGGGCTACCTTTTTGCCGCTTAATGTCATAAAAGGCAAAGCACTTTCAGGCAGTCAAAGGGAAATACTAGCCGCTCATCCTTCCTTTGTTGGGATTGCAGCTGATTTAATCTCCTATGCTTCTCGTTATGAAGAAATCGTCAAAAACTTACTCGGTACTGTCCTTATTGCGGAGGATTTGAAGGGTGCCGGAGACATGGCGAGGCTGCTCGGGTACAGATTCCGCATTGTTACGCTTGACGGGGACATCGTGAATGCGGGCGGTTCGATGACAGGCGGTGCTTTGAAACAAAATTCCTCTTCGCTCCTGTCGCGGAAAAGTGAGTTAGATGAGTTAAAGGAAAAGCTGGCTGTTATGGAAGCAAAAACAGCATCCTTTGAGGCTGAAGTGAAGAGATTAAAACAGGCGGTAATGGAAAAGGAACAAGAGATAAGTACTCTCCGGAAAAACGGAGAAGCCCTCCGCCTTCGTGAGCAAGCGGTAAAAGGTGATTTGCGCGAAATCGATATGCAATTGTCGAATATTAATGACATGCTGTCTCTCTACGACCTGAATAATCATGAGTACTTGAGTGAAAAAGCCAATATTACTGAACGCAAAGAAAAACTTCATGCCCGCTTAGATGATTATAAAGCACAAACTTCGCAGCTAGAGGAACGAATTCAGCAGTTAACTGAGCAGAAAAATACCCAGACGCAATCAAAAGATGCCCTGCTTGGTGAAATCAGCGAGCTAAAAGCAGCTATAGCGGCGAAAAATGAGCAGGTGAATCATGTCCAGGAACGATTGCTGCTGGCGGCGAATGAACGAACTGAAAGCGAAGCAAAACTTCAGGAGTATCACGAGGATCTGCATCTCCTCGTTTCAGATATGACAGACAATACTTCCGGCGAAGAATATTTAGAGGAGGCCGTAAAAGAAAAACTGCGTGATAAAGAGGAAACCATCAGCTTGATCGCGGACCGCAGAGAAGAAAGGCTGAGTATGCAGAATGCCCTTGAAGATCTTTCGCTGGAAACAAAGGAATTGAGGCGGCAGCATAAAGGTATGACGACAATCCTGCAGGATGATGAAGTTCAGTTAAATCGTCTCGATGTCGAACTGGATAATAAATTAGCCCATTTAAGGGAAGAATATCTCCTTTCGTTTGAGGCGGCAAAAGAAGAATATCCGCTAACGATGCCGATTGAAGAGGCACGGAAAAAACTAAAATTGATTAAGCTGGCTCTAGAAGAGCTTGGCACTGTCAATCTTGGGGCGATTGATGAATATGAACGGGTATCCGATCGATATGAGTTCTTACTTGAGCAAAAAACAGATCTTCAGGAAGCAAAGGATACATTATTCCAGGTCATTGATGAGATGGACGATGAAATGAAACGACGTTTTCAACAGACGTTTGAAGGGATTCGTTTCCATTTTGAATCAGTTTTTCAAGAGCTTTTCGGCGGCGGCAGAGCAGATTTGCGCTTAACGAACCCGGATGCACTACTCACAACGGGTGTTGAAATTGTCGCCCAGCCGCCGGGGAAAAAATTACAGAATCTTGGTCTTCTATCAGGGGGAGAACGGGCGCTGACAGCTATTGCTCTTTTATTTTCCATTTTGAAGGTCCGACCTGTTCCATTTTGCATTTTAGATGAAGTAGAAGCAGCCCTTGATGAAGCAAACGTCTATCGTTTCAGCCAATATTTAAAAAGATATAGCAGTGAATCTCAATTCATTGTGATTACACACAGAAAAGGGACGATGGAGGAAGCGGATGTATTATACGGGGTCACGATGCAAGAATCGGGTGTCTCTAGGCTTGTCTCCGTCCGTCTTGAAGAATCAAATGAATTTGTTGGAAACAGTTAATTGTTCTATATTTTATTAAGGAAGTGAAATGATGAGCTTTTTTAAAAAATTAAAAGAGAAAATTACCAAGCAGACTGATACTGTTACGGAAAAGTTCAAGGATGGATTATCGAAGACAAGGGACAGTTTTTCAAGCAGAGTAAACGAACTGGTTTCGCGCTACCGTAAGGTCGATGAAGAGTTTTTTGAAGAATTGGAAGAGATTTTAATTCAGGCGGATGTGGGCTTTGAAACCGTTATGACCTTAATCGACGAGCTGAAAATGGAAGTAAAGCGTAAAAATATTCAGGACCCTGCTGAAGTTCAAAGTGTTATTTCTGAAAAATTGGTCGAGATTTATGAAGGCGGTGAAGAGCAGTCGTCGCAGTTAAATATTCAGGAAAATGACTTGACGGTTATTTTATTTGTCGGTGTCAATGGCGTAGGGAAGACAACGACAATCGGCAAGCTGGCTCATCAATTTAAATCCGAGGGTAAAAAAGTGTTAATGGCAGCCGGGGATACGTTCAGAGCCGGTGCGATCGAACAACTAGAAGTATGGGGCGAGCGTGTCGGTGTTGAAGTAATCAAACAAGGAGCTGGCTCGGATCCGGCAGCAGTGATGTTTGATGCGATTCAGGCGGCAAAATCACGCAAAGCGGATATCCTTTTATGCGATACGGCGGGGCGTCTGCAAAATAAAGTCAACCTGATGAAAGAACTTGAAAAGGTTAAGCGGGTCATAGAAAGAGAAATACCAGGGGCTCCGCATGAAGTATTGCTTGTTCTTGATGCAACAACCGGGCAGAATGCCTTGATACAAGCTAAAACATTTAAAGATGCTACAGACGTCAGCGGTATTGTGTTGACAAAGCTTGATGGAACGGCAAAAGGCGGAATTGTCCTGGCAATTCGCAACGAGCTGCATATTCCGGTCAAATTTGTTGGGCTTGGGGAAAAAATGGATGATCTCCAATCCTTTGATGCAGAAAAATATGTTTACGGTTTATTTGCCGATTTAGTGGAAAAAGAAGCATAGGGAAAACGTTCAAAAGGCTGACAGTTTTGTCAGCCTTTTGTTACTGTTATTGGCAGGAAAAATATGTAATTATGAGGGAAAATATACTTTTTTAAAAATTTTGTTAAATTATGCAGGTGAAAGTGTTTTTTTACCCGTCTATATAGTGGAAGGAAAAAAAGTATATTTTTATTACATAGCAAGGGGGAGTCTCAAGTTGCGGAAGTACATAAAAGGAGTCATCGTTTTAGTCTTACTGTTTTTTGCTTTTTGTTTCGTTGCGAAGCCTGTATTTGCTGAATCAACTGGAGTTAATGTAAAACTGGAAGCAGGAATGGACGGAAAAGTAAAAACAGGAAGGGGGTTTCCACTGCAAATTACAGTAGAGAACACTGGTCCGTCATTCAACGGCGACCTATTGATTGATTATTATCCTTCCCATAATACGGGAGGAACACTTGCAGTCCATTTGGATCTTCCGAAGAACAGTACAAAGACCTATATTATATCTGTTCCGGGAATGACACCGGATCATCCGGCACAGTATCAAAAAAAGTCTGCTGTTCACTTGTACAGCGGGGATTGGAAGGATGGCAAGGAGGTTAGCTTTTCTGGCAATAAAACGCTGCCGTTAAAGTATATCGAGTTTGATAAACAAGTAATCGGAATCATAAGTGGAAATATTGACAGATTGAAGGAATTAAAAACAATTTCCACGATGAATAATCGCCCCATTGAAATTGTAGAATTGCAAAACAGCCAAATACCTAAACAGGCTCTCGGGCTGGAAATGATCGATTATCTTCTTGTGGATGATTATATCTTGACCAAGCTTAATGACGATCAGCAGGAAGCGATCCGGACATGGGTAAATAATGGCGGTGTATTCATTGCCGGGGGTTCTCCTCATGCAGCACAGTCCTTCGGAAAGCTAGCGGAATTGCTGCCGATAAAAATGAATGCTGAAGTGCAGGTTAATTCAGGGTTTCTAAAGGATGGCAATAGAGAGGACCCTGCTTTTAACGAATTAACTGTGTTTACTGGCAGTGTGGAAAAAGATGCTGAGGTGGTGTCCGAGAGCGGCGGTATCGCAACCGTGATGAAAAAGAATTTTGGCATGGGTACCGTGATGCAAACCGGATTTTCCCTTGGGGATGAGCCCCTTGCCTCGTGGAAGGGTTATGGCGAATGGTTTTATGAGGTGCTCATGCAAGGGGCAGACAAGCCGTCCGTTGCGGCGGGACCATACGGACCGGATGTTTATGGCGCTTTATATTATGAATTTGCAGAAATAAATGAATATTTCCCTGCCTCGCACTTTTCCATTTGGCAGCTGGTCGGACTCTTGCTGGGCTATTTTATCATTCTTGTTCCTATTCTGTATTTTATTTTAAAAAAATTGGATAAGCGTGAGCATGCCTGGTGGATTATCCCTTCACTTAGCATTGTAATGTCCGCTGCTATATTTGGGATTGGCGCTAAAGACAGGATAGCGAATCCGCGCTTGAATCAGATGGGGATCTATGTGAATCATCAAGGCTATTTAACCGGGTATCAGGCTGCTACCCTGCTTTCAAATAAAAGCGGAACCTATTCACTAGAAATACCTAAAGATCAATTTAAAGCGCTGCCCAGCACAAATATGATGATGCCGATGCCTTCTGCCGAAGGAGTAATTGAGGAAAAACGCAAGGAATATGAAGTAGTGTTTCAGGATGTAGAGTATTGGTCATCCCGGACTCTTTACGGCGATGCAAAGAAAGAATCAGACGGCAGCTTTCAGACAAATTTGACAGTTGCTAACGATGTACTAAAAGGAACAATCCAGAACGAATATCCGTATGATTTCAATGATATTGTCATTTGGACCGGAAGGGAAAGACTCAGTCTTGGACCGTTAAAAAAAGGGGAAGTGCTGAAGGTCAACGAAAAGGTAAAACAAAGTATTCTATCGCCGCCAACGGCATTAAATACGCGGGGGTACTCGATGCCGGGCGGCCCGGGCACCAAGACAGATATGGAAGCCATGAAGAAAGAGCGTCTGGAATATGCAGCAGGCACATTTTTGAGTGAATCGATTCACTCAAGGAGTCTCCCTGTTCTGGCGGGCTTCACGAATGATGAGGTTATTGCACTTGATATGACGGGGGAAAAAGAAAAGAAACATCACGACAACCTCATTGTTGAACCGTTTGAAGCGGAAGTGAACTTAACAGGGGATTTTACGCTGACAACGGATGGATTAGTGAGCAGCTTTAACGTGATCAATGGCAGAATTATTGAAAAGACCCCAGTTGCAGATGAAATCCTGCTTGAAGAGGGTCAATATGAGTATGTATTGCAATTACCTAAAGCAGCAGCTGTCAAACCTCTCCTGCTAAAGGAAATTCTAATTAGAACAAAGGGCAGCCAGGCAAGCTTTGAATTGTACAATTATCAAACAGCAGAGTATGTCCCGATTGAAAAGACGACAGTAAAAATAACAGCCGCGGAGCAGGCGGAAGAGTTTATGGCGGAAGATGGGAAAATCATGCTCAAAATCACCAAACAAAACAATGGCGGCGATCCATTTGTGATTCTGCCGGATATCACCATAAAAGGGGAGGTACTGCCATGATTGAGATTCAGGATTTAACGAAGCGATACGGTCGATTTACAGCGCTGGATTCACTGAATTTGCATATTAATAAAGGAACGGTGTTCGGCTTCGTCGGGCAGAATGGGGCCGGAAAGTCTACCACCTTTTCAATCCTGGCTACCTTGTTAGCCCCGACATCAGGCACTGCAACGATAAACGGGTTTAATATCGCGCGTGAGCCAAAAATGGTGCGCAGACAGATTGGCTATATGCCGGATTTCTTTGGTGTTTATGATCAATTACGGGCGGTAGAATATTTGCATTTCTATGGTGCGAGCTACGGGATTCCGGTAAGAGAAAGAGATAAATTGATTCCGCAGCTGCTTGAGCTTGTGAATCTGTCTCACAAAAAAGATGACTATGTGGATGTTCTTTCCAGAGGGATGAAGCAGCGTTTATGTCTTGCCCGCTGCTTGATCCATGACCCGGAAGTCCTTATCTTGGACGAGCCTGCGTCAGGGTTGGACCCGCGGGCACGGGTAGAAATGAGAGAAATATTAAAAGAATTGAAGACGATGGGAAAAACGATTTTGATATCTTCGCATATTTTGCCGGAACTAGCGGAAATGTGTGATTCGATTGGGATTATTAACGGAGGCAAGCTGACAGCTTCCGGGACAGTCCATGAAATACAGGAGCGGCTGAAGGGAGAAAAATTGCTCATCGTTAAAATGTATCAGGACGTAGAAAAGTGTCTGGCATTATTTGAGGACGATCCCAATGTACTAGATTTAAAGATTTTAGAGGACCATATGTCACTGCAATTTATCTATAAGGGAACAAAAGAAGAGCAAAGCATGCTGCTGAAAAGGGCAATGCTGCATGATTTGCCGATTATCAGCTTTTCAGAAGTTGAGACCGATTTAGAGGATGTATTTATGGAGATTACAAAGGAGGCTGATCTGACATGAAGCATATGATGATGAATCCTGTCCTCAATAAGGAATTCATGCTGCGCTTTCGCTCGCCGAAAAGCTTTCTTGGGCTGCTGTTTTATCTGCTGGCGATCGCCCTGATTATCGTTGGTTTTATTTTCATTCAATCGATGACAAGTCTGCAAGGCTTTTTTAAACCAAATCAAAGCCGCGAATTGTTTATGATAATGTCCTTTATGCAGCTGGCATTAATTTTGTTTATCACTCCCGGTCTGACTGCAGGAGTGATTAGCAGTGAAAGGGAGAGACAGACGCTTAACATTTTGTTAACGACTACCCAGTCGTCAACCAGCATTATTATGAGCAAGCTGGTTTCGTCTGTTTCTTATTTATTACTCCTTATTATTGCCAGTCTTCCGCTTTATAGCATTGTCTTTTTATATGGCGGTATTTCACCGGGACAGGTGCTGCAAAATCTTGCCTTGTATATGTTTACAATTATCGTCTATGGGGCTGTCGGTGTGCTGCTATCAACTTTGATCCGGAAAACGATCGTATCCATTGTGACTGCTTATGGCGTGACCTTATTTCTTGCAGGGGGTACAGCGTTTATCACGTTAATTTTAACATCCTATATACAGGGAATCCCTGGTAACACACCCGCGGTAAATCCTGCGCCTTATTTTGCAGCGATGCTGAATCCACCCATTATTTTATTTAGTTTAATGCAGCCGGATTATATGGAAGAATTCAGCCGGATGACAGGAATTGAATTTCCGCTTTGGGGATCTTTTTTAATATCCTATATCATCCTCTTTTTTGCCGCGATAGTTTGGAGTATCAAGAAGCTTCGACCAAATATGAAATGATAGCGGGTGATGAACATGGAAGAAAAAGTGGCATTCCTGCAATTATTGAAACCGGTGCGAAAGCAGCTGTGGACTGCGCTTTTCGTTTGTGAGTTCCAGTTGTATTTTCTGTTTCTTGGTGTATGGCTGGCATGCATTCTTCTGTTGTCGCGGATCATCGTCATTCCCTTTCCCTTGCATTACAGTATCCTTGGAGCAGCGGCCCTGATGGGGCTTCTGCTCTTTAGAATATGGAGGAAACGTCCGGACGATTATGATGCGGTACTGCTTTTTAATCGATTTGTTGCGGATGACCGGGTGGTGACGGCTTATTCATTTATCGGCAAGGGTGGCTTGATGGAAACATTACAGCTGCAGGATGCCGTTAAGCATATGAAACGAAAACAGGAGGAAGTGCTGCAGCGAAGAAAAAAACACCTGGAAAAGCGCATGCTTCTATGGAGTGCTTTATTATTTGCCGGATGTGCAATTCTTTTCATCCTCCCTAATGAAAACAGTGACTTGGCGAAAAAGAGGGAAAATGATATTAAACTGGTCAACAAGGCAGAAAAAGAGCTGAAGGAGAAGCTGAAGCAGGAAAAGGATGAGGGTGTGAAAAAAAGCTTGGAGGAAGCGAAGGAAAAAGTGGCACAAAGTAAGACAGCAGAAGAGGCGCTTACGAATTTAGCCAAACAAATGAAAGAGCTGGAATTAAAGGTGTTGAAGGAGAAAGAGAAACAGGAAGTCTTGAAAGACTGGCAGGATTCATTAAATGAATCTGGAATAAACCAATTAGCGGAATTATTAGCGAAAAAGGACCTGAGGAAAATTGAGAAAGAATTGGCTAAGTTGAATGGACAATGGGAGAAACTCCCGGAAAAACAGAAAGAGGCCATGCAATCATTTACAGGTCAGGAACAGCAGCTGTCAGCTGAAGAATTGGAGCGAATCGTAAAAACGATAGAAGAAGCGCTCCAGTCAGAGGACATATTGGCAGATCTTGCAAGAGCTAAAACGGCTATAGAAAGCAGCGGGCAAGCTTTGCAACAGCAATTAGCAGCAAATGGTACCCCACCTGAGAAACTGGCATTTTCCTCGGGGAATGGAGGCAAACCATCGGGAAATAAGTCAAACGGCAACGGACAGACTGGAGTAGAAAACTCGGTCTCATCACAAGGAAAGAGTTCCACAGGGGCGAATCAGTCAGGCAGCAATGCAGCCGGAAATGGCACTGGATCAGGAAATGGGTCAGGCAGCGGCTCTGGTTCAGGGGCTGGTTCTGGAGGAGGCGGCACAGGGAGCGGGAATGGAAGCGGCGCAGGTCTTGGTGAAGGTCCAAGAGGGTTTTTGACGATTCCGGAAAAAACCACTGGAAAAGAAAACAGGGAAATCGACGGCGGACAGCTCGGTGAAGGAGCGGCAGCGGAGCAGACAGAAGGGAGCGGTCCTGTTATGAAAGGGACAGTTCGTCCTTATGAAGAGGTATACGGTGAGTATGAGGAGTCCTACCGGGAAAGTTCCGACCGATACAAGCTGCCGGCAAACTTGGAAAAAATTGTGCAAAACTACTTTACAAATATCGATCCAAATGGAGAGTGAAAACATGGAAGAAATGAAGGCGCAGGAACTGGAACAGCAATTCCTCCAGGCAGCAAAGATCATTGCCAGGGTAAAGGAGGAAATCTCCTCATTCATCGTTGGTCAAGAAGAGGTGATTGATGTCGTCCTTTGGAGTGTTTTTTCGGGCGGGCACGTTTTGTTAGAAGGTCTTCCTGGGCTGGGAAAGACGATGCTGATTCGGACCATTTCTGAATGTCTAGACTTGAGTTTTTCCCGGATTCAATTTACACCGGACTTGATGCCATCCGATATCACAGGAACAATGCTGCTGCAGCCTGATGATCAAGGCAGGCAGAATTTTGTGTTCCATAAAGGCCCGTTATTTTCCCATATTGTCCTTGCTGATGAAATTAACCGGGCCACTCCAAAGACACAGAGTGCTTTGCTTGAGGCGATGGGTGAGAAGACGGTAACGATAATGGGAGATACAAAAAAGATGGAAAGTCCGTTTTTTGTTTTAGCTACACAGAATCCCATTGACATGGAAGGAACCTACCCGCTCCCGGAAGCGCAAATGGACCGTTTTTTATGTAAAATTCTTGTTCGCTATCCTTCACATGAAGAATTAAAGGAAATTGTTCTCCGTACCACGGGAAAGAAAAAGGTCCAAGTAGCGAAAGCAGCAGCAAAAGAGGATGTCTTGGCTTTACAGGATTTGACAAGAGGAATACTCGTATCAGAGGAACTGCTTGATTTCGCCGTCAGGATTATTTCTGCGACACATCCGGATGGGGAGGAAGCACCTGAGTCTGTACAAAAACATGTCCAGTATGGCAGCGGTCCCCGCGGTCTGCAAAGCTTAATTAGTATGGCTAAAGCCCGTGCCCTTATGAACGGAAGGTATCATATTTCAACAGGAGATTTAAAGCAGGCATCTCTCCCCGTATTGCGCCACCGCATCCTGTTGAACTTTGAAGGGGAGGCAGCAGGGATCACAGCGGATACAATCATTACCGAGGTTCTGGATAAGGTAAGCGGACAGGGCTCGGGGAGTATACGATGAATGGATCGCAGCACTTTCTAGGTAAACTGCAGCGGCGGAAACTGCTTGTCAAAGATAAGAGAAGGGGCATACAGAAAGGACAGCGGAAAGCAAATACATTTGGTTCATCACTTGAATTCTCTGATTTTCGCTTGTACCAGCCGGGGGATGATGTAAGGCAGATTGATTGGAATATTTATGGACGGACGCAGAAGCACTATATTAAACGTTTTCTCGATGAGCAGGATATCTCGGTCTCTATTTATCTTGATTGCACTTCCTCGATGCGTATTCTCCCCGGTAAATGGAGTGCAGCAAAACGGCTCGCTGCTTATTTTAGTTTTATTATATTAAACAGCGGCGACAAGCTGCTATTTTTCCCTGTTTCGAGCAATACAATGCTGCCGATTAGAAGAAAAGGTGCCTTATATGCAAAATCGATCTTTCAGGATATTATGACGCTCGAGGATGTGTCAAGGACGGGAGAATTTAGTGAGCATCTAGCTTCTCTTCTCGTAAAAAACAGTCAGCTTGCCATCATCATAAGTGATGGAATGGAGCCATTCGAAAAGATGGAAGGTTTGTTCAAAAAGCTTCAATCATTAAAACAAGAAATTTGGTTTTTTCAAGTATTAAGTGCTGAAGAGCTGGAGCCGGATTATTCTCAAGATATGCGGTTGATTGACAGCGAAACAGAAGAGTATGTCAATGTCAGTATGAACCAGGCGATTAAAACGGAATATGAATCAAGATTAAAAAAACAGAACGGGCAGTTGGAAACCCTTTGCCGATGCTATGGAGGGCAATATTTACTATTGTCGGAGAAACAAGATTTGCAAACTTATTTTTTACATGATCTGCCGGCAAAAGGATTGGTGAGGTGAGAACATGATCCAATTATTAAATCCGCTATCCTTCCTGCTGGTCCTGTTTATCGCTGCTGTTGTCTTTTTCTACTTTTTCCGCAAGCAGTATGAGGAGAAATTGATTCCTTCGAATATGCTGTGGCGGGAAGTGATGAATGAATGGCAGGCTTCGCCATTTTTGAAAAGGCTGCAGCAAAATCTACTATTTTGGCTGCAAATCCTCGCGCTGCTATTGTTAATGTTCGCTCTCACCCAGCCGAGCTTCTCTGAGGATCGTTTAAAGGGTGAACATATCGTCTTTATTATGGATACGTCTGCCACGATGTCAGCGGATGATAGAGATATGACTCGTTTTGAACGGGCGAAGCAGGAAGTGAAGGACCTGGCGAAAGCACTGCAAGGTCAGGAAGTCACACTGATCAAAGCAGGACAAAAGCCTGAAATACTATTAAACCGTGAAAATCGCAAAAGAATGGTTTTGCAGGCGATAGATGAACTGCAGTTGACCTATGATCATGAAAATATCAAGAAGGCCTTAAATCTGGCAGAATCTGTTTCATCACAGTCAGATACTTCTTGGTATATCTTTTCCGATAAGCTAACTAAGGACATGGTGAAGCAATATGATCACGATATAGAGGTACATAATATCGGCAAAAAACTAGAAAATATTTCGCTCGCATCATTCGGTGTAGGACAGGTTAATGGACAGATCCACGCAGTTGCTGTTATTGATAATCAAACAGATAAGGAAAAAAACATAGCCATTACGATCAAGGCCGAAAAGAAAAGTGTGGTGACAAAAGAGGTTAAAGTCGAAAAGAAGGATTCAATGGTTGTATCGTTTTCAGATCTTCCTGCGAAACCTTATTACGAAGCCTCGCTTGCAGTAAACGACGGATATACGGTTGATAACAAGGCAGCTAGTGTGTACAGTGATCCATCACCGAAAATGTATGCGGCAGGGGAAGTGAATCCATTTGTCATAAAAGGTTTTGAAACGATTGGCGTTGAACTGATTCAAAGCGACGAAGTGAGAATAGAGAAGGAAACTGGCATTGTAATGATGGAAGGAGCGGAAGTCGGGGCACTTCCTAATATGCCTGCTATTGTATTTAATGCGAATGAGAGGATTGAACTGACTGAACCGCTTATCACGAAGCAGGATCCAATTTTTGCATATGTACATCCGGAAAAGATGTTTATCAGCCATGGAAAAAAAACATTGGTTGAAAATGGGCTGGAGACGGTTCTGTCCAGCGGCAGCCAGCCGCTTATTCAAAGGGGAATTCTCAATGGACAGCCTGTGATTATGGTGAACTTTTCAATAGCGGACAGTGACTGGCCGCTTCATCCTGATTTTCCGGTTTTTTTATATAATAGTTATCAATGGCTGGCGAACCAGTCGGGATTTCTTGGTTACTTTAATCCAGGTGAGGAAAAATGGATGCATTCCAGCAGTCCTGGACATGTTTTAGGCATCTACAATGACAAGGATGAAAATTTAGATTCGATTGATACGGAGAAGGAGCCGATGACTGCACCGGCATTTCCAGGGATTTACCAAGCCGTTAGTGGTGAGGAGATCTTTTATTTCTCTGTTTTGCTTGATGAGAGAGAAAAAGTACCTGCCGTTGCTGCATCCTTTACCATAGATGAACAAAAAGGCGGAGAAAAAGAAGCAGGGCAGCAGTACAATGATTCTCTTATTCTAATTCTTGCATTTCTGGCCTTTTTGGTCATGGCGGTTGAATGGGAGGTGTATCGTCGTGGGTTTAGAACTTAAATATCCCCTCATGCTGCTTTTGCTCCTGCCGGCAGGATGGTTTATCTATCTATATATGAAGCAGGCCATTTCGATAAAAAAATGGACAGCAGAGGTGAAGTTTACGGCTCTCTTGCGCGGTCTATTATTTCTTGTCTTGGTTTTCGCTTTAACGGTGCCGCAAATCTTATTTCCGGCAAAAGAGGATCATGTCATCTTTTTAGTCGACCGTTCAGCAAGCGTACAAGGCTCTGAAGCAAAGATCCTGGATTGGATTGAAAAAAGTGCATCAGAAAAAGATATAGAGGATACTTATGCCGTTGCAGCATTCGGGAAAGATACGGCGATAGAGCGGTCGTTAAAAAAGACTAACGAACCGCTCAGCGACTTTCATACCGAGACAGAGCAAAGTGAAACCAATATAGAGGAAGCTTTGACCTTTGCCTCTGCGCTTATTCCTAATGACTCCGGAGGGCGTATTGTCCTTTTTACGGACGGAAATGAAACAGCTGGTTCCGCTAACGAAGCGATAGAAATTTTAAAAAGCCGTCATATTCAACTGGATACAGTGGTGGTGGAACAAGTACATGCTGATGATCTTTCACTCGAAGAATTGACGGTCCCCCCTGTGCTATTTGCGGGAGAAAAAACCCGCCTCGCGTTAACGATAAACAGCACTTCTGCGAAAAAGGCGGCTGTTCGGATTTCCGTAAATAATAGAGAAATTTTAAAGAAAACGATCAACGTGAAAGAAGGACGGAATGAGTTTGATTTTTTACATCACGTTGAGGAGAGCGGTTTACTGATTTATAAAGCAGAAATCATCCCTGAAGAGGATCGATTCTTGGAAAATAATGTCCTCTATTCCGTCGCAAATGTAAAAGGCACGCCGAAGATTTTGACAGTTGAAGTAGACAATTCAGGCAGTATCGTGCCGATTTTGCAGCAATCAGGATTTGCTGTCGAGCAGCGTGGACCTGAACAGCTCCCAACGACATTATCTGGTTATCTAGCCTATCAGTCCATCATCTTTAATAATGTTCCGGCAACAGTAATAAAGGAAACACAAATGAACTTAATCGAACAGGCGGTAAAAGAATTTGGCACAGGATTTATTATGGCTGGGGGAGAAGAGAGCTTTGGGCTCGGCGGTTATTTCAAAACGCCAATTGAAAAATTACTTCCGGTAGATATGGATATAAAAGGGAAAAATGAAATGCCCTCACTGGGACTGATCCTCGTTATGGATCGCTCCGGAAGTATGGCAGGGAATAAATTAGCATTGGCAAAAGAAGCGGCAGCCAGATCTGTATCGCTGCTTCGTGAAGAAGATACCCTCGGATTTATCGCTTTTGACAGCGGGCCATGGAAAGTGGTAGAGACTGCTCCTCTTAAAGACAAAGACGAGGTCATAGATAAAATCCAAAAAGTATCGCCTGGAGGCGGAACTGAAATTTATTCTTCACTGGAGTTAGCCTATGAAGAGCTTAAAGATTTAAAGCTGCAGCGAAAGCATATTATTTTGCTGACAGACGGGCAATCTGCGCTGAATCACAATTATGATCTTTTAACAGAAGAGGGCAAGACAGAAAATATTACTTTATCAACTGTCGCCCTTGGAGGAGATGCCGACCATGCTTTACTGGAGCAATTAGCTGAAAACGGCGGAGGGAGATACTATGATGTGACGGATTCCTCCGTCATTCCAAGTATTTTATCAAGAGAAACGGTTATGGCCTCGAGAACCTATATTGAAGACCATCCATTTTACCCGGGAATTCAGACCTCTACTGATTGGCGGATGTTTCAGGAAGGCGTTCCACAGATGAATGCTTATATTGCCACAACGGCGAAACCAAGGGCGGCTGTGCCGGTCCTAAGTGAAAAGAAAGACCCGGTTTTAGCGGAATGGCAGTATGGAATGGGCTATACGATGGCATTTACTTCGGACTTTTCCGGTAAATGGTCAGGTGACTGGGCGGCATGGTCCAAGTGGCCGCAATTCATTAATCAAATGATAACTAAATCATTGCCTAAATATGATAGTTCCCCATATGATATTTCACTTCATAAGGAGGATGGGAATACAGTCTTAGTGATAAAATCAGCTGGCGGGAGCACATTGCCGCTTGATGTATCCCTCGTAACTGACAAGGGGAAAAGGCTTGAAACCAATACAAAGATTACTGGACCCGGGACGTATGAAACGGATATTCCGGACAATGCAGGCATGTATTTTCTTTCGGTGAATGAAACAACAGAAACAGGTGATGTGAACAATTATCAAACTGGATTTACGGTTCCATATTCGAGTGAATATTTGACTACTGGTCATGATGAAAAAAGAATCGCAGAACTGGCGGACCGCGGAAAGGGAAAAGTATTGCAGCAAGAAAAGGATGCCTTTCGACCGCTGCCGTATTCCTCTTATCATAAACAATCGCTCAGCCAATGGCTCATCCTTGCTGCTTTTCTCTTGTTTTTTAGCGAAATTGCCCTGCGCCGCTTTGGGCTGAAAAGACTTGCACATTGGACCCGCTTAGATATCAGAAATAAAATAAGAAACGAACATTCTGATACCACCTTAGAAAAAATCGTTAAAGTGGAGAAGTTGAAAACGAGAGCGAAGAACAAGCTTGTTGTGCAAAGAAAAATCACGCAAGAAAACAAGCCGGAAACAGAAGAAAAAATGAACAGAACGAAAGTGGATAAAATGAAACAGTCCAATGGTGAAGGAAATATAACAGAGGCTGAAAAGGAAGAAAGAATGAGACGTCTCCTTGAAGCCAAAAACAGAAAGAATAAATAACGCTCCAAATTCGCTGCATTTTATCTGTCTTACTTTTTGCCTGAAATAGATGCCAATCAGTTAAAAATGCTGTTGTAAAGGTCTTTTCTTGACATCTTATAGATATGTGTGTAGACTGTTGTTTGTAAAGGCTTTTCACTTAACATCGGGGAAAGGACTGGCGCGGATGCTTGAAAAAACAACGAGAATGAATTATTTATATGATTTTTACCAATCGTTGTTGACGCCAAAGCAGCGCAGCTATATGGCGCTTTATTATTTGGACGACTTTTCCCTAGGCGAAATTGCAGAAGAATACAATGTTAGCCGTCAGGCTGTATACGATAACATTAAACGGACAGAGGCAATGCTCGAAGAATATGAGGAAAAGCTATTATTATTTGAAAAATTTCAAGAGCGGAGCAAGCTGATTCAAGAAATGAAGGAGCTGCTGAAAGAGGGGACTCCATTGCAGCAAACTCTGCTGGAAATGGTTGCCGAGCTTGAGAAATTAGATTAGGGGGCTAGTCTGCATGGCATTTGAAGGTTTGGCCGACCGACTGCAAAACACGATTCAAAAGATTCGCGGTAAAGGAAAAGTATCAGAAGCTGACGTTAAAGAAATGATGCGTGAGGTAAGGTTAGCGCTTTTAGAAGCAGACGTTAACTTTAAAGTGGTAAAGGAATTTGTCAAAAAAGTAAGTGAACGCTCTGTTGGACAGGAAGTCATGAAAAGCTTAACTCCGGGGCAGCAGGTCATTAAGGTCGTTAAGGAAGAATTAACAGAGTTGATGGGCGGCGAACAAAGCAAAATTGCTGTGGCAAGCCGTCCGCCAACGGTCATTATGATGGTTGGTCTCCAAGGAGCAGGTAAAACGACGACCACTGGTAAATTAGCGAACCTGCTGCGGAAGAAGCATAACCGGAATCCGTTGCTTGTGGCTGCCGATATCTATCGTCCTGCAGCGATCAAACAGCTTGAGACACTTGGGAAACAATTGAGTATGTCTGTTTTCTCCCTTGGAGACAAGGTGAGCCCTGTAGAAATTGCTAAACAGGCGATTGAAAAAGCAAAAGCCGACCATCATGATTACGTACTGATTGATACCGCCGGGCGTCTTCATGTTGACGAAGCACTGATGGATGAACTGAAGCAAATAAAAGAGCTGACAAATCCGGATGAAATTTTCCTTGTCGTTGATGCAATGACTGGTCAGGATGCCGTAAATGTGGCCTCCAGTTTTAATGAACAGCTGGGCTTAACCGGTGTTGTTTTGACAAAACTTGATGGCGATACCCGCGGAGGAGCAGCCTTATCGATTCGTTCTGTAACGAATACGCCGATTAAATTTGTCGGACTTGGGGAGAAAATGGATGCTCTTGAGCCATTTCATCCAGAAAGAATGGCTTCAAGGATCCTTGGCATGGGTGATGTACTTACCTTAATTGAAAAAGCACAGGCAAATGTAGATGAAGAGAAAGCGAAAGAATTGGAGCAGAAAATGCGTTCGGCTTCGTTTACCTTTGATGATTTTCTCGAACAGCTGGGACAGGTCCGCAATATGGGACCGCTTGATGAGCTGCTAAAAATGATGCCCGGTGCAAACAAGATTAAAGGTCTGGATAATCTGCAAATAGATGATAAACAAATATCCCATGTTGAAGCGATCATTAAGTCCATGACAAAAGTTGAAAAGGTTCACCCGGAAACGATTAATGCGAGCAGGAGAAAGCGGATTGCTAAAGGCAGCGGTACATCTATCCAAGAGGTTAACCGGCTCTTAAAACAATTTGAAGATATGAAAAAAATGATGAAACAAATGGTTGGCATGCAGCAAAAAGGAAAGAAAAAAGGCGGTTTCAAACTGCCGTTTAAACCATTCTAATCAAGTTTTTCGCTCAGAAAAACGGGTCAGGCAGAGGATCATTTTTTGCCTGACAAGAAAAAACACTTTACAAAACATTTAACAATTGATATTATACTATCTTGTGTGAAACTATTCGGAGGTGCAATTAATAATGGCAGTAAAAATTCGTTTAAAGCGTATGGGAGCTAAAAAATCTCCTTTCTATCGTATTGTTGTAGCAGATTCTCGTTCTCCTCGTGATGGACGTCAAATTGAAACAGTTGGAACATACAATCCGGTTGTACAACCAGCAGAAGTAAAAATTAACGAAGAACTTGCATTAAAATGGTTACAAAATGGTGCAAAACCATCTGATACGGTTCGTAACCTATTCTCTCAACAAGGAATTATGGAGAAATTCCATAACATTAAAAACGGTAAATAATTGATCTGATGAAGGATCTGATTGAAACAATTGTAAAGTCCCTCGTTGATTTTCCGGATGATGTTCAAGTAAATGTTCATGAAGAGGAAACCCGCATTACCTATCAGCTTTCCGTCAATAAGTCTGATATGGGAAAAGTGATTGGAAAGCAGGGACGCGTTGCCAAAGCGTTACGAACAGTTGTTTATGCCGCAGCAAGCTCATCACAGAAGAAGAAAACTTTTCTTGAAATCAGTGAATGAGTGAAAAAGCTGAAGCGAAGACAATAGCAAAGCGCAAGTGCCTCACTCAGGCGCTTGCGCTTTCTTTATTAAGAAGATGAATAAAAAGATATTGAATAAAAAGTGTCCCTTCAAATACATTTATTTTTAACAAAGCAATGTAATCAAGTATGATAGGAGGCTCTTGAATGAAATTACTGCAATCTGTGGTGGTCAAACAAGTATTAACAGAAAAAAGCAAAGGTGAACTTCAAGATAAATATCATACGAACAGGCTCCAGCTGCAAAAAGAAAGTGAACAGCTTCGTTTTGAACTCAAGAAACTGGAAAAAGAGAAGAGGTTCCAGCAGCAAAGTCTCAAGCGGCAATTTGAGCAGGAAATTCAGAGAAGACAAGAGAAAATAAAACTCATTGATTTTCAACTGGAACAATTACATATGCTACCGTTAGGAAGCGAATTAAAGGAAAAAGAAGTCCAGGCGATAGTGGATGTCGAAATAGGTGCAAGCTGGAGCGACATAACAAAAGGACGGACGATTGTCATAAAGGACGATATTGTGCAAGAAATACGCTAGAGGTGATAGTCTAGATGGAAAAGTGGTTTAATGTTGGGAAAATTGTAAATACACATGGAATCAGGGGGGAAGTCCGTGTCATTTCCAAAACGGATTTTCCTGAAGAACGTTATAAAAAGGGGAATACTTTATTTTTGTTTATGCCGGATCGTAAAGAGCCCGTACCATTAACGGTCCAGTCGCACCGGGTCCATAAAAACTTCGATTTGCTGACTTTTGCAGGTTATGACAATATTAATCAAATTGAACCATTTAAAGGCGGCATTTTAAAGGTTCCTGAAAGCCAGCTGGGCCAGCTTGATGAAGATGAATTTTATTTTCATGAAATTATCGGCTGTACCGTATTCACGGATGAAGGTGTGGAAATTGGTAAGGTAAAGGAAATCCTCACACCTGGAGCGAACGATGTTTGGGTTGTAAAAGGCAGTGGCGGCAAAGAGCAATACATCCCTTATATAGCTGATGTCGTAACAGAAATTGATATCGAAAACAAGAAAATTACGATAACACCGATTGAAGGATTGCTCTCATGATGAAAATTGATGTACTGACCCTTTTTCCGGAAATGTTTCCAGGTGTATTCGGGCATTCCATTTTGAAAAGAGCGGAAGAAACAAATGCCGCCTCCTATCGGGTTATTAATTTCCGGGAATACGCCGATAATAAGCACCAAACCGTTGATGATTACCCATACGGCGGCGGTGCAGGGATGGTGTTAAAGCCGCAGCCCATTTTTGATGCGGTGAGAGATATCACGGACAAATCCGAAGCAAAGAGACCGCGTGTGATTCTCATGTGCCCGCAGGGTGAACGGTATAATCAAAGAAAAGCCGAGGAACTGGCACGAGAGGATCATTTGATTTTTATTTGCGGCCACTATGAAGGCTACGATGAGAGGATCAGAGAGCATGTTGTAACAGATGAAATCTCTATTGGGGATTTTGTGTTAACAGGAGGAGAACTAGGGGCGATGGTCGTCATAGACAGCGTCGTCCGCCTGCTCCCCGGTGTTTTAGGTAACGAACAGTCACATATGAAGGATTCTTTCAGCACTGGCTTATTGGAGCATCCACATTACACACGCCCTGCTGATTTTAGAGGAATGAAGGTTCCAGATGTGCTTCTCTCCGGCAATCACCGTTTCATTGAGGAATGGAGAGCGAAGGAATCGCTTCGCAGAACGTTTTTACGCCGTCCTGATTTATTAGAGGAATTTCCATTAGAGGATGAGCAGCGAAAATGGCTTGAGGAATTTAAAAATGAGAAGATTTAATGTTGAATTATTCATCTATTTATGTTAAGATATTTTTTGTGACTTAGACTGGTATTCCAGTTTTGTCTTATAACGATGTTCCGCTGCATTTATATTATGATTGTGCAAGAGCATCCGGGAGGAGTTGAAAACGATGCATAAATTAATTGAAGAAATTACAAAAGAACAACTTCGTTCAGATCTTCCTGCGTTCCGTCCTGGTGACACTGTACGTGTACACGTAAAAGTTGTTGAGGGAACACGTGAGCGTATTCAGATGTATGAAGGTGTTGTTATTAAGCGTCGTGGTGGTGGAATCAGCGAAACTTTCACAGTTCGTAAAGTTTCTTACGGAGTAGGCGTTGAGCGTACTTTCCCTGTTCACACACCAAAAATTGCGAAGCTTGAAGTAATTCGCCGTGGTAAAGTCCGCCGTGCGAAACTTTATTATCTGCGTAACCTGCGCGGTAAAAAAGCTCGTATCAAAGAAATTCGATAAGAGAGTTGAAAAGGGAGCTTGGTTTACAAGCTCCTTTTTTTCAGTTAAACTCGTATTTGATTATGTTTTTTTCGCAAAGTAAAATAAAATTTGCTTCATTATACAAATTTTAATTACCTGAGATTGGCAGGGGAATGTGATTTGGCAAAGAAAAAAAATGAATTATGGGAATGGATTAAAGCACTTTTAATTGCTGTTCTACTAGCTGTTGTGATTCGCTATTTTTTATTTGCTCCAATTGTAGTGGACGGGCTGTCGATGATGCCGACATTACATGACCAGGACAGGATGATTGTCAACAAATTCAGCTATACAATCGGTGAACCGGAACGCTTTGATATTATTGTTTTTCATGCACCGGAAAATAAAGATTACATAAAGCGCGTGATCGGTCTCCCAGGTGAAACAATCGAATACAAAGACGATACACTTTATGTAAACGGAAAAGCCTATGAAGAAGACTATTTGGATGAAAATAAACAGGAAGTCATTGATGGACCGCTGACAGAACCATTAAAGATCACCGTTCCTGAAGGCGAACTGTTTGTCATGGGAGATAATCGCCGCTTCAGTAAAGACAGCCGCCATATCGGAACTATTCCGATGGAAAAGGTACTGGGTAAAACCAAAGTCATTTATTGGCCGCTGGAGGATGTTAGCATTATTAAGTAAAGTTGGAGGTTTAAGCTTTTGACAATTCAATGGTTTCCAGGGCATATGGCGAAGGCCCGAAGACAAGTTTCAGAAAAACTAAAATTAATTGATATTATCTTTGAATTAGTGGATGCTCGTATCCCGCTATCGTCACGCAATCCGATGATTGATGAAATCATTCAGCATAAGCCAAGGCTTGTCTTGCTGAATAAAGCCGATATGGCGGATAAAAGCACGACAAAGGAATGGATTGAGTACTTTAAGGAAAGAGAGATTAAAGCATTAGCGATTAATTCGCATGCCGGGACTGGAATGAAAGAGATCGTATCGGCGTCCCAGGAGATATTAAAGGAAAAATTCGAACGCATGAAAGCCAAGGGGGTAAAACCGCGGGCCATCAGAGCGATGATTGTCGGGATTCCTAATGTAGGGAAATCGACTTTAATCAATCGTCTTGCGAAAAAGAATATTGCCAAAACAGGCAATACGCCTGGTGTCACAAAGGCGCAGCAATGGATTAAGGTCGGAAAAGAACTTGAATTATTAGACACCCCCGGAATCCTTTGGCCAAAATTTGAAGATCAGGAAGTCGGACTGAAGCTGGCTTTAACAGGTGCGATTAAAGATACGATCCTGAATCTTCAGGATATAGCCATATACGGTTTGCAATTTTTAAAAGTACGATATCCGGAACGATTGAAAGAAAGGTTTCAGCTGGAAGATTTTCCTGAAGATATCGTAGAATTTTTTGATCGCATCGGTGAAAGACGCGGCTGCCTAATGGGCAAAGGTGAAATTGATTATGATAAGGTCACCGAACTGATCATTAGGGAAATCCGCACAGAAAAAATGGGTGCTCTTTCGTTTGAAAGGCCCGGACAGATATCGAATCTGCCTCCAGCAGAGGAAATAAAAAGTAACTAATTTTACCAGATATAAGAAATGAGACTTTTCATAGACGAAAGGTCTTGTTTTTTTTACACTGATAGGGATCGAAAAAATGCTGCGAGATGGAAAAGAGGTTTTTATTTTGAAATGGACCGTGAAAGAAATTGAAGAAAAGCTTGAAACCATTCATCATCAGGATGATCCATTGTATCAGCAGTTTGCAGCTGATGAGCGTAAAGGTGTTCAGAAGGCTTTAAAGCGGTGGATACATAAACAGGAAGAAATGAATAAGAAACATGAAAGGTTCATGGATATGACAGTCTATGAACAAAAGTATCATAACCAGGGCTTTAAATTAATCGCGGGAATTGATGAAGTTGGCAGAGGACCTCTGGCAGGACCGGTCGTAGCTGCCGCTGTCATTCTCCCGGAAGACTTTTATTTGCCGGGAATAGACGATTCAAAAAAATTAAGTGAAAATCTCCGGGAGCGGTTTTTCCTTGAAATTCAGGAGAAAGCTGAAGCCATTGGTATTGGCATCATTGATAACGATGAAATTGACAAGATTAATATTTTTGAAGCAGCGAAAAAGGCCATGCTTGAGGCGATCCAGCAGCTTGAACCAAAACCGGATTTTCTTCTCATTGATGCGGTCAAATTACATACCCCCTATCCGTTTGATGCGATTATTAAGGGGGACAGCCTCAGTGTTTCCATTGCGGCTGCATCGATCATTGCAAAGGTCACACGGGACAGGATGATGAAGGACTATGAGAAACGCTATCCGCAGTATGGCTTTGCCCGCAATGCCGGTTACGGGACAAAAGAGCATCTTGAAAGTATAGCGGCACATGGAATAACACCCATTCATCGGAAAACTTTTGCCCCTGTAAAGGATTATATAGGAAGTTAAAGTGTTTTAGCTTCCTGTGCCTATCGCCTCTGGAGAAAATATTTTTAGGATTGAACACTTTTTGCTATGATGAAAGTATTACAGGCAATGAAGCCGGCATCCATGAAGGTGAATGAAGATGAAACCATTATTTCTAAATCATATTTTACATGAGGGCAATACGCCGCAGATTAAAGCACTCTCATTTCGTCCGGGACAAGTGTTTACAGGGAAAATAATAAAGCTTTTCCCCGATAATTTAGCTGCGTTGCAGATAGGGGCACAGAAAATAATTGCCCAATTAGAGGCGCCGTTAGAAGCCGGAAAACCATATTGGTTTCAAGTAATGCCCGGAGACGGGAAACCTCGCTTAAAAGTGCTGGTGAATGCCACAGAGAACTTAAGAGCCAACCCCCATGATGCACTATTAAAGCAATTATCACTTCCTCAAACAGCGGAGAATCAATCGTTAATCCGTTTCTTGCTCAAGGAACAACTTCCCATTCATAAGGAGATCTTCCAGCTGGCAGGCGACTTACAAGCTCTCAGCCTCAAATCTGCCGAAACAGAGGCTGTAAAGCTGTTGTTAAATAAAGGGCTGCCGCTGACAAAAACCTCGTTTCAGGCTGTACTCAGTGCTTTAAATAATGAATCATTATCTAAAAGTATTGAAACACTGCGCAGTCTTTTGGAGACTCACACTTATACAGAAGAAGGGGAGAAGCTCTTACGCTTTTTGCAAAATCTATTTGGAAAGGTTTCGGATGACCCTGTTCTGCCCGGTGTGCAAATGAATCGAGAAGATTTATCTGGATCATTTCCCGTTCAATCAGGCCAGACCTTAAGTGACCGCCCAGTGTTTGTGCAATATCTGAAAGAAATGATGCAACAAATGGGGCTTGCATATGAACAGGAGCTTGTACATGTTCTAAAATCTCCGCAAGAAGGTCAGGAGATCAGTCGTGAATCACTTAAACCATTATTAATCGATTACCTCATGGGAAGTCCGGCAGGTCCCGTGCAGGAAGCGGCCGAAAACGTATTGAATAAAATAACCGGAATTCAACTGTTAGGGACAGAGTCAGGACCGATCCAGCAATTTGCGCTGCAACTTCCGATCATGCTTGGACAAAAAATGGTTGATTTAACGATGCAATGGAGCGGAAAAAGACAAGAGAATGGACAAATTGATCCGGCTTATTGCCGCATATTATTTTACATCGAACTTCAGTATTTACAGGAAACGATTGTCGATATGCAGGTGCAGAACCGGATCATAAGGCTTCGGGTAATAAATGAGCATGAGCAGTTGAAGCATCTTGCTGCACCTTTTATTGAAGGGTTAAAGGAGAACCTGGAAACGCTGAACTTTACACTTTCTGCCGTGCAGTTTACCAGACAGGCAGAAGATGAAATCAAAACTGCCGCAAAGCAGCATGGTGCAGCGATATTTGATCAAGGGTATTATTCAGGAGTGGATATCAGGATATGACAGACAAACAAAATGAACAAAGAAAAACGGCTATTGCTCTAAGCTATAATGAAAAGTTAGCAGATGCCCCGATAGTTAAGGCAAAAGGGAAAGGTTTCATTGCTGAAAAAATAATCGCTGCAGCGAAAGAGCATCAAGTGCCGATTCAGGAAGATCCGACACTCGTGGAACTGCTGGGAAAATTAAATATCAATGAGAGGATTCCGGAAGAATTATATCAGGCCGTGGCTGAAGTATTTGCCTTTATTTACCGGACAGACAAAGAAGCGAAGAATACAGGAAGATAAGGTCATGCGTGTCTTATCTTTTTTTTGTTTTTTTTGGATGATGCTTTCGCAAAATAGTAAAGAATGGGCAAATAAATAAATAACAAAAATTACTTTTGTTAGAATATTTGAAAAACGTTGTAAATTTTTTATCATTATAGTAGACAAGTATCATTTCATTCTATAAAATGAAATCAGTGCAATTTTTATTTTAGTAGAAATTTTCTGGATTAGGGAGTATTCTGCTATTTAAAGGGTAATGTTTTCTTATTAGGTTAGATTAGGAGGATGGGAAATGAATATTCATGAGTACCAAGGAAAAGAGATCCTCAGAAAGTATGGGGTATCGGTACCAAATGGCAAGGTTGCTTTTACAGTGGATGAAGCTGTTGAAGCGGCAAAAGAACTAGGTTCAAGTGTTTGTGTTGTCAAAGCACAAATTCACGCTGGGGGGCGTGGAAAAGCCGGCGGGGTAAAAGTAGCGAAGAACTTGGATGAAGTCCGTACATATGCGAATGAAATTCTTGGTAAAACGCTTGTTACACACCAAACAGGTCCTGAAGGAAAAGAAGTTAAACGTTTGTTAATTGAAGAAGGCTGCGACATAAAGAAAGAATATTATGTTGGACTAGTATTAGACCGCGCAACTTCACGTGTTGTGTTGATGGCATCTGAAGAAGGCGGAACAGAGATTGAAGAAGTGGCAGCAAAAACACCGGAGAAAATTTTTAAAGAAGAAGTTGATCCAGTTGTTGGTCTTATGCCATATCAGGCACGCAGAATTGCCTTTAATATTAATATACCGACTGAATTAGTGAATCAAGCTGTAAAGTTTATGATCGGACTTTACAATGCATATATTGAAAAAGACTGTTCAATTGCAGAAATCAATCCGCTTGTAGTAACAGGTGATGGAAAAGTAATGGCTTTGGATGCTAAATTAAATTTCGATTCCAATGCGTTATACCGTCAAAAGGACGTTTTAGAATATCGCGATTTGGAAGAAGAGGATCCAAAAGAAATCGAAGCATCCAAATATGATCTAAGCTATGTAGCATTAGACGGAAATATCGGTTGTATGGTAAACGGTGCAGGACTTGCCATGTCTACAATGGATATTATTAAATATTACGGCGGTGAACCGGCTAACTTCCTTGATGTCGGGGGCGGTGCAACAGCTGAAAAAGTTACAGAAGCATTCAAGATTATCCTTGCAGATCCAAATGTAAAAGGTATTTTCGTTAATATCTTTGGCGGCATTATGAAGTGTGACGTTATTGCAGCAGGTGTTGTGGAAGCTGCGAAACAAGTTGGCTTGCAAATTCCGCTTGTTGTCCGTTTGGAAGGAACAAATGTTGACTTAGGTAAGCAAATTTTACGCGAGTCAGGTTTAAATCTTGTTGCAGCTGAATCCATGGCTGACGGTGCCCAAAAAATTGTTTCGTTAGTGAAATAAGAAAGGAGAATTATTGTGAGCGTATTTATTAATAAAGACACGAAAGTAATCGTTCAAGGGATAACCGGTTCAACGGCCCTTTTCCATACAAAGCAAATGTTAGAATATGGTACAAAAATTGTTGGGGGAACTACTCCCGGTAAAGGCGGACAAGAAGTAGAAGGCGTGCCGGTATTTAACACGGTTAAAGAAGCGGTAGATGCTACTGGTGCCACTGCATCTGTTATTTATGTTCCTGCTCCATTTGCAGCTGATGCCATTGTTGAGGCAGTGGATGCTGAGCTGGAATTGGTCATTTGTATTACAGAACATATTCCTGTATTGGATATGGTAAAAGTGAAACGTTATATGGAAGGCAAGGAAACTCGTCTTGTCGGACCAAACTGCCCTGGAGTCATTTCAGCAGATGAGTGCAAAATCGGTATTATGCCGGGTTATATTCATACAAAAGGCCATGTCGGTGTAGTATCCCGTTCTGGTACATTAACGTATGAAGCGGTTCATCAGCTGACACAAGCAGGAGTCGGTCAGACAACGGCTGTGGGAATTGGCGGAGACCCTGTCAATGGGACAAACTTTATCGATGTATTAAAAGCTTTCAATGAAGATCCAGAAACTGAAGCAGTGATTATGATCGGTGAAATTGGCGGAACAGCTGAGGAAGAAGCGGCAGAATGGGTAAAAGCAAACATGACAAAGCCGGTTGTAGGATTTATCGGCGGTCGTACAGCACCACCAGGGAAACGTATGGGTCATGCAGGCGCCATCATTTCCGGAGGAAAAGGAACGGCAGATGAAAAGATCCGTGTTATGAATGAATGCGGAATTAAAGTTGCTGAAACACCTTCAGTCATGGGAGAAACATTGATCGAAGTGTTAAAGGAAAAAGGTCTTTACGAAAAATGTAAGACACACTAATACTGTGCTAATAGTAGATAGTCCCTCCTAAAAGAGGGACTATTTTCCGTGTTTATTATTCTGCGATTTTTTTCTTTATTTTCATGTTATTATAGTATCATAATAATAAATCGCTTCGTCATTTAGAGGAGGTATACGATGAATGATTTTAAGAAAAGGCTTGTTCTTCTTCATCATTGTCCCGGAGCAAGCTGGAAACACATACTTTCAATTCTAAAAAAAGATCCGCAATTAATCTCCCTGTACGATGAACAGCGCCTGAAAGACTTTATCCCTTCCCCAGCAGCCAATGCCATTCTAAAGGATTTCCATTCTCCATCACTTATCCATACACTCAAACTATATGAACAAAACGGCATCTCGTGTGTCACTATTTTTGATCAGGAATACCCTGTTATGCTGCGGGAAACATCTATGCCGCCGTGGGTCCTTTATGCCAAGGGAGATTTGGGACTGCTAAAGACTAAGCATCTGCTTGCTGTCGTTGGTTCCAGGCAGGCAACGGCATATGGAAAAAAGGCAATAGAACAATTGTTTCCTCGTTTAATCGGAAGTCAGATTGTCATTGTAAGCGGACTGGCGGCGGGGATTGATGCGTATGCTCATCAGACTGCGATACAGTATGGCGGGAAAACCATTGGTGTCATAGCAGGGGGATTTAATCATCTGTATCCAAAAGAAAATGTCCTGCTGGCAAATGTAATGATGAAGGATCATCTCGTCCTGACCGAATATCCATTTTTCATGAGACCACAGAAATGGCATTTTCCGTTGCGTAATCGGATCATTGCGGGTCTATGTCAAGGCACCCTAGTTGTCGAGGCAAAACAAAAGAGCGGCTCCCTGATAACGGCTAATTATGCGGTGCAGGAAGGAAGGGATGTGTTCGCCGTACCGGGACATATTCTTGGTCCGCACTCAACTGGAACCAATGAACTCATTCAACAGGGGGCAAAACTGATCATCTCTGCACAAGACATCTTGGATGAAATAATTTAAGCAGAGAATGTATGAAGTTTATTCTTCTCATATATAATGAAATAAAAAACTTCTCTTGTCTTTTCTTTGACATTTTACGAAATATTCAACAAAAAGGTTGAAATAATACTAAATTTGGTATACATTTTGCAACAGAAGTTTAGCTATTTATACCATAAGGAAAACCATATTTTCGTTCATTTCGAATGATTATATCAGAAATTTATCAGTGAATGTAAACGTTTTCTATTCCTGAAATGGAGGGGCATCCCATTTTTTGTTTGACAGATGGATTAAAAATAGACAATAATAATGAATATTTTAACTGAACAGTAATAGAAGAAAAAATTAAGTGGATAGTATCCCTCTTAAGGAGGATTTTTTGCATGTCGGAATTTCTTGTAATCGTTGAATCGCCGGCGAAGGCTAAGACGATTGAGAAGTATTTAGGAAAAAAATATAAAGTGAAAGCTTCAATGGGACATATTCGGGATTTACCAAAAAGCCAAATGGGTGTTGATGTAGAAAATCATTTTGAACCAAAATATATTACCATTCGTGGAAAAGGACCCATTCTAAAAGATTTAAAGACAGCGGCAAAAAGAGCGAAAAAAATCTATCTCGCAGCCGACCCCGATAGAGAAGGGGAAGCAATTGCCTGGCATTTAGCGAACAGCTTGGATTTGGATGTCCATTCGGACTGCAGAGTTGTATTTAACGAGATCACAAAAGATGCTATTAAAGAGTCCTTTAAACACCCGCGCCCGATCAATATGGATTTGGTTGATGCACAGCAGGCTCGGAGAATACTAGATCGGCTCGTTGGATACAATATCAGCCCATTATTATGGAAGAAGGTTAAGAAGGGACTAAGTGCTGGGAGAGTACAATCTGTAGCCGTCCGCTTAATCATCGATAGAGAAAAGGAAATTAAAGCATTTGAGCCGGAAGAATACTGGTCAATCAATGGGGAGTTTTTGAAAGGAACCGAAAGCTTTGAAGCCTTTTTTTATGGAATTGATAAAGAAAAACGCGAGTTAACCTCAGAGGAGCAAGTAAAAGAAGTATTAGCTAAAATGGAAGGTAACCGCTTTATTGTGGAATCCGTTACAAAGAGAGAAAGACGGAGGAACCCTGCTGTTCCATTTACAACCTCTTCCCTGCAGCAGGAAGCAGCCAGAAAACTGAATTTCCGGGCCAAGAAAACGATGATGCTGGCACAGCAGCTTTACGAAGGGATTGATCTTGGAAAAGAAGGGACTGTCGGTTTAATCACCTATATGAGAACTGATTCCACTCGTATTTCCGATATCGCTAGAGAAGAAGCTGCCGGATATATTGCGGCAAACTTTGGTGCAGATTATGTCGTGCAGGAGAAACGGAAAGAAAAGAAAAACACTAATGCTCAGGATGCCCATGAAGCAATCAGACCTACAAGTACACTAAAGGAACCCAATAGTTTAAAAGAATTTCTCTCAAGAGACCAATTAAGGCTTTATAAACTGGTTTGGGAAAGGTTTGTGGCCAGTCAAATGGCTGCAGCTGTAATGGATACGATGACTGTTGATTTAAGAAATGGTTCAGTCTTATTTAGGGCGAACGGTTCAAAAATAAAGTTTCCCGGTTTTATGAAGGTCTATGTTGAAGGAACAGATGACGGAGAAGAAGAAAAAAAGGATCGTCTCTTGCCGGATTTGCATGAGGGAGACGAAGTATTCCAAAAAGATATTGACCCGAAACAGCATTTTACACAGCCACCGCCAAGGTACACAGAAGCGAGGCTGGTCAAAACACTTGAAGAGCTTGGGATAGGCCGTCCATCCACATTTGCCCCGACGCTCGATACGATCCAAAAAAGAGGTTATGTATCACTAGATAACAAACGTTTTGTACCGACTGAGCTTGGCGAAATTATTATTGAATTAATGATGGAATTCTTCCCCGAAATCCTTAATGTCGAATTTACCGCAAAGATGGAGCAGGATTTGGATTACATTGAGGAAGGGAAAATCAATTGGGTACAGGCGATTGATGGATTTTACCAGGGATTTGAAAAGAAACTTGAAATAGCAGAAAAGGAAATGCAGCAGATAGAGATTAAGGATGAACCAGCAGGAGAAGACTGCGAACAATGTGGAAATCCAATGGTTTATAAAATGGGCCGCTATGGAAAATTCATGGCTTGCAGTAATTTTCCGGAGTGCCGTAATACAAAAGCAATTGTAAAAGAAATTGGTGTGAAATGTCCGAAATGTAAAGAAGGCAATATAATTGAAAGAAAAAGTAAAAAACGACGGATTTTTTATGGCTGTGATCAGTTTCCTGAATGTGATTTCCTTTCTTGGGATAAACCGCTGCCGCGGAATTGTCCTAAATGCGAATCTCTGTTAGTAGAAAAGAAATTGAAAAAAGGCGTACAAGTTCAGTGCGTGGAATGTGATTATAAAGAAGAACCGCAAGCTTAAGGGTGAGCAGCATGCTCACTCTTTTTTCAGAGAAAAGTTTTCCAAGACTGGCGGAAAAACTGCCTTTTATCTTTATTCTTTATGTCGAATCATGTACAATGCATAGGGAGAAAAATAATACTAGTATGAGTTATAGTTAAAGCATAAGATATATAGTTCATTGTTTTTAGATGAATTTTTTGGAGGTTTATTCATGGCAAATGATGCAGTAAAAGTCATAGGTGCTGGTCTGGCTGGAAGTGAGGCGGCCTGGCAGTTAGCTAAGAGAGGGATAAAGGTCTGTTTATATGAGATGAGACCGGTCAAACAGACGCCGGCACATCATACAGAGCAATTTGCTGAATTGGTATGCAGCAATTCATTACGTGCCAATTCGCTCACGAACGCGGTCGGGGTTTTAAAAGAGGAAATGCGGATTCTTGATTCGCTCATTATTCGTGCTGCCGATGAATGTGCTGTACCAGCGGGAGGTGCATTAGCAGTAGACCGTCATGAATTTGCAGGACGTGTTACGGAAAGTTTGAAAAGTCATCCAAACATAACCGTCATTAATGAAGAGGTAACAGAAATTCCAGAAGGTGTGACCATCATTGCTTCTGGACCATTAACAAGTGAAAAACTGTCAAAAAGAATCATGGATTTGATCGGAGAGGACTATTTATATTTCTACGATGCAGCCGCGCCTATTATTGAAAAAAGCAGTATCGATTTGAATAAGGTTTATTTAAAGTCACGTTATGATAAGGGAGAAGCGGCATATTTAAACTGTCCGATGACAGAAGAAGAATTTAATCGCTTTTATGAGGCCCTTATAACTGCGGAAACAGCAGAGTTAAAAGAGTTTGAAAAGGAAGTCTATTTTGAAGGCTGTATGCCGATAGAGGTAATGGCTAAACGCGGCAAAAAAACCATGCTCTTTGGACCAATGAAGCCGGTCGGGCTGGAAGACCCGCGAACCGGGAAAAGACCGTTTGCCGTTGTGCAGCTGAGACAGGATAATGCAGTAGGAACTTTATATAATATTGTCGGTTTTCAAACGCATCTGAAATGGGGGGCACAAAAGGAAGTACTGCAGCTGATACCAGGACTAGAACAGGCTGAAGTTGTCCGTTACGGTGTGATGCATCGAAATACGTTTATCAATTCCCCAAAGTCTTTAAAGGCTACTTATCAGTTAAATTCGGAGGAACGGATATTCTTTGCTGGACAAATGACAGGTGTTGAAGGATATGTTGAGTCAGCAGCAAGTGGTTTGATAGCAGGTATTAATGCGGCCCGGCTTGTCCAAGGAAAAGCTCCGCTTGAGTTTCCGGGAGAAACATCTATGGGAAGCATGGCTAAATATATTACGGCTGCAGATTCGAAGCACTTTCAGCCGATGAATGCCAACTTCGGCTTATTTCCTGAATTACCTGTAAGGATAAAAGGGAAAAAGGAAAGATATGAACAGCATGCAAAAAGGGCATTGGATACAATTCAGAAATTTGTGAACAGTATGTAATCTTGTTGTTGCAATCTCTTTGATTATGTTATGATAATGGTATCATGCGGGGGGAGCTCAAGTGAACATTGATGTAAACATTTTATTAAAATCATTTATTGAATATTTACAAATTGAGAGAAATTATTCACAATATACAATTGAGTCCTATCAGCATGATATCAATGAATTTTTTTTGTTCATGAATGAGCAAAAGATTGCAAGTCTCACTGAAGTTACCTATGCCGATATTCGGATCTATTTAACCTTACTTTATAAAAAGAATCTGGCCAGGAAAACAGTGTCCAGAAAAATATCCAGTTTACGGAGTTTTTATAACTATATGCTTAGGGAAAAACTACTGACTGACAATCCTTTTTCCCTTGTAACGATGCCAAAAATTGAAAAAAGACTCCCTGATTTTTTTTATGGGGACGAAATGAAGCAGTTATTTGCAGCCTGCGAGACGGATACATCATTGGGGTTAAGGAATTACGCATTGTTAGAGTTATTATATGCAACTGGAATTCGTGTAGGTGAATGCAGCGGTTTACGTTTAAAGGATGTGGATTTCTTTTTGTCCACGATTCTCGTTCATGGGAAAGGACAAAAGGAAAGATATGTTCCTTTCGGCTCTTTCGCACACGATGCCCTGGAAAAATACATACAAAACGGACGTCGCCTATTAATGAAAAATCATGATTCCCATGACTTTTTCTTTGTGAATTTTCGCGGTGGACCATTAACTGCCAGAGGGATAAGAGTAATCTTAAATAAAATAATTGAGGATTCATCATTAAAAGGAAAAATACATCCCCATATGCTGCGGCACACCTTTGCGACCCATTTGCTTGAAAATGGGGCTGATATGAGAACTGTTCAAGAACTGTTAGGGCATGCTAATCTTTCCTCAACACAGGTTTATACACATGTAACCAATGAATATTTAAGAAGGTCCTACATGAATCACCACCCGCGAGCATAATGAAGAAATGATAGAATTATTGGGCTTAAAATAAATGTTCGGAAAAGGAGGAGCTTTGATGGGTCAATTTCATGCAACTACCATATTTGCCATACATCATAATGGGAAATGTGCCATGGCTGGTGACGGTCAAGTAACAATGGGGAATGCCGTTGTGATGAAACATACTGCAAGAAAAGTCAGAAAGCTGTTTAATGGAAGAGTAGTGGCAGGTTTTGCTGGTTCAGTTGCCGATGCTTTTACCTTATTTGAATTGTTTGAAGGAAAACTGGAGGAATTTAATGGCAACCTGCAGCGTGCTGCCGTTGAATTGGCGAAACTCTGGAGAAGTGATAAAGTATTACGGCAGCTTGAGGCAATGCTTATTGTCATGGATGTGAATAATCTTTTGCTGATTTCAGGAACCGGGGAAGTCATTGAGCCGGATGATGGTATTTTAACCATTGGTTCAGGCGGCAATTATGCGCTGGCGGCCGGACGTTCTTTAAAACGATTTGCCGGAGATCAATTATCAGCGAAAGAAATTGCCAAAGCTTCCCTTGAAATTGCTTCTGAAATTTGTGTTTATACGAACAATAATATCATTGTGGAAGAACTGTAGAGGGAGGAGCCATGGATATGTCAAAGAGTTTAACTTTAACCCCAAAACAAATCGTGGAGCGCCTAGATCAATTTATTATTGGCCAAAAGGATGCTAAAAAGGCAGTTGCAGTAGCGCTTCGCAATCGTTACCGCCGCAGTTTGCTCGATGAAAACATTCGTGATGAAATAAGCCCGAAAAACATATTAATGATCGGACCGACTGGTGTAGGTAAAACGGAGATTGCCCGTCGGATAGCAAAGCTAGTTCAGGCTCCTTTTGTAAAAGTGGAAGCGACAAAATTTACGGAAGTCGGCTACGTCGGTCGTGATGTTGAGTCAATGGTAAGAGATCTTGTTGAAACATCTGTTCGACTGGTAAAGGAAGAAAAAATGCTTAGCGTTAAAGAACTTGCAGAGGCAAATGCAAACCGCCGTTTAGTGGATTTGCTTGCTCCATCCAATAAAAAGGCCACTGCGATGAAAAATCCGTTGGAAATGCTTTTTGGGGGCGGAAATGGGCAGGATGCACAGGAAAGTAATTCATCAGATGATCAGAACCAGCAGGAAAAAAGAAAGATCGTAAAAGAAAAACTGGCATTCGGTGAATTAGAAAATGAGCTGGTGACTGTTGAGGTAGAGGAGCAGACTCCTTCTATGTTTGACATGCTGCAAGGATCCGGTATGGAACAAATGGGACTGAATATGCAGGATATGCTTGGAAGCCTGGTTCCTAAAAAGCGGAAAAAGCGGAAATTAACGGTTCAGGAAGCCCGTAAAATACTTACCCAAGAAGAAGCGCAAAAGCTGATTGATATGGACGAAGTAACACAGGAGGCAGTTTCCAGGGCTGAGCAGTCCGGTATTATTTTCATAGATGAGATTGATAAAATAGCGAGCAAAAATAGCGGCGGTTCATCAGTTGATGTTTCCCGTGAGGGAGTACAGCGGGATATCCTGCCAGTTGTTGAGGGTTCAACTGTTGTAACAAAATATGGTTCAGTTAAAACCGATCATATTTTATTTATTGCTGCGGGTGCCTTTCATATCGCGAAGCCGTCTGACTTGATTCCTGAATTACAGGGCAGGTTTCCAATTCGGGTTGAATTAACGAAACTTACGACAGATGATTTTGTTAAAATCTTAGTCGAACCAGATAATGCCCTAATTAAACAATATCAGGCATTATTGGCAACGGAAAGTATACAAATTGAATTTTCTGACGATGCTATACGTAAGATAGCAGAAGTAGCCTTTGAAGTAAACCAAAATACAGATAATATTGGGGCAAGAAGATTGCATACCATCTTAGAAAAGCTTCTCGAGGATTTATCCTTTGAAGCACCAGAAATAACACTGGAGAAAATTACGATTACGCCTCAGTATGTAGAAGAAAAACTGGATGCCATATCTAAAAATAAAGATTTAAGTCAATTTATTTTATAATTTTGTCATAATGGTAAGTAAAAGGTAGAAAATTTTCTAAAAAGGCTGTAATTACGCAGAAAATAGATATATAATATTTGGGGCTCTAGAAATAGGAGGAAAAAAGGAATGGATTTACTATCAAAAACAAGAAAGATTAATGCCATGCTGCAAAAGACAGCAGGTAAAGCGGTAAACTTTAAGGAAATGGCTGAAACAATGAGTGAAGTCATTGATTCCAATGTATTTGTTCTTAGCAGACGCGGCAAATTACTGGGTTATGCGGTAAATCAGCAAGTGGAAAATGATCGAATGAAAAAAATGATTGAGGACCGCCAATTCCCTGAAGAATATACAAATAACCTATTAAATTTAAATGAAACGACTCCTAATATTGGAATCGATAGTGAATATTCAGCATTTCCAACCGAAAATAAAGGACTCTTTGCTTCTGGTCTGACAACAGTTGTTCCAATTAGCGGCGGAGGAGATCGTTTGGGTACATTAATTTTATCCAGATTAGAATCACAATTTAATGATGATGATTTGCTTCTCGCAGAATACGGTGCAACCGTTGTTGGAATGGAAATTCTGCACGAGAAAGCAGGGGAAATTGAAGGGGAAGCCCGCAGCAAAGCGGTTGTACAAATGGCAATCAGCTCATTATCATACAGTGAACTGGAAGCTATTGAGCACATTTTTGAAGAATTGAATGGAAATGAAGGTCTGCTTGTTGCTTCGAAAATTGCGGATCGAGTTGGGATTACCCGTTCTGTTATTGTTAATGCCCTGCGTAAACTTGAAAGTGCCGGCGTTATTGAATCTCGTTCTTTAGGAATGAAAGGAACTTATATTAAAGTATTAAATGATAAGTTCTTACTAGAATTAGAAAAGCTAAAAACAAACTAAAACTTTTTTCATAAAGGCTAGCCAGAAATGGTTAGCTTATTTTTTTTGCCTTTTAAGCGGGTTCTGTATATTAGTATAATATGTTCTGTATAGAGAACGATAAAATTCGACAAACAGAAAAATCGTCTGATAAGGAAATATTTATTACCTAAAATGAAAAATGTAATAAAATAGCAATAAGTTAAATGGGTCTAAATGACTAATTTGCTTGTTATAATCAGAGTGTATTTTGGTAATTTAAGTGAAAAAACTTTCTTAAATCTGCTTATATCAAGGGTTATAGTAAAGTTAGAGCATTATTTTTGATAAAACAGTACTATTGTCATAGTAAAAACAACGCAACTGCCATAGACATATAATTACAAATTCATTACAATTAATTTGTATGATATATTCGTCTTTATTCTGCATTTTTCTACAAAAATATTCATATATATTATTATATTAATATAGAGGTGTACTGATGAATCTTTTTTCGGGAACGATTTCCAGCCTTGAACATGCACTCAACTATTCGTCAACAAAACAAAAAGTGATCTCGCAAAATATTGCAAACGTTGATACGCCAAATTATAAAGCGAAGGGTGTAAGTTTCAAATCAGCCCTGCAAGAGGCTTTGGGAGACACAATTGATACATACCGTACTGATAAAAGGCATTTTGCTTTTCAAAAGCATTCTGCAGCTTCAGCAGTGATTGAAAATAAAAACCAGGTTTCCTATAACGAAAATGGAAACAGTGTTGATATTGATCAGGAAATGGCTGATCTGGCTTCAAATCAAATCTACTATAATGCCTTAACTGAAAGAATAAGCGGGAAATTTTCGACTTTGCAAAATGTGATTAGAGGTGGGAAGTAATGTCTATTTTTCATAGTATGAATACCACCGCGTCTGCATTGACTGCTCAGCGGCTTCGTATGGACGTCGTTTCATCGAATATGGCCAATGCAGATACGACACGTGCGAAACAAGTGGACGGGAAATGGATGCCTTACAGCCGCAAAATGGTGGTCATGGAACCAAAGGAAAGCCAATTTTCCAATCTGCTGCAAAAAGCAATGAACACTGGGGGAAATCAAGGTGCAGGAAATGGTGTTAAAGTGACCAAAATTATTGAGGATGATACACCTCCTCAGATGGTATACGATCCGGAGCATCCGGATGCAAATGAAGACGGGTATGTGCAAATGCCGAATGTAGATCCGTTAAAGGAAATGGTCGATCTTATGAGTGCAACTCGCTCTTATGAAGCAAATGTGACAGTATTCAACGCTTCAAAAAGCATGCTGATGAAAGCACTGGAAATTGGAAAGTAAAGGCGGGATAAGAATTGAGTCATATCTTTTTATCACCAGTAACAAATTCATTAAATATACAAAAAACGAATGGGCCGGCTGTTAGTCCATTTGCAGCACAAAAGAGTTTCTCGTCTTTTCTCAAGGATTCAATCGAGAAAGTCAATCAAACACAGATAGAGTCAGATAAATTAACAGAAAAGCTAATCTCAGGACAGGAAGTTGATTTACATCAGGTAATGATTGCAGCACAAAAAGCCAGTATCACAACTCAATTAACATTGGAAATAAGGAATAAAGCTGTAGAAGCATATCAGGAAATGATGAGAATGCAAGTTTAAGAGAGAGTGTGGTGAGTTCAGCGGTTATTAGCTGCAAACGAATCAGATCTATAACCGGGGGATTATCATGAATGAGTCGTTACAAAAAATTGTATCACCAATAAAAGAATACTGGACAAGCCGTTCCATAAAACAGCGCATCATGATGATTTCTTCATCTGTACTTATTATCATAGCTGCAGCAGTGATTACTTTCTTCATGACAAGGACAACACTGGTTCCACTATATAGTAACCTCACACCTTCTGAAACAGGGTCGATAAAAGAGAATCTGGATGGCAGGGGAATTGAATCGGAAATAGCTGATGGAGGTACAACGATAAAGGTTCCTGATGATCTGGCAGATACGTTGAAAGTGGAGCTTGCCGCAGAAGGATTGCCAAAGTCGGGGAGTATTGATTATTCATTTTTCAGCCAAAATGCCGGAATCGGCACAACGGAAAATGAATTTAAGGTGTTAAAACTTGATGCCATGCAGACGGAATTAGCGAATTTGATAAAAGGAATTGATGGGATTACTGATGCAAAGGTTATGATTAATCTTCCGCAAACAGGAATATTCGTCAGTGATCAGACCCAGGAAGCATCAGCGTCCATTGTCCTTAATACAAAACCGGGCTACCAATTTGAACATAATCAGATAAAAGCTCTTTATCAATTGGTCTCTAAAAGTGTTCCCAATCTGCCCACAGATAATATCGTCATCATGAACCAGAACTTTGAGTATTTTGATCTGGAAAATAACAATAATCTAACTGGTTCAGTTTACGCGAATCAACAAGGGATAAAAAAAGAAATAGAACGTGATGTGCAGCGGCAGGTTCAAAATATGCTGGGGACGCTGATGGGGCAGGATAAAGTAGTAGTGAGTGTTACGGCTGATATTGATTTTACCCAGGAAAACCGTGAGGAAAATCTCGTGACACCAGTGGATAAAGAAAATATGGAAGGCATTGCGATCAGCGCGCAAAAAATTTCGGAAACATTTACTGGAGAAAACGCTCAAGCCGGCGGTCCACCGCAAACAGAAACCCCTGCTGATACTGCAGATTCCCAATATTTAAAAGGAGACACGGGAACGGGGAACGGTGATTATGAAAAAGTCGACGACACGATTAACTATGAAGTAAATCGAATTCGCAAAGAAATCGTCGAAAGCCCTTATAAGATAAGGGATCTCGGAATTCAGGTTATGGTGGAGCCTCCTAAAGCAAATAATGAAAATTCACTGCCGCAGGCGCGGGTCGATGATATCGAGAATATCCTTTCTACCATTGTTAGAACTTCGATTGATAAAGATGAAAATACTCAATTAACCGATGAAGATATTAAACAGAAAATCGCCATTACGGTTCAACCGTTTAATGGGAAAATGGCGCTTGATAATCAGGCTGACTCCTCTGCAGTCCCTTGGTGGCTTTATGCAATAGGCGGGGCTGTGATTGCAGTATTAGGAGTACTAGCCTTTATGTGGCTTCGCTCACGTAGAAAATATGTTGAGGAAGATGAAGAAGTTTATGAAGATTTGGGACAGCTGCCTGATATTCCGGATGTCAATGATGACCGTGAAACAGAAAACAGTATCAGGAAAAAGCAATTAGAAAAAATGGCTAAAGAAAAACCGGAGGAATTTGCTAAGCTGTTACGGACGTGGATTGCTGACGATTAATTAAGAGGTGGTTAAGGTTGGTAAGGAAAGATCAAAAGGAATTAAGCGGGAAGCAAAAGGCAGCCATTCTGCTTATCTCCCTTGGTCCAGATGTTTCAGCATCTGTTTATAAGCATTTAAGTGAAGAGGAAATTGAAAAACTTACTTTAGAGATTTCCGGTGTAAAAAAAGTAAATTCACAGGCAAAAGAAGATGTTGTGGAAGAATTTCATCAAATTGCTTTGGCACAGGACTATATTGCTCAAGGCGGTATTGGTTATGCCAAAACAGTGCTGGAAAAAGCTCTTGGTGAAGAACAAGCCTCCGTTATCTTAAACCGGCTTACGTCTTCATTACAAATACGTCCTTTTGACTTTGCCCGAAAAGCGGATCCAACGCAAATCTTTAACTTTATTCAAAATGAGCATCCTCAGACTATTGCACTTATCCTTTCTTATTTGGATGCTCCGCAGGCTGGACAAATTCTCTCTGAACTGCCTCAGGAAATGCAGGCGGATATTGCCAGAAGGATAGCGGTCATGGATAGCACAGCACCGGAAATTATCAATGAAGTGGAACAGATATTGGAACGAAAGCTATCGGCAACTGTTTCGCAGGATTATACGCAAACAGGCGGCATTGAGGCAGTCGTAGAAGTTCTGAATGGCGTTGACAGAACTACTGAACGAACCATTTTGGACGCCCTGGAAATACAGGATCCGGAACTTGCTGAAGAAATTAAAAAGAGGATGTTTGTCTTTGAAGATATTGTGACGTTAGATAATCGGGGAATCCAGCGAATTATCCGTGATTGTGAAAATGAAGATCTATTATTATCCTTAAAGGTTTCCAGTGAAGAAGTGAAGGAAATTATCTTTAAAAATATGTCGTCCCGTATGGTTGAAACCTTCAAAGAAGAGCTAGAGTATATGGGTCCTGTACGTTTGCGTGACGTAGAAGATGCTCAATCCAGGATAGTGGCCGTTATTCGCCGCTTAGAAGAATCTGGTGAAATCGTCATAGCCCGCGGTGGAGGAGATGATATCATTGTCTAGGCTTATTAAACCGATAAGACAAACACTTGAACAGCCTGGGAAGAAGGTCATTACCATTAAAATGATTGGATTCTCTGACCAGGAAGTACATGAACAGGCTGAAGAACAGCGTCGTTCACCCGATGACTTATTGAATGAAGCCAGAAGAGAAGCAGAACATATCATTGCCCAGGCAAAAAGGGATTATGAAAAGGTGATGGAAGAAATAAGCCGGCAGCGTCATTCTTGGTCGGAGGAGAAAGAGGCACTGGCAAGCGCTGCTAAAGAAGCAGGCTACCAGAATGGCTGGAATGAGGGTCAGCAGCAGGGATATGCAGAATATCGCGGGTTAATCCAGGAGGCCAGGCAAATCATTGAAGCGGCGAAAAAGGATTATACAGCGTATCTTGAAGCTTCGGAAAAGGTTATTTTAGACATTGGTGTCAAAATTGCCGGAAAAATAATGGCACACAAAATAGAAGATGATGATTATTTCTTGACTCTGGTAAGTAGGGCATTAAAAGAAGCAAAAGAATGTCATAATATCCGGCTGCACGTTCATCCGCAATCCTATGAATTTGTTCTATCGCAAAAGGAAGAACTTCTATCTATCTTTTCACATGAAACAAATCTATTTATCTATCCTGATGAAGAAATGACTGTCGGGGGCTGTATCATAGAGTCAGAAACGGGCAGAATTGATGCAGGTGTTGATACACAATTATCTGAAATCAAAAAAATCCTAACAGAATTACTTGAGAGTGAAACACCATGAAAGCGGATCAGCTTCTTGAAGAGATTGATGAAATAGACTCATTTAAAAGATACGGCAGGGTGAAACAGGTAATTGGTCTAATGATTGAATCACAGGGACCTGAAAGTTCAATCGGTGATTTGTGTTTGATTCATATAGGGCAAAGAAAGAAAAGGGTGATTCAAGCGGAAGTAGTTGGTTTCCGTGAAGAAAATGTCATCTTAATGCCGTACACTTCAGTCAATGACATTGCCCCTGGAAGCCTTGTAGAAGCGACATTAAAACCGCTGGAAATAAAAGTGGGACCGGCCCTTATAGGGAGTGTTGTGGATGCGCTTGGACAGCCATTGGATGGGTCTTATTTACCAAAAGGACTATTGTCAGTCCCTACAGATCAATCCCCTCCAAATCCGTTAAAAAGACCTCCAATATCAGAACCGATTGAGGTAGGAGTCCGGCTTATTGATAGTTTATTGACAGTAGGAAACGGTCAGCGTGTTGGAATTTTTGCGGGAAGCGGTGTTGGGAAAAGCACACTTCTTGGTATGGTCGCACGCAATACGACAGCCGATTTAAATGTGATTGCGCTAATTGGTGAACGAGGAAGAGAAGTTAGGGAATTTATTGAAAAAGACTTGGGAGCAGAAGGACTAAAACGTTCAATAGTAGTAGTTGCTACATCGGATCAGCCCGCTTTGATGCGGATAAAAGGAGCTTTTGCCGCTACTGCGATTGCAGAATATTTTCGTGATAAAGGTATGAATGTCATGATGATGATGGATTCGGTCACAAGGGTCGCGATGGCACAACGGGAAGTCGGCCTTGCCATTGGCGAACCGCCGACAACAAAAGGATATACGCCGTCTGTTTTTGCCATTCTGCCTAAGCTGTTAGAACGGACAGGAACCAATGAACTTGGATCCATCACTGCATTTTATACGGTACTAGTAGATGGCGATGATATGAATGAACCGATTGCGGATACAGTCCGGGGGATTTTAGACGGTCACTTTGTTCTTGATCGCAGTTTGGCTAATAGAGGGCAGTATCCTGCCGTTAACGTCTTAAAAAGTGTAAGCAGGGTCATGAATAACATTGCCGGTTCAAGTCATGTGAAAGCAGCTGAGAGATTAAGGGAGAGACTCAGTACTTATTATAATTCAGAGGATTTAATCAATATTGGTGCCTATAAGAAAGGCTCTTCAAGAGAAATAGATGAGGCTATTCAATTGTACCCGCAGATTATTTCTTTTTTGAAGCAGGGGACGCAAGAAAAGATGACGATGCTGGAGAGTATTAACTCATTATTTGCATTAATCGGGAAAGGGGACTAAGTTCATGGCGTACCAATTTAAGTTTGAAAAAATCATGACTTTAAAAGAGCGGGAAAAAGATGAAGCCCTTTCTATATACAACGAATCTGTAAAAAGATTTGAGCAAACAGCAGAAAAATTATATGAATTAATGAAGCGAAAAGAAGATTTAGAGGAATATCAATCGAGAAGATTAAGCGAAGGTCTCCCTGTTCAAGAAATAAGACACCATCAGCAATTTATTGCCAATCTGCAAAAGTCCATCGATCAATATCAGAAGATGGTTATGAATGCCAGGAATCATATGACTTTTAATCAAGAGAAACTTCTGCAAAAAAATATTGAAGTAAAGAAATACGTGAAAATTAAAGAAAAAGATAAAATAGAGTTTTTAGATCTGTTGAAGCAGGATGAGGCAAAAGTAATGGATGATATTTCAATTCAGCAATTTGTCCATCGGGGAGTATAGGTGTTTACATGGAAGAGAAATTGCAGGAAGAAGCAGAAGAGAAATATTATAGTAAACTCCAATGGTTTTTTATGGTGATTATTATCCCCTCCATTTTTGCCCTTGCTGTGGCTTTGATTGTGGCAACAGTTGCAGGAGTCAATGTAGTAGACAAAGCAAAAGAATACAGTGAACATATACCTTTTCTTTCTTCCGGCAAACATGGAGACGAGAAAAAAATCGAAATAGTTGAACAGCAATTAACGGAATTACGGGCTGAAATAAAGGTTAAGGAATCGTCCATTGCTGAATTGCAAGCAAAAGTTGATACGAAAGACAGACAAATTGAAAAGCTTGAATTAGAAAGAAAACAATTGGAGAAAGAAATAGACAGTTTAGTCGCGATACAGACAGAAAACAAACGTGAATTCAAAGACATTGTCAAAACATATGAAACGATGTCGGCTAAAAAGGCCGCACCCATTATTACACAGATGAATGATAAAGAGGCTTTGGAAATTCTATCTCAACTAACATCAGACACTCTAGCCGCTATTATGGAACAAATGATTCCTGCTCAAGCAGCCAAGTATACTTCATTATTGAGCCAGAATAGTGATAAAAATGTTGAGTGAACATGAGATCGTTTTCTAAAAAAAATGAAACGAAGAAAAAAACGGATTGCTTGAAAGGGGGTGAAAGGAATGCAAATAACGTCATTAGGCGCAGTTCAGATAATGTGTATCGAGCGGGGAAAGCAACAGACACCCCAGACGGGAGGGTTTGTTAATCTTTTATCGGGACAAATGGATAGAATTAAGTCTGCCGGACAAAACCAATCCATTACAGAAGACGAAAGTTTATCGAATGAGGAAATGATGGAGCTGTTGCAATTGCTGCAGGCGGCGGATATCGCTGAACTGGAGAATGGACCTGAAATATTCCAGCAAATGCTGTCTAACTTTGAACTAGATAAGACTAGCTTCATTAAAGAGTATTTGCAGCTGAGCGATCAAGATTTACTTTCTTCCTTATCTTCCTTAATGGCGGGGATCAATCCTGGACAGCTGGAAGAGGAAGCTTGGCGAAATACTCTTGCAGGAACAAATGAGGAGCTAAATCCATACAATCAGCACATGCTTTCTGGAGCTGATTTTGAACAAATCAATTTCATCCAGTCTTTAGTGCCGCAAAGCGGACAAGAATTACTTCATACTCTTTCTTCATCTTTACCAAAGATAAACACTGAACAGATAGAGGAGGGAAATGTTAAAAAGGTTCTTGCCGATTTGAAAATAGCCTTTTCTCAAGGGGATGTTCAGGCAGCTTTTGCCGCATTTGCGCAATTGCTGCAAAGTTTGAATATGGATCAAGTAACCATTTCGCTAAACAAAAACGCTGCTAATGCTATACATTCACTTAAGCTCATGCAACTTATGTCTAAGTACGAATCATCCGAAAGTGAAAAGAAGGCTCTCAACGCTTTATTGGAAAAAGTCGAATTGTCCTTAAATGGAATAGTAAAGGAAGATAACACAGCAAACCGGAGAGAATTCCTGAAGCAGATTTTTACACCGGTACTTAAAGAAGCAAAACAAGGAACGTTATCGTTTATGCAAACACATTCACCTTATATTTCACGAGTGAGCACGGGTGAAGAACCAATGGGCGAAAATCCTTCAGTAAACCCGGGCAGTTTATCCACCGACTCCAATAGCAGCGGTCTGCTTCAGTTTCAACAAATGGCTAAAAGTGAACAACTGGTTTTAATGATGGAGAAATCGGGTCAGCCAGTTTCCTCCGAGCAGCTGATTTCACAGTTTGAAAAAATTCTCGCGAACAGTCAGATGGTGAAAATCGGAAATACACAGCGTATGTTTATCAAACTGAATCCTGAACACCTGGGAATGCTGAAGATTGAACTCATGCAAAAAGACTCTGCGATAATAGCAAGAATTACAGCCGTCTCAAGCCAAGCTAAGGATTTGCTGGAATCACAGCTGCAAAGCTTGAAAAATGCCTTTGGTGCGCAAAATATACAGTTAGATAAAATTGAAATAACGATGCAGTCCAATCAGCAGGAGCGGTTTTTACATAAGGATTCACAGCAGGGAAACAAAGAGCAGCAGGAAAATAAGAAGCAAAAAGAGCAGCAGCCTGAAGAATTTTCCCATTCATTTGCAGAAGCATTAATTAGTACAGAAGTATAAAGGGGGTGAAATGAATGGCGAATACGATTGATACATCCTTATTGCTTTCCACTTATAAGGAAGCAAAAAGCAAGACCGGTTCTAATGATTTAGGGAAAGATGATTTTCTGAAGCTATTAATCACACAGCTGCAAAATCAAGATCCGACTAATTCATTGAAGGATACAGATTTTATTGCGCAAATGGCGAATTTTTCTTCTTTAGAACAAATGACAAATATCAATAACGCTATAGAAAAGTCGGCAATGATGCAGGCAGGTATGATGATAGGGAAAAAGGTGACCTATCTAAATGAAGAACATGAAGAAGTATCAGCAGCGGTGGATTCCGTCTCCTTTAAAAATGGAAAAACATCCTTCCACTTAGATGATACAGCAAACACGATATTATCATCTTCGCAAATCATTAAAATTTCCCAATAAGGAGGTTGGTGGAATGAATGCTTTTAACTATCATCCGGTAACAACACAACCTTTTATTCCCGGAGAGTTTAAGACAGCGCAGAAGATCACACAGGGACAGCGATCAAACTTTGCTGCTGCACTGCAAACAGCGCTGGATAAGGAGGAAGGTTTAACCCTATCCAGACATGCTAAAGAACGGCTGGAGCAAAGAGGAATTCAGATCAATGCCTCCAGATGGGAACAAATCGGAGAGAAAGTCAGAGAGGCAAAAAAAATGGGTGTGAACGATTCCCTTGTGTTATTAGACAATGCAGCGTTAATTGTCAGTGCTAAAAATGAGACAGTGATTACGGCAATGAACAGGGCCGAAGCATCAGCACATATTTTTACCAATATCAATGGAACGATTTTAATGGACTAACAGGCCGGACCTCAAATGGAAGCCTGAGCAGCTGCTGACCGACTGATGCAGCAAAAATGGAAAGGGGAAATAACAATGTTAAGATCCATGTATTCTGGAATAAGCGGAATGAAAAACTTTCAAACGAAACTCGATGTAATCGGAAATAATATCGCCAATGTTAATACCTTCGGCTTTAAAAAAGGAAGAGCAACGTTTAAGGATGCGTTAAACCAAACTATTTCCAATGCAAGTGAGTCTGGACTAACAACCGGAGGAAAAAATGCCGTGCAGGTGGGACTTGGATCTGCATTGGCTACCGTTGATACGGTCCATACAAATTCCAACCTGCAGACAACAGGGCGTACATTGGATTTAGGGATTGAAGGTGACGGGTACTTTATATTGGGTGAAGAAGGAAGTGAGTCATTTCAGTATACTCGTTCAGGCAACTTTTATATTGATCAGGATGGTTATCTCGTAAACGCAGATGGATTATATGTTCTGTCTTCTGCTACTGTAGTAGGTGACACAGTAGCTAAAAATACTAATGCTATTCAGGTATATGATCCGACTGCAGGTAATATCTCTAGCTTTAGTATTGACTCTAATGGGAAAATTAATGTAATTGATTCAACTGGTGCACCAGTTGCAAATAGTCCTCAAATTGCCTTAGCAACATTTAGTAATTCATCAGGATTGGAGAAAGTTGGAAATAATACCTACCAAAAATCAAATAACTCCGGTGAACCAGATATCGGAGTTGTCGGAAATGCTGGTAAAGGAAGTATTGCTTCCGGTTTCCTGGAGATGTCCAACGTCGACCTATCTGAAGAATTCACAGAAATGATTGTCGCACAGCGCGGCTTCCAGGCTAATACAAGAATCATTACAACCTCTGACGAAATTCTGCAGGAATTAGTCAATTTAAAACGATAGGGTAGGGAGGTAGGAGGCTAAAGTATCGGATGTGATAGGCTTAGATGCTGTGTAATCTGAATCTTTTTTCACGGATAAATGGCGTTTTATGGTGTGATCGAGACTTTAGCCTCTAAAAATTAACAGTGATAAAAGTATCGCGATTAAACGGAAAACCCTTTATAATTAATGCGTTATACATTGAAACCATCGAAAGCTTTCCAGATACAACGATTACCTTAACAAATGGTAAAAAATACATAGTTAAAGAAAGTGAAACTCAAGTACTGGAGCGTATTTCCGCTTTCTATCACACGGTGAATCTTCTAGGACAACAGGTAGGGGGGAATGAGAATGAAGAATAAACTTGTCATGCTTATGATGATTTTACTTGTAGCAATTGCCCTTGCAGGTGCTGTTGCCTTGGTGTATGTCTTGAAGTACACAAACCAAGAACCGGGAAGCGAACCGTCCATTGAACAAGTGCTGGATGTTTCTGTCGATATCCCTGAGATTACGACTAATCTTGCCAGTGACGGATTTGTCCGCATAAGTTTTAAAATCCAAACGGACAGTAAAAAGGCAAAAAAAGAACTTGAACAAAGAATGTTTCAAGTGAATAACATTATCATCCTGGAACTCTCTGATAAAACAGCCGAAAATATTAAAGGCAGAGAAGGGCAAAAGCAGTTTGAGGAAGAGTTAAAAACACAAATTAATGAAATTATGCAGGAGGGCAAGGTTGAAAAGGTCTATATCACACAGTTCATCCTCCAATAACAAAAATAATGGATAGACTAACAACGGGGGGTGAGGAAGTTGTCTGGAGATGTTCTTTCCCAAAGTGAAATAGATGCCCTTTTATCAGCTTTATCCACTGGTGAGATGGACGCTGATGAGTTGAAAAAGGAACAGATGGAAAAACGGGTTAAAATTTATGATTTTAAACGCGCTCTCCGTTTTTCAAAGGATCAAATCCGAAGTTTAACAAGAATTCATGAAAATTTTGCCAGACTTTTGACCACTTATTTCTCAGCTCAGCTGAGAACTTACGTGCAAATAAGTGTCGCAACAGCCGATCAAATCCCTTATGAGGAATTCATTCGTTCGATACCTAAAATGACCATTTTAAATGTGTTTGAGGTTCCGCCATTAGAAGGAAGAGTCATTATGGAGGTTAACCCTAATGTAGCCTATGCCATGATGGATCGGATGATGGGCGGCAAGGGAGAAAGCATCAATAAAATCACCAATTTAACTGAAATTGAAACAAAAATTATGTCCTCGATGTTTGAAAAAGCATGTGAGTATATGAGTGAGGCTTGGGAAACCATTACTGACATTGATCCTGTGTTGTCAGAGTTTGAAGTCAATCCTCAGTTTCTGCAAATGGTATCACCTAACGAAACGGTTGTAGTGATCGCGCTCAATACGATGATCGCAGAGACTAGAGGGATGATCAATATCTGCATTCCCCACGTTGTACTGGAACCCATTATCCCTAAGCTTTCTGGTCACTACTGGATGCAGCATGAAAATAAAACGAGATCGCCCGAAGAAAGCAAGCGGCTTGAAAGCCAAATCCAACAGGCTATGCTGCCAATTTCAGTAGAACTGGGTACATCAAATATCTCCGTGCAGGATTTCTTGGTCCTTGATGCCGGAGATGTCATCGAATTAAATCAATCAATCGATAAACCGCTGATTGTAAAAGTAGGAAATGTGCCTAAATTTGTCGGGCAGCCGGGAAAGGCGAATAAAAAGTTAGCCGTTCAAGTATTAGATAGTTGGAAGGGGAGGGGTGGCCATGATGAGTGATGGTATGCTCTCGCAAGATGAAATAGATGCATTATTAAGAGGTGCGATAGATACTGGCGATAGTAACGATGAAGCAGTGCAAAACTTAGAGGTGGAAGATTACCTCTCTTTGATGGAGAAAGATACATTAGGGGAGATAGGGAATATTTCATTTGGCAGTTCTGCAACGGCATTATCGACACTGCTGAATCAAAAGGTCGAGATTACGACGCCGACCGTATCAGTGATTTTAAAAAGTAAATTACGTGAAGAATTCCCGCATCCATATGTCGCCATACAGGTCAGTTATACAGAGGGATTCTCAGGCGCTAATTTATTAGTGATTGAGCAGAAGGATGCAGCGATTATCGCTGATCTCATGTTAGGGGGAGATGGACGTATCTCAACCGAATTGCTGGGGGAAATCCAGTTGAGTGCTGTTCAGGAAGCGATGAATCAAATGATGGGATCGGCGGCAACTTCCATGTCTACGATTTTCAATAAAAGAGTGGACATTTCCCCACCTTCTATTGACGTTCTTGATATGCGCCAAGGAGAAGGCACAGATAAGATTCCAAATGATGATATGCTTGTAAAAATATCGTTCCGATTAAAAATTGGGGAGTTGATAGATTCAAGTATTATGCAGCTTCTGCCGATTGAGTTTGCGAAAGGTTTAGCAGGTGAATTGCTAAATCCTATTACTGACAACAACATTCCTGTAAGTGGCAGTCAGAGCATAAATCAAGCTGCGAATCCGCCACAAACGGAAAATCCCCATTTTCAGGAAAAGCAAGTACAGCAGCAAAACAACGGGATGAACAGTACAGTGAATCATGCGAAAGCAAATCCTCCTGTGCAGAATGTTTCGTATCCCGAGGAGCCTTTCCGTATGAATCATCATCATCAGACCATCCCGTCACAGGAAGAGCTTAGAAGGAATTCCGGTTCACAGCATCTTGGTTCAGGCTACGCATTCACTGAAGGGGCACAGCCGGTTATTCAACCAGCCGTATTCTCGAATTTTGAATCCTATCCGCTTCAAGAGACAGAAGCACGCAATCTGGAGATGCTTCTCGATATCCCGTTACAAGTAACTGTTGAGCTGGGGAGAACCAAAAGGTCTGTGAAAGAAATTCTGAATTTAACTCAAGGATCGATTATTGAATTGGATAAACTTGCTGGAGAACCGGTCGATATTTATGTTAACAGCAGATTAATTGCTAAAGGTGAAGTGGTGGTTATTGATGAGAATTTTGGTGTCCGGGTAACTGACATTATCAGTAAATCAGACCGCATTCATCAATTAAAGTAATACAATCCTTTTGACAAGACTTGTATTTTATGGAGGACTGAAGAAAATGGGAAACAGAATTTTAATTGTGGATGATGCAGCTTTTATGAGAATGATGATTAAAGATATTTTAAGTAAAAATGGCTATGAAGTAGTAGGAGAAGCAGCCGATGGAAATCAGGCCGTAGAAAAATACCGTGAATTACAGCCTGATCTTGTGACAATGGATATAACGATGCCTGAAATGGATGGAATCTCAGCATTAAAAGAGATTCGGCAAATGAATCCAAATGCCAAGGTCATTATGTGTTCTGCTATGGGACAGCAAGCAATGGTTATTGATGCGATTCAGGCGGGAGCGAAGGACTTTATCGTAAAACCCTTCCAGTCTGATCGGGTATTGGAAGCTATTTCGAAAACGCTGGGATAGAATTTCATTATAGAAGGTGCAGAATGGTACCAAAGGTAAGATTTTATTTCATAGGATTGATGTTTTTGCTTGCTTTGCTTGGGGGTAATGCTCAAGTCTATGCAGAACAGGTAAATAATAGTGTGAAAGACTGCATTGAAAAACCGGAAACATGCGGAGAACAGCAGGTTTCACCGCAGAAAGGAGATAAGAATACAGCAAACAGACAGCCGGACCAGTTAAATTCAACTCCAGTATCAGAGGAAACCGCCCCGATTGGATTAACGATCTGGGATTTTGGCAAAATGATTCTGGCGACTATTTTTGTTGTGGTACTCCTTTATTTTGTGCTGAAATTTGTGAATAAAAAAAGCACGATGTTCAAGAGTTCACAGTTAATAGAAAACCTAGGCGGAGTTCCTCTTGGTGCAAATCGTTCCGTACAAATAATCAAGATTGGAAGCCGATTATTTATTGTTGGAGTGGGTGAAAATATTCAGCTTCTGAAAGAAATCGAAGATGAAAAGGAATTCACACAAATAGTATCTGAATATAACAGCAAACTGGACCAATTAGTACAGCCAAATGTTCTTTTCGCGAAAATAATGAATAAGGTGAACAAGCGTAAGGCGGACAGCCTAGGAGCTGCGCCTCCTTTCCAATCGATGCTGAAGCAGCAGCTGACTGAATTGGCTCAAGAAAGAAAAAAGATCTATGAAGAAGTGGAAAAAAGTGAGGGCACGGATAAGCCATGAATGAATTTATGGAGTTTTTTAATACCAGTTCACCGGAAAACGTTTCGACATCCGTAAAACTTATTTTACTGCTGACCGTCCTAACACTGGCACCGAGCATTCTTATCTTGATGACTTGTTTTACGCGTATCGTGGTCGTGCTCTCATTTGTGAGAACAGCTCTTGCTACCCAGCAGATGCCGCCTAATCAGGTGATAATCGGCCTTTCCTTCTTTTTGACCTTTTTTATCATGGCACCAACATTTCAGGAGGTAAATGACAAGGCTTTAACCCCATTGTTTAATGAAGAGATCAATCTGGAACAAGCTTATGAACAAGCATCCATGCCATTTAAGGAATTTATGAGTGCCCATACAAGACAAAAGGATTTGGCTTTATTTCTAAACTATGCACATGCCGATACCCCGAAAACCATTCAGGATATTCCTTTATCTGCTCTTGTACCGGCATTTGCGATCAGTGAACTAAAAACAGCCTTTCAAATTGGTTTTATGATTTTTATTCCATTTCTCGTTATTGATATGGTTGTTGCCAGCGTCCTGATGTCCATGGGAATGATGATGCTGCCTCCGGTCATGATATCTCTGCCATTTAAAATATTATTATTTGTATTGGTGGATGGGTGGTATTTAGTAATTAAATCGCTTTTAGAAAGCTTCTAGAGAAGGTGAGTAAGAGATGACTCCTGAATCAGTGATTGCCATTGCGGAACAAGGGATTTGGACCGTCATGCTGATTGCCGGACCACTCCTGTTATTGGCACTTGTTGTCGGATTAATTGTTAGTATATTTCAGGCCACTACGCAAATTCAAGAACAGACATTAGCCTTTATTCCAAAAATCGTAGCCGTTTTGCTTGGAATTGTGTTTTTTGGACCTTGGATGCTGGGTCATATGCTGTCCTATGCCAATGATATATTCTCTAATTTAACTAGGTATATAGGATAATCATATGCTAGAGCTTATTCCAGAATTTCCGGCCTTTTTGCTTGTTTTCGCCCGGGTAACGTCTTTCTTTTTGATGCTGCCTCTTTTTTCATATCGGACAATCCCGGCACAGTTTAAAGTGGGGTTGGGCTTTTTTTTATCTATTCTCATGTATTTTTCAATGGATGTTCCGGTTTTGCAGATTGATAGTAATTATTATTTATTAATCTTAAAAGAAGTTCTTACAGGGATTCTTATTGGTTTAGTCGCATTTATGATTCTTTCTGCTATCCAGGTGGCCGGAGGGTTTATTGACTTTCAAATGGGTTTTGCCATTGCCAATGTGATTGACCCGCAAACAGGTGCACAAAGCCCGCTGATGGGACAGTATTTTTATATTATTTCTTTGTTTTTTTTATTAATGGTTAACGGGCATCATCTGATTCTTGATGGCATTTATAACAGTTATCAGTTTATTCCCCTTGAGCAAGGCTGGCTGCCGCTTGGAAATGCTAAGATAGCAGAATATGTGATTCGCTCGTTTAGTACGATGTTTATGATTGCCTTGCAGATGTCTCTGCCGGTTGTAGGCAGCTTATTCCTTGTCGATGTGGCTCTTGGCATTTTGGCCAGAACCTTTCCCCAATTAAATATATTTGTCGTCGGTATACCAGTGAAAATTGGGGTTAGTTTTATCATTCTGCTTGTTGTGATGGGCACGATGATGTTAGCAGTATCAAAATTATTTGAGACGATGCTTACGACCATGAGGGGACTCATGTCTCTATTTGGGGGGCTGTAAATGAAACTATTAACTTTAGATTTACAATATTTCGCCGGGGAAAAAACCGAAAAAGCCACTCCCAAGAAACGTCAGGATTCAAGGAAAAAGGGTCAGGTTGCAAAAAGCCAGGATGTTACGGTTGCCATTGGATTATTTGCTGTTTTTTTATTCCTATTATCTGCCGGATCTTATTTAAAAAAATCTATTCTATCTATTCTTCAACATTCCTTTCAGGAATATATGCTGATGGAACTAACTGAGGCAAATGTACAAAGAATTTTCTTTGAAATAATGAAGGAAATGGCTATGCTTGTTGGACCGATTATGCTTGTTGGATTAATTGCCGGTGTGGCCGCGAATTATTTCCAGGTCGGTTTTCTGTTTGCACCGGAATCGATTCAAATGAAATTAGAAAAAATCGACCCAATTAAAGGCTTTAAACGGATTTTTTCTCTTCGTTCCGTTGTTGAATTTTTAAAGTCAATTTTGAAATTGAGTATCGTTGGTGTCATTACCTTTCTTGTTTTATGGAGCAGAATGGATGAAATATTAATTCTTTCTCAAAAAACAATTGGAGCAGCATTAGCTACATTGGCTGATCTGACGCTGCAAATGGGCTTATTTGCTGCCGGTGCTCTTCTTTTCCTTTCATTGCTGGATTATTTATATCAAAAATATGATTTTGAAAAAAATATTCGGATGTCGAAGCAGGATTTAAAGGATGAATTTAAAAATTCAGAAGGGGATCCGTTAATCAAATCAAAAATTAAGCAGAAACAACGGGAAATGGCGATGCGGAGAATGATGCAGGAAGTACCAAACGCTGATGTCATTATAACGAATCCTACTCACTATGCCATTGCACTAAAATATGATGAAAAGAAGCTTGATGCCCCCTTTGTCGTGGCGAAAGGGGTCGATTATGTCGCTCAGAAAATCAAATATATAGCAAAGGAAAATCAGGTGATTATGGTTGAGAACCGGCCTCTTGCCAGAGCGCTTTACAGTCAGGCCGAAATTGGAGCAACGATTCCGGAGGAGTTTTTTAAAGCTGTTGCTGAAATTTTAGCCTATGTCTACCGTACGAAAAACATTATTTAAGCATGAGCTTAAGGATAGTGTTTTCTATCTTGGGGGAAAGGAGGGAATGTCATGTCAGTAAAAGAATTATCGGTATTTCTCGGTGTGATTATGATTGTTGCCATGTTAATCGTTCCGCTGCCAACTTGGCTCCTTAGTATATTATTAATCATTAATATTTCACTTGCGCTGTTAGTTCTTCTAACAACGATGAATATGACAGAGCCTTTGCAGTTATCAGTATTTCCTTCTTTGCTGCTTTTACTGACATTATTTCGTCTCGGGCTGAATGTCTCGACAACACGTGCTATTCTGACACACGGCGATGCCGGCGGGGTTGTTGAAACATTTGGTTCATTCGTTGTTGGCGGCAATATTCTTGTCGGTCTGGTCGTCTTTTTAATCTTGGTTGTAATTAACTTTATCGTTATTACAAAAGGATCGGAACGTGTTTCAGAAGTTGCGGCAAGATTTACTTTGGACGCAATGCCGGGAAAACAGATGAGTATTGATGCCGACTTAAATGCCGGCATGATATCCGAGCAGCAGGCGAGGGAACGGCGTGAAAAAGTCAGCAGAGAAGCAGATTTTTACGGTTCCATGGATGGTGCCAGTAAATTTGTTAAGGGAGATGCGATTGCCGGTATCATTATTGTGCTGATTAACCTCATTTTTGGGATTGTCATCGGAATGCTGCAACAGGGAATGGCATTCGCTGATGCGGCCAGTCATTTCTCGCTCCTGACTGTCGGGGATGGTCTTGTCAGCCAGGTTCCAGCCTTGTTAATCTCAACTGCAACAGGAATTGTCGTGACAAGGGCAGCCTCTGACGGTAATCTGGGACAGGATATTACGTCTCAATTATTTTCTTATCCTAAAATGCTCTATATCACAGGAGGGACTATTTTTGCCTTGGGATTATTCACTCCGATCAGTGATGTATTGACTATTCCTATTGCCGGATTACTTGTATTAGGCGGTTACCGCTTCTCGAAGGTGCCGGCAGGATACAAGGAACAGTTAGATGAGATAGAGGAAGAACAAGATACAGCAGAACTAAAAAGTCCTGAAAATGTCGTTACCTTATTAAATATGGATCCCATTGAATTCGAATTCGGCTATGGATTAATTCCGCTTGTAGATACAAACCAAGGCGGGGATTTGTTAGATAGAATCGTCATGATCCGCCGGCAGCTGGCTATCGAGCTAGGCTTAGTAATTCCGGTGGTGCGGATTAGAGATAATATCCAGCTGCAGCCAAATGAATACCGCTTAAAAATTAAGGGAACCGAAATGGCCCGTGGGGAACTTCTTCTCGATCACTATTTGGCTATGAGCCCGGGTGCAGACGATGACTCCATTTATGGAATTGATACAATTGAGCCGTCATTTGGTCTGCCGGCGAAATGGATTACAGAAGATATGAAGGAAGATGCGGAGATATTAGGGTATACCGTTGTCGATCCGCCTTCCGTTGTTTCTACGCACATTACGGAAATGATTAAGATGAATGCCCATGATTTATTGGGTCGCCAGGAGACGAAACAATTGATTGATCATTTGCAGGAAAGCTATCCAATTCTAGTGGAAGAAGTGACGCCAAATCCGTTGTCCGTTGGAGAAATTCAAAAGGTTTTGGCAAAACTATTAAAAGAAAATGTTTCGGTTCGGAATCTTCCGGTCATTTTTGAAACACTTGCTGATTTTGCAAAGATAACATCAGATACAGATGTTTTAACAGAATATGTAAGACAAGCGCTGGCGAGACAAATTACGAATCAGTATTCGCAGCAAAACGAATCGATAAAGGTCGTGACTGTTTCAGGTAAAGTCGAAAAGGTGATTGCTGATGGAATTCAGCAGACTGAGCATGGCAGCTATTTAGCGATTGATCCAACCATATCACAGCGTATATTGGAAGCCATTGCCGCACAGGTTGAACAGCTTTCCTTAATGGAATCCACTCCAATCGTTCTTTGTTCACCTGCTGTGAGAATGTATATTCGTCAATTGACCGAGCGTTATTTTCCACAAATTCCAATCTTGTCTTATAACGAATTAGAAGCCAATGTAGAGGTTCAAAGTGTCGGGGTGGTGAGTGTTGAATGAAGGTAAAAAAATATCGCGCATCCACAATGCCGGAAGCGATGAAGCTGATTCGCAGCGATCTGGGAAATGATGCGATTATTTTGAATTCAAGGGTGATTCAAACGAATGGATTCCTTGGCTTTTTTAAAAAAAGAAGCATCGAAGTGATTGCAGCGCTTGATGAAAAGCCGTTTGAAATGGTCCAGCAGATGAAACCAGATAAACGAAAGGCTGTGGCTATCCCAACTGCGTCCTCAAAAACAAGCACGGAAAAAACAGCCGAAATGAAAGAGGAACGAGAAACTGAAGAATTACGTAAAGAAATTTCTGAATTAAAATTGTTATTAAGCGGTGTTGTAGAGCGGAATGATAAAGAAGTTCCTCCTTTGCCTGTACCGATTCAGAAAATGCAGCAACTTCTTCTAAAACAGGAAATAAAGGAATTAGTGGTCGAGACAATCGTAAATGATGCCATGAAATGGTGGATAGAGGCTGGTGAAAGCAAATCAGAGGCAGAAGTGCTGATGTGGGCAAAGGAACATATGATGATGAAAATTTCACATTTGCCTTTTTCAGATATTTCTTTTACGAAAAAATTCATTACGGTTGTCGGACCGACAGGTGTAGGAAAAACGACTACGTTAGCGAAAATGGCCGCTGAATGTATTTTGAAACACAAAAAGAAAGTGGCCTTTATTACTACGGATACATATCGAATTGCGGCAATTGAACAGTTGAAAACCTATGCCAATATTTTAAATGTTCCCATTGAGGTTTGTTACAATATGGAGGATTTTCAAAAAGCGGTCACTCAGTTTGAAAACTATGATGTCGTGTTCATTGACACAGCTGGACGAAACTTTAGAAATCCTGCGAATGTAGCAGATTTGCAAAAGAATATTGACTTTAGCAAAGGATTGGAAACATTTCTTGTTCTCTCCTTAACATCTAAGCAAATGGATATGGAAGAGATATATCATCAATTCGATGCGGTACATATTGATAAAATCATTTTAACGAAGGCGGATGAAACCTCTACTTTTGGAGCGATGTTTAACATCATGTATTCCTGGCAAAAGCCTGTGGCATATATCACAAATGGTCAAAATGTACCGGATGACATTATTTCAGCAACTCCAGAAAAAGTAGTCAAATGTCTAATAGGGGTTAATTAGAATGAAAGATCAAGCTGAGAATTTACGCGAAAAGCTGTTAGCAAAGGAATTGGCGCTGCCCGTAAAAACTTTGGCCGTCATCAGCGGAAAAGGCGGAGTGGGAAAGTCGAACTTTGCCTTAAACTTCGCCATCGAATTGAAAAATAGAGGGAATTCTGTCCTAATATTTGATATGGATATTGGTATGGGGAATATTGACATTTTATCTGGATTATCGCCTTCATATTCCATTGCGGACTTTTTTTCTGAAAACCCCGTCCCATTAAGAAGGATGATCACAGAACTACCGGGGGGGCTCCATATAATTGCCGGAGGTACTGGGTTATCCACTCTTCCGAAAATAAATAAAGAATCGTTCTATTCTTTTACAGAAGAATTTACGAAGCTGTTAAACGACTATCATTATGTCATCTTTGATATGTCCGCAGGACTCAATGAAACTTCGTTGCAATTTATTTTATCAGTTGATGAAGTAGTAGTGTTGACAACACCAGAACCACCTTCTATTACAGATGCATATTCAGTGATTAAATATATTACAGCAGAGAATAAAGAAATGCCTTTTTCCATCGTGGTGAATCGTTCTCATAATGAAAAAGAGGGGATTGAAACATTTAATCGCATCTCAAGCGTCTTAAGACATTTTTTACAGAAGGATGTGGCCTTCCTTGGGATTCTTCCTGATGACCAAAATATAACAAAAGCAGTAAAAAGACAAATACCATTTACCCAATATAATGCGAAAGCACCATCTTCACGTGCACTATTTAAAATGACAGAAAGATTCTGCCAGCAGGAATTTCTACAACCGCGTCATGTAGTAAAAACGAATTTTGTTGCGAGGCTAAAACGTTTCTTGTTTGAAAGGTAGTGTATATAATGGAGGAAAGTACTCAGGAATGTAAATAAAAAGGAAAGAAACTTCTTTTAGGTTCTTTATCCATGAGCCTACAACAGGAAATATACGGTTTCCTGCTGCTCTGAAAGTAGTAAAAAAGAACCGAGTCGTTTGTACCGAAATAGGTTTAAATAGGTTTGATTCTGAAAGGTGTGAGAATAATGGATATTAGCCAATATTTAGAAGTCTTTATTGAAGAAAGCAAAGAGCATTTACAATCATGTAATGAGAATCTATTGATGCTGGAAAAAAACCCTGAGGATCTTTCCATTGTTAATGAAATTTTTCGTTCTGCTCATACTTTAAAGGGCATGTCTGCAACGATGGGATATGAAGATCTGGCCAGCCTTACACATCAAATGGAAAATGTACTGGATGCCATTAGGCAAAAAAAGATCTCTTTTAACCCGGAAATTCTTGATGTTGTCTTTTTAGCCGTCGATCATTTAGAAGCAATGATTCAGTCTATTGCTGGAGGCGGTGATGGAAAAAGAGATGTTTCGGATGTTGTAGAGAAGCTTAAGCTTATAGAAAATGGGAAAAGCCCACTTGCCGCAGAAGGCCGAAAAGAAACAGCCGCTGCTCGTATAGAGGAAACCATGCCATTAAACATCAGCTATGATGAATATGAGCGTACTGTCTTGGAACAATCCAAAGAACAAGGGTTTCAAATATATGAATTGACCATCACTTTAAATGCAGACTGTCTGTTAAAGGCAGCCAGGGTATATATGGTATTTTCTGCTTTAGAAAATACTGCTGAGGTGGTTAAGTCAGTACCATCTGTGGAGCGGCTGGAGGAAGAGCAGTTTGATCAGACTTTCACTGTTACCATTATTACAAATGAAGAGCCTGCTATTATTGAAAAGCAAATTATGACGGTTTCTGAAGTCAGCGCTGTTTCGCTTACACCACTTACTCTCGAATCATTGGAAGCTGCCCGTGGATCTGTTCCAAATGCAACTCACGACGAGGCCGTTTCTGTTCCGGTATTACAGGAAAACGAAAAGAATGAGCTGCAAAACGATGCAAGCAAAAATAACCATCAGTCACATGCAAAACAGAATAGTAAAACGATACGGGTAAATATAGAACGTTTAGACATACTTTTGAATCTATTTGAGGAATTAGTAATTGATAGAGGCAGACTAGAACAGATTTCCTTTGATTTGAAAAACCAGGAATTACAAGAAACGGTTGACAGGATGTCGAGAACAACAAGTGATCTGCAAAATATTATCTTAAATATGCGCATGGTACCAATTGAAACGGTATTTAACCGTTTCCCGCGTATGGTCCGGCAGCTGGCGCGCGATTTACATAAAAAGATAAATCTCGAAATCAGAGGAGCTGAAACAGAACTCGATCGAACGGTTATTGATGAAATTGGCGATCCGCTTGTGCACTTAATTCGTAATTCCATTGACCATGGAATCGAGACACCTGAAATTAGAAGATCACGTGGGAAAAGTGAAGAAGGAACGGTTATTCTAAAAGCGTATCACTCTGGAAATCATGTATTTATCGAGATTGAAGATGATGGCAATGGGATTAGCCGTGATAAAGTGCTGCAAAAGGCACTAAAGAACGGGATTGTCAGCCCGCAAAATGCCGCTGCACTATCGGATCAACAAGTTTATGAATTGATCTTTGCTTCCGGATTTTCAACTGCTGAAAAGATTTCTGATATTTCCGGCCGCGGCGTGGGGTTAGATGTCGTGAAAAATACGATTGAAAATCTTGGAGGGAACGTTTCCATCGATTCCATTGAAGGATCAGGCTCAAAATTCTCTATCCAATTGCCATTAACTTTATCCATTATATCTGTTCTGTTAATAGAGGTTCAGGAGGAAAAATATGCGATTCCGCTAAATTCAATCATCGAAACAGCCATCATCAAAAAAGAAGACATATTATTGGCACATAATCAAAAAGTGATTGATTTCCGCGGAAAAATTATTCCTTTACTGTACCTAAAGGATTTGTTTCAGGTTCCAGTTTCTAAAGAAAATGATGAATACACATCCGTTATCATTGTCCGCAAAGGTGAAAAAATAGCTGCGCTTGTTGTCGATTCCTTTATTGGTCAGCAGGAGATTGTCCTTAAATCATTAGGTGACTATTTTACCAATGTATTTGCTATTTCCGGGGCAACAATTTTAGGGAACGGTCAGGTTGCATTGGTTGTTGATTGTAATGCACTGCTGAAGTAGCTATCCATTCATATATTCAGGTAAGCAGGGATGAAAGAGGTGTAAGAAGTATGTCCGAAATAATGGCAAAAGAAATAAAATTAATCGTATTTAAATTAAATGGCAAAGATTATGGTATCCCCGTAAATGACGTTTATGGGATTGAAAAGGTACAGCATATCACAAGAGTACCTGGCACAGCAGTCTTTATTAAAGGAGTGATCAATCTTCGGGGCATTGTGACACCTGTTATTGATCTGAGGAAACGTTTTTGTATGGAAGAATGCCCATATTCAGATGAGACGAGAATTATTATCGTCGCCCATAACGACATAGAAGTCGGACTAATTGTAGATGCTGCTAATGATGTAATCGATATAAATGAGGATTCCATCGAACCATCTCCGGAAGTTGGAGATTATGAGGAGGATGATTCCATCAGCGGAGTTGTCAAACTAGAAAAAAGGCTGCTTATTTTAATCGATCTCGAAAAAGTTTTGGATCCTAAAAAAATAAAAACAGCAGGCCAGTAAGATGAGTTATTTAGAGCATATATCCTCTATACATTTGGATATTCTGAAGGAAACAGGAAATATTGGTGCAGGAAACGCAGCCACCGCGCTTTCAAAGATGATGAATAAGAAAATCGAAATGAAGGTGCCAAATGTCCGGGTCGTCTCGTTTGATGAAATGATGGAAATGGCGGGAGGGGCGGAGAGTATCGCTGCCATTGTCTACTTTAAAATAGAAGGAGAAGCACCTTCCCATATGTTTTTTGTCCTTCCTTTGGAACATGGGGAGAGGCTGGTGCGGCAAATGACTGGAAATAATAGCTTTTCATTTGCGGCACCGCCATACGATGAATTATCTATATCGGCATTTCAGGAGTTAGGAAATATCCTTGTCGGCTCCTATATATCTTCTTTATCTGATTTCACCGGTCTCAAGATGCATCCCTCCGTTCCAGCGATGAGCATCGATATGATTGGCGCCGTGATTTCATATGGATTTGTTGAACTATCCCAATTTAGCGATTATTGTTTAGTCATTGAAACGGCTTTTAAAGATGTGGAGAATAATCGAACTGAAAGTATGGATGGGCATTTCTTTCTTTTCCCGGATCCGGATTCGTCTGAGAAAATTTTTCGTTCACTAGGAGTTGCTATCGATGAATAGGATACAGCAAATAGTGAAAGTCGGAATAGCTGATATGAATATCGTCTCTTCTCCTGATTTGATTCGCACTTCGGGGCTGGGCTCTTGTGTCGGCGTTGTGATCTATGACAAGTCTAGGGAATTAGGGGGATTAGCACATGTGATGCTCCCGGACTCATCTCTTTCTAAAAATAGTACAAGTGCACTCAATCTGGCAAAATTCGCTGATACGGCTGTAAAAGAACTGGTATTACGTCTTCTGCAGCAAGGAGCAAGAAAAGAGGTCTTAAAAGCGAAGATCGCCGGCGGGGCGCAAATGTTTCAATTTACAAGCAATAGTGACATGATGCGGATTGGTCCAAGAAATGTTGAAGCCGTAAAAAAACAACTATTATCTCTAAGAATATCTCTTGTTGGCGAGGATACCGGAGGTAATAGCGGAAGAACGATAGAATTCAATCCAAAGTCAGGAGTTTTATCCATCAGAACGGTAAATAAAGGAATCACCTATTTATAAGTTGACGAAGGGGGCGACAGAGTCTAAATGGTACATGCTGCAACAGAAGATGAACAGCAATATTGGGAAAAATGGACAACCTCCCGTGACGAGGATGCCGGCAACTTTTTAATCAAAAAGTATCTATCTCTTGTTAGTTACCATGTACAGCGCATTTCTGTATCACTCCCTAAGAATGTTTCCAGAGAAGATCTGAAAAGCCTTGGGATGATGGGCTTATATGATGCACTGGAAAAATTTGATCCAAAAAGAGACCTGAAATTTGATACATATGCCTCGTTCCGGGTACGTGGTGCTATTTTAGATGGATTAAGAAAGGAAGACTGGCTTCCAAGAAGTACAAGGGACAAGGCGAAAAAAATGGATGCAGTAATCGGAAAGCTTGAGCAGCAATATTTGCGGAATGTTACAGCAGAAGAAATTGCTGAAGAATTGAAGATACCGATTGAAGAAGTCTATACCACAACGAATGAATATTTCTTCGCTAATGTATTATCATTGGATGAGGGAGTAAAAGAACATGACGATCCGGGATTACCGATCTTAACAATAAAAGATGAAAGAGCTGTCATCCCGGAAGAAAATGTCTTGAAAAATGAAGTCATTCAAGAAATGTCTGAATTAATAGCACAATTAAATGAAAAAGAACAACTTGTCATTAGCTTATTTTATCAAGAAGAGTTAACTTTGACCGAAATTGGACAAATCATGAATCTCTCTACATCAAGAATTTCACAAATCCATTCCAAATGTATTTATAAACTAAGAAAAGCTCTAGAAAAACTTATATAATGAAAGAAATGATAAAGGGAATCAGTTCTAGGATTATTCTTATTAAGTACAATCATTGAAGCATAAGGATAGAGGGGTCATATGTTAGTCTTTCTTATTATTGTCAGTATAATATTGAATATCATAGCTATGCTGGCTATTGTCATCTTATTTTTACGCCAGAATAAGCTTCTTCAGGTGGAGGAAAATCAAAAAAAGGCGATAAAGGAAATGGAACTGCTGATCAATTCTTATTTATTAGAAATGAAGGACGAAAACGAACATTTTATCCGTGAAGTTAAAAAGATAAAAGATGAAAAGCAGAATTTCTCTGTTGAATCATTCTCTTCTAAACCTGTTGATCTCCCGTTAAGTCACGAACCGGAAGTGGTGCATAACAGTGAAATGGAAAAGATCGAGTTAACCAGGGAAGCGCTGGATCTTTCCTCGCAGCTTGAAAAAACAGTCAGTTTGCAGGCTGTTAAGGCCTACCAGCAGCATACGCAAAAAAAACAAGAGGTTTCTATTCCCCCTCAAGCTATAGAAAACAAAGAACAGAGAAAATCAATTTTAGACATGAAACAAGCTTTATCTCTTGCTGAAAAAGGAAAGACAAAGCAGACCGAAGCATTGATCCAAGACTCCTTACTCACGCAAGTCCTGATCATGAAAAAAGAGGGGATCTCGGAGAAAGAAATGGCGCAAAAATTGAAAAAGGGAAAAACAGAAATTGAACTTCTTCTTAAATTTCGCGAAAACAAATAAGAATAACTTGATTTTCCCTTCACATATATGTTATATTTTAAAACGGTGTTAATACACACGTCTATTGATCTGAGTGGATGGTGCTGATTTATTTCAGTTTCTATTAAGAAATGATATAGGCGGAGGAAAATAAAAACCACTAGGAGGAACTATCATGTCAGTTATTTCAATGAAACAATTACTTGAAGCTGGTGTACATTTCGGACACCAAACACGCCGTTGGAACCCAAAAATGAAAAAATACATTTTCACAGAGCGTAACGGCATTTATATCATCGACCTGCAAAAAACAGTTAAAAAGGTTGAAGAAGCTTACAATTGGATGAAAGAACTTGCTGCTAACGGCGGTACTGTTTTATTTGTTGGTACAAAGAAACAAGCTCAAGATTCAGTAAAAGAAGAAGCAATTCGTTCTGGTATGTACTATGTTAACCAACGCTGGTTAGGCGGTACATTAACTAACTTTGAAACTATCCAAAAGCGTATTGGACGTTTAAAAGATATCGAAAGAATGGCTGAAGATGGTACATTTGATGTATTACCAAAGAAAGAAGTCGTTCAATTGAGAAAAGAACAAGAACGTCTTGAAAAATTCTTAGGCGGTATCAAAGATATGAAAGGTCTTCCTGATGCACTTTTCATTATCGACCCTCGCAAGGAAAGAATTGCTGTTGCAGAAGCACACAAATTAAACATTCCTATCGTCGGTATTGTTGATACAAACTGCGATCCGGATGAAATTGATGTGGTTATCCCTGCAAACGATGATGCAATCCGCGCTGTTAAATTATTAACAGGTAAAATGGCAGATGCTATCTTAGAAGCGAAGCAAGGCGAAGAAGTAGAAGTAGTAGAAACAAACGCTTAATCTTAATTGAAAGAATAAGCCTTATAATATAGAATAGACTGGATTTAGACAGGGAAAGGTGATAAGAGGGAAGCCCCCTTTATCACCTTTTTTTGAAGGAATTGCGAATTGAATACATAAATTATTAGGAGGAAGATACATTATGGCTACTATTACAGCGCAAATGGTTAAAGAACTTCGTGAAAAAACTGGTGCAGGTATGATGGACTGCAAAAAGGCATTAACGCAAACTGACGGTGATATGGATAAAGCAATTGACTTTTTACGTGAAAAAGGAATGGCATCTGCTGCGAAAAAGGCAGACCGTATTGCTGCTGAAGGTTTAACATCTGTGGTAGTAAATGGAAATGATGCTGTTATTTTAGAAGTAAATGCTGAAACAGACTTCGTTGCTAAAAACGAAGGATTCCAAACCCTTGTAAAAGAATTAGCTGAACATTTACTAGCAGCTAAACCAGCAGATGTTGATGCCGCATTAGCATCTACAATGGCGAATGGAGCAACTGTTGCAGACCATATCAGCGCAGCGATTGCAAAAATCGGAGAAAAAATGAATCTTCGCCGTTTTGAAGTAAAAACTAAAACGGATAATGATGCATTTGGTGCATACCTTCATATGGGCGGAAGAATTGGTGTATTAACAGTATTAGAAGGTACAACAGATGCAGATACTGCCAAAGATGTTTCTATGCACATTGCTGCTTTAAATCCTAAATATGTATCCCGCGATCAAATATCAGCTGAAGAAGTTGAACATGAACGCGAAGTACTTACACAACAAGCGCTTAACGAAGGTAAACCTGAAAAGATCGTAGTGAAAATGGTTGAAGGACGTTTAGGCAAATACTTTGAAGATATCTGTCTGCTTGACCAAGCATTTGTAAAAGATTCAGATCAAAAAGTACGTAAATTTGTTGAATCTAAAGGCGCAACTGTACGCGAATTCGTTCGTTACGAAGTAGGAGAAGGTCTAGAGAAACGTGAAGAAAACTTCGCTGAAGAAGTTATGAACCAAATGAAGAAATAATATTTGCTGAGATGTTTTGTCATACAGGGAACACATTGTGTTCCCTGTTTTTAAAGCAAATAAGGAAAAGAGTAGTATAATACATATGGAGGTTTCTATGGAGAGCCCAAAATATAAACGTGTTGTCTTAAAACTAAGCGGAGAAGCTTTAGCAGGTGAACAGGGGTTTGGAATTTATCCGGCAGTCATTAAATCAGTTGCATCACAAGTAAAGGAACTGGCTGATCTTGGTGTTGAAGTAGCCGTTGTTGTTGGCGGCGGAAACATTTGGCGCGGTAAAATTGGCGAGGAAATGGGCATGGACAGGGCGACAGCAGATTATATGGGAATGCTTGCTACCGTTATGAATTCGCTGGCATTACAGGATAGTCTTGAGCAGTTTGGCTGTGAGACAAGGGTCCAAACATCTATTGAAATGCGCCAGGTAGCAGAGCCGTATATCCGGAGAAGAGCCATCCGCCATTTAGAGAAAAAGCGGGTTGTTATTTTTGCAGCTGGTACAGGAAATCCTTATTTTTCAACTGATACAACGGCTGCATTAAGAGCCGCAGAGATTGAAGCAGAAGTCATATTAATGGCGAAAAATAATGTGGATGGAGTTTATTCAGCAGATCCTCGTATTGATAAAACGGCGAAAAAATACGATGAGCTTTCATACTTAGATGTCATTAAGGAAGGACTTGCTGTAATGGATTCAACAGCTTCGTCTTTATGTATGGATAATGACATTCCACTTATTGTTTTTTCTATTATGGAAAATGGAAACATCAAGCGTGCCGTCATGGGTGAAAAAATCGGAACTATTGTAAGGGGGAAATAATCATGCCGAAACAAGTTGTAGCTAATGCAAAAGACAGAATGACTAAAGCGATTCAGGCTTATTCACGGGAACTTGCAAGTATTCGTGCCGGAAGGGCTAATGCTTCACTTTTAGATCGTATTTCAGTTGATTATTATGGTGCTCCAACACCAGTAAACCAATTAGCCGGTATTTCTGTTCCTGAAGCGCGGCTTTTAGTCATCCAGCCGTATGATAAAACGATTTTAGGCGAGATTGAAAAGGCCATTTTAAAATCTGATCTTGGCTTAAATCCAACTAATGACGGAAATATGATTCGTTTAGCGATTCCAGCTTTGACAGAAGAACGCCGCAAAGAATTAGCTAAATTGGTCAAAAAGGAAGCTGAGGAAGCGAAAGTTGCGATTAGAAATGTACGCAGAGATGCCAATGATGACTTGAAAAAACTTGAAAAATCCGGTGAGATCACAGAAGATGATCTTCGCGGATATTCTGATGAAGTTCAAAAAGTCACTGACGAGTATATCAACAAGATCGATTCAATGACGAAAGAAAAAGAGAAAGAAATACTTGAAGTATAATTCGGACACATCTTTTGTGAAAGAGAACCCTCTATTGATTAGGGGGTTTTTAATCATGTTACGGGTTTTCGTAATAAAAGCAGTTACGTGGAGCAAAAATATATCGAGGATATTGATAAGCAGTGATTTTATAGGTGAATCAACCTTTTTTATAGAGATATCTTATCGTATTTTTGGTATGATATGAAAGAAAGAAATCCACTTGCCTTTGTACGAATAACTGATTTTTGTCGGAGGATGAGATAAATCTTTTTGGAGGAGCAATAAATGTTTAATAAATTTAATATATGGAAGAAAGCAGATATCTCTTCCAATCTCCGCGATCGAATGACAGAAGTAATGAAACAACCCATTCCCTCCCATATTGCCATTATTATGGATGGAAATGGGCGGTGGGCTAAAAAAAGGGCTTTACCAAGAATTGCTGGGCATCATGAAGGAATGAAAGTTGTTCGAAAAATTACGAAAATAGCTAATCAATTGGATGTAAAGGTGCTCACACTTTACGCTTTTTCTACGGAGAATTGGAAGCGCCCAAAAACAGAAGTGGAATATTTAATGAAGCTTCCAGAGGAATTTTTAGGTACCTTTCTTCCGGAATTAATTGAAGAAAATGTAAAGGTTCAAATGATGGGGTATAAGGAGGGGCTTCCTGCGCACACGACCAGCGCGGTGGATAAAGCTATCCGTGAAACGAAGGATAATACAGGTTTAATTTTAAATTTCGCTTTAAACTACGGGAGCAGAGCAGAAATAATTGAGGCGGTGAAAAGCGTCTTAAATGACTGTAAAAGTGGTATACTGAATGGAAACGAAATAACAGAAGAAGTTTTTGCGGAATATTTAATGACAAAAGGTTTGCCGGATCCCGATCTATTAATTCGAACAAGTGGTGAAATACGATTAAGTAATTTTATGCTTTGGCAGCTTGCCTATACGGAATTTTGGTTTACTGATGTGCTTTGGCCCGATTTTACAGAAAACCACCTATTAGAAGCAATCGAAGTGTTTCAAAATCGCCAGCGGCGTTTTGGAGGAGTACAGTAAAGGTGTTGACTTAGATGAAGCAAAGAGTTATTACAGCAGTCATTTTCGGGGCGGTTTTGATTTCCTTCACAATATGGGGAGGATTACCATTTATTGCGCTCACCTATGTTTTTGCATCCATTGCTCTTTATGAATTATTAAAAATGAGGGAGCTAAAATTATTTTCCTTTCCAGGGGTCATATCCCTGCTCGTTTTATGGAGTTTCTTGATTCCCGGCCAATATCAATTTATTTTAGAGTCCATTAATCTGACAAAGGTTGAAATTGCTCTTCTGGCTGTATTGTTATTTTTAACCTATACGGTAGCGACAAAAAATCGTTTTACATTTGATGATGTATCCTTTTCGATGATGTGTACTTTATATATTGGAATGGGTTTCTATTATTTTATCGAAACGAGAGAAAATGGTCTTGTTTTTATTTTTTATGCCTTATTTATCATCTGGACGACGGATTCAGGAGCTTATTTAATTGGACGAAAATTGGGAAAAAGAAAACTATGGCCTGAGATTAGTCCAAATAAAACCGTTGAAGGGGCATTGGGCGGCACGATTAGTGCCATTATTGTCAGTATTATTTATGTTCTGATCACTGATATGGACGTTGCCATTGCCTGGATTGCCGTTGTTACCATCTTTTTATCCATTTTTGGACAAATAGGAGATCTGGTTGAATCAGCGTTAAAGAGACATTATAACGTAAAGGATTCTGGAAATATCCTCCCAGGGCATGGAGGAATATTGGACCGCTTCGATAGTCTTTTATTTGTTTGTCCGCTGATCTACTTTTTCATCTTGTAGAATAGAAGAGGAAATCAGTTCTTTGTAGTGGAATGTAAAGTCATCATTGTTAATATGATAAAAAATAACAAGTGAGGCAATTGTGTAGGAGATGAGGGGTCATTGAAATATATTAGTTTATTAGGTGCAACTGGTTCAATAGGAACGCAGACAGTTGATATTCTTAAGAATCATCGGAAGGAATTTTCATTAGCCGCCATGTCTGTCGGAAGAAATATTCCTTTGGCAAGAAAGATCATTCATGACTTGTCTCCTGAATTGGTATCAACTATAAATAAAGAGGATGCAGAAATGCTCCAAGCAGAATTTCCCGGAATTTCATTTACGTATGGGGAAGAAGGAATTACGGATGTCGCTGTATATGATAAGTCTGAAATACTGGTAAACGGAGTAATGGGAAGTGTAGGGCTCCAGCCGACTCTGCAGGCGATTGAAGCACATAAAACAATTGCGCTGGCAAATAAGGAAACACTCGTTACAGCCGGTCATCTTGTCATGGAAGCGGCAAAGAATTCCGGAGTTCCGATTCTCCCCGTAGACAGCGAACATTCCGCCATTTTTCAGGCGTTGCAAGGAGAAAGAACAAAGAATATAGAAAGAATCATCTTAACGGCTTCCGGTGGAAGTTTTCGTGATCGAACAAGAGATGAATTAAATTCAGTAACGATTGAAGAGGCTCTTCATCATCCCAATTGGTCAATGGGTGCTAAAATCACGATTGATTCTGCTTCCATGATGAATAAAGGACTGGAAGTCATTGAAGCACATTGGCTATTTGCGCTTCCCTATGAAAAAATTGATGTATTACTGCATAAGGAAAGTGTTATTCATTCCATGGTTGAATTTCATGACAGCAGTGTGATTGCGCAGCTTGGCAGTCCGGATATGCGGGTTCCGATCCAGTATGCTTTATCCTATCCAGATCGTCTTCCCCTCCTTCATGCACACCGTTTAAATTTAGCTAAAATTGGACAATTGCATTTTCAAGAGATCGATTTGGAGCGCTTTCGTTGTTTAAAACTTGCCATTGAGGCTGGTAAGGCCGGCGGCTCCTATCCAACGGTATTGAATGCAGCCAATGAAACAGCTGTTGCTGCATTTTTAGAAAAACGGATCACGTTTTTACAAATTGAAGATTGTGTTGAGAAAGCTTTAAATCAGCATCAAAAACAGGAATCTCCAAGCCTTGCTGAAATTGAAGAAATTGATCGTGAAACTAGAGCCTATCTTCAATCGATTATTCAATGATGCCGCAAAAATAAACGTAAGTCTTTTACTTAATTCTTTAAAAAGGTGGTAATATATTGACTACTGTTATAGCCTTCATCGTGATATTTGGAGCGCTTGTCTTTTTTCATGAACTAGGTCATTTAATGTTGGCCAAAAGAGCGGGTATCTTATGCCGTGAATTTGCAATTGGTTTTGGTCCAAAGGTGCTTTCTTTTAAAAAGAATGAGACAGTATATACGATTCGTCTGCTGCCTATTGGGGGATTCGTGAGAATGGCCGGTGAAGATCCTGAAATGATCGAGATTAAGCCAGGCTATCGTGTAGGGTTATTGCTGAATAATGAAAATAAAGTTCAAAAAATTGTCTTAAACAATAAAAATAAGTTTCCCGATTGCCTTGTAATGGAAGTAGAACAAGCTGATGCGGAGCACGATTTGTTTATTAAAGGATACCTGGACGGGGATGAAGAAGAAGTGCTTCGTACTTATGAAATTCTTCCCGATGCAGTATACGTTGAAAATGGATCAGAAACGCAAATAGCTCCATATAACCGTCAGTTTGCTTCCAAAACACTTTGGCAAAGAACGTTAACCATTTTTGCCGGACCTGCGATGAACTTTGTCCTCGCTTTCGTTGTCTTTGTTATTCTGGCATTTATTCAAGGTGTTCCATCGACAGAACCTGTTCTCGGGAAACTGACTAAAGACGGTTCAGCGATTTCAGCGGGACTGAAAGAAGGCGATATTGTTCATGCCATTAACGGAGCGGAAATTGCAGAATGGCCGGATGTCGTAGAAATCATTCGCAAAAACCCGGAAAATGAATTAACATTCTCTATCGAGCGTGCTGGAGAGGAAATGGAGATACCTGTTACACCAAACATCAGTAAGGATGCAAAGGGGAGGCAAATAGGGGTAATTGGCGTCTACAGCCCAACCGAAAAATCCCCTGTAAAAGCGATTTCCTATGGAGTATCTGAAACCTATTTCTGGACAAAGGAAATATTCTTCGCTTTAGGAAAACTAATCACAGGTGAATTTTCCATCGATGCCTTATCAGGTCCTGTTGGAATCTATCAATCGACAGACATGGTGGCCCAAACAGGCGGTGTTATTTACTTGATGAAATGGGCAGCTATGTTGAGCGTGAATCTGGGAATTATGAACCTGCTTCCAATTCCGGCACTTGATGGTGGAAGATTATTGTTTTTTGCCGTAGAAGCTGTCCGCGGTAAACCGGTTGACCGCCAGAAGGAAGGTATGGTGCATTTCTTGGGCTTTGCTTTACTTATGCTTCTTATGCTGGTTGTTACATGGAATGATATACAAAGATTCTTTTTAGATTAACGATTCAATGTGGCAGGAACACATTTGAGCCTGCCACATACATTTTTCATGACATTCATTAAATATAGAGGTGCTAGTAGATGAAACAAAGTAAGATGCTTATCCCCACATTAAGGGAAGTTCCCGCAGATGCAGAAATTAAGAGCCATCAATTATTATTGCGTGCTGGTTTTATGCGTCAGAATGCAAGCGGAATATACAGCTATTTGCCATTAGCCAAGCGTGTGCTGCAAAAAGTAGAGCAGATTGTCCGCGAAGAAATGGATCATTCCGGTGCTGTTGAATTATTAATGCCGGCGCTGCAAGCTGCGGAACTGTGGCAGGAATCCGGAAGATGGTATACATATGGTCCAGAATTAATGCGGCTGCATGATCGTAATAACCGTGAGTTTGCCTTAGGGGCCACGCACGAAGAAGTTATTACAAGCCTTGTCCGTGATGAAGTGAAATCTTACAAGCGGCTGCCGCTTAGCTTATATCAAATCCAAACAAAATTCCGTGATGAAAAAAGACCACGTTTTGGCTTATTACGCGGAAGAGAATTTATCATGAAGGACGGTTATTCCTTCCATGCTTCACAAGAAAGTCTTGATGAAACCTATGCTGATATTTTTCAGGCTTATCACAATATCTTCTCCCGCTGCGGCTTAAATTTCCGTGCCGTTATTGCTGATTCAGGGGCAATGGGTGGAAAAGATACTCATGAATTTATGGTATTATCTGATGTTGGTGAAGATACCATCGCTTATTCAGATACATCTACCTATGCAGCTAATATTGAAATGGCTCCAGTTGATGTTCAGTATGAGAAAAAAGCTGAAACAGCAAAAGAAATGGAAAAAGTATTAACAGAAAACCAAAAGACGATTGCGGATGTGTCCGCCTTCTTAAATGTAACAGCTGAGGATTGTATTAAATCACTGCTGTTTAAAGTGGATGATCAGTTTGTATTGGTTCTTGTTCGTGGTGACCATGAAGTAAATGATATAAAATTGAAAAATTTATATCAGGCCGGGGTTGTGGAATTGGCTGAGCCCGAGGAAACGAAAGAGGTTCTTGGCTGTTCAGTAGGATCCCTTGGACCTGTTGCTGTATCCGGCGTAGAAATCATTGCCGATCATGCAGTAAAGGCGATTGTCAATGGTGTATGCGGAGCAAATGAAGAGGACTATCACTATATCAATGTAAATCCAGAACGGGATTTCACTGTCTCACGCTATGAAGATCTTCGCTTCATCCAGGAGGGAGATCCTTCGCCGGATGGTATTGGAAGGATTTTATTTGCCAAAGGTATTGAAGTAGGACATGTATTCAAGCTTGGTACCCGCTATAGCGAAGCGATGAATGCGGTTTACCTTGATGAAAATGGAAAAACAAAACCATTTATTATGGGCTGTTATGGAATTGGTGTTTCACGTACGATGGCTGCTATTGCAGAACAATTTAATGATGATAAAGGTTTGATTTGGCCTGTTAGTGTTGCTCCATTTGATGTTCATCTTGTTGCTGTCAATATGAAGGATGAAGCGCAGGCGGCATTGGCGGAGAAGCTTTATGCTGAAATGAAGCAAAACAAGCTTGAGGTTCTTCTTGATGATCGTCAGGAAAGACCGGGGGTTAAGTTTGCTGATAGTGATCTAATTGGGCTGCCGATTCGTGTGACAGTAGGGAAAAAAGCTGGAGAAGGAATTGTCGAAGTAAAAGTTCGTAAAACAGACGAAATGTTTGAAGTTCATACAGATGAACTGATGGCTAAAATATCCGTGCTGCTTGAAACATTGTAAACTTCACAAAGTCAAATGGTGTAAAAGGGGAGGTCCAATCAAGAGGACAGCCCTTTTTACGCTGTCATTCATAAATATGGAAATACCTGTTCACCTTAAACTTATATGTTATAATACGAGAGTGAAGATAAAATATGAATGAAAGATATAGATAGATTTTAAACGGAGGAGAGAGGTAGATACATGAGCATGGATTCTGGCAGAATTGAGCGATTTCAGCTCTTACTCCAACAACTGCAGCTTACTGAAGATGCCATTATGCCGTATTTTTCCAATGCCCAAATTGAAAAACTGGTCATTGAAAAGAAGGCTAGAAAATGGCATTTTCACTTTTTATTTGAAAAAATCCTGCCTTACAAAGTTTTTCGCGCATTGAGTGACCAATTAGAGAAAACTTTTTCCTATATTGCGCAAACATCGTTTTCAATCCGGGTACTTGATACACACTATACTGAAAAGCTTATTGCCGAATATTGGCAGACTTGTATTCAGGAAATAGACGGCATTTCACCGCCGGTTCTAAAGCTACTAAATGAACAAATTCCGTCATTGCAGGGAAATAAATTGCAGATTAAGGTACGCAATGAAATGGAAAGTATGTCTATTAAGAAGAAATACACCAGTCTGATTTCGCAAGTATTTACGGAATATGGTTTTCCGCAATTGATGTTTGATACAGAAATTTCAACTGAAGCAGCGAATGAGCAATATGAGGAATTTATCAAAGCGAAACAAAAAGAAGATGCAGAACGCGGGTTGCAGGCACTCATGGATATGCAGAAAAAAGAAGAGAAGGAAGCGGTCGAAGGTGTGGAATATAGCGGTCCGCTAATGATTGGTTTAACGATCCGTGATGATGTTGAATTCAAAAGGCTGGAAGAGATTGTTGATGAAGAGCGCCGCATTGCAATCGAAGGATATGTATTTTCTGCGGAGACAAAGGAGCTGCGCAGCGGCCGGACACTATTAACTTTTAAGATCACAGACTATACGAGTTCCATTATGGTCAAAATGTTTTCACGGGATAAAGAAGATGCCGCTCTTTTTGGTCTGGTGAAAAAAGGAATGTGGTTAAAGGTACGTGGAAGCATTCAAAACGATACGTTTGTTCGTGATCTCGTTATGATTGGAAATGACATCAATGAAATCACTCCGCCGAGCAGAAAAGATACAGCACCAGAAGAAGAAAAGCGAGTTGAACTTCATCTTCATACACCAATGAGTCAAATGGATGCCGTTACTCCTGTCAGCGCACTTATCAGTCAGGCGAAAAAATGGGGGCATAAAGCCATTGCCGTTACGGACCATGCCGGGGCCCAATCATTCCCGGAAGCATTTGGAGCCGGTAAAAAGAATGATATTAAAATCTTATATGGGGTAGAAGCGAATTTAGTCGATGACGGTGTGCCCATTGCCTATCATTCAGCCCATCGAAAATTGGAAGATGATACATTTGTTGTATTTGACGTCGAAACAACAGGACTATCTGCCGTTTACGATACAGTTATTGAACTCGCTGCAGTCAAAATCCACAATGGCGAGATAGTCGACAGATTTGAATCATTTGCCAATCCGCATCATCCACTTTCAGCTACGATTATTAATCTGACTGGAATTACCGATGACCTGCTGGTAAATGCACCGGAAGTAGAAGCTGTTTTAAAAAGATTCCATACCTGGACCGGGGATGCTGTGCTTGTGGCACATAATGCTTCATTTGATATGGGCTTTTTAAATGTTGGTTACAAGAGTATTGGACTGCCAAAAGCTGCTAACCCCGTCATTGATACCTTGGAATTAGGGCGTTTTCTTTATCCGGAAATGAAGAACCATCGTTTAAATACATTGGCGAAAAAGTTGAATGTTGAATTGACCCAGCATCACCGCGCGATTTATGATGCTGAGGCAACCGGCTATATTCTTCTCAAAATGTTAAAAGATGCAAATGAAAAAGGGGTCGAGTTCCATGACCAGCTAAATGATAATATGGGGAAAGGGAATGCTTACCAGCGGGCAAGACCGCGCCATTGTATTTTGATGGCACAAAATGATACAGGATTAAAAAATCTCTTTAAGCTCGTATCTATTGCCCATATCCAGTATTTTTACCGTGTTCCGAGAATCCCACGCTCCATTCTGCAGAAATACCGTGAAGGAATTATTGTCGGGTCTGCTTGTGATAAGGGAGAGGTATTCGAAGGAATGATGCAGAAATCCCCTGATGAAGTGGAGAAGGTTGCTGAATTTTACGATTATCTTGAGGTTCACCCGAAGGAAGTTTATCGGCCTTTAATAGAGATGGAGCTTATTAAAGATGAAAAGGCTTTAGAGGAAATTATCGGGAACATTGTCAAACTTGGTGAAAAATTAAACATACCGGTTGTGGCAACAGGGAATGTTCATTACCTGAATCCAAATGATAAAATTTACCGAAAAATCCTGATTAATTCACAGGGTGGAGCAAATCCATTAAACCGTCATGAACTGCCGGATGTTCATTTTAGAACAACAAATGAAATGCTTGATGCGTTCGCCTTTTTAGGCAAGGAAAAGGCAAAAGAGATCGTCGTGGATAATACAAATAAAATTGCTGATATGGTTGACGAAATAAAACCGATTAAAGATGATCTGTATACACCAAAAATTGAAGGTGCCGAGGATGAAATGCGAAATTTAAGCTACACCATGGCACGGAAAATTTACGGCGACCCGCTTCCGGAAATTGTTGAGGCACGCTTAGAAAAAGAACTAGCGAGTATTATTGGGAATGGATTCTCTGTGATTTACTTGATTTCCCATAAACTAGTGAAAAAATCACTTGATGACGGATATCTTGTTGGTTCGCGGGGCTCGGTAGGATCGTCATTTGTTGCGACAATGACGGAAATAACAGAAGTCAATCCATTGCCGCCGCATTATGTTTGCCCGGAATGTAAACACTCCGAATTTTTCAATGATGGTTCGGTAGGTTCTGGTTTCGATTTGCCGAATAAAGATTGTCCAAAATGCGGGACTCAATATAAAAAGGATGGTCATGATATTCCGTTTGAAACCTTCCTGGGCTTTAAAGGTGATAAGGTCCCCGATATTGACTTGAATTTCTCCGGTGAATATCAGGCACGTGCCCATGATTATACGAAAGTATTATTCGGTGAAGATAATGTGTATCGTGCCGGTACGATCGGTACGGTTGCCGACAAAACCGCTTTTGGTTATGTAAAAGCCTATCAGAATGATAATAATCTTCAATTCCGTGGTGCCGAAGTTGAGCGGCTTGCTACCGGTTGTACGGGTGTAAAACGGACAACAGGGCAGCACCCGGGCGGCATCATCGTTATTCCGGATTATATGGATGTATATGATTTTTCTCCGATACAGTTTCCGGCAGATGATCGAAACTCTGAATGGCGGACAACCCATTTTGATTTCCATTCCATCCATGATAATGTCCTGAAACTTGATATACTTGGACACGATGATCCGACCGTGATTAGGATGCTTCAGGATTTGAGCGGAATTGATCCAAAGACCATTCCGGTCGATGACCGCGAAGTAATGAAAATATTTACCAGTACGGAGCCGCTTGGTGTAACGGAAGAACAAATTAATTGTAAAACTGGAACATTAGGTATACCTGAATTTGGTACCCGATTTGTGCGGCAAATGCTTGAAGATACGAAACCGACAACTTTCTCAGAGCTGCTGCAAATTTCCGGTCTTTCCCACGGAACGGACGTATGGCTCGGAAATGCCCAAGAACTGATTCAAAATAATATTTGTACACTGAAAGAAGTAATCGGCTGCCGGGACGATATTATGGTCTATTTAATTTACCAAGGCCTCGAATCTTCATTTGCATTCAAAATCATGGAATCTGTCCGTAAAGGGAAAGGCTTGACAGATGAAATGGAAGAGGAAATGCGTAAAAATGAAGTACCGGAATGGTACATTGATTCATGCAAGAAGATTAAATATATGTTCCCGAAAGCGCACGCTGCAGCCTATGTTTTAATGGCTGTCCGGATTGCTTATTTTAAAGTGCATCACCCGCTTTGGTATTACGCGGCTTACTTTACAGTCCGCGCAGAGGATTTTGATGTCGAAGCAATGGTTAAGGGACCGGCAGCGATTCGGGCGATAATAGATGAGATTAATGGCAAGGGTCTTGATGCCTCAACGAAAGAGAAGAACCTTCTGACTGTATTAGAGCTTGCTTTAGAAATGACAGAAAGAGGCTTTTCTTTTAAAAAAATTGATTTATACCACTCTAGTGCGAATGAATTTATTATTGACGGCAAATCGTTAATTCCGCCATTTAATGCCATTCCCGGACTTGGGACAAACGCAGCCTTTAATATTGTAAAGGCCCGTAAAGACGGCGAATTTCTTTCAAAAGAAGACCTGCAGCAAAGAGGAAAGGTTTCGAAGACGATTCTAGAATATTTGGACAGCCAGGGCTGCCTTGAATCACTTCCGGATCAAAACCAATTGTCCTTATTCTAATCAGGTTCAAATTTGCCGGCTGAAGTCAAGCCGCTTCCGCTTTTCTCCGTTTGCATTAAGTTTTTGGTTATGTTATAGTTTTAGTGGAAATACTAAGGATAACTTTGGTAACTAAGAGTGGGGAAACCCACTCTTTCGTATTGTGTATGTATTTTTTTGCGAAGGGTTCTAATAATCTTTTGAATCGGTCTTGCTGTAAACAATACGATTGATTCTTGTAACTCCTGTGCTCCAAGCCATTCTTAGATGGCGCAAGCGATATACAGGAGTTTTCTATATTCATCCATTGCTGTGATGAGTGGCAGGTAAAGGAGGGAAACTGTGAGCAAAGTGACAGAAATTGTAAGCCAGCTTGCTAGTCCGATTATCGAGGATTTAGGACTTGAACTGGTTGATATTGAATATGTCAAAGAAGGAAGAGACTGGTTTCTTCGTGTTTTTATCGACAAAGAAGGCGGCGTTGATATTGAGGAATGCGGTTCGGTAAGTGAAAGACTAAGTGAAAAACTGGATGAAGCAGATCCGATTGAGCATAATTATTTTCTTGAAGTATCCTCACCCGGTGCTGAACGTCCTCTGAAAAAGCCAGCCGATATTGAAAAAGCAATTGGAAAAAATGTTTATATGAAAACGTATGAACCCATCGATGGAGAAAAAGCATTTGAAGGAATTCTAACAGCCTTCGATGGAGAAAATGTAACACTAGAAATAAAAGTGAAAACAAGAAAGAAAATAATCAATATTCCATATGAAAAGATAGCAAAGGCAAGACTTGCAGTTACGTTCTCTTAATAATTGTAAGGACCGTTAAAAAGGGGGATACATTCTCATGAGCAGTGAATTATTAGATGCTCTGGTATTACTAGAAAAAGAAAAAGGCATTTCTCGGGACATCATCATTGAAGCGATTGAAGCCGCATTGATCTCGGCCTATCGCCGCAACTTTAATCAGGCACAAAATGTCCGTATTGATATCCATTTAGGTAATGGAACAATGAGGGTATTTGCCCGTAAAGAGGTTGTAGACGAAGTATTTGATCCACGACTTGAAATTTCTCTTGAAGATGCCCTCAAAATCAACCCAAATTATCAAATCAATGATATTGTGGAACTTGAAGTAACGCCAAAGGATTTCGGCCGGATAGCGGCCCAGACAGCTAAACAGGTTGTTACGCAAAGAGTTCGTGAAGCAGAACGGGGAATTATTTATTCTGAATTTATTGATCGTGAAGAAGATATTATGACGGGTATTGTTCAGCGGACCGATCCTAAATTTATTTATGTAAGCTTGGGCAAAATAGAAGCCATTCTTCCAAGCAACGAGCAAATGCCAAATGAAAGATATAAGCCTCATGATCGGATTAAAGTCTTTTTAACTAAGGTGGAGAAAACAACAAAAGGACCGCAAATCTATGTTTCGCGTACACATCCAGGTCTTTTAAAGCGGTTATTTGAAATAGAAGTTCCGGAAATTTATGACGGCACGGTAGAAATTAAATCGGTGGCACGCGAAGCAGGCGATCGTTCAAAAATATCTGTTCACTCAGATAACCAGGAAGTCGATCCGGTCGGAGCATGCGTCGGTCCTAAAGGAACCCGGGTTCAGGCTATTGTAAATGAACTAAAAGGGGAAAAAATTGATATCGTCAAATGGTCTCAAGATCCTGTCGTATTTGTAGCCAATGCGTTAAGTCCGTCAAAGGTTCTTGATGTCATTGTTCATGAGGAAGAAAAGGCGACAACCGTCATTGTACCAGATTTTCAATTATCCTTAGCCATTGGTAAACGCGGTCAAAATGCCCGTTTAGCGGCAAAATTAACTGGTTGGAAAATTGATATCAAATCCGAAACGGATGCACGCGCTGCAGGTATCTATCCGCGTGAAGAGACACTGCTAAGTCTTTCACAAGAAGATGTGGAAGAAGATTCAGAAATGTCAATATTTGAAGATATAGATTAAATTCTTTTGGAGGGATGATGATGAATAATCGCAGAAAAGTCCCTATGCGAAAATGCGTTGTGACAGGTGAAATGAAGCCAAAAAAGGAACTCATTCGCATCGTTCGCTCAAAGGAAGGGGAAGTATCAGTTGATGTAACTGGTAAAAAATCAGGACGTGGTGCCTACCTCACACTGGACAAAGATACGGTCCTGTTGGCAAAAAAGAAAAATGTTTTATCCAGCCATTTGCAGGTTTCAATTGATGATTCTATCTATGAGGAACTCCTGCAGTTAATCGAAAAGGAGAATCGATTATCTCAATGAAGGAAAATCAATGGATTTCATTGCTTGGCTTAGCTAATCGAGCACGAAAAACAATATCGGGCGAGGAGCTGACCCTGAAGGAAATTAGAAACGGGAAGGCAAAGCTTATTTTATTATCAGCGGACGCCTCTTCCAATACAACCAAAAAGATTTGTGATAAGTGTAAATCGTATGGGGTACCCGTCAAAATCGTAGAAAGCCGTGATATTCTTGGACATGCGATAGGGAAAGATGCACGGGTAGTTGTGGCGGTATTGGATACAGGGTTTGCTAAAAAAATGATGACGCTGCTCGATTAATTTCAGCGGGGGTGAATATATGAGTAAAATGCGTGTTTATGAATATGCAAAGAAGAAAAACATATCGAGTAAAGAAGTTATAAATAAATTAAAAGATATGAATATTGAAGTTTCAAACCATATGACAATGATAGAAGAGGATGCGGTTGTAAAATTGGACGGAATATTTAAAAACAAAGAAGATAATAAGGCTGGCAATCAGAAGACACAAGAAAAGACAAATGAAAAGAAGGCAGTAGCAATCAATACAAAGTCCCCTGTAACACATAACAATAATGGGGATAATGATATTGATGTACGTGCTAAAGGTGCTAAACCAGCCCCTAAAAAGCATGTACCAAACCAGTCGAACCAAAAGGGCGGCTTTAATAAAAATAAAGGTAAAAACACTGGCAATAACCAAAACAGAAATAAAAATAAAGACCATAAAAAACCGCAGCAGCAAGTGCAGCCGGTTAAGAAAAAAGAGAAGGAATTGCCTGCGAAAATCACATTTAGTGAATCTTTAACAGTGGCAGAATTGGCAAAAAAATTACATCGTGAGCCATCTGAAATCATCAAGAAGCTATTTTTACTCGGCGTTATGGCTACCATTAACCAAGATTTAGATAAAGATGCAATTGAGTTGATCGCCGGCGAATACGGAGTAGAAGTAGAGGAAGAAATAAAGATTGATGCGACAGATCTAGAAGTATATTTTACTCAGGATGATGAAGCAGAATTAGTCGAAAGACCTTCTGTTGTCACCATTATGGGACACGTTGACCATGGGAAAACAACTTTATTGGATTCGATCCGCCACACAAAGGTAACGGCTGGTGAAGCTGGCGGGATTACACAGCACATCGGTGCCTATCAGGTTGTTGAAAATGGCAAAAAAATCACTTTCCTCGATACGCCTGGACACGCCGCTTTTACGACAATGCGTGCTAGAGGTGCAAAGATCACGGATATTACCATTCTTGTCGTTGCAGCTGATGACGGTGTAATGCCGCAAACAGTTGAAGCAATTAACCATGCGAAGGCTGCAGAAGTGCCAATTATTGTTGCCGTGAATAAAATAGATAAACCAGCAGCAAACCCTGATCGCGTTATGCAGGAATTAACAGAACACGGATTGGTTCCTGAAGCATGGGGTGGAGATACTATTTTTGTACAGCTTTCTGCTAAAAATGGAGAAGGTATTGATAATCTGCTTGAAATGATCCTGCTCGTAGGTGAAGTGGAAGAATATAAAGCGAACCCTAAACGAAAAGCTGTTGGAACCGTTATTGAAGCTCAATTAGATAAAGGCCGTGGTTCAGTAGCTACATTACTTGTGCAAAATGGAACACTAAGAGTAGGCGATCCGATTGTAGTCGGAGGTACATTTGGACGCGTCCGTGCCATGGTGAATGACCTCGGCCGCCGTGTAAAGGAAGCCGGTCCATCTACTCCTGTTGAAATCACGGGATTAAATGATGTACCGCACGCAGGAGACCGGTTTGTTGTCTTTGATGATGAAAAAACAGCCCGTCATGTCGGCGAGGCAAGAGCTTCCCAAGCATTGCAGGCGCAGCGTAGTGCGAATACAAGAGTCAGCCTGGAAAACTTGTTTGAGCATATGAAACAAGGTGAAATGAAGGATCTGAATATTATTATTAAGGCTGATGTACAAGGGTCAGCTGAAGCACTTGCTGCATCTCTGAAAAAAATTGATGTAGAGGGCGTTAATATTAAAATTATTCACTCAGCCGTTGGCGCCATAAATGAGTCAGATATCACTCTTGCAGCAGCCTCTAATGCGATTGTAATCGGATTTAATGTCCGCCCTGACAATAATGCGAAACGGGCTGCAGAAACTGAAGATGTGGATATCCGTCTACACCGTATTATTTATAAAGCGATTGATGAAATTGAAGCGGCGATGAAAGGGATGCTTGATCCTGAATTTGAAGAAAAAATTATTGGTCAGGCTGAAGTTCGCCAAACATTTAAAGTATCAAAAGTTGGAACGATTGCTGGAAGCTATGTAACGGATGGAAAAATTACCCGTGACAGCGGCGTTCGCCTTATCCGTGATGGTGTCGTCATTTTTGAAGGTGAAATTGACGCATTAAAACGTTTTAAAGATGACGCGAAAGAAGTAAGCCAGGGGTATGAGTGCGGGATAACCATTAAAAACTATAATGACGTCAAAGAAGGCGATATTATAGAGGCATATATTATGGAAGAAGTGGAACGTACATGATCGTTGGCTTAGCAGCCTGTGAATGTATGATTTACGAATCTCAATCCTTAAAGGATAAAAGGGCCGTGCTGCAGCGGATCATGACACGCTTAAAGCGAAAATTCAATGTATCGGTAGCAGAAGTTGATTTTCAGGATACGTGGCAGAGAACAAAGATCGCTATTGTTGTCGTCGCATCGGCACGTGTTCCGGCTGAAAGTGAATTGCAGCATGCCCTAAAATATCTTGATTCGTTCCCGGAAATAGAGCGGACGATCACCGATATAGAATATCTTTAATGGCTTTATTGAACGAGGTGAGAAGATGAGTGTTAGAGCAAATCGTGTGGGAGAACAAATGAAAAAGGAACTCGGTGAAATTATCGGGCGTAAAATTAAAGACCCGCGTATTGGGTTTGTAACGGTTACCGATGTACAAGTAACCGGAGACCTGCAACAAGCAACTGTGTATATTTCCGTACTTGGAGATGAGAAACAAAGGGAAAATACGCTGATAGGTCTGGCTAAAGCAAAGGGATTTATTCGCTCTGAAATTGGACAACGCATTCGCTTGCGTAAAACACCGGAAATTATATTTGAATTTGATGAATCTGTTGATTACGGAAACAGAATCGAATCACTGCTTCATCAAATTCATAAAGAAGAAAAAGACAACCAGCAGGATGATAAAGTGTAATCCCATATCAGAATGACATGAATGGATAGACGAATGTCTATCCATTTTTTTAAGGAGAGCGTTTAAGCTAATTACAGGTAAATCATTTAATTGCTGAACCATTACATAATGAAGAAAAAAACTTGATAATAAATGAAAGGAAATGTGAAATGGAAGGGATACTGCCACTTTTCAAAGAAAAAGGGATGACCTCACATGATTGTGTCTTTAAACTGCGGAAAATATTGAAAACGAAAAAAATTGGTCATACCGGGACATTGGATCCGGATGTTTCCGGTGTACTTCCTATCTGCATTGGACGTGCCACAAAGGTCGCGGAGTTTATAACAGATGCCGGGAAATCCTATGAAGGAGAGGTAACTCTCGGTTACTCTACCCATACGGAAGATGCATCTGGTGAAGTGGTTGAAAGAAAAACGATTGAGCGAATCATCCCAAGACAGGAAATTGAACAGGTTCTTAAGGAATTAACCGGATCGATCAGTCAGACACCGCCCATGTTCTCTGCAGTCAAAGTAAATGGCAAAAGGCTTTATGAATATGCCAGAAAAGGAATTGAAGTCGAACGGCCGACACGGCTTGTCAATATCTATTCGATTGAACTGCTGGATGACCGCTTGGATTTTTCCGGTGAAACGATCTCATTCCGCTTCCGGGTAACGTGCGGCAAAGGGACATATATTCGGACGCTTGCTGTTATGATGGGAGAGAGGCTTGGATTTCCGGCGCATATGTCTGACTTAATCCGAATTCAATCAGCTGACTATACCTTATCCGATTGTTTGACACTGGAAGAAGTTGAAATGAGAATGGAAAATGGCACAATTCAGGAGATTCTAAGACCGATTGAATCAGCATTGGCTTATTTGCCGAAATACGTGATAAATGATAAAATAGCGGAGAAAGTCAAAAATGGAGCAGTTTTACCAATTCCGCAATCATTAATAAATGAAGAGAATCCTATCGCGGTGGAAACAACTGATGGAATGGTCTTAGCGATATATGTTCATCACTCGGAAAAAGAAGGGATGATGAAACCATTAAAGGTGCTAAGAACCATCGGGTAAGTAAAATGCTGTTGAAGAAAAGGTGAGAAATACTGTGGAAGTACTTTACATAGACCATCCGCACCATATGAAACGTGAAGAACTCCCTCCGGTGGCTATGGCCCTTGGCTATTTTGACGGTGTTCATTTAGGCCATCAGAAAGTGATAAATGGGGCCAAAAAGGCAGCTGAGGAAATGGGAATAAAAAGCGCTGTCATGTCGTTTCATCCACATCCTTCTGTTGTTCTAGGCAAGACTGATAGAGTTGAGCATATTTCTTCGCTGGAAGACAAGATTCAGATTATCGATAGTCTGGGGATTGACTATTTTTATATTGTTCGCTTTACAGAGGAGTTTGCTAACCTGCTGCCTCAGGAATTCGTCGATCAATACTTGATTGGTTTAAATGTAAGGCATGTTGCTGCAGGCTTTGATTATTCTTACGGACGAATGGGAAAGGGCAAGATGGAAACTTTACCATTTCATTCAAGACAGCAATTTTCTTTCTCTGTAATTGAAAAGCTGCAAATAGGCGAGGAAAAAATTAGTTCTACCTTGATCAGAGAAAATATCCGCAAAGGCAGGATGGAGCTTCTTCCAAAAATGCTTGGCCGAGTATTTAAAACAACGGGCAAGGTGGTTCATGGTGAGAAAAGGGGAAGAACGATTGGTTTTCCAACCGCTAATATAGAAGCAGCAGATGAAAGTATGCTGCCCCCTACCGGAGTTTATGCGGTAAAAATGACTGTTGCAAATAAAACTTATCAGGGAGTTTGTAATGTTGGTTATAAACCAACTTTCCATAAAGAGCAAAAAGGCAGACCAACAGTTGAAGTTTTTCTTTTTGATTTCAAAGGCGATATTTACGGAGAAATTGTGACAGTTGAGTGGTATTTGCGGCTCAGAAGTGAAAAGAGGTTCTCGGGGATTGAAGAACTGACCTCACAGATTGAGAAAGATAAGCAAAATGCTATTTCATTTTTTCATAATCCAGAAAAACATATTGATACTTGCATTTTATCGTAAAAAGTTGTATTCTTATTATCGTACAAAAATGAACCTTTGCTTGGCAGAGCGACTCACCGACGCATGCTCAGTAACAGGGGATTTTAATTATTAGGAGGTGAAACGGATGGCAATCACTCAAGAACGTAAAAATGAACTTATCCAAGAGTATCAAACTCATGAAGGTGATACAGGATCACCAGAAGTTCAAATCGCTGTCCTTACTGAAAACATTAACAATTTAAATGATCACTTACGTGTTCATAAGAAAGATCATCACTCACGCCGTGGTCTTTTGAAAATGGTAGGGAAACGTCGTAACTTATTAACGTATCTACGTAATAAAGACGTTCAACGTTACCGTGTATTAATCAACAGACTTGGTTTACGTCGATAATCGTAAGAAAGCGGGATTTTTCCCGCTTTTTTATTAGCATAAAAATATATACATACAAAACAAATCGACCCATTTTTTGAAGTGCTGCCTCATTAATATGCGAACGGGGAAGTTAAGCTTAAAATTCAGAAAATGGTACATACTATAAGTAGGAATATAGATGATAATTAGCATATGTATGCTTTTATATAGAATCAGTATGTGCGGATCAATAAAAATGGTTTCGCAGTACCTCTAAAGTTTTAATAGGTAGAGAGGGGTTTTAAATGAATGGGACAAGATAAACATGAATATTCTGTTGACTGGGCTGGCCGTAAATTAACTGTTGAGGTAGGACAATTAGCAAAACAAGCGAACGGTGCTGTTTTAGTTCGATACGGTGATACGGTTGTTTTAAGTACGGCAACAGCTTCAAAGGAACCAAAGAATGTTGATTTCTTTCCGTTAACGGTAAACTATGAAGAAAAGTTATATGCTGTTGGGAAAATACCAGGCGGATTTATTAAAAGGGAAGGGCGTCCAAGTGAAAAGGCTATTTTAGCAAGCCGTTTAATTGACCGTCCAATTCGTCCTATGTTTCCAGATGGATTCCGTAATGACGTCCAATGTATCAGCATGGTTATGAGTGTAGAACAGGATTGTTCTTCCGAGATGGCGGCCATGTTAGGAACATCGTTAGCATTATCCGTTTCAGATATTCCATTTGGCGGTCCTATTGCTGGTGTTGTTGTTGGCCGTATTGATGGGCAATTCGTGATCAATCCGACTGTTGCACAAATGGAACATAGTGACATTGATTTAACGGTTGCAGGGAATAAAGATGCCATAAACATGGTTGAAGCAGGAGCAGAGGAAGTTCCAGAGGAAGTTATGCTTGAAGCGATTATGTTTGGTCACGAGGAAATCAAGAAGCTTATTGCTTTCCAAGAAAAAATTGCAGCTGAAATTGGTAAGGAAAAAATGGCAGTAACTTTGTATCAGGTTGATTCTGAACTTGAGTCAGAAGTGAAATCAATGTGTCTGGCTGATTTGAACAAAGCAGTTCAAGTTCAAGAAAAGCATGCACGCGAGGATGCTATCACAGAAGTAAAGAATACCGTTTTAGCTCACTATGAAGCACAAGAAACAGATGAAGAAACAATGAAGAATGTAAAAGAGATTTTAAATAAATTAGTGAAAGCGGAAGTACGCCGCTTAATCACAGAGGAAAAGGTACGTCCTGATGGCCGTAATCCTGATGAAATTAGACCTTTATCTTCTGAAGTCAGTTTGCTTCCACGTACACATGGTTCAGGCCTATTCACACGTGGACAAACACAAGCTCTGTCTATTTGTACGTTAGGCGCGCTTGGAGATGTTCAAATTTTGGATGGTCTCGGAATAGAAGAATCAAAACGTTTTATGCACCATTATAACTTCCCGCATTTTAGTGTTGGGGAAACAGGACCAATTCGGGGACCGGGTCGTCGTGAAATTGGACATGGAGCCCTTGGGGAACGGGCGCTTTCAGCCGTTGTTCCAGATGAAAAGGATTTCCCATATACGATTCGTCTTGTTGCTGAAGTATTGGAATCTAATGGTTCTACTTCACAAGCGAGTATTTGTGCAGGTACATTGGCGATGATGGATGCGGGAGTGCCAATTAAAGCTCCTGTTGCCGGTATTGCCATGGGATTAGTTAAATCCGGTGACTATTATACGATTTTAACTGATATTCAGGGAATGGAAGACCATTTAGGCGATATGGACTTCAAAGTGGCTGGTACTGCTAAAGGTGTAACGGCTCTGCAAATGGATATTAAAATTGAAGGCTTATCGCGTGAGATTTTAGAAGAAGCTTTGCAGCAAGCTAAGAAAGGCCGGATGCAAATTTTAGACTCCATGATGGCTACAATAGGTCAGCCGCGTGAGCATCTATCAGTATTTGCTCCAAAAATTTTAACGATGACCATTAATCCGGACAAAATCCGCGATGTCATTGGACCGAGTGGAAAACAAATTAATAAAATTATTGATGAAACAGGCGTGAAAATTGATATCGAACAGGATGGAACAGTATTTATTTCATCTGTTGATGAAGAAATGAACCAAAAAGCAAAACATATTATTGAAGATATTGTCCGTGAAGTGGTCGTAGGCCAGCTTTATCTTGGAAAGGTAAAACGAATTGAAAAATTCGGTGCATTTGTTGAGATCTTCAACGGAAAAGATGGTTTGGTTCATATTTCCGAGCTTGCCGAAGAGCGTGTTGGCAAAGTGGAAGATGTTGTGAAAATAGGCGATGAAATGCTTGTTAAAGTGATTGAAATTGATAAACAAGGCCGTGTCAATTTATCTCGTAAAGCTGTTCTAAAAGAGCAGCGTCAGCATCAGGAAAACAGCCAAGAATAACAGGCAGTTCCACAATATAGTGAAAAGAGTAGTCAGCGGGAAGGAACCCCCTGACTATTTTTGTGTTACTTCCACCGTCAAGAGCAGGAGATTACAAGTTTGTGTACCCTTTGTTCGTTCTACATTGTCCGAATCTTTCATAATTTATATGAGAGGAGGCAGGACTCATGAAAAAAATAATATCCCTTTGCGTTATTTTTTTAATTGCTTTTATCATGACAAATAATCGGTTTACCAATGAATTTATTACTGAAATGAAAGGAAATACTGTAGAGGTAGCAAAGAAGCATGATTCACTTTACATGGAAATAGAACAACAGGCAGAAACCTATGAGATACCGCCTTCAGATGCTAAAATTGACCCGGTATGGAAGGCAATACCCGGATACAATGGACAGGCAGTCGATATAGAGGCTTCCTATGAGAAAATGAAGAAAAACGGCAAATTTGATGAACGAAAGCTTGAGTTTCGCCAGGTTAAACCGCGAAAGCATTTAGCAGATCTTCCGCCAGCTGCGATTTATAAAGGAAATCCTGATAAACCAATGGTTAGTTTGATTATAAATGTTGCATGGGGAAACGAATATTTATCTGATATGCTTGCAACTTTAAAAAGGCATCATATACATGCCACCTTTTTCCTTGAAGGACGGTGGGTGAAAAAAAATCCCGAATTGGCAAAAATGATCACAGATGCGGGGCATGAAGCAGGAAACCACTCCTACACCCATCCGAATATGCAGAATCTGACCTCAGCTCAAATAAGACAGGAAATGGTGAAAACCAATGAAGTGATAGAAGCAACCACAGGAGAGCGCGTCCGGTGGATGGCGCCTCCGAGCGGCAGTTATAAAAATGAGGTAGTCCAAATTGCCGCTGAAGAGAAGTTGGGTACGATTATGTGGAGTGTGGATACGATCGACTGGCAAAGACCAACTCCGGATGTATTAATTGACCGTGTAATGAGTAAGATTCATAATGGAGCCATCATCCTTATGCATCCAACAGAACCCACAGCAAAATCGTTGGAACAGCTTATTGGGCAAATTAAAGCAAAAGGGCTGCAAATCGGTACCATTTCTGAATTGGTAAAGGAAGACAGAGTGACGGCAGCGCAAGCAAAAGTATACAATCCAGAAAAACCTCATCAATAAAAGAACTTTTCTGGTAATAAGTCTTGATTTTGGAAAAAATACTAGCAATAGTATATACTATTTTCACATAGCATTTTATTTGTTACTTGGTTTTAGTATTGGAGGAGTTTAATTGATAAAGAAATATACATGCCAGAATGGAGTAAGAGTTGTACTTGAAAATATTCCTACTGTTCGTTCCGTGGCAATAGGAGTATGGATAGGTACAGGGTCAAGAAATGAAACACCGGAAAATAACGGTATTTCTCACTTCTTAGAACACATGTTTTTTAAAGGGACGAAAACAAAATCGGCCCGTGAAATTGCCGAATCATTCGATAGCATTGGCGGTCAAGTAAACGCTTTTACTTCAAAGGAATATACCTGTTATTATGCAAAGGTTCTGGATAACCATGCCCAGTTTGCCCTGGAAGTTTTAGCAGACATGTTCTTTCATTCTACATTTGTAGAAGAAGAATTAGTAAAAGAAAAAAAGGTCGTATACGAAGAAATAAAAATGTATGAAGATACTCCGGACGATATCGTTCATGATTTATTAAGCAAGGCAATTTATGAAAATCATTCCCTAGGCTATCCAATATTGGGTACAGAAGACACCTTGTCCACTTTTACAGGCAATACATTGAAAGAGTATATGCATAATATGTATACACCTGAACATGTTGTGATTTCCGTGGCTGGGAATATTTCTGATACGTTCATTAAAGAGGTGGAAAAGTTATTTGGGTCCTATGAGGGCGGTAAAAGAGAATCGGTGGAATCTACACCTGATTTCCATATGAATCAAATTGCCCGGAAAAAGGAAACAGAACAGGCTCATCTTTGTCTCGGCTTTGAAGGTCTCAAAGTAGGACATGAAGATATATACAGTCTTATTTTATTAAACAATATTTTAGGCGGCAGTATGTCGAGCCGGCTGTTTCAGGATGTCCGTGAACAAAAAGGTCTGGCATATTCCGTATTTTCGTACCACTCCGCATTTGAAGACAGCGGCATCGTAACGATATATGGGGGTACGGGAGCCAGTCAGCTTGATTTACTGTTTGAAACGGTTCAGGAAACACTATCTATCTTAAAGAGAGATGGAATCACGGAAAAGGAATTAAAGAATAGTAAAGAACAGTTAAAAGGAAGCTTAATGCTGAGTCTGGAAAGTACAAACAGCCGTATGAGCCGTAATGGAAAAAATGAACTTCTGCTTTCAAGGCATAAATCACTTGATGAAATGGTCGAGCAAATTGATTCGGTAACAAAAGAGAGTGTTGACCAAATGGCTGCAGCTGTATTTAATGATAAATATTCAGTTTCATTAATTAGTCCCGATGGAGAACTTCCAAAAGGATTGTAGAAAAATGCCGGGAAACCCGGCATTTTTTTATGTCTTATTCACTATCACCCTGTACCTTCACATCTATGATAATCATATCCTGACCAATTTTCTTAATTTGCTCCCACTCGACCCGAATATCACCTCCCTGTTTTTTTATTCCAAACCATCTTAATGTTGGAATGAGCATGGCTTCAATTTGCCCGTTATTCACATTAATTTCAAGATCAGTTTGTCCTAAAACGCCGAGCCGCTCTGCTTTATTAATATCCACAATTTCTTTTCCGCTTAATTCACTTAACCTCACTAAAACACCTCCTAATCATGTCCTCATTACCATCTTACTGGCAAATATATTCTTTTAGACTAAGCAGTTCATTTTTACTTGCTTCCGTCTGAATGTCATTCCTTAGATGAGGAGTAAGGAAGGCGTCACCGATTAGGCACCCGTGACATATGATGTTGAAGTAGTATTCACAGTAAACCTTGCAAAGAAAGAAATAAGTGATATAGCAGATTCTTTGCTTTTTCATGCTGCTGAAATCATTTCAATTATTATTCAGTACGAATTTGAGCTTAGCTACAAATAAAAGAAGGTGAATATTTCATGCTGACAGATATGCAAATTGCAGTTATTGGCGGTGATGCGAGACAGCTCGAAATCATTCGAAAATTAACTGAGCTGGATGCAAAGCTCTCTTTAATTGGTTTTGAGCAGCTGGACCATGCTTTTACAGGGGCTGCAAAAGTAAAAATTTCAGAGGTGGATTTCTCGCATATAGATAGTCTGATCTTGCCAGTCTCCGGCACTAGTCTTGAAGGTCAAGTTGATACGGTATTTTCAAATGAGAAAGTATTTCTTCTGGAAGAATTGATTGCTCAAACACCATCACATTGTGTGGTATACACCGGTATTTCCAATCCATATTTAAACGGGATCGTGGAAAGGAGCAATCGGCGTCTTGTTCCCATCTTTAATCGGGATGATGTAGCCATCTATAATTCAATTCCTACAGTAGAAGGTACCATTATGCTGGCGATTCAGCATACGGATTTCACGATACATGGTTCGAATGTGATGGTATTAGGTTTAGGCAGAGTGGGAATGAGTGTGGCAAGAACCTTTGCTGCTCTGGGAGCTAAAGTAACAGTCGGTGCGAGAAAAACAGAGCATTTCGCCCGTATTACAGAAATGGGGCTGACCCCATTTCATTTAGATGAACTAACAAACTGGGTAAAAGATATTGATATTTGTATTAATACGATTCCACATCATATTGTCACAGCAGCGGTGATCTCAAAAATGCCCGCACATACTCTGATTATCGATCTGGCCTCGAAGCCGGGCGGCACCGATTTTCGTTATGCAGAAAAAAGAGGTGTAAAGGCTTTGCTGGCGCCAAGCCTCCCGGGGATTGTTGCCCCAAAAACAGCTGGCAATATTATTGCCAACGTTCTTTCCCAATTGTTACAAGGAGATTTTGATCGTCGAAAGGAGTCAAAAGCATGAGTTTAATGGGTAAACGTATCGGATTTGGATTAACAGGGTCCCATTGTACGTATGACGCTGTCTATCCCGAAATAGAAAAATTAGTTCAGGCTGGTGTAGAAGTATTGCCGGTTGTCACCTATACCGTAAAGAATACAGAAACTCGTTTCGGCAGAGGAGAAGATTGGGTAGAAAAAATTGAAATACTGACCGGACATAAAGCGATTGCTACGATTGTGGATGCAGAACCTTTAGGACCCAAAATTCCACTTGATTGCATGGTCATTTCACCTATTACAGGTAATACCATCAGCAAGTTTGCGAATGCGATGACAGATTCGCCTGTATTAATGGCCGCAAAAGCAACACTTCGAAATCAAAAGCCTGTTGTCCTGGGCATTTCAACAAACGATGCATTAGGTTTAAATGGTGTCAATATCATGAGACTGATGGCAACGAAGAATATTTATTTCATTCCTTTTGGTCAGGATGATCCGATTAAAAAACCAAATTCCATGGTGGCCAGAATGCCGATGCTCTCCGAAACAATCGAAGCTGCTTTACTGGGGAAACAGCTCCAGCCTGTTCTAGTAGAAAGATATAAAGATGGAAATTAGTTTTTCCCATAAAAGTATACTTCTTTCATAGTGGTTTATGATAAAATAAATGTTAAAATAATTAAAGTGGCGAATTCTATTATTCGCCTGCTTACTTATGACGGCAATTAAAGAGCATTGCTCATTCATCGATAAAATCCATTATAAGATGAGAACATCATGTTTCATTTTCTTATAATTTCGATAAGCATCAGCTGTCAAAATTATTTTCCAGAAAAATAGTATAATTTTTTTACTGATTGGAAGGGGACCACAGAATGACACAGGAAAAAGGATTTCATGTAGCAGTAGTTGGAGCAACAGGAGCAGTAGGACAACAAATTATTCAAACACTGGAAAACAGAAAATTTCCAATCTCTCAATTAACCCTTTTGTCTTCTGCACGCTCTGCAGGTAACAAGGTAGAAGTAAATGGCACTGAGTATACAGTTCAAGAAGCAACACCAGAAAGCTTTAAAGGCGTAGACATTGCCTTATTCAGTGCAGGAGGCGGTGTTTCAAAAGCTCTTGCCCCAGCCGCAGTAGAACACGGTGCAATCGTCGTGGATAATACAAGCGCATTCCGTATGGATGAAAATACTCCGCTTGTTGTACCAGAAGTGAATGAAGATGATTTACTAAAGCATAACGGCATTATTGCGAATCCAAACTGTTCGACAATTCAAATGGTCGTTGCACTTGAACCTATCCGTAAAAAATATGGTTTAGATAAAGTGCTTGTCTCTACTTATCAAGCCGTTTCAGGATCAGGCGCTGTTGCCATTGAAGAGTTAACGGAACAAACGAAAGCAATCATTAATAATGAACCATTTGAGCCAGCAGTACTGCCGGTAAGAAGCGATAAAAAACATTATCAAATTGCTTTTAATGCGATTCCGCAAATCGATGTATTTACAGAAAATGGATTTACTTATGAAGAAATGAAAATGATTAATGAAACAAAAAAAATTATGCATGAGCCTGAGTTAAGTGTAGCTGCAACATGCGTACGGATTCCGGTTGCTGTCGGTCACGCTGAATCTGTTTATATTGAAATTGGTACTGAAGGCGTTACTGCCGCAGATTTGAAAGAGCTGTTAAAAGATGCTCCTGGCGTTGTGCTGCAAGATGATCCAGCTAATCAGGTTTATCCAATGCCAGCAGATTGTGTCGGCTCTAACGATGTATTTGTCGGTCGTATCCGTAAAGATTTAGATGTTGAAAAAGGCTTCCACTTATGGATTGTATCTGACAACTTATTAAAAGGTGCAGCATGGAACTCTGTACAAATTGCAGAAAGCTTAATTAAACTCGGCTTAGTAAAATAATCGTTTTGGATCTTAAAATAATAGCAGGTAATTTTTCTTTTAGGCAAATTAGGACGAACTTGAACAAATGGAATCAGTGTTTTTAGCATATAATCGTAATAAAAATAGAATTGGGTAAAGCGATTCAAAAAAGTCCATTTTGTAAATGGATTTTCGAGGTGTTACGATGAAAATGATCGTCCAAAAATTTGGCGGAACTTCCGTTCGTGATGAAAAAGGCCGCCAGCATGCAAAAAAACATGTTCAATCTGCATTGAATGAAGGCTATAAGGTGGTTGTTGTTGTTTCTGCTATGGGGCGGAAAGGGGAACCATATGCAACCGACACCCTTCTGTCATTAGTCAATGGAAAAGAAAAACGAATAAGTAAAAGGGAAACTGACTTACTGCTCTCATGCGGTGAAATCATTTCAAGTCTGGTATTCACAAATATGCTGCTTGAAAGCGGCATTCGCGCAACAGCAATGACTGGGGCGCAAGCTGGGTTTATAACCAATAACGATCATACAAATGCCAAAATTATTGAAATGAAGTGTGATCGTCTTTTGTATGAGCTTTCGGACTATGATGTTGTCGTAGTAGCCGGCTTCCAGGGGCAAACGAGAGCAGGGGATGTAACAACCATTGGCAGAGGCGGGAGTGACACATCTGCCTCTGCGCTTGGAGCTGCATTAAATGCTGATTTTATTGATATTTTCACAGATGTTGATGGAATCATGACAGCAGATCCGCGCATAGCGGAAAATGCACGGCCCCTATCCGTCATAACCTACACTGAGGTTTGTAATATGGCTTATCAGGGGGCAAAAGTCATCCACCCTCGTGCTGTAGAAATTGCGATGCAGGCTAAAGTGCCGATTAGAATTCGTTCAACTTACTCAGATCATTTAGGTACATTAGTGACGATGGAATCCCTGGAAATGGGCAGCAGGATGATTGCTGAGCGGATGGTGACTGGGATCGCTCATCTATCAAATATCACACAAATTAAAGTTTTTGCTAAAAAAGGCCAGTATGATTTACAGACAGAGGTATTTAAAGGGATGGCTAATGAAAATATCAGCGTCGACTTTATTAATATCTCGCCGAATCAGGTTGTATACACAGTCACAGCTGAAATGACGGATAAAGCACTTTCTGTCCTTCATGAGCTTGGCCATGAACCGGTTCTTGAACGTGATTGTGCAAAGGTATCAGTAGTTGGAGCCGGTATGGCGGGCGTACCCGGTGTAACGTCTAAAATTGTTGCTGCCTTATCTGAAAAAGGAATACGAATTCTGCAATCAGCTGATAGTCATACAACGATTTGGGTGCTTGTCAAGCAGGCTGATTTGATAACTGCCGTCAATTCATTGCATGATGCGTTTGAACTTGAAAAAGAGAGTCAATAATTCGGATCCATGTAACGATTCGAGAGGAGTGAGATTATGGGTATTTTTGGCAGAATATCTACAGCAATGGTAACCCCTTTTGATAGTAAAGGCCATATTGATTTTCCTAAAACAACACAACTAGTGAATTATCTGCTGGCAAATGGAACGGAATCTCTTGTAGTGGCAGGTACAACGGGGGAATCTCCCACATTATCAAAAGAAGAGAAACTAGCCTTATTTGAGCATGTGGTAAAAGTAGTGGATAAAAGAGTTTCAGTCATTGCCGGAACGGGGAATTATAACACCTATGAATCGAAAGAACTAACAAAAAAAGCGGAGCAGCTCGGTGTGGACGCGATTATGCTGGTTGCACCTTATTATAATAAGCCAAATCAGGAAGGCTTATATCAGCATTTTAAAGCAATTGCTGAAAGTACGGCACTACCTGTCATGGTTTATAATATTCCTGGAAGATCAGCAGTCAATATTGATCCTGATACAGTTATTCGTTTAGCTGATATTGATAATATTGTTGCCGTTAAGGAAGCAAGCGGAAATTTAAATGCGATGGCAAAAATTATCGCTAATACGCCGGATGATTTCTACTTATACAGCGGTGATGATTCCTTCACCATTCCTGTTTTGGCGATTGGCGGCGCTGGGGTAGTTTCGGTCGCTTCGCATGTCATTGGCAATGAAATGCAGGAAATGGTCTCTGCTTTCCTCTCTGGTAATTTGCCATATGCAGCCAAACTGCATCAGCAGCTTTTGCCGATAATGGAGGGGTTATTTAAAGCTCCAAGCCCTGTACCAGTCAAAACGGCTTTACAGCTGAAAGGACTGAATGTGGGTTCTGTACGTCTTCCGCTTGTCCCTTTGACTGAGCAGGAAAGAACTCGTCTATTTGATTTATTAACGAAGGAAAATCAGTAAAATAAAAACCAGTTGGCTGCCAGCCAGCTGGTTTTTATTTTACAGTAAACGAACCCCTTTCGTATTTCAATGTTGTAAAGGGTTTTGGATTTCAAGTATAATGGAAATATCTGATCTCGATCGGCTTAATATCACATAGGAGGATTGGACTTGAATAGAATAGAAAATAATAGTATTAAACTTATTGCGATAGGGGGAGTTGGGGAACTCGGCAAAAATATGTACTTAGTAGAAGTGGATGAGGATATTTTTGTCATTGATGCTGGTTTAATGTTCCCAGAAAACGAAATGCTCGGAATTGATATCGTCATTCCGGATATCAGTTATTTAATCCAAAATCAGCACAGAGTGAAAGGAATATTTTTAACACATGGTCATGAGGACCATATTGGAGCGTTATCATATGTTCTGCGCCAGATTGATGTCCCCGTCTATGCAACAAGATTGACGATTGAATTAACAAAAGTGAAGATGAAATCACAGGATTATTCGGGTAGAGCAAGATTTGTAGAAGTGAATTCTGATACGGTTCTTGAATTTGACACAGCTACGGTCAGCTTTTTTAAAACCAATCACAGTGTACCTGATTCAGTTGCGATTTGCGTGCATACTTCAGAAGGGGCTATTGTACATACAGGGGATTTTAAATTTGATCAGGCAGCGGATGATTTATATAAACCTGAAATTGGTAAAATGGTTAAAATAGCTGAACAGGGGGTTTTATGTCTTCTGTCCGATAGTACAGAAGCTGAAAAGCCTGGATACACAACATCTGAAGCAGTTGTTGCGAGGGAAATGAACGATGCCTTCTATAATGCAAAGGGGCGGATCATCGCAGCTTGCTTTGCATCTGATTTAAACCGGATTCAGCATATTTTTGATGCTGCTTATGAAAGCAGACGGAAGGTTGCATTGGTAGGAAAAAGTCTGCAGCGTATTTTTGATATTGTCATTAAACTGGAGTATCTCCACGTACATGATGAAATCATTATCCCGTTATCAGAAATTAAAAATTATCCGGATGATGAGCTTGTTATTTTAACAACAGGACGCCAAGGTGAGCCGATTGACGCTCTGCAAAAGATGGCAAAGCAGACGGATAAATATGTCAATATTCAACAAGGAGATACAGTTGTTTTTGCAGTTCCTGCTATTAGAGGCAACGAATTGTTTATTTCAAGAACGGTCGATATGTTGTATCGTGCCGGAGCAGTTGTCTTAGCAGGAAAAGATTGCTACCATACATCAAGCCATGGCAGTCAAGAAGAATTAAAATTTATGATCAATATCATGAATCCGAGATTTTTTATTCCTGTTCATGGCGAGTATAAGATGTTAAAGGCACATGCAAAAGTAGCAAAAGATTGCGGGCTGACTGATGACCGTATTTATATCCCTGAAAAGGGAGAAGTGGTTGAAATTAAAAATGATCGTTTTCAAGCGGGAGGAAAAGTCCCTGCTGGAAATGTACTCATTGATGGCAGCGGTATAGGGGATGTCGGGAATATTGTATTAAGAGACCGCAAGCTCCTCTCTAAGGATGGGATACTAATTGTTGTGGTTACCTTAAACCGTGTAGAAAAGAAAATATCAGCGGGACCAGAGATTATCTCAAGGGGCTTCGTCTATGTCCGTGAATCAGAAAAGCTGCTTGATGAAGCAGCAAAACGGGTACATGATATCGTTGAACAAAGTATAGCAAAAGATACATTTGATTGGACCGTTATTAAACAGGATATGCGTGACAGCCTGAATCAATTTTTGTATGAAAAAACAAAACGCAGACCAATGATCCTGCCAATTATCATGGAAGTAAAATGATTGGTAAATAAAAAAACAGCTCGGCTATGTGCCGTTGCTGTTTTTTTATCTGGATTAATTAATTTCAGCGATAATCCCTTTATCGTCATCAAGGATCAATCGTATTCCTGCATAGGGATCCCTATATAAAAATTCATCGAGCCACAAGCGGATAGCTTCAATGATATTTGCTGTAATGAGCACCTGCTTACGGCCTCCTGTGTAGGCTTCTGCTGAATATCCATAGTCATCATCATACATCAATTCGATTTCAACATCCTCTGGTTTTATCTGTTTCTTTCGTGATATATACACGCATAGTGCATTTATAATATCCTGTTCAGAAAGGATTAATTTCTCCATGGATTAGGATCCTCTTTTTTCTTTTTATCCCTGAAAATAGAGAAGATCTTCCGAATGACGGCGATTAGGATCATAATTCCTAGTATATTGACCAGTAAGCCGAGAACAGAACCTAATATACCCATATTGGCAAATAGACTGCCGAATAGAAGTCCAGCTAATCCGCCGAGCATAAGACCTTTCATAAGTCCGCCGCTAAAGAATCCCCCTGTTTTGCCTTTATTGACCGTTGATTTATTAACAGTTGAATTAGTCGTATTATCTTTTTTCTGGAAATTAGTTGTAGGATTCGATCGATTGTTGTTCGGACTAAAACTTTTCTTTCCCGATTTGTATCCTTTCGCTTCAACTGTTGTAGTATGATCGTTGAAAATAACATTTCCGACAGGTGTAAAAATCAGAACCGCGGAAAATAAGGCTGCAATAAGTTTCTTCAAATGATTTCCCTCCGTATTTGTTTTGCATTACTGTGTGTGATTCGACTCTATGCTATAGTCTGATTTCACATAACTTTCTTCATGTATCTATTTACGAAAAAGACTGTAAAAAGTTTCATTTTTTCTTCAGCCTGGAAATAAGTCTGAGGAGAGATATCGTTCCCCAGTATCCGGCGCTAAGCATAGCACCCTTGCGGAAGACGGTAATTTTTTCGCAGTCTCCAAGGCAAAATAGGCTGATGCTGCTCCTGATGCACCAATGAAAATACCTTCGGCTGCAGCGAGTCTACATGCCATCGTTTGTGCGTCCGAATCCTTAATGAGCAGAATTTCATCATATATTTCCCGGTTTAATATTTTCGGGATAAATCCGGGTCCGGTTCCGGGTATTTTATGCGGTCCAGGCTCGCCCCCGGATAAAACAGGTGAACCATATGGCTCGACCACATAAATTTTCAAATTGGGAATCTGTTTCTTTAACTCTTCTCCGGTTCCTGTTACGGTGCCGCCCGTTCCAGCTGTTAATACAAACGCATCTAACCTGCCATCAAATGCTTCTAGTATTTCGACTGCAGTAGTATGGCGGTGTGCGTCAGCATTTGCGGCATTTTCAAATTGCATCGGGATAAAACTATTTGGTATTTCCCCGGCTAAACGGATGGCCTCATCGATAGCGCCTTGCATACGCAGATGAGCAGGGGTCAGGATCACCTCTGCACCATATGCCTTCATAATTTTAATCCTTTCCATCGTGGCATTCTCCGGCATGGTAATGATGCAGCGATATCCTTTTACCGCACTTACCATTGTAATGCCGATCCCTGTATTCCCAGATGTCGGTTCTATGATGGTGCTCTTGCCGGGAATAAGCTTTTCTTCAGCCTCCGCCCGCTCAATCATATTCAATGCCGCCCGATCTTTTACACTCCCGCCCGGATTAAATGATTCCAGTTTCATATAAACACTGGCACCATTTGGGTCAGGTAATTTGTTTAATTTTACTATCGGAGTATGACCGATTAAATCAAGAATAGAGTTGTAAATTTTCATAAAACTGCCTGCCTTTATAGTAGTAATAGTTATCTTTCGAAATCAAAGTAGATCAATAAGATTATTTTATAATTCTAAACCTAATAAAACAACTATCTAATCTTTTCAGGGTGTTTTTCGCCAAATACCATTATTTAGAAGGGCTGTATAGATTTTGATACATTAGGAAAAATATATCAGGATGATAAATTTAGGAGGGAAAAAAACCATGTCAGAAAATTTATATGAAAAAGTTGGCGGAGAAGGGGCCATCGCAAAGGTTGTGGATTATTTTTACAATGAATTAGTATTAAAGGATGATACCGTTAATCACTTTTTTCAACAAACGGATATGGAAAAGCAGCAGGAGCATCAAGCCAAATTTATCAGTTTTGCCTTAGGAGGACCGAATCAGTATTCAGGAAAATCAATGGAAAAGGCGCATGAAGGGATGAACTTAAAGCCGGAACATTTTCAAGCAATTGTAAACCACCTTCATGATGCCCTGGCACATTTCGGGGTCTCAGAGGCAGATATTGATACAGCGTTAACAAAAGTTGCGTCATTACGCGATGATATTTTATATAAATAAGATGGGCAAAAGGAGTCGGCATCATGCTGACTCCTTTTTATGACTATGATCAAACTTTATAAGAAAATAAAACAGAACTTTAGCCATAAATAATAAGATCCCTTATACTAGAAATGTCATAATCATTAATAGAGAATAAATATTAAAGGTGATCATACATGCAGTCATATATTCAGCAGCAAAATGGTATATTTCCTTCCGTTTGTTCCCTCGACTGCCCGGATCAATGCGGGCTTTTGCTTCATAAAAGGGATGGAAAAATTGTCAAAATTGAGGGAGATCCCAATCATCCGGTAACGAAAGGGATGATTTGCAATAAGGTGCGCAATTTTCATAAACGGATCTATGATGAAAAACGTCTGGAGTATCCGTTAAAACGGATTGGCAAAAAAGGAGAAGGGAACTTTACCCGGATCAGCTGGGAAGAAGCATTGGATACCATTGCCTCCCGCTGGAAAAAGATCATCGATGTGGATGGTCCGGAGAGCATCCTTCCGTATAGTTTTTATGGGAATATGGGATATCTTAATGCAGAAGGGATGGACCGCCGCTTTTTTCATCGTTTAGGCGCATCAAGGCTGGAGCGTACGATCTGTTCGGTTGCGGGATTGATTGGCTATAATTATACGATGGGCGGCAGCTTTGGGATCGATCCGGAAGATACCATTCACTCAAAGCTGATTATTTTTTGGGGGATTAATGCGGTCAGCACGAATATGCATCAAATTGCCCTCGCCCAGCAGGCACGGAAAGAAAACAATGCCAAGATTGTCGTAATCGATGTGCACAGAAACCAAACCGCAAAGTTTGCTGATTGGTTTATTCCGATTATGCCTGGAACAGACAGCGCCCTGGCGTTAGGAATCATGCATATTCTATTTGCTGAAAATCTTACCGATGATGAATTTTTACAACAATATACGGTTGGTCATAATGAATTAAAAGAGCATGTTAAACAGTACGATCCAAAAACCGTAGCAAAGATAACCGGTGTTTCGGTAACAGATCTTTACAAGCTTGCAAGATTGTATGGTACGGTTTCGCCCAGCTATATCCGGATTGGAAATGGAATTCAGCACCATGATAACGGTGGCATGAATGTCCGTACCATTGCCTGTCTTCCTGCTTTAACAGGCCAATGGATAAAAAAAGGCGGCGGCGCCATTAAAGGTAATTCTGATTATTTAGCCCACAACGCAAAAGTTCTGCAACGCCATGATTTATTACGTAATAAGAGAACACGCAAGATTAATATGAATGCAATTGGTGAGGCGTTAAACTTTATCGATCCGCCAATTAGGTCTATGTTTGTCTATAGTTCTAATCCAGCAGTTGTTGCCCCCAATGGCAGTCTGGTCAGAAGGGGGCTGGAACGCGAGGATCTATTTACGATTGTTCATGATCTATTTTTAACGGAAACAGCTAAATATGCAGATATTGTTTTACCGGCAGCATCTTCCTTTGAAAACACCGATTTTTATGCATCGTATTGGCATCATTATATGCAAATCCAGCAGCCTGTAATTGAACATTATGGTGAATCTAAATCGAATGTTGAGGTGTTTAAATTACTGGCAGAGAAGCTGGGCTTTGAAGAGGAGGCATTCCAAGAGACGGAAGCGGAAATGATTGCAGCAGCGCTTGATTATCCAGGCAATCCCTATCTGAAAGGGATAAGCTATGATGAACTGGTTCAGAAACAATATATAAAGGCAGAAGTCAAGCCATTGTTCCCGGGGAGACTTAAAACTCAGAGCGGAAAAATCGAGTTGTTTTCAAAAAAGATGGAGAAGTTAAAGCTTCCGCCGCTGCCAACATATATACCGCTTGTCAATGATGGGGATGGACCATTTCAGTTTGTCGCTGCACCCAATCATCACTTTTTAAATTCTACCTTCGCGAATAACCAAATGCACCAATCCTACGAGAAAGAACCAATCCTTCATATGAATCAAAAGGATGCTGTGCAAAAAGGGATTGAAGACGGAAGCATGGTCCGGGTTTGGAATCATCGCGGCGAGTGCCGGCTGAAGGCAGCAATAGGGGAAAATGTTCTGCAAGGTGTTGTGGTGACACAGGGTCTTTGGGAAGGGACTGATGACCGAAACAGGCTGGTAAACACGTTGACGCCTGATCGCCTAGCGGATATGGGAGGCGGTGCGGTCTTCTTTTCTGGAAAAGTAGATGTGGAGAAAGATTAGAGTATGGGGCAGCATCGGCTGCTCCATTTTGCGTATAAGGATTTCTAATGATAACAATAACTAATATTTATTTTACTTATGGTCGTTAATTTGATACATTTTCAATTAGCAAAGGGTTAGGAATCTTATCATCCAATCAAGTATTGTAATTCAAAAACCCACTTGACTTATAAGATTAATTGATATAACATATATCTTATTTGTAAATAGATAAATAAAACGACTAATCTATTTCATTTGGATGATTAATGAAAAAGGTCATTGTAGATGATACTACATATGATTAGTATATATTTTTGTGAGGTGGATATCGTTGCAACTTTCGGTATTAAACAGTCCGTTTAATCAGGAACAGGCAGAGCTCTTAAATCGTCTTCTGCCGACATTGACAGAATCCCAGAAATTATGGATATGCGGTTTCTTGGCGGCATCGCAGTCAGCATCGCAAACTTATGCGGCTCAGTCAGTACCACAGGCTGCTGCAACTCTGGAATTATTGGAAAAAATTGAATCTCCAGTAACAGAATTAGAAAAACAGGAAACCCTGCCATCCATATCCAATAAAGTTACGATTCTTTATGGGTCACAGTCAGGCAATGCCCAGGGAATGGCAAAAAAGGTTGGGCAAACATTAGAAGGACGGGGACTTGAAGTCACTGTTTCATCGATGAGTGATTTCAAACCAAATCAATTAAAAAAGGTGCAAAATCTTTTGCTTGTCGTAAGTACACATGGTGATGGAGAGCCGCCTGATAATGCTATCTCTTTCCATGAGTTTCTTCATGGGAAAAGAGCGCCTAAGCTGGATGAACTTCATTACTCTGTATTGGCACTTGGCGATCAATCCTATGATCAATTCTGCCAAACTGGAAAAGATTTCGATAAACGTTTACAGGAGCTTGGCGCAAGTCCAATATATCCACGTGTTGACTGCGATGTGGATTACGATGAACAAGCGAATAAGTGGCTGGAAGGTATATTGGCATTCTTTAGCGAAAATGAAACAAATAGTTCCGCTTCTGCCGGCGAAGTGAAAGCTGTTATTTCTGCGCAAGCATCAAACTATTCACGTCAGAATCCTTTTAAAGCAGAGGTTTTGGAAAATCTTAATTTAAATGGCCGAGGTTCAAATAAAGAAACACGCCACCTGGAATTATCTCTTGAAGGATCCGGATTTACTTATGAGCCCGGTGATGCATTGGGTATTTACCCGGAAAATGATCCGGCACTTGTCGAACTGCTTCTGCAAGAATTACATTTTAACGCGTCAGAAAAAGTTGCTGTGAATCAAGAAGGAGAAGTACTTCCATTAAAAGAAGCTCTTACAACTTATTTTGAAATTACCGCCTTAACAAAAGTATTGCTGCAAAATGCTGCAAATCTAACAGGAAATAAGGAATTACAGGAACTTGTTTCCTCCGAAAATAAAGAAAACCTAAAAGAATATATGGCTGGACGCGATTTACTTGATTTAGTCCGTAATTATGGTCCTTGGGATGTAACGGCACAACAATTTGTTAGTATCCTCAGAAAAATCCCGGCAAGACTATATTCTATTTCAAGCAGTTTTGCTGCAAATCCAGAAGAGGTGCATGTAACAATCGGTGCTGTGAGATACGAAGCACACGGACGAGAACACAAGGGCGTTTGTTCCTGCTATGCAGCTGAGCGCTTAGAGCCGGGCGATAAGATTTCAGTCTTTGTACAGTCTAATGGAAACTTTAAGCTGCCGGAAAATCCTGAAACGCCGATCATCATGATTGGACCAGGTACGGGTGTTGCTCCATTCCGTTCATTTATGCAGGAACGTGAAGAACAAGGAGCGCAAGGAAAATCATGGATGTTCTTTGGTGATCAACATTTTGTTACGGACTTCTTATATCAAACTGAGTGGCAAAAATGGCTGAAGGACGGAGTTTTAACCCGAATGGATGTTGCTTTTTCCCGTGACACTGAGGAAAAAATATATGTACAGCATAGGTTACTGGAGCGCAGCAAGGAAGTATATCAATGGCTTGAAGAGGGCGCAGTCCTATTTATTTGCGGCGACAAAGACAGAATGGCACGTGATGTAGAAAATACATTGGTTGAAATTATTGAGAAAGAAAGCGGCAGCAGCCGTGAACAGGCCGCAGCCTATCTGAATGAATTGAAACAGCAAAAACGCTATCAACGTGATGTTTATTAACTTTATTCAGCATAAGTCCTCCACTTCTATAAGTGGTGGGATGAATGCAATAAGTTAGTCTATTCAGTGGGGGTTTAAACCCTGACTGAATAAAGTTAAAGCCTCCGGCGGATGCCTCGATTTTTCAAAGGAAATTTTTCGAGCAAGCTCGAAAAAAATCGGGCGCAAATACGCCAAGGCGATTTGATATTTTGAAAGAACAAGAAAGTGTAATCGAATGAAAAGGCTTAGCCTTTTCACTAACCAATAGAAGTTAGTGTTTGCACTTTTCTTAATGAAAGGAGCATGCCAACATGGTGAGTAAAGTTTTAAAAGCACCGGAAGGACCGCCAAGTGATGTAGAAGGGATAAAAGAAAGAAGTAAATATTTACGCGGTACATTAAAAGAAGTAATGCTTGACCGCATGAGCGCCGGCATTCCTGAAGATGATAACCGCCTGATGAAACACCACGGCAGCTACCTGCAGGATGACCGTGATTTGCGCAATGAGCGGCAAAAGCAAAAGCTTGAACCGGCATATCAGTTCATGCTGCGCGTCAGACTTCCTGGAGGAGTAGCGACACCTGAACAATGGCTTGTCTTGGATGAGCTTGCTGACAAAAACGGGAATGGTACATTAAAAATTACAACGCGCCAAACGTGGCAAATGCATGGAATTTTAAAATGGAACATGAAAAATACGATTCAGGAAATTCATTCCACTCTTTTGGATACCATTGCGGCTTGCGGTGATGTGAATCGTAACGTGCTATGTACTCCGAATCCATATCAATCGGAAATTCATAGTGAAGTATATGAATATGCTAAATATTTGAGCGACTATTTATTGCCGCGCACAAGAGCGTATCATCAAGTTTGGCTCGATGAAGAAGTAGTAGCCGGCACACCTGAGGTGGAAGAAGTTGAACCGATGTACGGTCCGCTTTATTTGCCGCGTAAGTTCAAGATTGCGATTGCCGTACCGCCGACAAATGATGTGGATGTATTCAGCAACGACTTAGCGTTAATTGCCATTATCGAAGATGGTAAGCTGCTTGGCTTTAACGTGGGCATCGGCGGAGGAATGGGTTCAACCCACGGTGATACAGCAACCTATCCGCAGCTGGCAAAGGTGATCGGCTTCTGTACACCAGACAAAATCGTCGAGGTAGCTGAGAAAACCATTACCATCCAGCGTGATTATGGAAACCGTTCCGTCCGTAAAAATGCCCGTTTTAAATATACGGTTGACCGTTTAGGGCTTGAAACAGTTAAAGAGGAATTGGAACACCGCCTGGGCTGGAAATTAGATGAGGCCAAACCATATCAATTTGATCGAAATGGCGACCGCTATGGCTGGGTCAAAGGAGTACGCGGCAGATGGCATTATACTCTTTTTATTCAAAATGGACGAGTAGCAGATTTTGAAGGATATAAACTGAAAACGGCTCTGCGTGAAATTGCGAAGATTCATAAGGGAGAATTTCGCCTGACAACGAATCAAAACGTCATTATTGCGAATGTATCGAACCAAAAAAAGAAACAGATTGAGGAATTAATTCAACAATACGGGTTAACAGACGGCAGTCAGTATTCAGCGCTGCGCCGCAATTCTATTGCTTGCGTTGCTCTGCCAACATGCGGATTGGCCATGGCTGAATCTGAACGCTATCTTCCTAAGTTGATTGATAAGATTGAGGACATTATTGATGAAAATGGACTTCGTAATGAAGAAATAACGATCCGTATGACCGGATGCCCAAATGGGTGCGCCCGCCCAGGTCTTGGTGAAATTGCCTTTATGGGTAAAGCAGTTGGCAAATATAATATGTATCTTGGCGCAGCATTTGATGGCAGCCGCTTAAACAAAATGTACCGCGAAAACATTGGTGAAGAGGAAATTTTAAGCGAGCTGCGTGTTCTTCTTTCCCGCTATGCTAAAGAACGGAACAATGGTGAACATTTTGGCGACTTTGTTATCCGTGCTGGCATTATTAAGGCTACTACTGATGGTACAAATTTTCATGATTAATGGGAATATAAAATAGCTTATCTGTTCTTAGGTATAAAAATATATACAAAAAGACTGTTTCCAAAGGAAAACATGCGTTTTTCCTTTGGTGCAGTCTTTTTTCAACAAAATTCATTTATAAACTATACTGTTCATTATAGAACTGTCGAAACATCTGTTATGAAAAACATTGAATCTGTAAGCGGTTACAAGTAAAATGGAAGCAGGAGGATGACACGCGTGGTCATCATTGTAGTTGGCGAAGGCGGGGCCAATACGATTTGATTCGTCATTCAGCGATAAGCGGATGACCATTTTGATATTTTCGTTCTAAAGCTGCTGCATGGATAAAGAAGTGGATGAAGGGGGGAGAAGATGAAAGAACACAGAGTTCAATTGACCCATTTTGTCAGGGAAGACCGCTTTGAATTGAACTTGTATTTAACTTACTTATTTCAACAGTTCAAAAGTCGCTGCTCGTCCCAATTAAACCAAGAGCAACCGAACAAACTGAGTAGCAATATATTTAAAAGATAAATTATCAGAATATTTAAATATATTAATGGCGGTTCAGTTTCTAACCTATCAGTTACAAAGCGAACAGTTTATACTGTTCGCTTTTTTCATGAAATAGACCATCGATTTAACAGCTCTTATTTCGAGTGTGCTGTTACCCATTCCTCAACGAATGGATAAGTATACTTGCTGGCACTTCTGCCGACAGAAATGGAAACATGGCCTGCTGGAATCAATTTAAACGTTTTATCCTTACTGGAGATAATATCCATCAGTTTTTCGGTTTGCTCAGGAATTGCGATATGGTCTCGATCGGCAGCAATATTTAACACATTTGCTTTAATATCCTTTAGTTTGACCTGCATCCCGCGAATATAGAATTCATCCTTTATCAGTTTGTTTTTTTGATAAAATTCACCAATCCATTGTCTGTATGCCTCTCCAGGGAATGGAACTCCATCTTTCACCCACTTTTGCATCAGGGACCAGTTTTTAATAAAATCTTCATTGTCAGCGCGGTCAGCAAGCGTGACATATGGTCCGATATAATTTACAAGCGGCTTTAATAATTTATTGCCAAAATCAATGGTTTCAGGCGGAATATTTCCCAGTGTATCGACCATTTGATCTAATTGAAAATAGCGTTCATCCACCCATTTTGTATAAAGCCCGGCATTGGAGAAATCGAAAGGTGTTGTTAAAAAGATGATGTTACGAATTGGCAGTTGTGGATGAAGTGCAGCAAACATGGCCGTTAAGGTACCGCCAATACAATAGCCGAGCATCGTAATTTCATTGGCTCTGGAGGTACGCAGCACTTTTTTTACAGCACGGGGGATATAGTCCATTACGTAATCATCCAGTTTCATATGACGATCTTCATAACCTGGAGTTCCCCAGTCTAGTAAATAAACATCATGGCCCCGGTCTGTTAAGTATTCGATCAGGCTGCTCCCCGGGGTTAAGTCGAGAATATATGGTTTGTTGATTAAGGCATAAATCATCAGAATGGGAATTTTATTTGTTTTATTCTTGCTTGGCTGGTAGCGGTAAAGTTTTGCCTTATTTTTTGTCCAGATTATCTCTTTCGGTGTCTGACCTACTTTCGGTTCCGGATCAGTCGTCAACACATTTATGACTCTTTTATAACGTTTAATTTCCTTTTGATAATTCTCCGGTAACGTTTCCACTAAACCTTCTAAATCATTTGTTGAAGTAAAGGTCATCCAACAATCCCCCTTATTTAATGACGTGCCGGCTTTTTTTCGAAAAATTATTTTTGTACTCTTTCTTGGAGCACGAGGTTTACGAATTGATCCATTTTCTTTTCTAATTTCGAAATGCTTGTCTTTAATTGAGTGACTTCCTTTGCTAAAGAATGCTCAAATAGCTCGTCCTCCACCTTTTCGTCAAGATTTTCCAATTTTTCCTCAACATTAATGATTAAAGAGGCAATGTTTGAGATTTCTTCACGGGAAGGAATATTAAACTGCTTTAAATAGATGTCGGAAGTTTTATTAAGCATTTGTTGATAGGCAAGAAATCCACTTTGAAACTGTCCCATCCATTGAGCAAAGGACTCTTTCTCCAGCTGTTCATTAATCATTTCGCTTAAAGCGGCTTCTGTTCTATCGTACCAGGATTTCCAAAATGCAAATGGATCGAATAATGATTGTTGTGTCAATTAATTCATCTCCTAATAATTATTGTGTTTTCTAAAAATAGGCGATGCTATACAAAGGAATGCATCTGGATATGCGTGTACATGAAGAATGCTTCACACAGCCGCCAAAACATTCACACTACTTAATAGTAAGCGAAATGAGAGAGAAATAGGCAAAAGAAAAAACGTAAAATTCCTATCTATTTCCCAAAGGTCTGACAAGAAATCCTCATCCTGATTAGAAAATGCTGTCAATTCCAGTTGAAATGGTACGAAAGATTAAATAATTAGATAATTTCAACTAAACTTATTGACAATATTATCATATAGGTGTAAATTACATATATCAGTCATACACATATTTGTAGGTGATAGTATTGGTATCTAAAAATGAAAAACAAGACAAAAAGGGAACAGACAGTGTAGTAAGTACACCAAAAAATTTACTTATTCCAGTACTGTTATTGCTTCTCAAGAATTGGAATGCTCATGGATATGAGTTGATGCAAAAATTAACTCAGTTCGGTTTTCATTCCATTGATCAAGGGAACTTTTATCGTATTCTAAGACAACTGGAAAAGGATGAGTTGGTCAGTTCTGTATGGGACACAACATCAACAGGACCGGCTAAACGTATTTATTCAATTACTTCAGCAGGTGAGCAATATTTAGATATTTGGGCAGGTTCGCTCGAGCAATATCAAAAAATCCTGCAGCAATTCTTTAACATGTATAGTACATTCTTCACAACAGCAGGATTTACAGCCATGAAAGAAGATAAGGATGAACAAAGTTAACATCTTAGACAGGCATAAATTATTTTGAAAAGCTTAACATTTGCAAAAGCCTTTCGGCTGGCAAATGTTTAAGTTTTTATATAAAGGTCTGAAATCAGACCTTAGAAAAAGAAAAATAAAACATTTTTTTTGGAGGGTAATATGGCTGTGAAAAAAGAAGATTTAAATGCTTCAAATGTCGTGGATGTATTTTTCAAAGGATGGCTAAACCAATTAAGACTGCTTGAAGATATCGAGCAAAGATCCCTTCAAGTAATCAAAAGTCAAAAGGAATGGATTCAAGGAACACGTGATCAATACGATCAATTAGAAGAAAATTCTAAAAAGCTGACAACAGACTGGAAAGTTAATGTGGAAGAATTCCTTGCCAAAGGTCAAAAAGAAGTTGGCGGTCAAAACTTTTCCGAGCTGTTAAATAAAATTGAAGATATCGGACATAAGTCTCAAACAATCGCCTTTCTTCCAGGGAAAGCATCTTTCGATATTTTACTAAATTCACGCGACCAATTCGAAAAAACTTATATTGATGCTTTAGAGCAACAAAAGAAAGCGCGTGAAGAGTTAACAAAGGTATACGAAGAATCCTTAGAACAACTAAAACAATCTGAATTTTCACTCTTCAAACCATTTGAACTACAAGCGAAATAATACCTTTATTTAACAGAAAAGGAGGCAGCCTGCAGCAACTAATGCGGATATTTTTCGGGATACAGTAATATACATGATCCCGAAATCAATCTATATCGGTTGAGTTTCAGGTTTGCCTCCTTATTCTGTTTATTGTATAAGCTGCCCCTTTTATTCGTTCGGATTGAAAGGGGATGCAACAATACTCCTGATTAATTTGGTAATCCCAGGCGCTAAACACTGCTAATCATACGAACCATTACTTCTATTCTCCTCCCGCCGCTATTTCCAGCAAACTTTCTAATAATAGTTAAATTCATTCATTTTCCAGCGCTGAAAAAAATACAATAGATGCTGCCTAGTCCTGCTAATTTCCCTTATGTCTGCTCCATTGCCTTTTGAAAAAAACTGATGAGGTGAAATGTACATGAGATTAAAAGACAAAGTGGCGATTATTACTGGTGCTTCTGGTGGAATTGGTGAAGTCACGGCGAAAAAATTTGCCTTGGAAGGTGCCAAGGTCGTTATTGTAGATCTCAAAAAGGAGGATGTCGATCGAACAGTATTAGACTTGCAAAGAATTGGCTGCGAGGCAATCGGCTTTGATGCTGATGTAACTAAGCGGGAACAAGTGGACCAATTTATAAACGATACGGTAGCGTATTTCGGACGCATAGATGCTGTCATCAACAATGCCGGAATTACACAAGATGCTCAGCTCATCAAAATGACCGAGGAACAATGGGACCGGGTCATTGATGTCAATCTCAAGGGGGTTTTTAATGTAGCACAGTCTGCCGCGAAAGTGATGATCGAGCAAAAAAATGGCGTCATACTGAATGCTTCATCTGTTGTCGGCTTGTACGGAAATTTTGGGCAGACGAACTATGCGGCCTCTAAGTTTGGTATAAATGGAATGACGAAAACATGGGCAAGAGAACTCGGAAAATACGGCATACGGGTAAATGCCATCGCTCCCGGCTTTATCGCTACATCGATGACACAAAAAATGCCGGAAAAGGTACTGGAGATGATGAAGAATAAATCTCCGCTGAAAAGAATGGGAAGTCCTGAGGATATAGCGAATGGCTACGCCTATCTTGCTTCAGACGAAGCTTCCTTTATTACCGGTGCTGTTATCAGCATTGATGGAGGCGCTGTCATTTAGTCTTATTGATAGCCTTAGTTAAAGTTTAATGTTGGTAATAGCCTTATGGCGAACGTCGAAGTCAGCACATCCTATGCACATAAGGCGGTATCCGGATCGACAGCAAGTTTACCAGCGCCTATTGATAATAGAGAAGAGGCTGTCACAGCATGTGTTTATCACAGCTAAGACAGCCTCTTCCATATTTTTACTTAGTCTTCCATAGTTGACAAGTCGCCTGTCGGCAGACCAAGCTCCCAAGCCTTTAATACGCGGCGCATAATTTTACCTGAACGTGTTTTAGGCATTGTTTCCCGTACTTCGAATAAACGAGGGGCTGCATGTGCCGCAAGCTTTGTTTTAACAAAATTACGGATTTCTGTTAATAATTCAGGACTTTCAGCATATCCATCACGTAATGTAATGAACGCTTTAATGACTTCACCGCGGACAGGATCCGGTACGCCAATAACCCCAGCCTCAGCAACAGCAGGATGTTCAACCAGTTTGCTTTCTACTTCAAAAGGACCAACGCGCTCACCTGATGTATTGATGACATCATCCACGCGGCCTTCAAACCATAAATAACCGTCGGGATCCATATAAGCGGAGTCACCTGTAACAAACCAGCCATTTAAGAAATATTGTTCGTAGCGTTCAGGATTGTTCCAAATGGTCCGTACCATTGCCGGCCATTTTGGCTTAATAGCCAAATTCCCCATTGTATGAGGAGGAAGTTCATTTCCATAGTCATCGATGATCCCCACTGTAATTCCTGGCAGCGGTTTTCCCATCGAACCTGGCCGGATTGGGTTACAACGGAAGTTTGCACAAATGGCTGAGCCTGTTTCTGTCATCCACCAGTTATCATGAATTCTCAGGTTTAATGCATCAAGGCCCCAACGAACAACTTCAGGATTTAATGGTTCTCCAGCAGATAAAACGTGACGCAGATTTGAAAGATCATATTTTTTTAGCATCTCACTGCTATTACCCATCAGCATTCGTAAGGCGGTTGGAGCACTAAACCATACCGTTACTCTATATTTCTCTAATGTAGAAAACCATTCGTCTGCGCTAAAGCGCCCGCCGCGAAGGACATTTGTTACCCCGTTTAACCAAGGTGACCACATGCCGGCTGATGTTCCGGTAACCCAACCAGGATCCGCTGTACACCAATAAATGTCGTCTTCATGTAAATCATATACCCATTTACCTGATAGGTATTGGTGCACCATGGCATCATGAACCTGCAAAACTCCTTTTGGTTTCCCTGTCGATCCCGAAGTATAGATGAGAAGCATTCCATCTTCGCGATCAACCCACTCGATTGTATAGTCATCAGAATTTGCCATTAAATCTTTATATAAGATTTGGTTGTCGGAAGTTTTTTCTTCGGCACCGACTATAATTACGTACTGCAGTTCAGGTAATTCATCCACTGGAATTCTATGTAACAGTTCAGGTGTTGTGACAACAGCTTTCGCTCCACTGTCTAATAATCTATCTTTAACGGCTTCTTCCATAAATGCTTCAAACATTGGTCCGGCAATTGCGCCAATTCTGATAATTCCGAGCATCGTGATGTATAATTCTGGGCTGCGAGGCATAAAAATAAATACCCGGTCACCTTTTTCGATTCCATAGGAGCGTAACCCATTTGCATATTTACAGGATAAAGATTGTAAATCAGAAAACGTATATTCTTCATTTCGATTGCTATCGCAATAAATGAAAGCCTTTTTACTGCCTTTTCCTTCATCGACATGACGATCAATGGCTTCATACACCATATTGACGTTGCCAGTCTGGGACCATGTAAAATGCTGTTCAACATTTTTCCAATTCATCTCTTTGACAATTTCATCATAGTTAGATAAATTTGCATTTTGGTCAACTGTGTTAATTGTGATTGGTTCTAGTGCCGGTTTCATTTATATGCCCCCTCAAGATTATCGAAATAATGTTATATAACAGATTATAATACAAAAATATATTCTATAACAATAGTTTTTTTAATATTATTTTAAAAATTTCAATAATTCATACCAATATACTAATTTTGAATAATGTAAATAGGATAAACTAATTACTTCTTTAAAAATGGAGAAATATTGCATTTATTGCTGAACATACAAGTATAAATTTTCAATAAATTAATTAAAGTAATTTCTCTATATGAAAATAATATCTTCATAACTATTAGTTTTGCGATATAATAGTGATATTTATCACACATGTATATTTTATAAAGGAGTGAAGGTAAGTGAAAGTAATTATGGGGATGAAAGAATTCAATACTCCATTAAAATTGGTTGGTCTAAGAATGTTTAAAGCATATGATGGTCATCTCTATATCAAGCTTGGAAAGCGTCCAAGAAAAAGATTATTTATTATTGAACAATCAAACATGTCAAGAAAAATAGGCTGACTAGCTATTTGATTCATAATGTAAGTGGATAAGAAAGATTATTCATAAAAATAAGGAAAAGAGAATAGATTCTTCAAAGCGGTGCCGAATCCTATAAAGGCACTTTTTTTCTGTTCATTTCTATAATGAAGAAGAGAACAGGCGAACGATAAAGTTCAGCCCGTTATAGGGTGATTTTACTCAAATTTATACTCTGTTTCTTTTACATAGAGGACATAGGTTGAACGATCTTCGTCAATTTCTGCCGCTGTTACTTCATATTCATTTCTGCCAATTTGCAGAAACTCATTTCCGATAAAATCAAATGCTTCTTCATGGGAATTCAAATCGTATGTATATAAAAGCGGTGAATCTTCCTCGTGTTGGAAACGGATTTCAAGTGTGATTTGCTTGTAAATGGGGGCGTGATAAAAAAGTTCTTCTTCTGTATCCTCTTCCACATAAATAACAAACCTATTATCTTCCATTAAACTAGAAGTTTTGCGATAAATGATTCCTTCTTTTATAAAGTAATCACATCTTCTTCTGCAATAAATTTCAGTTTTGTTTAAATCCATATATTGATAGATGGCCGGATAATTCTTTGTTTCATCATTTAAACGATATTCCAAAATCGACAAATAATTCATGATTACTCTCCTCAAAATGAAAACTCTCATATATACTATATTACGGAATGAGAAAATTCTAAATAAAAAGTTTTGTTAGAATAGGGGGAAATTTTTTGTCGAAAACGAAATTACTTTTAACAGGGATCGTTTCTGCGGCAGTCATTATCGGGGTGACCAACTGCTCAAACAATTCATCACAGCCTAAGATGCCTGATGATCCTTCCTGTGATGATTGGGAATGGGACGATGACGACGGGGTTTGGGAATGTGATGATGAGTATTCCAGTCATTATGGACATTCCTACCATGGGGGAAAATATTATTCTTCGAAATCTAATTTGTATAAGGATTCGTCCTACAAAAGCTATAAATCAAGCAGTTCCTTTAAAAGCAGCAGCTCTGGTTTTGGTTCGGGATCTAAAGGAGGATTTGGCGGTTAATGTTTCATAAAGGTGACTTAGAACAGTTTTGCCAAAGCCGTCGGCAGGTTTACCAAGAAGTGAAGAATTTTTGGCCTGATTTGTTTCAAACAGAATATGCATTGTACGATATGTATTGTATTTCGCAAAGTGAGATAAAGAAAATAAGGGAAACAACAAATCGTGCCGGGCGGATATTTTTCAAAACAGCGAAGTTATTGCGAGCGGCTTCTGAGTCAACGCTGAAACAACTTGATTTGCCTAAGAAAATTCTCCCTTTTGTCCGTCATCAGGGATTACCAGTTGAATCCGTTATTGCAAGAATGGATCTAGTTAGAACAGATGACGGCTATAAAGTGCTTGAAATCAATTCTGATACGCCTACATTTGAAAAAGAAGTCTTCCATGTCAATAGATTCATCACAACAAAAATGAAAGCGGTAAATCCGAATGAGGGATTAGAAAAAGAACTAGGACATGCTGTGCGAAAAGCAGTGTTTGAATCGGCACTGAGATTGCAGCGGGATGAACCGTATGTTGTGTTTACGTCACATGAAGATCATATTGAGGATCGGGGGACCACCTGTTATCTACTGGAATTAGCGGAGCTCCCTGCGCGATATGTACCATTGCATCGATTGCATATTATTCGGCATGAAGGGTTGTTTGATGAGGCGGGACGCAGAATCGATATCCTATACAGACCTACTTATCCATTGGAGCATCTAATAGAGGATCGAGATTCAATGACAAAGGACTCCGTCGGGATTCAGCTTTTAGAACTTGTGTGTGATGGTAAATTAGCTGTGATCAATCCCATCTCGGCATTTCTTATTCAATCGAAGGCAGTCCAAGCGGTTATATGGGGATTAATGGAGTTAAATCATCCATTCTTTACTGAAGAGGAGAAGAGCTGGATTGGGAAATACTTTTTGCCTACATATATGGAAGAAGATCCATTTATTAAAAAAGGTCTCAAGTATGTGAAGAAGCCTTGCTTTGGCAGGGAGGGGGACACAGTTGAAATTTTTCAAGGACGAAAAAAAATTATGGAAGATGCACATAAAACCTATCGAAGTTCAGCACCCGTTTTTCAGCAATACGTTGACCTTCCAACCTCTTGGGTCCATACGACAAAAGGGATATATGAAGCTAAATTATTAATCGGCAGTTTTTTGCTGAATGGAAAAGCAAGCGGAATCGGTATCCGAGCCGGAAATCAAATTACGGATAATAACGCTTTTTTCCTGCCGGTTGGCATTAAATAAGCGAATATGGTGTAGAGAGGAAGAAGAGTATGAGCTTTATAGAGTTATTCACTTCAACAATATCTTATATTGGTGTGGCTTTATTATTATTATTAATCGGCATTATCTTATTTGAGGTCACCACGAAAAATAAGGAGTTTGAATTAATCAAAAACGGAAATAAGGCGGCGGTTTATGCCTTTGGCGGACGGATTCTAGGGTTAGGCATCGTCCTTTACTCCAGCATTTCGAATTCCATCAATGTATTGGATATGGTGATATGGGGCAGCGTGGCGATTGTGATGCAAATTATTGTCTTTTATTTAGCTGAATGGCTGACGCCTAAATTTAATGTGACAAAAGCAATTGATGAAGATAATCAGGCAATAGGTCTGTTTTTATTATTTTTATCTGTTTCCATTGGTTTAATTATTGCCGGTTCGTTAACATATTAATATAAATGATAATAAAACTTTTAATCAGTTGATACGGAACTTATTTTAGTCTAAACAGGAGAGGTTTGACAATACAGTGGAAGAGGCACCATTGTGATTGTTAAATCTCTTTTTTTCTTTTTAAGGGGGGAGAATGATGGAAATGGGGAGATTTTCATGCCTGGATAGAGTTAATATTTTACATGACATGGAGGCAATGGAGTTTGACGTACTGATTATTGGCGGTGGCATAACAGGGTGCGGGATTGCGTTAGATGCTGTAACGAGGGGAATGAAAACGGCAATGATCGAGATGCAGGATTTTGCCGCCGGAACATCGAGCCGTTCAACAAAACTAGTACATGGAGGTCTTCGTTATCTAAAAAACTTTGAATTGAAGTTGGTATCAGAGGTAGGCAGAGAACGAGCCATTGTGTATGAAAATGCTCCGCATGTGACAACCCCCGTACGAATGCTGCTTCCTATATATGGGGGTGGGACGTTCGGCATGTTGACAACAACCATAGGTCTTTCTCTATACGATTTATTAGCCGGTGTTCATAAAGCGGACCGTAAGCGGATGTTAGCAAAAAACGCTGTGTTGGAAAAAGAACCTCTTCTCAAAAGGGAGGGATTAAAAGGCGGCGGTTATTATGTAGAGTACGTGACAGATGATGCCCGCTTGACCATTGAAGTGATAAAAGAGGCTTCAGCAAGGGGAGCTAAGGCTGTTAACTACACAAAAGCAGCTACATTACTTTATCGGGATGGCAGGACCGCAGGAGTCATAGCGGTTGACCAATTAACGGGGAACCATTATGAAATTTATGCGAAAAAGATTATTAATGCATCAGGACCATGGGTGGATACAATCAGGGGGCTTGATCATCCTTTAAAGGGCAAAAAAATACGTCTTACGAAGGGAGTTCACATAGTATTCGAACAAGAGAAACTCCCTTTAAAACAAGCGGTATATTTTGATACACCTGATGGGCGTATGGTTTTTGCCATTCCACGCGATGGAAAAACCTACATCGGAACGACAGATACATTTTATCATCAGGATCCGATGCGGCCCAAAATGAATAAGCAGGATCTTCAATACTTAATAAAAACTGTTCAATATATGTTTCCATCTCTGCAAATAAAGGACGATGATGTTGAGTCAAGCTGGGCAGGGGTACGTCCTCTTATCTATGAAGAAGGAAAGGATCCTTCTGAAATTTCCCGTAAAGATGAAATTTGGGAATCTGAAACGGGATTGATTACAATTGCTGGCGGCAAATTAACCGGTTATCGCAAAATGGCTGAAAATGCGGTGAATCTGATTGCTCATTCTTTGCAAAATGAGGAGAGCCGCAGCTTCAACGCCTGTCAAACAAAACAACTTCCACTCTCGGGCGGCCATTTTGGCGGATCAAGGCAATATGATTCGTTTATTAACAGCAATCGCAAACAGGCATTAGAAGCAGGTTTTACGAATGAGCAATTTGAGAGGTTGGTACATCGTTATGGCTCCAACATGACCCGTATTTTTCATTATGCTGAAAACTATGATCCGGCAAACAAATATGCATTACCGTTGGAAGTATATGTTGAAATTATGTACGCCCTGAAAGAAGAAATGACCGTAAAACCGGTGGATTTTTTTATTAGGCGCACAGGATCATTGCTTTTCAATATTGAATGGGTGCACAAATGGAGGCATCCTGTACTGGAATTGATGGCTGACCTATTAAAGTGGAATGAAAAGAATAAAGAAGTTTATCAAAATGAATTAGAAGCAGAGCTGCTCGATGCAGTTCAGCCAAATAGAGAGGGATAGGAGGAGATAAAGTGAGGGGCAGGCTGCCCCGCCCCTCTAGTAAACGATTATTTAAACGCCATTGCCGCTTTTACAGCCTTTTTCCAGCCTGTATAAAGATCGGTTCTCTCTTTTACAGCCATATTTGGTGTGAATGAAGTCTCGATATTCCACTGTTTTGCAATTTCCTCCTGGCTTTTCCAATAGCCAACAGCTAACCCGGCTAAATAGGCTGCACCTAAAGCAGTAGTTTCGAGAATGCCAGGTCTTTCTACCGGAACATTTAACATATCGCTTTGAAATTGCATTAAGAAATTATTAGCAACAGCTCCGCCGTCAACACGCAATGCCTTAAGGGAAATATTTGAATCTGCCTCCATTGAAGTAAGTACATCTTTTGTTTGATAAGCAAGCGATTCTAAGGTAGCTCGGATAAAATGTTCTTTCGACGTACCTCGTGTTAAGCCAAATACAGCTCCACGGACATCGCTGTCCCAATATGGCGTGCCCAGGCCAACGAATGCCGGTACGACATAAACTCCGTCTGTAGAAGGTACGCTCGCGGCATACTTTTCACTTTCAGCCGCATGGGTAAACATTTGCAGACCATCGCGAAGCCATTGGATGGCAGAACCTGCGACAAAAATACTTTCCTCGAGGGCATACTCTACTTTTCCGTTAATCCCCCAAGCGATGGTGGTTAACAAGCCATGGTCAGATTGAACCGCATTTTCACCTGTATTCATTAACATAAAACAGCCGGTGCCATAAGTGTTTTTAGCCATCCCTTTTTCATAACAAGCCTGGCCGAACAAAGCAGCTTGTTGGTCGCCTGCTGCTCCGGCAATGGGAACATGGCAGCCGAAAAAGTGATAGTCAACGGTATGGCCGTAAATTTCTGAAGAAGGTCGAACTTCTGGAAGTATGGAGGCAGGAATGGTTAATATTTCTAATAATTCTTTATCCCACTGCAGTTCACGAATATTATACATCATCGTTCGGGAAGCATTGGAATAATCAGTAACATGGGTTTTGCCTCCGGACAGCTTCCAGATTAACCAAGTATCAATTGTCCCAAAGAGAAGTTCGCCGCGTTCCGCTTTTTCTCTAGCTTCTGCAACATGGTCTAAAAGCCACTTAACCTTTGTTCCTGAGAAATATGCATCAATTAATAAACCAGTTTTTTCTTTAATTTTATCTTCATAGCCATTCGCTCTTAGTTCAGCACAGATTTCATCCGTTTGCCGAGATTGCCAGACGATAGCATGGTAGATCGGCAACCCTGTATTTTTATCCCAAACAACAGCCGTTTCACGCTGATTTGTAATACCAATCGCTGCCACTTGTTCCGGTTTGATATTGGCTTCCGTTAAACAAGAGGCGATCACGGCCAAAATAGAACCCCATATTTCATTTGCATCATGCTCAACCCAGCCTGGTTTGGGGAAATATTGTGTTAATTCCTTTTGCGCAAAATGAATGATTTTTCCTTCCTTATTGAAAAGTACTGCACGGGAACTGGTTGTACCTTGATCCAAAGATAAAATATATTTTTCCATACCTACAGTCTCCCTTTATTTTAGATTACGTTACGTACTCTTTTCTTCGTTCTCATCATGATCATTTTCTTTTCTGTTGCTTTTTCACAGAAAGTAAGCGGTTGCAAGAATGAAAGTTGCAGTACCTATAATATACCATAAACTGCTATTGGCTGATGGAAGAAACCATCCTCGTAAAATCAAATTTCCAAATTCGTCTGTTGACAGATGATCTATGATATTGTAGGCTGAAGTTAACTATTTTAATATAATGATTTGATTAATACCTCGCTTGTATTGTGGGATAGAGGTTTCGATATTTAACAAACCTTTTGAGGAATTAGGGATAACTGTCAACATCAGGACCTGAGCCCATCTCAGGTCTTTTTATGTCAGCCTGGACATAAAATGAAGACAAACTAAGAACCGTTTCAGGCGTTACTTGTATATCTTGTTAAAAAGTTATCAGGCAGTATTTAAATTAACTCATTAGAGATAATAAAAAGGAGGAGTGGTCAACGATGAAAAATAAATTATTAATATTCTTGGTCTTGTCATTTTCAGCAATGATCCTGCTTGCTGGATGCGGCAATAAAGAAGAAGCGGCAGATTCTGAAAATGCCGGCGCGGCAAATAATGCTGACACATTTAAAGTGGGGCTTGAAGCGGGATATCCTCCATTTAACTGGACACAAACAGACAATTCGAATGGTGCAGTGAAAATGGAAGGCAGTGCAGAATTTGCCGGCGGATATGACGTTGAAATCGCTAAAAGACTTGCAGAAGGTTTAGGAAAAGAACTGGTTATTGTGAAAACAGAATGGGACGGCTTAGTTCCTGCGCTGAATTCCGGAAAAATTGATGCGATCATTGCAGGGATGTCGCCAACAGAAGAAAGAAAAAAATCAATTGATTTCACAGATAACTATTATAAATCCAACCTGGTAATGGTTGTGAAAAAAGGCGGAGATTTTGAAAAGGCCTCATCGATTCAGGATTTTAAAGGTGCCAAGATTACCGCTCAATTAAATACATTCCACTATTCAGTGATTGGGCAAATAAAAGGTGTTGATAAACAACCGGCAATGGATAATTTCCCTGCTATGAGAGTGGCTCTTGAATCAGGTGTTATTGATGGTTATGTTTCAGAACGTCCGGAGGCTGTGAGTGCTTCAGCAGCAAACCCAAACTTCGCCATGGTTGAATTTAAGGATGGATTTAGAACATCAGATGATGACACAGCCATTGCAGTAGGTGTGAAAAAGGGCAATGAGGATATCGAAAAAATGAATAAAATCTTAGCTGGTATATCAGAGGAAGAGCGCAGCAGTATTATGGATGAAGCAATTAAAAATCAGCCTGCAGCGCAATAATACATTTTGCGAAAAACCGGCTGCATCAATATGCAGTCGGTTTTTGTAATGGATATAAGGAGGAAAATAATGAGTTTTGAATGGGTAGTATCCATCTTTCAAGAATATTGGCCAATGTTCCTTCGTGGAGCAGGCATCACTCTGCTCATTTCCCTAATTGGTACAGTGATTGGATCAGTTATTGGATTAATAGTAGGGATTATTCGTACAATTCCAGTGCCTGAGCAAGGCGCAAAAAAAGGGCTTTTAAAGGTTATTAATGCCATTCTTTCTATTTATATTGAATTTTTCCGTGGAACACCGATGATTGTACAGGCGATGGTTATTTATTATGGCTCAGCATTAGCTTTTGGGGTAGATATGGACAGAATCGCTGCTGCTATCTTTATCGTTTCTATTAATACAGGAGCCTATATGTCTGAAATTGTCCGCGGCGGGATTGTTTCAATTGATAAAGGACAATTTGAAGCAGCACATGCCATCGGAATGAACCATTTTCAAACGATGCTCAATGTCATTTTGCCGCAGGCGGTACGTAATATTTTACCGGCGACCGGAAATGAATTTGTTATTAATATTAAAGATACGTCCGTATTGAGTGTTATTTCTGTATCGGAATTATTCTTCCAAACCAAAACGATCGCAGGAAACAATTTCAGATATTTTGAGTCCTTCTTTGTTGCAAGTATTTTATATTTAATAATGACATTTACCGTAACTAGGGTTCTGCGTTGGATCGAGCGGAAAATGGATGGTCCGGATAACTACGATATGATTATGATGGGAAATCAAATGCAGGTTGAGACTCCTGATGATATAGCAAGAAAAACAGGAAACAAGTAATAGGGGAGGCTAAAAAGTGGATACTGTTGTCGATATTCAGCATTTAAGCAAGTCATTTGGAAGCCATCAAGTATTAAAGGATATTAATTTCTCAGTGAAAAAAGGGGAAGTTGTTTGTATCATCGGTTCCTCCGGCTCAGGGAAATCAACATTGCTTCGCTGCGTCAATCTGCTGGAGCAGCCGAGCGGCGGCAGGATTATTTATCATGGGAAAAATATATTAGACAGTAAACACGATATCAATGCTTATCGGACAAAACTGGGTATGGTGTTTCAGCAGTTCAACTTGTTTAATAATCACAATGTATTAGGTAATTGTGTCGTAGGTCAAGTTAAGGTATTAAAACGTTCCAAGCAAGAAGCGGAACAAATAGCGATGAAATATTTAAAAGTTGTTGGCATGGATAAATTCGTGAATGCTAAGCCAAGACAATTATCAGGGGGACAAAAACAAAGGGTCGCAATAGCCAGAGCACTTTCGATGGAACCAGATGTGATGCTATTTGACGAACCAACTTCAGCACTGGATCCGGAGATGGTAGAAGAAGTATTAAAAATAATGAAGGAGCTTGCTGAATCGGGTCTGACGATGCTAATCGTTACCCATGAAATGGGTTTTGCGAAGGAAGTATCTGATCGGGTAGTCTTTATGGATAAGGGAGTAATCGCTGAAGAGGGACCTCCAGAGCGGATTTTCAATAATCCAACTGAAGAGCGGACAAGAGAATTTTTAAAACGGACGTTAAAAACCATTTAAAAATATGGTGAAAGAATGAAACAAAAAGAAGCAGCTGAAAATAGCTGCTTCTTTGGTCTAGACTATTTCTTTTGCGCGTTTTGCGGCTTGCATAGCTGCTTTAATGTAATCAAATTTCTCAGCTTGTGCTGCTGAATGATCTTCAATGGTGATATCACTCTTTGGCATAGCCCGGCAAGCTAATGCATAGCCTTCTTCTTCTTCTTGAAGAGGAAGGACGGAGCGTGAAACAGCCCCATGTTTTATTTCGCCTTCAACGACTTTAATTTTACACAGTCCGCATCCGCCCCGTTTACAGCCGACTTTAATCCCGCCGTGTGTACGGATAGACGCATCGAGAATATTTTCATTCTCATTTCCAGTGAAAGTTCGTTCATCAGGATGCGATACTTTAATTTTATATTCATTCATTATATTATCTCCGCATGCTCGATTAAGAGAATACAGACGTAAATCTCTCACCGGCATCTTTATCGAAATAAGAAATACCTTCGCCGACTTTATCGATTGTCCAAGTAATAGTAGGATGATCTTTCATTGCGATGTAACCGCCGCAGTATACTTCGTTACGGTTTCCGGATGGATCGAAGAAGTAGATTGTCGTACCGCGTGTAATACCATGACGTACAGGACCTTTATCAAGTGAAACATTATTTTTACCGATAATGTCAGCAGCTCTGCGGACATCATTCCATTCCTCAAGGAAGAAACCAACATGGTGCAGTTTGCCGTTAGGTCCTTTAATAACTGCGATATCATGTGGAGTATTTGTAACAAATAACCAAGTGGCTAAATAGCTTTCGCCATCTTCAAGAACTACTTTTTCAGCCATGCTGAAACCAAATACTTCTTGAAGTAGTTTAGTAGTACCTGCAACATCTTCGCCAGCAATTAATAAGTGGTCAAGGCGTGTAGGGGCAATTCCAACTAATCCATCTGGCCATGGAGCAGGGTTAACAATTGGAAGACCGTTTCCTACTTGTTCAATTTCGGCATATAATTCAACATATTGTTCTGTTGGTAATTGGAAACGAACAGCTTCCCCTTCAGCAATTCGTGTTCCAGCTGGAATACGTGTTGTAGCAACTCCATATTCATTTAATTTTTTCTCATAAGTATCTAAATCTTCTGGTGATTCAACTTTAAATGCAAGATGTTCCAATCCAGCGGTGTCGGCTTTTTGTAGGATTACACTGTGATGATCATGTTCGTCCCAAGCCTTTAAATATACAAGGTCATCTTCTCTAGCAGTTTCAATTAAACCGAGAACATTTTTATAGTAATTAATACTTTCTTCCCAGTTAGTCATTCTGATTTGTACTCTTCCTGTACGTAAGATACCCATTACATATTCCCCCTAGTTTACTATTAATTCGAAAAATCCCCATTTAAAAGGTCTGAAAGCCCTTTCATAGATTCATTTTATAACAATATTCTAAAATATCATACAGCATAAAGTGTTGAATTTTTTTGAGATTTTAGACTTAAACATGCTAAAAATGCTGAAATATAATTTTTCTTCAAGTAAAAAGCCCTATATAATCGCAATCATGGATTATATAAGGCCTAATTAAGTTAAATATGGATCGTTTCAGTTTCTTTTTCTGCCGGTGTTAATAACTGCTTTTTGAATAATTCTGTGTCGATTACTTTTCGTGCAACACCGGATTCGATAGCGGCATTGGCAACGGCTTCTGCTACATATGCCGCTACCCTGCTGTCGAATGGATCTGGAATCACATAATCGGCATGAAGTTCAGGATCCGAAATTAAACCGGCAATGGCATAAACAGCCGCTAGTTTCATTTCTTCATTAATATCTGTAGCGCGGACTTCCAATGCTCCTCGGAAAATACCTGGAAATGCCAGGACATTATTTACTTGATTTGGAAAATCAGAACGACCTGTTCCTATGACCATTGCGCCTGCTTCTTTTGCATCCCCCGGCATGATCTCCGGTGTCGGGTTTGCCATTGCGAAAATAATCGCATCGCGGTTCATAGAGCGAACCATTTCTTTTGTTACCGCGCCGGCAGCGGAAACACCTACAAATACATCTGCTCCAGTCAATGCATCTGCCAAAGAGCCTTGTTTATGCTCCTTGTTGGTAATGTTGGCCATTTCTTGTTTGAAAGGATTCATGCCAACTGTCCGTTCTTTATAAATAATGCCTTTTGTATCACATAAAATTACATCACTCACACCCATATTTAGAAGAAGCTTTACAATGGCTACCCCAGCAGAGCCGGCACCATTTACGACAACACGGGTTTCTTCAATTTTTCTGCCTGTCAGTTTTAAAGCATTAATCAGACCGGCAGCGGTAACGATGGCAGTACCATGTTGATCATCGTGAAAAATCGGAATATTACAAATATTGCGCAAACGTTCCTCTATTTCAAAGCATTGCGGTGCCGCAATGTCTTCTAAGTTTACTCCTCCAAAGGTAGGCTCTAATAGCTTAACAGTCTCCACAATCTTGTCCGGATCTTTTGTATCCAAGCAAATAGGGAACGCATCGACACCAGCAAACGATTTAAATAGCAGGGCTTTCCCTTCCATAACCGGCATAGCAGCTTTGGGACCGATATTTCCAAGTCCAAGTACGGCTGTTCCATTCGATACAACGGCAACAAGATTTCCCTTCATTGTATAATCATATACGGTGTCTTCATTTTCATAGATGTCCATGCATGGTTCGGCAACGCCTGGTGAATAAGCAAGACTTAAATCTTTCGCATTGCGTAATGGAACTTTAGAATATACTGCCAGCTTTCCTTGATTTTCCTTGTGCATCTTTAATGCATCTTCACGTAAACTAGACATACAACGAATACTCTCCTTTGGGCTTCTTTTACAAGATTTAAATTGAATAACGGATCTCTTGAAAAGATCGATTTTGGTGCTCATAGAGCAACAAGTGAATACAACACATATTATGGACAATAAATAGAGAAAAGAAAATAGTTTTTACAAAACAAGTCAAAATATTACAAACTTTTTGGAACGTTCTGATAGAAAAAACCTTTAAAATCAAGACTTATCAATAAATTAATTTTATAGAATTCTGGTTGACGAATAAATAAATCTTGTGTAAATTTAATTCATAAAGTAAATAAAAGCAGTAGGTGCCCATATGGGAGAATAGGGAATGAAGTGTAAGTCTTCAGCGGTCCCGCCACTGTAAAGGGAAGTTTCAACGATTATGCCACTGGTTTATCCCCGGGAAGGCCTGTTGAAATGTTGAACCTTAGCCAGGAGACCTGCCTATATGCTGTTATTATGTGAGTGATGGAAAAGCCCGCAGTTTATTTGTGATGGATAAACTGTGGGCTTTTATTATTTTCAAATAAAGAAATGAGGTAATCTTTATGAGTTTGTTACAGGATACAATTGGCAAGATTGAAAGCTTGGACAAGGAAATGACAGCGAAAGCAAGAGATAGGGTTAATCATTTAATCAAACCACCGACAAGCTTAGGTCGGTTAGAAGATTTAGCAGTTCAATTAGCAGGAATTACCGGAAATCTATTTCCAGTTGTCGACAATAAGGCAATTATCGTTATGGCCGGAGATCATGGTGTCTATGAAGAAGGAGTGACGAGCAATCCACAGGAAGTAACATTTGCACAAACATTAAACTTTGTAAAAGGTATAACAGGCGTTTGTGCTTTGGGCAGAGTATCAGGCGCAAGAATTATCCCTGTTGACGTGGGAATTAAAGTGGATCTTCCGGAGAATTCGGGAGTGATTAATCGTAAAGTAAAATATGGTACAGATAATATGGCGAAGGGTCCTGCGATGACAAGAGAGGAAGCGATTCATTCGCTGGAAATTGGCATTGAGATTGCTAATGCAGAGATCAATAAAGGCGCCAACTTGCTTGGTACAGGGGAAATGGGTATTGGCAACACAACCCCCAGCACGGCTGTTCTTTCCGTTTTAGGCAAGATTGATCCATTAGAGATTACGGGCAGGGGGGCTGGACTTGGTACGGGCGGTCGTGAACATAAGGCTAATGTCATAAAGAGAGCCATTGAATTAAACAAACCAAACGCAAATGACGGTATTGATGTGCTTGCAAAAGTAGGCGGTTTGGAAATCGGCGGGATGGCTGGAGTGATGCTGGCAGCAGCCGCAAGTAAAATCCCGGTAGTCATCGACGGATATATTTCTACTGCAGCAGCATTAATTGCTGCTGCTATTGAACCAAAAGCAAAAGAATATATGATTACTTCCCATGCGTCTGCTGAAATCGGCGGTCAAAAGGCCAGTGAATTATTAGGCATGAAGCCAATGCTGTATATTGATTTATGCCTTGGTGAAGGCTCAGGGGCCGCATTAGCCTTCCCAATTGTCGAGGCTGCTTGCAGCATGATGAAAAATATGGTGACATTTGCTGAGGCTGAGATGGAAATTTAATATCTTATTTAATAGAAGAAAGTAGGATCTTTCACAAACTTATATGAACTTTAAGTTGAATCTATATATATTAAAACTGAACATAGCGGGCACGAGTTTAGTTCGGACCCGCTAAGCATGCTTGGGACAAGCTCTTAGAATATTGCAGACATATGGCAAAAATGAACCTTATGTTTGCGGAACGAAATAGATAAAGGGATCTAAATGAGATTCATTTTCATACATAGACTCATAACATTGACTTTTCGAAGAATTCCTGACAAAATCTCTTAAACTGTTCTACCGATTGCGACATAAAATGACCTTTATGCCAAGCCAGACCAATTGTCCGCTTACAGATGGGATTCTCTATCTTCAATTGAACAGAGCGGTGTTTGTTAATTTTAGCAGCAAATAAAAATGGCGTAAACGTAACTCCGAGATTTAGTTCAACTAAATGCTGAATGATACTGGCCTCGGCTATTTCATAGACAATATTTGGCTTGAACCCTGCTTCCCTGCAGAAGTTATCTGTCAATTCCCGAAAATAATCATCCTGCGCCATACTAATAAATGGTTCGTTGGCGGCATCTATTAATTGAATGCTCCCTCTTCCGGCAAGATGATGCTCTGGAGGTACAGATAAGAAGATTTCCTCTTCGACTAAAGGCAGCCATTCTATATCAGAATGAATAATCGGAAAGGTAGAAATACAGATATTAATCTCCTGTTTTTCAAGTTGTTTGATGATGTCTTTTTCTATAAAAGCCTGATTTTGCATAAATTTAGCATCGGGATAGACCTCTAAAAATTCCTTCAACAGAAAAGGAAGTACGCTTGGAAAAGTGGTAGCAAATGAGATAAGACCTTTATCTGGACCAGCCATTTCTTCAACTTCGCGCTGCCCTTTTTCTAATTGGTAGAATGCCTGATTGACACGGTGAAGATAGGTTTTGCCATAGGGAGAGAGCTTAATCTGTCTTCCTTGGCGCTCAAAGAGCGGGACACCAATTTGTTTCTCTAAACGTGAGATGGTGTTGCTTAATGCTGGCTGTGAGACATTTAAAGCCTGTGCCGCCTTTGTCATATGTTCATATTCTGCCGCAGCTTGGAAATATTTTAACTGTAAAAGGTTCATCGCTGCCTCCTTACGTAGATTCATAATCTAAAGGTGATGATATTATTATAAAACTTGTATTAGAAAAATCAATAGAATGTTCCTATAATTTGAAATATACAGATAATTATTCCTAATGAAGCAGTCTATACTTATCTCTCTTTAACTAGCAGATACATAATGGAAAAGAATGCTGCCTGCGTATAGAAAGGACAGCATTCTTTTATTGTGCGAGTGATGAACCGTTTGTGGAAGATTTATTTTTTCATTTCACTAATCGCTGTTTGCGCAATTTTTGCAATGGTCATGTCATCCATTGGCGGATTATGCAGCCCTGCACGCGCATCACGATAATAGCGCTGCAGCGGGTTTGATAGCTGAAGACTTTTTGCCCCGACAATTCGCATCGCCTGATCCACAATTTTTAGACTGGAATTTGTCACAATGTGCTTGGCCGCACCCAATTCATTCGTTATGTAAGGGCGGCGTGAATGGTCATCGTAGAGTTCAGCCACACTGTACAAAAAGTGGCGTGCTTTCATTAACTCCAAGTCCATTTTCCCGATTAAGCTTTGCACATTCGGCAATTGGCTAATCGTGCCGGTGATACTGTTGGGAGAATAATCTGCTGCAAATTGAACGGAATAATCTCTTGCTGCTTGGGCAATTCCTAAGTAACATGCGGGGATATGCAGCAGCCAGGCATTTAATGATTTTCCTTTGGTCCCTTGAAAGAACTCAACAAAATTTTCTTCTGCAACTTCCACTTGGTTTAGGACCAAATCATGACTTTCTGTTCCTCTCATCGAGATGACATGCCAATTTTCTTCAAGAGAAAGCCCATTTGAATCCTTTTCGATCAAGAATACTCCGATGCCTCCTTTTTCTGCAATCCATGCAGTTACGAGAAAATGCGTCAGAGCAGGGGACATGGTCGTAAAGATTTTACGGCCGGATATTATCCATTTTCCTGCTTTCTTTTCCGCTGTAGTACCGGGGCGGCCGCCGCGGGTTGGACTGCCCGTTTGTGCTTCACTTGCAGCACGGTTTACTAACGCACCGCTCTTGACTTGTTGAGCAAAACGTTCCAACACACGCTTATCCCATAGTTTTTTTTCATAAAGTTCGCCAACGACACTTTGATGCCAGCCAATCGATAGCCCTGTAGCACCATCAAAGCTTGAAATCGTTTCTTGGAAAAGTACCATGTCCGATATGGAAATCCCTTCGCCTCCAAATTCCTTTGACAGCGGGAGTGTTGTATATCCCATATGAATCAGTGCTTGGATGTTTTCCACAGGAAATCTTGATTTTTCATCAATTTCCTGTGAATAGCTGCTAAAGGATGCTTGGTGTTTTTCCAGCTTATCGATCCATTCTCTTTGCCGTTCTGTTTTTATAAATAGTTGTTTCACTGACACACCTACTTTCATCGACTCCTTGATTCATTATACAATATTTGGTTTGTGTTGATTATGGTTAAGGTTCAAGGAATGTTGTCTTATTGCACTTATACTGATTTCCTAGAAATTGCAACTACGTCGAAATGCTTCTTCGCGGCAATTTTATGCTTTCCAATCAGTACAAAAAAGGTGAGGGAATTACTCACCTTTGAATGAATGGATCAGTTCAAACAGTTCATCCTTGCTGCGCGGCATTGAATTCGCTGCTGAGAGGAGTTGTTTTTTCTTTAATATTTGTGCGGTCTCAAAAACCCATGGTTTTTCTAAATGGGCACTAACTAAAATATCCTCTTGCTGAAAAAGTGAAACGGGGTGACCATGGTAAAGAAGTTCCCCATCACTGATGACAATGATTTCATCTGCCCATTCATAAGCAAAATGGATATCATGTGTGGAAAGAAGAATAGTTTTCTCCTTTTGATGTATGGTATTGAGAACTTGTTTAATTTGTTTGGAATAATAGGGATCCAAACCTGCAGTCGGCTCATCGAATAGGAAAACTTCCGGTTCCATTGCTAAAATTCCGGCAAACGCCACTCGTTTTTTCTGCCCTAAGCTCAAAAAATGGATCGGTCGATCCTGAAGGCTCGTTACATCCATTTCCTTCATCGCCCATTCTGTTTGCTTATTCACCTTTTCTTTCGACCAGCCTAAATTCATAGGACCAAACGAAATATCTTGTTTCACATTACCGGAAATCAATTGTGAATCAGGATCCTGAAAGGCAATCCCTACTTTTTTCCGAAGCGTTAATAAAGATTTCCGATCATATTGAACGGGTTTGCCCTCTAGTAAGATCATTCCGGATGTGGATTTAAGAATTCCATTTAAGTGTAAAAATAAAGTTGACTTTCCGGCCCCATTGTTTCCGAGCAAGGCAATCTTTTTTCCTTTTCTAATCGATAGACTAATATTTTTTAGAGCAGCCGTTCCGTCAGGATAAACATATGTAAGCTGCTTGAGTTCAAAAAGTACTTCATCCACTATAACAGCCCTCCAAACAGGATGTAGACGATGATAATTAAAAAGATGATACCTGTGATGATTCCCCAGCTCTTGAGTGAATATTGGTAGTACTCGTCTAAAAATAGAATTTCGCCCTCGTAACCGCGGGAATCCATGGCAACTGTCAGTTCTCTCGCACGCTGAAAGACGGCAGCAAATATAGCGGAGATTAATGAAGCCAGAGAATGAAAAGTTTGTTTTATAGAGTGGTAACCCAGACGGGATTGCTGTGCAAGATATATCCTCAGAGCGGATTCTATAAAGACAAAGATAAAGCGATAGGTAATTTCAATCAATTCCATTAACAATGCCGGCACTTTTAATTTACGCAGAACTTGAAAGATTGCCTGGACAGGGGTGGTCAGTATTAAAAAGTATAAACAACTGATGCTGCAGAGAACAACAAAGATAAGGGAAATGACCTTTTCAGCATTGCTTTCACTGATAAATATCTGCCAATTACCTATTTCAATCCTCCAAAGCAAAGCAGAATAAGGAATATCCCCTTGAGCAAAAGAAAACAATATCGTTAAGGTACTTGAAACAAGAAAAAAAACAGGCAGCAGTAGTAATTTAACATAATAGCGAAACGGAATTTTTGCTGCAAAAATCGTTAAAGAACTCATCACGATAAAGATGCTGATAGAGACGACAATATCTTGAACTGCTAGACTAAACATCAGCAGGAAAAAGGTAAGCACCATTTTCTCTGCCGGGTGAATCTTGTTCAAACGATTGATATAGGCATATTTATCGATGAGCAGCATTGGTTTTGTTTTTATCCTTCTCTGTCGTCCTGTTTTTCCCGCGTGTCCAGCCGACAAAATAGCCGATAAAGCCAGATCCGATTGCAGCCTGCAGTGCGAATAATAAACTTTCAATTTCCCCGCTTGGCGGTTCCCAAATATTCGAGAACCACGGTTCATAGCTTGAATTAATTTCGCCGATTAACTCTTCCGCTTGACCGTCGGCCCCGCCAAATTCTGCCCCTTTTTGCATAAACAATGGAATAATAGCAAGCAGAATAACGATGCCTAGTAGCAATAGATTTTTTTTCATATTAGCGGGCCTCCTTATTTAACACGCGGAGTGCTTTTAGTTCTGCTAGATTATATTTTTTTAAGAAATTCATGACAATAACGGTAAGCAGCCCTTCGCTGACGGCTAAAGGCAGCTGTGTAAAAGCGAATATTCCAGCGAATTTCGTGAATGATGCGAAAAAGCCCCCTGCCTCAGAAGGGAATGCAAGGGCAAGTTGAACCGAAGTCATCAAATAAGTACCCAAATCACCGATAAAGGCTGCTAAAAACACTGCTGCAGAATAAGACCAATTCAGTTTTCCGGCTCCTTTATAAACGAGATAAGCAAGAACCGGGCCGACCACAGCCATGGAAAATGAATTGGCGCCAAGGGTTGTTAAACCTCCATGGGCGAGAAGCAAAGCTTGGAACAGAAGGACGATCGTTCCGACAATGGTCATAGCAAAAGGACCAAACAATATCGTCCCTAAACCTGTTCCTGTAGGATGAGAACAACTCCCTGTAACAGAAGGAATCTTTAACGCAGATAAAACGAAAGCAAATGCCCCGGAGAGACCCAGTATCATTTTTGCCTCAGGATTTTCCTTAATCGTTTTACGAATAGAGCGAAACCCGAGAATGAGAAACGGCAGCGTCATTCCCCACCAAAAAATGGCCCATTCAAGCGGTAAAAATCCCTCCATAATGTGCATGGCAAAGGAGGTCGTCGGTACGATCATAAGCAGGAGCACAAAATAAATGATTTTGAAATTGAAATATTTCATCCGTATAACATCCCTTCAAATTAATCTTCAGCCTATTTTAGTTGAAAGGTGTACATGATTCGAAATGAAAAAGCACTTCTTTCAAGGAGAAAGAAGTGCTTAATGGCAAAATAATAAGTGTGATCATCCATCACATTTGCTCTATTTGCACACCCATCCTCGTAGGCTGAAACTGCTTCATCCTTTTACGGCAGGTCTCCTGGCTTAGGTTCATCACATCATTACAACCTTCCCATCGCAAGCGACAGTGGTGAAAAATATAATCATGCTCCTCCATACAGTGGCGGGACCGCGTTGGCTTTTAACCAACTTCCCTTTTAAGCTGAATCTTTTCAATCAGCACCGTAAAAGCTATACAATTGTAAAATTTCTCATTTAGTTTATCATGTGTTTTAACGATTTGCTAGAGTAAATAAAATTGTGAAAATAAAGCTGAATAAAGCTTGATAGAATAGGAGTTTAAGGATTCATAAAAATCAGAAAGATTAATTGACTCTTTTCATTTTGCTGAAGATCATTTATGATAGTTATACTTTATGTAGAGGAAAATTCCTCCATATTTTTAAATTAAATAATGTATTTAAAAGTGCCCTATGCGTCAAGCTTGGGATAATAGGGAAATCGGTGTGAATCCGATGCAGCCCCCGCTACTGTATTGCTGATGAATTGTCAAGACCACTGGTAAACGAACTGGGAAGGGACAATATTCATATGAAGCGAAGCCAGGAGACCTGCTTTTAAATGTGATTGTAACTTATTCGGAGGGAATGGGTGAAGCAGGCGAATTTATGAGACAGCTTTATGCTGCTGTTTTGTGGGATTTTTTGGCTTCTGAAACCTTAACTCAATGAGTTAAGGTTTTTTTCATATTCCTGAAGAAAATTCATGTGTACAGGTAAGGAGATGTCAGGATGCCGGAAAAAGGAAAAATAATCGTTGTTGGTTTTGGACCGGGAGATGTAAAGCATATAACAGAGCGTGCAATAGAGGCAATTAAAGAATGTGATTTTATTATTGGCTACAAAACCTATATGGAATTAATTCAAGATTTAATCACTGCTCAATCAGTGATAAGTACAGGGATGACAGAAGAGGTAAGCCGCGCACAGGAAGCAGTCAAACAGGCTGAACTTGGAAAAAAGGTCGCTGTGATTTCTAGCGGGGATTCAGGAGTATACGGAATGGCCGGTCTTGTCTATGAAGTGTTGATGGAAAAAGGCTGGAATGAAGCTGAAGGATTGGAGGTAGAAGTGGTTCCAGGTATTTCCGCCATTAATTCTTGTGCTTCCCTGCTCGGAGCCCCCGTCATGCATGATTCTTGCACGATCAGCCTAAGCGACCATTTAACACCTTGGGATTTAATTGCGAAAAGGCTGGAAGCCGCAGCAATGGCAGATTTCGTTATTGCTTTGTATAATCCGCGAAGCGGGCGGAGAACAAGGCAGATTATCGAGGCGCAAAGGATCCTGCTGCAATATCGTGCTCCTGAAACACCTGTCGGACTGGTGAAAAGTGCTTATCGTGAGCGGCAGAGTGTTGTATTAACCAACTTGGCAGAAATGCTGGAACACGAAATTGGCATGCTGACTACAGTTATTATTGGAAATTCATCGACATTTATTTATGACAATAAAATGATCACTCCGCGGGGGTATCAACGGAAGTACACGCTTAATGCAGAAAAGCAGCCGCTCGAACTTCATCAGCGTCTGCATAAGAATGCGGAGCCATGGGCACTCGTTCATGAGGCGAATCCGTCTCAAAACGCCCAGTCCGGTGCAGCTTTGTTAACCAAAGAACCTGAACAAAAAAGTAATTCTTTAGCAATCGCCATGGAGGCATTATCACGCGTTTCAGGGAAAATTCCTCAGCCTGCTGACATTGGTGCTATCCAACATCATTCAGAAACTATTTTTGAATTTGCTGTCAGCCCGGGGATAGCGAATAAGCATTTTACCCCTAACCAATTGCTTGCTTTGGCAGAGGCTGCTGGGGAAAAAGGAACGATTGAGTATACCCCGGATCATTGCATCGTGATGAGAATTCCTGCCCCTGATCCTGACAGCATCACTGAAAAGCTGACGGAATGCGGTTTGATCCTGTCACCAATTGGTCATGTCGTGAAAATAAAAGCCTGTGACTTCTGTGATGGCGAGAAAACAGAAGCCATTCCCTATGCAGATGAATTACATAATAGGCTTGGTGGAATGGAACTTCCAAAGGAGCTGAATATCGGCTTGAATGGCTGCGGCATGGCATGCTACGGAGCGGTTATGAATGACATTGGAATTGTTTTTCGCAAAGGAAAGTTCGATTTATTCCTCGGCGCTAAACCGGTAGGAAGAACAGCACATCCCGGTCAGCCTGTTGCGGAAGGGATAGAACCCGAAAGGCTGGTTGAAATGGTTTCGAATATTGTTGCCGAATATAAACAAAATGCGCATCCCAATGAGCGGCTATTTAAATATTTCAAACGTGCAAAGGAAATACAAGGTTTTCGCTACCAGGATATTACCCCAAAAATGAATATAGAGCCTGCACCCTGCGAGGACTAATGAGGAGGAAGATGAATGAGAGCAGTGTTATTTGTTGGACATGGGAGCAGATTAGAGGCCGGGAATGAAGAGGTTCGTATTTTTATAGAGCAGATGACCCCCGCTCTTGATCCTAGCTTAATGGTAGAAACATGCTTTCTCGAATTTGGTCTGCCGTCTATTTCCAAAGGGATAGAAAATTGCGTGGCTCAAGGGGCAACAGAAGTGATTGTCATTCCAATCATTTTACTCCACGCAGGTCATTCGAAGCTTCATATCCCTGCTGAGATTTTGGCCGCAAAGGAGAAGTATCCTGATGTGAAATTTATCTATGGGCAAACAATCGGTGTTCATCCAAAAGCATTGGAAATTGCGGTAGATCGTTTAGCGGAAACTGGCTTTGATGTAAATACAGACCATCCGGAAACGGCGGTTTTATTAATTGGCCGAGGCGGCAGTGATAGTCAAGCAAACAGTGATTTTTACAAAATTACCCGGCTGCTTTGGGAAAAGCTAAATGTCCGCTGGGTCGAAAGTGCCTTTATGGGAGTGACACTGCCGCTTGTTGACGAAGGGATAGAACGGTGCATCAAGCTTGGTGCTAAAAAGGTGATTCTTCTGCCATACTTTTTATTTACCGGTATTTTAATGGAGCGGATGGGAGAGATGCTGTTCCGGTTTCAGGAGCAATATCCTGATCATCAATTTGTACTGGCTAAATATTTTGGCTATCATCCAAAGCTGCAATTGATTTTAAAAGACCGTGTCATAGAAGCGGTCGAAGGCAGGTCGAGCGGTGAAGCTGATCTAGAAAAATACCGCTTTTATGCTGAGGAGCACAGCCATATACATCATCATGGACATGATCACCACCATGGACACGACCATCTTCATGGACAAGGTCATCCAAATGGGCAAATCCATGAACCTAAAGATGAGGTGAGAAAGTAACATGATTTTGTTCTTAGCGGGTACAAGTGATGCTCGGGAGTTAGCGATTGCTATTCAGGAAGCAGGGTTCCCCATTTTGGCATCTGTTGTTACAGTGTCTGCGGCGAAAAGCCTTCAGGAAGCAGGAATAAATACAAGAATGGGCCGTCTTACAGCTGCAGATATGATCGGGCTGATTAGATACAAAAGAATTCAGGCTATTGTGGATGCGAGCCATCCGTTTGCTGAGGAAGCATCAAAAAATGCGCTGCAGGCTGCTGAGTCAGCGAATGTCCCATACATCCGCTATGAACGGGAACTGCAGCAATATGATGATGGAAAATTAATCATTGTCCGTGATTATGAGGCTGCGGCCAAACTTGCCGCGGAAAAACGCGGGGTCATCATGCTGACAACAGGAAGCAAAACGCTTGAGATTTTTGCTAAAGAATTAGCAGGGTTAGAGAATACAAGATTCATTGCGAGAATGCTGCCGCGTATTGATAATTTGGAAAAATGCGCCGCACTCGGGATTGAACAAAAAAATATTGTCGCCATGCAGGGACCTTTTTCAAAGGAATTAAACAAAGCTTTGTATATACACTATGGTGTCACGCTGATGATTACGAAGGAAAGCGGAAAAGCAGGAAGTGTGGATGAAAAGATTGACGCTGCTTTGGAATGTGGAATCGAAACGATTCTGATTGCCCGTCCTGCGATTCAGTATCAAAACTTGTATCGCAGCTTTGCTGGTGTACTTAATCATTTGCAGACAAGACTAACGATTGAATAGGGGGAAATAGACGATGGATTTTAAAACAGATTTCAAGCCATTAACAGTGGAACCAGATAAAATTTATGATTATAGTTTTTCCATTATTGCCGAGGAAATGGGACCGCATGAATTCTCTGAGGATGAATGGAAAATCGTTCGCCGAATTATTCATGCCTCCGCTGATTTTGAATTGGGAAAAAGCGTGATCATTCACCCTGATGCCGTCCGTGCTGGAATCGAAGCGATTCGAAAAGGAAGGCATGTCATTGCCGATGTGCAAATGATTGAAAGTGGTACAGGAAAAGCCCGTTTTCAAAAACATGGCGGCGATCTGCATTGTTATATTTCAGATCCGGATGTAGCCGCAGAAGCAAAAAGTCTGAATACGACAAGAGCCATTATTTCGATGCGGAAAGCCGTCCGTGAAAATGAAGGCGGCATTTATGCAATTGGAAATGCCCCGACAGCATTGTTAGAGTTGATTCGTCTTATTAAAGAAGGGATTGCAAAGCCGGATTTAATTATTGGAATGCCTGTAGGATTCGTCTCTGCTGCGGAATCAAAAGAAGAACTGGCTAAATTGACGGAAGTCCCGTTCATAACCAATATTGGGCGCAAAGGCGGAAGCACCGTTACCGTTGCAGCATTAAATGCGATTTCTCTTTTAGCAGATGAGGAATAAAAATGGCAGAGAAAGTGAAGAAAGATAAGTCGCAAATGCGGCATGGCTATACAACCGGTGCCTGCTCAACAGCGGTGGCAAAGTCTGCATTAATCGCTCTGATTACAGGTGAGGTCCAGAAGACGGTAACGATTCATCTGCCTGTAGGGCGAGATGCTGAGTTTATTATTGAAAAATGCGCCTTTACGGATCATACAGGTTACGCAGAAACGATTAAGGATGCCGGTGATGATCCGGATGCAACACACCTGGCACTTATTGCAGCAGAGGTGTGCTGGGCAGATACGCCAGGCATTAAGTTAGATGGCGGAATCGGTGTCGGCAGAGTGACAAAGCCGGGGCTCCCGATTCCTGTTGGCGGAGCGGCAATCAATCCGGTGCCGCGGCAAATGATCATCACCACGGTTCAAGGGGTGCTGGATGAATTCAAGATCGATAGGGGAGTGAAGGTTGTTATTTCGGTGCCAAATGGTGAGGAAATAGCGAAGAAAACTTTAAACGGCCGTCTCGGCATTATCGGAGGGATCTCGATTTTAGGAACAAGAGGAATTGTCGTTCCTTTTTCCAGTTCAGCTTATATGGCCAGTATTGTAGAGGCAATTAGTGTAGCAAAAGCCTGCGGTTCCAATCATCTTGTATTGACGACAGGTGGGCGTAGTGAAAAATATGCCATGAACTTGCTGCCGCATTTACCTGAAGATGCATTTATCGAAATGGGTGACTTTATTGGCTTTTCCATTAAGCAATGCAAAAAACAGGGCATTGAAAAAGTATCACTTGTCGGAATGATGGGCAAATTTTCAAAGTTTGCCCAAGGGGTGATGATGGTTCACTCCCGGGGTTCCTCTGTCAACTTTGAATTTTTAGCAAATATTGCGAAAGATGCCGGAGTGGATGAAAAGCTAATCGAGGAAATTCTTCAGGCTAATACTGCTTCACAGGTTGGTGAAATGATGGCTGCAGCAGGGCAGGTTCAATTTTTTCAAAAGCTTTGTGAAACCTGCTGTTATACAGCATTAAAGCATATTAAAGGCGGCATTGAATTTGAAACGGCGATTTATTCGCTAAAAGGACAATTATTAGGAAGGGCTGTTGGCATTGACTCCATCGCTTAAATTAATCGGAATCGGAGATAACGGACAAGCAAGCTTATTGCCGCAATATATTCAATGGATTGAGGAAAGTGAAATCCTCGTTGGCGGTGAAAGAGTATTATCTTTTTTTCCTGAATACCGGGGAGAAAAAGTAGTAGTGAAAAGCGGATTAAAGTCTATTCTTGAGCGATTGCAGCATGAAACACGTCCGGCTGTTGTGTTAGCATCTGGAGATCCCCTGTTTTATGGGATTGGCGGTTATCTTTCCGGCAAAGTAGAGATTGAGGTTTATCCGTATATCAGCTCAGTTCAGCTGGCATTTGCGAAAATGGGGGAGAGCTGGCAGGATGCCTCTGTCATTAGTGTTCATGGACGGAGTATCAAGGGGCTGGCACAGAGGGTTGATGGAAAGGAAAAAATAGCGCTCTTGACGGATGAAGAGAATAATCCCAATCGTATTGCCCAATACCTTCTTTCCTTTGGCATGACCGAGTACCGTGCCTTTGTCGCGGAAAATCTGCAGGGAGAAAATGAAAAATCAGGCTGGTATGAGCTTGAGGAAATGCTTCATCATAAGTTTTCTTCCCTAAATGTAGTTGTTTTGAAAAAGACAGCCGATGGACCCAGATGGCCATTAGGGATTGATGATGAGGAGTTCTCACAGCGAAAGCCGGATAAAGGATTAATTACGAAAAAGGAAATTCGCGTCTTAAGTCTTTCTGCATTGCAGCTGCAGAAAAATAGCACGGTTTGGGATATTGGCACATGTACAGGCTCCATGGCGATTGAAGCGGGAAAGCTCGCACCTGAAGGCGGAATATTTGCGATTGAAAAAAATGAAGCTGATTTAGCGAATTGTATCGAGAATCAACATAAATTCAGGGTCGACATTACGGCGGTTCATGGAAAAGCGCCGACAGGCCTTGAGGCATTCCCGGATCCCGATGCGATTTTTATCGGCGGCAATGGCGGGGAGATGTCTGAATTAATTCAAACCTGCTGCAGGCGGTTAAATAGAGGCGGGCGGATTGTATTGAATGCCGCAACGATCGAAAATTTATACCGTGCCAATGAAGCTTTCACGCAGGCTGGTTTTCAAACATCTATTATGCATGTGCAAGTTTCCCGAAGTAAACCGATTCTCGAAATGAATCGTTTTGTTCCATTAAATCCTATCTATATCATAACGGCACAACGAAAGGAAGTCATGAATGAGTAGCATTGGTACATTATACGGTCTTGGTGTGGGACCGGGAGATCCGGAGTTAATTACAGTGAAGGCCTTCCGCGTATTACAGGAAGCTCCAGTTATTGCCTATCCGAAGAAACGTAAGGGAAGCAAAAGCTATGCCCATCGAATTGTGGACGTATATATCCGTCCGGAGGAAAAAGAAATGCTAGGTTTGGTATTTCCGATGACGAAGGACGAAGCAACTTTAGAACGTGAATGGAAAAAAGCCGTTGAAGCGATTTGGCAGCAGTTAGAAGACGGAAAAGATGTGGCATTTGTTACAGAAGGCGATCCGCTTTTATATAGTACATTTATTCATATGATGAAATTAATGCAGGATCTTCATCCAGAGGTAGAGATTAAAAGTGTTCCCGGTATTTCATCCGTTAACGCTGCCGCTTCAAGGCTTTCGCTCCCTTTAGCTGATGGTGATGAGCATGTAGCCATTATTCCGGCAAGGGGTGATTATGAAGCGATGAAAAGAGCGATCGCTGATCACGATGCAGTGGTATTTATAAAGGTCGCAAAGGTGATCGATTTAATGATCACGGTTTTAAAGGACTTAAATTTATTAGAGAAAGCTTATGTAGTCACAAAAGTAACATCGGACGAAGAAGTAATTTGGAAGATGAGCGAGCTTGATGGGGCAGAGCTGGAATATTTGACATTAATGGTGGTGCGGAAATGAGAAAGATTTATATTGTCGGAGCAGGCCCTGGAGATCCAGATTTAATTACGGTAAAGGGTCTAAAAATCCTGCAAAATGCCGATGTGATTCTATATACCGATTCATTAGTAAATGATGAATTAATCGCACAAGCAAAACCGGAAGCGGAAGTATTAAAAACAGCAGGAATGCATTTAGAAGAAATGGCTGCGATTATGATCGACAGGGTCAATGCGGGAAAAATGGTGGCACGGATCCATACAGGCGACCCTTCTATGTACGGGGCGATCATGGAACAAATGGCTCTCTTAAAAAAGGAAAATATTGCTTGTGAAGTGATTCCTGGGGTTAGTTCCGTTTTTGCTGCAGCTGCGGCAATTGGAGCTGAACTAACCATTCCTGACTTAACCCAGACATTGATTTTGACGAGAGCTGAAGGTCGTACTCCTGTGCCGGAATTTGAAAAATTACGTGATTTAGCCAGCCATCACTGTACCATCGCCTTGTTTTTAAGTGCGACATTAACGAAAAAGATTGTGAAGGAGCTGAGATCCGCCGGCTGGAAGAATGATACTCCAGTGGCGGTGATTCAAAAGGCATCATGGCCGGATCAAAAAATTGTCCGCACCACGCTTGAGCATCTCGATGAGGATATGCAAAAAAATGGGATTCGAAAGACGGCGATGATTTTGGCTGGCTGGGCGCTCGACCCAAATATTCATGATCAGGATGAATTTCGCTCAAAGTTGTACGATGTTTCCTTCACCCATGGATACCGCAAGGGTGTCAGCCAATGAGCATAGAGCTGAAAGAAGGTGAACTGGCTCCCATCCAGCAGCAAAACCCTTATGCCATCGCAGCGATAACAAAGCATGGGGTCGAGATTTCCCGCAGGCTGCATCAGGTATTTTCCCAAACTGATGTATATTATATGGATAAATTTTCCAAATGTGACGAAGAAATCAAGGGTATTCAGCTCTTCTCAGGCAGTGTCAAACTCTTGCTGCCCGCTCTTTTTCAGCAGTATAAAGGAATAATCTTGATTATTTCCCTCGGTGCTGTTGTTCGCATGATAGCCCCGCTATTAAAAGATAAGAAAACAGATCCAGCCGTGGTCGTTATTGATGATCGGGGCGAAAATGTGATCAGTGTTTTATCAGGACATATTGGCGGTGCAAATGAGCTTACCAGGGAGGTTGCGGCTGCTCTTCACGCAAGAGCAGTGATTACAACCGCATCTGATGTGCAAAAAACGATCCCGGTAGATTTGTTTGGCTCGCGCTTTGGCTGGGTATGGGATTCAGCTGAGAAGCTGACACCCGTAAGTGCTTCAGTTGTGAATGAAGAGCATACAGCCATTGTGCAGGAATCAGGCGAACTTAATTGGTGGATGTATGAAACACCGCTGCCGCAAAATCTAGTCATCTATGATTCGATTCAGGAAGCACTGAAAGCAAAGCCGAACGCAGCCTTAATTATCACTCATCGTTTGTTAAATAAAGAGGAAGAAACGATTCTTCAGAATGGCATCGTCTTTCGCCCGAAGTCGGTTGCGATTGGAATGGGCTGTAACCGGGGAACCACCGCGGAAGAAATCGAAAAAGTAATCATTGAGACCCTATCTGAGCTGGGGATTTCCCTGAAAAGTGTAAAAGCTCTTTGTACGATCGATTTGAAAAAGGACGAAAAAGGGTTGCTGGAAGTCACAGGAAAATACGGCTGGGCGTTCGTCTGCTATTCCCCTGCGACATTAAATCAGGCTGAAATTCATGCCCCGTCTGAAACTGTTTATCGCTATACCGGTGCTTATGGGGTAAGTGAGCCTGCCGTTCGGATCTATACGGGAGCTTCAGAACTTGAGCTGGTAAAGAAAAAATCCGGCAATGTAACCATCTCCGTGGGAGTCATGTCCTTTTCTAAGGAGGAATTTATGTGAGCAATAGAAGACTAGTGATTGCCGGAACTGGGAGCGGTGTCGGTAAAACCACATTTACGATTGGAATTATGGCCGCATTGCAGCAAAAAGGTTATACCGTACAGGGATTTAAATGCGGTCCTGATTATATCGACCCAACCTATCATACAGCCGTCACAGGAAGAGTATCGCGAAATTTGGACAGCTGGATGTTTACTCATGAAACAGTGCGTGAAATAACAGCCCGTGCCGCGATTGGTGCTGATATTTCCATTATTGAAGGGGTAATGGGCTTTTTTGATGGAAAAAGTCCGTTAGAAAATACAGGTTCAACGGCTGAAATCAGTATGATTACCGAAAGCCCGGTGATCCTCATTGTCAATTGTGCGAGTATGGCACGCAGCGCAGCAGCCATTGTAAAAGGGTTTCAAACATTAGCAAGCGGGCCGAATATTGTTGGGGTTATTGCCAATAGGGTTGGAAGTAAAGGTCATTTTGAAATCGTAAAGGCTGCGATTGAGCAGGAATGCCATGTACCGGTGATTGGGTTTTTAAAAGCAGAACAGGGAATTGATATTCCAAGCCGCCATCTAGGTTTGATTCCGGCTATTGAACGCAGAGAGCTGGATCCGTTTTTTGCCCAATTAGGAAGATTCATTTCTGAAACAGTTGATATCGATCGATTATATGAATTAGCAGAGACCCCCGAAATCATAATGGCAGACTCTGGATTATTCGGACAACAGCATGAAAAGAGTACCGCCATTGCGGTGGCACGCGATGCTGCATTTAATTTTTATTATCAGGAAAACCTGGAATTACTTGAAGCCTATGGTGCAAAATTGAACTATTTTTCACCACTCAATAATGAAGAAATTCCTGCCGGAAGTGATGGCTTATATATTGGCGGTGGTTTTCCTGAAGAATTTGCGAGCGTGCTTGCACGTAATGAGAAAGCAAAGAACTCCATACGTGCAGCGGTTTCAGGGGGAATGCCGACGCTCGCAGAATGCGGCGGCTTTATGTATTTAACAGAGTTAATCATCGATACAAACGGAGAAGAATATCCCATGGCCGGGCTGATTCCAGGGCATGTGAAAATGCAAAAGAAACTGGCGGCTCTTGGTTACCGGGAGATCATTGGCAGGAAGGATAATTTCTTAATTGGAGAAGGGATGCAGGCCAAAGGGCACGAGTTTCATTACTCCACTTTTGAAAGCCCGGAAGAGTTACCATATGCTTATGAAACAAAGGGCAGGGCAGGTTTTAAAGAGGAAGGCTATTTGACTGAAAGTCTTACAGCCGGATATACTCATTTTCACTTTGCCTCTAATCCGCAGCTGGCAAAACGCTGGATTGAGACTTGCATAGGATATAGACAGAAGCTAGTGACGCGCGGAGAGAGATAGTTCAAATTAAAGCGTGAACGCTACATACAAGGGAGAATTATAATAATGAAGGGAAAAGTCTATTTAGTAGGGGCAGGACCGGGGGACCCTAAATTAATAACCGTATATGGTCTTGAATGCATTCAAAAGTCTGAGGTTATTGCTTATGATCGGCTTGTTAATCCGAAACTGCTGGAATATGCAAGTGATACGGCGGAGCTGATTTTTTGCGGGAAATCACCAGGGAAACATCATTTGATCCAAGAGGAGATCCATTCACTTTTAGTGCAAAAGGCAATGGAAGGGAAAACCGTGACCCGTTTAAAGGGAGGGGATCCTTGTGTGTTTGGTCGTGCCGGAGAGGAAGCAGAAGTACTGGCGGAGCACGGAATACCATATGAAATTGTTCCGGGAGTGACGGCAGGCATTGCCGCCCCGGCCTATGCAGGAATTCCTGTAACACACCGTGAGCATGCCTCAAGCTTCGCCATTATAACAGGACATGGCCGTGAATCTAAAGGAGAGGAGCATCTCAATTGGGACGCACTGGCGCAAGGAATTGATACGATTGCCTTTTATATGAGTGTCGGCAACATTGCCTATATAAGCCAGCAGTTGATTTCCCACGGGAGAAATCCGCAAACTCCGGCTGCTGCCATTGAATGGGGGACAACAGACAAACAGCGGACCATTACAGGAACCCTTGCGACGATGAGTGAGATCATGCAAAAGGAGAGAATTCAAAACCCGGCGATGATTATTATCGGTGAGGTTGTGCGTCTGCGTGAAAAAATTAAGTGGTTTGAAAACTATGCGGCTGCCGGGCAGGTCATGGAATAAAGTAAATGCCCAGATAAAAAAGGTTCTTCCTCAGTTAACTGCTTTGAAGAACCTTTTCATTTATGATAGATCATTCTAAAATATAAAATGATTTTGCCTTTAGGCAGATTTCTGCTTCACTTTTCCATGACTGCTCTCTGGTTTCAGCGATATCCGTTCTTTTACTCCCGCAACGATGATGGAGCTGACAAGCCATAAAATAAGTCCTAATATAATGCTAAGGAGCCAATTATTCGTGCCATTTAAAACAATCCAAACGGTTGCTACACAAAAAACGCCGCCAATCATGCCGAAAACGGAGCCGTTTGCAATCTTTGCCGCACTTTCTGAACCGGCAGCTATCCCTCCCATTAAAACCGCCGTGATCATGACTGCGGGAAATGCTGCAAAAATGCCGCCAAGAATCTTCCATGGAGAAATAACGGTAATCAAATAGCTGATGGCAACAGCTGCACCGCCTAATAGAAAACGAATGAGCAAATCCTTATTCATCAAATATCCCTTCTCTTCATTAATTTGCTGTAATGAATACAACTGCGACAGATAGAATGAACCAACAGCCTATCGCCTGTAACAATCCATTTTTCCAGCCTTGCTTTGGCAGAAGGTATCCTGCAATAACAGCAATTACAATATTAATAGCCATTCCGATGATGGCTCCCTTAGACAGAACGATAGAATGTGTTATCAGCTCGCTTCCGCTAAAGTCTAAACCAGTTGTTAAGAGAGCAGCTAAATAAACGGCTGGGAATGCTGCGAAAATACCGCCGGCTTTTTCCCCCAATTTTCTTGACACAATGGTAGATACTACTACCGCCGCCCCTCCTAGTAAAAATCTAATCAATAATGCACTTAAAGTAATAGTTCCCATATATGGCGCCGCCTTTCTAGTTTTGATAAATGAAACGATCCTAGCTTGTATACATGTACAAATTTATCACTTTTTGACTTTCTATCAATCTCTATTCTGTGAACATATCATTACAATTTGTTCAAAGGTGAGCAAGGTTTTGGAATTAGTCTATGAATAAGCGAATTTATTGTTAAATGGAGAATATTTCAAAACCATTAGATCGTAAGATAATTTTAGCCATTTATCATTCCAAGACCATAATTCTTGTTAAAATAGAGGTATGGTTACGAAGAAGGGATAGGTCCTGGGAGATATTTGTCAGGGGAGGCAGTTTTGTGATTAAGGTGAAAACAGTAAAGATAGATGGCAAGAGTATTTATCTATTTAATAGTGCTCTCTATATTTTTGAATCCAGTATCGGCTATACACTGGAGCTTGATATGATCGTAACGGAAGTGATTTTGAAAAAGTATCGCAATGAAGAAAACTTAATTCTAGAAATAGAATTGGAAGATGGCAGAATGATTAGCTCCATCATGAATGTAAAAGTTTTGCCGGGGGGACTGCCGCAGCTGAATTTATTTTGCGACCTGGATGAGGGGGATCTGCAACTCTATCATGATTTGGACAGAGTAAATGAAAGCGACCTAACATTTCCCAATATCGAAGATGGGTTAACAATGGAAGAAATACGAAAAGTAGAAATGCCGAATGAAAAAATGAAATTAAAGTTAAGTTTGCCTATTGATCAGGTCGAATGGCTGGAAAAACAAAAACCCGGGGATATCAACGAAATGTTTAAAGAAATGATTTATGATTATTGGAAAAAATATCGAAAATAGGTTCCTCCTATTATTAGAAAAAACCTGCAGGTTCTCTGCAGGTTTTTTCTAAAAGTTTAATAGATTATCTTTTAGCGGTATGGCACTTATCTTGATCCGAACAGCTTGTGCCGCAGTTACATTGATTATTTTTCATATTGGAAAAAGCCTTCTTACCGGCCAAAAAGAGAAGCGCGGCGAAAATGATTCCGACAACAATCGTAGAGGTCATTATAGTTCAACTCCTAACTGAGTCCGTATAAAATCGGCCCTTCTAATGATAAGTATGACAGTCAGAACAAGTAGCACCGCTATAATAATAGAGGGCATAAAGCCAGCTGCGGGCGTTCCGTATACGATCAAGGAACCAGCTTGTGTAACAAGCATCGCTAACGAATATCCGATCCCAAATTGGAAAGCCAAGGCTCTGAATAGCCATTTTTTTGAACCCAATTCAGAATTCATTGCACCGATGGCAGCAAAACATGGCGGTGTAAATAAATTGAATAATAGAAATGCCAACCCAGTTACAGGTGTAAAGAAATCTGATAGTACTCCGCCCGGTGTATGCAAGGCATCTGTAGAAGCCCCTGCTAAAAGGACTGCCAAAGTGGCTACAACATTTTCCTTGGCAATAAAACCAGTAATAGCAGCAGCTGCCAGCTGCCAGCCGATAAATCCCAGCGGTATTAACAGGGGAGCAATGATTCCGCCGATTGAGGCCAGAATACTTGTGCCTTGTCCTGTCACAGGCTGCAGGTCCCAGCTATATGCCGAAGCAAACCACACAATGGAATTACAGACAAGAATAATGGTGGCAGCCTTATAAATAAATGCTTTGGCCTTATCAATCATTTGCGTAAAAGCATATTTCAAACTGGGAGCCTTATATTCGGGCAATTCCATTATAAAGTGTGAGCTATTATCCCAAACGAATATTTTCTTTAATAAAAGACCGCCAATTAAAATCATTAAAATGGAGACAATATAAATGCTTGGTCCTACCCATGTATGTTTTGGAAAAAATACGGCTGTAAATAGGGCAATGATTGGCAGTTTTGCTCCGCATGGAACAAAAGGTGTCAGAATCGTTGTCATTCTTTTTTCGTTGATATCTTCAATGGTTCTAGTTGCCATAACACCAGGAATGGCACACCCGGAACCAACAATCATAGGAATGATAGATTTACCGGATAAACCAACTTTTTTGAAAAACCGATCCATTAGCAGCGCTACCCTTGCCATATAACCGGAATCTTCCAGAAGGGATAAGCAAAAGAAGAGCACCATGATTAAAGGAATGAAGCCGATAACTGCTCCAACACCGCCGATAGCACCATCAACGATGATCGCCTGCAGTAACGGATGTACACCTAGTCCTTCAAGGAAGGAATTGGCTGCATTGGGTACAATTTCTCCAAAAAATACATCATTCAAATAGCCTGATAAATATCCGCCAAGCCCTTCAATGGAGAAGGAGAAAATGGCCCACATCACGACAAAAAAGAGGGGCAGTCCTAACCATGTATTGGCCACAATTCGATCGACCCTATCCGAAACCGTTAACTTATTGGCTTCTATTTTTCTAACGAGGCTTTTGCCAACAACTTCATTCACATATTTTTGTCTAGTTTTATCTGAATGTTCTGTAGTCTCGCTGTAAAACCGGGTCATAGTTTGCGGTTTCTTCTCATTAACCCGCTTTACTGCTTTGTTTATTAAATCTGAAATGCCTTTTTCCTGCCTGGCAGAAATAGGAATAACGGGACAATGCAGTTCATTGGTTAAAACGCTTTCATCAATGGAGTCGCCTCGTTTAGCCAAAACATCGCTCTTATTAAGGGCAATCACGACCGGAATCCCCAACTCAACCAACTGGGTAGTAAAAAACAGGCTTCGGCTCAAGTTGGAGCCGTCGACAATGTTTATCATAATATCAGGGGATTCACCCAAAATATAGTCCCTTGTAATGGCCTCTTCACTTGTATATGGTGAAATAGAATACGTTCCCGGAAGATCTACAATCTGAATCTCCATATCCTTAGGAGTATATTTCTTTTTTAAATCTGCGTGCTTAGCAGCTACCGTAACACCCGACCAGTTCCCAACAGATTCCGTTTTACCTGTTAACACATTAAACAGCGTTGTTTTCCCCGAATTGGGATTACCCGCTAATGCTATTTTCATAGATAAACCCCTTTCAATATATTTCTTGAATAACATTCATTCTCAATGGGTGTGTAAAAAAAAAGACTGAAAATCTAGTAATAGAGCTTAATTTAAAACTCTTCTCAGAATAATCAAACATATTAAACGATAGTTTATTGCTCTACTAAAATAGATTTGGCAATCTTCTTTTCAATAGCATAACGGCTGTCTTTAATATTGACGATATAATTTCCAGAAAGAATAGAAATAAGTGTGATTGGCTCTCCTTCAAAACATCCGAGTGAAACAAGGAAGTTTTTTATTTTCTCTTTTCCTTCTATTCCTTTTACTGTAACGGCCTGCCCGATCTTTGCATCTGTTAAAAACATCCTGTCCCCCCTTTTTCTATCTTCTGCTTCATATCCTATCTCTCTTATTATTGATAAAGTATATCATTATCATATTCATATTCCAATAAAATCCCAAGAAAATGAATGTGACATTTTTGTAACAGAGCAACATTACTATAGTTTTATGTATGGAAAGCGCTAACCTAAAAGGTTGCAAAGAAAGACACTGATTCAAAAAAAAACTATTGAAGAAAAATGTTAGCAGTCTATGGCAAAACTAGTCACAGAGGATTGAAAATCTTTAGGTATGTCAACTGAATAGTCGGGAAATAGCTGAATAAGCGAATATGAGAAAATCCTCACCACTGGCTGGAAAAGCTGTTGTGGTGAGGATTTTTTTTATGCTTATAGTTCAAGTAAATTCATTTCATTCGGTACTCTTATTTTCAAATTGAACGGCTTTTTCTGCAACAGGCCTGGTGCCGGGTAAGAGTATTGCGGGACCAAAAGAATGTTAAATAGGAGAAATGATTGTAATATGGAGATTCGATCCTTCATAATTTATATAAGAGCAAGTAAAGCCAATGGGTACATAATGATTGTTTCGCCATTATTTACGAGGGGGGAGCAGGATGGAGAATTGTCATTTAGTTTTTGTTTATGGTACGCTAAGAAAATTTCAAAATCATTCCCATCTTCTTGATACAGCGGTTCTGGTTGCTTCACAGTGCTGGACAAGCGGTAAATTATATGATTCATCATACGGTTATCCTTTTATGGTGCAGGCAAATGACAGGGTATATGGTGAACTGTATCAGCTTGATTCAGAGCAATTGAAAATGGTGGATGATTTAGAAGATTATCAAGGTCCCGGACAGGACAATCTTTATGAGAGAGTGGAGCAAACCATTTTTTCGGATAGCGGAACCTGGCAGGCTTTTGTCTATGTTCTGCCAAAGAGCAAGAATAAGGATTCGCTGTCATTAATAAAGGAAGGTGACTGGAGTGTTTACCGCCTTCTTAAGGACCATGATCGCCTTCTTTACTTTGCTTATGGAAGCTGTATGGACATGCAAAGCTTTAAGAAAGCAAAAAAAGAACATTATTTTCAACAAGTGATCGGCCGCGGCATTCTGGATGGCTTTACCCTGAGGTATACAAGAGTGTTATCGGACGGCGGCCGTGCTGACATTGTGGAAGAGGGCGGAAAAGTAGAAGGAAAAGTGTATCAAATTTCATCACAGGCTGTTTCATACCTTCATGAAAGAGAAGGGGTCAAATATAACAGTTATCGTCCGGCCATCGTGCCTGTCAAGCTGGATAATCATATGATAAAAGAAGCCCTGACCTATATCGTGGTAAAAAAAGAGCGAGAAGTTGCACCACCTGTCTATTATATGGACTCTATTCTTAGGGGCGGAACCGGCTTCCTCAGTCCGGCTTACTTGAATAAACTAAAAGAACAATATAAGCTATTATTGAATAACAAAGTTTGAACGGATGATTTTTTCTCGGCATCGGCTGTTCATTGGCTGGTGCCAGGGAGAAATCAATATTTATCATCAACTTATCAAATAAATCCTGGCCCCTTTGAGGAGGAAGAACTTGTGATTGTTTGGCAGGACCAGCATACAACGCTGTTTAAAAGTGCTTTATATGAAACGATTTCTGCCGTGGTGCTGACAGAAGATTGCATACTGGTCTCGGACCCTGGCTGGCTGCCCCATGAAGTAGAAGAAATCAGGAACTATGTAGAATCCATTCGAGAAAACCGGTCTCTCTATTTATTATTTACCCATTCTGACTATGACCATATTATCGGGTACAAGGCATTTCCGGATGCCAATGTCATTGCAAGTGAAGCATTTAACAATAAAAGCAGTGCTGAAAAAGAAAATATTGTAGAGCAAATTAAAGAATTTGATGATGGATATTACATAACAAGAAATTATGAGATTGAATTTCCCGACGTACACATACCAATAGCCACAGAGGGAACGGTTTTAACCACCGGGCAGACAAAATTGACATTCTTTCAGGCACCCGGTCATACGGATGACGGAATTTTCACTGTCATTGAGCCGTCAGGAGTGCTGCTTGCAGGAGATTATTTATCTGATATTGAGTTTCCTTTTATTTATGATGACAGCATACAATATGAAAAGACGATTGGAAAATTAGATGATATATTAGACCATTTCGATATAAGGCTGCTGGTAACAGGTCATGGAAATCCTACTAGTGATAGATTAGCAATGAGGAAAAGGCAGCAAGTTGCGCAGGATTATATTCAAAAAATGAGAAAGTTGATCATGGAGGATGATCAGAACGGACTTCAACAGTTAATAAAAGGCTGTAAATTTCCAAGAAATTTAGAAAAATGCCATCAACAGAATATAGGGCAATTGCAAAAGGAATTAAACCGTTTATACCAGTAAATAATTGGATAAAAAATGTTGACTTCCTGTTTAAGGATCATTTACTATAAGTTATGTAAGTGAGCACTTGCATTGTGAATCGAAGGTTGGATGAATATGAACGATACGTCGAAAAGAATTATTACCGCATTTGTTGAATTATTTCGTGATTATGGATATAAAGGGACAACAACCCGTGCTATTGCTGAAAGAGCCGGAGTGAATGAGGTCACGATCTTCCGCCATTTCGGCAATAAAAAGGGCGTTATGGATGCAGCTATGCAATCGATTTCGTACAGACCTTTTTTGGAGAAAATCATTAAAGAAGAAATGATTTGGGAGCTGGAACATGACTTATGGAGAATTGCCGAAGAATACCATAAGTATATGGATAACATACAGGATTTAGTTTTGATTAGTTTCAGGGAAGCAGGATTGTATCCTGAGCTTAATGAATTCGTCATTAAATTTCCCAAAGAAATCAAAGAAAACATGATTGCTTACTTTACTGAAATGAATCGCAGGGGAAAGCTGATAGAAACAGATATGGAGCTTCAGGCGATGAATTTTATCTGGCTGAATTTTGGCTACTTTATCTCTAAATCGCGCTTCGGAGACCGATTAATTTCCAACACGAGAGAGGCTTTTCTACAGAATAGTGTAAAACTTTTTGCTAGGGGTTTAACCCCCTAGTAAAATTTTTATCATATATGTAAGCATGTACTTGCCTTAAATAAAAAGGAGGATGATTATGAAAGCTGTAAAATCATTGTTGAAGTTCCAAGAAACCAAAATCGGGTTAGTAACAGCCTTTGCCTTTCTGTTGATTTTCTTTTGCATTTGGATGACCGCCTATAATGGAATAACCGATAGGGCAGACAATTTGAAAATCGGTTTTGTTAACGAAGATGGATCATTAGGGTTGAAAATAAAAGAAACACTGGTGCAAAAGGTGCCGTTTGATATGCAAACCTATTCATCCCTGCAGGATGCCAAACAAGAGATGAATGAGAGAAATCTGGATATGGTGATACTGATTCCAAAGGATTTTTCGCAAAGTATCCAAACAAATGAAGAGGCTAAAATTGAATATTTTATTAACCAGGCAAATGCTTCCATGGCAAAGCAGATAATGGATAATGCGGCTCAGAATATAACGAAAACAGTAAATGAAAACATCTATTCCTATAAGCAGCAGGTGATGCTGCAAAATGGATCAGGTCAATTGACTTCGCTGGTTCCTTCGCAGGAGCTCACGCAGGTTGTTTCGCAAAATATAACGCAAATCGTGCAGTCACTTAACGTCAATACTGTCCAATCTTCTGTGCAAAAAACAAACAACGCCGAAGGATTTGCGGTCACAATGGTGCCCATGATGATGATTCTTGCTTCATTCGTCGGTTCCATGATCATGAGTATGAACATTAATATTGCCGCCATGAAATTAAAAAATACACACGGTAGATGGTCTATTTTTTCTGCAAGACTTTTGCTCAATTTGGGAGCATCTCTTCTTTTATCATTGCTAACGATTCTCTTAATGCTGGTGTTTAATATTGAATGGAAAACATCTATGCTTCAAACGTGGATTTTTCAAACATTTGTCTTCTTTTCTTTTATCAGCCTGACGCAAATGTTTGTCATCGTCTTTGGTACAGGTGGTATGGTTTTTAACATCATTTTTCTCTCTATTCAATTAGTGACGTCAGGTGTAATGGTGCCGAAGGTGATGCTTCCGGAATTTTATCAAACCATCTCTGCTAGTTTACCAGCAACCTATGCAGCAAATGGATACTACACTGTTATATTTGGCGGCAAAGAGCTGTCGGGAGATATGAATCTTTTGCTTATCATTTCGGGAATCACTTTGCTGATAGCTGCAGTAAGGCTTATTTTTCAGAAAAAGGCTGCGCAAAAATCGAAAGTGGAAGCTGTAAACCCAGTTGGTTAATCAAGAAAATAAGGCAGTTTCTCTTTGAAGGCACCTCGTCTTGAAGGGGAAACTGCTTTTTGTTGATAATTACATAATAGAACATACTAAATAGGAATGACAGTTGGTAAAGAGGTGCTAAATATGAATTTTGTTGAATATTACAATCCGCAGGAGATCATAAAGATAACCGAGCATCGTCCGAATCCATTGCCTGATTTACCCTGGGTTTCAACACAGAGGTGGGAGGATGTGTTATTCCTGCATTGGCCGGTTTCCCCTGACTTGCTAACACCACATCTTCCCCAAAGTCTCCAGCTGGATTTGTATGATGGTACGGCATGGATTGGGATGGTCTTTTTTCAAGTGAAAGGGATGCGTCCGCGCTTATTGCCGGCAGTGCCATTTATCAGTTCCTATCTTCAATTAAATGTAAGAACATATGTGACATATAAGGGAAGGTCTGGTGTTTATTTTTTTCGTCTTACTGTAGATTCAATCCTGGCTTGTTTTTTGGCAAAAACATGGTATTCCCTTCCTTTTATGATGGCAGAAATAAAAATGGATAGTCAAGGTGACGATATCCATATGGTTAGTAAAAGGAAAATTGGGAAGTTCGAGGAAAGAATGTCCTGTTCATATACCCCTGAAGCTTCAGTATTTCATACACAAATGAACACATTAGATCATTGGCTCTTTGAGCGCTATTGCTCATGGAACATGAGGCAGGGAACTTTACTTCGAATAGATATCCATCATACAAAATGGAATTTGCAAAAAGCCGCAGCAGTAATCCGCTCCAATACGGTGACAGACTTTTTAACGGCAAAAATATCACAAAATAATCCGATTGTTCATTATTCATCCGCAAAACAGGCTCTTTTCTGGCCTCCTGTAAAAGAGAGACGTTTTTAAGTGTGCGAAAAATGTCAAAACTATATTGACCTAAGGATAAATGACTGATAAAATTTAATTATAATTATTGCGCGATAATTTAGAATAAACTAATCAGCTCAATTTATGTATGAAATATTATCTTAACCTATTATTTTTATGTTTTACATAACCAAATATAAAGTTGATTGTTATGGTCCAAACGCGTACAGGAGCTGTTTCTGGGGAGGAACGCTATGGTTTTCGGCGCCGAAGGATTCACAATCTCAGGTAAAAGGACTGTTTTTTCATATTAAGCTATTGATTGGCTTGTATGAATCGAAAATGCTTTTCTTGAATATTGAAGTATGGAATCCTTTCAATATTTCACAAAACTATTATTGAATCCGTTTAACTTTGATTCCGCAACAAGGTTCAACATATCCGTATCAATCTGGTTTAGGGGGGCATTTAAAATGGAGCAGAAGAAGGAATTAAAAAGAGACCTGAAAAATCGCCACGTCCAGCTCATTGCTATTGGCGGTACGATTGGAACAGGGTTGTTTTTGGGAGCAGGAAAAGCAATAGAATTAGCGGGACCTTCTATCATCCTGGCATATTTAATTGTAGGGATTGTCTTATTCTTTGTAATGAGGGCATTAGGAGAATTATTGTTGTCAAACGCCGGTTACCAATCATTTACAGAATTCTCCGTTGAGTATATCGGACCATGGGCTGGATATGTGACCGGTTGGACGTATTGGTTCTGCTGGATTATGACCGCCATGGCAGATATTATTGCGGTCGGTGTATATGTTCGTTACTGGTTTGATATCCCACAATGGATTCCAGCCTTAGCCATTTTAGTCATTTTGCTGTTTTTAAATTTATTAACAGTTAAGCTATTTGGTGAGTTAGAATTTTGGTTTGCCTCCATTAAAGTCATTACCATTGTAGCGCTAATTATTATCGGTTTAATCATGTTATTCATGGGCTTTCAAACAGATTCAGGTACTGTTTCGGTTAAAAATTTATGGGAGCACGGCGGAATATTTCCGCATGGAATAAATGGCTTCTTACTTTCATTCCAAATGGTGGTATTTGCCTTCGTTGGGGTTGAATTAGTGGGGGTTTCCGCTGCGGAAACAGCAGATCCGCACAAAAATATCCCTTCCGCGATAAACAAAATCCCAGTAAGAATCCTGCTATTCTATGTTGGGGCACTATTCGTCATCCTAACTATTAATCCTTGGGACAAGCTAAATGCATCTAGCAGCCCATTTGTTCAGGTATTTAGTTTAGTTGGTATTCCTGTCGCGGCAGGCATCATTAATTTTGTTGTCTTAACATCTGCAGCCTCTGCATGTAACAGTGGTTTATTTTCAACCAGCCGAATGCTGTATAATTTGAGCAATAATAAGCAAGGACCCGCTAGTCTGGCCAAACTTAACAAAAACCATGTACCAAGCAACGGATTACTTACGTCAGCAATTGTCCTATCAATCGGAGCTCTTTTAAGTAAGCTGATTCCGGAGACTGCCTTTGGTATTGTAACCACGATTAGTGCGATTTGTTTTATTTGGGTATGGAGTATTATCTTAATTTCCCATATCCGTTATAAGAAGACAAGACCGGAGTTACACAAGAATTCAATTTTTAAAGCTCCGCTTACACCATTTATTAATTATGTTGTATTAGTATTTTTTGCCGGCTTTTTAATCATTATGCTTGTATCAGAAGCGACACGGACAGCTTTATTATTAACGCCGATATGGTTTATCATGTTATTTATCATTTATGGAGTAAGAAAGAAGAAAGCAGGGCAATAATTCAAATAACGAGGCAAGCTCCAAGACGAAAAGAACGCTCAGCAGCGTATGAAAACCTCCCGCTTCCAGAAAGAAGGAAGCGGGAGGTTTTAGTATTTTTTAAGTCATCGCATAAATCACATATGGATGTGCAGCATAACCAGGAAAATTTGTTATAACAATAACATGGAGAATCTTTAAAAATGTGTTCCCCAAACCATTGTTCAGGTTATTGCCAAAAGGCAATCAATAAAATAATAATCAGCGGTACAATCACAATGACATAGCCCAATGGATTGGCAAAATTAAGCGTCCAGCCGACGCCAAATCGTTTCTCAACAAAGATAGATGGATCATTTCTATTAAAATATATGAGCCCGCCCTTCCAATAAGAATCTTCATCGAGGTCGGTAATTTTACTATCGGCCTTACCAAAATTTTGTTTATCGGTACGACCGACCTTTACCGCAAAGACGATCGTTCCTGCTAAAACGATAACGAGAAATGCAAGTGGTGCACTAAGCATGATAGAACCTGAGAAAATCGCCGGATGGATCGTTGTGAGTTGGAAAAAGCTCATCATCATTGTCAGTAAAATACAAATGATAAACAGAAACCAACTTGAATATTTTCTTAATGTCAGCTGCCGAATTCGTGAAGCATCTGTAGCGGTTGCGCTTAGTTTAATGCCGGAGTTTTTGGTCCCGATATGAATCCCTAGGAACATGAGCTGCAGGAATAATAACATGAACATCAACGATACCGCAGAAAATAGTGTTTTCCCAGTAAAGGCATCAGCTTTTCCATTTACGCCCCAATGAGTAGGAATTTGTTCAGGAAGAATTTCAAATTTTAGCGCGGTATATCCAATCATACCAATCGTAAGGAGGATGGGCAGTAGATAGATATACCATGGAAGCATTTCATCCTGAGAGCGAATGGATAAATCCGTAACTCTCACTTGTTTTAAATCATCTATCCACTTTTGCGCTTTCTTTAATTGAACCGTTTTCCCATGAAAATAAAAGTAGAATGACATGCTGATAAGAATAATACTAAATTCAATGAAGACCCCAGCTAAAACGATCTTTTCCTCTCCGGGATGGCTGGAAAGGACCCAAGCCGAGAAAAATCCCAATAGGAGAAGGGAAATAATGGAAACCAATACGGCATACCTTTTTTTATAGGCTCTCAATGGCAGAGCCTGGATATAAGGTTCGGGTATCGTTACACCAAACACAACTGACCGTTTGACTAAAAAGGGAACCGCAGTCTGCATCGCTGCTAAAATAACACTTATGATAAGAAAGATAGCGAATGACATCGAAATGTACCTCCTTTTTGCAATCATTTTTTTGTCCGCATATGGCGGTGGTTCACTATTGATTTTGCGAAAAGTCTTGCAGGATGGAAGTTACAAGCTTAATAACTTGCTCCTTATTCATTCCTAGAACAAGGGCTTCAGCAATAAGCGGCCGGAAATCATTGATTAACCGTTGCTTTGAGGATGAGGTAAGTTCATTAGCAGTAGAAACGACTGCACCTGATTTAGGAATAATTTCAATAATCCCTTTCTTTTCCAACTCATGATAGCTTTTATTCACTGTATGCATATTTACACCAAGGTCGGAGGCGAATGACCTGACGGATGGAAGTGAATCACCGGGATGTAAATCGCCTCGGGCAATTCCTTCAATAATTTGATTGGTCAATTGTGTATAGATAGGAATGTCTGATTCCGCGTCAATTTGGATAATCACCTTATTCCCTCCCTTCTGTTCTATATCTATTATAACAACGCTGTTCTATGAAGTCTAGAACAAATTAATAAATTGTTCTATAAATTATATAACAATTTATCCTGTGTTCAAATATTGAGAAGCTTAATTAAAGATGAATAAAGATACAGGCAGTGATAAAAGTACACTTGTAGGTGCTTTTATAACTGCCTATTTATTTTGGCTTATTTAGAATTCTAAAAAAGTTTAAGTGATTTGTAAGAGCAACCTATTATGATTATAAATAAGGTGTAAATAGTGCTAAAAATAGTTTAACAGTTATCGCTTTTCTTAAACACGCCTTATTGTTCGTTATATGGAATGAAAAATTCCCTATAGTGGATTATCGATAATAGAGGAGGGAAAGAATTGAATACATCCCGAAGGAAATTCATGAAGATTTTTAGTTGTTGTCCTTTTTTTGTCGCACTTATTCTTTTGCTCTCATCGCAGCAAGCAGCCTATGCAGAAAAAACAGATGTGCCAAAGGTTTTAGTGATCTATACAACCATTGAGGGTGAAATCGATGATAATCTAAGGAATTTGGATATGTTAATCGGTCACTTTACAAAAGATATCACCTTTATTAGCAGTGACACTGTGGAGAAGGAAGATTTAAAAGATGTGACGCATTTATTTTACTTTGGTGAAATTGACGTCCAACTGCCAGCCGCAAAGTTTTTAAATCTATTCGATGATTATTCGGGTCAGTTTGTTGCGATTGGTTATAATTCAGAGCAGCTTAGCAGCAAATTTTCTTTCGTCAATCAATCTTATGAAGCAGAAATTAATCTGCTATATCCAGTAGATAAAAAGCAAAAAATGGTGGATTTAAAGAGTCAAAATATCCTGGGAATTGAACCAAGTGAAGGGACGAAAGTGCTGCTGGAAGGGAAACAGGTTGAACTTAACCGCTTCTATCCGATCATGGTTCAAAACGAAAACCAATATTACTATGCATTTGATGGACTCTATTTAGAAAATTCCATCCCTTTTGGCAATATTCTTTATCAGGTTTTTAAGGCCACTCCAAGCGGCAGCCATCCGGGTTATATCCGTTTAGAGGATGTGCATCCATTAGTTGATCCAAAACCTCTCAAAGAAATTGCTCAAATTCTTAAGGAAAAGAACATTCCTTATATGGTGGCTGTCATACCAACCTATACCAATCCCGATACAGGGAAAGAATCTAGGTTTTCAGATTCTCCGGAACTATTGAAAGTATTGAAACAAATTCAGAAGGATGGCGGCAGTATTGTACTCCATGGCTATACGCATCAATTTAGAAGCAGTGAAACAGGGGAGGGTTTTGAATTTTGGGATGTTGAAAATAATACTCCCATATATTCTTCTGCGGATAAAAAATTTCAGATGAGAAAGGAAAATGATTTTGCTTCAAAAGAAGATTATTTTTCTTACATTAATGAATTACAAAAATTTGAAACGAAATATATAGAAACAAAAGTTACAAAAGGGATAGAGGAATTAAGTCAATATGGTCTTTATCCAATTGCTTACGAGGCACCGCATTATACGATGTCGCAAAATGGTTATAAAATCGTTTCCAAACACTTTTCAACTTATGTCGGGCAGGTACAGCTAAGCGACACGGATTGGCAAGTTATGAATACAACACCTAATATCACTTCGCCATCTTTCCTTCATGGGATGCGGCTTTTGCCAGAAACAATGGGTTTCTATGAACCAAACAAGCCCTTGACAATACTAGAAATGGTCAATAAAGCTGCTTTGATAGGCACTGCAGAAGAAGGAATGTATGCCGCTTTCTATCATCCTTATTTGGGAGTAGATGGTTTTAAAAAGGTCATAGCTGAAATGGAAAAAATGCCTGACATTTCCTGGATTGATTTAAAACAGATGGATAATCGGGTGATTACGGAGAATATTGGAATCTATACTGAAAATGGGGAAATCATTTTTAAGAGAAACCAAGGAAGTTCAATATTGCCGTCAATGAATGTAGCAGGAATGTATGTAAAGGGAATAATAGATAAGCTGGTATGGGGAATGGCGATTGTCGGTGCTGCAGCGGTCATGATGTTTATTATTTTCACAGTTTATTTGAATGGAAGAAAAAAACAAATAGAGGGATGATGTTGTTGGCAAATCTATTATTATACGTATCTCTTTTTCTTATTTGGGGGATGTTGTTTTATCATGCGTTTCTCATGATTGGCGGTTATTTGCATTCATTGAAATTTGAAAAATTCAAACGTAAATTAACGGTACCTTCCCATGGATATCCGACGGTCAGTGTCCTGATACCGGCACATAATGAAGAGGTCGTTATTGAGGATACGATTAAGTCCATGATCAAGCTGAATTATCCGAAGGAAAGGCTGGAAGTGATCGTGATTAATGATAATTCCAGTGATCAGACAGGTTCGATTATCGACAAATATGCGGAACAGTATCCATTTATTAAGGCGGTTCATACGAAACCGCCGCATGCGGGGAAAGGAAAATCGGGAGCATTAAATCAGGGGTTAGCGAATTCTAGCGGAGAATTAATCATTGTCTATGATGCAGATAATACACCGGAGCCGGATGCCGTTCGTAATTTAGCATTAGGATTAGCGAATGATGATAAGGCTGGGGCACTTGTAGGAAAATTCCGTGTCGTGAATGCGCAGAAAAATTTATTAACCAGGCTGATTAATATTGAAACACTTACATTTCAATGGTTGGCACAGGCGGGACGCTGGTTTTGGTTCAAAATGACAACCATTCCAGGGACGAATTTTGCCATTCGAAGATCGATCTTAGACAGACTTGGCGGCTGGGATGAAAAGGCTCTTTCTGAGGATACCGAGTTAAGTATCCGGGTATATAACCTTGGCTATTATATCCGCTTTTTCCCTGCTGCAATCACTTGGGAGCAGGAGCCGGAGACGATCGGTGTTTGGTGGCGCCAAAGGACAAGGTGGGCAAGGGGAAATCAATATGTGATTATGAAATACTTTCTTACCTTTTATAAATTAAAAAATAAAAAAGTCTTTCTTGACCTCTTTTATTTCTTATTTACTTATTTCTTGTTCTTTGGCGGTATTATCCTGTCACATGGTATTTTTATCGTCAATTTAATCGTAGATTTAGAATTGACCATCGGATTGGTGTCTTATGCGCTGTTATTGATAGGGTTTCTCCTCTTCGTCACAGAAGTGTGTCTGGCATTAAGTATGGAAAGTAACCAATTAACCTGGAAAAACTTTTTCATCGTATTATTGATGTATTTTACTTATTCACAGTTGTGGGTCTTTCTCGTCGTACGCTCATCTTATTTAGAAGCAAAGAGAATCCTGCTCGGTCAGGAAGTGAAATGGTATAAGACACAAAGATTTAAACAAGATACGGATCATAAATCAGCTGTATAAAAAACTTATGTAGAGGTGGAGTGTTCATGAAAGTAATGACCATTTTTGGAACAAGACCAGAAGGAATTAAAATGGCACCCGTGGTAAAAATGTTAAAAATGGATCCGGAGATCGATTGTATTGTTGTCAATACAGCCCAGCATCGGGAAATGCTCGATCAAGTCCTAGAATTGTTTGATATTATTCCAGATTATGATTTAAATATGATGCGGGCAGGACAATCAGTCGAACAACTGACGGGTTCCATGCTTACCAAGCTTTCAGCCATAATTGAACAGGAGAAGCCTGATATCGTACTGGTTCACGGAGATACGTCGACAACCCTTATGGGTGCATTTGCTGCTTTTTTGCAAAAAGTGCCGCTTGGACACGTTGAAGCGGGCTTACGAACCTATCAAAAATATTCTCCTTTTCCGGAGGAAATGAACCGGCAGATGGTCAGCCGCCTGGCAGACTATCATTTCGCACCGACGGAAAGAAATAAAAGCGACTTATTAATGGAAAATATTGCTGAAAAATCGATTTATGTAGTTGGAAATACTGTCATTGATGCCCTATTAGATGTATCGATAAAACCGTATGAATTTAAGGGAGAATTAAAAGATATTTTTTCGAACGGACTTCATACTATTTTATTAACGACACATAGGCGTGAAAACTTTGCTGACCTTGAAAACATTTATGAGGCGATTAATCAATTGATTCATGAGTATAAAAATATTCAAGTGGTTTTTCCCATTCATAGAAATCCTGAGATCCGGAAAAAAGTCTATCAATCTTTTTCTCACAGTGAACGTGTCCATTTAATCGAACCTTTAGATTATGAAAGCTTTGTCCATGTGATGAAGCATTCTTTCCTTGTTATTACGGATTCAGGCGGCATACAAGAGGAGGCGCCTTCCTTAGGAAAGCCAGTCCTTGTGGCTCGAGAGACAACCGAACGTCCTGAGGGTGTAGAAGCCGGGACCCTAAGATTGGTCGGGACATCGGCACAAAAAATTTACGAGGAATGCAGCAAGCTCATTCTTGATCATAGTGAATATTATAAAATGGGGGAAATCAAGAATCCATTTGGTGATGGAAATACCTCCAGTCGGATTGTAGAAATCATTAAAGCGGAACTCAAGCAGCAATGCGAGACAAAGAAGTCACTTGTAGAAGTGGAAAAATAGTTAGCTGGTGAAGATGTGAAAAAAAGCAGGTGGACATTGGTGATGATGATTATGCTAGTCGGTATTGCGCTTCTGTTCTTTTTGCTGAATAAGGAAGGGCAGTCATCAATACCAGCAGCTACAGAAGAATTTATTGATGAATGGTTAAGAAACGAAAATGGAACACTGGCAACTTATATGGAGCCAACAGAAACCGAAGATGAAGATTTGGTACAAGGGAGAGAGGCATTGTCAGAATCCATCGGGTTATGGATGGACTATGCCCTTCTCAAGGAAGATAAAAGATTATTTGCAGAGGCCTTTCAGTTGTTAGAGGGATATTTTCTTGAGGATGATGGATTTGTCCATTGGAAATTGACAGAGACAGGAGAAAGTGAGGTTTCAACAAATGCCCTTGTAGATGATCTCCGCCTGATTCATGCTTTATTTCTCGCTAGTGAAAAATGGAAAGTGAATAAATATGAAAAGGCAGCAGTCCGAATTAGCCAATATATCACACAGTACAATCGTTACCAATATATATTAACTGATTTTTATGATAAGGAACATCATTATGCAAGTCATCGTCTTATGTTGTCATACATTGAACCGGATGCCCTAAAAGCACTAAAGGAGAGGGGATTAATCGGGACAGAAATGTATGAGAATATGCTGGGCATACTAGAAAATTCACCACAAGAAGGTCCGTTTTTCCCAAAATTCTTTGATATCAAAAAGGAAGAATATTCATATGATCGCAGCATTAATATGATAGACCAGTCACTTGCCGCTTATTATATTGAAAAAAGCGGTTATTCTACAGACCAGTTTCTTGCCTTTATTAAGCAGGAATTAACATTGCACGGGAAAGTCGTTGGTCAATACGATAAAGTAACAAAAAGTCCAATAGTAGAATACGAGTCGCCAGCTCTATATGGCTGGCTTATCCTATATAGCATCGAAGCGGGTGAAAAAGAACTGGCACTACAACTTTATCAAGAGATGGTAAAATTTCGTACTCCGTACTTGAAATATAAGGGGGGGTATTCAGTCTATCATAATAATACACATATATTTGATAATTTAGTCCCTTTATTAGCAGAAAGAACTCTGTGTAATTTGAAGTTGGTAAAAGTGGTTAATCCATAATACATTGTCGTTAGAGGATATTCCTGACTGGTATGTAAGCAATCCAAAAGCCAATAAAGTTTGGCTTTTGGACGATATGTTTAATTAAAAGAGAGAATGATAAATTCTCGTCAGGGATATATCCGGTTCAATTCCCAAATCTTCTGTCAGCCGCTCTTTGTATCTTTCAAAAAGTATTATCGCCTCAGAGCGGTTGCCTTGGTGAATAAGTATCTCCATACATTGTTTCATCATTTCATCGTCATATGGGTTCATTTTTAATTGCAACTGAAGAAAATGGAGAGTTTTGTTGTCATCAATATTTTGGTGGAATGCTATTGCTCTATTTAAAAGAGCGGATACTTTTTCGTGATATTTCTGTGATGATTCATACGCCCATTCGTATCCATTTAATTCCATATAGGCTCCCGTATATAGCCCAATGGCATTTTCTATCTCTAATATGTTTGTTTCATCCAAGGTATCTATATGCTGAAATATTCTTTCAACTTCAAACGCATCACAATCAATATTCTCCAACGTCATAGAATAGCATTGGTTAGAAAAGGTAATACAATTGGAATACCCTAGTCCATTAAGTATTTTTCGCAGATGGGACAGGCATGTGTGAAGATTTATTTTCGACTTTTTGTAGTCTTGGTCAGGCCATAAACTTTCTATTAGAACGTCGCGATTAATATATTCATGCATATGGGTGAGCAGGAATCCAAATAATTCCTTCACCTTAGCTGTTTTAAAATGAATAGGCTGCTCATTTTGAAAAGCCTGTAATTCATGAAAACATCTAATCTTGAGTGTGTTATCGGGAGATTCTTGAGTTGGAGGATCTTTTATTTCTCCGATTTTCTCCTTCAGTCTATTAATCGTTTTCTGAAGTCGTCTTTTTGTAACAGGCTTTAATAAGTAATCAATTGAATTGATTTCAAATGCTTTTACTGCATATTCTGAATGGGCGGTTACAAAAACAATATGGATAGATGATTGAATCGATAGGATCGCCTCGGCAAAGTCTAATCCGTTCAATTCCCCCATTTCAATGTCTAGAAAAGCAACATCAACTTTTTCTCTTTTCAAATCTGAAAGGATCTTTTCCTGCTTTGTATACGTATGAACAATACAAATATCAGGAAACTCTTTTAATTTATTTTCTAATGAAAGGAGAGAAAACTCCTCATCATCAACTATTATCGTTCGAATCATTAAATATTCCTTCTTTATACCATATAATATATATTAATAGTGTAAAATAATGTAAAAAATAGGTTAATATGATCATTGTACTACAATATTATAATGATTTAAAATATTGTGACATCCAATCTATTAAGGAGAATTTATGAAACGTAAAATAGCTGTAACTATTTCAGTATTCCTGTTTTGTATCACTCTTTTTTCTTTTGTAAAAGGTTCACCATTCTATTGGAAAAACGAGTCACATGTGGTAAAGGGTGTTTTAAATTTAGAAAATTGGAATGGAGAACAGCAAAAGGTTATTTCGTTAAATGGGGAATGGGAATTTTATCCTAATGAATTGCTGGCTCCCGATACTTTTCAAGATGAGAAACAGCAGAAGCAATTTATACAAGTCCCTAATAATTGGGACAAGTATTTTTCAGGCAAAAACATAGAAACAGGTACATACCGCATAAAGGTTCAATTACCGGAGGATGGAATGTACGGATTGAAGGTAAATTCCATTCGGCATGCAAGCAAAGTATTTATTAATGGGAATGTGGCTGGTGGCATAGGGATTCCCTCCTCCGATATAAGGAAATATGAATACCGTGAAGGGAAATATTTAGCATTAGGCAATAGTGAAAATAGGAACATCGAAATTGTGATTCATTGTGCTAATGTGAATCTGCCAAATGGAGGGATCGTAAAACCCATTCTTTTTGGAAAGACTGATGACATTATTAAGGTTTCAAATCAAAGCATATTATTTGATGGTTTCATAGTTGGCGGTTATTTTTTATTAGCGATCGTCTATTTTCTTCACTATATTCTAGGGAGAAAACAATTGAATGAATTATACTTTGCCCTATTCAGTTTATTTCAAAGTGTATATGTTTCAACTCAGAACGAGAAAATTATATATCTGTTTTTTCCGGAAATACCCAATCCGTTATTGTTAAGCATTCAGTTATCCTTCATCCATTTATCCGCTTTATTCTTTTTATTATTTGTACATGATTTATTTCGTGAGGCTGAAAATCAAATCATTACGAAGTGCCTTGTAATGTTGATAAGTGTACAAGCGATATTATTTGGGATACCTAACTTAGTTCATTCCATTACTTATCCGATGATTCCAATCCAATATATCCAAATTTATCTTGTCTTTATATCGGGGATCACATATGTTTATCTATTTATCATTTTAATCAGGGCATTTTTTAAGTACAAAGAAGGAGCCGGATTAATATTAATTGCTGTTACCGCTTTTACTTGTTATGGACTTTCCCTGGGACTTGAACTGCTTCTAGAAATTGATGTCAGCCAAATTCCTCTATTATTATATCTCTTGATGAGTGTGTGCCTTTCTTTTTTCATTGCCTTCCGGCGTCAATTAGCCTATGAAAGAATAGATTATCTGGCACAGGAACTATTGGTACAGGGGCAGTTAAAGAATCAATTCATTATAAATATCGCTCAAGAGTTGAAAGGACCGATGGATAGCATTCTTGATTCCTCCAAAAGGCTTATGGAAGGAAGAGAGGGACCTTTAAAAAGGAAGCAGCAGGAATTAGTGATATTTATTCATGAATTAGGTAAAAAACTAGATTGTTTAGCCTATGATCTAAGAAATGTGAGTTCAAACCGTACAAAATTGAAGTTAAACTTACAGCCAGTGGATGTGAAAATCCTGTATAACATGGTGGATGAATTATCATTTTTAATTAAAAACCCTGATGACTTATTTATTGAAAACAACATCCCGCTAGATCTTCCGAATGTGCTTGCTGAGGAAAATAGTTTGAAACAAATTGTCTACAATCTTATCCACAATGCAATAAAGTTCACGAGGTCTGGAAAAATTACTGTATCAGCAGATGTAAAGGGGAACATGATGCATATTTCTGTAGAAGATACTGGGATTGGGGTTGAAGAGAAATATTTAGAGCAGATATTTGAAACCTTTTATCAAGTTCCCTATGCAAATAATGAACGTTTGGGAGGATTGGGAATTGGATTAAGCATTACAAAGCATTTGGTGGAATTGATGGGCGGGGAGATTTCGGTTACTTCAAAACCGAAGAAAGGCACTTGTTTTACGATTACTTTACCGCTCCAAACAGGAGAGCTTCAAGGTTCCGCGAAGGAGACATACAGTCATCCTGCGGCTGCGATTGAAATGTCGGAGGAATTGATGCCAGAAAGAGTTTTATCTCAGGGTCAGAGGGATCCCCAAATATTATTGGTCGGCGAAGATGACCAGCAATTAGTAAGTATGAGTACGTTTTTATCGGGACAGGGGTATTATATTATGACATGTACGAATAGTGAGGATGCTTTGAATCTATTAAAGAAAAAAGAAATAGATCTCACGATTATTGATCTAATGATGTCTCATAACTCTGGATATGAATTAATAAAAAATATTAGGGCAGAACACCATTTAGTTGAACTTCCTATTCTTATTTTGACAGCATCCGGTCAGTTTAGTAATCGATTTCACTTTTTCCAAATAGGTGCAAATGATGTCATGCAAAAACCGATTATTCATGGAGAGTTTATCTCCCGGATACAGTCGCTGCTTGCCATGAAAGATGCCGTACAGCAATCCGTTCACAATGAACTCAATTACTATTATGCACAAATCACGCCCCATTTTCTTTTTAATACTTTAAATACGATCATTGGATTAAGCTATAAGGATACCGAAAAGACAAGAGAAGCTCTTGAGCACTTAGCGGTTTATTTTCGCGCAAAATTAGATTTTCAGAAACATCATAGTGTTGTGTGGCTCGATGAAGAGATTGAATTAGTCCAGTCTTATCTGGAAATAGAGAAGCTCCGCTTTGGAGAACGATTAATCATTGAATATGATATTGATGAGAATATTAATGTGTTAATACCGGCAATGACCATTCAGCCTTTAGTAGAAAATGCTGTTTTACATGGATTATCCAGTATGAAAGAGAGCGGGATTTTGAAATTATCCATTGGGGAAGAGGATCGCTTTATTAAAATAACAATTGAAGACAATGGAGCAGGAATTCCAGAAAACAAACAAAGCCAACTTCTTCACGGACAAAATCAGAGAATTGGATTTAAGAATCCTGTGGAAAAATTAAAATTAATTAAACATTCTTCTTTTCACTTATGGAGTGAAGTTGGCAAAGGTACAAAAATTACGATTCTACTACCTAGAGAATAATATTCTTTATTAAAAATTATGCTGGAGCAGGCTGCTGATTTTCAGCGCCTGCTTCAGCGTGATTCAATCACGACTTGGTGTTACGCCTTTAAAGCTTCCTCTACAAAAGTCATTAAGGTTCCATTTTTCACTTTTTCCGCTGTTTCTTTTCCTGCTAATGCCTCGATGATTGCTAAGGCAAAATAGGAAGTAGTCGCAGGACCGCGAGAAGTAATGACGTTCCCGTCTTTGACTACCGCTTCTTCCGAGAACTCCTTGAAATGAATTTGTCCTTCAAATCCTGGGTAGCAGGTTCCTTTTACTTTTTCGGCAATACCGGCCGCTTCCAAAGCCAGCGGTGAGGCACAAATAGAGGCTACCAGTTTATTATCCTTGTAGAAGGATTGTAAAAGGGATGTGACTTTTTCGTTTTCAGCAAGATTTGTTGCCCCTGGTATACCACCAGGTGTGATGATCGCATCATATTCTTCACCTTGGATATCCTCAATTAATTTATCTGCTAGGATATGTACTCCATGTGCACTTACTGTTTCTAATTTTCCTGTAATCGATACGAGGTCGATAGAAATGTCTGCGCGGCGCAGGAAATCCACTACCGTTAACGCTTCAATTTCTTCATAGCCATTAGCTAATAAAATCAATGTCTTTTTCATTAATATCACCCTTTTTTTATCAGTATTAATGCTATTTTAAATGAAACGTCCTAATTTTCCAACTCTTTCACATTCATCCTGCAAGATGAAATCTATTCACCCGCCTTTAAGAATGGAAACATCCTAATAGGAGAGGGGGATGAAAAAGTCAGCAGCTGCAGAAATGATTTCCGTTTGGTTGAGCCAAATTGTATAATAGGATTCGATTCAGGAACCAACAAAGTTGTATACATAGGAGATGAATTCCCGTGGATTTTTTAACGGTTGATCACTGGGATGAAGACATATGGCAAAAGTGGAAGGAGATTTATCTCGAAGCTTTTGGCGGAAAAAATGCAAAACCGGAGAAAGTTCTTCGCAATATGTTTCGCAAGCAGATGTCTTCTTTTCATTTGGCGGAGGATCAGGGCAGGGTTTACGCAATTGCTTTGTCCGGAAAATTAGAAGGAACAACCTCGCTTGTCATTGACTATCTAGCTGTGAAGAAGAATGCTAGAAAACAGGGGATCGGTGTGCAGATGGTTGATTATTTGAAACGATGGGCAAAGGACAATCATCACTTTGACAGTATTGTTATTGAAGTGGAAGCGGAAGAAACAGAGGAGAATACTGAGCGCGTGGAATTTTGGAAACAATGTGGATTTCAGGATACTTCGTATGTCCATCATTATAAAGTCGTCCCGGAGCCGTATCAGGCGATGTACCTCAAGTTAGTTCCCGAAGCATTTATTCCGGAAAAAGCCGAGACCATCTTCCAACATTTCAGCCAGTTTCATCAAAAATGTTTTCGCGGAGCATAAATAAAATGCGTTTCCAATATTGAATGGGAACGCATTTTTTATCATACCGGCATTTTAGATGCGAAAATCTTTTGTAATATTTTTATACTCCTGCTCATTTAAAATGCCCAGCTTTTTAAATAATGTCGAATAGCTGAGTATCTTCAACCTTGTCCTTTTGGAGTAATTCATCCTTAACAACTCCTTTTCGATATTTTATGCATATTTATTTGAAATGTTGCGTAGGGGCAACAAATTTGTTTGGAACTAATCTTATTTTTGAAAAATAGAAAGGAGCCGGACTTTTCATTTAGATGAGACGTCCAGCCCCTTTTTTAACTGCTTTGCTTTTGCTTATTTTGTGTATATGGGAAATACCCGCGGTCGGCATGGAGCATATGTCCAATGATAATATCATCGACAAGGAAGGAGAAGAAGGCCGATGACTTAAGTTCTCCTTTCTGGTAAGCCTCTTTAAGCTCTAGGGCTTTTTTAACCAGACCTGTATGAATTTGTGCATGTCTTTCATATCCTGGATAGCCAATGGAGGATAAAATTTCTTCTTCGCTGGCAAAATGGTCCACAACATGAGTTAAAACGGTATTCAACTGCTGCAAAGTCTGCTCATAGCCGGCATTTGAAAGGGAGAGGTAAATCAGGCTGTTTCCTTGTTTAATCAAATCGCGATGCTGTTCATCGATTACTGTATTGCCACTTTCCCATTCAACCTTCCATTCCAAGCGGACAGAAGCCACAGGTACATCATGCTGATTATCGGCACTGACAACGCGGTTGCGCCCGCCTTCTTTGGCCCGGTATAAGGCTTCATCAACCCGCTTATACCAGCTGTAAAATGATTCATTTTTCCTTCTTTCCGCAACGCCGAAGCTTGCTGTCACGACTCCGGCTATTGGATGTTCAGTGCTTTCTAACAGCTTGCGGATTTTTTCTGCAACGACAAGGGCTCCAGCTATCGTACAATGCGGCAAAAATATCGCAAATTCTTCACCGCCCATCCTTGCGATAATATCGGATTTACGAATATTATTTTTGGTGATTTCAGCCGTGTGTTTTAGTACTTCATCACCTGTTGGATGCCCCCATGTGTCATTAACCCGCTTGAAGAAATCAAGGTCTATGAGAATCATGGATAGAGGTTCATTGTATCGATCGGAACGGCTCATTTCATTTTCTATGATTTGATCGATATAATGACGGTTGTACAGACTTGTTAACTCATCTGTTATTGCCAGCTCATTTAATTCTTCGTTTTGCTCTTGCAGGTTTTTAGTCAGCTGGAGCAGTTTGATTTCTTCCAGGCGTTTTTCGGTAATGTCTCGTGCAGATGCATATATATATTGATCGTTTGGCTGCGATCTCCATTCTAAATATTTATAAGAACCGTCCTTACAGAGAATTCTGTTAATAAAGCCGGAAATTGATTTCTGCTCTTTTAATTCATCTATGACTTCCATTGTACTTGGGATATCATCTGGATGTACAAGGGAAATAAAGCTTTTCCCCTCTAACTCCTTAACAGGATAGCCGAGTGTATCTTCAAAATTTTTATTTACTCTGATAAACACACCATTTGTATTGGCGACACAAAGCATATCTAAATTTACTTTTAGAAACCCCTCGATCCCTTTATCCAGCACATATTCCATTGTCACTTCATCGTAAACGCAGGCAAAAGTATCATCATTTAACGAAAACACTGTAACCCGAAGCCATTTTTGCAGGGATACTTGGTGAATGTCAAAGTGGGTAGTTTCACGATTCATGATCGCTCGATTTAACATGTCCTTCCATTTATATTCGCCCTCCCAGCCTTGCGGGAATATTTCATAAAAGCTTTTGTGTTTAACCTCTGAGGCTTGTAAAAGTAACAATTTTTCACATGCTGCATTTAGCGCTAAATATTCATAGTCAAAAGGTATTCCTTCGTCATCCAGCAATACTCTATGGTATGAATAAGCTGTTGGAGATTTTTCAAAGAACGTTTTATAATAATGGTCCTCCATTATCATACCCCCATTACTACTTTTATTTTATATTACTATTCTACAATAAAATCGGCATTGAAAGTGAAACGGATTACATTATTCCTGTGACACAATGCTCACAATACAGAATAGTGGAATTTCTGATTTTAAAATAAACGAAAAAAAGCAGGAGAATCACCCTCCTGCTTCAAACTTTGTCCAGCACTTTTGCAAACTTTAAAACAGCTTCTTTTATTGCTTCCCGCTGCAGGCGGGCATAGGTGAATCGGACATATCCGTTCGGAGACCCGTATACACTGCCAGGCATAAACAAAATTTTATTTTTTATCGCCTCTTCTACGAGCTTTTGATCATCTACTTTTTGCTTGATTTTGCACCAGCAGAAAAGGCCTCCTTTCGGCACGCTGAACTCAACTTTATCACCGAGGTACTCATTTAATGCCAAAACCATTTCATTTCTTCTTTCCAGCAGCTCCTGCTTTAGAAAAGCTAGATGTTTCGGATATTCAGGGGATTGGATAAATTGATTGGCAATTAACTGCGGAAAAATACTTAAACCGAAGTCAATTTGCTGCCGGGCATCAGCTAAGCGGTTAATGACTGACTCTGGACCCATGATCCATCCGACCCGCAAACTTGATGCAATGACCTTTGACAGTGACCCAACATAAAGCACGTTGCCGCTCTTGTCAATTGATTTAAGCGGGTAGTGCGTCTTGCCATCAAAAGAAAGCAGACTGACCGGGTCATCTTCTACGATAGGTATTCCTAGCTCAGCAGCAATTTCCAAAACTCGTTCCCGTCTTGGCTCTGTCATGACGCCCCCCGTCGGACTTTGAAAGGTCGGATTTAAAAAAATCATCCTGATTTGATGTTTGCGGTATAAGGTCACAATGTCATCGGGATTGATTCCTTCAGCATCGACGGGAAGAGCAAAGATTCTAAGACCTGCCGATTGAAACAATGGCAGTGAATAGCTGTAGGAGGGAGCCTCAATGGCTACGGCATCCCCGGGATTTAGCAGGCACTGTGTAATGAGATATAGAGCCTGCTGAGCACCTGATGTAATGAGAATAGAGGAACTGGTTACATTGATGTCATGATATTCCTTTACATAGGATGCTAATGTCTCCCGAAATTCTAAATGACCTTGGGGATGCACATAGCCTAAATTACTTGGAAAAGCATGCTGGTTAAAAGAAGCTTGTAAAAAGCTTGCCGGGAATAAATCTGTGGATAATTCACCGCCGGCCATATTATAGCCGTCTTTCATGACCTTTGCTTCATCGCGAATCCGTTTAATTAATGGGTAGGTAGGTAAAAAAGAGCCTCCTTCAATATATTTTCGCCAGTTGGTAACGCCTTTAGGAAGGATGCCCCACTTATGTGTACTGACACGGGTGCCGCTGCCTTTTTTCCTCTCTACTAAACCGGATGCTTGAAGTTCGTCATAGACATGAACAATGGTCATCCGATTCACATTTAATTGTTCGGCCATTTTTCTTTCTGAAGGCAAACGGCTCCCAGGAGGAAATTCACCGTAAGCAATTTTTTCTTCAATATATTCAAAGATTTGCTGATAAATTGGCTTATCACTTTCACGATTTACAGACCATTCCATACTTTTCACCTGTTCTTTTCAAAATGGCAGCTTGAGCAGCTGTAAAAATTGGATGAGTGTAAATCATCCAATTGGATGATTACAATGACAATTGATTAAATTATTATAATATTAACATATAAAATACCATGCAAATAGGATTTAGAAAGAGGTGCTACCTATGAAAGAGACTGTTTTTCGTTCTAGTGTGAAGGACTTAAGACAAAATTTAAATGTAAATACGATTAGTGCCGGATTAGTGGCCGCTATTTTCGGATGTACAGGTCCGGCGTTAATTATCATCGGCGGAGCAACAAGCGGCGGCCTGACTTATGCCCAAACGATCAGCTGGATCTTTGCGACTTACTTTTTCAGCGGACTGCTTGGCATCTATTTGGCATTAAAATACCGCCAGCCTATCTCCGGTGCTCATACGATAGCAGGGGCCGTTCTCGTAGCTGGTTCTTTAACCCATTTTTCATTAAATGAAGCAATAGGTGCTTATATCGTGGCCAACATTATTGTCATCCTGCTTGGTGCTTCTGGATTGATTGATAAAGCGATGAAGTGGATTCCGAGACCGATTGTCATGGGGATGATCGTAGGGGTGATGATTCGGTTTACAACCGAAATGATCAAATCAGTCACGATATCACCGTTATTGGCAGGTTCAGCGATTCTCGTCTTTTTACTTTCACAACGATATTTGAAGAAGGTACCACCTGTATTATCGGCATTAATTGTAGCTGTTATTCTAGCGGTGGCAACAGGTGCCTTTAATGTTCAGAATGTTCAGAATAAATTAATTCTCCCGCAGTTTATTATGCCGGAATTCAGTTTGGATGCAATTGTTTCGATTGGGATACCGATTGCTTTATTAATCATCGCTACAGAAAATGCCCAGGCAGCAGGAGTATTAATGGCACAGGGATATAAAGCGCCAAACACGGCAATGGCGGTGAACGGTTCAATCGTCGGGCTTATTGCCGCTTTATTTGGAGGTCATGCCATTAATATTGCAGGACCAATGACGGCGATTTGTTCCGCAAAAGAGGTTGGTAAAAAAGAAAGCAGATATGCCGCATCTGTAGCCAATGGGTTTTTCTTCTCTGTCTTTGGTCTCTTTGCCGCATTTGTCGTGCCATTTGTTATTGCGATGCCGAGTGTCATTGTCACCGTTATTGCAGGACTTGCTATGCTGGGTGTTCTAATCAATTCTCTTAAAACGGCTTTTTCTGATACAAAATTCCAAATGGGTGCTTTTTTTGCCTTAACGATTGGGATGTCCGGGGTAAACTTCTTTAACATTGGGGCGCCATTATGGGCGATATTAGGCAGTTTGCTCGTTTCCTTCCTTGTCGAAAAAAGCCATTTTGCTTCAAGAGAAAAGCCGGAAAATGCAAAGGAAGAATCAGCACCTGAGGAAAAGGTAAACCAAGCGAAAAAGGCAAGTGTGGAAACAACGGCATAAGCAATAAGAATTGTAAATGATTTAGAAATCATGTTCATCCTGTGTATAAATTTTACTATTTTGGGGGGAGCATTCATGAAAGCTCACGAAATAATGAATAACCAGGTAGTGAAAGTGAAAGAACAGGATAGTGTCTACTTATGTATTAAAAAAATGCTGCAATATAATATCAGTGGACTTCCTGTTGTGAATGAACGGAATGAACTCAAGGCTTTTTTGAGTGATGGAGATATTATGAGGGCGGTTGGAAAGACAAATGAAATTGTGCTCGGGACGTTACTTTATGCCGATGTTTTCCAGATTGATCCTAAAGGGTTTGAAGAGAGGGCACAGGAGATATTGACATTAAACGTAATGGAAATCGCCCAAAAAAAGGTATATACCGTGAAGTTGGATGAGGAAGTGGAAAATATTACAACTGCGATGGCAAAACAGAAAATAAAGCAGCTGCCGGTGGAACGCAACGGGGTACTAGTGGGTATGATAAGCCGAGGCGATGTGATTCGAAACACCTTTAAATCGATTAACGAATGTCTGAAAAAGTCAGTATGCTAAAATGCAAAAGTAAAAATCCCAGCCTATCCATTACGTGTGAGAAGCTGGGATTTTTATTGTATAAATTGAGTGAATACTGTCGTTTAACAAACGTACTTTAGGTGTCTTTTACTAATTTTTGCTATACTGAAAGATGATGAAGCAGAAACTCTATCCTAAAAAGCAGAGGTGAAATAGGACTTGAAATATCATTTTGATGAAATCGTTAACCGCAGAAATACATATTCCTATAAGTGGGATGGCGGGAAATATATCACTAAATCGGGTTTAACAAACCGTTACGATGAAGAGACGCTGCCGTTATTTACCGCTGATATGGACCTGCCTGTACCGCAGCCTTTACTAGATGCATTACATAAAACGGTAGAACACCGGATTTTTGGCTATTCGATTTTTCCGGAAGAATATTATACTGCGATTCAGCATTGGTTTAAAAAGCGTCATGACTGGGAGATCAAAAAAGAAGAAATTGTCTATTGTCCGGGAACGGTTTATGCGACAAAGGTGGCAATTAAGGCATTTACGGAGCCTGGTGACGGCGTCATCATTCAACGCCCGGTTTATCCGCCATTTACGAGGGAGATTACTTCAAATGGACGTCAAGTTGTCAATAACGCTCTGAAATATGATGGAGAAGGATACTATACGATTGATTTTGAGGATTTTGAGGAAAAGGTAAAAAACGATAAAACGAAATTATTCATATTATGTAATCCTCATAATCCAACAGGAAGAATTTTTAAAGATGAAGAATTAAAGAGACTATCAGACATTTGTGCTAAAAATAATGTAATCATCGCCGCAGATGAAATTCATGGAGATTTAATTCGAAAAAGTCAAACCTTTACTCCTATTGTGAAGGCTGCTGAAAATACGGATCATATTATCACGTTTACAGCGATTAATAAAACCTTTAATTTAGCTGGTCTGCATTGTACGAATGCAGTTATTCCGAATCCGGAGCTTAGGAAGAAATTTAGTAGTCATGTAGATATGAAATCAGCTTCACCATTTATGATCTCCGCCCTCATCTCCGTGTACAATGACGGGGAAGAATGGTTGGAACAACTGAATGAATATCTTGATGGCACAATGGAGTGGGTTGGGCAATTTTTAGCAGAAAGAATGCCAAAGGTGAAAGTGAAAATCCCTGAAGGAACGTATGTGATGTGGATGGACTTTAGCGAATACGGCTTGCAACCGAAAGAAGTCCATGAACGAATATATAATCGAGCGAATGTCCTGCTGCAGGACGGGGTCATGTTTGGCAGAGAAGGAATTCAACATCAAAGAATATGTATCCCATCACCTAGACCAATCATCAAGGAAGCGTTCGCGAGGATCGCGAGAGAGTTTGAGGATCTTAAATAGGAAGGCAGAGGCTGTTTCGTAAAGTGTTTTTTACACCGTATGGAACAGCCTTAATTTACATGATGGGGGAGAGAAAATGAGAGGAAGGACTGAATCCTACCGCCCAACAACGATGGCACCTAATGGTATGATTACTGCTCCGCATTATCTGGCATCACAGGCAGGGTTAAAGATATTGCAGGAGGGAGGAAATGCAGTAGAAGCAGCTATCGCGGCCGCCGCTGCCATCGGAGTCGTTTATCCTCATATGAATGGAGTTGGCGGAGATAATTTCTGGTTGATTTATAATACATACGATAAAGAATTAAAGGCGTTAAATAGCAGCGGGAGAGCAGCCCAAGGTGCAACCATTGATTTTTATCAGAGGCAAGGTTTTAAGAAAATCCCATCACGGGGTGCATTGGCTGCGAATACCGTTCCAGGGGCAGTCGCCGGTTGGGATCAGGCATTTGCCTATTCCATAAAAAGGATGAAGGGAAATCATCGCTGGAGTGATTTGCTCAAGCCTGCCATTCAGTATGCAAAAGAAGGTTTTCCTGTCACACCAAGTCAGGAATATTGGACCAATGTAAATTTAGACAACAGCGATGATGAATTTAGGCATTTACAGCGTTATTCCGAGTTTAGCAAAATCTTTTTAAAACAAAATGGTACTTCCTACCGTGCCGGGGAAATGATGAAACAGCATGATTTAGCACTTACTTTAGAAGGAATTGCGTCGGAGGGCAGTGCGTTTTTTTATAAAGGAGAGTTAGCGACGGAAATGGTGCGGGACTTGCAAGAGAACGGAGGGATGCTAACGTATGAAGACTTCGCGCAGCATCTTTCGGATTGGGTCCATCCAATCTCAGTCCAGTACAGAGGATATGATGTCTATAACCTTCCTCCGAATACGCAAGGTTTTGCCTCCCTATCGATATTAAATATTCTGAACCAGTTTGATTTGCAATCCATTGAAGAAGGGACGGCTGAGTATTATCATCTATTAGTAGAGGCTATTAAACAGGCATTCTCTGATCGGGATCAGTATTTAACCGATCCTGAGTTTTCTCCTATTCCATTGGCTGAATTATTGTCCGTAGAAAGGGGCAAAGAATTAGCCGGGAAAATTCAATTCAATAAAGTCTTAAATTTGGAAAAACCGTTAGATCCAAAAGGGGATACCGTATGGTTTGGCGTGGTTGACAAAGATGGCAATGCGGTTTCGTTTATCCAAAGCATTTATCATGAATATGGGGCGGGTTTCATTCCGAAAAATACCGGTGTTCTCTTACAAAACAGGGGAAGCTTTTTTTCCTTGGATCCTAAAGCTGTCAATTGTCTGCAGCCTCGGAAACGGACATACCATACATTGAATCCAGCCATGCTTTTTAAAGAAGAAAGACCGTATTTAGTCTATGGCACGATGGGCGGTGAAGGACAGCCTCAGACGCAGGCTGCACTTGTCACACGGATCCTGGACTATGGCTTTTCGGTCCAAGCTGCCATTGAAGCGCCGAGATGGCTGTATGGCAGAACATGGGGGGCGGCGTCCAACAGTTTAAAAATCGAAGGAAGAATTGATAGTAAGATCATTCATACTCTTCAAGCGCGAGGGCATAGAATGGATGTGCTTGAACCATTCTCCGATGTGATGGGGCATGCCGGAGCGATTAAAATCGATCCGGTTACCAATGTAAAATTTGGCGGGGCCGATCCAAGAGGTGACGGTGCAGCAATTGGATATTAGACGCCTGCAGCAAGGCATGAAGCAGAGTGAATTAATCCCATTAATGTGTGGCAGAATTAAGGTGGTTATTTGATGAAATTACAGATGAATATATTTATAGCGTTTTTTCGCTCGGGGATTCTCGGTTTTGGCGGCGGACCGTCCGCGATTCCTCTTGTCCATAAAGAGGTGGTTGGCACCTTTAAATGGATGGATGACGAGCAATTCAGCAATATCTTGGCATTGGGGAATACCCTTCCTGGTCCGATTAATACGAAAATGGCCGGATATATCGGATATCGTGTTGGCGGCAGATTAGGAATGATCACAGCATTGACGGCTTCTGTTTTACCAACGATTATTCTGATGCTGCTCCTTTTGACTTCATTTAATCAATTTAAGGATAATCCAAGGGTGATTGGTATGACGAGGGCGGTTGTTCCCATTGTAGCGGTCATGATGGGAGTATTAACCTGGCAGTTTTTAAAAAAGACAAAAGCAGGGCTGGGTTGGAAAGTGGGAATACTGCTTCTGGCGGCGAGTTTGATTGCCATGAACCTTATCCATATCCATCCTGGTATTGTCGTCGGATCCCTATTAGTGATTGCGCTAGCGATTCCAGATAAGAAAAAGAAAGTAAATGCAGATGAAAAAAGGGAGAGCCTATGATTTATTTTCACATATTTATTGCGTTTTTAATACCCGGATTAGTTGGTTATGGCGGCGGCCCGGCATCGATACCGCTGGTTGAGCATGAAGTAGTCAACCGCTATCAATGGATGACCACAAGCGAATTTAGTGAAGTGCTGGCGCTGGGGAACGCTTTGCCGGGTCCGATCGCCACGAAAATGGCTGGTTACATTGGCTTTGAAGTAGGTGGGATTTGGGGGGCAGTGGTTGCTGTTTTTGCTACGGCGGGTCCTTCCTTATTTTTAATGATTATGCTGTTAAATCTTATTTACAAGTATAAAGATTCGCCAAGAGTAAAAAGATTATCTAAGATTGTGCTGCCTGCAGTTGCTGTATTAATGGGGACATTAACATTTGACTTTTTCAATACATCTTATCATGCTAATGGTATTTGGGTGACGGTGTTTATTGCCGGTATCAGTTTATTATTATTAGAAAAGTGGAAGGTGCATCCGGCGTTTGTCATTGCAGGAGGACTCATCTTTGGCGCCGTATTTTTAGGTTCATAATGGAGCAAAGCAAATCCGCCTTCAGATTATCCGATGAAATATGCTTAAATTTTAAGGGCAGCAAGTGCGCATGATATAATAACCATAATAGGAAGGGCTGGAAATACAATAAGTAAATACTAAAGGAGTGGTTGAATGACTATCACATATAAAAGTCGAAATGAAGTACCGGAACAGGAAAAGTGGAATCTTGAAGATATTTATGCTGACATCGGCAAATGGGATGAGGATTACCATCAGATTGAACAAATGAATGAAAAACTAAAAGATTTTGATGGAGCTATTCATGATGGATCCTCATTATTTCAATATCTGAAACTGAAGGAAGATCTATCCTTTATTTTTAATAAGCTTTATGCCTATGCGATGTTAAAGGGTGATTTGGATACGAGAGATACAGAAGCACAATCGTTAATAGATCGTGCCAAAAGCTTGAGTGTAAAGATAAGTGCGGCGAATTCCTTTTTTATGCCTTACTTATTAAGCCTTGAGGAGGAAACGCTGCATGAATATATAGCAGCAGAAAAAGGCCTCGATTACTTTAAAGAGGACTTATTAGATTCCTTCCGCTATAAATCCCATGTATTAAGCAAGGAGCAGGAAGGAATCCTCTCTCAAATGGGTGAAGCACTATCTGTACCAAGTCATGTATTTGGCATGATTAATAATGCTGATATCAAGTTTGGCGAAGTGACAGGGGAAAACGGAGAAAAGTTAGAACTGACAAGAGGCATGTATGCGAAAATCATGGAGGATGAAGACCGGGATAAACGGCGCGAGGCCTATAAAGCCTATTATCAGCCATATGTACAATTGAAAAATTCCATTGCGGCAACTTTATCTGGTGCAATCAAAAATAACGCCACAACAGCCAAAATCCGTCAATATCCTTCTGCGTTAGAAAAGGGATTATTTGGCGATCGTGTTCCGAAGGATGTTTATGAAAATTTAATTACAACAACCAAGCAGCATATTGCTCCGCTGCATCAATATATGAAAATCCGTAAAAAGAAGCTTCAATTGGATGAGCTTCGTGCTTACGATATGAGTGTACCGCTCGTCAGCGGTGTGAAAAGAGTCATTCCCTATGAAGAAGCCTTTGCAACAATGTGCAGCGCACTGCAGCCGCTCGGTGAAGATTATAGCAAAATTTTACATGAGTTTAAAAACGCCCGCTATTTGGATGTACGAGAAACTCCGGGGAAACGATCCGGTGCCTACAATTTGGGTGTATACGGTGTTCATCCCTATATTCTCCTGAATCATCAGGATAATTTAGACAGTTTATTTACTTTAGTGCATGAATGCGGCCACGGTGTACACAGTAAGCTTAGTTCACAGTATCAGCCGCAAATAACGGCACGATACAGCATTTTTGTTGCGGAGGTAGCATCAACTGTCAACGAGGTTCTGTTAATCAATTATCTTTTAAATAATGAAAAAGATGAAAAGGTTCGTTACTATCTTCTGAACCATTTCATTGATCAATATAAAGGTACATTCTTTACTCAAGTGATGTTTGCGGAATTTGAAAAAATAACCCACGAAATGGCAGAAAAAGGCATGCCTTTGAATGCGGAGGCATTTAACAGTATATATGAATCGTTATTCCGTGAATATAATGGAGACGAAGTTGTTTTTGATGATGAAGTTAAATATGGCTGGTCAAGAATTCCGCATTTTTATCGTCCTTTCTATGTTTATAAATATGCTACCGGGTATACATCGGCGATTCATTTGGCCACAAGGATCCTAGCAGGTGATCAAGATACGCTAAAATCCTATATTGAATTCTTAAAGAGCGGCAGCTCCGACTATCCGCTGGAATTATTGAAAAAGACGGGTGTGGATTTAACAACTTCTGCACCGATTGAAAGTTCTTTGGCGAAATTTTCTGATCTGGTGGAGGAATTCTCAAAGATGTAATTATTGTTCAATAATAAATCCCCCAATGCCTCTTGCGTTGGGGGATTCATCTTTTAATCTAAGACATCTTGTGTAATTATTTCCTTTAAAGTCAGCATTAACATAATGAGAGCGACAAACCAGTGAATCATGAGACCCCCTGGTACAATGGTTTTTACACTTTCCATGATCGTAAAGAAAATGGTTGGCAGTGTGACACAGTAGGCAGAGAGACGCCATAGATGACGGTACTGAATCGTTTTGTTCACCATGCTTTGCAGCAAAAGACCGAACAAAGCTAATAAGGATACTTCAATAAATTTCATCGCTGATGAAAATAGGTAAATGAATGCATCAGTAACAGGCACCATCACAGGAAGCATGGACTCCATTGAAGATAAAAAGTTGGATAAATCCTTGTCCGTGATCGTCGTAATCCCCATCATCGTATAGGCAAAAGATTGTGATTGACCTGCAGCAGCATAGACCCATTCATTTTTCAGAAAGGCAATCGTGTTATTGTCCTGTGCAATTTCTTGCTGAGTCACTGTACCGGTACTGTCAAAGATAAACGTCAAATCGCCTTTGTTAACGGTAATCGGTGAAGTTTCTGCAGAAGTTAATTCCCCATTTTCAATCGTAAATGATGGCAGTTCTTTCTCTAACGTTTCTTTAATCGTAGTAAAACCGCTCGTCATGGAAGTGTTAAAATAATAAACGCTTGGCAGAACAGAAATCAAGACCAATAAAAAGACATAAAGAATGGTTTTTCCAATCCCTTGATGCTGAAATGTTGCAATATCCTTTGGAGAGTAAAGACTGACAATTAATTGCTTAAATATATTCATTTTGACACACCTTTGTTGAGATTCATTTTATATTGTAGCTTTTTAGCAGGAAATTGTACAATTGTAAGCATGATAAATTATAATAGGTCTGTATTTGTTATATTTTGAAGTTTCAATGTATTATAGCACGAAAAATGGCGAAAGGAGGAAGAGGAATGGAATATGTTTATTGGGGTTTAATCATTCTTGCATTTATTATTGCTTTTGTGGGTTTAATCTATCCGGTAATCCCGAGTGTTATGTTTATCTTACTGGGTTTCCTGTTATATGGCTTTCTGTTTTCCTTTGAACCTTTTAACTGGTTTTTCTGGTTAGTTCAAGGGCTATTTGTTATTTTACTGTTTGGGGCCGATTATATTTCCAATATGATTGGTGTCAAAAAGTTTGGCGGCTCGAAAGCGGGGGTTTGGGGAAGTACAATTGGACTGTTAGTCGGTCCGTTTGTCATTCCTTTTCTTGGAATTATTCTAGGACCGTTTATCGGTGCTGTGATTGCAGAATTACTTGTGCATAGAATAGGATTTAAGGACGCAATCAAAATTGGCTTTGGTTCTGTTGTTGGTTTTATCAGCAGCGTCATTACAAAAGGGATCATTCAGGCAGCCATGGTGATATACTTTTTCTTTTTAGTGTAATGCCATTCCTGCAGCAGGGAAAAGAACATACCTGAATCCAGCACTATTCCAAGCGCAAAGGATTCAGGTATGTTCGTTAATTTCCGTTTTTAATGGTGGGTGATGGTTGAATATTATAAACCTTTGAAAAGGGAGGAACGGATTCAGTCAGCCAAATATTACCGCCGATAACGGAATCATGACCAATCGTAGTATCGCCCCCTAAGATTGTTGCACCAGCATAAATGACAACATTGTCTCCAATATTAGGGTGCCGTTTTAGTCCTTTAATCGGCTTTCCTTCTTCATCAAGCGAAAAGCTTTTTGCCCCCAGCGTCACACCTTGGTAGATTTTGACATGATTTCCTATTGTACACGTCTCACCAATGACGACTCCTGTGCCGTGATCAATAAAGAAATGATGACCGATTTCTGCTCCAGGATGGATATCGATTCCTGTTCGCTGATGAGAGTATTCGGACATAATCCGCGGAATGATCGGAACATGCATTTCATATAACTCATGGGCAATTCTGTGTATCGTAATAGCCTCAATGGAAGGATAGCTTAGCAGAATTTCCTCTGTTGTCACAGCAGCTGGGTCTCCGTTATATGCTGCCTCAATATCAGTTTGTAAGTTTTGCCGGATTTCCGGAAATTTATTGATAAGTTTTATGACGATATCAGTTGCTTTTATTTTACATTCTTCACATTCATCCTGGGATTTATCTTGAATGTCAGTGTTATTGACTAAGGCCTTCTTGATCAGATCTCTCAATTCTAATGCCGCAGTGCGCAGATTATTCCCGATGATAATATTAACCTTTGTTTCATCAATCGGATACTTTTCATATACTCCTGGAAATAGTGAGGAGCGGAATTGATGGAGAATTTTATATATTTTTTCTTTGCCTGCGAAACCAATCGTTTTGTCAATAAAAAAATGACTGTGATTGATACTTTCCAAGGATTTTGAAATATTCGGTATTTCATTATTAAGCCATTCATTAAGTTTCATGTTGAGCAACCCTCCTGAACAAAATAATACCATAATCTTAGGAAATCAGGGCTAAAATATTGATGAAAAATACTTTGTTATTTTTGTAAGTGTTGGTAATTGAACGGTTTTATAAAGGGAAAAGAAGGCTTAATAAAATGGCAAACATTTAATTAAGCCTTCTAATATTAGTATCTGTTATTTACTCCATGAACTAGTGTTTCGTGATTTGAATGAATCATGGGTTATATCCCGATATCCAGCAGGGATTGATGCCATAAACGTTTCGCATTGGCAATCAGGGTCTGTGTACCGGCGATAAGGATGGTATCGACATCCTGATCTTCTTTCGCTAATGCAATGGCATTTACTAACAGACTGGTTTCAGCGGAAGCAGGCAGCAAGGACTTTGCGTACTCCCCGGCATCTTCAGGAAAAATTAAATGAGAAATATCAGGTTTTGTCACGATAATCTTAGAGGAAAACTCTGATAATACTCTAATAACCCCTTTATAATCCTTATTGGCAGGTACTCCAACGATTGTTACAATTTTGCTGCTGCCAATACTTTGAAGAACATCCTGCAAATAGAGTGCCGATTGCCGGTTTATCGTACCATCCAAAATCACGGTTGGATCATGATCGATGACCTCGCATCTTCCCGGCCATTGCAGAGTTTGCAAGCATTTCGCTAATGTTTCATAAGGGATTGGACCATTTATGATGTCCTCGCATACTTTGACCGCAGTTGCTGCATTCACAGCTTGAAAACTTCCCAAGAGAGGGAGATTAAGATTTTGATAGGAAGCGTTGCTTGTTTGAATATTGAATTGAGTTCCTTTAGGACTCAGCGATACATGGCTGGCCAAAAAGTCCATATTATAATAGGCTTTTTTCACAGCAGTGAGTTTCTTTAGCTTTTCCTTTATGATAGAAAGGGTCCCGATTTGTTCGCTAATATAAACCGCTTTTGTATGCTGTTTCACGATGCCAATCTTATGGGAAACAATATCCTCAAGCGTTGGTCCCAGATTGGGTATATGTTCTTCCATGATCGGGGTAATCACGGCATATTCATTATGTAAAATATTTGTATCATCAAATTGTCCGCCTCTGCCACATTCGATGATATTGATATCGGTCCCGTTTTCTTTAAAATATTGTACGGCAATGGCCAAATTAATGCCGATTGGACCAATATATTGATCGGGAGGAAGTTTTTCCTGTATCGTCCGAACAGGTTCCAGTATTTGATTGCTTAAACGGATAAAATCTTCATCTGTTATTGCTTTCCCGTTTATTCTAATCCTTTCGTTAAAATGAACTAAATGCGGTGAGGAAAATAAACCGACTTTAAAGCCTAAATGTGCCAGGATGGAAGAAATCATCCGGGAGGTTGAACCTTTCCCTTTACTTCCTGTAACAAGAATATATCTTTGTCCCTGATCAGGAGACTGCAGGAGATCAAAGAGTTGCCTGGTTAACTCCGGTTTTCTTACTTTTTCGTCATTTTTCTCAAGAACATTTCCGATAGCCCTGATATATGAGTGATAGATAAGGTCTTCAGCTTCCTTCATTGATTTAAGCAAAATAATTATCCCCTTGATTGATGATATTTTTAATTCTTCCGACTAAATAAAGCGACCCAGTCACTAATACGGTCCCATTAATGTTGGCGGCATTTTGATAAAGATACTGTAAGGATGACTCGATATTTTCAAATGTCCGATAGTTTACATGTCCTAATGTATCTAGTTGAGAAGTGATTTCCGAAAAACTGACTCTTCTTTCAATAAAGGGATTGGGTACTAAAAGGATTTCGGTCCCTTCGAGATAAATTGATTGCATCATATCGCGAATATCCTTATTGGATGAAACGGTCATGATTATTTTTGAAATGTCTAAATTCAATGTTTGAATATTCTTTTTCAGGGTCTCAAGCTCCAGGCTGTTATGGGCTCCGTCAAACAAGAATGAAATCCCATGATGCCGGACCATCTCCATTCGGCAGGGGATAGCAGTGTGCTCGATTCCTTTTCTAACTTTCTCCCACGCAAAATCATATCCCAGCTGCGAAAGGCACTCGATAGCAGCAAGTGCATTCGAAGTATTCTGAACCTGATGTTCGCCGAGAAGAGGCAGAGAGATCTCATTTAAAATAAGGTCCATTCCCTTATAATCAAATTGATTACTTTGAACACTTGTACGAACATTTTCGGAATGGTAATCTCTTTCATAAAAAACAAAGGGTTGATTGGCTTCCTTTTCTTTTTCTTCTGCAATCGTCCTGGCAGCAGGATTTTTCATGCCGCAGACAACAAATTGAGTCTCTTTCTTCACGATGTGCAGCTTATCCTGTGTGATTTCTTCGATAGAGCTTCCTAATAGATGACAGTGATCAAGTGTTATTTCCGTTAAGATGGCAACGATCGGATTGAAAACATTCGATGGATCGGAAGCACCGCCGACGCCATTTTCAAAGATGACAAGCTGAATATGATGGTTTGTGAAAAAAAACAGTGCGATTAACACCATCACATGCATATGCCCAATCTCTTGAAAACGGGGATAACTGCGTAATCTATCGGCGATATCGAGTACTATCTGTGAAAACTCTTCCTCGTTGATTTGCCCATCATTCATACGGAATCTTTCTTCATATTTAGCCAGATGAGGTCCGGTGAAGACACCGTGTACGATTCCGTTTTCATGAAGCATATTGGAGAGAAGAAATGTTGTAGATCCTTTGCCGCATGAACCGGCAATTTGAACAAATTGGAACTCATCCAGATTGATGGAGCAATGCTCTAATAACTCATTCATAATATGAAGATGGTGCTCATTTCTTCGATTAATGGTACGCTTATAAAATTGGCTTAAATATTGGATGGCTTGTTCATAACTATTCATCATTAGGACTCCTATTTAAGTTTCTAAGATAGTTTTTCTAAAATAATTTTTCTTCCTTATTCTAGCATATAAACCATTTTAGCGTCATTATCGGTCAAAATGGTACCAGTAAAATTAATGATGCAAAAAAGGGGCTCGTCGTCTGAGGATATAGAAGAATTTGACTTTTTAATGCAGGGAAATCCAGTATTTTATGAATTTGAGAAAACATTAGAGGGGGATATCCCCTCTAATGTTTTGCATCAAGCTAGGCGTTTAATGAACTTCCTGCAGTTTTTTGCGTTTTTACACTATCTTTAAGCAGATTTATAAAATATAAAATCAACACGAGGGAAGAGATTAAGGAAATGGATCTAGTGATTTGAATATATACAATATCAATTATACCGGCATCGAGGAGAAACAAGAAGATATAAGTGCCTCCATAGAGCAGCCCAAAAATGAATCCTAAAATGCCAATCACTTTATAAGATGTTTTATGTTCCTTTTTAAATAAAATAAGCATAAAAGATGCAATCGCAATAGCCCCAAGGAAATGCAACAAGTCGGAGATAATAAATAGTCCTGTAATAAGAGTTTCCCCTGCAGCTTCAAAATCAATCAGAAAATAAGTAAATCCATCCACTATTTTCCCCGCGAGTCTTAATACAAATCCAACCATAATCATGAAAAAAAGCTTTTTATGATGAAAATAAATACCTTGTTTATAAAGAAATAGGATAAATAGAAAGAGAAACAAAGCTTGAGTGATATTCAATATATCAGCTGTAACAAAAATGGAGTATGCTTCTACCCGGTTAATGAGTAAATCATTCACAATAAAGAACAGCATCAATAGAAACCAGATGATGCTTCCGCTTAATCCGAGCATTGCAGGGTTAGCTAAAGGTTTGTCAGTAAGATTGGTTAAAATTGAGGTGTTGCTCGAATGAATAGTGTTCCCCGATCCGCTTATTTCATTTTTCTTCCTCATCAATAATTTCCCCCTTTAATGAAGACAGAGTTGCTGTCAACTGTTTTGACTCCAGATGCAGACAATCCCGTTAACTATTTATATGTGCATAACAGCGCTGTCTTTACCATTATTGTAAATGAGTTTGATAGTAAATTGATTATCTAATTCTATATATTGTAAAAAGTTTATCCTATGGATAACGACTTAATTTTAAAATTGTCACAATTCAACTCTTTTGCATCTATTTACCTATACAGAATTCTTCATTATAATAAAGATAAAATAGTAAAAAAGTCACTTTCTTCCGCTTGCTTAATTAGGACAAAGGGGGGTGTGGATATGTCTGATTTTCATTCGAATGAACAATTTCTAGATATGTATATTTTTGAAACTGCGCAAAATATTGAACAAATTGAAGAAGCGATCCTCTCCAGCGAGGAATATGACGGTTATTCCCTTGAAGTGATCAACGATATATTCCGCCATATGCATACGATCAAAGGTTCATCAGCGGTGATGCATTTTGAGCATATATCTACACTAGCTCATGCCATTGAGGATTTGTTTTTCTTTATTCGCGAAGAACAGCCGCAGAATTTGGATACATCCAGTATAAATGACCATATTCTCGCCGGGGTAGACTTTATTAAGGTTGAACTAGAAAAAATTAAGAATGAGGATGCAGCAAATGGAGATGCCGGCAATTTAATCAGCCATATCAGAAATTTGCTGGAAGTGTTAAAAGGAAATGGCATTTCCGCTCCCCCGGAAAAAGCTGAACGATTAGAAAACCATATTACTTCAGATTGTTATGAAAGCGCTCTCCAATCCTTACCAAAAAACATCTTCAAAGCCACTATCTTTTTTAAAGACGGCTGTGAAATGGAAAATATCCGTGCCTTTGCTATTATCAGCCATCTTAAGGAATTTATAAAAGAAATATATCATCTCCCAAAAGACATCATTGAAGATGGAGAGAGCGTAAATATCATAAAAGATAAAGGATTTGTTATCTATGTAAAAACAGAACAGTCCTATGAAGAAATGTACGATTTTTTTATACAGACCATTTTTTTAAAGGAACTGCGGCTGGTCGAACTCGAAGACGATCAGGAAATTAAGAGACTCTTTGCAGAAGAAAAAAAGCCTGTACAATATGACAATCCCATTAAAACGGCTAAGGCGGTCCTTCAGGAGGAAAAGGAAGTTCATTCCTCTCATGTTCAAAGTATTATCAGTGTTAATGTAGCCAAATTGGATAAACTGATGGATTTAGTTGGAGAAATGGTGATTGCGGAAGCAATGGTCATCCAGAATCCGGATCTTGAGGGGTTGGAGATAGATAACTTTCACAAGGCTTCAAGACACTTACATAAAATTACGACTGAAATTCAAGATATGGTGATGTCGATACGAATGGTACCGCTTGCCAATACATTTCATAAAATGCACAGAATTGTCCGGGATATGGGCAAAAAGCTGGGGAAGGAAGTAAAACTGCAGATTATTGGGGAAGAAACGGAAGTGGATAAAAATATTATTGAACATATTTCCGATCCGTTAATGCATATTGTCCGTAATTCAATTGATCATGGGATTGAAAACGGAGAAGAAAGAGAGGCGAAAGAAAAGCAGAGAAAGGGTACGGTTACCATTGAAGCGAAAAATTCAGGCAGCGATGTACTGATCATGATCAGTGATGACGGAAAAGGGCTGAATAAGGAAAAATTGCTTGCACGGGCAAAAGATCATGATTTGATATCGAAACCAGAAAGTGAATTAAGTGTTAAAGAGATTTATAACCTTATTTTTATTCCGGGTTTCTCTACGAAAGAGAATATTACTGAATTTTCCGGCAGGGGAGTAGGGATGGATGTTGTGACCAGGAATTTAGAAGCTGTTGGAGGATCAGCTTCGGTTGACAGCCTCGAAGGGGCCGGGACAACGATTACCTTAAAAATCCCCCTGACCTTAGCCATTATTGACGGAATGAATGTCCGAGTCGGAAACTCCCGTTATACGATACCGATCACGACCATTAAAGAATCATTCCGGCCAGAAAAGAAAGATATTTTCACAGATCCGGATGGCAATGAAATAATCATGGTACGAGGAGATTGCTATCCGATTCTCAGACTGCATGAATGCTATGGAGTCCATACTGAAATAACAGATTTTATGGAGGGCATTTTCATCATGGTCGAACAAGACAATCACATCCTATGTTTGTTTGTCGACGAATTAGTCGGACAGCAGCAAGTAGTGGTCAAGACCCTGCCAGATTATATTAAAAACAAACGGAAAATTCAGGGGCTTGCAGGGTGTACGCTGCTCGGAGATGGAAGCATCAGTTTAATCCTGGATATTGGAGGTCTTGTCAACTTAAAGGTGCAACAGGCGATTATTACTAGCTAGGATGAAATCACAGTTTTTAACTTCATTCAGCAGAAGTCATCAACTTCTATAAGTGGGAGATGAATGCAAAAAGTTTTCCAATCAGTGGGGGTCCAAATCCCGGCTGAATGAAGTTAAGCCTCCGGCGGATGCCTCGATTTTTTAAAGGAAATTTTTCGAGCGAGCTCGAAAAAAATCGGGCGCAAATTCGACGGGGCGAATTTGATAAAGGAGCTGAGATGGTAATGAGCAAGGTAGAAGTGCGTGAGCTTCTTGAAGAGGAGGAAGACACACAAAAAGGGAGGTTTTTGACCTTCGAGTTAGGCGAAGAATCCTATGGAATTGAAATTAAGTATGTAACTGAAATTATCGGACTTCAGCCTGTAACGGAAATTCCTGAACTGCCAGATTATATTAAGGGCATCATCAATTTACGAGGTACAATCATCCCTGTTATGGATGTAAGACTCCGCTTTAAGAAGCCATTTCGGGGATACAATGATCGGACTTGTATTATTGTGGTTAACATCGGTGAGATTTCAATAGGACTTATCGTTGACAGTGTTTCGGAAGTTCTTTCTATACTGGATGAAGAAATCGTGCCACCTCCTGAAGTAAACAAAACAGGCAATAAATACATAAAGGGAATTGGCAAGGTTGGAAGTGGTGTAAAGCTGCTGCTTGACTGTATTAAACTGCTGGACGAAAACGATGTTGAAGAATTAATCACTTTATAGAAAGAAGGGGTAAGAGGTGAACGGGTTTCGAAATCTGACCATAACCAAAAAGCTTTTCGTGACTTTTCTATTTGTTACAGCTATTACAGGAATCATCGGTATTGTTAGTGGGGCAATCATTGCAAGGTACACTGAAGAAATGAGCATGTTAACCGTACTTTACTCCCTGCTTATTTTAGTTATTGCCATCGCCATTTCTACATCTATCGGAATGGTTACGGCAAAAATAATCAATAAGCCGCTAACCATGTTAACTGAATCAGCAGACAAACTTGCTGCTGGTGATTTAAATGTGCAGCTTGAGTATAAGGCTAAGGATGATATAGGCCATTTGATCTCATCATTCTCTAAAATTGTTCATAATTATCGTACACAAGCCGAAGCGGCAGATAAAATTGCTGCCGGGGATTTAAATATTGATATGAAAGTACTATCAGATAAAGATATTCTCTCAAAGAGTATCAAAAATGTGATTGAAACACTGCGCCAGCTGATCGCGGAAATGGAGAATATGTCTAACGAGCATGATGCCGGGGATATCGATGTATTTGTTTCAGAAAACCGTTTCCAAGGGGCATACAAGACAATGGCTTCGGGTGTAAATAAAATGGTACAGGGTCATATCAGTGTGAAGAAGAAAGCAATGGCCTGCATCGCAGAGTTTGCCAGAGGGAATTTCGAGGCTGAACTGGAAAAATTTCCTGGTAAAAAGGCATTTATCAATGACAATATCGAAGCACTGCGTAAGAATCTAATTGATGTCAATACTGAGGTTCATACGCTGATCATCGCCGCCCAAGAAGGAAGATTAAGTGAAAGGGCAAATGCACAGGCTTTTCATGGAGATTGGTCAGCATTGATGAAAGGTTTGAACGGTCTGATCGATGCTATTATTGAACCGATAAATGAAGCTGCCGGCGTACTTGATGAATTATCAAAAGGTAATTTACAGATAAGCGTGAAAGGAAACTATAAAGGGGATCATGCGAAAATTAAATACGCCTTAAATGACAGCATCAGTACATTATCCTCCTACGTGAATGAAATTTCCCATGTACTGACTGAAATGGCCAATGGAAATTTGGATGTGCTGATTACAAGAGAATACAGAGGGGATTTTGAAGATATCAAAGTATCATTAAATAATATTGACCAAGCATTGAATGAAATGATGTATGAAATTAACAGCGCCTCCCAGCAAGTAGCATCAGGTTCCAGACAGTTATCTGATTCAAGCATGGCTCTGTCGCAGGGAGCTACTGAACAAGCCAGTTCCATTGAGGAATTGACCGCTTCACTAGAGGAGGTTTCATCGCAAACAAAGGAAAATGCCGAAAATGCAGGGAATGCAAATAACCTTGCCATGGACGCGAAAGCCAATGCCGAACAGGGAAATATCCAAATGGCAGAAATGCTGAAAGCGATGGAAGAAATCAATATTGCTTCCGGCAATATTTCCAAGATTATTAAAGTGATTGATGAAATAGCCTTCCAGACTAATATTCTGGCATTAAATGCTGCAGTCGAAGCAGCAAGGGCCGGACAGCATGGCAAAGGATTTGCTGTAGTGGCGGAGGAAGTTAGAAATTTAGCTGCTAGATCAGCAAATGCCGCGAAGGAAACAACCGATCTGATTGAGGGCTCAATTCATAAAGTAGAAGATGGAACGAATATAGCGAATGAAACTGCTGCTGCCCTAAACAAGATTGTTGCAGGGGTTGCAGGCGTAGCGAATCTGGTCGGTAATATTGCAACGGCTTCGAACGAACAGGCTTCAGCTATTGAGCAAATAAATCAAGGGGTGATGCAAATATCTAAGGTTGTTCAAACAAACTCAGCCACTTCGGAAGAAAGTGCTGCGGCAAGTGAAGAACTGGCGAGCCAGGCAGAAATGCTGAAAATACAGGTAACAAAATTTAAGCTTAGAAAAATAAATGGCTATGCGGAAAGCTACAAAGGATTACAGGAAATAAAGCCTGAGGTAATGAAGAAACTTGAACAAATGAATGAACGGAGAAAGCCAGATCATCAAAATGATTCATTTGCTGAAGTTGCAGCTGCGAAACAGATTGTTCTAAGTGACAGTGAATTCGGGAAATATTAACAAACCATAGAGAGATGGCCATTCTATACGTCAGAATGTGTATCATCTCTCTATTTATTTATCTACTAGTGTAAGGCAGGGTCATTGATGATTACGATTACTGATAAAGAATTTAAACAATTAGCCGAATATATAAAAGTAAATTATGGTATTTTTTTAAAAAAGGAAAAGAAGGCACTTGTCATGGGCCGTCTGCAAAATGTCCTGCAAATGGAGGGATTTACAAACTTTACTGATTATTATCAATATGTCATTGCCGATAAAAGCGGCTCCGCTGTCAATACGATGATTGATAAAATTACAACCAACCATACATTTTTTATGCGAGAGTCCGATCATTTTTATTTTTTTAGGGATCAGGTCCTTCCCTTTCTTAAAGCGACCGTTAAAAATAAAGATTTGCGGATATGGTGTGCAGCTTGTTCTTCCGGGGAAGAAGCTTATACTCTTGCAATGATTATTGATGCTTTTTTTGCTGAAGAGAAAAAGACATGGGATACGAAAATCCTGGCCACTGATATCTCCGACCAAGTACTCCAAATTGCTAAACAGGGAGTTTATAGCAAAGAAAGTATCGATCAGCTTCCCTCCCATTGGAAATTGAATTATTTAGATAAATATGATCGGCAAAATTATAGGATAAAAGATAAAATAAAGAGTGAAGTCATTTATCGGAGATTCAATTTAATGGATCATCTTTTTCCTTTTAAACGAAAGTTTCATGCCATTTTTTGCCGAAATGTGATGATTTATTTTGATTATGATACAAAAATAAAACTGGTCAATAAGTTTTATGACCATTTAGAGACAGGAGGTTACTTGTTTATTGGTCATTCAGAATCTCTGAATGGGGGCGGTACGAAATTTAAATATATAATGCCAGCGGTATATAGAAAGGAATAATGAATACACTCCGCAGCAAGCGAGGTCATTGGAATGGGAGTAAATCGTAAGATAAAAGTATTAATTGTAGATGATTCTCTTTTGTTTAGAGAAGTGTTAGCCATGGGTTTATCAACTGATGCGAAGATTGAGGTAGTTGCTAAAGCCGTAGATCCATTTGATGCAAGGGACAAAATACTAGCCTATCATCCTGATGTCATGATTTGTGATGTGGAGATGCCTAAAATGAATGGAATTGAGTTTATTAGAAGGCTTCTGCCGCAATACAAATTACCTGTCATTGTCGTAAGTACGGTAAGCAGTTCAGTATTTGATGCTATGAATGTCGGTGCAGTGGACTTTGTTTCAAAGCCGGATATGTATTCCCGCCATAACGTCGAGGATTTTTTGCATGATTTAATCACAAAAATAAAAGTAGCTGCCATTTCAAAGGTGACATTGCCAAAAGCGTTTTCTCAACAGCTAAAAGGGACCGTTAAAGAAATCAACTCCAGCCGGATTATTGCGTTTGGCGCGTCTACTGGAGGAACAGAGGCTCTTTTCAGTGTTTTACATAGTCTTCCTCCGACAATACCCGGTATTTTAATAGCCCAGCATATTCCGCCTGTTTTCTCAAAAATGTTTGCTGAAAGAATGAATAACATGACCCAGTTGAATGTTAAGGAAGCGGAGCATGGGGATTATGTAGAGCAGGGAAAAGTCTTGGTTGCACCAGGTGGCAAGCATATGAGGATAAAAAGAATAGGATTGCAGTATAAAGTCGAAGTTCAGGAAGGCGATAAAGTGAATGGTCACTGTCCCTCTGTAGATGTGCTTTTTGAATCAGTCGCAAAAGAAGCTGGAAGCAAGGCAATTGGTGTAATTCTTACAGGCATGGGAAACGATGGAGCAAAAGGCCTGTTATCAATAAGACGAGTGGGCGGGAGGACTATCGGACAGGATGAAGAGTCTTCCGTTGTTTATGGAATGCCGAAAGTGGCACAAACTATCGGTGCTGTCGAGAAACAGGCCCCACTTAATCGAATTCCTCAGTTGTTATTATCTATGCTCTAAGTAGTTTCATCAACCGAAAAGCAGGGAGAGAACGTATTCCCTGCTTTTTTATTCTTTTAGGATTAATTGGAAAAGCTGTTTTTCTATATTTCTCTCATATTCATGCAGAGACCAACTGTCAGGTATAACAAAAAATCTGCTGCCGCTATGTTTTAAATAATGATAAATGATTTGTGCCTCATCTATTTCATCCTTACTTGTTCTATGGGGATGGTTATCATGGGAATGAATCTGGTTCTTAATTTCTTCCTTAAGAATCTCTAAATTCATGCTTTTTAGAACGTATTTCTTGCTAAATATAATCTGGTTTCTATAAATCAAGAATAATTTTATCGTATTTGGGTTTAAGAGTTCGGCTGCAATAATATGGTTATTTTCTTCCGTAAACTGGATGATATGTTCTTTATGCAGGAGTGATTGGATAGCGTTCATACAATCCCTCCATTTTACAGCTTCTTCAAAGTGGCAATTTTCAGAAGCAGTCACCATTCTCTGCTGCAGCTCTTCAAGAATCCCTATGTCAGTACCGGCAAATAGAGCCATTAATTTTTCAACAATCCTACGATACAAATTGATTGCGGATCCTCCGCGGCACATACCGATGCATAAGTGTAAAGAATAGTTTAAGCAGGCGGAACCTTGATTTGCCGGAGCACTGCAATTGATTTTATAAAAGTCTTTTATTCCTTCTACTGCTCGTTTCACAGTATTCTTGTTTGTAAATGGACCAAAATAATAATAACCGTTTCTTTCGATTGCTTCATTTGTGATGACGATTTCTGGCAGACTGCTATTCATGTTGATAGAGATATAGACATATGATAAAGGGTTTTTCATTAGCGAATTATAAAATGGTTTTAACTCCTTTATCAATTGGCATTCAAGCATAAAAGCCTCGAATTCCGTATCAGTCTGGATAATGTCAAAATCCTTTATTTGCTGAACGAGCTTCATGACCTTTGGAGAATGATTGATAGAGTGATAGAAATAGGACTGTACTCTCCGTTTTAATATTTTCGCTTTTCCCACATAAATGATACTGCCTGTGGAATCTTTCATTAGATATACACCAGGAGATAAGGGAAGGTTTTTAATCTTTTCTTTTAGATTCACCATGATATTCACCTTTCAAACATTGTCTCATTCTAAGAATCTTATTCTGTAAAAAATTATACCAAAGATCAAATGAACAATAGATGAACAATTTCTTTGCAAATCATCATCAAGTGAGAGCCTTTATAGCATTTTCAATGGGTAATGAAAAAACGGGAATATTGTACTAATTATCAGATAATTCACAAAATATAGAACAGAATCGACTTAACATTATAGTAAATCTACTATTTGTACGTTGTTTAAGTTTCAAATAGATTGTGAATGATAGTGAAAACAATCCTTTTTTACTAATAGTAACTTTTGTTTATAGGAATAAGGATGTTCGATTAAATATCCAATTTAGGTAATATAGCACTGTCGAAAATTACGATCTATAAATATTTCTTTGAAATAGACGCATTTATTAAAGGATATTTTTATATAATAAAAAATTTTACTATAATAACATTTAAAATCAATTGACTATTATAAGGATTATAAATATACTGAAAAAAGTAAAAGTGAATTAAATATTTCAGGAGGTGGAAGTTAGTCTTACCAATTAACAGATTTGACTGGATGCAAGGGGTGACTTTCATACGTAGTTTTGTATCGGAAATCATAAGAGTCAGGCGTTATTGGTCGAGAACTGCTGTTATAAAATATTAGAATTTGTATCCTTTTTATTTACTGAATTTTCTAAAAATTGAAAAAATAAAAAAATTGGAGGAAGTTTGAATGGCAAGAATTAATCCAACTGAAGTAATTGGAAAAAGTAAGTTTAATCGGTTTCATGTAGCATTGTTTATTTGGAGTTTTATGGTGATTTTATTTGATGGTTACGATTTATCGGTTTATGGAACTGTATTACCGGTATTAATGGAAGAATGGAAATTAGATCCGGTCGTTGCGGGTTCAATGGGAAGCTATGGGCTCTTTGGAATGATGTTTGGTGCCATTCTATTTGGTATACTGGCAGACAAAATAGGTAGAAAGAAAGTAATATTAATTAACGTCGCAATTTTCAGTTTATTCACATTTTTGTGCGCATTTGCAGATAATGCTACTCACTTCTCTATCTATCGCTTTATTGCAGGTTTAGGACTTGGCGGTATTATGCCGAACATTGCTGCATTAATTACAGACTATGCTCCAAATAAAATGAAAATTAAATTAGTCTCTCTTACATTAGTAAGTTTTGCTGTCGGTGGAGCAATGGCACCAACTTTAGGAGTTCTATTAATTCAAAACTTTGGCTGGCAATCCGTGTTTTGGGTAGCGGGTTCACCGTTATTAGCCCTGCCATTCATGATGGCACAGCTTCCTGAATCCACAAGCTATTTGGTTAGAACGAACAAGAAAGAAAAACTATTTGCTACACTTAATAAAATCAATCCTGCTTTAACATTTAATGCAAATGATGAAATTGTAGAAGAAAAAGTAAACGTTACAAAAGTTCCTGTTGTTGGGTTGTTTAAAGAAAACCGTGCATTAAGTACTGTGGCATTCTGGTTTGCTTTCTTCTGTGCTTTACTAATGGTATACGGATTAAACACATGGCTGCCTAAGTTAATGATTGCGGCTGGTTATGGACTAAATTCAAGTTTAACATTCCTTATTGCTCTTCAAGGCGGAGCGGTTATCGGTATTCTTACTCTTAGCAGCCTTTGTGAAAAATATGGTTCCAAACGCGTACTTATTCCGACTTATATTGCCGGTACCATTGCTTTATCTTTACTAGGTTTTGGCGGAAATTCAGTTGTTATTTTCATCTTAGTAGCCATTGCGGGTGCAGCTACAACAGGTGCACAAGTATTAATTCAAGCCTATGTAACATCTTTCTATCCTTCAGAAATGAGATCAACGGGGATTGGGATTGCTTCAGGTGTAGGACGATTAGGAGGTATGCTTGGACCGATCTTGGGCGGTTTCCTTTTAACTCTTACATTGCCTAATTTCATGAATTTTGTGGTATTTGCTGTTGCCGGACTAATTGCTGCCATTTCAATTTCTCTAATCCAAGATAAGTATTCTACGTCAAATGTTCTGAATCAGGCTGAGTCAAATCTCGCTGATGCAGAGAAAAAAGGACAAAAGGCAAGTGCTTTAAATTAAACGATAATTAACATTTGAAAAGCTTGAAGCGAACCTCTTATTGGTTCGCTTCAAGCATTTTTTCATGTTGTTCTCGATTTTGTTCTTCCCCATCCTTTTCTTCTATCATTTTTGCATTCCCCTTACACAAGGTAATTCCTGACCATATAAAGGAAACGCCTCCAAGAAAATGTGCTGCAATCAAACCATATGGAATCCAGATCATGAAAGGTGCAAGTAAGAGCAAGGCAGTGCTCCATCTTGAAAGAATTCCTTTCCATAATGAGAGCCCTGAAAAAATCAGGATGCCTGATAACATCGAATAAATTGCAAGGTGTTTCCCATATTCCATACTGTGTAAAACGATATTTGACAAGTCCGGAATATTTTTAAAAAGATCAAAATAGACAAATGTTTGAAACCAATGATAGCCAATCCAGAGATATAGGCTGATAGATAAAAGGAGAAAGCTAAAGAGACCATAGCCGCCAAAGTCTTTGTACTGAATAAGGTAGTGTCCAATTAGTCCAATGGCAATAAAGATAAATGCCAAAAGATAAAAATAAGCCGCGATAAATGAATGTGGATCTAAATGAATCCAGGGCTGCACTAAAGTAATGAGGAGCCCGCCAATAATGGAAAACCAGCCAAACACCCGAAGCATTTTCTCAAATGTCAACACATCACCCCTTCCGTGGAGAAACTCCTTTTAAATAAGGATATGCTCTCAGTAGAAAGATAATGAATCCCGTAAAAAAAGCGAATGGCATGTGCTTCTTCTAAATAACGATTAAATGTTTCATTTAAAATATGTAAAATAGATATATCTTTATTGTATTCCGAGCAGATTAGTTGTATTTTAATAAGGAGCGAAGATTACAAGAAGGGTGATGAAGATAATGAATATCATAGATGTCATTCAAAAAAGACGGGAAATAACCAAGTATCAAGATAAGCCAATAGTAAAAGAGGAACTTGAAAAGCTATTGAATGCAGGATATTTGGCCCCAACAGGAAATAATTTACCTTCAAGGGAATTGATATTAGTCACTAAGCGTGAAACTTTGCAGCACTTATCTCAATCTACTCCTTTTGTCCCCTGGCTTAGGGATGCTCAAGCGGCAATCATTATCACCGGCCGGCCTGATATAAGTAAATATTGGCTGCAGGATGCTTCTATTGCAAGCGGGTTCATTTGGTTAACGGCAGTGGATTTAAATATTGGTGCTGCATTTGGTGCTGTGTACCATGCGGACGATGCGGCTGAGTCTAAGAATAGAGAAGATTTCGTTCGTGATGCCCTTGCCATTCCAAGTGATCGCCGTATCATTGCCATTTTAGGTTTTGGTTATCCTGAAGAAGAACCGCCAGCGAAAGAATTGCCGCCAAGGGAATCTATAATTAATTATGATCAGTTTAATATTTAGATAATTGCAGGAAAGCATAAAGTGCTTTCCTATTTTTTGCATACGCAAAAAAATTGGCGCAGTGGTTTAACGTTCATACATATGCTGAAAATAAAGGTGTTTGATTGTAAATAGGTTCATATAATTTAAATGAAGAGGGAGATATTCAGTTGTAACACTTCCTCCATCTAAAGAAAGAAGGTGGCTGGTATGTCTTTCGCACATTTCAATGAGATTTATGAAATATGCAATGGAATGCTGAAGAAGGATGAAGCAGTTGTGAAGACGAAGCCAAGGATGAAAAAAAGGTATGTGATGAAATCCCGTCCTGTTAATCAGCGGCAAAAACTCAAGGATGCAGAGGACGAACATGGGAAAGGAAAGTGTTTTTTTTATGTATAAGAAGATAAATAGACAAAGGAAATCCCCAGTCATTATTAGAATGGCGGGGATTTATTTATTACAGCTAACGCAAGGGATAAAATTAGCCGCTCTTCACGAAGAAATGAAATGGAGAAAGACTGTTTGTTTAATATATTACCATATCGAATATGGCCGAATCGGATAATAGGACATCTATCATCTATATGTAAAAACACCTTATATTGTGGGGTTAGAATCAAAACCACTCGTTATGGGGTCAAAATGATAATATTTTCCCGAATAGAAAATTAATGTGATTTGTTCAAGATATGTATCATAAACTGTTTTCGAGGGGGAGACCTTTAGTAAAGCTTCTAATTCTTTGAAAGTAGGTGGCGAGTTTGTCTTTCGCACAATTTGATGATATTTGTGAAATTTGTTACGGAATGATGGAGGAGGAAGAAACGGTAGTAGAAGAGAAAAGGACTGAACCGGAAAAGTTAGATAGGAAAGTTGGACTTTCGAATGGTAAGAAAAGGAGGGAAATGACAGCAAGGGAAATAGTAAAAGAAAAAGAGAGACAGTTAATCTATAAATAAGGCAAGGGGATAGTTCTCTTGCAGCTTCACAAACATAAGTACCAAAGGGAAGTAAGAGAACTGTCCCCTTTTAGCTTCTTTTCCTGAGAAACACCCTGTTTTACATGCAGAATCTGACGGGAATGCTGCGCAGTAGTACAAGCTGGGCAATGTGAAGAATATATAAGAAGCAGGGACTCCTGCTTCTTTTTCGATTGAAAAGCTGACATCCTTCTCCTAGGCGATAAGTGAAATGATGGCAATGCTGATAAAGGCAACTACAAATGAGTGAAGACCGTTTGCCCCTAAGCCCACACTTCTTCCTGAAAGTCTGGAAAAACGGCTGACCAGCAGATTGAGTCCTGAGAATGGACTAAGAGACATAGATATTGCCCAAGAAAGAAGAAGAATCAAGGCCACTGCCAAGTTGCTGACTCCTAAATCAACTACGCTAAGCTGCATGGCTAAAGCTCCGATAACAGCAATTTGGTGAATTCCTATATAAGTAATGCAAAGAACGATCAAAATGAGGGCAAAGGCAAATAAGAAAAAGGATTGATTAGCTAGTCCGGCAAGAAGGTCACTGACACCATTCATTACCGTTGTGCCTTTTAAGGAAAATGCCAGCATGCCTGCGCTCATAAACAAGACAATTTCATTGCTCATTAACGGAACATTTCGGTCTCGGAAATCCTTTAGCAATGGAGGCATTCGTTTCCAATTTCCCCGCTTCACCGCAAATAATAGCGGTACAATAACTGCCAATAAACAAACGATCACGATCATGGACCAATTGGTTAGTTCTTCAACTAATAGACAGACCCCCATTAGACAGGCCACGAATAAAATTAGTTTGATCAGCTGATAGCGGTCTGCTTTGTCTAAAGGTACGATAGCGGCAGAGCTTCCTGCGAAAGGATGTCTTCTTTCCCAAAGAGCAAACAAGAGGTTCCCGATCACGAGCGAAAGAATGGAGAAACCGAGACCATATAGAATAAATTCTTCGTAAGAGATATGCAGATAATGGATCATTAAGGATACGGATGCAAAATATGGCGACCACATCGATGCCGTAGCAAAGCCGACTACATAGCTTTTCGCCGTTAACGCTGATGGCAGCTTTAAATCCTCGAGAAACTCATTAATAATTCTGACAGATGCTAAATTTAATATCGGGCTCAGAAAGAATAGGGTTCCTGTAATCCCGGCATACATTTTTTTCGGCTGACTAAGCAAATTATGCAGTAAATGAGAAACTGATTTAAAAAAGCCTCCTATTTTCAAAGGGATGGAAAGAAGCGGAGCGAGGGTAATCAAACAAAGTAAAGGAAGGATTAAAAAGATCCCTTCGCTGATTCCGCTGAAACCCGTTCCTTTCAACAGCTCAACCCCGATTCCAACTCCCATCATCACCAGTCCGAGTATGCCCGGCATGCGGTTTGCGTTTAAAATACTGCCGATAAAAGCGAATAGAGCCATGATGACAACAAGATATTGCAGCCACTGAAATTGCGCGAAATATTGCACTAAAAATAAAAAACACATACTTAATATGAGATAACTTCGCAAGGTAAACTCCCCCCTTTACCGAAAGCAAGGATGGCATTTGCCTTGCTTCCTATTACTCATTGCAGGATGACCTCCACTCATTGAAGGAAGAGAGGGGAGCCATCCTATAAAATTTTTACGTTAAACTTTTTCGGGCAGACTGTTTTCTTCAGCTGCAATATGATGGCTCGTTTTCTCGCCAAATGCACCGGAACGCCAGATTTGCAGGCATGAAATCAGCATCAGAATACTAGCTAATGACAATGCCCAAAAGCCTGCGGTAAAATCACCAGTCCATTCACGCAAGACACCAAAAACTTCAGGACCAATTAATACTCCCATATTTTCGCCAATGATGACAATCGACATCGCTATCCCAATGGTTTCTTTTCTTTTTGCCAAAAGCGGAGCAGCTCCAAAGACAATCGTCGGAGTAAATCCTGCAATCAGGCCTAAAACTGTGGCAATGATATAAAACATTACGACTGAACTTGAGTTAAAAAGCGGCCAGACAAGGATAAAAATAACTGCCGGCACGGCAAAAATCCCGAGATGATTTCCGCATTTTTTTAATAGAAAGCCCGAATAGATATTACTTATCATTGTAAACAATGCTACTATACTTGGAATCAATGTCGCAATAGTGAGATTCATAGAAGTTGTTTCCGTTAAGTAAGTAGAAATCCACGTATTAAAGGAAAAAAAGGCAAAGGTAAAGGAAGTAAAGGCAAGGGCTGCCCACCATACATTTTTGTTTTTTATCTCACTTAATAAAACCTTCTTATCAAGTTTAGCAGCTTCCGCTTGTAAGGCATCCTTTGGGTTTTGTTCATGTTTCGGAATCATCTTTGCGTAAAACAGAAATCCTGCTATAAGTATAACCATAAGGGCAATCCAGAATATGTCTGAACCAAATGTTAAGACAAATTTTGGAGCGGATAGAAACATGATTAAACTGCCGACTGGAATCCAGGTCGACCAAATTCCCATAGCGACACTTATCATTTTCGCCGGAACGTAATGACCGATCGCAGATGGTGCGGCAACCGATACAAAACCGAAGCCAATCCCTGCAATAATTCTTCCTAATAATAGGAGCGGAAAGTTATTGGCCAGCAAGCAGACAATAATACCGAAAAATAAAAATCCGATTCCCAATAAACCGATTTTACGAACACCGTACCGCCCGACGATAAACCCGCCGGGAACCGCTGCTAAAACAGTTGCTAAAGCGAATAAAGACATTAACAGTGCCGAACCTGTGTAAGTGACTTCATATTGATCCTTTACTAAAGGTAAAATGGGTGGAATTGAAAATTGTACAATGGTCGCTAATACACCTGTTGAAAAAGCCGCCCATAGAATCATCCATGCTGAACGTTTCAATTGAATATCCTCCTCCTATTTTTAAAAATTCAAACTATTCATAACAGAAGTATATCCTGCAATGATGATAACGTCCAATTTATTATAATTATCATTTTGATACCCCTTCGTTATCAAAGTAGTGATTCAGATTCAAAAACAAGATTCGGATGTTTATTTATTTTTTTATAATCTTTTACTGTACAAAAGAGTAAGAAATGCTTAAAATTGTAGTTAACATATATAACACATTGGAAAGGTTGGTTATTATGGTGGAATTTCCTCGTTCAATTCCTCGTCCTCTGGTGAAAATAAATCAGTGGGTGATTGTGATAAGTGTATTAGTAACCTGGCTGACTGGAGCCGCATGGTTTCTTTTGATACCGTTAATTGCGGGACTCTCTGGGATCTTATTTGGATATAACCCGATTATGCAATTGGCAAAAAGATTTCTTAAAAAGCCGAAGGAAAGTTATATTCCGGAAGAATGGGGGCAGCAGCAGTTTAATCAAAAGATTGCTGTATTCTGCCTAGGTGCAGGATGGTTAAGTTTTCTATTAAATTGGAATACGGCAGGGTATATCTTTACAGCGATGGTTGCCATTGCGGCATTTATCGCTATTTTAGGATTTTGCATTGGCTGTTTTATCCTTTTTCAGTGGAAACAGTTTCAATACAGAAGGACACAGTCATAAGAAGTAAATCTTGTTAAAATTCTTTTTTTAATCTATGCAGAAAAAGATGCAGGCAGTTGCCCGGCATCTTTTTCTATTTGCTATTCTAATAGATCTACATGTTTTCTATCTTTGTATTCAAGAGCATATTCATAGGCGGTCTTGTTTGAACTGTCTTTCAAAGTTGGATCGGCACCTTTTTCTAATAATAGTTTGGCGATCTTTGTATCTTCACAATTGAGAACAGCATTTATTAACGGAGTTGTTCCCCAATCATCGGTTGTATTCACATCAGCACCATTTAATAGTAATAGTTCAACTGCTTCATCATTCGTCCACATGACCGCGTGCTGCAAGGCAGTAGAACCTTCGCTGTCTGTTTCTTCAATATCTGCCCCATCATCAAGCAATTGCTGCAGTTCATCTAAGTCATTATTCTCTATGGCCATGTGTAAGGCCGGAACGTCGATTGGATCTTCCTCATATAAATAGTCGTCCTCTAAAGAGCCGCCCGCTGCAAGCCAAGTAGCCAACGCGTTTGAACCATGCGCGAATGCCAACGATCCGCCGATTACTGCCGCAAAGAGAATAATAGAGACGATTACAGCAATAATAGGACCTCTTTTCGTTTCCTTGACAAGATGGTATTGTTCAGGATAAACCCAATGTTCAAGAGCATTGATTCGTTTCGGTAAATCGGGATGAGTGGAAAGCTTCTCGCTAATCCAGGAAAAGAATCCCTGTTCTTCATTGATTTGCTGAACAAATGCTTCTTGATTGACACGGCCCGATAATTTTTTCCCAATGGCCAGCATGACGAGAGCTTCTTTTGAAGCTTCTAAATTGCCGGCATAATAGGCGGCATAACGGTCACAGGTATATTCGCACGCGCGCATATAGGCTTCTCCTAAAAACGGAACATACATAGCCGGAAGGAGGAAGAAATGCACCAATACGTGGCGCCGTTTCAGATGCGCAAACTCATGTGCCAGAACATACAACAGTTCATCCTCGCGGTGTTCCGCATGCAAGTCAAAGATTTCCGAAAAGATCACGACCATTTCTTTACCGAAAAAGCGGGTGGCAAATGCATTTAATAGTCCTTGTGATTCCATCACATAAATATTAGGTACCGCATTTAATTCCATTTTTTGCGCCAGTAATTCCGCTTTCGCATAAATCTCCGGAAACTGCTGCTGACTGATGCGGACTCCATTGCGGCGAATCGAAGCCATTGACAATGCATGGAGACAATAGGAAAAAAGAACGATGACCCCGATAATCATTATGCCAACTATCGAAAATAATAGCCCAAGGTAAGCTAATATACTAAAAACCAGTGTTAAGGCAAAGTACGTCGTTTCCTTTGAATGAACTAATTGATTTTTTAATCCTTTTACTTCGATCATATAACCCCTCTTTATATTCATTTGGAAAAATAATTCCATGGGGATTATATAATATTTTTCGAATTATTTAAATAGTAGAATATAAAATATAAAACTTACCAGCCATTTTGCGATCACTCAACTATAATATAAACAAAGCTTTATTGGAGAAAAATGAAAAGGGGTCCTAAAGTTGAGTCAGAAAAAGAAAGTGAAGACAGGCAAAAAAAGGGGCAAGAAACAAAGAAACATGACAATAAAAGAAAGGATCATCAATCATCCATTATTCGTTGCATTGATAGGGATACTAGTAATAACAGCATTTGCTTGGGCGTATGAAACGATTGGGGTCATTTCATTTCTTGTTTTTCTTGTATCGGTTCTCGCAACGGCGGCAATTGGAATTCTTATGATCTATCTTTTCTTTACATTAATAGAAGAAATGCGGAAGGGACACAGCTATACAGTTTTTAATACGGATACACCGATGAAGAGGTTTTTTGAGTATGTTTTTATTACGATTTTTACGCTAGGCATAGGCATTTTTTTCTTGATCATAGCAGTGAAGAATGTGTTAAATGCCGTCTAATAAAGAAGCGGTGGACGATTGTATATTTATTGAATGAGGGCGGTTTTTGTGTTTCTTGTGCAAAGCTTGAAAACCGCCCCTTGCTTTTTTTTAGTTTATTGTTTTTTTGCTAAGTTTTCCTGAGCCATCTTGACCAGTTCTTTGACCATACTGCCGCCTAGTCTTCCCCCGACTCTGCCTGCCTGTTCAGACGTAAGACTTCCATTATAGCCTTTTTTTAAAGGAACCCCTACTTCTTGTGCTGCCTCGAATTTGGCATCACCCGGATTATTAGTACCTACAACCTTCGCTTTTAAATCATCCAGCCCTGTTCGTGCTTCGCTGACAAGTATTTTATTTCTCTTTCTGGTCATCACACAACCTCCTTGTCTTTAGGATATCCCGCACTTTTTTAATTATAAATATATTCACTGTAGTACCGTTTCTTCTACTTATTAAATACTATCCAAATCGTAAAAAGCCATTCCCAAAGGTTTCAGAAACCTATGAGAATGGCTTAATTATACTGCTGTTAAAGGTTTAATAAATGTTTGACAGCGTAGGCAAATCCATTTTCATCATTACTTGTTGTGACAACGTCCGCTTCCTGCTGGATCGTGAACGGTGCGTTACCCATGGCAATGGAGGTGGTGGCGGTTTTAAACTGGGCAAGGTCATTGCCTCCGTCTCCAAAGGCAAATATTTCATCAAAGGGGAGATTTGTTATTTGCTGGTAGCGGTCCAATGCCGACCCTTTATTGGCATCAATGGAAGTAAACTCCACATTGTTAGGATGTGAAGATGCGATGGATAAGGCAAATTTTCCATGCAGTGCTTTCTTAGCCTGGTCAATTTTTTCTAACTGATCCCGGCGTGAGACGGCCATAACTTTATAAATTTTAATATTCTCTTTTTCAAGGATTTGTTCATAATCATATCCTTGAAAAATCGGTTCAATTTCATCGTCTGCTTTATCCTGAATTTCTGGATTTCGGCACGGAAAACCGCCTTGATTCGTATAGACCATTACCCATAATCCGATTTCTTGTAAAATAGGAAGCAAATCCTTATAAATCGAAACCGGCAGCGAAGCTTCGTACAGAACTTCTCCGGAATTGGAATATAATACTGTGCCATTAATGCTGCAAATAGGAAGTTCTAGCTCTCTTATTGTTTCGAATTTGATGACATCATCATAAGCGCGTCCAGTGTTGATAATGATGTGGTGACCATTTGCGTTGAGTTCACGCAAAACCTCTTTATTTTCTTTTGATATTTCATGCTCTGAATTTAAGAGGGTTCCGTCTAAATCAATGGAAAAACATTTCATTTATCGATCCGTTCCTTTCTAATAAGTCATTATGCCTACTATAGCAAAAATTCCCCTTAGAAAAAACAATTATGATTCATTCAAGACGATTCCCCCATATGATATAGAAAAAACCACGGGGGAAAGTGAAATGTCAGGCTGCGGTGAGGTCAGGTTGTTTCCGGCTTCTGTTAAAACAACATCCGGGATAAAATGGGGATTTATTAATGAAAAAGGGCAGTTTGTGATTCAGCCTCAGTATATAAATGCCTATAATTTTACTTTCGGAAAGGCACTAGTTCAATTTTGGGATCAATCGTATGCGCTTATTGGATTGAATGGTAAGATTCTGCAAACCTACCCTTTTCAAGAGATGGGGGAACCTAGTGAAGGGCTGCTTTCTTTTACAAAAAATGATCAAGACCTGACAGGATATGTGAATGAATCAGGCATGGTTGTAATATCGCCGGCATTTACCAGCGGTTCGGAATTTTTTCAAGGAAGAGCTGTTGTCGGTGTGGAAAAAAATATCCGTGACAGACAAGGGCTTATCGATAAGACAGGTGCCTTTATCATTCCGCCGGAATATGACCAAATCATCTTACTGGGAGAAAATAGAGCGGCGGTAGGAAAAGTACTTGATTCGGATAATCTTTTTAAGGGTCCTGTTTATGCGATTGCCGATACGGAAAGCGGACGTATCTTTACTGATTTTATTTATGATCATGTGCATCGTTTTCAAGGGGAGTTCAGTTCGGTGACAAAGGGAGTGTATTCCTTTTTTATCAAGAAAAATGGAGTACCAGCAGCAAGCTTGCCGATTATTCACGGAATAGGTGAATTAAAAATAAGCGGGAATGTCGTGAAAGCTGAAATGGATGGAAAACATTCCTATTATGACCTTCAAGGTAATCCCATTAATAATGAATCTTCATTTGTGTAAGGAAAACCTTTGACTTTACATTTTGAAAAATGAAAGGTAAGGTTTTTTATATTGAATAATATTAATTCAAGATAGCGCCGGAAAAAATCCTCGGGAAGTGGAGATAAATGAAACTCAGAATCAATCAAAAAATGATTAAAGATATGTGCGGAAATGCCGCCTTCAAACGAGGAGAAGCTTATTACTACGGAAATAAAGTTACCTTTCAAGATGTTCATGATGAAGGCCTGGCAGCCGTCGTTTCGGGAACGGAAGATTTTCACGTCATACTGAAAAAGGATGGGAGTGGAAAGCTGGCGTCCGATTGTACTTGTCCAAAGCTCTCGTCCTTTCAAAAGGAATGCCAGCATGTGGCAGCCGTCTTAATAGCCTTACATCAACAGCAAAACAGGGGAAATTTAACTGCTGAAAAGGAAAGTTTCTTTGAAGATACTCAGGAATCGGAAGAAGGATTGATGGCTTTTTTTCGCAGCAAGCACGGACGCTCGAGTGCAAGACAGAGGCATTTTGAAACAAGAAAAGTGCTGCGGCTTTTCTTTCAATGCCAATTTGTTACATCAGGGAAACATAATCTTCTTGCGCTGGCATTACAGCTAAATTCCATTCATATAAAAAATATTCGCCGCTTTTTGCACGATATTCAGCATGGAAATTCATCGGAACTTACTGCTGAATTTACTTATGAACCGGAACTGCACTGCTTTGAATTGGAAGAAGATGAGGTGCTTGAGCAGCTGTATCTGATAGCAGCCGATGAAACCATGTATTTGGAAGGACAGACTCATCCTTCAAGTGAGGGTACCTTGCTCACCATCCCGCCATCGGCTTTAGAAAGGCTTCTTCCTTTATTAGAAAGGGTGTCCTCAATCGTGATTGATCAGAAAGGAAAGCACTATGAGCCATTGTCATGGTCTAACCATTCACCCCCACTGAAATTCGCCTTAGCAGAAACCGGGAATGGAAAATATACGCTTCAGGTTCATGAGTTGAGCGAAATAGTCATGATGGATTCTTATCAAATGATTTTTTTTAAAGGAACTCTTTTTCGGTTAACGAGAGAGAATTACGAGCTTCTGGTTAATTTACAGGAAATGATGGAGACAACTGGGAAGGAACAAATTCCGATCCATCAGGATCAGGTTTCTTTTTTCATGGAAAAAGTAGTGCCAGGTTTGAAAAAAATAGGCGATGTACAGTTTCCACGCCATTTGGAAAATCATTTTAAAACGCCATTATCGGCCAAGCTTTTCTTAGACCGGGTAAATAACCGCCTCCTTGCTGGGCTTGAGTTCCATTATGAACGCATTATCATCAATCCATTGGAGGAAAAGGAACGGACAGCTTCCTCCAATGTCGTCAGGGATACGGAGAAGGAAGAGGAAATTCTGCGAATAATGGAGGAAAGTGAATTCGCGAAAACAGACAGCGGTTATTATTTGTATAACGAAGAGCTGGAATATGAGTTTCTCCTCCATGTTTTGCCAAAAATGAAAAGCTTAGTGCAAACTTATGCTACAACTGCGATACGGGATCGAGTTTTCAAGGGCCATGCAAAACCGAGGATAAGAGTCAAGGTCTATAAGGAACGGATCAACTGGCTGGAGTTTAAATTTGAGATGGACGGGATCCCGGAGCAGCAGATTCGGAATGTTCTCGCGGCTCTTGAGGAAAAAAGAAAATATTACCGCTTAAAGGATGGTGCCTTGCTCTCCTTAGAAACAAGTGAGTTTGAAAAATTAAAACGCTTTTTATATAGTATTCCTAAAGAAGAGGATTGGGAGGCATTAGAAAAGGGCCTGGATGTTCCGGTTATCCGCGGTTTACAGCTGATGGATAGTGTGGAGGATCAGGAGTTTTTTATGCAGGAGGAATCCTTTCGTCAATTCCTGGATGATCTTCAGCACCCAGAAAAGATGAAGTTCGAACTTCCGCCTGCATTAGAACATGTATTAAGGGATTATCAAAAGCATGGGTTTAGCTGGATGAAGACATTGGCGCACTATGGCTTTGGCGGGATTTTGGCCGATTCCATGGGGCTGGGGAAAACACTGCAAAGCATGGCATTTATTGTGTCAGAACTTGAATCCATCCGGAGCAAAAAGGCCCCGGTCTTAGTGGTTTGTCCTTCATCCCTAACGTACAACTGGCTGAGCGAATTCATGAAATTTGTGCCGGAAATTGGTGCTATCGTTGTGGACGGACAGAAAGCGGAGCGTGAGTCATTACAAAAAGATGCCATGGAAATGGATGTAGTAATCACATCCTATCCTTTGCTGCGGAAGGATATCAAATGGTATGAAAGGCAAAAGTTTCATACCGTGTTTTTTGATGAAGCACAGGCATTTAAAAACCCATTAACAGAAACCGCCCGTGCAGCAAAGAAAATCCAGGCGCAGTATTATTTTGCCCTTACAGGGACTCCGGTTGAAAATGCATTAGAGGAGCTATGGTCCATTTTTCATGTCATCTTCCCGGAACTTTTCTGCGGTTTAAAGGAATATAGTAAATTGACAAGGGCAGCAGTGGCAAGAAGAGTGCGCCCCTTTATTCTGCGCCGGATGAAGGAGGATGTTCTTAGGGAATTACCTGAGAAAATGGAAACCCTTGAAGCAACAGAACTGCTTCCTGAGCAAAAGAAACTTTATGCAGCCTATTTAGCAAAGCTGCGTCATGACACATTGAAACATTTGGACAAGGATACCTTGCGTAAAAATCGGATTAAGATTCTTGCTGGTTTGACACGGCTGCGCCAGATTTGCTGTCATCCCGGTTTGTTTGTTGACGGTTATAATGGAAGTTCGGCGAAGCTGGACAGGCTTCTGAAGATCGTAGAAGAAGCGGGCCATTCCGGCAGACGGCTGTTGATTTTTTCTCAATTTACAAAAATGCTGGGAATTATCGCAAGAGAACTCGCGGCTTCCGGACATCCCTTTTTCTATTTAGACGGACAAACTCCATCCTCAGAGCGGGTAGAGCTCTGTAATCGTTTTAATCAGGGAGAACGTGATTTTTTTCTTATTTCCCTAAAAGCAGGGGGAACCGGCTTGAATTTAACCGGTGCTGACACGGTTATCCTCTATGATTTATGGTGGAATCCTGCTGTTGAAGAACAGGCAGCTGACCGTGCTCACCGGATGGGGCAAAAAAATACCGTTCAGGTGATCAAACTGATTGCCCGCGGTACGATTGAGGAAAAAATGAATGAATTACAGGATAAGAAACGGCATTTGGTCGAGGAAATCATGCAGCCAACAGAGTCAGCCTTTTCGTCACTAACCGAAGAGGATATAAGAGAATTGCTGTTGATCGAATAATGTAAGGAAATGCAAAGGCTGGCTCAAAGGATTGTTGAGTCAGCCTTTTTCCTGCCTTTACGGATAAACAATGGCTCTTCTTTTTACCTGAAATGAAAAAAGAGCGGGATCATTTCCGCTCTCGATTAACTTGGAATACTGATTGTATCATACAAGTATATTGAATCCATAATATAAGATTGAGGCTTTTCAGCTTTTAATTTATCAAGTTCAGAATACAACTTTTTATATTCAACAATGGACATTTCTTCTTGGATGTACTTCCTTTGAATAAAGTCTAATAGTTCATTGCTATGTAGTGGGCGATACTCTTTTTCTAGTAAAAATAAATGAATTAATTTATTAAGTAACATGACTATCACTCCTTTAGTTGTATGATGTTTAGATGTATTTTCACTTCGTTAACAAGTATAGCACAGTAATTAAATCGGAAAATATTTTTTGAAAATTTAAACTTACGACATTATTCTACAATAGTGAAGAATATGTCGAAAAATCGATGGTTTTCTAGTTATTGTATATATCATTATGAAGAGATTGATTGATAAGAATCTAAATTCCTAGCAAAAAAGGAGCGAGACTAAATCATCTGGCGCTTTGGCGATAAAAACTAAAAATAGCCTCCGTACATTTACGAGAAATCTTGGACAAGTAGGGGTTTGTCTTAATCAATCCCAATTGTTTTGAATATGATTTCTATTAAAGGGAGGTGTTGGGAAATGTATCTGGCAGGTTTTTATTCACCTAAGGAAAAAAAAGGTGTAACAGAGTTGTCGCTATCGGTGTATCATTGGCTGAAAAAAAATACAACCTTGTCCGTAGCTTTTATAGCCTATGGGACATTGGAAAAGGAAGAGATGTCACTTGAGCTTATACATGGATTTTCTCAATGGACTGTCTCCGAACAAAAGCGGCAAGTGAGAAAAATGAAGAGGAAATATGATATTATCATCTACGATGCTTCCAGTCAGCTTTCAGAAGGAGTATTAAAGCTATTACCGATTGTTGACAGGCTTTTTGTGGTTGGGGAAGAAAACAATGAATTTGCCTTGAAAATACATCAAATTATTCAATTTGATAAAATTTTTGATAACAGAGTGAAAAATTTTATTACTCATCTGCAGGGCAATAAAACCTTTGTGCTCCGTGAAAGTAAGGGAGACCGTGTCATGGGCTTCCATTATAAAAAAGAAGAAACAAATCATATCGGGGAGATGGTATACACTGACTATGTCACATGCTATTTGGAAAAAACATTAATTGAAAGGCATGTAAAGATCTTTGAACAAATCAAAAAAATCCCCAGGGAAGAATTATACAGAGGTTTATACGAATTAGGGATCGATTTTGAGAAGGGACTTCTTTTTCATAAATTTGTGCAGCACCGGGAAGCGTTAGGACAAACTTACGAAGAAGCCATCGAAAAATTGTTTCCAGTATTCATCAATTCCACTTTCGCAGAACTTCTGCAAAAGCTTGATAGTGAAATATATTTCATAACAAAGCTTAATAAGCAAATACCATCTTAATCCAATCCTCAAAAATTTATTAATATTATTTCCATATATAGAAAAAACGGAATAACTGAGCCTCACAGGACATTGCCAATTTGTGGAGGATCCCTAGCTGGAATATCATTTTATCAATTGTTCACCCGTTACTATAGCAATTGTGATATTATAGTAGTAAAAGATTTTTTTGTTTCGTAACTAGTTATTTTAATGAAAATAAGCAAAACGGAGTAGATTGAATGGAGAAATATCAACAGCATTTATTGAAGAATATTCGCAGTCAATTGAATATTTGGATGGAAGAAAAAGAACATATTTCTCACGATGATGTATATCGTTTCCTGCATTCTATTGCCGGGACAGCCGGAACGATTGGCATGTCAGAAATGTCTTCAATTGCCAAAGATTTAATGGGGCAGATGAAGACATTAGAAGTGAAGGACTGGACGATCAAAGAAATTCAAGATTTTATTCTCACTCTTCTATCACATTGCTATGAATACAGTAATAATAGCGTGGAATGTAATGCAGCAGAACAACATGTTAAAGACGGTCAGCCCTTTATTCTTGTGGTTGATGATGAAACATCCATGCTCATGTTTCTAAAGGAAGAACTGGAGAAGTACGGTTGGATCGTGATGGTCGTCTCCGATCCCGTCAAAGCGATTTCAGCTTTTTATGACATGCGGCCGGACTGTGTCATTATTGATATACATATGCAGAAGAAAGATGGATTTGAACTATTGGCATTTTTGAAGGAGAAATTAAAGCAATGGTTAATCCCTACCGTGATGATCAGTATCGATAATTCGAAGAGTAATCGGATGAAAACCTTTGAACTGGGTGCGGATGATTTTATCGCTAAGCCGTTTGAAATAGATGAATTGTATGTACGGGTAAAACGCCATATCGAAAGAAAGAAATTGATTGATAATTTAATTTTAACGGATGAATTAACCCGGGTTTATAACCGGAAATATACTGGTTTTGCTTATGATACGATGTGTTCATCCATAGGTAGAAGGGATGAATCATTTTGTCTTGCTGTTCTCGATCTTGATCATTTTAAAATCGTGAATGACAGCTATGGTCATTTAACTGGAGATATCGTGTTAAAAGAATTTGCTGCTATGCTCAGTAACCAGTGCCGCAGTGGTGATATTGTTATCCGCTATGGCGGGGAAGAATTTCTTTTGTTTATGGAACGGGTTTCTGCACCACAAGGAAAGGAAATTCTCGATCGTCTGCTTCAGGATTTCCAAAGTCATTCCTTTTCAATTGGAGAGGATTCCTTTACGTGCACCTTCTCAGCCGGGATTGTTGAAGTAAATCGAGCGAATGATTCCCTGAACTATTGGATAAAGCTGGCTGACGATGCCTTATACAAAGCAAAATCCCTAGGACGGAAGCAGATTCAAATTAGTGAAAGCAATAAAAAAATTATTCATAAAAAACCGCTTCGTATTGCTATCATTGACGATGACCCAATCATTCGCACCATCCTTGAGGATAGTTTCTCGCGCATGACAAATGAATTAAAGTTTGCCTTAAATGTCAAAACCTTTCGCGGCGGTGCTGAGTTTTTAGGAGCTCAGTGGTCTTACTCGAATGAAAACTATATGGTCGTTCTGGATGGAATTATGCCGGAAATGGATGGTTTAGAGGTGCTGCAGAGTCTTCGTGCTACGACCCGTCAAAATCAATATAAAGTGATGATGCTAACCTCAAGGAATAGTGAAAAAGATATAGCGCGAGCGCTGGAACTAGGAGCGGATGATTACGTGACAAAGCCGTTTAAAATGACTGAACTTGAAGCAAGAATCAGTTATCTTTGTAAACGAATGAAATAGATTTGCCGTAATAGATAACAAAGAAAAAGGCGGGATATCACATTAGGAGTTTGTTGATACCGTTTTAGTTTGAATTCAGGGAGGTTTGAAATGACAGCTAAAATTTTACTGGCTGAAGATGAAGATGTGCTGCGCATGCTGGTTGTGGATAGCTTGGAAGACGAAGGATATGAGATTGATGAAGCATGTGACGGCAGTGAAGCCCTCGAATATGTAAGGAAGTATGATTATGATTTAATACTGATGGATTATATGATGCCGGGGATGACAGGATTGGATGTCATTAAAGAAATCCGCAAAATGCCGGAAAAACAACGGGTGAAAATCATGATGCTTTCGGCAAAAAGCCAGAAATCCGATCAGGAGCAGGTTTTGCAGGAAGGGGCAAATTATTTTATGGCTAAGCCATTCAGCCCGCTTGCCCTTGTCCATAGAATTGAGGAGATACTAAGTGAAGACAAATAAACCGATAAAGAAGAGTATTGCCCATCAATATCTTCGAATAATGGTTCTATTTTCAGCTGTCTTAATGATAGGTTTTATCTCACTTATCGTTTATAATGGGAAAATTCAAGCCGATTTTGAAGAAGAAAATGAAGATTTAGAAAGGGAAATGGCAGCGGTAAATCAGCTTGAAAAGACTTATACTTCCATTGTACTGAATATGCGCGGATATTTTGCCTTTGGCGATGAATCAATAAGAGATAAAGCTTTTGCCAAACAAGAGGAAGTATTAGAGAGCATTCAAATGCTGAAGGAAGAAGCTGATTTAAAGGAAGATAACGTATTTATTTCTCAAGTAGAAAATTTTCACAGATATTACTTCGACGTTTTAGTCCCTCAGCAAATAAAAGTCTTTCAAGCTAGAAATGGGCAGTGGGAAGACTCACCCGGACTGAATCAATATAATTCTGAGAAAATAGAAACGTTTTTATCCAGTATTCTTGCTTACCATCAAAGTAAGGATTTACAGATTCAACAAAACTTTATTGATTATTCATCAAAACAGGAACTGCTTCAGTGGGCTATGATAGCTTTTGTTTCTTTAATGCTTTTATTATTGATTACCATTATCAGAGCAAAAGTGAAATCAATCGGGCAACCGCTTCAAGAATTGGCCCTCGCATCGGAAGAAATATCTGCGGGCAGAGAGGTTGATATACCTAAGTACGATGGTCGGGAAGACGAGGTTAGTCTGCTTTCCCGTTCGTTTGAAAAAATGATTAAGAGTATTCAAGAGAATGAACAAAATCTTCTGGCACAAAATGAGGAACTGATGGCACAGCAGGATGAACTGCAAATGCAAAAAGAAGAACTGGAACACGCAGTTGATATTATTCAAACTAATGAAGCCAACTTAAAACGCAGAAATGAACTGATGCATTCATTATCCAATTCACTAAATAAGCAGATCGTTTTAGAGGGTGTGGTTGAAAATATCTGCCACATCATGAATGCAGACCGAGGCATTATCGCGTTAATGGATTCCACGAATGCTTATGCAGCCTTTGGCTTAGCTGATAAGGAAGAGGTTCAATTTATGCGTAATCTTCATTCAGGCATGATCGACAGATTAATAGAAAAGAAAAGAGCTTATAGTATCAAAAGAAATTGTACGCCGCTTGAAAAAGGCTACCATACCGAGGAATTATATTGTTATGACTTATATATCCCGGTTTTGTCTTCAACCGGCCAAGTGGCTGCAGTCATGATGTTTTCCCGTTATGCCAATCCATATTCAAAGGACGAAATAAAGGAATACGAAGGAACATGTAAGCAAATATCAATCTCACTTGAAAAAATAAGAGTGTATGAGGATTCCGAATTTGAACGGTTATTAACAAGGGATATTTTAAATACGATACATGAGGGTGTTCAGTTAGTTGACGAAAACGGAGTGATCACTCGGGTTAACTCCAAAATGCAAGGTCTTTACCAAGAAGTTAAAGCTGCTGAATTGGTCAATGTACCGCTTGAACAATGGAGTCATAAAGTAGGCACATCTATTGCAGATGGCGAAGCGTTTCTTGAGTTTATGCAGGCAGTCACAGCAGGTAAAACCACTCCGGAAGAAAGACATGTTTACCATATTAATGGACCGATCAAACAGGTAATCCAAGTGTATGTGGAAGAACTGTATCGCGGCAATAAAAGAGTTGGTACACTGCTGGTTCACAGGGATATTACCAAAGCCTACGAAGTGGATCAAATGAAATCTGAATTTGTCAGCACTGTCAGCCACGAGCTGCGGACACCTCTCTCCAGCGTTCTTGGATTTACTGAATTAATGCTAAACAAAAAATTAAAGCCGGAGCGGCAACAAAAATATCTGCAGACCATTTATCAGGAAGCCAAGCGTTTAACGGCATTAATCAATGATTTTCTCGATGTCCAGCGCATGGAATCAGGAAAGCAGGCATATGAGAAAAAGTATGTCGATATGATTCCAATTATTAAACGTCGTTTGGATACCGATAGAGTCAATCACCCAGATCACTCGTTTATCCTGAATCAAAGCACTGAAAATACGACGGTTTTAGGCGACGAGGATAAAATTACCCAGGTGTTGAATAATCTTTTCAGCAATGCCGTCAAATATTCACCAGACGGCGGAGAAGTCAAAGTGACTGTTTTTGAGAATGAAAACAATGTATGTATTGATGTAAAGGACCAGGGTCTTGGCATCCCTGAAGATGCATTGGAAAATATATTCACGAAGTTCTACCGTGTTGATAATTCTGATCGCAGAAAAATTGGAGGTACCGGTTTAGGACTGTCTATTGTAAGTGAAATCATGAAGGCGCATGAAGGAAGTGTTAGTGTTACTTCAGAACTTAAAAGGGGCAGTACTTTTACATTAAGCTTCCCGCTTATACTTTCGAAAAATACTGAGATGGAAAAAGAAAGTGAAAATGTTTCATTGGAACCAGTGACCAATCGAGTCGATGTCAATGTCATTGTCATTGAGGATGATCGCAATTTGGCCTCTTTATTGCAGACGGAACTGGAGGATAATGGATTCCAAGTGCTGCAATATACAAATGGCGAAGATGCCATGCATGCGATTGAGCAATATAAACCCGACACGATTGTACTGGATATTATGCTGGACGAAACAAGCATGAATGGATGGGAAATATTAGAGAAGGTGAAAACGAATCCTGATTTGAAAGATATACCTATTATCGTTTCCTCGGCATTAGAAGAGAAAGAAAAGGGCTTCAGCCTTGGCGCTACAGAGTATCTGGTTAAACCATATCCGCCGCATAAGCTTTCCAGTACAATCCTGCAGACTCTATTAAAGAAAGAAAAGAGCGGCCAGATACTTGTACCAAGCAGTGCAGAATAATCATGCAAAAAAACTTGTTTTCTTTATTTCTAGGAAACAAGTTTTTTATTTATATGTCGAAAAGCCTGATCGTTTTTTTGCTGTATGATATGAAGAAATGAATTGCGCAAAAGAATTAGCAACAAGCTCGTACCATATGAATAAAATAGCATTAAATTGAAGGAAAAGGGGTGTGCAGGGAGATGATGTTTCCGCACACAAAATTGAAGTATATAAATGAAAATATCGGATTTGGCGTGTTTGCAACGAAATTTATTCCAAAGGGAACCATTACCTGGGCATTAGACGAGTTGGACCATTTACTTGAACCGGAGTTTGTGAAGAGCATGGATAAATATCGGCGCAAGGTTATTAATAAATATTCGTATCGAAACAGGAAGGGACAATATATTCTTTGCTGGGATCTTGGAAGGTACGTAAACCATAGTTATCAGGCTAATTGCAGAGCAACAGCATATGACTTTGAAGTGGCTATTCGCGATATACAACCAGGTGAGCAGATAACGAGCGATTATGGAACATTGAATATCGGAACAGCATTTCGGGGGAGCCTGAAGAAGAGAACTGTTAGAAAAATGGTAAAGCCCGACGACCTCTTATATTATTACAAGGAATGGGACGAAGAGGTACTAGAAGCATTTAAACATTTTCATCATATCGAACAGCCGCTGCTTCATTTAATCCAGCCAGAGTTTTTGGAAAAAGTAAAGCAGGCGGTGCAGCAGAATAAACTCCCTGATTCAATTAAAAGTAACTACTATGATCGTTCTGCAAAACAGAAAAAACCATAATAAACATGCACTCTAGTACTGCCAATTCCCTTATATCTTCTATAGATTATTCAAAATCCCCTTACGTGATAAGATTTTTTACCTCTGTTCAATGTGTAAGGTGTTTGCTTGCTTAATTAAGGCTGTTTTTTATTTAATAGATTAGTAAATGGACAAGCAGAAGGCATAGTTTCGTCATCTCTTAGAAAATACTGTTTCCATTCATAATTGTCTTCCTCCCCGTACCACTTTAACTCAGGGTGCACGGGGACTTCGTCATAATTCATTAATCGTTTCCGAATAAGTGATTTCATCTGTTCAACATTAGGATGTGTTTGGTGAAAATGCTGCAGTACCCATCGCGGGGTAATGGCCAGCATCATAAAAGGAAATGACCGGCTTCTTCTTTTTTTGTGTTCGGGGGTGGCACAATAAACAAAATACGATTCACCATTAAAGGTGAATTCCCATACCGGATTATGCGGGTTTTGTGTTAAATAGTGATGTTCATCAAGCTCACTAACACCCGCTAGCGTTTTCCAAAAAAGCTGTTCATACTCTTCCATAGTGGCTGCTGAAGTTAGTTGGAAAAAGATAATTAATGAGGTATAAGTGCCGCATTCTCTTGAAATCGTTCCATATGTCTTTAATACATTCGCAAGCTTTAAAATCGATGAGACTTTTTCTAATTCAGCAATAAAAGCATATCGTAAGTGATATAAGTGAAAACCCATCGTCGCCGGAATGCAAGGAAACGGATGGACCCCGTCTGTCATCTTATCCTTAAAAGCCATAAAAGCATCTTGTTTCCAAGGCTTTAGCAGATGTAAATGCTGTTCGATTTCTTTCTGCTGAAAAATGTTATTCATCAGTAAAACCTCCTCTTATCCACAATATTGGAAGTGGAGTAAATAGGTGAATGTCCTTGGAAAAGAAGGGGAACTGTATGTAATAAAGGAGAAAACTGATGTTAATGCAGGAAAAACCTGCAGACCTGCTTAATACTATAAATGGTTGGAATATGATGAATCGAAAAATATGGAGGGTAAACATGAGTGAATTATTAAAAAAGCAATTTAATCTTGGCAGAACAGGTTTATTTCCGAATTTGGAAGGTTTAACCGATGAACAGGCGGATGTACAGTTAGTGCAGCTTCCGAATACAATTCGCTGGCAGGCCGGGCATATTTTGACAGCGGCAGAGAACTTTTTATTTGGCACAGAGAGTCAGCTTCCGGAAGAATATCAGGCGTTATTTGGCTATGGTTCAAAACCGTCGGCATGGAATGGTGAAGTGCCAAGTATAGAAATCCTGATCGGAGAGCTAAAGGGCCAGCTCGAGAGAATCAATGCTATTCCGAATGAACGATTTGAGGAAAACCTGCCTGAACCTATTTTAGGGAATGCAACCTATGGAGAATTATTCAGTTTTACGGCTTTCCATGAATTAACCCATATTGGTCAGATACATACGATGCAGAAACTGGTTCAATCTTAAATATTGATAAGAAAAGAAAAACTGGAGTCAATATGATTCCAGTTTTTCTTTTATTCCATTGCAATGGAATAGGAAAAACCGTTCCATGTTACAGTGAAATAGAAGGGTTATTCTATAAATAGTGAACGATGGCTCCAAAATATAATTTTAGATTTTGAAAGCGTTTATAAAAAAAGAGTGATTAGACAAAATATTTAAATATGTTTAAAATTAAAATATATTCGAATAACAAGTTATGGGAGGAAAAAAAGTTGCTACGTTATAAAAAATTAGGTTATGGGGTATTAAGTGTTACTGATTTAGAAAAGTCATTGGATTTTTACACAAATGTTGCGGGAATGCAATTTGTTGAGCGCGATGAAACTAGCGTTTATCTGCGCACAAGTTACGATCACCACAACATGATTCTGGAACAGGGACCAGAAGCAGGTTTGAAACGAGTTGCTTTTGAATTAGAAAAAGCGGAACAATTTGATGACGCTTTCAAATATCTTCAAGAGCAAGGATTAAACCCAGTTGAATTGAGTGCAGAGGAATGTCAAAAACTAGCACAAGGAAGAACATTACGCTTTAAAGACCCAGTGATTGGTTTAACTCATGAGATTTATGCAGACATTATGCAAATGGGCTTGCCTTACACTTCTGCGAATGGATTAGAAATTGAATGTCTATTGCATATCGTATATGAAACACCACAATTCAATGAGTATTATGACTTCTTTGTAAACAAATTGAATTTCGCGGTATCTGATACTGCTGGAAGAGAAACTTCATGGGCTTGGCTGCGCTGCTTCCCGAACCCTTACCATCACTCATTTGCGATTACAGAAGGTCCGAATAATATCTTAAATCACATTGCCTTCAAAGCAAAAACAGTTGATGATATCGGTAAACAAGTGAACAATTTAAAAGAAAAGAATGTTCCAATTCTGTTTGGACCAGGAAGACACCATCCATCAGGAAGCATTTTCCTATACTTTGCTGACCCAGATGGCATTACGGTTGAATACAGCCAAGGTATGGAAGAATTCCCTGAAGAGGGCGCAAGAGAACCACGCCGCTTAGAGCCAAGCTTACACACTCTTGACGAGTGGGGCGGAAGTCCACAACCTGGATTTGGAAAATACGGAAAGTTATTAGCTGAAGAAGCAGAAACAGTAAAATAATCGAATATAAATATGAAAGAAGCAGGGGATCCGGGGGGATGTCCCCTGCTTCTTTTTTTTGTGCAAAATGGTATATTAGAATAACATAGTGGAGGTAACTCGACTGTCGTTGCACTGTCATCGCGGCAGCATTAGAATAAGGGTAAACCATAGTATGAGAGGTTCGATAAGCATGAACATTAGCAATATTTTTATTGTGAGCCGGATGTGTAGGAAAATCTGGGGAGATTATGGAAACAGCAGATATTAAGTTTTTGTAAAAAGACAGAAGACATTAATGACCCTTACGCTTCCTAAGCCATTGTGGACACTGTTTTGGCTGCAGCAGAACCGTTTTGTTGTTCTATTAATCTAGTTTACAAAAAATAGTTATTACAGTAGAATGTTGAGGGGTTAATTATTAAAAGGAGATTTGCCGAGGCGAATTTGATTAGATTGGAGCTGAATTTATATGAGTAGTCAACATTGTCACGAACCGGAGCCTGAGCCAGATTCGAACAAAGAGGAAGTCATTAATAGACCATTCCTTAAAAGTTTGAATACTGATACAAATTCAGCTTTGTATGGCCAAGATTTCTGACTTCCTCATAAAAGAGGAGGTTTTTACCCATGTTAATGATTTATAAATCCGATTTGCAAGGGTGTCTGCAAGAAGCCGACGAAATAACCCCTGGCTGCTGGATCCAATTAATTGCCCCTAGCGAAGGGGAAATTCAGGAGATTTCGAATGAATTAGAAATACCTTTGGAATATTTGAAGGACCCTTTGGATGAAGAGGAGCGGTCCCGGATTGAAAAACACGATGGGAAAATTCTTATAATCGTGAATGGCCCATTTGTCTCATATGACGATAAAGGGATTCCTATCTATGATACGATTCCGATTGGCATGATTATCGCGAACAATTGCTTTGTTACCATTTGTTCAAAGGATATTCCTATTTTTCATGCCTTTTCCGCAGGGAAGATTAGAGACTTTTTCACCTATAAACGAACAAGATTTACGTTTCAAATCCTTTATTCCATTGCTACATCCTTTCTCAAGTATTTAAAACAAATCAGCAAAAAGACGGATGCCATTGAATCTGAACTGCATCAATCAATGAAAAATAAAGAGCTATTATCGCTGTTGAATTTTGAAAAAAGCTTGGTTTATTTTACAACCTCTCTAAAATCCAACAATATCGTGATGCAAAAAATGATGAAAAGCAATTATTTGAAAATGTATGAAGATGATCAGGATTTGCTGGAGGATGTCATTATCGAAAACCAGCAAGCCATTGAAATGGCTGAAACTCATTCGTCGATTTTAAGCGGCATGATGGATGCCTTTGCCTCGATCATTTCCAATAATGTCAACATTGTGATGAAATTCTTGACATCCTTTACCATTATCCTGGCACTGCCAACAATGGTCGCAAGCTTTTACGGGATGAACGTGGCGCTTCCGCTGCAAGAATACCGTTATTCCTTTGTAATTGCGATTACGATTTCTTTCATTTTAGCAGGCACGACAGCTTTTATTTTCTGGAAAAAGAAATTCTTTTAACTTCAACTTCATTCAGCATAAGTAAGCATGGACTAAATCCATGCTTTTTCTATCGGTCTTTTATCGAATGGTAAAAACCCTTGGCTATATCAATAAGGGAAAATAAAATAACGAACAAGGCAAATCCCCAGATGAGTTTGTTCCAATTTGCGGCAAATGTAGCTCCGCCAAGTTTTAGGTTCCCGTCCATTAATGTCAGAAATTGAGGATGAAATAGGTCTGGATTGCTCAGCATGACACATAGTAAAGTAATGGATAAAGTATGATAGATTAAATTGAAGAAGGAGATTTTAAATGTCCACCTGGCATAAGCAAGCTTAATGACTCCAAGTGCAAATTCAATGAGCGCAAGTCCGAGCAAAAGCGGGAAATAGGAAATTAAAATATTTTGCTTAAAAAGAGGGGCGATTAATGTTAAACTTTCAAAACTGGAGCCGGTTTGCTCGTACCAGCCTAGCCATTTATCTGCATGGAATAACAGGATCAGCCAAATGACAATCCAAAAGAGGCTGAACAACACTTCGGCCCGTGAGATTGTTCTTTTTTGTTTATAGTTGGGGAACCAAAGTGTATTTATGGATGGAATTCGCTCAGCTGGAATCCCGACCCATTCCATAATCATGAAACCAATAGTCACCCAGAGAAAAACATGCGCAAAAGCATCGAAAGCGGATACGAATATATCAATAAATAAAGCGACAATAAAAGAAACGATATGGATTTCTTCTTTGATGGCAAGAAATCTTTCAATAATGATGGAAAAGGAAGTAATGAACAAGAAGATTAAGGCAAACAAGACTACAAAACGAATATATTTTTCGAAATAGGGAGGAGCAATTAAATATTTTTTACCCTTCAGCCTGTAAGTAAAGACCCATTCAGCCGGCGAACCTAAATCCTGCAATATTCTTTGAACATCTTCATGAGTAAACCCCTCTGGCAGTTTCTCTTCGATTAGGGCACGTAACTCCTTTTCGGCGCCACTGCGTAATCTCTGCGGTAGCCTGTTTTTCACATCCTCCACATAAACTTCAATCAAGTCCATCTTTCTCATCTCCCAATTAACATCTTCTTACACATACATATTTCGACATACAGGGAAATATTACCTGCCATTAATAGTGCAGCAAAATGTTATTATCTGTGCCTGGAAGGTGAATTTTTTTTTTGGAAAAAAATCCGTCAGAATTGGAATAATAAGCTTTACCTAGATCAGGGGTGTGATAAAAATGGATTTTGTACACGGCCAGGAACATCTTACATCGATTCAATGGGCATTTCGGGCAGTTATTGCCTACTTCTTTCTCCTCATTGCAGCGAAAATGATGGGACAGCGTGCTATTTCCCAGCTGCGGCTCATTGATTTTATCATGGCTTTGGTGTTAGGAAATATCATTGCGCATCCTTTATCAGACGCAAGATCAGCCTTAAAAGGAGCGATGATAACTACCACTGTCCTCGTTGTCTTATATCTGTTGAGTGTATGGCTTATTTTGAGAAACCAGGGGCTAAGAAGTGTTGTTCAGGGGAAGCCATTTCCGTTGATAAAAAATGACCAGATTCTGGTGAAGAATTTGGCGAAGGCGAGAATATCAATTGATTTCCTTTTATCAGAATTAAGAAAGAAGCAAATTACTGATGTTCAGCAGGTGGCCCTTGCCTTATGGGAACCAGATGGCAGCATTTCTCTTTTTTTAAAACCGCAGCATCAAACGGTAACACAAACAGATATAGCGCTGCCCGTAAAATCCTTTGATTTACCGCGGACGATTGTGAAGGAAGGGAAGCTGGATTTTCAAGCATTGCAGGAATTGGGAAAAGATGAATCCTGGGTAGAAAGCAAACTAAAAACGGAGCATAATGAAGAGGTACACAATATTTTACTGGCTACGATCGACCAAGCTGACAGCGTAAGAGTTTTTCTCTATCACTGACCACTTTTTTTATCCATTGATAAGATGAAGGGGGAGAGTGGCAGAGGGAAATCAAGAGCAATTTTCTGTAAAAAAAACTGCCGTCCTACTATGGTGGCAGTTTAACAGCAAGAAGCCTTCCTCACATGGAGGATTTCTTGTTTCGCGATTTATATTGGTTGATGTCAGTAATAAGATGATATTGGTTTCTTCTATGCTTGATGCTTTTTTCCAAATACGGTGAGGAAAGGAGATCTTTAATTGCCTTCCTCTCTTTATAGTAAACAAAGATATCCTTAGATTCATGCTGGAGTACCCAAGATAGTTTGAATCTCTTTATTACTTGTGCTTTTTTTATCGGTTTCTCTAATTTCAAATGAGAACGCTTTCCAAAAACAATGACAGAATGAACTGGAATATTATGTAACGCATCCCTTAAATAATAATGAAGTTCTTTGATGAGCTGATTATTTTGCAGGATGGGATTATAGAAATTCTCCGGATGGTCAGCAACAATCTGGGTCCAATATTTACTGTTTTCTGATCCCTTTATTACACCATTGTAATTTTTCGTTTCAATGACATAAAGTCCATTTTGATTAATGACGATATGATCGATTCGTACAGACGAGCCATTTTTTTTCGGTATGTATACATCATGCAACACAATACAATTTTCGGGCAGCTTATTTAATAATTTGGTAACGTTATTGTCTTCAAACCGTTCGGTTATTTTTTGTGGACTTCTTCTTTTTTGCCAATAGATGAATACGATGATGATACCAGATAGCAAGAACCATAACTTCATCTGAGGCCCCTCCCCTGTAAACGTTTTCCTTAATTACAGAATATCATAATTTTTAGAATATCCTTTTTGACAGATTATTTAGAATTTGACCCGCTAAAGCGTTATTTGTGGGCAGAATTATATCATATTACAAATCAAGCAGAAAAAATCATTAAAAATATATGATAAAAAAGAAGGTGATAACCAGTATCATGCTGATTATCACCAAAAATACAAACGAGCGTATTGATCAAGAAAATTCCTTTGGCAGATTTCGGAGCATCAGTGACTTTTGCAAAGTTTTGAGCTCTTGTTGGATTCCCGGCCAGCCCGGTATTTCGGGTACTGTTTTTACGGCGGGTGATATCTTTCGGTCTGCGGCATTTGCCATCGATTCGCAAGAATACAGCAATTGGGCTAGGGATTCATCGGAAAGGATTGGACGGCTTTTTTGTTCAGAGCATGAATCCAGTAAATAGGCTAAATGATCCAAGGTGAAGATGACCGCCCAATAATATTCCAGTGCTTTCCGGTTTTTCGGAATCTCACCAGCTGCGGTATCGTAAAGGGTTTTTAAGTTATTTAGGTTCGTGCGCATTTTCATTTTTTCTCTAGAGCCATCGGTCTTAAAATCTGGACCTTGATCAGAGAAAAGGACGAGCAGGAATTGTGCCTGACTGCGAATCGTTTTTGAGATTAAATGCGGGATTCTGCTGGAAGCAGAGCGCCTTCCGACGAGAAAAACCCCAATAAGGCCTATCGCGCTTCCAAGCAGGATATCAATTAATCTTGCTGAGGCGAAATAGGAAAAACTGAAACTTGCGTGACTGGTGCTTTCTGCCATCAGTAATGCGTTCGGCGTGAAAAATAATGCAGCTAAACCGTAATTTTTGACAATGAAAAGCTCGGTTATGGAGGTCAGCAGAAATACGAAAAAGGCAATCATATACCCATTAGGGTGTGTCGCAAGAATGACCCCTGCGATTAAAATCCCTAACACCGTACCAACACCTCTTTGAATGGCCCGGTGAAAGGTAGCAACAATGGTCGATCCTGCCATTACTGCTACACAGCTTAGCGGCACCCAATAGGAGCGGGCAAATTCAAATTCATAGGCAATTATCCCTGCTAAAATGGTTACTACTCCAAATCTAAGTGCCGAAATAAAAACAATCGAGTTTTTATCAAAGGCACCCATGATAATGGTCTTAAACGAGGGCTTCGAGATTTGTATAACCAGATCGATCTTCTTGTCAGGTTCATTTAAGACAGCGTCAGCATCAAATATTCTGCTAAATAATCCAAAAACGGTCTCATCCATCTCAAATGGCAGCAATATTTTCTTTGTGGGATGACTGTTTTTCTTTTTCTCATCAAGTAAATGGGCAATGTGGCGGACAAATTGTCCCGCCTCGTCTGGCAGCCTTGATTTACTTTCTGAAAAATGCTCAATTATGTATAGAAAGATTACTTTAGCGTGATCATTTATGACATACAATCGTTTAAATCTCTCTGTGCTTCTCCAAGGAATATGACCGGCAGCAAGTGTTTCTTCGCCTTCTTTCAGAATCTGTATAACCTGATTCCTTGTTTTATTAAATTTTTCTGTTCCGACTGCGTCAATCAAATGGGCCAGTTCTATATACACCCTCTTTACGACACCAGTTTCCGGTCCATGGGGTTCAAATAGATAACCGATCATGGCGATCACCCAAGACAAGGCGCCGCCTAGAAAAACCAAACCGGCACGAAGTGGTGCTGCATCAGGATCCTCCGGCATCCCTGTTGTCATCGCAAAGACTAGGACAAAAAAGATCGCTGAGGGTCCGATTATTTTTAAAGCACCAAAAATAAAGGTTGAAACGGCACCAATAATCCCAATAAGGACAGCAATCGCGAGCGGATGAGGAGCTGCCAGGGTCCCTAATGCGGTTAGTATCGTCATCGCAATGACGACGGAAAATAATTTCTTTGCTCTTTGAGCATAAGGAATATTAAAGGTATAAAGATATGTGAAGCTTCCTAATCCAGCCATCAGACCATATTCTAAATGACCAAAAAGCAACCCAATGATAATCGGGATGGATGCTGCCAGTCCTGCACAAAAAGCTTTTACCCATGGAAAAGGCTTTCGATTTACAGTCATAGCCTGCTTTAATATTGATGGGGGTTTAGTCGGAATGGATGGCACTGTTTTTACGGCTTGTTTTTCGTTCATATAATTGTAAAGTTCTCCTTTCTACACCAAAGGGACCTGTAGATGTTGGTGTAATTATAGTCCTTATTTAGCAAAAAGTGTATATAGTTAAGGTTAACTATTATATTATTTCATTGAAAGCTATCACTTAGTCAAAGTATAGACTTCTTCTTTCTATCAAATAGATTTTCAGAGGTGAAGACATGGGGAAAAGGACATTATGGTTAATGATTGCTTCAGATAAAGCCGATACGTTCCGTTGGGAGCATATTATGGACGGCAGTTCTGTCCGTTGGAATATGCGCAACGTGTATCGTAATTTCAAAAATGCGCGAAAAGGGGATATCATCCTATGCTATCGCGGCGGCAGTGTGCATAATGCTTTAGTCGGCATTGCGGTGGTAGAGGAGGAGTTTTTCGAAGAAAGCATTATCGTAAGGGGCGTTCGGGCCTTTAAAAAGGAAATCCCATATGATGACTATAAAAATACGCTTATTTATAAATCTACCCAGGCCGGAAGAATGAGAAACCGGGGCACCCTGTTTGCCGTAAATGATGAGTTTGTACAATGGGTAATCCATAGGCTGCTGGCAGACGGGGATGAAGAAAGTGCCGGCATTTTACGATTAGGGGAAGGTACCGAATGTCATTGAATGCAAAAAAGTCACAAGCAGCATCCTCTTAATTAGGAGGAGCTGCTTGTGACTTGATACGAATTTATATATTATAATTTAATACAAACGTTTGATAGTTCTGAATAGAATTCAAAGCTGTGAATTCCACCTTCACGGCCAATACCAGATGCTTTCATTCCGCCAAATGGTGTGCGTAGATCACGAAGGAACCATGTATTTACCCAAATGATTCCAGCCTCAACTTCTTTTGCCACGCGGTGAGCACGACGTAAATCGTTTGTCCAGATTGAAGCACTTAAACCATAATCAGTATCGTTCACTTGATCCAAAACATCTTCTTCTGTATCGAATGGAATAACTGTTACAACAGGTCCAAAGATTTCTTCATTCACAACGCGGCAATTACGGTCAAGCCCTGTGATAATTGTTGGTTCTAAGAAATATCCTTTTTCTAATCCTTCAGGACGTTTTCCGCCGGCAACAATTTCTCCGCCTTCTTCTTTTGCTAATTCAATGAAGCTTAGAACGCGTTCATAGTGGTCTTTACCGATTAATGCACCCACTTTTGTTGCTGGGTCAAATGGATCGCCGACAACTAATTCTTTTGTTTTTGCAACGAATTTTTCTAGGAACTCATCATATGCGGAGCGTTCTACATAGATTCTGGATCCGCAAAGACAAACTTCCCCTTGGTTAATAAAGCTTGATTTTAAAGTTGTTTCAATTACTTCATCTAAATCAGCATCAGCGAAAATGACGTTTGGATTCTTACCGCCAAGTTCGTATGAAAGTTTTTTCAATGTGTTAGCTGCAGACTTCATAATCGTTTGTCCAGTTACAGTTTCACCTGTAAAGGTAATAGCATCAACATCTTTATGTTCAGTAAGGGCTGTACCTACTAAACCACCAGAACCATTGACGATATTGACAACACCATCCGGAACGCCAGCTTCCTTACAAATTTCCCCGATGATTGTCGCAGTTGTTGGAGTTAAACTTGCAGGTTTGATGACAACTGTGTTACCAGCAGCAAGGGCTGGAGCAAGTTTCCAAGTCATTAATAATAAAGGAAGATTCCATGGGCTGATAATCCCAACAACCCCAACTGGACGACGAATGGAATAGTTGAATGCTACATCGTCTGTTTCATATGCTTCTGTTCCAACTGAACGTAGGAAATCTGCAAAGAAATGAAAGTTAAATGCTGATCTTGAAATATCAATTGCAGTGGACAACCAGATTGGTTTCCCAGTATCTAATGATTCAAGACGTGCAAGCTCATCTTTTCTTTCCAAAATAATATCGCCAATTTTACGAATAACCGCGATTCTTTGATCTAATGTGAACTTTTTCCAAGGACCTTTTAATGCTTTTTTGGCAGCTGCAACTGCTGTGTCCACTTCTTCTTGGCCACCTTGTGCAATAACGCTGATGACTTCCTCTGTTGCCGGGTTAATATTGTCTTTTACTTTTCCTGAAAGAGAAGGAACATATTCCCCGTTAATAAAATGTAAGCTGTCTACTGATTTTACTAAAGTACTCATTGATCTGCCCCCTAAATTTATTGTAAATCAATCCTATGTATTCAATTTTTTTATAAGTGTGGATTGATTATAGTGAGTTACGTTTTTCACAATGCAATCTCTGAAAATATAATATAATTAAAATGTTCAGATAAATATAGTGGAATTTCTCTATATGCAACAAGTTAAATTTTTTTGTTCAAAATTACACAAATAATTATTCTTAGCAAATTGTTCGCAATATATTTATCCGGCATGGACATAATATATTCGATTAACTTTGAAAGGATGGGATGTTTGATGTCGTTAGAATGGTTTGACCGAGTATGCGGTGATCTTCAAGAACAATTGGAGTCTATTTGTGAGGAATACGATCAAGTTGGTCAAATGAAAATAGAAAGATCCGCCAAACATCCACGAATAGAGTTTTTTGTTGAAACTGCAGATATCGTAACAGAGGAGCTGGAACGTGATTATTTTTGTACTCTTTTCTTTGACCCGGAGAACGAGGAGTTTTACATTGAATCCTTTGATGTTGACAGCGGACATCCGGCAAAAATTATTCTCACTGATATAGAGGAGATTGTTGCAGAAGTTCATGACAGCCTTCATGACTATTTCAATGATGAAGGATACGAACTGAGCGATGTAGAACATGAGACGGTGTTTGCTGATGATCACGATGAAGAATATTATGAAGGTTTGCGTATGGATGATGGGAATATATTTGAAGAAATTGATGTAGAATGGACGACCCCAGAGGTTACAGCATTCCAACATGAGGATGAAGTAGAAGTTACTTATCAATTCGGTGTCATACAGGAGAGCGGTGATGGGGTATTAAAAAGAGTAAACCGGGTATGGAGTACAGATGATGAATTGATAAAAGATGAGTCTCATTTTATTTTTAGCAAAGAAGAAGCCAGCACGATTATTGCGATGATTGCCAGCAATATGGAGCAATTAAGTGCGTTTGATGAAGGTAGTGTTCAATGGGAATGAAGGTCTGCAGCACTTAAAAAATTGAATACATATTAAAGCGGGAAATGGGAAAATTAGTTAGGGAGGAGGTGTATAATGATGCAAAGAATCGGTGTTGAGGGATCATTGACTAATATTTCTGAAGCATTACGTGCGAAAGGCTATGATGTCGTAGAATTAAATGGCGGAAGTAATGTGCAAAACTGTGATTGCTGTGTCATAACCGGTCTGGATTCGAATATTATGGGAATGCAGGATGTGCAAACCAGAGGTTCGGTGATTGAAGCAACCGGCTTATCTGCAGATGAGGTTATTAAACAAATTGAGAGTAAAACGAGACATTAAATTCGTTTTTTGAATTTATTAAATATAGTATCGGTTCTGTTGCAGTAGATCAGGAGAACCGTCTCATTCTATTTATTGGGTATCCGCTACGGATACTCTTTTTTTGTCAAATTTTGCTTCAAAAGTCCAGCTCATGGTAATAATATCTACTTCTTTATACTTCTTTACACTGCCGCCATTATTATGTTAAATTAACTATAATAAAATAAGGTTATCGAGAGTGACAAAGAGAACTGGCTCCACGACGTCACTGCAACCTGCCTTTCGAGTAAGGTGCTTCAACCAGCAAAGCATGCCTTTGAATGATAACAATGAACAGGCTCTTTGTTGCATCCTAAGCAATGAATAGTCTTTTTTTGTTCCGTTTTTTCTTTGATAACCTGAAATTTTATAAAGGGGAGATAAACATGAACATTAGCGGAGTGATTAGGGGATACATGTCTAAAAACATGGGTGTGGAAGAATTTATTGTACACGTAGCAACGTTAATGGAAAAGCAATTGAAGGAATGGGACGAAAACTATGAAGTTTATGTTATGAAACTGACAGACTATGAGTTTATTGTAAAAAATAATGATACGTATTACGGAGTAGATATTTCCGCAGATGAAATTGCTGAATTGCAAAATAAGAACCCGTTTGCCCTTGATAAAAAATTATGGATAGAATTAGAACACCAGGGACTAAATATTTTACGAGGGTATGGGGATTATCTTGATAAGGTTTTTTAATTAATTTTTTATATAAATCAGAAGCGAATGATCTAAGGCAAAGTATGGTGCTTCAGGGAACAAATAATACGATATTGACACCTCTTTTGTAACCATTACAAAGGAGGTTTTTTAATGAATAGGCATAATATAAAGTACAGGGAACAAATGAGTGGTATTTAATTAACAGAATATTCACAGGTTAAGCGGTTACAAAAGGAAAAGGGTGTTATACTAAGAGTGTAGAAAAGATATAAAAAGCCATTTAAAGCTTAACACTTTTGGAGGCTCAACCATATAGTGTTCGTTCCGGTAAGTGGAAGTGAACGAAAAGCTATATCTCTTCAAAATCAAGTGAGGATGAAGAGGGGCTAAAACAATTGAATACAAGGGAGGTATTCAAACGGAATAGAGTAATCGAATAAGCTAATCAGTTTGAAGATAATCATAATAGAAATTGAAGCTTCGTTCGAAGTAGAAGTGGCAATATCAATTATGGCGAACCGAATGGCATGAAAAGCGCAGAAGAAAGCTCTAGGCCAAAAATCAAGTTACTAATAAATGTGAGACAAACGTTTCACAAAAGGTAAAATGATTGGAATCCCTGTTACCCTTGACCTGTAAAAAATCGTTAAATTGGTAAGTAATATGAAATGCGGGACAAACACAAGTTGGCAGTATAGCCCTAGTAGTGAAAAAGAGTTTCACTACATGAAAAATTGTTCGCATACAGCCAATATCGATGGTTGGGTCTCCAAAAGTGTTAAATGAAAATCCTCTAAAAATAGAGGATTTTTTTTTGTAATGGAAAGAATAGAGTAAAGGAAATTGTACGTGTATAAGCTTTGTCTGTAAGTTTTTAAATAATTATGAAAAATGATCAGTGTTTCTGATTTTGCAGTAAAATAATGTTAAAGTAGTATAATAATGTAATAGATGGGGTGGGGAGATGGACGTGAATGAAATGATATTGACGATTGAGGATTTACGAAAGGATTATGGTTCCAAAAGTGTTCTGAACGGGATTTCTTTCCAGGTTAAGAGAGGCGAAATAATCGGTTATATCGGTGCTAATGGTGCGGGAAAGAGCACCACTGTAAAAATCCTCCTCGGGATTGAAGGAGACTATACGGGTAAGATAACCTTCTTTGGCCGCGATATTTCCGATGGGGATGTTGATTACAAAAGAAAAATCGGCTATGTTCCAGAGGTTGCTGAAGTGTATGACAACTTAACCGGCCAGGAGTATTTAACCTTTATCGGTGAATTGTACGGTCTGACGTATGAGCGTGCTGATTATAAAGCAAAAAGCTTGATGGAGCTCTTTGGAGTCGGCGAAGTCTATCATTCCCGGATTGCTTCGTATTCAAAAGGGATGAGGCAGAAGCTTTTGATTATTTCCAGTTTGTTACATAATCCTGAATTGCTGTTCTTTGATGAACCCATTAATGGATTGGATGCCAATAGCGTGCTGATTTTTAAAGAAATCTTAGCCTCATTGGCAGGACATGGAAAAACGGTATTCTACTCCTCCCATATCATGGACGTTGTCGAAAAAATCAGCAGCCGGATCATTTTGCTAAAGGACGGAAAAATTGCCGCAGATGGAACGTTCGAGGAATTAAAACACCATAATCAAGAAGGGACATTGGAACAGATTTTTAATCAATTAACCGGCTTCAGTAATCACAAAGAGCTGAGTGAAAGATTTGTTTCCATTGTAGAAGAGGTGTAGCGATGAGGGACTTTCCAACATTGAAGCTGTTAGATCGATTCGAAAAAATATTCCAGCACTTTGGTGTAGATTACAAGGTAATGAGAAGGATATTGCAGGTTAAGCTCCTAATGGATAGGCGCCGTGTTCCAACGATTTTTATGCAGAATGCCAACAAAAAGAAGGGATACGAAAAGAAGGATCGGAACCATTATCTCCATTCATTATGGATCTATGTCTTTTTCAGCCTTTTCATGATTCCCTTTATCATAATGGGAGAAAGCTATATATTTCAAATGAGCCTTGTTTACGGCTTGGTCACTTTTATGGTTATGACATCGATGATTTCGGATTTCTCATCTGTATTGCTCGACATCCGTGATCGGAATATTCTCTTTACAAAGCCCATTGATAGAAAAACGATTAATGCCGCTAAAATGTTCCATATTTTATGTTATTTATCGCTGCTGACGCTGGCTATTTCCGGTATTCCTTTGCTCGTCGGTCTGCTTAGACATGGCATTGTCTTCTTTCTTGTTTCTGTTGTAAACATTATCTTGCTTGATTTATTTATTGTTGTATTGACAGCTCTTTTTTATATGTTTATCTTAAAATTTTTTGATGGCGAGAAATTAAAGGACATTATCAACTATGTTCAAATTGGTTTCTCACTTGCGATTATGATTGGCTATCAATTTCTTACCCGCTCATTTGAGCTCGTTGATTTAACCATGTCGCTGGAACCAGCTTGGTGGCAGTTATTTATTTTTCCCATGTGGTATGGAGCGATCGTGGAATTGGCGGTAAATGGCAGTTTCAATTCCTTCTATCTGTTATTAGCAGCCCTCGGAATCATGGTCCCGCTTCTGTCTTTTTGGCTTTACATACGTTCTGTACCATCCTTTGAGAAAAATCTGCAAAAACTTTCCTACCATGGGAAAGCTAGTGAGAAGAAACGCACAAAATTTAGTGAACATTTGATAAAAGTGATTTGTCCTGCGGATGAGGAAAGAGTATTTTACCGCTTTGCCGGGATCATGCTCCGTAATGAACGGGATTTCAAGCTTAAGGTTTATCCCTCTTTAGGGTTTTCTATCGTCATGCCGTTTATCTTTCTCTTAAACATTAATGGAATAAATGGTGAGGGAATGGCTGATCTTTCAAGCAGCAAGTCATATTTAAATATGTATTTCAGCTTGATTATTGTTCCGCAGGTTGTCATGATGCTGCGGTATTCAGGCAAATATAAAGGCGCTTGGATTTATAAGGCAGCCCCGATAAATGAACTAAAGTCTATTTTCAGCGGTACGATGAAGGCTTTTCTCGTCAAGCTCTATCTGCCAGTCTATCTGTTACTCAGCATGGTCTTCATCTACTTGTTTGGGATGCGAATCCTTCCAGATGTCATCCTTATGTTCATCAATGCCTGTCTGTTTGCAGTGGTTTGTTTCTTGCTGTTAAAAAAATCAATTCCTTTTTCAGAGTCATTCGATACATACAGTCAAGGAAACGGCGGAATTTTATTAGGACTTATCTTGTTTGTAGGAGTTTTTGCCGGCTTGCACTACCTTAGCACGCTTTTTGTATTCGGTGTCTATATATATTTGCTTTTGGCAGCTGCCGTGCTATTCCTTTTATGGAAACATGCCTTTCGTTTATCATGGAGAAATGTGGGCGGATAAAAGAAAACCCATATCCTAACAAAATAATTCTATGATCTCTATTTCTATCCATAGACAGTTCTTTTCTTCACATCAGCCCATAATGGCTCAGATGAAGCGAAAGGCTGTTTTTTTATTTGTGTGAAAATAGTAATTAATCCTTATATTCCCAGTCCATCAACTTATCTATAATTATACTTGTGTATAAAACAAATGCAGATGAAGTAAGAGTTTCACATTTCCATTTCCAAGAACGGGAAGCCATTTTTATTTGCAGCAAAATACAGGGGAGGAAACTAAGCTGGAAAGCAGAACAAAGAAATACTATTCCAATCGAGTAAAGACGGGGATACTGGCGATTATCTGTTTTGGATCAATTTATCTCATTTATTCGAAATTACTTTCAAATCCAACTGGGCTGGCGCCAACAGGTATTGTCTTCGTATGGGCACTGATGGTGATTTCGTTGGTAATGGGGGTAATTAGCCTGGTTAAAACGCTTGATCCAAGACCAATTGTCGAGATTATGCCGGAAGGGATGCTAATTCGAACCTTTCTTTTCTTTGAAGATATAGTCATGTGGGATGAAGTGGCGGGTGTCAAGCAGGAAAAATATACGAACCAAGTCGTCAATGTTCATGGATATGCCAGAGTGACTACCTATTTTTTAAGAATATATCGTCCGAATCAACGTCCGCTCGCTATCAATCTATCCTTATTAAATACGCGGGGGAATGATTTGCAGAACACAATCCAATTACATATGCACGAATAAGAGTTCTTGTTTTAGGGGAGTAAGATATGACTGATGAAAAAATACTGAGAAAACATAATCAATTGGTATTAAAAATAGAAAGGATAAAAAATAATAGTTCTTCTAAGACTGAGAAAATCATTACTTTTCTTATGACAGTTCTAGTCTATTGCTGGATTCTTTATTACTTTTCGACAGTTGATATAAATCCATTAACGATTATCGGTTTTATTGCTGTTTTCTTTCTTCTATGGCTGCTGATGTATATAGCATCTGTTTTTATTTACGGGATAACGATGGCGCTGAAAAAGCAGGAAAAATTGGAGCATAAATTAGATAATTATAAAAAGTTAATTAGCCAACGAGTTGCGCCTCATAATGTTTATTATCAATTTGCTATTTCATTTCCGGTTATTAAGGAAAACGATCGTTACTATGATGAAGACAATGGGAATGTCTTTTTCCTAGCAGCAGATGAGGGGAAACCGGAACGGATTGTGCTGCAGGATACAAATATAACCATTAAACCAGCACCATCCATTGACGATCCTGCCGAGTACCGCATTTATGCGAAAATTGTTCAATCCGGGATATTCCAGGATGTTGTGATCGGTACTTATCGGGAATTAATTGTTCCAAGTCAAAAGAAAATCGGTTTTTAAGCGAGCGGGGACGGGGTGATGCTTGATCTCGCTGTCACGGAATGAAGCATATCTTCCGTCCTTTTTTTTACCAATCCCAATGTTTCAGCTGTTCCTCTTCGACGATATCTTGTATATCATAGGCACTGATCGTAATTACTTCATAGCCATCCTCTTCATAACGCTTCATGGCCTTTTCTTTAATGTATTTTGGACTGCCTTCTTTTCCATCTTCATCGTAAAATAAAAGAATGCCGTCTGTATTATCGAGAAGGAATTGATCCCGCGCACGGAACTGCCATGGTCCTTCATAAGGACGTTTCGTAACGGTGCTGACGAAATCGGCCTGTTCCAGGATCAGCAAATATTCTTCCTGCTTTTCTTCCTTCCAATTTTTCTCCTGGTCCAGAAAAGGGGTAATAACCGCTAATTTTAACTCAGGATACTCTTCCTGTAATTGAAATACAACTTCCGCTGCCCACAGCTCCGTGCCCTGCTGGCCCGAAATAATGACCCATTCTAATGCTTCGTTTTCGATTTGATAGCGCAGCCTTTTCTCAATCGCTTTTTTGACAAAACCAATTCCAGGGTCTTTGCTGTTGAAAAATAATTCATGCATTTTATACCCGGTTACCCATAATCGTTTCATGCGTCATGTACACCTTCGATTCAATTTTTAATGTTCAAACCTATTTTACAGGAAAAAGCGGTAATGAAACAAAAGCCTAGAGAATATTTCCCCTTCTAATGAATAATTTTAAGTAAACAAGTTTTAAATAGGCATCGCCTTGAATAGAATGAAATTACACTTCGTTTATTATCTATGGCGGCATAGCCAAGCGGTAAGGCACAGGTCTGCAAAACCTTCATCACCGGTTCGAATCCGGTTGCCGCCTCCAAGTTTTTTTTATTTTTGTACATATTTTTCTATCTCTTAGAAAGAGCCGAAGGGTGTTGTTGCCATGAATCCCAAAGACATAAGCATCTCCGTGCCCAAAAAGGACCACAAAGGAAAAGTATCGGGGCAGCTGCCCTATATCAGTGATATAAAAGCAGCGAATATGGTTTATGGTGTTTTGGTTCGCTCGCCCATTGCTTATGGGAAAATCATTTCCATTCAATTGCCTAACCTGCCTGATGGATATGAAGCCGTTGGTGCCGAACACATTCCCGGTCCGAATTATGTCAAAATAATCAAAGAAGATCAGCCCATTTTTGCCAATGAGTGGGTCAATTATATTGGTGAGCCGATTCTCATGTTTGTTGGCGAAGAGCTGGAAGTTCTGTACAGTTTGTTAAAAGAAGTAGATATAGAATTTGAAGAACATCAGGCTATTTATACATTGGACGAGGCGATCGCACAAAAATCTGCCGCATCCTATTTGGCCAGCTATGAATTCGGCGAAAGCTTAGCGAGCATTTCAGCTATTGAGGGGAAAGCAGATCAAATTATCGAAGAAGAATATGATACGGGTTATCAAGAGCATGTCTACCTTGAACCGCAAGGGATGCTCGCGATTTATAAGGATGATGAAATCATCGTCCAGGGATCGATGCAATGTCTTTATTATATAAAAAATGCATTGTTAAGCGCGTTAGCCTGCAGCAATGACGAAGTCAGAGTGGTTCAAAGCACAACTGGCGGAGGATTCGGCGGCAAAGAAGATTATCCTTCCATGATGGCTTGTCATGTAGCTGTTGCTGCAAAAACAGTCAAAAAATCAGTGATGCTCGTGTTCGACCGTTCTGAGGATATGCTGGTCACGACGAAAAGGCATCCAGCCAAACTTAAATATCGAACGGCGCTTGATAAGGAAGGAACTATATTGAGCATGTGTGTGGAAATCTATCTCGATGGCGGAGCGAATACGGGATTAAGCGCTGTCGTGCTGCAGCGCGCTTTAATAAACAGTGCCGGCGTTTATAAAATTCCCCATTTTCATGCGAAAGGCTATGTGTTAAAAACGAATACCGTTCCGAATGGTGCCTTTAGAGGCTTTGGTGCTCCACAAAGCTTTGCCGGTATCGAAAGTCATATGGGACATTTGAGTAAACTGGCAAAAATCGACCATCTCGAATATAAACGAAAATACCTCGTCAAACAAGGAGACCCCACGATCACTAAAGGTGAATTCCGCGATCCAATATTAATGGAAGAAATGATTCAAGATCTGCTTTTTACATCAAATTACCAAAAGAAAAAAGCAGACTTTCAACGCTTTAATCAACAAAATCAGCGTTACAAAAAAGGCATCGGTGCTTCATTGTTTCTCCATGGCTGCGGCTTCACAGGCAGCGGCGAAAGAGATCATATTAAAGCAACGGTGAAGCTGGTTAAATCAAAGGACGACGGGGTAGCGCTTAAAATCTCAAATTCTGATATGGGACAAGGCATTTTGACAACATTGTGTAAAATCGTCGCCAAAGAATTGGAGCTCCCGTACGAAGAAATTTCATATCCTGATCCCGATACAAAAGAGGTTCCCGATTCCGGTCCTACTGTAGCTTCCCGAACAACAATGATTGTCGGTAAATTACTTGAACGTGCGGCAAAAAAACTGAAGGCTCAGTGGCAGCCAGGAGTGGAACAGGAGATAGTGGAACACTATGTTCACCGTGAAATGATCCCCTGGGATGAGAAAACCTTCACAGGAGATGCTTATCCGGCTTATTCCTGGGGTGCCAATATCGTTGAAGTAGAAGTAGATACGTTAACGGGAAATGTAAAGTTAGAAAAAGTATCCGGCAATTTTGAAGTGGGAAAGGTCATCGATGAACGGATTTTGAAAGGTCAAATTGATGGCGGTCTGGCTCAAGGATTAGCTTACGGTTATCTGGAAAAGATGACATCAAAACGAGGCTCGATCCAACAAAAAAGCATATCAGATTATGGACCGCCGACCTCATTGGACGTTGTTGCAATCGAAAGCAAGGTCTTTGAGAACCCCTATGATGATGGTCCATATGGGGCGAAGGGTGCCGGTGAATTAACTTTAATCGGCGGCGCGCCGGCGGTTCAAGCGGCAATCGAGGATGCATTGCAAACTTCTTTTCAACAAATTCCGATTACCCCTGAAGTCATTATGAATCGTCTTTGGATGGAAGCAGGTGAAGAAGAATGATTGGATTTAAACTAAATGGAAGAAATGTAGAAACAGACGCCCCTCCAACTGCAAGATTACTAGATATATTAAGAAGTGAATTTGCTTTAATCGGAACAAAGGAGGGCTGTGGGGAAGGGGAGTGCGGGGCCTGCAGTGTTTTTGTCGAAAACCATTTGCAAAACAGCTGCCTGATTCCAATTGGCTCGATTGCTGGTGCCGAAATTCAAACGATAGAAGGGATCTTAGAAACAGAACAATTTAAGATTTTGGATGAGTGCTATTCTCTTGCCGGAGGAGTGCAATGCGGCTATTGCATTCCGGGAATGATCATGGCAAGTATAGCTTTATTAACAAAAAATCCTCATCCTTCAGAGGTTGAAATTCGTGAAGGCATTTCCGGAAATCTATGCCGCTGTACGGGCTATAATATGATTGTTGATGCTGTGAAACATGCAGCTAAATGTGACGGCGTATGGCAGAGAAAATAACCGCGTATCGCTTCGATTGTTTAGCCGACACTTTGAGCCAAATGAATAGAGAGACCTGTACCATTTTCGCCGGCGGCACCGACATCATGGTCCTTCATAAACATAGAAGGGGAGTACCTCCCAAAATCCCGATGCCGATGGTTTTTATAGATCATCTTTCTGAATTAAAACAAGTGTATCAAAATAACGACGATCTCCACATCGGGGCCTGCTGTACCTATAGTGAATTACTTGAAAATCCGCTCATTCCTTTCGCCTTAAAGCAGGCAATGAAAACCATTGCAGCCCCGGCCATTAGAAACCGGGGAACATTAGGCGGCAATATTTGCAACGCCTCTCCAGCCGGTGACACGCTTCCTTTATTATATGTTTACAATGCCAAGCTGCTGCTGCGCTCCGTAAATGGTGAGCGTCTGGTGGAAATTCGTGATTTTGTTCAAGGTCCAAGAAGAGTTCAACGCTTGCACAATGAACTATTAACGGAGATTATTCTGCCGTCCGTATGGAAGGAAGATGCATATGTTATTTTTGAAAAAGTAGGCAACCGCCATGCAGATGCCATTGCCAAAGTTTCGTTTGCTGGTTTCATCCGGATTCGCAAGGATCGAATCGATGACATTCGATTGGCATTTGGTGCCGTTGGACCGACTATCCTTCGTTCCGTGGATATGGAGAAAAAACTGCTTGGCAAAATGATCCCATTAGCTGATTCAGACATCGCTGCGATTGTTGCCGACTTTGCAAAAATGATTAGACCCATCGACGACCAGCGTTCCACAGCTGTTTACAGAAAAACGGTGGCGTTAAATCTTCTCCGCTATTTTCTGAGCCTGAAGTCATCTTAAGCGAAACAGTGAAACAAATAAGGAGATAAACGGAGCAGGTGAATTAGCCTTTTGGCAACATTAAAATTTATCATCCGCCGATAATGGCCCCTGCTTATTAAAGCCGGGGCCATTTTGTTGTACCATTTTAAGAGGAATTTTGATCCTTATTGACATGTGATGAGGTGGACAAATGTACTTATTAAAGTCAATATCAGATGAGATTCAAGTTGTTCAATTACAATTTCGTAAACAGACAAAAGCGAAGAAGATTGTTTTAGGTTCATTCCTTGCCGGTCTAGCTGCTATCCTTCAGTCAGCAGGTGGTCTTTTACCGGGAGTGGGCTATTTTATCAGCCCATTTGCTACACTGCCTATTCTGATTGGTACGATGTTTTCTCTCCCGATTGGAGGGATGGCTTATTTTCTTACAATGCTTCTGTTACTCATTATGCAGCCTAGTGAATTATTTGTATTTCCTTTGACAACAGGATTGCTCGGGATAGGCACAGGCGCCGCTTTTTCCTTTTTCCATAAAAGAATAAGTCTTATTTCTGTTGGCGCCATTCTTTTAACGATCGGAATTAGCAGTTTACTCTATATATTCCGTTTTCCTGTTCTAGGTCCGGCTGTATCCCATTCCTTTTCCTTCCTTACATGCGGTAGTATTTTCATAGGTGCCTTCCTTTACAATTGGCTATGGGTTGAGATGGCTGTATTCTTTTTTAAAAGATTAAAGATGCTTGTCACTTAGTGGTCTTCCATATAAATGCAGCATGATGACCAGAGTGGATGGCAGGTAAGGTATGCTCAATTTTGCATAGCTACTTCAATTAAGACTATTTCATCTAAAGTATGCAGGGTCTCTATTAGAATCGTTTCAAATTCATTCATGTTTCCGACTCGCATTCCCTTAATGCCAAAACTCGCCGCTAGTTGAACAAAATCAGGATTTTGAAAGCGTACACCATAACTTTCTCCGAACAATTTAGTCATTTGCTGGACCTCTAATTTTAACATCGAATCATTTATCACAATGATGACGAAGGAAAGCCCAAGCCGTTTGGCAGTCTCTATTTCAGCAAAATTCATTAATGCTCCGCCATCACCGGTAATGCAAATGACAGGGTCCTTCGGGCAGGCTAGTTTGGCACCAATAGATCCTGGAATGGCGATTCCCATCGAGGCCAGCCCGTTTGAGATGATGAGCCGGTTTGGCTTTTTAGGCTGATATGTACGGGCGATAGAGACTTTATGGGCGCCTACATCAGAAATGACAATTGTATTCTCTGTAGTGAAATCCTCAATACAATGAAGGATATCTTCGATTGTAAATGGAGTACTGCTGGTTTTGGTCTGTTGTCCGTCGTTTATTTGATAAGCACTCATAATTTTTTCCTTAAGATTACTATAGGGGATCCACGGTTTGGCAGGGGATCCCATTTGATTAAGTAATTGGAGTGTCTTCTGAATGTTCCCCACACATTCTATTGCGACTGGATAGTATTCATTCATTTCTGCTGGCAAAGAATCAATATGTAACACGGGAATCTTTTTATAATTCCAATGCTGCGGAAGTTGTTCTACAAAGTCGACACCGATAGCAATTAATAAATCAGCTTCTTGCATCCCAGTTAAAACTAGATCATTTTCATTAAATCCAAACGTAAAATAATTAGCAGGGTGTGCTTTGTCTAAAATGCCTTTGGCCATAAAACTGTGTGTTACAGGTGCTTGAAGGGTGTTGATAAAGGTCTGAAGCTCAATCGCTGCATCCTGTCTTATGACACCGTTTCCAACCAAAATAAATGGTTTCATATGGCTTTCTATCAGGGTAATGGCAGACTTTAATGTTTCCAAAACTGGGACATTTTCAGGTAAAGGATTTACGGACAAAGGTTTGTTGCTTATTTTTTGCGTTAAAAAGTTTTCCGGAATGACAACGGCCACTGAACCCGGTTTTTCCATTTTAGCCTCTCTGAAAGCCTTTCGAATCATTGCCGGAACATTCAGCGAATCTGTGAGTTGTGTGCTCCACTTTGTTGCGGGTTCACACAATTTTACGATGTCTAAATATTGGTGTGATTCTGGATGGTGCCGCTCCATAGAAGCTTGCCCAATCAAGGCAACTAGTGGTGAATGGTCGAGTTTGCTGCTTGAGATTCCAGTCAAAAGGTTTGTAGCGCCTGGGCCTAAAGTGGATAAACAGACACCTGCTTTCTTTGACAGTCTCCCATACACATCCGCCATAAAAGCAGCCCCTTGTTCATGCCTCACATTGACAAATTGAATTTGCTTTGATTTTGCTAATGATTCAGCGAGGTCAAGCGTCTCCTTGCCAACGATCCCAAATACATATTCTACACCTTCGTTTTCTAAACAATGGATGATACAATCGGATACTTTCATATATTCTCCTTATAAGTTTTTTTGTGAATAGTCGATCTAGCTTTGAACTTTATAATCTATGTTTGCGGAAATTGAAAATAAACTATCCCACAAAATCTTAATAAATGGAAGGATATTGGTAAGTCTCTTGTTTAGTTTGATGTAATATGACGTTCTTATTCAATCGAAGTTCGACAATAATATGGTGAAATTTAATGGTTTATTTGTCGATATGAAAATGATATGATGAAATATAGAATTTCTGTTCGTATATTTTGATAAGATATTATGGAAGGAAAAGGGAGAGGGGTAAATTGGCAATAGGAACAAATAACAATCTGGTACAGCCATTCTTAAAGTGGGCTGGCGGAAAGCGGCAATTGCTTCCGGAGATTCGCAAGTATATTCCCCAGAGTATTAACACTTACTACGAACCATTCATTGGCGCCGGTGCTGTTCTTTTTGACCTGCAGCCTAAGAAAGCGGTCATTAATGATGTGAATATTGAATTGGTTAATATTTATCATGTAGTGAAACATAATGTGGACGAGTTAATTGACACATTAAAAAAGCATGAAAATGGAAATGAAAGTGACTATTTCTATGCGATCCGCTGCCTTGATCGAAATAAGGAAGAGTACACTCAGCTCTCAGCTGTGGAAAAAGCGGCAAGAATGATTTATTTGAATAAAACTTGTTTTAATGGTCTTTTCCGCGTAAACAGTAAAGGGCAATTTAATGTTCCTTTTGGGAAATACAAAAATCCGCAAATCGTGAATGAGAATATCCTTAGGGCTGTTCATACTTATTTAAGCACAAATGATGTAACTATTCTGAATCGGGATTTTTCAGATGTAACTGCGCCTGCTGAAAAGGGAGATTTTGTTTACTTTGACCCTCCATATGATCCGCTTTCCGATACATCTTCTTTTACCAGCTACAGCTTAGACGGTTTTAGAAAAGAAGACCAGATTAGACTAAGAGACACATTTGCTGAGCTCGATAAAAAAGGCTGTAAAGTTTTATTAAGCAACTCGGCAACAGATTTTATTAAAGATATATACAGTGATTTTCACATTGAAATTGTATCAGCGACTAGAAATATCAATTCAGTAGCATCAAAGCGCGGCAAAATTGATGAAGTGCTGGTGATGAATTATGAGCCAAACGAAAACCGATAAAGCCTGGGAAATCTTATTTGAGCGTCATAAAATCCTGCAAAATGTGCAGCAAAATGGATTTTTTGAAATTCAAGCAAAAGAAATAAAAGAGGTGAGAGAGCCGAGGTTAATGGCGAAGTTCGACCACTTCAGCCACTTGCCGAAGCTCTTTAAAGATCATGGCTTATCGATTTTGCCGATTTCAAGGTCTAGTTATGTTATTGGTGAGTTTGATGTGTATGAGAAGGTCAGCTATAACGAAAAACTGAAGCCGATTCAAGTGGAATTTCCCGCTAATATAACGACAATAGACCCTGCAAACCTTTACTCTGAAAGTTCTGCCCTCCATTGTGCCCATGTAACGGGTATGATGGAAATGCTGTTGGGGGAACCGTCTTTTCAGACGATCTCGGGCAGAATGTCATCGAAAGAGTTTGACTTTATGATCAGAACGCGAAAAGGCAATGAAAAGCTCATTAACATAAAAAACTCTCAGATTGAAATTGATGGGGGATATGAAAGTCAAAGCCAATTCATGATCGTCGAAGCAAAGAATGAAACGGTTGAGGATTTCCTGGTGCGGCAGCTTTATTATCCATTTCGTTTATGGAAAGAAAAAACAGATAAAGAGGTTAAACCGGTCTTTTTCACCTATTCAAATGATATTTTCAGCTTTTTCATTTATGAATTTACTGACCCGCAGAAGTATAACTCGTTAAAATTGGTTGAGCAAAAGGATTTTATTATTGCTCATGAGGAGTTGGAGCTTGAAGATATTGTGGAGGTCTTTCATGCTGTTCAGACTGTACCAGAGCCAGAGATTCCATTCCCTCAAGCGGACTCGTTCACACGGGTGGTTGATTTGTTAGGTTTACTCGTTGAGAATGATATGAGTAAAGACCACATCACAAGAAATTATGCCTTTGACGAAAGACAAACAGGTTACTATACCTCAGCAGGGATGTATCTCGGCTTGATTGAAAAATACACGGACGAAAATAAACAAGTCATGTTTACCCTCACGAAAGCTGGAAGGGGAATCATGGGACTCAGAACAAAAGATAAATTTTTGAGTTTGACGGAGATGATTCTGGCTCATGAACCGTTCAAACAAGTCTTAGCTGAGTATTTGCAAAACGGGTCACTTCCTGAAAAGGCGAGAGTAATTGAGATTATGAAGCGGTGCAGCCTCTACAATGTTCAATCAGAAAGCACTTATTTTAGAAGAGCCTCAACGGTGATTGGCTGGATAAATTGGATTCTGGAATTACCGGAGACATACTAAGGGAGCTGCCACTTGGCAGCTTCCTTTTTTTCTAAAATGGGTTAAGCCCCATGTTTACAATAAAAAAATATCCGGCAAAATGAGATGCCGGATACCAAACAGATTTCCATAAGGGGTTATGAAAGTAATCTGTTTAATAGGTATTCTACGGGTTAATTCTGAAATAAACATGAAAAAATAGTTAACAAAATATTACAAAGTAAAGTAAAGATGCGGGCATCTTTATGGAAGAATGCCCGCATTTGAATTGATATTCTAGTAATATTTAAATAGTCGGTTTATAATCCACTTCCACTTTGTCATTTTCATGAAAAGGTGAAAGCATAAAAGCTGCTTTAAATTGCTTATCTCCTTTGTTCACTAAATAATGTACCTGTTTTGGCTCAACATGGATGAAGTCTCCTTTTTTACAGTGATGCACGGTTTGGTCTATATGTATTTCTAATTCTCCTTCGAGAATAAAGAAATTTTCTTCCATGAATTGATGATAATGAGCAGGAAAATCCTGACCGGGCTGCAAAACAACCACGCCGAAGCTCATCCTCGGTCCCCTGATAAGATATTTCGGACCGCTATTTCCAAAACGATAATCTCTTTCGTTCTCATGAATAATGGTCATCCTGATCACTTCCTCCTTTTTTTACTCCGGGTGCGATCCACATGTGCTCCGTTAATCCGCTATCCGCCAGGTCCAATTGGATTTTGTATATTTCTTTCCACTTTTTATATAAATTCTCATAAACTAAATTATTTTCCTTTTTAGGATCATATGTTTTTTCGAATTGAACAACTTTAGAAATAGCATCATCAAAATCATTAAAGACTTTAGCCCCGACTCCTGCACAAATAGCCGCACCAAGGGCTGTCGATTCTTTCACAACAGGAACGGTTAATGGCTTGTTGAGTACATCGGATACAATTTGACACCATAAATCGCTTTTTGATGCACCGCCTGCAAAAATTACGGACTTTGGAGACGTCTTGGTTATTTCATTGACCAGTTCAATGTTTCCTTTTGTGATAAAGGCTGCATTTTCCATAATGGCCCGATAAAAGCTGACTTTATTAAATTTCAGCGGATCCAGTTTAAAATTGATAAAGCTTGGAGCGGCATGTTTCCATGACAGATAATTCATTTTGTCGGAAAAAATACATTGTAATCCGTAGCTCCCGACCGGTACACTGCTCGCTCGATTATCCATTTGGGCATAAATACTTTCACCTGTTTCATCTTGGATATGCCTTTCTAATTCGCAGAAGCTGTCTCGAAACCATCTCATGACGAGCCCAGGGAAAAAGGCGATCGCTTCATACTGCCAGGTATTGGGTACTGCGTGGCAGTTAATTCTTACTCTGCATCGCTTATCCATTGCAACTTGATTTGCTGTGTATTCATATTGCCAAAAACTTCCTCCAAATACGGCTGCATCCCCTTCATGTATAACTCCTGCCCCAATACAACCGAGTTGGGCATCTCCGCCTCCGGCCACGACGAGTGTTGCTGGATTCAGACCTGTTAGTTCTGAGATTTCCTTAGTAACGCTTCCAATCACAGTGCCGCTTTCGTGCACGATTGGGAAAATATCATGTTTCAAATTTACCTTTCTAGCAATATCAGAGTCCCAGATTCTCTTTTTAATATCGAAAAGACCGGTTGTACAGCCATTGGAGGGTTCGACCGAGATGACATTGGTTAAACGATAGGTAATCCAGTCATTTAGCATCGTTATATATTTTATTTTTTCATAGATAGGTGGTAGATGATTTCTTACCCAGAGAATCCTTGGAATCGCGCCTAAGGAGAACGTCTGACCCGATACTTGATAGATATCCGATTCTATTGAATCGCCTATGCGATGCAGTTCATAAACCTCATGGGTCGAACGTGAATCTACATTCGCACAGGCCCATAATTCCTTGCCATTCTCATCGTACAAAACAATGGCTTCTCTCATGCTCGTAGTGGAAACAGCTAAAATATCTTTTGGGTTAACTTTACTTTTGTTTATCGTTTCTTTTATCAGATGGATAATGATACTGATATTTTGATGAATATTAAAATCCATCGAGCCTGGAAATCTCTCATCCTCTTTATGAGTCCATTCAGAACTTGAACCGCATATTTCATGACCTTGTGTGTTGAAAAGAATCACTCTAACACTTCCCGTTCCCGCATCAACAGCCATTAGGTATTTTTCCATAAGTTCCTTCCTTCCATCACTGAATGCAGCTTCATAGTATTAATCAAATATTTATGAAAATCACAGTGAAAACATGCTTCGATTTTGCTTCGCTGTATAATCAAAAAGTGATTAGTGCCCAAAAAATTAAATAATGAAATGACATACATGGACATATACATAGTTTTAAAATGTATGGTGGTGAATTTATGGAAGGATCTAGGAGATTAGTGAAATTAGAAGATATCCATAAATCATTTAATCAAAGCAAGGTATTAAAGGGAGTTTCCTTAGAAATTTGCGAGTCAGAAGTGATTTCCATTATTGGTGGTAATGGAGCCGGTAAGAGTACGCTGATGAAGATTCTTTCAGGAGTCTATAAAGCGGATGATGGAAGTATCGAAATAAACGGTGCAAAAATGGTTCATATGAATCCGTCCCTTGTTCATGAGAAAGGAATTTATTTAGTTCCGCAAGAGCCTTTGTTATTTCCAAATATGACAGTCGGACAAAATCTTTTCATTGGAATGAGAAAGAAAAAAGCGGAAGTACGGGAGAAGGCAAAAAAGTTAATGAATCAATTAGGATGGAGGCTCGATTTAAACCGGTTTGCCTGTTCATTATCCATTGCAGAACAGCAACAGGTTGAAATCATTAAAGGGCTCATAAGGGATGCGAAGGTTCTTATCCTTGATGAACCGACTTCTTCCTTAACCTTTGCCGAAACAGAGGCTTTATTTAAGATAATCGAAAAATTAAAAGCTTCCGGTGCCGGAATCATTTATATCACTCACAGACTGGATGAAGTGTTTCAAATTTCAACGCATGCTGCGATCCTGCGGGATGGGAAAGTCACACTTAAAGGAAAGATTGAGGAATTTACGAAAGAAATACTCATTAAAGGATTATTGCCTCCAGACAGTAAACGTGATGGAATCGAAACAGTGGCGAAGAAATACGCTAATCGCAGAAAGGAAGAACCGGTCCTTCAGGTGCAAAATATAACGGGAGACGGTTTTAAAAATATTAGTTTTGATCTTTTTAAGGGTGAAGTGGTCGGACTTGCTGGTCTTGTTGGGTCAGGAAGGACCGAAATTGCCGAGGCCATCTATGGGATGAATAAAGTGAAAAGCGGTAAGGTTTTTTTACATGGTAAGGAAATTACCAATCTAGCGGTAAAGGAAACGATTGAAAGCGGGTTAGCCTATTTACCTGAGGATCGATTTTTGAACGGGATATTTGCTATTAGTTCTATAAGCAGTAATATTACAGCACAAATCATTAAAAAACAGCGTTTTTTTATTGATAAAAAATTTGAAAGAAAAATTACAGATGAATATGTCCGTAAATTAAGCATTAAAATGACCAGTTACGAGGTCGAATTGAAACAATTATCCGGGGGAAATCAGCAAAAAGTAGTCATGGCAAGGATTTTATCGACAAGCCCGGAGCTCATTATCTTAGATGAACCAACAAGAGGAATCGATGCTGCCGCAAGAGGCGATATTTATACCATGATTACACAATTAAAAGAACAAGGAATTTCCATATTACTTATTTCTTCTGATTTAGAAGAAATTGAAAGAGTGAGTGACCGAATCTATGCCATTTACAGGGGAACTTGCCGTGTTTGTCTTGAATACGACGAGATCAATGCCAAAAATGTGATGAGCGCTGCCTTCGGTACCTATAAAGGAAGGGAATAAAATGAAAGGTTTGATAAAACATCGGGAATTTAGAACGATTATATTCTTGATTTTACTCTTCTTGTTTGTCGGTCTGATTAACTCTGATTATATTTCTCCTGATAATATACAAAATTCATTGAAAAATAGTCTGCTATACATCATCCTTGCGGCAGGATTGAGCTTCGTTTTATTGACTGGTGAAATCGATATCTCAATCGGTGGAATTTTGGGCCTTAGTGCGGCAGTCAGCGGCATGGTTCTTAGAGATGGTGGAAGTATGGTGCTGGCAGTCATCATCGCAGCAGCGATTGGTGCGGCTATTGGTTTAGTCAACGGCTTAGGAGTAACGGTATTAAAAATCTCCTCTTTTATTATGACTCTGGGAATGCTCGAAATTGTCAGAGTCATACATGTTATTTATACAGACGGTCAATGGATCGAGAATCTTCCGGCAAGCTTTAAAAAAATATCACAGCTGAGTTTTTTGGGGATCAACATACTGGCTATTGCTGTCATTTTGCTCATCATTTCAGCACATATCTTTTTATCACAAAGTAAAAAGGGAAGATATTTCGCAGCTATTGGAGATAATGAAGACGGGGCCATATTAATCGGAATACCAGTCAAAAAAATGAAAATATCAGCCTTTGTCATTTCAGGTATTTCTGCCTCTTTAGCGGGGCTCATTTTTGCAAGCCAAATCGGTTTTATTTCAACGACTGCCGGATTAGGAATTGAAATGACAGTTATTGCAGCAGCAGTGCTTGGAGGGGTATCTCTGAGCGGAGGAGTAGGTTCTGTCATTGGAGCAGCGATCGGGGCCATTATTATGAGCTCGATCCATTCTGCGCTCGTTTTCTTAAAGGTTCCGGCATTCTGGAATTCAGCGATTTCAGGTGCACTGTTAATAATCATTGTTGTCACGGATGTTCTCATGGCGCGCAGGGCCGATATGAAAGCACGAAAAGATCGATTAAATGCAAGAGTGTTAGACCTTTAAGAGGAGGTGCAGAACTAGAGTGCTAAAAAAAGGTGCTAACTGGAACGTACTACTATTCATAGTCTTAATTTCAGAAATAGTTGTTTTTGGTTTGATTAATCCAAGATTTTGGAATATAAGCATTTTATTAAATAGTTTTAATGATTTTATTGGGATCGCCGTCATCGCTTTTTTTGTTACTTTTGTAGTGATTACTGGGGGTATCGATATATCTGGCGGTTCGATTATCGGATTAACCTCTGTTGTAACCGGAATTTTAGCTCAAGTCATAGGGGTGAATATCTGGATTGCACTGATAGTTGGGATATTAACTGGCGGTTTTTGCGGATTGCTAAATGGGATTTTTATTGCCTATGCTAAGGTTCCCGCGATGGTCTTAACCCTTGGCGGGATGCTTTTATACAGCGGTGCTGCGCTCGTACTTGTCGGCTTTTCAGGTGCAAGCACATATGAAGGAATCTCAGGATTCTCGCAGGAGTTTACCAATCTTGCAAATGGAAAACTATTTGGAATTCCCCATTCGGCCATTCTTTTTATTATTATGCTGCTTGCGGCTTATATTCTGCTTCACTTGACGAGGTATGGCAGATATATATATTTAATTGGTGTGAATCAAAATGCAGCTGAATACGCTGGGATCAATACGAGAAAAATTATCACCAGTACTTATGTGTTATCAGGGATAAGTGCCGGTATTGCCGGAGTGATGTTGACTTCTTATTTGGGCAGTGCTAGAGCAGATTTTGGGGCTGAATATTTAATGCCCATTCTAACAGCCGTTGTTTTAGGTGGAACCATCATAACAGGCGGTAAAGGAGGTGTTATTGGTACAGCCCTGGCAAGTATCATCATTGGTTTCTTAAAGTTAGGATTGCAAATGGCCGGGGTGCAGACACAATATATCGGTTTAGCAATCGGACTGCTCCTTATTATTTCTGTTTCCATTTTAGGAGTTTCAGAAATCAAATCCCGTGTTCAAAGGCTGTTAAGTGGTAAAAACATAAAGGAGGAAATGTAATGCGTAAGCTAAATTTTCTACAATTAGTAATTGGTTCAATCCTTTTAACTATGTTTGTTGCAGCTTGCAGCAGTAAAGATGCTGGGAAACAATCTGGTGAAAAAGACCCGAGCGATATTAAGGTTGTATTTATTCCTAAAATGACAGGGAATGCTTTTTTTGAATCAGGAAATGATGGTGCGCAGGAAATGGCGGAGAAAATTGGTTTCAAGGTTAAATATGATGGTGCACCGGAAGGCACGGTGGCCAATCAGGTCCAAATTATTAATAGTGCCGTAAATAGCGGTGCCGATGCGATTGCGATTTCATCCGTTACTTCTGACGGTTTAAATCAAGCGCTGCAAAGGGCATTAGATGCGGGAGTGAAAGTCGTAACTTGGGATTCCGATGTAGATCCAAAATATCGTTCGGTTTATATCAATCAGGGGACACCTGATATATTAGGAGCTATGCTCGTCGATATGGCTGCAGGACAGCTTGAAAATCCTAATGAACCGCAGCAGGTTGCATGGTTTTACTCAAGCCCAACAGTGCCGGACCAAAATTCATGGGTCAATTATGCTGAAAAGTATATCGCTGAAAAATACCCAAATTGGGAAATTGTAACAAAGCAATTCGGGGAGGGAAATGAACAGAAGTCGCTGCAAGTAGGTGAAAGTATTTTAAACACGTATCCGGATATTGATATGATTATCTGTCCTGATTCTACAGCACTTCCAGCCATGGCGCAGGCTGCGCAAAATAAAGGTTTAAATAAAGAGGATGTCATTATTACCGGATTTGCATCGCCTAATTCAATGAGACAGTACCTTGAAAATGATACCATTGAAAATCATGGCTTATGGGATGTGAAAGATCAAGGAGCGCTTGCTGTGTACATTGCGTATTATTTAGCACAGGGACATGAACTAAAAGTAGGCAATACAGTTGAAGTTCCGGGGATGGGAGAAGTAAAAGTAGAACCGAACTCTGTTCAAGGCTATGAATATAAGGCAGAGGACTCCGGCATCATCGTTTTACCTGAAAGAATCGTCTTTACAAAAGAAAATACAAAGGACTACAATTTTTAATCATTCTTAATGTGCAAGGAGAGGAAGGGAAGAATGGCAGATAATATAGGGAATAAAGCAGCGAAACAATTTTCAGAAAATACGGAATTTGCTAATAATGGTTCTTTTCATGTAAAAGGTGCTGTTCATTATGATTGGGGAATGAAGGATCGATTATCAAGAATTTTCAACCCTGCAAGTGGGAATACGGTGATGCTGGCATTTGATCATGGCTATTTTATGGGTCCTGTATCCGGATTGGAGAGATTAGATCTTCTAATTCCTAAGTTGGCCAATCACGCTGATTGTTTAATGGGAACGAGAGGTGCGATCAGAAGCTGTGTCCCGCCGACATTCAATAAATCCATTGCCTTAAGGGCATCATCTGGCTCAAGCGTTTTACAGGATGATTTAAGTCATGAATCGATGGTGGTGGATATTGAAGATGCGATTAAGATGAATGCGAGTGCGATTGCCATTCAGACCTTCATTGGAGCAGATGGGCAGAAAGAAACGATTGAAGAATTAAATAGAGCAGTGAACTTAGGCTCTAAATTTTCGATTCCTGTCATGGGAGTGGTAGCAGTTGGCAAGGAAATGGAACGAACGACGCAATTTTTCTTATTAGCTACGAGAATGCTGGCCGAATTTGGTGTGCAAATGGTTAAAACCTATTATTGCGATGATTTTGGAAAAGTTGCGGCAGCCTGCCCCGTGCCATTAGTGGTGGCTGGCGGGAAAAAAATTTCAGAGAAAGACGCATTGTCCTTAGCCTATCACTCGATTCAAGGCGGCGCTGCGGGGGTTGATATGGGAAGGAATATATTCCAATCGGAGGATCCGGAAGCGATGATTCAAGCTGTTGCCAAAGTAGTCCATGAAGGATACTCAGATCAAGAAGCGTATGAATTTTTCCTGCAATTAACGAAAGATAACACTCAATAATGAATAGAGAGTTCTGTATAGGAAAGAAAGCCTCTACTAATATGGGTAGAGGCCCTCTTTCTTATAGGAGTAAAAAGGAAACCAAAACAATTAATTTTGTTAACCTGTAAACAGCTAATCAAAAATGAATATTTCTATTTATACCCCGTATTCTTCTAGGTGCAGCGATCAAAACAATAATCAATGCCGGTAAAATAGGAGCAGCCAAGGCATAAAGCAAATCGGCACCTTCCAGGATGAACTGCTGATATACGGCGACACTGATGGTATTGACCAGCCAGATGATGAGAAAAGTAAAAATGGGATGTACCTCACGGGTAAATCTCATATTCTTGAAAAAGATAATGATAAGAAAGTTGGCAATAAATGGTGCGATAAATAAACCCTGAACTTTTAAGCTCATGTTAGCTTCAGCAGTAATCGGCACTTGATTAATAAATGCAAAGAGAATGGAAATCAGCGCATAACCGATAAAAGCAAAACAGGCTCCTGCAAACGATTCTAAACCAATGCCGAATATGGGCGGAAGAACTTTTATGATTCCAGTCGGATAACGAAGATACATATGGACAAAAATGCTGAAGACTAATGTTTGCAGCAGCACCTCAGTCAACCCAAAGAAATGAAACCAGAGCGGCAGTTTAGTATAAATGATTCCCTCAATAGATCCGGGCGCAGCAGACGGTGTCGCCACAATTCCGATTCCAGCCATTATCATCCAGATATAGAACCAGCCATATCCCGTCTTTTCTAAAAATCTGCGGAAGGGAAGAAGCACAAGCCCGATGATCAGACCCCGGGCAGGTTGGATGTAGGGTCCCCAAACAACTGATTCCTCTCCATATGGAACCATGTAATCACCTATAATAGGAAGTTCAAAAACGGATCTATAATCAAGCAGGCTTGAAGCCAATATTCCTGCAACGATATAGGTTAAAGTATGTATAATCATAACCCGAATTAGAAAAACGGGTATGGATTTTGCCGTTGTCTCTCTCATTACGATTCGCCCTCCTGAATGAATGATAATTCTCATACTTTTCGGCATTTAAATGAAAATACCTTCTAAAATCCATAATAAGCTATAAAGAATCTTAACGGGAAAATAGTTTAGCTGTTCACAATTAATTAACATGTTGAGCAGAAGATTTTAACTGGAAGGTACAGCCAACTTTCGTAAACGAAAACAACTCCCTTTAAAATGAGAGGGAGCTGTTTTCAATAATCGTTCTTATAAATAATCTTTTCTTAATTCTTCTGCTGAACGTGGTGAAATATAGCTTGGAGCGACATCAAAAACAGTTTTAGCCCCAAATTGTTTTTCCTGATTTAAGCGATAGGCTGCTCTTGCATAGGCGACTAATACGCTTGCTGTAAATTCAGGATTGCTGTCTAATGTGAGGGAGAACTCGTAAATTTGCTTGTTGTCTCCTGTATTGCCGCTGCGAATAACAAATCCGCCATGCGGTGCTTTAGAGTGGTCGCGTTTTAATTCTTCGTCGGAAATAAAATTCACTTCTGTATTATAATCAGCGAAATAATTTGGCATCGTTTTGATTTCATTTTCGATGGCCGCTTTGTCCGCTCCTTCTTCAGCGACAACATAGCAAACACGGCGATGTTTTTCACCAGTTGTTAATTCAGGTTTTGCACCGCTGCGTACTTTCTCAATCGCTTCCTCGGATGGAATGGTGTATTGGACACCGTTTTTTACCCCATTGACTCTTCTTATGGCATCAGAGTGACCTTGGCTCAGTCCTTTTCCCCAGAAAGTATAGTTTTCGCCGCTAGGTAAAACCGCGTCAGCCATTACACGGTTAAAGGAGAATAAACCTGGATCCCAGCCAACAGAGATAATCGACGTTTTTTCATATTTTGTGGCTGCTTCATTTACAGCTTGATAAAATTCAGGAATTTTCGCATGAGTATCGAAGCTGTCTATCGTGTTGAACATGCTGGCAAAGTATGGAGTCTGTTCAGGCAGGTCAGTTGCCGAACCGCCGCAAAGGACCATTACATCGATTTCGTTTTTATATTCACTTGCATTTGCTATATGTACAACTTTAACACCAGGTTCATTAAGATTCAGTGATTCTGGTTCTCTTCTCGTAAAAACTGCTATTAATTCCATGTCTGGTGCTTGTTTAATCGCTTTTATCGTGCCTTTTCCAAGATTACCGTAGCCTACGATCCCGATTTTAATCTTACTACTCATATCCATTTCTCCTTACTTACTTTTATTTCTAAATCATTGTATGTGTTGAGTGACTGAATCGAATAAGTAAGAAATGTCAGCAGCAGAGGCAAAAATTATGAACAAAAATTTTTCTGGACTAAAATCATAATTATTTCAATCCACCCAATGTAACGGCATTCTTTTAGACATTCAGTTTTTACTTATGGATATAACCACTCATTTGCTAATGATCTTCTTTATTATAAATGGATTGGATTTTTTTTGAAAGTGTTTGATTTTCTTTTATCGGATACAATGCAGAATAGAGAAAAAGTTTTTCCAGACATTGCGATTTCCATTGACAGCTGTACAAGTGAACGAATAGAACAGGCAAGAAAATATCATTAAGTAAGCCCGTCCCATTATAAATTAGAACGGACTTACTTGAATCAAACAAGCTCTGTATGCATTGTTTCTTTCCCCATAAAGAAAACTGCGGCTGCACCAACGAGAACGGATACGCAGAAAATAGCAAAAATAACGGAAATCGATACTTCATTTGCTGTCAGATAGGGAACGAGCAGGGGTCCTAGTATCCCGCCAACCCGTCCAATCGCCGCCGCCATCCCGGCACCGCTGCCGCGGATTTTTGTCGGATACTGCTCCGGCGTGTAGGCATAAAGAGCTCCCCAAGCACCGAGATTAAAGAAGGAAAGGAAAATCCCGGCTGTAATTAAGAGACCAAGCGTTTCCGCACTTCCAAATAAATAAGCGCTCAATGCCGTTCCGATTAAATAAACGACTAAGACAAACTTGCGTCCCATTTTCTCAATCAGCCACGCGGCGGAAAAATACCCTGGAAGCTGTGCTAAAGTCATAATCAGCACATATCCGAAGCTTTTCACCATACTGAAGCCTTTTAGCACCATGACACTTGGCAGCCAAAGAAACATGCCGTAATAGGAAAAGACAACACAGAACCAGAGAATCCAAAGCATCAGCGTTCTTTTCCCATATTCTTCAGACCAAAGCTTGGAAACGCCTTCCATAACGGATGGTCTTTCTGTTTTACTTACAGCAGCAAACCGCGGTGAATCAGGCAGATGTATTCTCAAGTAAAGAGCATAAAATGCTGGCAGGGTACTTAAAATCAAGGCCCATCTCCAGCCAAATTCGGGAATGATAAAATAGGAGATAACGGCAGCCAGAAGCCAGCCGACAGCCCAAAAACTTTCAAGGAGGACAACGGTTCTCCCCCGTCTATCCGCCGGCACACTTTCAGATACTAATGTAGAGGCCACCGGCAGTTCGCCGCCCAGTCCCATGCCAATGAAAAAGCGGAGAATTAAAAAGAATATCAATGACGTCGTAAAAGCAGAAGCACCGCTGCAAATTGAAAATAATAGCAATGTTATAATAAAGACATTTTTCCGCCCGATACGATCAGCCATCAAACCAAAAACAGTGGCACCCACCGCCATTCCGATTGAATTAATGCTCCCGATCCAGCCCATTTCCTGAATGGATAAATCCCAGTCCACCTTTAGAGCGGCAATAACGAACGAGAGGATCCCGACATCCATTGCATCAAACATCCATCCCGAACCAGCAACCAAAAGCAGCTTGCGGTTGGAGATTTCCTTTTGCATGGCCATAAACGAACACCTCCAAAATCATGACTGATAAAACTTATATTGCCATAATTCCTTCCTTTATATTAATCATACTTGAAATAAAATGCTATTAATTCAATAACATAAAAACCCGCTTCAGAATAAAATGAAGCGGGTGGCGTTTATTCCTTTGCAGTGTTAAAGGTCGATGTTAATATTTAATACTTTTGTTGATTGGAGTAGAAGGCACGAAGACTCCTGCGGGAACAGCGAGACAGACGAGACCCCGCAGGCACGAAGTGTCGAGGAGGCTCGACGGTCGCCCGCGGAAAGCGAAGTGCCTGGAACGGAAATCAACAACCAAGTTTAACAGAGTTATTTTTTTAAATACTGTTCAATAACCCGGTTTAAGCGTTCAATTTGGTAAGCGTAATGGTAGATTGACGAACTAATGACAGTGAGTTGAACTTTATGATCCTGTTGATAGGAATCAATGACCTGTTCAACAAATACATTCGTTTGTTTCAAGATATCCTCTTTCAATGGCGGCTCATCTATCTTTATTTTTCCATCATATTTCAATAAACAAAGTTCGTGATACTTGATTAAAAGCTCCAGCTGTTGATCAAATAACAGATCTTCTTCCTCAGTCGGTTTGCATTGAAAATAAAACGAATCGATGTCTTCCAATACGATATATCCCTGCTGCAGCGACTTAAACATTTGTTTAAAGACAACAATCTCACGCAGGTTCATTTGACTTAATTTCGTGAAATTTTCTCGTTCCTCATCAAAGAGCCTGAATTCCTCTTCTAAGTTCAAAATATCTTTCTCTAATTCTCTCATTTGCTCCTGGAAGGATTTTGCTGTCATTTCATTAGAAACCGCCGTCCGAATCAGGATCGACATGTTTTGAAAAACGGTTTGTACTTTTTTGACAAATGTTTTCTTATAATTGGGCGGTGAGACGAAAATATTAACGAGCAGTGCCGATGTCATACCGATAAATGTCAAAGAAAAGCGCTGCAGAGCAAAGAGGTAGTCATCATCACCAGGCGCACTCATAATGGCGAGTACGGTAACTAATGTAAGAGAAATGGAATCGGTCATCTTTAATTTCATACTGATTAAAATAACAATGATCATAACAAGCCCGATAGAGAATGGGTCATTGCCTAAAAAATATAAACCTAGAAAGGCAATAATGGCTCCCAAAATATTCGTCTGCACCTGATCCCATGCTTGTTTCCATGCACGATAAATGGAAGGCTGCATGGTGAAAATGGCGGCCATACCAGCAAATACAGCACTTTCCAAATGGAGCAGGGAACAAACATATAATGCTAATGTAACGGCCAGGCCGGTTTTCAGCACGCGTGGTCCTATTTTCAAATCCGGGAAAACCTCCTAATGCAAGCTGCTTGTCCTTTTTATATTTCTTGTTGGTTACCTAAACTAATTATATTAATTTTTTTAAAAAAAGAAACTTTTATCTTATAGAATCGTATGTTAGTCATAGAGGATTTCGAAAGTTTAACAATATGAAAACGTTATTTTAACTTTATTCAGCAGAATTCTCCTGCTTCTATAAGTGGTGGGATGAATGCAATAACTTTACCAATTCAGTGGGGTTCAAATCCCGGCTGAATAAAGTTAAGCCTCTGGCGGATGCCTCGATTTTTTAAAGGAAATTTTTCGAGCAAGCGCGCTAGTATAGGGTGCAAATACGCCAAGGCACATTTGATATAAACGGAGTGGAACATAATGAAAGAACGGTGGAACTGCAAGAAGGAGAAATTTAGAAAAAGAAAGAAAAAACATAATGAAGTGATTGAATTTATTCTGGAAATGCTGTTTTGGTTACCTGAATTGATTATCTTGCCGTTTCGCCTTATTTTTTGGCTGATTCGGGGTATAGGCCGATGGATGACGGATGTTTTTTGATGAAAAAGGATTATTTTGCAATTCGAAAATAAGGGGTGGAGATCGATTAAAACTAAGGTAAATCATCCGTATATTTATTTTTATATTGAGCCTAATGTTGTTTTTGTCTATAAAATCGAATGGTCGCAATATATGACGCTGCAGGACTTAATGGAGTTTGAAGAGTGCGAATCGTATGAATTAAAAGAAGGAGAAACATTTAATACGTTTCATCATCGGGAAAGACAGGCGCTAAAGGGAAGAGGTTTTTTTATTAAACAGGATGCAATGAACAAGATGGTGGAAATCATCAACCAACAAATCCAGAGGCATCGGCACCTTAACGATCTTACAGAACATGGTGATGCAGTACATATTGTTTCCTCGGAACATGCTGCCGGTACGGTAAGGTACAGCCTGCCATGGCCAAAAAAGGTTATCGGGTTTCCGGACTTCTTTTCGATTGGTCCATTATGGAAACTGGAGGAGAAAGCTGGACAAGCCTTCCGCAATGAATGGATCATGGAAAATATTAATTTAGAACAGGATGATTATGAATACGAAAATAAATTTTCTAATACATTGAAAGAGATAGAGGATATTCCTAAGCATGTGCGAATTTTTATCTGGTATGGGAATAATGTGGAAGAACAAACGGGAATGCGGTTTTTCCTTTATTTATTGCGTGAAAAAACCAATGAGATTGTTCTGATAAATTCCACTGAACTTTTTGCCAACTATTTTGGATCTGCCGAGCGATTCAATTCTCATACAGGACATTTGGAACCAGAGACTTTGAAGAAGTTATTTGAAATTTGCAAGGAAAATGACCCAGTGGGGGATTCGAAGCGAATGGCATTACAGAAGGAATGGGAGGCTCTGTCTCAATCCAAAGAAGTTCTTCGTATCTGGAAAGATGATCAAATAAAAGCAGTGCCGGAAATTTATTATGATGAAATCATTCTCAAAACGATCGAAAATCTGCACAAGGAGCAAGAATCTAAGGATTTTATAAAGACTGGCGCAGTCATTGGTGAAATTCTAGAGAAAATGGATGAACCTGTTTTTGCTTACTATATCGAGTACCGGATCCGTTACCTCGTATACAGTGGATTCCTTGAGCTAAAAGGAATTCCCAGGTCGATGAGGCATTACAGTGTGAAACTGTGTGAAAAATGAACAGAAAGTGAGCTTGTCTGCAGAAAGGTGTTTGACAGGATGAAAATAATCAACCTGTGGTTATTTATTTGTGCGTTCCTCTGTGTTTTCTTATTTTTTATCATCCAACCAGCTGCAGGGAAAGTATGAAGTTCAAAGCCAAGAGGATATTTTTCCCAGAAGTGCAATATGGTAAGCATTATAAAACCCCGCCTCAGCATTTGCAATAAGTTTATGAAGCATGTTCGGAAATGTTTAGTGCTTCCCCTCCTATGCTTTAAAATCAGAAGGAGAAGCTATTTTCTTTCCCATTGTTCCGCTTATTTATAGTCCTTGTTTTCTTCGTTCCGTGACCGTTTCTCCTGCAATTCCCCAATTGTCCGTGTCTATTTCATCAATGACCACAACCGTAGTATTCGGATTTTTCCCGAGTACATCGACTAATAATTGTGTGGCCCCTTTAATGAGTTCTGCCTTTTTCTCCGGTGTTAGGTTTTCTTTTGTTACTTTGATGTTGACAAATGGCATATGTAACACCTCTATTCATTAGATTGTCTATGTCCCTATCATATATCTTTTTTGTTTTCATTCATACTGGTTGTCTGCAAAAAAATATCATTTCATGCCAATCAATTAGTAAAGGCGATTGAGTCCATTGAAAAAGGCAGGTCATTGGCTCAAGAATTATCGCTGCCTGAGGTTGTTGAGACGTTTAGTGAACTGAATAAAAGATTGCAAGCAGAAAAGTAAATTTTTAAAATAAGGTATGATAGAATAAAGGCTGGTCAATGCTAGTTATTTAGCTGAAAGTACATAAAATGATGCGAGGGATAGATAGTGGAAGTAAATAAAATTTCTTTACCGGTTGTTTATAAGATTGAAACGGTTCGCAGTAAAGGGGTTTCCAATCAGGAATTGCTTGCGAAGCTTGAAAGCGGTGATGTAAGCTCCTGGAGTGATTACAATTCAAATTTTGATTTTAGCGAATTGGTGGAGCTTTATCAAAAAGACCCAGAACAGTTTAAGTCCATGATAGAAATTGGCTATGCCGTAAAGTTTGTCACTCTGCCTGGTATAAAAAACATCTTGAAGCTAAAATTCGGGCTGCTTGAGGAGCAGGATTACGAGTCTACGGAAACAGGGATCACCGGATTACAAGTGAATGATGAACAATATGCAGCGATTAAGCAGATGCTGTCGAAAAACTGGAAGATTGAAGAATTAGCTGGTACGGGCGTGCAAAAAGTATTGAAAATTGAATTGTAGGATGGCAGAAGCATGGGGTGATATAGTAAAATCATCATGCTGTTTATTCGACGTTGTCTATTGTACATAGACTGAGAAAAAATATCGAAATAATTTCCAGGGGAATTACAATTATATAAGAAAACAAAGGCTATCATTAAAAGCGATATCTGCTGGCGAAATGAAAAAGATGACTAATTTTTCATGAAAAATAGAGGAAATCAGCCCCTAAAGCTTGAATATTAATAAAATCACTTATGGGAAAATAGTGGCAGGTGGACCTCGTTTTGCTATAAGTGAAATATCCCTTTGTCCCGAAACGAGGACATTTGTGAAAATGGAGGTTCTTAAATGAATAAAACGGATTTAGTGAAAGCTGTTTCTGCACAGGCTGATTTGACACAAAAGGATGCTGCCAAAGCGGTTGAAGCCATATTCGAAACGATTTCTAACACCCTTGCGCAAAATGAGAAAATCCAATTAATCGGATTTGGTACATTTGAAGTAAGGGAACGCGCCGCACGTAAAGGACGTAACCCGCAAACTGGTGAAGAAATTGATATTGCTGCTTCAAAAGTTCCGGCATTCAAACCAGGAAAAGAATTAAAAGAAGCGATTAAATAATGATGAAAAGAAGCATGGGCTCTCATGCTTCTTATTTTGTGTTCTTGAAGCAGTTTGAAATAGCATGAAGATTTGACCTAGACCAGGTCAGGAGTTGCAATCCTACAACTTTTCTTTTCGTGTCAATCGCGTTTAATGTTTATAATGACCTTTGAAGTGCCGCTTTCCTTTTCATACATGGAAAGACATCTTTCGATAAAGTCAGTGATGACCACCTGAGTGTCTTGTGATTCATCAAGCAGGAATATGTCAAACCAAGATAGAATAGTATGTAAATCATACAAGTCGTTTGGGCGCTCCAGGTAAATAAGAATGCGGTAAATAAACCTTTTGGCATCAAAATCAAGGAATTCAATATTTTTTAATTGTTGAAAGATAATACTGGCAAGGAGTTTTCTGTTGCGAAATTCGATACTGTGATTGAAATTGTTAAACATTTCCTTATTATCATCCATATATTATTGACCTCTCATTAGAAATGGTTTCGGGCAATGTATCGTTAAATAACTATCTAATGATATGTTTAAGTGTGCTTATATTAATTCTATTATAACTTTCTGTTTCTGAATATGACTTTCACATATTTTTCATTTAGTAGAATTTCTTGAAAGAAAAGGGAAGAGGAGATAAACACAGGCACTGGTCTTTCGAAATTTGAGCGAAAGATTTCTTTGATGGTCGAGGGTTTATTTTTTTGAATTTTAAGAAAGTAAATTTGATAACCTGGAATTTTTCATATAAAATATATAAACAAGGTGTATATGAGTTTAATATTTTTAATATTTAGACGTTAGATTTGCAAATAGTAAAAAAACAGGAGTGAATACAATGAAACCACAAAACAAGCTTACTGATGAGTTAATTAATCTGTTACAAGGGGAAAAAATGGTATCTCTTATTACCATTGACGAAAAAACCGGGCAGCCCGATTTAACAACGATTTCGTGGGTACTAGCAGATTCTACTGGAGAGCGAGTTAATTTTGCCATTGGCCATAATGCGGCAAGTGCTAAAAATGTTCAAAATAACCCCAACGTTATTTTAGGTGTTATTGGCGCGGGAAGTTGTTTTTCCATTAAAGGACAAGGCACAGTTTCAGAGGTTATTGAGAAGACTATGAAGATGCGTGTGGTGAATGTAGAGATTGAAATGGTTGAAGATATCATGTTCTATGGAAGTAAAGTGACCGTAGAACCGGAATATGAAAAGACATATAATAAGGAATTAGCTGATAAATTAGATAAAGAAGTGTATGAGGTATTGAGAAAATCTCTAGAAAAGGCCTCTTCTTCAAATTCGTAAATCGAATCGCAGTGCAGCGAATATTACATTTTAGTCGAGGGAAAAGTTGATCTTTTCCCATTTTATCATGTTCTATGTAAATTCACAGAACATTCATAAATAAATGGTTTTTTCTGATGAAGTCGCTCTATAATAAGAGTATAGAGATGATAAAGAAAAGCTAAAAAGAGGTAACACTTTTGGAGGCTCAACCATTAAGTGTTCGTTCCGGGAAGTACTAGAGAACGAAAAAACATATCATTCCTAAGCAATGTAAAACGCCGTATTGGATCAGTGTCAATGTAACAATTGAATGTAAGGGAAGAATTTGAAAGAACAGAGGAATAAACTGAAGTGATGACTTGGAGGGAGTCATAACAGCTGATTAGCAGATATTGGAGGCAAGAGGCTGATATCGTTATGGTGAACCCAATCAAAGAATCAATCGATGAAGGCCTTTGAATCTGAAACCAGCATGACAGAAGTAAAGTCCATTGAGCAAGTTAAAATGTTAGACCGATTACCAGTTTTGAGTGCGGAGCAACACAAGTTGGCTGGATAGCCATTAGTTGGTGAAAGAGTAAAACTCACTAGCTAAAATAAAGAGTTCGCATTTCAGCCGGAAAAATGGTTGGGTCTCCAAAATGGTTAAGCTGCAGCCCTCTTTAATAGAGGGTTTTTATTTTTTTGTCATTCGATGGTCCTGCTTTGAAAAATAAGGCAGATAATTAAATATAGTAAAAAACCAATTCTCCTATAATTTTTGAGAATTGGTTCGCAAATAATGGCTATATATTTCTAATAAAATCATATTATTAACCTTCTTATTAATGATAGTACCCATAACTACACAGGTAATAACGCCAGAAACATTATCTCATCCCGATTTTATCAAGAGCTTGGCTGTACATTTCTAGAGTTCCCCAAGCCATTTGGAATATTTTTTTCATAGGTATCAACTCCTTCATCTATGTACTCTAGTATGCATCAATCTGTACATTTATCTTCTTCCCAATAAATCTAAACCTTTCCCATGCATCTCTGAACCTTTTAACAATGATTCATTTATATCAATAGAGAAAGGAGATTTTAAAATAGGTCCTAAATCCTTGATGGTGATATAGAATTGCTTCATATGCAATAAATGATAGTTTATAGAAAAAAAAACACTGTGAAATTTGTTGAAAAAAGTTGAAAATTCGTGTATTTTCTTGTAAACATATTACTAAAGTTGTATTATAAAAGTATGATTTTAATAAAGGCAAACTTATTGAAAGATAGGGGCGCAAAGCCGCGAGTCTAAGGCATTGAGCTAGGATAGTCGGGCTGCTAAATGATAAGGGACCATAATGGGAATAATCAACTTTAAGTGGAATAGCCTTTGTCAGTCAGTCTGCCGATCATTGAGGTGGACTGTTTGTGTTTTAAAGTTCTGATTTACAAAACTTTAAAAAGGAAGGTGGGGAGTACAGTGAACATAATATTCGGTACAATTGAATTCTTTGAAAAAGAAATCCTTAGTTATTTAAATGAGAATCGAACAAAAGAAAGAATGGAAGAGCCTCTAACAATTATCACCTCTCAACTGGAACATGAACTCCTATATGATTTTATTTGTGATGAAACGATTCGAATGCAATGCAGGAGAAATCTAGAAGATGCTATTCAGAATGTGTCGCAAAAAATGGAAGCGGTGTCAGGCTAGTTCACAGAATTCTTTGCATAATATTTCTGATTGAAGCTGCTAAATAGTAAGCTTATCGCAAAATAAAATAGAATTAGGAACTGTTTCCTATTCCAAAGGGAGGCAGTTCCTAAAATAACTCAACGGGAGAGGGATAAATAGATGCATACAGACCATACATTATTACCAAAGAAAAAAGAAGCGAAGATTGGCGATGTTATCCTTTTTGAAAGAAATGAGCATGTGTACGAAGGAACCGTTTTTCTTGTAAGAGAAAATAGTGTACTCATCGATATTTCCCGGGATGCTGCTGAAGAATTAGGCTATGAACAGCCAAATACAGTGGTTGGACATGGGAAATATACAGTTATTGGGATTCATGAAAATATGGGAATTCATGGAGAATCCTTGGTTTTTCAATAATAGTAAAATTAGACTAGAAATTAGTGTGAAGAATGGAGTATTATGGATATAAAGTAATCATGATTTATCCTTTCTATGAAAAACGATCATTATATAAATGTATGTGATGTTTTCAAAACTTTACATAGTAAATTTTTTAACTGAGGTGCTTAAAATGAATAAAACAGAACTTATTAAAGCTGTATCGGAAAAATCCGAACTAACACAGAAGGATGCCGCAAAAGTGTTAGATACGGTATTAGAAACCATCACGAGTTCACTTGCAAAAGATGACAAAGTCCAAATCATTGGATTTGGAACATTTGAAGTTCGCGAACGTTCTGCACGTAAAGGACGCAATCCGCAAACAGGTGAAGAAATTGAAATTGCTGCAACTAAAGCCCCGGCTTTCAAACCAGGAAAAGAATTAAAAGAAGCTGTAAAATAAAAACATATGGAAAACTCTGGAATCTAAGATTTCTAGAGTTTTTTTAATTGACATCAACATCCTGCGAAAAACAAACCTTAAATCTGCCTGAAAGGACGTTGAGCAAAATTATTCATTTCGGCTGCACTCTTCTACCCTCACCATCCTACTGTTGAAAATTATCTATATATAACGTCATTTTGAAACAGGGGGCTTGTCAATTCTATTATTAATCATTATAATTAACGAAATATTAACAAAAATTTAATTTTAACTTTACATTGTAATCAATATTACACTCCGATTTTTGATTTTCAAGTATAATTGTACTTGCAAAAGTAACATACTTGTGGGGGGAAATAATGAAGCAGCTATCGATGGATGATCGCCAATTAATTGGGACTGCTCTGTTAAATTATATCAAATTGCTTAAGGAACAACTAAACCACATTGGAATAAGTGAAGGGTTATCAAGCGAAAAGACCCTGTCACTTAGCGAAGAATTGGACAAGTATATTTATTTATATCAGTGCTTTCAAAAAGTTGCTTCTAAAGTGGCTTTATAATAGACGCATTTTCTAGGTTATTTAATTTAAAAACCTCCTTCTGTCCATTATTAAAACAAAATGGAAATTAGGAGGTTTATTTATTTATACCATTAGGCTTTCTTTAAGGGATCTATACTCATAGTTCTGGTATTCATCAAATTCGAGCCAGTCAAATTTATTAAAAAATTCCTGATTGATGACTAAACACACCATTAAGGTGCCGCCATGATCATCAACATACTGTTTGAGAGTATTCAGAATCCGAGAACCCAAACCGGTTCCTTTTTCTTTAATAAACAGTTTATAAAGGAGAACATAATCACCCTTCAATTCAATGTCGATAAAAATACGGTTGCCGTCCTGCAAAAATAGTTCGTATCCATTCAGACTGCCTGATGTTTCTTTTTCATACCAGGCTCCGTATTTCTCCCCGTTTAATTTATTAATAACTTGAACCGACAGTTCTTGAACGATTGGTTTGAGCAGGGCTGTTCTTGTTTCAAATTTACGCATTGATGTGACAGTTCGATATACACTATTCATTAAAATCCCCCCATAGATTCTTATCTAAAAAAGGAACAAACTAGCAATAAATCAACTGGAATCAATTTAGCGATACAAACTGAAATGGAAACTGCTGCTTCGGTCAAACTGGTATATTGAGGAAAGAATGAAGCTTAGAAATGCTGATTTTTTGAAGGAATTCATTTTGTAATGAAATGGATCGGAAAACAATATATCGTGAATTTTCACCCCCACAATAAAAGATTTCAGAAATGAAACATGTATTTAATGCTATTTTAATATATTGACGATTTTGTGAACAGTATATTTTGCAATAATTTTCAATTAAATAAATATATGGTAACTGCAGAGTACTGCCAACGCAAAAATACTGGTTCCAGAGTATGTTCTCAAGCTAAGGCTCTTCCTGATATAATCTTCAAAAAAATTTGTAAAATTTCTTCTAGGAATCTATTATCTCCTCAGCCCATAATGTAGACTAGGGGTAGGAATATCAAAGGGGGGAAGAGAAAATGGGTAAGTTCAATAAAGCGGAAAAGAGCTGGATGATGTATGACTGGGCTAGCTCGGCTTATTTCCTTATTATTACAACCGCAATATTTCCTATATTTTATAAAGCGACAGCGGAAAATGCCGGCGTCAATCCAACAAATGCAACAGCCTATTTAGGTTATACGATTTCCATTTCTACTTTCATTTTGGCGATACTCGGTCCCGTATTAGGGACGTTGGCGGACTTTAAAGGAATGAAAAGCAAGTTTTTTAATTTTTTCTTTATTATGGGTACGCTGTCGACGGCTGCTTTATTATTTGTCCCCGGTGATAACTGGCTGCTTCTGTTAATTATCTATACCATTACATCGCTTGGGGCGCGTGGTGCCAATGTATTTTATGATGCTTATATTGTCGATGTGACGGACAACGAGCGGATGGATGAGGTTTCTGCAAAGGGCTTTGCTTTAGGATATGTCGGGAGTGTCATCCCCTTTGTCCTCTGTATCGCATTAATTACACTTTCGCAAATGGAGATCCTGCCATTGTCGGTCTCTGTTGCCAGCCGGATCGCCTTTCTCATCACGGTCATATGGTGGATTGTGTTTACGATTCCGATGTTTAAGCATGTGAGGCAGACTCATTGGGTCGAGCGTGAACCAAGGATCATTTATACCAGCTTTAAGCGGCTGGGAGAAACCTTCAGAGAGATACGAAAATACCGTGCCATCTTCCTGTTTCTCGTGTCATACTTCTTTTATATTGATGGAGTGGGGACGATAATTGCCATGTCTACTGCGTACGGGACAGATTTGGGACTGAGTTCGACTGAATTAATCATTGCTTTGTTAGCCGTACAAATTGTCGCTGCGCCATTTTCGGTTTTATTCGGGAAACTAGCCAATAAATATGGTGCGAAAAAGATGATTTATGCAGGAATTATTATTTATATGATTGTCTGTATTTACGCGATGTTTTTAAAAACAATTGTGGATTTCTGGGTCTTGGCGATGCTTGTGGCCAGTGCGCAGGGAGGAATTCAGGCGCTGAGCCGCTCTTATTTTGCGCAAATGGTACCGAAGGAAAAATCAAATGAATTTTTCGGATTTTATAATATTTTTGGCCGCTTTGCCGCTGTGACAGGTCCATTTCTTGTCGCAGTTATCACACAGCTCACCGGAAGCACTCCTTTAGGCGTTTTCAGCCTAGTTATTCTTTTTCTTATCGGGTTAGTCGTGCTGTTTTTTGTGCCAAAGACAGCTGTTACAATGGAACCAATGGGAACTTCTAAAACAGGAATCGATTTAGATAAGTAATGCACAGGGACGGTTTCTCGTGCTATATTCAAGTAGTAGATGACTTGATTTAGCAGCAGGGGACGGTCCCGTTTGCAGTAGTGGGGCTAAATTCTAATTTCCATGAAACTATTAACATCTATTTTTCGTAAAATTAATAGAATCATTTCAGCAGGAAGGGAAAAGATAGTTTGAAAAGAAAAAAGTCCAAGAAAAGAAAAGATTTAAGACGATTAGTGATTATGTTTACGATAGTGATTATCGCCTTTGTCATATACGACCATTACAAGATAAAACCAGAAGTGACGGTACCCAATACGGCTATGCCGGATGGTCTCCATCCTGTTGTGGCGGAGCGTATGAATCAGTTGGTTAAGCGGGCGGCTGACATCGGAATTGTGGTTGTCATTACCGATGATTTTCGCAGTGCAGAAGAACAGAATCGTTTGTATGAAAAAGGCCGCACAGCTGGGGGAAATATCGTAACCTATGCAAAAGGCGGCGAATCGTTCCACAACTTTGGTCTCGCTGTTGACTTTGCGCTTAAAACTTCCACAGGGGATGTCATTTGGGACAGGAACTTTGATGGAAACGGCAACGCAAGAGCTGATTGGTCAGAAGTGGTAACCATGGCCAAAGAGCTTGGCTTCGAGTGGGGCGGTGATTGGCCGCAGTTTAAGGATTATCCTCATCTCCAAATGGATTTCGGCTTAAGCATTGCGGATCTACAAAACGGTGAGAGGCCTCCCGGGCAGCCATACATGGCTGATACTGGATTATAATTCCGGCTAAAAAGCGAACAGCGATAAGTGGTGGGAGATCTATAATGCTGATATCAATTAAAGAAACCATTTGTAAAAAAGATTTTATCAAGACCTAAATTATTAAAGATCCCTAAAAATAAAGAAGAACACATATTATACATGACTAATATGTGTTCTTCCTTTATTTCATTTAAGTG
>NZ_JACHGK010000002.1 GCF_014207535.1 Bacillus benzoevorans
TTAAAATATAATAATAGCTTAACTGGATGAGTAGTCGGAGGAAAAGTGTTCATTTCTATCTAGCAAAAACTGTTCAATTTAGTTTAGCAGTTACATTGACCCGCCTTCTTTCCTAAAAGTAATAACATCTAGCTCCTATTTTAGTTCCATACTTTTACTCCAGCATCATTATATAAACTTGCTTCCTGCTAATCAAGTTAACTATTTCTCTCTTTTCATTCTTCTTCCAATCGTTGCAATATATAAAATAAAAAAGCAACTAAAATAGAGGAAGAAAAACATGAAGAGGTAACAGAATGCAAATGAAAAAGACGGGATTCGCATAGAATCCCGCCCTTTGTAGGGGAATGTTTTATATACTTACGTTCTATTACAGGTTATTTTCTGCGGTAAACACCTCATTTTTCATTTTTATAAAAAATGTTCGTGTTTATTTAGAAACAGATCCTTTGTTCAAGCTAACCATCCCCTATTTCTTTTAGTTTTTACAACTTTAGGAAAATTGGGTTATGTTATTTTGATAAACACCTCATTTTCAAATGGGTTTGAAACGATTGGTGTATCAGATCATTATGGTCGTGCATGACAACCATCCCTTTATAGAAGCATTGCTAAGCATATGGGTTACCTGAATGACTTGTCCTTGACAGACACCTCATTTCAAAGGTTGATGATTTAATCATCTGTTTGTTCCCCCTACTCTAATTAAAATGTCCCCTTTTTGAAATTTATATACCTGCTTAAAGCGATTTTATAATTCTTAATTTAAACTGGATAAAATAAATTATAAAATAAAAGGGCGATGGAATGATGGTTTTTATGTGTATTTAGCACAAAGTGGAACATGATAATAAAAATGAGATCACTAAAAAATATCATGTTCACTGTCCATCTTTTGTACCAGCAGGTGAATTGCCCGAGTGTTGTACTCCTGCACATTTGTCGCAATCAAGGTTGGTATTCCTTGAGGTGGGAGTCTTCTGTCGGAAATCCGATAAAAAACGAATAATGGTCCATCCAATTTTCAGCTGGATGGACCATTTTCGTTATAAACTAACTAGTATTAGTCGAAACTAATATAATTCAAATACGCCTTACTGTCAGGAGTATTTATTGGACAAATTTCAACAAGCGGCACAGGCACTCAGATTAGGAGAATACGGTTGTAAATCTTTCGCCAGGATCTTTATCGAAAAATGAAATTCCTTCTCCCACATTATCAATCGTCCATGTAATCGTTGGATTATCATGGTAAGCAATATAACCGCCGCAGAATACTTCATTACGGTTTCCAGATGGATCAAAGAAGTAGATAGTTGTTCCGCGGGTAATCCCGTGGCGAACCGGTCCTTTATCAAGAGAGATATTATTTTTCCCGATAATATCAGCTGCTTTACGGATATCACTCCACTCTTCCAAATAGAAAGCGATATGGTGTAAGCCGCCGTTAGGCCCTTTGATAACAGCGATATCATGCGCTTTATTTGAAACAAACAGCCATGTAGCCAGCGGGGTTTCACCATCTTCAAGGACAACCCTTTCAGCCATACTGAAGCCAAAAACTTCTTGTAATAATTTCGTCGTTCCTTCAACATCTTCCCCTGCAATTAAAAGATGGTCAAGACGCGGAGGCGCCATACCCACTAAGCCATCAGGCCATGGAGCAGGATTGACTAATGGAAGTCCATTCCCCACTTTTTCAATTTGAGAATATAATTCAATATATTGTCCTGTTGGAACTTGGAAACGAACGGCTTCCCCTTCAGCAACCCTTGTTCCAGCCGGAATACGTTCTGTCGCCACACCATATTCATTTAATTTTTTCTCATACGTATCTAAATCTTCATCGAATCTTACTTTAAAAGCAAGATGATCTAAACCGGCGGAATCGGCTTTTTCCAGGATAACGCTATGATGATCGTGTTCATCCCATGCTTTAAGATAAACATGATTCTCATCACGATAAGTTTCAATTAAACCGATGACATTTTTGTAGTACTCAATACTTTCTTCCCAATTAGGTACTCTTAATTGTACTCTGCCTAAACGCATGATTGTCATTTTACTTCCCCCTCATATCTTAATAGATTCGAAACTCCCATTCTCTAATAAACAATGTAAACACTTTCATTACTAATTTTATATTAAAAACTATCAAATTGTAACAGCAAAAATCTACTAATTTTATGAGAATTTTCGTCACAATCCTACGAAACTGCAATTTTTTAGCAAACGCCAAAATTCTTCGATCACTTCAACCTTAAGATACAGCTGTTTTCACCAAGTGACACGGGCACTCAGATTAGCAGGAATAACCCGGAACAATGTACCTATCCCTCTGTCCTTTGATCATTCTAAGGACCAAGGAGTAACTAAGGAAAATACAGATGCTATGCGTGGAGAAGGAACGTTTTCAACTTGTATGGAAGTACTAAAGAAGTTAAATGCAGCTGGATATGGAAGGGAGAAAGGCTTAGAACTTAATCTTGTGTACAATCCAGGGGGATCCTTTTTGCCAGGCAGTCAACAAGGTTTAGAGAATGATTATAAAAGAATTCTAGGAGAAAATTACAATTTATCGTTCAATCATCTCTTTACCATTACAAATCTTCCGATTGGCCGCTTTGCCCAGAATTTGAAGAGGAATAATTCGTTGGCAGAGTATGAAACATTGTTAGAAGATAACTATAATGATGAAGCTGCTAAGAATATCATGTGCAGAAGCCAAATTTCTGTGGGATATGATGGATTGCTTTATGACTGTGATTTTAATCAAATGATCAATATGCAGACAAAAGGTGCAAAAACACTACAAGAACTATTAGAAAAAGAAACATTAGATAGAGAAATTGTATTTGGAAATCATTTTTATGGTTGCACAGCTGGAGCAGGCTCTAGCTGTGGGGGAGCGCTTGTTTAAGGGGGACAGGTCCCCTGTCCCATGTTGCGTGATCGGGACAAAGTACCTGTCACCGTGTCCTTTTCAAACTCACTCAGTTGTCGTCAAGGAAGCCTGAACATCTGGATTAATTTTCGCGAAGGGATAGTTAATTTGTTCATCGAATTCTACCCAATCGAGATTTGCCATCATCAACAGATAGCGTTTGCCGCTGGCAGGGTCGCTGATGATGATGTGGTCACGACCAGCCGTTTCTACCCGCCCGCGGTAAACCATCGCATTCCATTTGTTATTACCTTGATAAGTAAAGTAGAATGTACCAATCTTACCTTTGTTGAAACGTAGGATATTTTCGATAAATGATTCTTCTATCGCGCCTCCCGGAAATTGCTGCCCAGCCCCCATCGGAACCACTGGGACTGCATACGCTGGTCCAGAATGCATGGGCGCTACGGAACCGCTTGGTTGTTGTGCGCCCATGCTCCGCATCATGGAATCTGGATAAAAACCAGGATTATAATTCATTGAATAATAACTAGAATCTCCATAAGTCATGAGAAGATCAACTCCTTTTTAATTTATCTATAAAACTCTGGGCAGTAGCCCGGTACCGCGACATAAAAGCAATGGTTCTTGTGCGCGAAATCGAACGTCGTCATGGGTGATCTTGGCATTGTTTGGGTACAAGGAGCTCGGAACCTTTTCCCTGGACTGGGGTTAAAAAACCATAAACTCATTCTGGATCGAGGCTCCCTATGACCATTCAACAACCTCCTAGCCCTTTGGAGGTCAGCTTCTTTGGGACGTTGTGTATACAATGTTCCATTTAAGACAGGCTCAAAATGAGGAATTCCAGTACCTGGTATGGTTTGATAGATCGCATGTCTGATATTGCGCAACCCTTTAAAGTCAGGAGCACAGTCAGCTTCAACCCGATTGGACACAACCGTTCCCACCATATTCATCCCTTGGACTCCTTCACCGGTCGCTTCTGCCAGCATGAGCCTTGATAGCTCCTCCACGTCACGTGAAGTATGTTTTATTCTTCTCCCCACTTTCTCACTCCCTTCAACTTATACTGGTAACTTATTACCTGAAGCCAATTTTGGTACCTTGCCTGTCAGCCCATACTTTAGAATTTTATCCTCAACGAAATGCAAAAGCTAAAGATCAGGAGCTAAACAAACAAGCGACACCTGAAATGGTGTCGCTTTGTCATTTAACAATATTTAACTAAAGCAGCTTTCGTGAAACAAGAAACTAAATTGAAATTACTGAATTATTCTAATAAACCTAATAGAACATACTCTTGAATCGTTACTGCGCCAGTTGCTGGTAAATTATTTATTTTCTGAAACTTTTCGATTGCTCTTTCAGTGCTTACATCATAAATACCATTTTCTATTCCACCATACAACCCAATGTTTTTTAATCTATGTTGAACAAGTTGTACTAGATTTCCTTTCGAACCAAAAGATAGGTTTTTAAACTCTCCTTTACCTTTTCCAGTAATAGGTCCTTCTATATAGACCATTGTCCCTGTGGGGATTAGTTCAAATAATGACTCTACATCTCTATTCCGCATACGAATACAACCACCGCTTACATTTTTACCAATTAGACTCGGTTTATTTGTTCCATGTATCCCATATTGTCCCCAAGGAACGTTTAAACCTAACCACCTTGTACCAAACCCGCCTCCCCATGATCTTGATTTTTCTTCCACCTTGAAAAGCCCAATCGGAGTAGGAGAACTTTCAGTACCTGACGCAACAAAAAATTTCTTAATTACTTCGTCATTTTTTAAAACAATGAGTTCATTTGTCCATAAATTTATCCTTATGTATATATGATCATTATGTTCCCCATGGACGTTCGTAGTCGAGAATAAGGTAACGACAAGAACCATTATTTGTGCAGCAAATAATTTCTTTACTTTTCCAATTACTCATACACCTTCTTTTTAGTGTTTTTCAACGAGTTCTTTGTTAGTAAGTATTGTTTGTAAATTCCCCCTCAAATTATTTATCTTAGTTAATCCCTTCAATTTTTTATTAAGTTACAAACCGTATTATCTGCACAAAAAACATGAAATATGAATGGAAAAGATTAGACTTCCCATAGGGACAGAGGTCAGTCCCCTGTCCCATGTTCCGTTAATAAGTAAGAATATAAAATACAGGAAATTTAGGAAAAAAAAGGAATGGAGTCCCAAATTAATCAAGATTGAATCCGATCATTTTTCAATTTTACATATCCATTTATAGTAAGCCCGTAAACTTAATAGTAAAAAAGGGTCCAACATTATGGAATACTGCATTTTCCACCAGCCATAATGAAAGAAGCCCCAAGGTTCGGGCAGTAATGCAATGAGTTCATATACGGTTATAAAAGTAATCCAAAAAATATAATAACGAATCTTTTTTAACCAAGAAACATGATAAGGATACCAGTTCAAAAATATAATATTTACTGGTGGTACAAGGATTGTATAGACCAAAAAGTTGTGCCATTCAATTCCTTTATCAAAATACCAGTAACCACCCGTCTTTTCATCAATAATCAGATCAGCCCAAGTTATAAAGATGATTGTAAACGCCCAAATGTGGACGATTTGATTTTTAGTAAGATGCTGGTTTTTCATCTTATAAGCAACAGTGTTAAAAATAATAACGGAAATAACTAGTAGCACCATAAAAAATGCCCCTTATTGATAAACGAATTCGCTTAAATGATAACATATTTTTCCCTTATAATTGGAAATGATTCTTCACCCACTACGCAGGTAATAAAAATCCTATGTATATAATCGTCGTAATTTTCATTTATTATCCTATATATATCTTTGAATACTATATAAAGAAATAATAAGAAGGACAGGTCCATCATCCCATCACAATGAGGGGATAAACTTGGATCTGTCCCTGCATCCCTTACATTCAATGTAAGCATATTTTAGAAACAATTATTTTATTGTGCAGCCGGAGGGTACACAGTTGCAGTAAGCCCACCCATACATGAAAGCTCATCAAATGGAGCAACACCAGCCCCCCGAACGATTACTTGATATTCATAGGTTCCTGCTGGACCTGGAATATCCACACCCTTTAAGATGGAGGTCCAGGTATAAAAAAGACCGCCTGGAGGCTCAAAGTCAGGTCTAAGGTGCCTTCCACTTACAGTAGCAATTTTTAGAAAACTAGGAGAAGTCGCAGTGCCTCGAAATAGAAAATATAACAGTGAAATATCAAACGTTGGAAACCCGCCTGGATCAGCATAAGCTTTGGCGATTGTTTCTATATACCCATCTAATAACACCCTTTGATTAGCTTCAGTGGTGGTTACGACAATATCCATAATAAAAAAATCATCCGGTTTAGAAGGAATGAATTCGTCTACAGGTCCGGTGGAAACAAAAAGTGCTGGTCCTCCCCCTGATGGCCCAGGAGGTCCTTGAGGTCCTTGAGGTCCAGGGGGGCCTTGGGGGCCGGTACCAGTAACAGCTAAAAGTGCCACATCATCAACAACAATAGATGCACTATTAGAAAGACCACTCTTGATAATCTGTACTAATGCATCTGTCGTTCCATCGGGTGCAATAGTAGTCGTCCTATAAATTTCCATCCAATCTCTTTCATCGTTGTTTGGAAGTCTGCCACTCTGAAAATTGGTCATTAGTGCGGTTGCTAATGGATTAGAACTACTATCTCTGTATGTGATCACGATAGAGATTGGCGGACTAGTATTGGTTCCAATTTTTGCGAGTGAAACACAGAATTCGAAATTTTCTCCTGGAGTGATAGGAACACTTTGAGAAAGAGTAATTGTGCTTGAGCCGCCAAGAATTCTTGCACTGAAAGGACCAGAATGGCTATTTCCACTTACAATCCTAACACCGCTAGAACCACCTCCAGTAAAAGAAAATGGCAGGAGTTGACCTGACTCAAATCCACCATTTACAATACGGTTACTGATCAATAAACTCACCTCCCATTCTTTAACTTCAATATATATATTAAAGTTCATTGTTTTAGCTTGTTTATTTACCCATACACTTCCAACAGAATTTGTAAAATGAAAGCCGTAATCAAGTCATGCTTACATAATCGTTCATGCCAAATATGCAAAAAAAGCTGCTCAATAGTCAGAGCAGCTTTTCGGGAAAGGGTCAGCCCCCACTACATTAATGCGTTAACGCTGCAGGGGCTGACACCACCATTTGGTATTTTTTCATACCGAATTATTTACTTTTGCTGGTTAAACCAAGCTATAAAATTATTCACAACGGAACCCAAAAACTCAATTGTTGATTGATCTGTAATGTCTCCGTCCGCATTGATTTTCGTATGTACGGCGCCAACATATACTTCATTACTTGGCAGCAGTGGAGAATTAATGCCTGGTGAGAATAAAATATCACGCAAATGCAATTGGGCCTTTACTGTTCCCAGATTTCCCATTGATGCCCCCATAATCCATGATGGCTTGCCAATCATGACCTTATCGACACGTGATAACCAGTCAATGACATTGACTAAAACGCCAGGAACGGTACCATTGTATTCAGGTGTCACCCATAAAACAGCATCTGCATTTTTCACTTTGTTTTTTAAATCGGTGACCACTTCCGGAGGATCATTTTCAATATCCTGGTTATAAAATGGAATTTCACGAATGTTTAATATTTCAAGATCAAAACGCTCTTGATAACGCTTTTGTACATATTGAGCCAGCTTTAGATTATAAGAGTCCTCACGAATACTTCCAACAATAGCAACAATTTCCATTTCTCATTCCTCCATATCTTCCTATTAATATTAGAATTATTTCTTATAGGGGTTCCGTCAGGAAAATGCGGATTTACAACGCTAAGCACATTTTCGAGACGATTCCCCCATTTTTAACAACGTTAAGATAGTTTTAGTGGTCTTAAAGAGCCTATAGAGATTACCTTCTCCGGATTAAAATGATATTCTCCTAGTAAATTAATATGTTCCCAACCTAGAGGCGACATATGGTGTACTAATTCTTCATTAAAACTACCAGACTGTTTTTGATATTCGACTGCTTTTGTTAGATGTAAGGTATTCCAGATACTGATGGCATTAATGATTATATTTAAGGCACTGGCCCTTTGCAATTGATGCTGTATGGTTCGTTCCCTAAGTTCACCTTGTTTTCCAAAGAAAATAGCCCTTGCCAATCCATTCATGGCTTCTCCTTTATTCAATCCTCGTTGTATTTTTCTTCTTAATGATTCATCCGATATATAATTCAAAATAAAGATCGTTTTTTCTATTCGGCCCATCTCACGTAAGGCGGTAGCTAAGCTGTTTTGTCTTGAATAGGAACCTAGTTTACCCATAAAAAGAGATGCTGAAACTGTTCCTTCCCTTATAGAATGAGCTAATCGCAAAACATCTTCATAATTTTCTTTAACGACCTTTGTATTTATTTGTCCACGTAAAATGGTTTCTAATTTCGGATATTCACTTGCTTTATCTATTGTAAATAATTTTGAATCTGATAAATCTCTTATTCTTGGAGCAAATTTAAATCCTAATAAATGAGTCAGCCCGAATATTTGGTCTGTGTAACCAGCTGTGTCTGTATAATGCTCATCTATATTTAGATCCGTCTCATGGTGCAACAATCCATCCAAAACATGAATCGCATCCCTTGAATTTGTATGAATAATCTTTGTGTAATAGGAAGAGAATTGATCACTCGTAAAACGGTAGATGGTGGCTCCTTTTCCAGTCCCGTAATGTGGGTTTGCATCTGCATGCAGTGATGAAACACCTATCTGCATTCTCATACCATCTGACGAGGATGTTGTACCGTCGCCCCAATAGGAGGACAATTGTAATTTATGATGGAAATTTACTAATATGGCTTGGGCCTTATTCATTGCATCCTCATACAGGCGCCATTGAGATACATGGCTAGTTGCTTATATGTAAGTCCGGGTGTGGCTTCGGCCATCTTGCTTAAGCCAATATTCATTCCCATTCCTAAAAGGGCAGCCATGATAATGATTGTTTCCTCCTTATCTGGTTTTCGATTATTGGAAGCATGAGTGAATTGCTCATGAAATCCTGTTACATGAGCAACATCCATAAGTAAATCAGTTAATTTTATTCTTGGTAGCATCTGATAAAGGCTTGCGCTAAATTTTTTTGCTTCTTCTGGAACATCTTTTTCTAAGCGTGCAAGTGACATTTTTCCTTTTTCAAGAGAAACCCCATCTAACTTGTTGGAATTGGCAGCTAACCACTTTAACCTTTCATTAAGGCTACTGGTTCTCTCTGTTATATAATCTTCGAATGATAAACAAACTGATAATCTCGTATTCCCCTTCGATTGATTCCATATATCTTCCGAAAACAAATATTCCTCAAAATCCCTATATTGTCTGCTGCCAACAATAGAAACATCTCCTGCCCGAATATGCTCCCGAAGTTCTGATAAAACAGCCATTTCATAGTAATGACGATTTATTGTTGTACCATCATCCTCGTATAAATGCTTTTTCCATCGTTTTGAAATAAAATCCACAGGTGAGTCATTAGGAACTTTTCGTTTTCCGGATTCGTTCATTCCTCGGATAATCTCAACAGCCTTTAAAAGTGGCTCATTTGCCTTTGTGGAATGAAATTCCAATACTCTTAATAGCGTTGGCGTATATTTTCTTAGTGAATAAAACCGTTTTTGCAGTAAGTCTAAATAATCATAGTCGGCAGGGCGTGCAAGCTCCTGAGCTTCTTCGACTGAAGAGACAAAAGAATTCCATTCGATAACAGATTCTAAAACCTCAAAAACGTCTAATTTTTCCTGTTTTGCTTTGATCAAAGCTTGTCCGATGTTCGTATAGTGTATAACTTTCTCATTTAGCTTTTTACCGTTTTGTTTCTGAATTTCCTCTTGAGCCTTACGGCCTTTTGATAACAGACTGAGTATTTGTCTGTCATGAATTTCAAAAGCTTTATCCGTTAACTCCTGAGTAAGATTTAATAAATAGACGGTTAATATTGAATAGCGTTTATTTTCTTGAAAGTCACGGAATGCATAAGGCTCATATCTTGAACCTAAACGAGATAGCTGTAACAGGCGATTGCGATGCAAATGACTAATTTTTACCGTCTCCAAATCTATTTCCCGTATGTATTCCAGCCGTTCTATTACTTTTAGAAATGTTTCGGGTGAAGGATGACCCGGTGGTTCCTTTAACCAACCCAATATTGTTTTATTGGATTCGGATGGAAGTTGCGAAGTTATGATCTCTTCAAGTTTTTCTTTTTGCTCATTTGTTAAAGACTGACTAACCGTATTAAATAGCTTCTTTTCAGCCATTGCTCTTGCCTCCCACACCATTCTTTCAAGTGTAGTGATAGCAGGCAGTATGATTTTGTTTTTTCTTAGAAAATCTATGCATTCATGCAGTAGATGAATGGCATCACCATTTTCCAAAGCTAATTGATGAAGGTGCTTAAATGTCATTCGATATTCACTCAGGGTAAAAGTTACAAAGTCGTATTCACTTCGAATTTCTTTCAAATGATCCCAAAGTGTATTTTCCCTTTGAGGATAATAGCTAAGCGAGGATGGACTAGCACTGATTTGTTTCGATATATATTGTATAACCGAATCTGGGATGCTTTTAATATGAGTGTATGGCCAACCGGGATACCCAAGAACAGCTAATTGAACGGCAAACCCTAAACGGTTTTCTTCCCTCCTTCGCTTATTAATTATTTCTAAATCACGTTTGGAAAAGGTGAAGTAGGTCCCCAATATCCATTCATCTTCAGGGATTTGCATAAAAGCCTGTCTCTGTTCCGATGTAAGCAATTCTCTACCTCTCGCAATTTTCATTCAGTATCATCCCATTTCTGTATTTTTCAATTTATTAGCTCAATTATATATCAATAGAGTGTACTCTATTGATACAAGTGTAATAGACTGATAAAATCATAGTTAAGAGCGTCTCATAAGGCTTGTCTCAAAATTGAGGTGATATTTTGCGAAAAATCGGTTATATACGTGTCAGTTCGACTAGCCAGAATCCTTCAAGGCAATTTCAGCAACTCAACGAAATAGGAATGGATATTATTTTTGAAGAAAAAGCTTCTGGAGCAACAAAGGTTCGTGAGCAACTTCAAAAAATGTTAGAGGATTTACAGGAGGGTGATATTATTTATGTTACAGACTTAACTCGGATCACTCGAAGTACGCAGAATTTATTTGAATTGATTGATTTAATACGAAGTAAAAAAGCAAGCTTAAAATCACTCAAGGATACATGGCTAGATTTATCAGAAGATAATCCATACAGCCAATTCTTAATTACAGTAATGGCTGGTGTTAACCAATTAGAGCGAGATCTTATACGTATGCGTCAACGTGAAGGGATTGAGCTGGCCAAGAAAGAAGGAAAGTTTAAAGGCCGATTAAAGAAATATCATAAAAATCACGCAGGTATGAATTATGCAGTAAAGCTATATAAAGAAGGAGGTATGACTGTAAATCAAATTTGTGAAATTACAAATGTATCTAGAGCTTCTTTATATAGAAAGCTATCGGAAGGAAAAAAATAATCCATTTAAAACGAAATGACGAATGCTTATAGCGGTCTCATCAAATATTGTCAAGTTACCAAAAAAGGAGGCATATGGTGAATCGAAACTAATTTGTTTGGCACTTTCGTTCTAATACCCATTAATCGGAAAAGGTATACCACGAAAATTAACTGTACCCATTACTTTGTTGTCTACAATGGAATCAATGGTAAGTATACCTCTAATAATGGATCTACCCGCAATAGAAGCATCAATCCCCCATACGGATGGAAAGGGATACTAACTTTGGTTGTCTGTGCAATTTGCAAAATTAACCTCTCCTTGATTATTTTATATAGGATTTAAACAAGTGTTTCAACAAAATTAAAAAAATAAAGATAGATTTGAAAAATGTGGTGAGTATGGATTGAGTTGTATTTAATCATAATTCTGTAGGAACGATACAGTATATGCACAGAGAATCACTTGGGTGTTTTGTTAAGAAAGAAGCATCGATAATCAATCAGCCTACTGTCTAGATGAATAAGAGTTTGCATGACTCACGAAAAATATGGAGCATTAATTGCTATTTCTCATACATATGGTCTCGCAGTTGGAAAATTTCTTTGCTTAAAAATAAATAAATCATCTGATTCAATGAAATGTAAAGCCTATTATCACCTATTTTTATATGTATCTCAGACGAACTCCTATACCTCCTTTACTCTTGGATCATATTCTATTTGTACGAGGTGGTGTAAAATGTTTAAACTATATTTAGATCCTGGTCACGGGGGAGTGGACCCAGGAGCTATTGGCAATGGGATGCAGGAAAAGGAAATTACCTTAAGTATTTCCCTTAGCATCCGAAATCTCTTGGAAAACCATTATAAAGGTCTGCAAATTAAAATGAGTAGAACAACCGATATTACACGCAGTTTACAAGAACGCACAGATGATGCGAATGCTTGGGGTGCAGATTATTTTCTATCCATCCAAGTTAATGCACATAACGGTTCAGCTCATGGGTTTAAAGACTTTATTCATAACAGTTTGCCTGATACATCGAGAACGGCATTAATTCGGGACATTATGCATGAAGAGGTTCTCAAGGTAAATAACTTACATAACCGCGGCAAAAAAAAGGTCAATTTCCATGTACTGCGAGAAACCAGAATGCCAGCTTTATTAACGGAGAACGGATTTATTGATCATGCAAGCGATGCCCAAAAACTAAGGGACCCGAATTGGCGGCAAGCGGTCGCTCAAGGTCATGTTAATGGTTTAGCGCGCGCGTTTAATTTGAAGAGAAAATCGTCTAATCTGAAAAGCGATATGGCTATTAAACGTGTAATTGTTGACGGTGTACAAGTAGGGGCTTACGCAGAAGAAGAAAATGTGTTGAGAACTGTACAACGCAACCTGAGAACTGCACAAAGGATTATTATTGAAAATGTGTAGTTTCGTTTGGAAAACAGGTGCCTGACTACGAGTACGTTAAAGTTTTATCAAACTGGATAGCCATGATGGATGAACAAAATATACGCTAAGCCTTTGATCATGACCGGCTTAGCGTTTTTTTCTTGCTCTAAGTTGGTCCGACCGGTATAAGCCGGACTCAAAATGTGCTAGCTTACGGCTTTAATGTCAGATGAATAGAACGTAGTTGTTGAGGGAATTATAGCTCATGATGTTTCCATTCCCAATTGTTGGATTTGAGGTGAATTTTTGCCTAAGATTACTCCTATTCAGTCATACATGATTATTATGCTTTCGGTTGGATTAATGAACCACGTTATTATTGGCCCGTTACTGCTAGGAGCATCAAAGCGAGATGCCTGGCTTGTAGTGCTTCTTGTTTTTGTCGCTTCACCTGTTTGGATTGGTTGCTTGAACTACATCATTCAAAACATGAACAATCAACACGTTAAGAAGTGGCTAGATCAGCACTTTGGAAAGTTTTTATCTGCAATCTTAGTTATTATTTATAGTTTGTTATTATGGCTCATGGGCTTTATTTCCTTAAAAGATACTCTAACATGGACAATCGCGTTATACTTGCCTCAAACACCGATACTAGTTCTTGCGGGAACAACACTTGTTGCATGTTACTTTGCTGCCTTTCAAGGACTCCGTACGATCGCGATTGTGAGCGGGATAATGTTGCCATTTGTTGTTATTCTGGGTCATCTTGTGGCGATTGCAAATTTTCAGTTTAAAGATTATACCCTGCTTTTTCCTTTGTTAGAAAACGGGACAGCTCCATTATGGAAAGGTGTTCCTTACGTTGCCGGGGGATTGCTGGAGTTGTCTTTGTTGATGTTGATGTTTCAGCATAAGTTAACAAAGAAACCTGGATTTAAAAGTTTAATGTTGATGTGCCTCATCCTTACAGGCCTTACGTTAGGACCATTGATGGGATCGATTGCGATATTCGGCCCTGATGAAGCGGCTAACCAGAGATACCCCGCTTACGCTCAATGGAGAATCGTTAGACTGGGAGAATATGTGGAGCATGTCGATTTTTTTTCGATTTACCAGTGGCTATCCGGTACATTCATTCGTGTGTCCCTTTCCCTCTATCTCCCTGGGGAATTATGGAATTTACAAAAATGTAGATGGTTACCCGTGTTACTTGGCGCATTCGCCATGCTTGCTGCCATTTTGCTGCCGATTAGCGACATGGCTTTTCTAGACCTGTTAGGAAGATTTTATTTTCCTTCATTTTGTATCTTTACAGTAGGGACCTTGATCCTGTATGTCGGTCGAATTATCATCTCAAGAATTAGCCAAAAGGAGTGACTAGCTAGGATGAATAAACTATTCCGACGAATGATAAGATTATTTGGAAATCAGGGGGCAGAAAGCAAGAGGCCATCGCCTAATACAGAGGCAACAGTCTTGCAACCGCTTAATGAACAATCACTAATCCAACACTTTAAAATGTGTCAAGATGTTAAGCACCATGTTTACAAATTAAACCCTAATGATGAACAATCGAGAATCCTATTGATTTATTGTGAGGGTTTAAGTGACAACCAAACGTTCATTCATGAGACAGCGCTTCCTCATTTGACCCGATTTTATGAAAACAATGGTTTTCATCTTCATGAGGAAATTGCCGAGTCGAGCCAACTACAATTGGAGTTCGTTACTCTTGAGGAGTGGGAGCAAACGGCCGAAACGGATATTTTTGAAGGCAAACTGCTTTTGTTTATTCCGACCCTACGTTCCTTGTTCTCCCTGGATATCTCAAAAAAACCGGCGCGAAATCCGGAAGAATCCAGTATTGAGGTCTCGGTACGGGGGTCAAAAGATGGATTTGTGGAAGAACTGGGAGTCAATGTGGCGTTAATTCGGAAACGAATCAAATCAACCAGCATGGTTTATGAAACGAAAAAAGTAGGCGTTCGCACGAAAACAACCGTTGCAATTCTATACATGCGTGACATTGTTGATCCTAAGATTGTTCAAGATGTAAAGAATAAATTAGATGATCTTCACATTGACGGAGCGTTTAGCGCCACTCAGCTAGAAGAATTAATGGAACCGACAAAAGCATTGTTTCCTTTGATGGGGTATACAGGCAGACCAGACTTTACCGTTAGCTGTATGCTAAATGGCCGTGTAGCGTTGATTGTGGATGGTACACCGGCTGCCTTAATCGCGCCAGCCAATTTGTTCCTGCTCCTGAAAACACCTGAAGATATCCACTTTACTGCTTTGTCGTCTACATTTGGTCAAACGCTTCGTTTACTCGGGATTTTTTTTTCACTGCTGTTGCCTGCATTTTGGGTTGCCATTCTTTCCTATCATCAAGATCAACTGCCCTATTATCTACTTGCAACATTGGGGATTAACCGGTTGGGAATCCCTTTTGATGTAACAGTTGAAATGTTAATTGTACTTATCTTCTTAGAAATATTGCGGGAAGCAGGTGTCCGACTCCCTTCTGCAGTCGGATCCACGGTAACGGTTGTAGGCGGACTTATACTGGGGGATGCGGCCATTCGTGCAGGATTCTTATCCCCTGGTATTGTTGTCATCGGAGCAATTACACAGATTTTTGGTTCAACTTTATCGAGCCTTTCATTAGCTGGAACAATTAGTATTTTACGCTTCTTTCTTTTCATTCTATCTGCCATGCTTGGCATTTATGGCTTCTTTCTTGGATTATTTATTGTGCTCAGCCATTTAGCCTCATTGCGTTCATGCGGCTTGCCTTACTTGGCCCCGATATCACCTCCATTTAAAGACTTTGCCAACGCTTTGTTCCGATTACCTTGGCAATGGCGAAACACACGACCGGACATGTTGAAGACACGAGATTCTACAAGGCAATGGGACAGGCAAAAATGAGGAGATATAAAAGTATGGTTGCACTTCTCCTCCTCCTCACCCTTACCGGGTGCTGGAGCAGATATGAAGTGCAAAACATGAACTATGCAACGGCTGTTGGAATTGACTATGTCGATGGCCAATACACCATATATGTGCAATTGCTTGATTTCTCGACAGTGGCAAAGCTGGAGGGGCAGCAAAAAGCGGAGCAGCCCCCGGTTTGGGTGGGAAAAGGCGAAGGTTCCTCGTTTACAGAAGCGGTAAATGATTTGTATAGTACATCACAACAGCGCTTAAACTGGGGACAAATCTCTGCCATCTTGTTCAGCGAGAGATTGATGAAGGAAAACAAAGTCGGAGAAGTGCTGGAATTGATCAACCGTTATCGTGAAATAAGGTACTTGGCCTGGCTGTTCAGTACGAGAGAGCCTCTTGAAGAAATCTTGCTGGCAACACCATATTTTAGATTATCGCCAAAGGCATCAATTCTTCTCAATCCCGAGCAAAATTTCAGACAGCGTTCTATCCTTGCTCCGGTCCGCCTGCAACAATTTGTACTGGACTCACACGAAAAGGCTAGAACCAGTTATATACCGGAATTATCGCTTCGCAAAGGTCAATGGCAGGAAAGTAATAAACCAAAAGAGATTCTTAGGTATTCAGGCATACAAGTATATGAACTAGGCAATTATTATGCACGAATGGATCTTAAGGATCTGTCTGGATTGCCCTGGCTAAGTACTCACACGATCCGAGTGCCTCTTGATTTGTTTACCGAAGTGAAGCTTGCTGCTGTTCTTGTCGCAGAAAAACCCGAGTATGACGTGACCCCGATTGTAAAATTGGACAAAGCATTTTTCGACATTTCTGTTAATGTGAAAGCCGGAATCAATGAATTGCATACTGACCTTACTGAAAAGGAAATCACACAAATGGCTCAGGAAAAAATAGAGGAGCAAATCCGTAAAACGTATCAAACAGCTTTTAAAGAGGGTATAGATATTTACAATTTGGGCGAATCTTTGTATCGCAAACATCCACATCAATGGAAACACATTGCCACAGGAAAACAGCAACTCGTTTTAAACCAAGATTCCCTGCGTCATGTAAATGTTGAGGTGAATATTGTTTACCCTGGAAGATATAAATTACATGAACATGGGGAATCCACCTCGTGATTCTGGTAAGGGAAATTATTGCCCCCACCCTGCTTCTTCTGCTTAGCGTTGAAGAAGCAGGGTTTTTGTATCCAAAAAATAGTTTAACGTTGTAAATCCGCATTTTCCTGACGCTACCCCTTATAAGTTGCAAGAAAAGAGGTCTTTCGACAGGTGACTGTGCACTCAGATCAATTCTCGAAAAAGGAAAAAAACGCCTCCCAACATGTATAACTGTGCCAACAGCTTTATACATGTTGGAAGGCGTCCCACAAAACGAATGGTTATGAATTTAGATTATGATCAACGAGTGGCATGCCTCCCATTCATCACCAGCACTCACTCTACATTACGAATCCACCATCAACATATAGCGTTTGTCCAGTCATAAACCGGCTCCAGGCAGAGGCTAAGAACATCACGGGTCCGGATATATCATCAGGCGTAGCAATTCTTTTTAATGGTGTTTGCGCAATTATGATTTCCTTCAGTTCTTCCTTTGTCGTTCTGCTGGCGTCCGTTGGATAAACAAGTCCAGGGGCCACACAATTTACTCTGATGCCAAACGCTCCTACTTCGGCAGCCAAGTTACGGCTATACCCCAATAGCGCGGTCTTTGCTGTATTGTATTCATGATACGGAACGATCGGTCTTTCGACTAAGTTGGAAATCATGTTAATAATACTGCCTTGACTCTGTTTCTTCATGATTGGAACGACGGCTTGACACATATAATGGGTCGAGCGCACTGCCCCATCGATTTGCGCCTGGTAATCCTCCCATTGCAACTGCCAAGCTAATTGACGATTTTCCGGATCAAATTGGAAAGGTTTAAAAGCATTATTGACCATGACATCGATTTTTCCTGTTTCTAAGACAACTTGTTCAACCATTCGATTCACGGCAGATTCAGAGGTGACATCCCCCTGAATCGCCCATCCGTCTCCGCCAAGCTCGATACACTCGGACGCCACTCTTTCCGCCATTGCTTCATTTTGCAGATAATTGACGATAACAAAGGCCCCTTCCTTTGCAAAAGCACGAGCAATCGCTGCTCCAATTCCACGGCTTGCCCCTGTCACGAGGACTACTTTTCCTTGAAAATTCATTATTTTTCCTCCAAGAACTCCTCTGTAATTACCTGCGACATATCCAGTTTATTCTTCACCAGACCTAACCGTTGGTACGTATCAGCTCCTTGCTGTAAAACAGACACATCCATAGCTCCTAATCCATTTTCTTCTGTTCCCGCAGAAATACTAGAGGCGTTCCTCAATTTAATAATCTCCAGATTCACTTTTTCATCCTTTCCATCAATCGCAGCCTTTTTCGCTAGTGTTGCTGCTTCTTCTGGATGCTTCACCATCCACTCCGCACTGTCACGATACGCTGCAATAAATTTCTTCAACTCGTCCTTTTTCTCTTCGTATGTTTTCTCTGTGACAACGAAAACATCACTTGGGATATTCAGGTAATCTTTTACCTCAATGACATTTACATCTCCTAATCCCTTTTGTTTCGCAAGGAAAAGGCCAGTATCAGTGGCGGCTGTCGCATCCACCTGTCCTTGCATGAGCGGGGCAAAGTTTGAGATGCCTGTTTCCACAATATTGACATCCTTTTCCGTAAGCCCGGCCTGATGTAAAAGAATTAATAAATTTTGCCGCGTTCCGCTTGTTAAACTATAAACACCAATGGTTTTTCCTTTTAAATCTTCTGGTTTCTCAATCTTACTTTGTTTTAAAGACACGACATTGAACACATTCTGAGGATAAATATTATAAATAACCTTTAATTTTTCTCCCTTATCTAAGGCAAAGTAAAGGGAACCTGGGTCGGTAAAGGCCACGTCCGCTTGACCCGAAAGGATATTTTTCACAGCATCACCGCCGCCGGCACCAGGAATCACCGTTAAATCTATTCCCTTTTCTTTAAAAAAACCCTTTTCTTCATCCACTAATAGATTGGTCGCCTCTGTAATCGGCTGACTCCAGTTTGCTACCGTAATCGGCTGCATCTTTTCTTTTTCATTGGTTGAACCTGTCTCCTCTTTTGCTCCGCATGCAGCGAGGAACAATAAAATAAAGACCATCCATAAACTTTTGAGTTTCATCTTTTTATATCTCCTTTTGATATCTTTTGGACCACTTTTTCTCAAACCAAGAAACGATGAGATAAAGAATCATGCCAAAAATCGTTAATAGTAATAAAGCGGCAAACATAAGCGGTGTATCCATCATCGCTTGAGTAGCGATAATAAGCGCTCCTAATCCTTCACTGCCTCCGATAAATTCCCCGACAACGGCTCCAACGACTGCTAAGACGACAGACACGCGGAGCCCGGCCAAAATTCCCGGCATACCTGCAGGAATTTTCAAATGAATTAATGTTTGCAAGCGTGTCGCTCCCATCATTTTAAATAGTTCCTGTTTTTGCTTGTCGCTTGACTGAATCGCTGTCACTGTACTTTCGAGTAACGGGAAAAAACAAACTAAAGCCGTGATCACCACTTTAGACGTCATCCCAAAACCAAACCAAAGGATAAATAAAGGAGCTAAAGCCAGCTTTGGCACAGCCTGGCTGGCCACAATATAAGGGAATAGAAGCTTCCGTAAAAAAGTGATCTCTCCCATGAGGATTCCAGTAATAAATCCCAATAAACCGCCAAAAAGCAACCCAAGGGAAACTTCTGTAACAGTCCGATAAATATGCTGCGTGAAATAACCGCTCGAAAGCCCCTCAATAAGAGTCTTCAAAATGACGGAAGGTGCCGGCAGTACAAGTTCTGACAAAGTTGCAGCTGCACCTTCCCATACCGCGAGTAAGAGAAGCAGCAATAAAAACGAATAGATGGGCATTTTTTTCATGATTGTTCACCGTTCATCGCTTGACGTAGTGATAAACATATTTCATTAAAATAGGGTTCATATCTCATACTCATCGTGCGCGGTCTTTCTAGCTTTACAGGTGTTTGATAGACAATTTCACCTTGTGCCATGACAGCTGCTACGTCTGATAAATAAACAGCTTCCGCAATATCATGCGTAATAAAGAGAACGGTGATATTGTGCATATGACACATCCGTAGCAGATCGTCTTGCAGTTCTTCTCTTGTAATGGCATCCAGTGAGGCAAAAGGTTCGTCTAGAAATAACAGGGAAGGCTTTTGAATCAGAGCTCTCGCAAGTGCCACGCGGCTCTGTTGCCCGCCCGATAATTGCAGGGGGTAGCGCTCACGATAAGATTCCAATCCAACGAGTTCCAATAACTCCAATGCCTGATTTTTATCCTCTTTTGTGACTTTCCGTTTCAGCTTTATGGGAAGCAGCATATTCTCCATCACCGTTTTCCATTCCAAAAGATTCGGAGTTTGGAACACAAATCCACATTGTGGCGAAGGTTTCACGACTTCCTTTCCTTGCAGCCTAATCCTTCCTTGATCAGACGAAAGCAAACCGGCGGCCAGCTTTAATAGTGTTGTTTTTCCGCAGCCGCTTTTTCCTAATAAACAATGAAACTCCCCTTCTTTAATTTCCCAGTTGATTCGGCGCAGAACGGGATCTTTCCCTTGCTGATAGCTATATGTCACATCTTCGATTGTCAAAAAACTCACGTAAATACCTCCTAATCCACATAAGGAGCAAACCGTTCACTATCCCCTTCGGCCGAGGATTCGATATCCACCATGTTAATTAAATCCAATAAATTAAAGCGGCCGTCATGATGCCAGCCAGCTTCTGGTGCCGTCATCCTCCCCAAAGCCGTTATTCGTGTAACTCCTATCGAGGCTAAACTTTCCGACCATTGAAAAAGTTCCTTTGGACTTGCAGCCATTCCGACGGTTTGTAAAAAAGAGAGGTAAGGTTTCATCGACGGAAGAATGTCTTCTATTTTTTCAAAGGCGATGACTCGAATCACCCGGTTCAAAGGACTTGGAGTAAAGTCCATCGCCTTTTCTTCATAAACGACCGTCCAATCATTCCCATCATTTCCAAGCACTTCTTTTCCTCTATTTGTAAAGACGCTCATTTCCTCCTTTTGCCGCCATGAAGCAAGAGCCGCTGATTCTTCCATGGAAAGAGCGCGCCGCGGATATCTTGTACCAAGGTTGTCCAGCTCTGTCGCCATATACTGAGCAAACTCCCGCGGTGTGACTTTTCCGCCCTTTTGCACATAAAAGAGATGGGGTGAATAGCAGCCTTGCTGGTCATAACGAACGACATCAAGGGCGGCTTGATGAGCGGTTCTCCAAGCTTTTTGCGCATCTAAGGCTGCACTTGAAATCATGCCAAAACTCACTTTATGACCAAATGGCAAAAAACGTGTTGTAATCGGAATGCGACTTTGCAGGGACTGTAATGACTGGTTCCCGCCGTATCCGATGACGAGGTTCGATTGGTCAAATACCGCTTTCTCTCGCTCTTCATCTCCGCCTTTCCACCACACAACTGCCAAGCAGTTGGCTAACCTTGGCTCCACTTCTACTAAAGCTTGCGCAAACCAGCCGGCAAAAAGGGGTTCAGAACTCGATACTTTTCCGATATTTCCTGCTTTCACTATGAGACCCGATACGAAACTCCATAGCGGCAATGCCGGAACATTTCCTGCCCACACATGAGTGATGAGTCCGGGTCCGATTGCTTTGGAAAAACCGCCTTTTACGCGCGGCTGAAAGTCATCAAGCAATAATGGATTTCCTAAGTCTTCCACAACAAAACGCTGGAGCTCATGTTTACGAAATGATTTTAAATAAGAAGTAAGCCCAAGACGGATCGTTTCTTCATCATAACCTGTGACAATCGGTAACAGCTTTTCCGCCTTTTGGCGATAGGATGAGCTTCGGTCTAAGAATCGGTCCATTACTTTATCAATGATCCCCACCACTTCAGATACGGTAAGTGATTTTAAACCTTCAGCACTTCCCCTTTTAACGGTGTCGATAACTTTATTCATTTGTTCATTCGACAAGAGCGGCAGTTCCACTTCCAAATCGTGGAATTTAAGGATTTTCCTCTCAAATTCCTCTTCCCCGATATCGGGAATATAACCAGCTACTTCCCTCATTTCGCAAAACCCTTCGCTAAATGAATAAACTCCTCAACAGCAAGCGAGCAGCCTCTTGCTTCGGCACCTTCCACTCTTCCTAATAGGATAAATCCATTCTCAGCCTCAATTCCGAGATCCTCTGTGAGAATCGTCGTCACCGAATTGAAGTTTGCTAAATCACAATGTACAAGTACGCCGCGTTCCCCCTTTGCCACCTCTTCACCTGTTAACGGATTGATCACTCTCGTTCTAATCCAGCTGGGTCCTGATTTAACAGACGGAACAACTTCATTTCCATCGTCATAAAATTGCGTACTTAGCTCCGTTATTCCATACATATTGATACAATTGCTTCTTTCCACACCAAAATATTTTGTCAGCAATCCATAAAACTCATTCAAATCTAATTCTTTTGATTGATTCTTATAGCCTCCTGTATCGAGGATCTTACTTCCTTTTGGTAAATTGAACGTCTTTCCTAATCGTTTTAATTCCTCAAACAGATGGACAAAGCTATAGCTTGCTCCGAGTAAAGCATACGGTTCTCCCGTTTCTTCAGCACGCTTTAATTCACTCAGTATTTGTTCCATGTCTAACCCATTCTCATTTAATAAATAACAGCTGCCTTCTGTACCAAACTCCTTTACCCCAACGGCTAAATAATGTGCTAACGATGAATTCGGCAATTCCTTAATTGTTGGAAAAAGCACGCCCATACGGATTTTCTCTGTTTCTTTCATAAATCGTTCTTTAAAGTTTACGATCATGGAAAGTTCCCTTATTTCTAGCGTTGATTGATAATGCCTACCTTTAATCCCTTTTGTCGTACCGCTTGTCATAAAAACCGCGACTGCTGCTTCCGGGTCTGTACAAGTCAATGGAACCTCTTTAAACGCATTCATCGGCACAAACGGAATGTCCCGCCAATCTTTTACCAGTCGCGGTGTTTTTCCTTTTTGGCGGCAAAAAACTTGATAAGGAAGGTTATGCTGATATTGATAAGAAAAAATACGTAACGCTAATTTGTTAAACGCCTCTTCGGAGGGCTGATTCTTTTTGATAAATGGCGAAAGTTCTTCTATGATCTCTTGCTGCTGACTCATCTGATCCAATCCTTTCAAACACAAAATAAAATGCACCCTGCCTAAGCAAAGTGCATAAAATGACTGTTCTCATGCTCCCTGCGCTGGCATTACCCATCAGGTTCAAACGGTCTACGACGGCCTAGTCGTACTCTCAGCCTGATTCCACAGACTCCCGATTTTCATTATTATTCATACTATTATAATAGTCTACTTATTTTTCTACGATAATGCAAATCCTATGTTTTAGAAACATGGGGACTGTTCTTAACATAGCCTATAATAAATATTTGGTTACTAAATCATTAACAATCTCATTTTGTTCAGCGGGTAAACAATGAGAACTATTCGGAATCAATACTGCAGTGATTTTTGGAATAGCAGCAGCATTATCTAATGCCTTTTTTGTCGATGAATAAACAACCTCTTGTTCACTAATTAATACTAGTGTTTCAGCCTGTAATCTCTCAAGTTCCTCTTGCTTAAAGACCTTTGGTGCAACACGAAGATTAATTTTTCCATACTTATAGCCAATAAAAAATTGGTTATACAATGTTTCATTAGGAACATTTTGCTTAGCAAACATCCAATTATATAAATTTCTTATAAAAAAAGAATTTCTAAACCACAATGCCGGAAACAATTTAAATGGAGATTTCCAATTTAAAGGGGCAAAACTCATAACAGGTGCAAGTAATACTAATTTTTTGATCCGTTTAGAATTTAAACTGAATTGTAAAGCTATCCACCCACCCATAGAGTCCCGGTTAAGGCACCCATATAAACGTTGACGATCACTTTAGGGCTGCCACTATTAACTATCGCAATTGAAAAAAGAACTTTGAATAAGAAAAACATAGGGAGATTTAAGTCTTCCTATGTTTTCATTCACATTATTTATCTGTTTGTTTTTGCTTCTTTTTCAAATACTCCGTACGCATTTTTTCAAGTTGCTGCTTTTTATCAAATTTGGCAGGCGTCTGTTTTTCATGAAACTTCGTCACAGCTGCCTGACCTTTATAATCCAATTGATATTTTCCCACTTTGTTCACCTACTTTTCTTGTCTTTAAACTTTCTAATAGTCTTTATATCCCTTAGATCTTTGCAGCTCTTCAAATATATCTTTCTGCCTATGGAATCAGAATATTCAACCTTTCGATAAGTGACTAGGCACTCGGATCTACACTACTTATTTGGAAGTGACTCCCATATATTTTCAAGCCATTTATCAAAATCCGCCCCCTTGTCACCTTCATACGTATCATATACATCCAGTCTCATCTTCTGTACCTTTACTTTGAACTCCTGATAGCTATGACCTGCTGGCAGACTCTTTTTGATTCTTAACAAGATTTTAGTAGTATCTTTAACCAAATCACCTTTTTTCCTAGACGGTAATTCAACATCTTCACCTAATTTTTTCAAAGTACGGAATGCAGCTTCTTGCACCTTATACACAGCATCATTATTCATTAATCGCATAAGAATATCGATTGTTTGTTTATTCTTCCAATGCCCTAACTCGTCCACCGCATCTAAACGGTCTCTCCAACTTGATGTTCGATTGGCCTGCTTTTTTAATTCCGCATAATTTTCAGGTAGTGCACTTATTTCTTCTGTTTTTTTCAATTAATAAAACTCCTTTTATCATCCATTTGACTTAATGATACCATAATTTACAACTAAACTTTATTTTTCGATAAAACAGACAGCGGTGTTCTCCAAATCCGTTAAAATTTCAGTGTTTTCATTGCATCATTATATCCAATTATTTGCACAACACAAATGTATTGCGATTGAATGGATTACAATTGCAGCTATATCGATTAAACAATCATTTTCCAGCTGGAAAAAGCCAGCCAGTTTTGCCGTTGCTCATAATCGGGTAGTATTTTACCAACTAGACGCCAAAAGGATCGATCGTGATTCATGTGTACCATATGGCACATTTCATGAACGACAACGTAATCGATTACCGCTAACGGTGCCATAGACAGCCTCCAATTAAATGTTAACTGTCGCATTGAATCACAGGTACCCCAAGTTTTCTTATTATCAGCTATACGTACAGAACGCGGTTTTATTTTAAAGTAGCTTTGATAGAATTGAATACGCTTCTCCACTAACGCTTTACACTGCTGATAATAAAACCGTTTCAAGGCTTGCTTTATTCTATCCTCTTCATGATGTTTCACATATATATGCAGCTTATCCCCTTCAAACACAACATTGTCTTTCTCGATGTCTGAATCCTGAAAGATCAAAATGGGAAAAGCGTTTCCTAAATAAAGAAAACTTCCATCCTCATCATAGACGTTCTCCTTGTGTCCAACAGCTCTATCCTTCATTTCTTTTGTCCTTTGTTGGATAAAATCCCAGTGTTCCTCTAGTAATTGAAGTATGCATTCTTTAGAAGTCCCTTTTGGTGCTTGCACTTCAACATTTCCATAAAGATCTATATTAATGCCCATCGTTGTACGCTTTTTATAAATTAAATCAAATCTGATTGTCTCGCCAGAAAAAGTATGTATCATTTAATCTCCTAGAATTTCCGAAGTTTTTATTTTCCCATGGTCCCCATTTCAACTTATTGAGCAGCAAAAGCGCACCACCTTTTGATAGGAGACGTGAATACCTGTGGTCTTACAGCATGCTCAGCAACAGTCTTAGTATCTGTCTCCCCTAGTCTACCAAAAATGAGCGAAAACCGCACGATTTGCATGCTTCTTTTAAAATACATCCCTTGAAAAAACAAGGGACATGTTTGAACTTGTCCCAATAATAATAATAATAAGGGATAAGTCGGGATACAGGACCTGTCCTGTGTCCAATTATCAGTTTGTCCTCTAACATTTACCAAGAGAGTAACTTCTTAGTACTTTGCATATTTGTTTATATTTATCCATTTCCTTCCATAATGAAGAAGGAGTTTCAAGCAGATTATTAGAAAACATAATGAGACTTTACAAAAATCTTCGAAAAAAATCAGGAGGTTATTATGAGCAGATTAGTACATTTTGAAATTCATGTCGATGACATGGTCCGCGCTAAGAAGTTTTATGGAGAAGTATTTGGATGGACATTTGAAGATTGGAGCGAATATGCAGGAATGCCGTATTTTGGCGCAGTAACTGGTGGAGAAAATGAGCCTGGAATAAACGGAGCACTCATGCAACGGCAAAGTCCTTCTCCAGAACAAAATCAGCCATTAAATGGCTATGTGTGTACAATGCAAATAGAGGATTACGATGCAATCGAAGCAAAAATTCTTAATAATGGCGGTGTTGTCGCACTTGCAAAGCACGCACTGCCTGGCATGGCGTGGCAGGGATACTATAAGGATACGGAAGGAAATATCTTCGGCATTCATCAACCTGATGTAAATGCAAAATAGAATTCACCTTATTAGGGAAAAGGCGCGATAAACTTGCCTTTTTCTTTTTTATCATTCTTATTATTTATGAAAGCTTTCCATTAACGATGCTGGTCGATTAAAATTGGATCCCCATTCGGAGCTAAATTGGCAGCAGAGGCTGTTAAATTTTTTAAACTACGAGGTAATAAGAAGAATTTTGTCGAATAATGAGTAATAAAAGATCCTTTTGAGGGGGAAGACAGATGGATTTTTTAGTACTCTTGTTAATTCCCGCACTAATCGGTTATTCGCTTTATTCTTACTTAAAAAGAAAAGGGAATCGAAGAGGGCTACTTATTTTAACCATTATTTCACTATCCTTTGTTACCGGTATGATCATCGGATCCTTTATCGGAATGGATTTGGGCGGTAACTATTACGGAGACTTTGTATTCAATGGAGGGCGTGGATACGAAGCAGCTGGGCAAATCGGAGCTATCATTGGCGGACTTCTCGGAGCGGTGTGTGGGTTATTACTTGTTCTATTAATTTTTAGAAACAAAGGAAACAGAAAACTCAAATAATACCTTAGTGAATAAAGGAATGGGGTTTGCTTCTTGTACCAACAGCAACCACCAATGTACTTCTGGCTTCTTAAAACACTCTGTTTTCTTTATGGGGACAGAGGGACAGATTATAGTCCCTGTTTCTAAAAGTTGGACGTCAAACCTGTCACCCCTGTCCAGGGCGCAATCCTTGTGCCAGGAATTCGCGCCTTAACAGAAAACTAGAATTCAAGCTAATATTCATAATGATTTTCCGCATTTGCTACCCATTAAAGAAGACTTTTTCCCACTCATCCATTAAAAATTGAAATTATCCGGATCTGGACCGTTTCTATGATTACGATTCATGGAATCAATCGCGTTTATATCTTCCTCAGATAGTTCAAAATCAAAGATATCGGCATTTTCAATAATGCGTTGTTTTTTAACGGATTTAGGAATTGTCACCATGCCACATTGCAAATCCCAGCGTAAGATGATTTGTGCCACTGATTTTTTATATTTTGCTGCAAGCTCTTTTAGTGTTGGTTCACCTAACATTCTCCCGCGGCCAAGTGGTGACCATGCTTCTAATTGAATATGATGTTCTTGGCAGTAGCGAAGTAATTCTTTTTGGGTCAATCGAGGATGGCATTCCACCTGATTCACCATTGGTGCAATTTCTGCAGCAGCAAGTAAATCCTCTAAATGATGAATTTGGAAGTTGCAAACCCCAATTGCACGAACTTTTCCTTCCTTGTATAAGGTTTCCAACGCCTTCCATGTTTCTTTATATTTTTCTTTCACAGGCCAATGAATAAGGTACAAATCAATATATTCTAAATCTAGCTTTTTCAAGCTTTCATTAAAGGCAACTAGTGTAGATTCATAACCTTGATCGGTGTTCCAAACCTTTGTCGTGATAAATAATTCTTCGCGTGGAACTCCAGCCTCTTTAATGGCTTGTCCAACACTTTCTTCATTTTTGTAGAATGCAGCGGTATCGATGCTGCGATATCCAGCCTTAATCGCCTCTTTCACAGCATTTATCGTCTCTTGTCCTTCTTCAGACAAATACACCCCAAGACCAAACCAAGGCATTTTCACTTCATTATGTAAAGTAGTTACATCCTGCAAACTTTTAAACAAGGGAATCAGCTCCTTTTAAAAAAATTATCTGTAGCTTTAGTCAACGTCTAATTAAACATACTCGACTTTCTTCATCATGTCCAATGCGGTCATGTTTTACCTCAATAGAGGATAGGTACCAGAATTCATACTTCTATCATTCTTACAACACAAGCTTTATTCTGGCAATTTGTTAAACATGTTGAACTTCTTTTTCCAGCCATTTAGTTAATGCTTTTACAGTCGAGATTCTATCCTTAAGTTTGGTTTTGCTGACGGTTTCATTGATTTGGTAGATACCTTTTTCAAGGAAATCTTGCCAAAAGACAGAGTCGCATTCGTTCCAATTGTTCACAGCACTGCTTTCTAAATATTCTCTTATATCATAAAGACTATTTTCATATTTTCTAATCGTGCTGACCGATGCCCCGTACGTTTTTTCTTTATAGAAAGCAATGAGATCTTTTGCATAGAAATTATCAACATTTTCCGGTAAGAATCCCAAATTATCATAAAGTGGAATGTCCTCTTTCAACACAACCGTTACCCGCTGTTTTTTGTTATGTACCGGTAAAAGTTCCGTGTGGCGCTGCTTTCCGCCTGTCACAAAAGGGGATAACTCCAAGTCCAATTGTTTTCTTACCGTATTAAAATCTGCTGTTACCTCTACTTTTCCATATTGTTTGTAAAGCATCAGATACAACTGATACTCCGATTGTTTCAACCATAGCTCAGCCTTGTCCCCTTTTCCTTTTTCGACCAATTCTCTTAATGAAAGATTGTCATACATCGGGATTGGTTCATTTTGTTCAAAAGTCCAAAGTTGCTGCGCAAATAGTGTAAAGTATTCTGGGACATCTTTTTTAACCATGATGAATATTTGTTTCACTTCAGCCTGTATCGGCAAGGTGAGCTTTTCTTCCTGCGATTCTTGTAACTGAAAAACCCCTTCTGCCCTTTGCAATTTTTTTAAGAATAAATTCACGGTTTCTAATCAGGTGGAAATAAAAGTTAATGTTTGATCACGCAGTTCTAGGCTGGCCAATACTTCCCCAAATTGAATATCGCCATCGAGTTCACTATCCTTATATATATGCAGATCATCGAGCCAAACGAATTTTTTACAAGCATCCTCCCATGCCTCGATCGTCAAGTATTCTTCATTGTATAAAAAATTCTCTCCAATGCGCTTGTCCAGCAGTCGAAATTTATAATTGTATTGAATGAATTCCTTTTCCCCTACATCCTCTTTTTCGTTATCATCCTGTAAGGCGTGAAGCAATTCAGGATAATACTCGACTAGAACTTCTTCATGGGTAAGCCCTGTTTCCCTCATCAGTCTTTGCGCCAACATGGTTGCATGATGATATCCCTTTGGACTCGCCATCCTCCTCACACCATTAAAATAATAAATGTGATCAAATGGTTCGAGCAGAGCTAACGTGCTATCCCAAGGAGTGAAAAAGGGGATATTTTCCTGATAATTGGATACGGGTATTTTTTCTTTTGTAAAAAAGTCAAGGAACAGAATTTCTGAGTCTGTCTTGTCGATGGCTTGAACGAGCTTTGGTTTAAGCCCTATCCATCTTTTGACCATGACAAGCTCCTCATCCGAGAGCCGTTGTCCCTTTTCTGCCAGGAACCATTCAATGCCGCGCAGGCCATTTTCATAGCGGTAGAAAAAATATAGCCAAAAGTCAAAAAGAAGACTCAGTTCTTCAGCGGACTTTAATTTTGCTCTATTTTTAAACTCGAATTTAATTTGCTGATAGTGACTTGATGAAAGCCTCTCAGAAATAAAATCTTGGAGTTGATTCACAAGACTATTTTTTTGTTGATAAAAACGTTCTATTTTAAACTTTTGCAACTGAAGAACATTGTTCTTTTGCATACAACATTTTTTATACTTCTTCCCACTCCCACAAGGACAGGGATCATTTCTGCCAACACTCATTTGCATTCCTCTTTCTTTTGGATAAAATCATATTTATATACTAACACAAATAATACGGGGCGAAACGTGGCAAGGACAGAGGGACAGGTTTGTTATCCCAGTTCCCCCAAAAACGCAGGACGCGGAACCTGTCCCCGCGTCCCTACTTTAACAGAGTTATTTTAAAGGATTGTGAGGGAAAAGCGTATGAAAAAGGTTGGCATTATCGGTGGGATTGGACCGGAATCAACGGTTGACTATTATCAATCTATTATTGCAAAGGTTCAAGAAAGAGTAGGCTCGAAAGAAGTACTGCCCGAACTATTTATCAACAGTATTAATATGTATAAGCTGTTTCAGCTTCTAACAAACGGACAAATAAAAGAGCTAATTGATTATTTGGCAGACGCTGTGCAAGAACTAAAGAATGCAGGGGCGGACTTTGTTGTGATGTCCGGCAATACTCCGCACATTGTCTTTGGTGAGGTGCAGCAAAAAGTTCAAATTCCCATGATCAGTATCGTTGAGGAAACCTTGCTAAACGTGAAAATGGGTGGGCTGCAAAAGATTGGGCTGATTGGAACAAAATTCACAATGGAAAATGATTTTTTCAAAATTCCCTTCGCGGCTGAAAATCGGAAAATCATCGTCCCAAATGAAGCAGAACAAAAATTTATTCATAAGAAGATTGTCGAGGAATTGGAAAATGGACTTGTGAATAAAGAAACAAAAGAACAGTTTTTAGAAATCATCGAACAAATGGTGAAGCGAGATGGTGTGCATGGAATCATTTTAGGCTGCACAGAGCTCCCTATGCTCCTGCAAAAAGAAGATTTGGCCATGCCTGTATTCAATACAACTGAAATCCATGTCGAAAAAATTGTCACTACGATCTTGGCAGAATAAACTAGGCACCATCTAGTTTCTGGATGGTGCCTTTTTTTATTTGCCTGTTGTAATGTTTTTCAATTCCAGCCATAATTTTTCCTGCTTCTCCCCAACCTCCATTTTCCACCATTTATGTCCATCATTTCATTCATAATTATTAATTTAAGACTTTGCTTAATATTGCCTTATCTTAAGGTTCAGTATGGTAAAGCAGCCCTAGCTTTTCTAACTTATGCATCATTTCGTTTGCAAAAGGAATGTGAGGCGGGTAGTTCATAATAGGAATCATATTGGTTGTCGTTGGAGCAAGTTCGGAATAATCCTGCCCCGCTCCCAATGAAGCGGAAAACAACTTGGACCAATAATAAAGCGTCCGTTCAGGTAGCATGTCATACTGATTGATTAATTGGATTTCTACCTTAGTTCTTTCATTCCTGGATGTAGAAACTAATATATTCCGGTCTGATACACATCCTCTAATCAGCTTCGTCATATGCTCTTTTTTAAAATACTAGCATGTTCCTCCAAACAAACTTTTTTATAAAAAATAGTGCTAAAATCTCGGTTCATTGCCTTGAACTGCTCGGGAAATAACGGGAAATAGAGGTTGGCGGTCGGGAAATGATGGTTCGGGTCTGGGAAATAGGGTTAGGCGATTCGACTCCAATTTTAACTTTCATTATAGTGAAGAAGTTAAGGGGAAAGTTTTTTTCTCTTAGTCGGAACTAGCTAAACGAAAATAATAATTGGAATGGGAATCGGGACCAAAAACCCCGTGTTCCTGCAGCGAGGTGTAAAGAAATGAACATTAAATCAGTTGCAATGGAACAATATAGAGCGTATTCGCAATTTTCATCTTTGACAGAGTTCAATCGTCATATGGAGCAATGGATGGCGGAGCATAAGAAGGATTTTTCCAAAGGGGAGCTACTGGGATTAAAACGGCTAATTCGTTTTGCGGCCAAAATCCCAGGGGTTTGTCATGCCAAAATCGGTACTATTCTAAAGGCGATTCACGAGGACTTTAATGAGAATGGGATTTCTCGCTCAACTTTTAAAAGAATGCTAGGTAAAGCAAAGAAACTGGGCATGATGACCATTTATGAAACGGAGCGTAAAAATGGCTCTCAATCGAGCAACCTTTATGTTTTCTCTCCTTTTCCAACAAATGAACTGCCCAAAGAGGAAAAATTGAACCACCCTAATGAAACTAGCAATCCTTCTGAAACAACAAAAATAAAAGATCTAAATAAACGTAAAGAAGAACCAAAGAATGAACTAGTTCAGCTTGATCACAGCTTTACAAGTGACTATGTTGCAAAACCGTTTGTTCAGCTCGTTAAATACTATTTCAACAATGCAAAGACCATTGAAGAATATTGGAGGATGACTAGAATCGCTGCCTACAATTATAACTCTAAAAATGAAACGGAATTCGTTCTTACAACAGCCATCGATTCCTTTAAGCAGCTAGTAAGAAATATCAAAACAAAGAAAATCCAAAAGCCCATTGCCTATTATTACGGAATCATCACACAAAAGCTGCATGATCACCTGTATCAAGAAAGATATGAGATGAGCGGTGAATTCGAAGTTTATTGCGAAGCACAACCATACAATGATTACTACGAAAACCTAGCCGGATTTTATATCGATAAAGGGATTATTGCCTGAAATACACAGAGCTGATTCTTATATTTCCTATTTATTTCGGTCCCTCTAAACTAATAAGAATAACCCCTGATTGAAGAACACATCTTCTTTCTCGTTCAGATTCTCTTTGGTCTATAAAATAATTTCTATCATGATTCATATTGGCAATACCATTCAAGTTAATGAAAAGAAACCGGAAAGTCAATTTACGTCCAGCATTGAGTTCTTAATTGACGGCAAACCAATGGGCAGTCATGGAATGGGTACGGGCGAATCAGAAGTTGAAAACGGATTATATGCCGGAACGATGAGTATCCGTGTTCGTGAAGAACTTCCTGATTCATTCATCCTTGGCATTCGCCCGCGTGAAGGAAATGCATGGTCAGTGGACTTACCAGTGACAAAGAAAGGAAATTATCAAGCCTTTTGGATCAATCAGGTAAAGAAGCAAGAGGATCTTACCATTCACTATGATAAAATTACTTTCTTTCCTACATCAACAGAGATATCACTTCGTCTAATAATGGATGAGAAGGTCTTTCATTCTAACAAATATGAATTTATTGACTATCGAGTAATCGATGACAAAGGGCGTTTCTTACAGCCATTAAGTGGTGGAGGCGGCGGGGGCGGACCTGAAAATGGGACAGTTTTTGGCAGTTATAAGTACTATTTCGAACCATTGCAAACCATTCCAGAGTCCATCACCATTAAACCAATTTCATACGGGATCAATGAAAATCCACCTGCATTAGAAAAAGAAAAATGGGAAGGAAAGGAAATTCTCTTTTCTCAAGGAGCCATCGGTAACTTAACTGTTTTATCAAAAACAAAGGAAAATGGCGTAACCACATTTACCTATAAAGTAGAAGGCGAAGATTTGTATCGTCAAGCAATTGCCTTTTGGCTCGAAGATGCAGCCGGTACGCGTTATGAATCTGATGGGCCAGCATTACGGGTTGATGGTACGGTGAATCAATACCAGAAATCCTTTTCAAAAACACCTCCTGCTGATGATTTATATATTACAACAGTATCGATGGATGCACCAAATTATCTGGAGGAATTTGAAATAACGATTAAATTGAAAGAATAGCCTAGCAGATAAATATATTTGCGCAAAACCCAGAGCCCTCCACTGTCGGAGGGCTCTAGATTTTACTTCATAATTTTATTTTGCGGTAATAATATAGGCGTTAGCTTCTGTATAATTAATCAACTGTACCTCATTCTCAAGTTTACATTTCTTCCATTATACGAATGATTTTAAACAGCTGATCATTAATAGGTGTGGGTACCCCGTATTTTTCCCCTAACTCACATACTTTTCCTGCTAAATATTCGACTTCTGTTTTTCTTCCTGCCTCCATATCTTGCAGCATCGAGGTTTTTCCATTCGGAGACATGCTATGTAATACAGGGCGAAAACTTATCACATCGTCCTCCGTTAAATTGGCACCAGCTTTTTGTGACAGAAGCACGACTTCACGCATCGTTGCCTCAGACCATTCATTCGCACTTGGAACCGATTGAAAAACACCATATGGAGCTCTCAGTACAGATGATGTCTGATTAATACCGACATTCACCATAAATTTCCACCACATCGTATGTAAAATGTTTTCCGAGATTTTGTAACTAATTCCCGCTTTCTCCAACAGTTCTTGAACGGCGCGCACTTCATCGGTTATAGCATTATTCTTTTCACCATATTCAATCCAGCCAAGCGAGCTGAAATTCGTTTCATTGCCGTTGCGAACCGCATCAATTTGAATACAGACACTGTAAAGAATGTGCTGCTTTGGATAGACCGCTCTGATTTCATCTTCACTCGAAATGCCATTTAATAACGATAGAAGAATCGTATCCGGTCCAATGTGTTGTTTCATATCCTCCATCGCTTGGGCTAAATCAGCATTTTTTACGGCAAAAATGACCAAGTCGGCCGGAGTGGTTTCTGTTTCCGGCGTAATGTAATTGAAATGATACTTACGCCCATTCACCTTTACTCCGTCCTGTTCAAATTTTTGAATCCGCCCTTCATTGGCCACCACTTGGAATGAATCTCCCAATAAATCATGCAATTTACTTCCATATGCTGCCCCAACGGCACCAAGACCAATCATTGATACCTTTTCAATCTTTTTCAATCTCATCCCCACCAATCTATTTTTCATATGAAAATTACCCATACAAATCATTATATATAGATAATCGAGATATTTCGATAAACTCGACTTTTATCATTACACCTGGAGGAAATCCCCTCATGTTTTCTTAAATAAATCAGATGCATATAAAAGCAGGAGTCTCTATGCGAGATTCTCCTGCTTCTTACTTCCCTACTCTGCTCCAATTAGTTACTTGTTGTTTTACTATCTGCCGCAGTGAACATCATTAGCCATGGTAGTTCTGATGAAGAATTATCCTTCATGTCCCTGCGATATTTCTTCCATTCTCCAATGAATTGGAATAAATTCATTGATAAATTCATAAGGGAATGTTCATTAAAAAAGTAACCGGAAATGTTTTTTATATTCCCGGATTGATTATATTAATTTTTAAAAAGACTCAGAAACTCTTCATATCCCTCTTCCTTTAATTTATTTTTGGGAACAAACCGAAGAGCTGCGGAATTTATGCAGTAGCGTGCCCGATCAGGACCAGGACCATCATCGAAAACATGACCAAGATGGGCATCAGATGTTTTTGTCCGAACTTCAATCCTTCTCAATCCATGAGAGGTATCAAATTTCTCTTCTAGCTCTGAACGTCGTAATGGTTTTGTAAAGCTCGGCCAGCCACAGCCCGCATCATACTTATCAGCTGAACTAAATAATGGCTCGCCTGAGATAACATCCACATAGATCCCTTCTTCTTCATGATCCCAATACTCATTTTGAAAAGGAGGCTCGGTTGCATTATTTCTTGTTACCTCATATTGAATAGAGGTAAGGTCTTTCCTTAATTCCTCATCGCTTTTTCGTTTTTTCCAATGCTCGCGAATATATTTCGCGCGGCCAGAGCTTTCTATATATAGATTATAGTGAAACGGGATCTTTTTATAGTAATCCTGATGTTTTTCTTCTGCATTATAAAAAGGTCCAGCCGGCAAAATCGCTGTAACAATTGGTTTCTTGAATTTCCCGCTCTCAGCAAGTTTGCTCTTGGAGGCCTCTGCTATTTTTCTTTGTTCCTCACTATGATAGAAAATGACTGTCCGATAGGATAAACCGCGATCGTTAAACTGGCCTTCGTTATCTGTCGGATCAATTTGCTGCCAGAAAAGTTCCAGTAACTTTTGATAAGACATAATAGTAGAATCAAATGTAATTTGAACTGCTTCATAGTGCCCCGTTGTATCTGTACATACTACCTCATAGGTTGGATTGGATGTATGGCCGCCTGTATATCCAGAAACCACTTGTTTCACTCCTGGCAACTCATCAAAAGGTGATACCATACACCAAAAACATCCCCCAGCAAAAGTCGCCAGTTCCAATGATTGAGTCATAATTCCATCTCCTTTCTGTCTATGTTACTTCGAGTATATACACTATTCACTCACATTCACGAAATATTTCGGTATCAACAGTTATCTTTTTAATATCAGCTTCTGACAGCATCATTAGCCATGGAAGTTCTGAAGTATGAGTATTTTTCAATTCTCTTCAATACTTCTTCCATTTTACCATGAATGAATTGGAATAAATCAAATGCGTGGATTTCTAGATGAGGACTCCAGATGAAATGTTCTTTGTCTTAGGTTAGATGAAAAAGTAATAGGTTCTCCCATTGCTTTAACTAAAGCAAACAGGAGAACCATAAAGTATTAATTCATATGAACTTTTCTTTTTTCTTTTTATGTCATGCAACACCCGTCGCAGTTCCTGACCTTTTCCTAGAAAAGACTGAATTAATTGCACCGTTCCGTAACAAGCTTGTATATCCAAATATTCCGCATCCGTATGTTCATAGTTGTATCCAACTGAAAGGTTGACACTTTGAATTCCATGCCCAGCCCAAATTCTTGTATCGCTGCTGCCGCCTTGGATGCATTTCCAACCACTTAATCCCGCTTCTGTTGCAGCTTGTTCAATAAATCTGCCATATGCTTCCTCGCAAAATGGGATATACCCTCCACATGATGTAACAATATCCCCGGTTCCACGGCGGTCCACCACAATCGCAGCATCTGTTCCCCATAAAAAGTACTCATCTACGTTTCTTGCCCCGACAAGGCCAACTTCTTCCTCTACGGTAAAAATAAATTTTATTTTTCCAGAAAAACTAGGCGATATATACAGGGCTTCAGCAATATTCAATAATACCGCAACTCCCGCACGGTCATCTGCCCCTAAAATGCCTTCACTGCTCGACCAAATCCCGTTCTCCTTCACAATACTTCGATTCGCTGTAATTTCTTCAAACATATCCAAATGAGCACTTAGTAAAATCGTTGGACCGTGGTCAGATTTATATGTTTTCTCTGCGAGTAAATTACCATAGCGATCGACCGTCATATAGTCGACGAATGGAGTTAATTTTTCTTTTACTACCTCTCTGATTAGCGCCTCACTGCAGCTTTCCCCCGGGATAGAAAGGAGTTCTTCCAGTTGAACATAAAAGAGCTGTTCCTTGATATAGTCAATTCCGTTTTCTAGCCACTCTTCTTCCACCATACTTAACTTTTCCGCTACATGGAGAAGTTCCGTACTTCTTAATGAGAAGTAAATAACAAAGCTACGCGCATTCTCGCGGTAGTTGACTCGTCTCATCCCTAGCGCTAAAAGCAATTGTTCCAGCTGCTCAATGTCCTTGTCATTTTTGACAATCGAGACTGAGGCAGAATTCCGGCCATGACCATCACAAGATCCATTTGTATAAAATCCAAGCCGATTCAGTTGACGAACAATCCCGCATATATACGTATCAAGCTCCTGTATCTTTGGCTCTTCCAGCCCCGGTCTGAACCAAAGAAATCCTCCATGTCCACGGTCCTGAAAATCAAGGATGGAAATCCATTCTTCTTCTTGTATTGGTCCACTATGCATCACAAGCGTTTCTCCATCATAATCATAGGATAGATTTGCTTGGTCTAAGCTTTGTAGTAGAAATTGTTTGTTCATTTCTGTTTCATGACGGCAATCAAATACATTTTCTTTTTCCTTCTTTAATAACCACCCGTGGCGAACAAATAATGCATTCCAGTTTTTCATCTAATCCTCTCCCTTTCGTGAATGTAGCTTTATTATCACAAAAAGGCTATGACACCCCTGTCACAGGATTACATTTTCTGGAGTTTTATCCCTTTCAATTACTGGAATGAAGGGAGATGTATTCGTTCGCTACGACATCATCCACTCTGTATAAAACCATATAGGAGAGGTTTTCATCAAAGTAATAAGCTGTTTCATCTAAATGTCTTGTTTGAATGATATGATCTTTTAGTCCGATTTGATCCATCTTCGATCTTAACCGTGAAATTCTTTGTCTAAAATTTTCGTTGGTTACTTCTCCGTCCTTGCCATAACTGCCAAAATAATTTCGAAAGGTCACTCTCGTTCCGGGGGAATCTTTCGAACACATCAGAAGCATATGCCGTAAGATATCCGCCCGGTCACTTGATAAGACCACTTCTTTTCCATCAAATAACAATTAAGAAGAGAACTGGGATAATGAAACTTTCCCGCAAGTCCCTAACTGCACCAAAATCAAGCTCTTTTGAAATTTCTAATTTTACATTAGTATGTTAAAATTTAAGTATATAGTTTAAATGTGGATGGAAATCATGTTAAATACAGAAATCCGTAAACTGGTAATAAAAATACTTGATAATTTGATTGAAGATGGACCGCAGTGGAAACATGGCATGGATATCCACCATTTTAACAAGAGAAAAAGGCGCGGTCATTTACCATTAGACTGGAGTTTAGAAGACTACAACCAACTCATCGTCAACATAGTAAAAGAATTAGATAGTGAAACCAATCTTTATTTTAAAGAAATATTTAAGCAGCGTTATTACGTAATTGGTGACAAATATTGGATTGACATAATTGGAGAAGACGGAATCATGGAAACAGCATTTCCCCCGAATAACTATTCAAAGTATTTATCTAAAGATGAGGGCTATATTTTTTTAGGAACTGTTCAGGAGGTGCGCAGTGATGGGCTTTAAACAAGAAATTGAATTCTATGGTGAAGACCTTCAAGATTTTGAAATGAGTCCCTTTGAGACGATTGAAGCATTCCATAAGAGAACTGTCTTGCACCAGCATTATCATGAGTTAACACCTGAAGAAAAGACATTACTGAAGGAAAAGGATCAATTCCTTTTAGAAATGGCTGAAAGTATATATGAACACTTGAAACAAATTTATGACTTTCAAATTGATAAACCATTTGAAGAATGGTGGTGGCACCTGGACAAAGTAGCGAATCGCCAGTTCACTATCGATCTAGAGCAAGGAAATGTAGTACAACAATCATTCCTTTCAACAATTGTTGAATTTAAATCAAAAGAAGCATATGATCTTTTTCTAGATTGGTCACGAGATAAACAGATTGTTATTCGTGAAAAAAAGAATGAAGACCAAAAGATTATATAACTTGTATATATTACCGGCATTCATTACAGCCAATTATTTTGAAAAACCTATAAAAATCCAAACAGGAGAACCGATCATTCACTCAACTGATTAACTCTCCTGTTTTCTTAATGCAGGTCTTCAAATACCAAAAGACTATTCCCAAGCTCCCACGTGAAAACGCTCTTGGGAAACAAGGTTTTACCGAACATATTCCCGCGATAAAACAAAAACACTGGAAATTCCTTGTGTTCTAATTGCATGTGCGGTGGCTTTTTCTTGAATTTCTTTCCTTCAGAAAGGGATTTAAATTATTTACTCGAATACTTTAATCATTTCTCCATGCAATTGATAGTATGCTAAATCATTCCAAAGTATCGAAATGCACTTTTAATATCCTCTTGTTTTTCTTCCGGACTAGGAAACACTCTCTCATTAACTTTGTTTCTATTATGAGCAACTTTCGGAGACAGACCACATATTTCTTTTGTGTGAGCTATCCAACATGTCTTAGGTGTGTAACCAAAATTCTCTTTTACAAACGCTTGTATTTCTTTGTAAGTGGCCATTTAATCACTCTCATCTATTTAGATTAAGTATGATAAGGAATGTCTATCCTTGGTCGCATTTCTTCCATAATAATTCTCAACAGCTGCTCAAAGCGAGAATAATCGTTCACAAAAGGCACTATTATATGTTAACTTATTCTTTAGTAAAGCGTTCTTGCTGTTTCTCTTTCAATTGATTAAACAACTTCTCCACAGTTCCAATTCCCACCTGGTCATACTTTGCCAAAATGACAAGCTCCTTTGGCAGTTGGCCAACGGTTTCAATTTGATTTTCGATTGATACCGCAGATCATACCAATGTACCTCGAAACCATCCATTTTTTCGAAGACTTTAGCATGTAAACAATTGGAATATTTTTTTAAAAAGTGAACAAAGGTATGTTGCTTCGAGGCAAGGATGATCTTGTTTTTTTTGTCTGCCTTCATTATGACTTTTGATCAAAGGACCCGGAAATTTTCATATTTTCCCAGCTTATATTGATCTTGATAACTGGCAATCCCCCCCATTGATTGATGCACATCATGGGGATTAGTGTATAGGTCCTTCAGAATAACTTTCGGAAAGCAGCTGCCTTTTGATCTTTTGCTGTATGACATAGCGGAGCAAAATATAGAGCAAGATAAGAATATAGACAAAAGAAAAGACCATTCCCGGTGAAAATCCTAAAATCCAAAGAACCGTACCAAGTACAAGCAGGGACATGATAAACGGATCAAAAATGGGCAGGATATTTAACGCAATCCATTTCTGGTTCCATGGTCGTAACGCTTGTGTTCCATAAATATTACAGATATCGAATAACACATGAAGAAGGATGGCTAAAAAGGTCCAAAACAAAAAGGTAGAAAAGTATAATCCCCCATTCAACAGCGAGACACCGCCCGCAATACAAAGGATTTGAAATCCTTGGGCAGGAAGAGATAAAAATTTTTATTTTTCAAAAATCTCTATCTTGGACAACGTTTGATGAATTTACGATAAACCTTGTCATAAAGCTTGATAGCACCATAGCCCAGCAATCCCCCGGAAGTGTTTAGTATTAAATCATCCACATCAAAAATTCCGAGAGAAGAAAGAACCTGTAGGCATTCCAAGCATAAACTTAAACTCAAAGATAGAGTTAATACGCCTATGAATGTCTTCCCTTTATTTTTAGATAATAATACAAGAAACATTCCAAATGGGATAAACGCTGCAATATTCCCAACCAAATTACTGAAATCATGCCAGCCCGATAGACTCTGAATATTAATGAATATTGTTTGAAACGGGATAAAATTACCTGTTTGCAATTGGTACATGAGATGATCCTGGTTCTCAAGATTCCTCTGAAGTTGATACATAAGAAAGGTCATATCTCTCCAGCGAAACTTAAATAAAATGACTCTAAGTAATGCATACATATAAAAGCCAAATAGTGCTAGTACAATCATTCTGTTCACTAATTTTACTTTTTTCATTCTGTCATCCCCCCCTCCTTGAGATTAGTATGTAATGATATTGGAAACACTGTCACAATTACACCGTCCGTATTGTTGCCTGATATCTCCCAACGATGATTAAAAGGCACATGAATAATGGTATCTTGGGTTACAGGGTAATATGTGATTTCATATTTTTCACCATGTATAGTAGTTGAAATGGACTTTTGTTCTTTTAAGAAAGCCAAATATTCCTCTAAAGAAAAATTGTTTTCCTCCATAATCACACTGTGCGGAATTCCAACATAGCGAATATGCCAAGGTTCATACTGAATGCCTGTGATGGCCGTTTTGTCCTTTGGATAACGTAAAATGAACCCGTATCTCCAAGCGTTTTCTTCTATCCACTTTCCTTCTGATGCATTAGCCATCTTCATTTGCGTAGATCCTACATCAAGCGATAATCCCAAATTATGTTCGCTATAGCCGGCTGGCAGCGCATAGTCAGAACCCATTTCCTGATAAAGTACATTTTGCTCATCAAAATCTCGATAGCCGCTGGTAATGGAGAAATGACGAACTCCTTCTTTTTCGGCGGCAGTAATCATCTCTGAAAATCTACGTGCTATATCCTCTGACAAATAAATTTCACTATTTAACAATCCATACCCCTTTGTCACTTCATTGTGCTGTGATAGATGGATGACATCCGATTTAATACTTTTTGGGTGAACCGGATATTCACTGTTGACCAAAAGCAGATTTCCTTGATAAATTTGTTCTTTTGTAATCTCTTTCTTTTGGAGAATTTCAGAAATTCTCCTATCCGCTGCTTTACCATTTTCATATTGTTCAACACTTTGTATTTCTTCTTTTGATTCAAAAAACGGCTCATTATATATGAAGGTTAAACACAAGCACAATAATAATAAAAATCCCCACTTTTTCATTTTAGTCTCCTCCTTGATGGAACTTGTTAATAGCATAGGAAAAACTTCTAAAATAAAAAGTGGGGTAAATATTAAATTTCCCTTAAATTTTTTACTTCTTGGGAATCCTCCATTGGTAATCGGACTGCAAATATCATGCGTATTAAGTCACTTTCGGCAGTTATTGTCCCATTGTGCTGCTCTACAATATTCTTCGCAATGAATAAACCGAGGCCTGTACTATTTTCTTGATGAGTTCGTGCTTTGTCACCAGTATAAAGCATATCAAAAATATGCGGCAGTTCATCTGGAGGAATGATATCTCCGTAATTGATAACTTGAATAACTACTTCCTCTGCATCAATAAAACCGTTGATGTCTACATACTGCCCCTCATACCCATAGCGATTTGCATTAATGAGAAGATTTTCAAACACCCGTGCCAATAACTCTCCATCACCCATAATAGATAAAGGGGAAGTCATATTCATCCTTGCTATCAAATCGTTTTGCTCAAAGACAGGATACAACTCTTCTTTCAATTGAATAAGCAGCTCACTTAAATCGATTGGTTTCTTCTCAATTGGTAACATGCCATAATTCATCTTAGTTATCTCGAATAATTCATCAATTAGTCTTTCTAAACGCTGAGATTTAGTAAAGGCAATCGTTAAATAATGCCGGACTTGTTCTTTATTCAAGCTTTCATCCTTCATGATTAAATCCAAATATCCTAAAACAGAGGTAAGTGGAGTCCGCAAATCATGAGCTAAATTGACGACCAATTGATCCTTACTGCTTTCTGAAAAGTCTCCTCGCAGAATCGCTTCTTCTAATTTTTCACTTGCCAAATTGATACTTTGTGCAATATCGCTAAATTCATCATTTGACAATATTTGCACTCGATGCTTAAAGTCCCCTTGAGCGAGATAATGAATTCCTTTTGAAATCTCATTTAAATAGGCAGTATAGGGTTTTGTAAGGAAAAAGAATAATAATATCGAAAGCAAGATAAATAACAGTAAAAAGAAGTTAATGTCTCCAAAATTTCCTATGATTTTGCGAACATAAGCTAGTGTATCTCCATGACTAACATTTGTATAATAATACAATTGAAGTACTTTAAAGAGTAGGTATGTTATGATGCTGGAGAACAACATGCTTAAACCCAACATTATGATCATTTTTGAACGAAAGCCCCGCAGTATTTTAACCATTGAGTTTATAACCTACCCCCCATACAGTTTTTATCAATTTATTTTTCCGTTTATCCTCTTCAAGTTTTTTCCGCAAAGTACGAATATGAACCATAACGGTATTCCCACCTTCATAGTATGCATCCCCCCATACCTTTTGAAAAATATCTTCAGCACTATAAACTTTATTTGGATTACTGGCTAATAAATATAAAATTTCAAATTCCTTCGGTGTTAACTCAATATTCCTACCATATAGCGTTACTGTACGTTGTTCAGGAGAAATCGTTAATCCCCCAAATTCCAAGTTTGAGTTCTGTTGGGTCATAGGTTGATTAAACTTCATAAAGCGACGCAGCTGTGCATTTACCCGTGCTACCAATTCAATGGGTATAAATGGTTTAGTCATGTAATCATCCGCTCCTATGACCAGTCCCTGTACTTTATCGAAATCAGATGTTTTAGCACTCAAAAATATGATGGGCATATTATGTTTTTCACGAATGCGGCGGATTACTTCAAATCCATCCATTTTTGGCATCATAATATCCAAAATCAGCAAATCAATGACCTGAGTCTCGACAACACTCACAGCCTTTTGCCCATCCGTTACTTTAACACAATAGTATCCTTCCTTTTCCAAATGGATAGTAATTAAATCCGCAATTTCCTCCTCATCATCAGCAATTAATATCGATATACGTTTCATCTACCTCACTCCTAATTCAAGTTCCATTGGTGTATTTTTTATTTATCATTAAATTTCCAAAGCTGCTTACTTTTAAAAACATCTTCAACACGGTCAATTATAACACTATGTTGAAGCCACAATTTCAAACCAACATTGACTTTATTGGATCCCAAAAGAACCAGTCAGAATCTCCTGACTGGCTTCAAGTAGTGTATTGAGGATTAAATGCAATCATCAGCCTCGTTTATTGCTTTCTTTTTTCTTTACTGACAGCCAGACTTCACTGTATACATTTTCCGATGTACCGTTGTATTTTGTAAAAGAAATGCCAGGCAGATCGATTGCTTCATATTCTGAAGAAGGCAGCCATTCCGCATATATATTGGCAGTGGTTTCTTGCAGTGTTTCAGGGAATGGACCTTGATTAGGAAAAATCGCCCATAAGCTTTCTTCAATCGAGATTTGCTCTAAATCAGCGAATGCATTTTCTTGTGTCGTGGCAAAACCGATCATATGGGTTAAGGAACCTTTCTCTTCTAAGTAGCCTTCATCAAAATCATAGGACACGTTCAAGACTTGATGTGGATATAAATCAGCTAATTGATGCATTTTCGTTCTTTGTTGTTCGGAAATAGACTGTGCTAGTTCGATGATCGCATTATTTTCACCTTTGAATTGAATCGGTACCCTTTTCGATACACCTACTATATAAAACTTTTCCTTTTTCTCAATTTTGAACTCCATTGATTTTCCTCCCCGTATATCGATGTAAAATGCAAATTTGGGAAATGATTTTTGAAATTTGTTTTTCGCTACTTCTGAAGGTAAAAAACCGCTCCATTCACGAAAAGCTCTTGAAAATCCTTCAATCGATTGATAGCCATATTTATAGGCAACATCTGGTCGGCAGCTGATAACATCATTAGCCATGGTAGTTCTGGAGACGGATTATTCTTCATTTCCCTACGATACTTCTTCCATTTTACTATGCATTGGGATAAGGTGAACCTTCCGTCAGCGGGGGGTTCCTTCATCCCCCACTGATGGTTAGTTGAACCAATCGGACCTTTACGGGCAGTTGATCTCCCACCTATCTTCCTTGTTTGCTCGAAATCTCAAGATGGGAGTCTTAATGCCCGTTCAGGCGGGATAAATCAAAGGCGTGGATTTCTAGATGAGGACTCCAGATGAAATGTTCTTTGTCTTCTGTTAGATGAAAAACATTGTGTAAGCTGTCGCTTTCATGTGGGAATAGCGGGTAATTCATAATAGGAATCATAATGAGGGACAGGTCCCTTGTCCCAAGCAACCTTTTAGCTCTTAAATGGGTCAAGGGACTGATGTGACCCCCTGGACAACTAACCGTCAATTTCTGGACGAAATACTTTGTCAGTACAATACGTTTCTAAAATGGAGAAAAAGCAAAAGAAACCCCATTAACTGGAGTCCCTCGAAAAAAATCTAAAATATAAGTTCTATTGATGGCGAACCTAATATAGCGGACCTGGCGTCATGCCTCTCCCACTATAAATCTAGCTGTTGTCCCTCGTAAGCTTTAATATCTAACGGTTCAGTCAATAAGTCATTTACTTTGCCTACAAACTGGTTAAAATGCTCGGTTGAATTATGATAGGTTACTGCTTGCATATCCTGCCAAATCTCCACCATTGTATAAACATTTTCATTTTCTAAATCTTTTTGCAGACAGTAAGAAATATTACCATCTTCTTCCCTTGAAGCAGCAATTAACGGCTGAATTTCTTGCAAAAACACGTCCTGCTTTGCAGGGTTTACATGAAATGTGGCATGGATAATAATCATCGTTCCTACATCCTTTCAAATCTATCCCATTTATTCCCATTATATCATGTAATCATAAAAAATTAGATGAAATCTTAGACTCCATATCTGTAACATGTCAAAATATTTTCCTTTGGCAAGACAATGGACTGTCCCTCCATCCATTAATTAACAAATACAAGTCTTTCGTTTCACACCAATTTTATTCCGCTCTTCTACTTTTTTTATATAAGAAACAGCATGGGGAACTTTACATGCGGTATTGCCCATATTGACCTGAACCTTACCGATTGTCCCGGCAACTATAATCGCTTCATCGTGTAAGGCCTTTACATAGGCTCCAACACTGATCACGAAGCCGTTCATCGAGTAACGAACGCGGTTTTTTTCTTGATGAATTGTTTTTTCAGCCCTATGCAGCAGGTCCCTAATTTCCTCTAAGTCCAACTTTTCATCAGGAGTAATAGATAGATAATTGGCATAGGTGCTCCAGCCAGCAACTGCTGTCATTTCTTCATCTGACTCCATCCATTCACATGCAAGTTCCAACGCATATGGACTTTCTGCCGCCACACCTGCAACCGTATATTCTGCAAGTATATACCAATTTGCCTTTTTTACCCATTTCTGAAGGGTTTCCTTTTCCATCAATTTCGGATTAACAGACAAACCTGCTAAATACATCGCATCAGAATTTCCAGTATCATATAATGCCAAGGCCAACTCCTGGTCCTTTTTAACATATTTAACGAGCTTTTTTAAATCCCCAACTTTAACACCAAAAAGATTCCCACTCGCCCCATGATTCATAAATATTCTCTTCGTTTGCGCTGACCCAAGCTCTGAAAGTCTCTCCAAAATCTCCTCAACGTTCATATATTACCTCCATAAAAAGGATATTTCCGATATATTACCATATGGAGAACTAAATGAACATTTAAAGATTCCATAGCAGATTGAAGTTAATCTTTCTCATACCTTTTCTTTTCAAGTATTTTGCAAAGGCTTCCTATTAACGCACCCGAATAATTAGGTGTTAGCAAAAGAAATTCTTGGTAAATAAAAAAGAACGATCTAGTAACGATTGAATTTTGACAGCCGTAAACTGTCATTGTGGCAGTCATTTGAAAAAGTAAAAAGTACCAGGCACCATCCACTTATGCGAAGACACGTTCAGCTAAATTGTTCATATGAACAAAACGCCTGGAGTTAAACTTCAGATTTTTTCATTTGTTTACTTCTTAATTGTCCACAAGCCGCATCAATATCTGTCCCATGCTCTTGGCGAATTTTACAGTTTACGCCTTTCTTTTTTAACGTATCATAAAATGATAGAACTGATTCCATCTCACTTCTTTGATATTGACTATGTTCATCAACAGGATTATACGGAATTACATTGACGTATAATCGATCTTTTATATCATTTAACAGCTCCGCAAGTTGTTCTGCGTGTTCCTTATGATCATTTACATCTTTTAACAAAATATATTCGATCGTCAGCCTGCGGTTTGTTTTAGCTAGATAATACCTCAGCGACTCCATTAATTTTTCAATTGGAATGACTCTGTTTATTTTCATAATACGAGTTCGCAGCTCATCATTTGGTGCATGCAAAGAAATAGCAAGGTTAACAGGGATTTGAGTATCAGTAAACTCATAAATCTTATGAGCAAGCCCGCTGGTCGATACTGTGATTCGTCTGCCTGCTATGGCAAGACCTTTATGCTCCATAATTACTGTTAAGAAGTCTAGCAGATTATCAAAATTATCGAATGGCTCGCCAATCCCCATCACAACCACATGGCTCACCATATCTCCCTGCCCCATTTTATCCAGGTGCAGTTGCACATTCATGATCTGTTCTACAATTTCCCCACTAGATAAATCCCGGGTTTTTGCTAATAATCCACTCGCACAAAAACTGCAGCCGATGTTACAGCCGACTTGTGTTGTGACACAAACTGATATGCCATATTTATGCCGCATCATAACCGTTTCAATCAAATTTCCATCCTGTAATTTGAACAAGAACTTAATCGTTCCATCTTCGGATTCCTGCTTAACATGCTGGTTTAAGGTTTGAATGACAAAATTGTCTGCAAGTAATTTCAAACATTCTTGATTCACATCTATCATGGAAGAGAAATCTGTTACACGCTTCCTGTAAAGCCACTCCCAGACCCGTGATGCCCTAGACTTCTTTTGACCATGTTCTATAAGCCACTCCATTAATTGATTAAATGTCAAACCATAAATGGATTTTTTATTCATACGTTCCCTCTTTTCTTTTAAAAAAATATTCTACTACAAAAGTAGATCAACTAGCAATTCTTATGAAAGACCTCATTTGCTGTGATCCGGTTCACCATCATTCATCTTAAACTATTTTACCTTTAAATATAATGGTTATCGGTATCCATTCTTCAATTATTTTTCCATTTTTTGTTCAAAATAATGGGTTTACCCATTATTATCATTCTTTAAATTTCCAAATAGATTGTAATTTATTGTTCAGAATAATCCTGTCCGCTCCTCACGAAACGGAAAACCATTTCGACCAATAATAAAGCGTCCATTCCAGCATGTCCCGTTGATCAATCAATTGAATTTCTATGTTAATTTTATCGTATATTTGTGACATTACAAATAAGTTGAAATATGGGCTGCTAGAATTTGATAAATCTGTTCTAACAAGCCAAAACAAAAAGCCGGGGAAAGTTCCCTGGCTTTTTATGAATCATTTTAATCGAATGACCAAATCAGATCATTAATGCTGTAAATGAGTAGGTTCGGAAATTTGACTTAAAGCGTCACCTGCTTCATTGATAAAAATATTCACCTTTGCAAGATCCCCTATCGCACAAATCCCCACTATTTCTCCATTTTCCACAACAGGAATGCGTCGGATTTGGTGATCAGACATCATCCTGGAACACTCATGTATATCTGTATTTGGAGAACAGGTGATTACATCCTTCGTCATACAATCATGACAATGGACACTATTGCTATCCTTGCCATCTGCAACAACATTTAATACGATATCACGATCGGTAATCATACCAACGACTTTCTTTCCCTCACAAACGGGAACGGTACCGCAATTAATGTCACGCATAATTTTTGCCGCTGCAGCGACTGAATCATGGGGTGCGCACACTTTTACATTTTTGGTCATAATGTCTTGAACTGTTTTCATTTTATCAACCATCCTTATTAAATAATGTTTAACCCCTCTTCTTCTTCTAGGCCAGCTTCTTCCATTTTTAAGATGAAGAAGACGAAACTACAAGGTTGAAGAATTATTGTTTAGCGTGCTATAAGTCGTTAGGAAAAATGCAAGTTACTTGATGATTTATAGAATTAGGTCTTAAGGCTTATGTGTATTTAGGTACCTTCCCCATTCCTGATCCGGCAAAATCTTAATTTTTCACATGCTGATAATGCCCTATTAACATAATAAAGTTTAAATCCATCTGACTTATCGAGTGATTACAATATTTCAATACATCCTTGCGTCCCATTCACCCGAATTCGCTGCCCATCTTTTATCAATTTCGTTGCATTTTCTACTCCGACCACTGCAGGTAAGCCATATTCACGCGCAATGACGGAACCGTGGGTCATGAGTCCGCCAACTTCGGTGACGAGGCCTTTTATTGATACAAATAATGGAGTCCAGCTAGGATCGGTAAAGGCGGTAACTAATATATCTCCATCTTCTAAGTTAGCCTCTTCCATATTTAAGATGACACGTGCTCTTCCCTCTATCGTTCCAGAAGAAACAGGCAGCCCTACAATCGCTTCAGCTGGGAGATTTTCTCGATTGTACTGACCTGAAATGATTTCACCATCCGATGTGATGACACGCGGCGGAGTTAGTTTTTCATAGAATTTGTACTCGTCTTTACGTTTGTTGATCATCTTATTATCCAGTTTCTTTGTGATTTCAACTTCATGGAGTTCTTCAAAGGAGAGATAATAGATATCTACCTTTTCGTGGATGACGCCTTCTTGCACTAGTTGGTCTGCTTCTCTCAGTAAGGCTTGCTTATAAATGAAGTAGCGATTTATCATGCCGTATTTTGGATACTCACGGTAACCGCTGAAATTCCGGATGAGGTCGATCATTCGTTTTGTTTCCTTTGCTTTTTGTTCCCCACCTGGAAATTTCTCCAATCGTTCTAATAATTCCTGTTCTTTTTTCAAAGCAGCTTTCTTCCCTTGTTCAAATATCCGTTCACTTTCATTCGGCTCGAAGTGATGGATATTACTAAGAATCATTGGAACAAGTGTGAGTGGATTTTCACTCCAACGCGTTCTAGTCAGATCGATTTCTCCGCTGCACCGCATTCCGTATTTGGTAAGAAAATCAGTAATCGCTTCTCTAGTTTCCCGCCCGCCTGCAAACTGAATCATTTTCTCCATAAAGTGATTATCCTTTGCGCGCTCTAAGCAGGCAATGACTTCCGGGTAATGGCGAATCACATCGGCGACATCCAACAGGGCGAGGCCCATTTCTGAAGTAATATTGTTTGGTACAGATTGAGAAAGCGTATCCGCTGCGTTTTTTTCACCTAACCACTCAAACATTTTTTCATTGATCCATTTAGGAGCATTCAAGGCGGCCATAATCACCTTCGAACTTTGCGGATCAAATAATATTTTCTTTAATTGCTGCAGATCCTCAAGAATAAAATCAAATAGCTCAGGACCTGATTTCGTTTTGATATTTTGTTTTAACTCTTCTATTGAGGTTTGAGTGCGCTTCATCAAATCAGAAACAATTGTTGGGTCATTTTCGATTTCCGGCACATCCAAATAGTTTCTTCTGTGACTTTGTGCATTTTGATCCATTGGTATTGTTTTTATAAAATCCTCTCTCTCCATGATGGTCGTCAATGCGTCTTTTATGAGCGGATCCGATTCTCCTAATTTTAATAAAACTTCTCTTCCAACAGGCGAAGCTAGATGATGGGTAACATCAACAAACAGCCTTCCACCAGCTGTGCGCATCGGTGCTGGAGTTGTTAAGAGGTAAAAAGACAATCCAAGTGGTTTCATGACATCGGTCATCATTTGTTGATGACCGACAGATAGATAGACGTGATTTTCTTGATCATTTTCTTTAGGAATAGGATATAAAGTGGTGATGGGGCGGCTTTGGACGATATCAAAAGTATTAGCAGCAAAACACCATTCGATATCTTGCGGGCAGCCAAAATAAGCTTCGATTTGTCTACCGATGCTTGCTAACTGTATGATCTGTTCATCCGTTAGAGTTTGTGTCTTTTGCCGCTTTGAATCAATCGGTTGTGTCTCTGTCCCGCCTTCTTTTCGTCCATAAATAGCCAATTTCTTTGCCGCTATCTCCTTCTCAACGATTTGCTCTTCCCGAACTTTATAGCAATCAGCCGAGACCAAACCGGAGACGAGCGCTTCCCCAAGTCCAAAACTGGCATCGATGGATAGGAGCTTTCGATTAGAAGTAATCGGATCAGCGGTAAATAAAATGCCTGAAGCTTGTGGGAAAACCATTCTTTGAACGATAACGGCTAAGTAGACTTGACTGTGGTCAAATCCGTTTTGCATTCTATAAGTAACCGCACGTTCGGTATAGAGGGATGCCCAGCATTTACGGATATGCTGCTGGATGGCTTCTATTCCAATGATATTTAGATAGGTATCATGCTGCCCGGCAAAAGAGGCATGTGGTAAATCTTCAGCTGTCGCACTTGAACGTACGGCATACGCATGTTCATCGCCGAGCTGAGAGAGATGATGAGCTACTGCTTTCACAACTTCGGAAGGAATTTCAGTTCCCATGATGGTTTGGCGAATCTTTCTGCTGATTTCTGCAACTTGCTCTCGATCCTTCGCTTGCAGCTTTGCTAGCTGCTCCAATAAAGCCTGAAATGTTTCGTTTTGAGGAATGGCTTTTTGATATCCCACTGTGGTCACACAAAATCCTTCGGGAACCTGTAGGCATTGAATTTTTGATAATTCGCCTAACTTCAAGCCTTTTCCGCCGACCTGCAATAACTGTATTTTTTCCATTTCCTTGAAACTCAGAACAAAAGAATTCATCCACAACTCTCCTAACCTGTAAGGTTATTTGATTTTATCAGCATTAAATGACTATAAACAGTCTATTTTAACAATTTTTTAGATGATATAATGAAAGTAGGAAGAGATCAACAACCGGACTTTGACGGAAATCCATCTGATTATGAAAAGAGAAGCCTTATTTAATAATACGTTCCCTTTTGAATTACAAAAATTGTATAGGAACAAATTACTGAAATTAGTTTATGGAAGAGGATTGGGCGTACAAATGAAATTTTCTTTTTCAGATTATATTAGCATTTTGATTCATCAAACGGACCTAACCCTTACAAATGGCATCAAGACTAAGTTATCACCTCTGAATTTGGCACCCGAACAAAATTTAATTTTGATGCTACTTTGGGAACAGGATGGGCTAAGTCAAAATGAAATTGCAAAAGGATTGAATAAAGATAAGACAAATATTGCCCGTATGATAAATAGTCTTGAAAAAAAAGGATTTATCAGGAGACAATGCAGTAAAACTGATGCTCGATCTATTCATATATTTCTTACGGAAAATGGAAAACAACTCAGTAAAATGGTATATCCCATTATCGAAGAGTTTAATCGGACTGTGCGTTCTGGAATTACGCAGGAAGAATTAGAAACAGCTGAAAAGGTTTTAATGAAAATCCGCCAAAATGTTGGGCAATAATTGATCGAAAAAATTAGTTGCATAGACAACTAATTTTCTTTAATATTATAGTTGCTATAGCAACTAAGAGAAAACATTTTGGGGGTATTACTAAATGGAAGCACTCGGCCTTTTAATTATTCGAATTATAGTCGGTTTTTATTATTCTGCACACGGGGCACGTAAAGCATTTGGATGGTTTGGAGGAAATGGTCCTGAGAAAACAGGCGACTTTTTTGAAAAAATTGGCATCAAACCTGGTAAAACGATGGCACTATTTGCCGGGATAGGTGAATGTATTGGCGGCATTTTATTCGCTTTTGGATTACTAACTCCATTGGCTGCTTTATTAATCATTGTCCCAATGATTGTGGCCATTAAAACAGTAACACATAAAAATGGAATGTTTTCAGATACAGGTGGAATCGAGTATAATGTTATCCTAATTGTTATCGCATTGGGAATCGTACTAACAGGTCCCGGTTCCCTATCACTAGATGCACTTTTTGGTTTCAAATTTTGGTAAATCAAGGTCTTTTTAAGGCAATTCATATTTGATCAAATGCGCCTTGGCGTATATGCGCCCTATACTAGCGCGCCTGCTCGAAAAATTTTCTTTGAAAAATCGACGCATACGCCGGAGGCTTAACTCTTATTCAGCCAGGGTTTGAACCCCACTGAATCGGTAAAGTCATTGCATTTATCCCCCCACTTATAGAAGTGGGGACTTCTGCTGAATAAAGTTAAAAAGGTAATTCAATCCCCGGCTGCGTCAAAGCGGTTGGGGATTGACCCTTTGTTCTTCAAATGGAAAGGAACAGCTAAAGAGAACCTAATATTATCGGATCTCTTATATCGTTATAGATATGCGTCATATGAGGCAGCAGTGTTTTTATTCTCTTTTTTAACTTCCCGAATAGAAACCAGTATCCTTTACTTCTTTTACCCCTTCTAATTTTTCAATTTCCCCTACTATGGAATCAGTTGGAGCTTCAATTTCAAAAAAAGTAGTTCCGTCAGACAATGTATATGGTTCATTTTTTAGACCGAGGCTGTTTAAATAATTCTGAACTTCTGCTTCCTTACCCATTTCAACTTGTGCTGTTTTATAGAGCATTTATATCTCCCCTTTTGTTTTATTGTCTTTGGTGGTCGACGCCCATACTTTGCGTGGTGGGAGACGTCCAATTTTTATTTTTTTCCTAAATAATTATTTATATCACAATTATCATTTTTTCTTCTTCGAATATTTGCCTCATGATCAGGTTCTACCCCAATGATTGCATAATTGAAGGGGGACAGGTTTGTCCTCTATACAAAAGACCATCAACCTTGAGGATGATGGTCTTTTTGCTCTTTTATCCAATTATTATACAGTTTATCTGCGTTTTTTCTTCTGTTGTTCTTTTAAGAACTTCCGAGCATTTTTCATGCCGCCCAGTTCACTAAACATGTCATTTAGTTTTTCTTTTTCTATCATTTTAGAGTTCAAACCTTCATACTTTGTTTCTTTGATTAGTTTTCGATAGTTTGCTAATCTTTCAACGGTCAAGTTTCCATCCTGAACGGCCTTTTGCACAGCACAATTAGGCACATTCCTGTGAGTGCAATCGTTAAATTTACATTCTGTTGCTAGTTCTTCAATATCTGCAAAGGATTTTGAAAAATCGGCACTCATGACACCCAGTTCACGCATCCCTGGAGTGTCAATCACAGCCCCAGATTCAGGTAACATGATTAAATCACGTCTTGTTGTGGTATGTCTTCCTTTATCGTCGTTTCTTATTTCACTCGTGTCTAATACATTTTCACCAAGAAGACGATTAATTAAGGTTGATTTACCAACACCAGATGAACCGATAAAGGCAACCGTCTGTCCGTTTGTTAGATATTTTTTTAATGATTGATGCCCGCCATCAAAAGTACTTGTTGTTACGTGCACATCTACACCTAAAGCTATTGATGATACTTCGTTAAGTCTGTTCTCTATTTCAAAACATAGATCTGATTTTCTGACCACTCCCACAGCTGAAGCAGTGGGGTTCTTTTTCGCAAACATCCCACTTACATACTTTCAAGAGAAAGATGCAGAGGCGAGACTTGGGCGAACAACTCTTGAGAGAAAAACAGTCTTTCAAGAGGGCAAGGTCTCTGCCAACTACGCCGTCCTTTCGGCGATACTTTTTATCTTTTTAGACTTATCCTTCGGATGCTTGGTTTCTTGTCTTCTCTCATCCGTCAGATGATGTTTATACCAAACAGGCTGTTTATAAACAATCGATTCCATCAGTTTTACTTCCATCGGATAGAGTTTCCTAGCAATATTTTGAGCCCCATTTACATCTCGATGGATTTCTGTTTTGTGAACAGAACATACAAAATTTCGCCCATTAGCTTGGTGTCTCCCACCGCAAAATGGACAATCTTGAGAAGTATAGCTTTCCTCTGTTTCTTCTACTTCAATTCCTCTCAACTTAGCTTTATAAATTAACTTTTCTTTAATTTTCCCCTGGTTCCAAAGTGACAATTGTTGTCTTCTTACTTTATTGTTCTTCTTTTTCTTTTTCTCATCCTTCTTTGTGTTCTTTTCAATGCCTGACACATTGCCAATCACAAAGTGAGTGACTTTCTCTTCTTCTAAAAATAAGACTGCCTCTTTTGTTGTTTTGTGTTCCAACTCTTCGAGTTGGTTTTTGCTCTTTTGACGAATACGTCCCCTAGCTTTATTATATTTTCTCCATTGACGGGAACCCTTTTTACAACGAGACATCAATTTACTCAATTCGGCTAATGTTTTAGCTCGGTATTGAGATATACCTCTCATAGAACGTCCTGAGATTAATAGAGATTTGTCTTCTGTCGCGACTGAAACGGAATGGATTTCACCTAGGTCACAACCAGCTGCTTTAAATTCATAGGAAGATATATCTTTTTCAGGAACTTCTACAGAATATATGAACCAATATGAACCATTTCTCCAAACGATTTCTGCATAGTTGCATTTCGTCAAATCCTCGGTTGAAAAATTCGGGACTGGGATATAATCATTTTTCTTGGGGAACTTTTCATTCCAGCCCTTCTTTTTCTTTTTAGCCAATAAATTAACCAAAGCAAAACCGTACTCTGCCTTTTTGACTTTGATGATTCCATCGGATATTTCCATAGACGCTTTTTTCAATGGAATGCAATAATAGTACTTTCTTCTCCACGGATACTTAGCTTTTTTATCTGTTAGACGTAGTTTGCGGATGGTCTCCCGATTGGCTGCATATTTATCCGCAATTGCTTGGACGGTTTGAGAATGGAGGTTATATGTTTGTTTTCGGACTGCCTGAATCTCTGTTTTGCTGAGCCACTTTTTAGTGGTGAAATAAAAGGAATTCGCCTCTCGAACAATATCATTCCAAACAGATGCAGCTTCTCTTTGCATGTTCCTTAATCCGTCGTATAAATGTTTCTCATAAGGGATTTGAAAAGAATGAGTGACAAACATTTCGCACCTCCTTTCGTATTTTTACTATATTTTGATTATAACAGAATATATGTTCCTATGACAATGGCGTTTTTTCAATAATAAAAAAAATCAAATCATTAACGTGTCTGAAGACACGCCTGATTTGACCTCACTATCATCCCACAGCTGAAGCAGTGGGCTTTCTCGTTCGGGAAGTTCTGTAAAAACAATAACCGGAGTCGCACCACTATCCCAAGCGATAGAAAGATAACGTTCTAATCTGCGAAGATTAAAATCATTATTCAATGACATACAGATAAATACAGTGTCAATATTTGCTGCAACAACTTGTGAATCTTCCCTTGAACCTGCTGCTTTTCGGGCAAAAACACTTTTTCGTGTTAATACTTGATGAATAATCCCATTTCCATGTAGATTATCCATTCGATCAACCATCACAAAGTCACCAACAGTTGGAAATCCAGAAGTGTCTCTTACACTATAGTGAAATTTGCCAGATATCTCAGCAAGTATCTCACCATTTTTCGTCAGAACCTTATATAAGTTTTTAGACTGTGATGAAACCCGTCCTATAAAAAGATCTTTATATTGTTTAGACTCCTGAATGAATGGATCAGTAAGTCCTAAATTCTTCATATTAATTTGGTTCAATTTTGTTTCCTCCGAAAGTTTAGATTGTATCCTTTGGGAGGTCCTATGCCTGATTTATTTTGCACATACCTCCCCATTTGCTACAATCTCAGAGTTTAAATTGTTTAGCATAACAACATCTCCTTTCAAATTCTTATTTTTACTATATCACAAAGTGCATCAGAACAACCATGGTGAAAAAAAGCGCTCTAGTGAGGTCTCATAATTCGCAATTATACAAATCATCTCAATGTTTAAGATGGCACGTACCCCTCCCATTATCGTTCCTGCTTTTTTATTGACAGATTAGATTTCCAGCAAGTGACATAAAAAAGACAAGCACTATCAAACCCAGTGCTCGTCTCGTAAAAAAACATTATTGATTTACCTGTTGTAATTGTGCTTCGATTTCAGCCATTATTTTTCCTGCTTCTTCCCAATTTCCCTTCGCAAGAGCTTCTTGATAAGAACTAAATAGCTCAGAGAATTGCTTCAATAATTGGTTTGAATCAATTGGGGTTCCCGGTGCCGGTGTATTTTCTCCACCTGTTTCTCCTTCTGTCCCTTCTTGCGGCTTTTCAGGCTCAACCATGTTACCGCCAGTGAGTTCGAGTATCCGTTCCAACGCTTTTTCAAATGTTGACTCCATGACGATTTGGTCTTGATAAGCCACAATTACTTGCTTGACTTCCGGTAACGATGTTTCATTCGCAGATTCAATATAAATAGGCTCAACATAAAGCATCGTATCTTCAAGCGGGATGGACAGCAGGTTTCCACGGATAACTTGTGAACCACCCTGTGACCAAAGATTTAACTCCTGAGAAATGTAACTGTCCTGATTGATTCGGTTTTCGATTTGCTGCGGGCCATAGACATTTTCCTGCTTTGGAAAACGATAGACAAGCTTTTCACCATAATGTTCGCCGTCATTCCGCACGCCAATCCAGCCAATCATATTCTGTCGATTTTTTGGTGTATAGGGCAGCATGAGAATGAATTCTTCCTTCTCAAATTCAGGAAGCTTCATCGTTACATAATAAGGCTGCATTTCAATATCTTCATTATAGTAATGCTCCGTTGGAAATTCCCAGCGGTCTTCTCGATTATAAAAAATCTCTAAATTCGTCATATGGTACGTACCATATTTATTTGCTTGAATGGAGAAAAGTCTTTCTGGATAACGGAAATGATGCTGTACATCTTCTGGAATTTCCGTTGTAAAAAGTTTCGGGAAGATATTCTCATACGTTTTGAGAAGCGGCTCATCTGGTTCTGTCACAAAGAATTGAACTTCTCCCGTATAAGCATCAATCATGACCTTTGCTGCATTTTTAATATAATTTAAATTGCCTTGAAAATTTTCTGCATATGGATAACCTTGTTCGACAAGATAGGCATCGATAATCCAAACTAATGTCCCGTCATCACGTACAACGATATACGGATCCTCATCATACTCGAAGAAAGGAGCGATTCGTTTCACTCGGTCAACAATATTGCGGGTATCGAGAAGCTGACTTTTATTAGAAAGTTGATCAGATACAAACATCCGGAGCGATCCTTCATTTAGAGCAAATAAGAAACGATTCCAACCGCTAAGTTGAATGCCCTTATCTCCTTCATAAATGTTTGTCTTATTTTCCTCACCAGATGGATAGTCGAATTCATCAACAGCGCTGTTGACGATTACATTTGGATAATCCAATTCCCCAAAATAGACTTGCGGGCGCTCCACATTAACTACTCCTTCCGGCGGAAGGTTTTTTACAATATATTGTGGCTGCCCTTGGGATGTCACCTTATTGACCTGGCTCATGGCGATCCCATATCCATGAGTATAGCGCAACGTCTTATTCACCCACGTTTGAGCCTGATCCGGCAAATCTTGTGTATTTAGTTCCCTTGCTCCAACAAATACTTGCTGGTACTCTCCGTCAATGTCATAGCGATCGACATCAATGTCATTGAATTGATAATACGTACGGAACGTCTGTAATTGATTGTAAATATCAAGCAATGGGCGTGCATCATTAATCCGCACGTTATTGATCGTTAATTCATTATTCCTAATCATCTGTGCATTCAGTGACTCTTGATTCCCTGGATGCTCTGTTACCTTAATATCTTCGAGGTTGTATGCCTGTCTTGTATAATTTAAATTATGCTTCAGGTAAGGTTTTTCGCGTTGAAATTCATTTGGCTCTACGACATAGTTTTGGACGACGATGGAAGCCCCTTGTCCTAAAATCATGACGCCAATATAAACGACGACGGGGACGAACATCAAATTGATATTGCCCTTTCTTAGTGTAAAGATGATCCAGATCGCCCCGATTACTGCTACTGCAGCTAAGACATAGGAAGCAGGAATATTAATCATCCGGTCTGTATAGCTTAATCCATGCACGACACTATTCTGAAACACATTGACTTGATTCGTCAAAAGTGTTTGATAGGGTAATAATAAATGAGAGGCTGCCAGTAAGACACCCATAATGGCGACCGTGAATCCAAGATGGATTTGCGCTGAACGATTCATCCGATACATACGGAAAACAGAATAAGCTGCTGCCACAATGAACAAGATGAAGAAACCCAATCCTAATAAAATATTAATAACGATTTCTAAAAATGGGAGAATAAACATATAAAAAGAAATATCTCGGTTAAAAATCGGATCTCTTTCTCCAAAGGTTTCATAGTTTAACATTTTTAGCAGCGGCTCCCAACCTACTCCTTGGGCAATAACACTACCAATAAGTCCTGCGAAAATCGCGATGATGATAAGAGCTCCATGGATCGTTCTTTTTTGTGCAAATAAAAATGCGGGAAGTTGATCCCGTTCAAAATGACTTAAATAACTTCTCCGTATCCAAAATAACGTCAGCCACGTTACAAAACCATAAATAGCAAAACCAGCTGTACCAAGCATCGCCTTACTTTCTAGAATGGTCGTAAACACGGAACTAAATTCAAGGGAATCCATCCAGATATAATCTATAACCCATTGGAATGAAACAGAAGCAAAAATAAATAGAAGGAACAGTACCCCGATAGCCCCTCCGGTCCTGCCGCTAAACTTTCTCCACTTTCTCATTTTTTTCATCTGATTTGTATTTGTGTAAACTTTAAAAGCCATAATTCCTCCTTTCATTCGGTTCCTATCATATAGATTTCTAGCAATTCCTATGTTTTAACATAAAAAGAGACAAGAACCGACGCCTATGTTATCACAAACTATAACATTATTGTAACAACAATATATCTATAAGTCATTTCAAAGGCGAAACAAGGGGACGGTTTCAGTGTTTCCCTAAATATACCCACATTTACTACTTATTGGGTCAACAGATAAATATAAAGCTGTTTCGCTCAAAATGGGTTCAGTGAAAATGGAACCAGACCACTACTGCTTACATGCTTTAACACTGCGGGGGACTGCACTCTCCATTCTAAAGCGCCTTACGCAATAATAGGTATGCCGGACCATAAGTAGGGATGAAATTCTCATCAACATCACAGGGGTTTTCTGTTACTGTTTTGATTGTTTCTGTAAATCCCATTCTCTTATATAGGCGAATATTTTCCTCATGTTCGAGTTCCACCCCAACCGTTACATATTTGAAATTCAACGCCTTTAATCTGTGCAAAACACGGTCCATCAGCATGGTGCCCAAGCCTTTGCCGCGCATGAGTTCTTCAATACGGAACCCATAAAGATAGGCAGTTGTGGCCCCATCAGCGAAATCTCTATCATGGAGTTCTTTGAAAATGTATAATTCACCAATCAATCGGGCATGATATTCCATCGCCCAAAATTCTGCATTCCCTCTTTGTATATTATCCGCAAAAAAATCAGAGGTATAAAATTTATACCAAAGTGCGAACATCTCATCAATGGTTGCTTGTCTTATAATCATATCATTCTCCTTAAATCGGTTCTTTATATAGTATAATCGACAACCGCCACCACTTGTCGATTATTTTATTATAAAAAAAGGAGACCCAAGACTTCAATGCGTTAACGTTGCGGTAATCTGACCCCATCATTTTTTTTGACCCTGAGCACGACTCCCTACCGTTAGGAATTAAGAACCGCTTTGGTATTTCCCTGTTTACGGACACTCTAAAACCGTTCTATCTGGAACATCTATAATTTCCAAAAAATAGACTCTATCTAGTTTTCGTAATATATGATATCTTATGTGTAAGCGATTTCATACTATAAATAACATGGAAATGGGTGATTTATAATGTCAGTAAAAGGCTTAATGTATGAATTTGTAATGATTAAAAAACAAAATACATTGAATCTTAATGAACAACTAGATTTCGCTCAGAAATGTTATCTAACAGGGGAAATTAATATTGTTGAGTATAAAAGACTTTTTTGCAAATTGAACAATCAAGGTGCAGTGAAACCTGATGATTTTATATTTAATAACAGGGAGTTAATAACAGACGTATGTTAATTTGGGTGATAAGGGATACCCATTTTTTAAAACCATAGAAAAGGCAAGATTAAGGTGTCAGAACACCTCGTTTGATAAATCTGCTCTTTCAAGCCATAAAAATTACAAAAAAGCCGGGGAAAACGAGTCCCTGGCTTTTTACCAATCATTTGATTCGAATAATTAACTTAGATCATTAATGCTGTAAATGAGTAGATTCAGATATTTGACTTAAAGCATTTGTAAGGGTCCATATTTTCTTAAATTCCTTCACAACGTCCATTGCAGCGATCATTACAATATCTCAATAAACCTGCCCCATTCACATCCACCCCCAGTCCTTTCGATTAATACCGGCCTTCAACTGTCAGGTTTCTGATGTCTTTTTAGCATTTGTTGAAGGAATTCTTCCGATTTCCCTTTTGGAATACTAAGACTTTTCCACTTCTCTCCTTTAAGCTGCTTACCAATATATACGATTTGTCCAATATGATAAGAGTAGTGAGACATTTGCCTTTCAATCGCTTCAATCACCGTATGTCTTTCACCACGGATATAGATATTCTTTAATAAATCCTCTTCTTTTAATTCATTCAGTGACACAAAAAGGGCGTTCCACCCCTTTTCCCAAGCTGCGATTAATTCTTGTTGTGATGATAGTATATCTATAAATTCTTGTTCACGGTTTCTGTAGGGCTTTTCTCCATCCGATATCAAAAAATCAGTCCATCTGGAAACCATATTTCCACTTAAATGATTGACGATAACGGCAATGCTATTGGATGTTTCATTTAATGCCCATTGAAAATCTTCTTCTGACAATTGCATGATTGTTTTATCTCCAAGACTTTTAACACTTTGAAATCTTTCCTGCACCACTTTTAAATATTCAATTCCAAGATTCATCCATGTCCCACCTCAATCGTTTATTAAAAAAGGGCATTTTATTATATTGGACTTTCCCTAATAAATTCCTTTTTCTTTCACAACATGAAACAAGGGGACGGTCCCCGCGTTTCTTATAGCTTCAGCGCCCCCAACACGATCAGGCATTGCAAGGCGACATAGATTTCATTTCGGTTATATCCTTTGCCCATATCCACTTTTAGCAGTTCATTGATTTTCCCAAGCCGATAACGGAGACCATTGACGGAGAAATTCATGGCACGGGCTGTTTGATGAACATTGGATCCATTTTCTAAGTAGTGGTAAAGAGTATTGGTTAATTCCATATTTTTATCTTCTTCTATTAATTTGCCCAAAATTTTATGGGCATATCTTTCGATTGTCTCCAGGTTTCTCGTTTGCAGGAGCATTCCTACCACACCCAACGAGTCAAAATAGACTAAATTTTGTTGGGTGTTGGCTAATTTAAGCGCTGCGGTACTTTCAACATATAATTGCGGGGCCTCTTCAAGAGAGGCGTAACTGGAGCTAACCCCCATTTCAAATGCATGCTGCGGATACTTGCCCGAACAATAATCAAACAGCTGTTTACTAAAAGTCTCCTTATCCAAATGACGGTTTAATAAGGCGGATTCCGAAAATAGAATGATGAATGCCCCTGATTTCTTTCCTATCAACCCCTTCACATAAACGGATTGAAGGTATTTGTTCAAGTCATTCATAAATTGGTCATTAAACTCTATTTCCTCCTCCGCGGAAGTTTCCACTAAAGAACGGTGGATCGCCACCATAAAATAGGGATCTTTCAATTCAAAATCATTATTGTGGGCAAAATTGAGCATTTCCGACATCGTGATCCGTTTATTTAACAGATCTTCCAGTAAACTGCCTCTAATCCGCTGCTCGGTGATAAACCGAGTTCTTTCATTTAATAAGTGAAGAGAACAGGCGAGTGCGGCCTGGCCTAAAACCATCTTATCCACTTCACTCACCGTATCTTTGTCCGTAAACAAAGAACAATAACCATAGATTTTCTGGCGAAAATAGATCGGGGTGATAATGCGGCGATGTCCAGGGGCAATGTCAACCAACTGTGTTTGACAAATCTCCTGCTTTTCCTGACCCGTCTTCTGATCTTGAACAGCAAACCATTCTCTCAATTCATTGGCAACTCTCTGAGCATCCGGCATCTTCAGTCCTCCGACAGCCCGAATTTCACAGTTCAGGGTTTCAATCAGGACCGGAGTTTTCGTCGTATTGTATAAGATTTCTACAATCGGCTGCAGTCCTGTTTCAAAAATAACCTCCTGAAATAATTGCATGTGAACATCATAGGTTTTGCTGAGACTATCTCTTTCGACTCGCAGTTTTTCATAGGTTTCTTCCAACTCATCGTTAATGCGGTCGGTCTCATATAAATAACTCTCTTGCTCGATCTCGGGATCTCCGCTCCATTCCCCCACCGTTTTAGCAATCCAATGACAGTGTTCATCCCCCATGGCCATACAGCGAACCTCTTTGACAATCACCTTTTTTCCAATTACCGTCGATAAATAACCGCTCGCGTATCCGGCTAATGAATGACAGACAGGCTCCTCACTTTTTCCAAAAAGTTTAAGATGCTCCTTGGCTTCATTGGAATTCTTCCAATCCCCTTCAAAATGAAGAATCCCCTTATCGAAATCAACTTCACAAATTGTATGCTCTACTTGGGCATGACCATTCGTCGTATGCATCGTTGGTCCGGCCAACAACAACTCTTTTCGATCGTCCCATTCTAATTCCATCATTCGTAACGCATCTGTTTCCCCGCAATCCCAGCCATAACGGAGAAGAAAACCTTTTGAACGCTCAATTCCAATGGTATCAATGAGTTCCCTTCTCAGAGCCCCAAAGGCAGAACTTGGGATCGTGATCATCGGCTGCTGCTCTTTTTGGTTTAGTTGTGCTGCTATCATACTGTAATTCAAAGTCTTCACCGCCCAAAGGATGTATTTAACCTTTCTTCATTTTATCAAAATATTTAAAAAATAACGAATAAATCCCTTTTTTAAAAAAAGAGATTTATTCGTTATCTTAAAATGATTTAGTTGTTGCTATCTGATTTTATTTTTCAATTTTCTCCAAACCAGATTCATTCTGTTGTAGTTTCTCATAATCTTCTACCGTAATGATCTCAATATCGCTTTTCGCCGTCATACAGCAAGCCAAAGCAAAACCGTTTGCTAAGTCCTCATCCGATAGAGCATCATGTGAACGAATCATTTCTTGCTCATATTCGCCGCTCACTACCTTTACCTTGCACATCCCGCAGCCGCCGCGGATACAGCCGGTTGGAATGGGAATAAACTGGTCACGGGCTGCTCTTAATGGAGTGACATTAGGAGCACATTGATATTCAAACTGCTGGCCTCTTGCTTTCAAAGTGACTTTATTCATTTTGCTTTCCCCCTAACTTTTCATTATTCCTTCTCAAGACAGTATTTTTACCGCCAAATTAAGTTAAAGCCTTCATGAAGGATTCGGATAGTTCTCTGCGATGGTAGAAAATACCTTGTCCGATTTTGTCTTCTGTCCAAGTGACGGTTGGCATATCTGGGAATGCATAATAGCCGCCTGCAAATGCTTCGTTACGGTTACCAGATGGGTCAAAGAAATAAATCGTTTTTCCTCTTGTCAGCCCATGACGTGTTGGCGTAATATCGAACGGCACTTCATACATGGAAAGGATGTCTGCCGCTCTGAATACATCGTGTAGTTCTTCGACATGGAATCCGGCATGGTGAAGTTTTGCGTCCGGACCTTTCACGAAAGCTATATCATGGGCTTTATTGGAAGTAAATAAGAAAGTACCCAGCATTTCTTCTCCATCTACTGTTGTAATCTTTTCACTTTGTCTAAAGTTAAGCGCTTCAATAAAGAATCTTGTCACTGTTTTTAAGTCATCACCTGTTAATAAAATATGGTCAAGGCTATGCGGCGCAATTCCTTTTGATTCTAATGACCATGGGTGTGGATTGACATGCCCTACTTTTTTTCCAATAAAATCAATCTCATGATAAAGTTCACATTGATGACCCGTTGGTAAAATAAAACGAACGGCTTCACCCTCACCTAATCTCGTGTTGTTGCTCACCCTTGTTGTCGTACAGCCAAATTCTTCTACTTTTCTTTCAAAATAAGCCAAATCATCTTCCGTCTCTACTTTAAAGCCAAAATGAGCAAGTCCGGCAGATTTAGACTTCGTTAAAATAATGCTATGATGATCATATTCATCCCATGCTTTCAAATAAACGCTGTCACCCATACGGCCTGTTTCTTCTAAACCGATGACATTTGTATAGTAATCTACTGCTTTTTCCAAGTCCAAAACTTTTAATTCTGCTCTACCCATACGCATAACTTTAGCCATTATTTTTCCTCCTGTTCACTATTCATATATTTTTTAATTCACTAATAGTGTAATTTATTTAAATTTGAAAGGCTTTCGCTACCACAAAATCTTGCCGAAGCGTCAGCCTATTTTAAAAACTTCTTCATTAAAACTCGTCATAAGCGATATCAGAACCCCTGACTCCGCCTTTGCTGAGAGCATCACAAGCTGTTTCAATCATGATCGGCGGTCCGCAAAGATAAGCGTCCATACCGCTCATATTTTCCAGTGTGCGAGATATTACATCGGCAATAAAGCCAGTTTCTCCGTCCCACTCATCGCCTTCATCCGGCTGTGACAGGGCAGGAACGAAATGGAAGTTTGGATATTTCTCTTCTAATTCCTGCCATTCCTCTGTTAAATACAAGTCCTTTTTCGCACGAGCTCCATAGAAGAACCATGCTTCTTTTTCAAATGTATCGGAAAATACTTCTTCGATTAAGGATTTAATTGGCGCCATACCAGAACCGCCGGCTACAAATACTAAACCTTTATTGCGGTCACGAAGCTGCATGCTGCCGTATGGGCCTGATCCGGTTAGGGCTTCTCCAACCTGAAGGTCACACATATAATTGGATCCTTTTCCTTCAGGAACACGCTTAATATGGAACTCAACGATACGGCCTTCTTGATATTTATTTGCTACCGAATAGGCACGAGTTTCCTCTAATTCAGGTATATCAAACTCGAAAAATTGGCCGGAACCATATGGAATATTCGTTGGATCCTGTAATTTCAGCTTGATTGCATGAATGTCATGCGTATATTGTTTATTTTCAACCACTTCGGCCTCAAAGTCGTGCACGGCAAAGAATGGAAGTTCGGACTCTTCTTCTTCAATTTCAATCACAAGATCACTTTCTGCCAGCGTGCTGCACATTAAGGTAAATCCTTCTTCCCTCTCGAAGCTCATCAAAGAATATTCGGATACGCGGTCCATGATTTCAAAATCCCCTTCAAGAACTTGGCATTTACACGCCGAACAGCTTCCATGCCGGCATCCGTATGCGACTTGTACTCCGTTGCGGATTGCTGCATCCAGCAGAGTTTGACCTTCTTTTACTGTAATCACTTTCCCACTTGGCTCTAATGTGATTTCAAACGTTTCTGTTGCTGTTGTTGAATTGCTCATGTACCGTTCTCCTCTCCATTTTGTTATCGAATAACCTTTTCTCCTCCATGCTGTTTCCATGAAGGAGAAAAAGCCCTATTTAGACAGCTGCGATTTCAATATAATCGCCGTTTCGTATTCCCGCATCTTTTAACGTGACTCCTAAAGGAATATCTATATCACCTGTTCCACGTTTTAAGATGAAACGATAGTTCTTTTCTTTATCAGCCTGATACGTATCTAAACAGGTTTCTAGTAATTGGTCTGTTGTTACATCTAATCGTGTTGGCAAACCAATATTACTTGGATTCATTTCATTTTCTCTTCGAAGTACATGCCAGACAATCAATTGATTATCGACTTTTAAATAGTTTGGCATCTTCCTACCTCCCGTCCACTATTAGAAAAATTTCTTATCTAGTCCCAAATGTCTGCGGTGCTCCAGCCAGTGTGCATGTTCTCTGGATGAATAATGTTCGCCAGTCTCTTCTGGAGAAAGGCCCGTATATTTAAACATTCCGGCAATTGGATCCTCACCGAATTCACCGCTTAAATAAGCTTCTGCCGGCCACCAAATTTGCGTATATTTATCCGGTTCATGATCAAACACATGTTTACATCCCGGTGAGCATGTCATATACGTTTTACCGTTATGTTCACTGTACTGTGTCCAAAGCTCCAAAGGACTATCCGGATTAGGGAATTCTGCTGGAAGCTGACATACCGAACATACAGCCGGCATTCCAGGACTTGAATTAGCAAAAACATTCTCTTCATTTCTGCGAATGAATGGTTCAAAATGGCTAAACTTAGAATATTCGTTATTCAGCCACTCATAGTCATCCTCCTGAAGCTTAAAGCTTCTATACGGATTGGCCATTTTGTATTGGTCCAAAATACGGAAAACTGTGTGAGAATAATATTCTTTTTCTTTGATGCTGTCCCCGGCAAATTTCGGCAGGGTAATGCCATACTTTCTAAGGTCTTTGAACAAGCCGTTAAATACTTGTTCCTCTACATAGGTTTCAAATGCTTTTTTCCAAGAAATTGGACGAATACGAGGATAATAGTCTACCAGCATGGCAATAACCGAAAACAGACGATAGCCTCTCCAATACCATTTATCCAACCAGCCTTGGATGATCGGAACATTACGTTCATCTTCTTCTAACAGCATTTTCAGGGCTGACATTCCTAATGCCATGTGGCGTGATTCGTCCGATTGTACCGTTTTTCCAACCGCGGCAAAGTTATCGTCACCCACTGCACCGGCGGATGAAGCAAACGGTAAGAATAGAATATTGGTAAACACATACTCGAATGCGAATGAAATCGCCATAAGTGCTTCAAACGGACCAGCGCTCAACGCATCATCAAAGAATGATTTAACCACGGTATTGAGCCATAGGTTTTGTGATGTAGCCGGAATATTATGAAGCCCGTCAATTTGTTTACTCATATGTGCATAATGTTTCAATTCAATTTGCGCATGGCGCAATTCATCGATCGCCTGATTAAAAGTAGCAAAACGAATCGCTTCAATTGGAATATTACGACCAATATAGGCCATTAATCTGTGTGCTTGATATTCGCCGGGCTGAACGTTTACGGCAAATATTTTTACTCCTTCATACCAGCGGGAATCAATCACTTTGGCATGTCCGTCGTTTGCCTCAAATGCGTTTCGTACGGCATGGTAAATGCCATCTTTTTCAGATTGAATTTTTACATACTGGTTATAAGCCATGCGGAAGGGATCTTCCCATCGACTTGGGTCTTTTAAAATAATTCCTTCTTTTTCAATTAAGGGATAGACCTTTTCCATATCAAAATGCTTTGGTTCCCACATTAAATCCCTTGTCATTGCATGGTATTTTTCCTTTGTTCCTAATTTTGCCATGTGTCGTCCCCTCCTTATTCTTCCTCATCCCATTGGATGATTAGCTGTTCTTCGTCCCAATCCTTGATAAATCCGAAACAGGAAGACATGGCCATATGTACTCGATCCATATCAAAATCGGCGCCAAGGTGTTCTTCAACCGTCTCTCTATTCACAACCATTTTCCCAGGTGCTTTTACCTTTTTATAAACAGCGAAGTCCTCAACAATAACTCCCTCGTTATCTTCTTCAATTGCTGCAATGAGAGCATCTGTGATATTCCCCATACTTGTATCTAAATCCATTCCGACATATGCTTGTTTTTCACTCATTCTGATCGTTCCTTTCTCTTAGCTAAGAGCTAGTTCGTATTGTTTAAATGGAAGTTTGTATTTTTTATAGATCGGGATAATTGCTTCTTCTTCTATTTTTTTCAATGTTGCCGGAAGGTCTATTTCAATTCCATGTTTCTCAAATAATGGGGCTAAAGCGAGTACAGCTTCAAACGCCTTTGGATACCATTTTTCTACCCATTCCTGGATGATTTCTGGATTCGACATTGTTTCTTCCGGAGTCTCCCTTGGGTCGCTTAAAGTTCGACCCCAGCGATAATCGCCTTCCCATTCTTCATAGCCCATTGCTTTTAAATAATCCCAGCGGCTTTCGGCTTTATCTTCAGCTAATAACTTGAATAGTGAAAATGCCCAGTCGCGGTGCCAGTCTAACTGTTTAGCGATAACAAGATTCATAACGGATAAATGTGAATCTCCTTGTTTAACTGCTTCTTTATTAAATTCGCGGTACATAAGGTTTCCCAGTAAAAGATCTAAAGTTAAATTTTCAGCTACAAGGACTTCCGCCCAGTCATCCGTTACAAGAACTTCTTCCACATATTTGAGCAATGGCTCAAATGCCGGGTCATTTAGCAGCATTTCTTTCCCGTGTTTGAGAAAATCGCCGTGGTGTTCTTCCATATTGATGGCCCACTGCGTGATCCATTGTGCTCGTCCTGTTTTATCGTACGCTTGATACGTTGCACACTGCTCGATGGCTGAACCTAATGCATAGCGGATGACATGTTGCATTTGCACATTTTCCCCATATTCAAGGTGGCGAAGCGGTGTAAAAAGATTCCTTAACGCTTCTACCCATTGTGGTGAGAGATTTTCAATGACGCCAAGCTCTTGTGCTTGACTGAACCCGTTTTCAACTTCTTCAGCCATCTTCTTTCTATTATTTACGTACGTTGTGTACCAGTATTTCTTTGGATCACGGAAAGCTTCCCAATCAGAAGATTTTAAACGGGTATAGCGTGGATCATAGAGATCATAATCACGTTCATCAAAAATATTGCGGTAGTGCATATGAACATATGTCTGTTGCCTTAGGGTCAGTTCTTCATACTCATTTTTTGTTTTATAGTCCCACGGCTGATCGCGGAGTGTTTTTTTGAAAACAGGTTTTTCGGACATCCTTTTTCCTCCTTTATAAATACGGAAAATTCCGCCAATTTCTTTTACCTTCCATTTTAAAGTGCTGGAAATGAATAAACATTGATTTTCAAACGTCTTATCATGGATAAACTCTAATTAATGGATTTGCTTAACCTTGAATTTGTTTATCTATCATGTAAGCGTATCCTAAGTTTAGAATAGTCTGAATAATTAGTATACGGATGATCCCACCAAACTTTTTCATCATTTTGGTACGAATCATACCAATTTCTAATATTTCCACTGTTGAAACAGAAATTATTTGGATGATTCGACAAAAAGAAGCAAACTTCTGGGGTTTTTTGAGTTTTTTGTCGAGAAAATAGCAGGGGGGGAATTCTTATACTTTTAAAAGCAAGGGGAAAATTTAGAAGGAAAAGCACAAAAAAACAATTCCTGGGTCATTATAATGGCAGTATAATATTTCCCAACGGCTAGGTTTGGTCCGGAACAAGGATACGCAGACTTATTTATATCTACCCCATTAACATTGATAGGAACACTCAGAGTATAAGCAGCTATAGGTTTAGACTGTTGTTTATACTGTTGCATGTACCAATAATAGTAAGGTTAATAATTTGCTTTATTAATAAAACTAAACATAAGATGGGATTTCTCCATTATTAATTGTCTACGAGTACAGCGATGTAATTATATCTCTTATTCCTCAAAAGGGCCTTAAAATACAAAACGAGCGCCAATCCTTTATCTTCGGATATGGCGCCCTTCTGTTTAATAAAGTGGCATCAGTCATTGTTGGTATTTGCACTGTCATGACTTTTAACGCCTTTACTTTTATATGGTTTAGCACTTTTTGCTTTGTTTGCACTTGTTTGCCAGCGGTTCCAACCTTTCTTACCTGTTCCTCTTCCCGTTCCTCCCTTGCCTTTCGCTTTACTCATAGAATCAACTCCATTATCATTATCCTAGTATGTTTAAGTATTTGCCATTTATTCATTTTACTCTTATTTCCTTATCATTACTTGCTTTTATTGAATGTTTTTCTTCTTTACAAAAAACTAACCTCCTGAATTTTAGGAATCAGAAGGTTAAATTTGTAATACTCTGCTCAATTTCGTCATTTTATTATCTCTAAAAAAGGATATTACTTCAATTAATAAAAATGTTTATGCTTGGTTAAATTAGAAAGATCAATGGTTGTTACCTTTCAAAATATAATTAAGAGAGTATTAATTTTAAAGTAAGCCTCTTCGTTTAAATAGCCTTTTTCCTAAATTTTGTGACATTAGATTTATTAACAGGCCCGCTGGGAATTGTAACGACTACAGCCATTAAGGCTAGTGCAGCAAAAATAATATTTGTTACCAGCCCTGCACTTGCAGCTATTTCCAAGCTTCCAATACCATCAACTACACTATAAACAGCAACAGATATAGCAAAGCCGAATGAGCCGCCAAGTGTACTGGACATTTTATAAATACCTGCTGCCTCTCCGGCCTTCTCTGCCGGAACATTATCAATTGCTGTATCGGTAGATGGTGTGGCATAAAGTCCAAGCCCAATGCCGAATAATGTAAATCCAATCACAACAAGGATGGTATACAATGTATTTGGCAAGAATGTTAAAGTCATGAGCATGATTCCAGACATTACTAAAATACAAGCTATGATAATCGGTTTTCTTGGACCGTGTTTTTGTAATAATTTTTCACCAACACGAATCATGGCTAATGTAAAAATTAAATTACCAAGAGATAATAACCCGGATTGGAAAGAAGTGTAGCCTCTTGCTACTTGGACATACGTATTTGCCACAATAAGGGCACCAGCTACAGCATTTAGTAAAAAGTTTGATACAGTCGCTCCGGTAAAATAATTATTTTTAAATAAAGAAATATCGATAAATCCGTTTGCTTTCCCTTTTACAATCTTTAGAAATAGTCCACCGCCAACGACAGTAAAGGCCATTAGCGCTAACGAAGTAGGACTTTTCCAACCGAAGTCCCCGCCGCGTGTAATGACAATATTTAAAGCAACCATCACGAGGATAAAGACAACAAATCCGGCATAATCAAATTTTGATGAACCATTTTGTTCTCCTTTATTCTCCGGTACATCTTTAATTAAAAACATAGACATTAAACTGAAAGCGATTGAAAAAACAAAGATATAACGCCATCCCAAATATGTAGCAATTGCCCCTCCGGCAAACGAACAAATACCGGCGCCGCCCCAAGAACCAAAAGACCAGTAACTTAACGCTCTTTGCCTGTCAGCAGCTTCATAATAAGCTTTCACCAAAGCAAGCGTCGCAGGCATGATACAAGCTGCTGAAAAACCTTGAATGACACGTCCAATAATGAGGAGAACTGTCCCTTGTGCAAGGATAAGACAAAGTGAACCAATAATATTTAATACTAAGCCAGCAGTTGCAATTTTCTTTCGCCCAATTCGGTCAGAAATTCCCCCTGCTGCCACAATAAATAAGCCTGAAAATAATCCGGTTAAACTAATGGCTGTATTCAAGAGTCCTAATGAAATTCCCATATCCTTTTGAACTTCAGGTACAACATTAATGAGTGCTTGTGAGAAGAGCCAATAAGTAAGAACTCCAAATACAATCCCTGTTAACATTTTGTTATTGCCTTTATAGTTTGTTTCCATGGTATACCTCCCATTTTTGGTAAACTATCCATTGAATTAACTATTTCAAATGAAATACGGGCACGACAAATATGGCAGAGAATTTGTCATAAACGATCAAATAGATAACGAGAGTTAAAGTAAGGAATCAGTGGGGGATGAAGAAACCCCCACTGCTGGAAACTTCACTTTATTGTTGCGAAAGTTGAGTAATGAATTAATTTTTTGAATAGATTAATGGTGGTTCTGTCACTTCTTTTGCTAAAATATCTAATGCATGTTTAACTAATGTATGACGCAATTCATTTTCTTTTTCTTCTTCTAATGCTGGGTTCCCCACAGGGTAAGGAATAGCAACAGTTGGAACAATACGGTTTGCACCAACAGATTGTGAGATGGTAGTGATAGTAGCCATATGGACAATAGGAATACCATAACGTTCAATTTCTTTTACTAACGTTGCACCGCAACGAGTACAAGTACCTCAGGTGGAAGTTAGGATAACGGCGTCCACACCAGCAGCTTTCAATTCTTTTCCAATTTCACGACCGAATTTTTCTGAATTTCCTACAGCAGTACCTGTACCCGTTGTAGAATAGAAGAATTCATGAACTTTGCCAATATAGCCGGTTTTTTCGAATTGACGAAGTTGATCCAGCGGAGCTACACGGTCAGGGAATTCATTTGCGTAAACTGGGTCATACCCACCGTGGACAGTGTAATAATCTTCACCTAATCTATCAAGTTTAGAAACATCGTATTTAACCCATTTTTGCGCAGATGCTGATTGCAAGTGATCAGGGTTTCCTTTCGGAACAATTCCGCCAGTAGTCACTAAAGCGATCGTTGCTTTCGACAAATTTGCAATTGCCGGAGCAGGGTCAACTTTATCGAATTCAGGCATTGGTAATTCAGTTTCAAATTCTTCATTTTTAAGGCGTTTCAATAGCATATCTACAGCACGTTTTGCACCGATATCTTCAGTCATTTCTGTCAGACGTTTACCTTGTGTGAAATAGCCGTCTTCATTAGGATCGACTTTTTGCTCAGTCAAAACTTTTTTTGCCAGTCCGATCATGGCAGGAAGAGCTTTACGCATTCCGGCTGCAGAGTCAGAAGTTGGAAAAACATATGCGTTTCGGCGAGTTGTTTCAAGTCCTGGATTTTCTTCATACATTCCTGAAATAACTGGAACACCTTTTTTATTGAAAAATTCTGCAACACCCGCACAAGCCATTCCGTAACGTCCGGCATTGAAGGCAGGTCCTGCGATTACTAAATCAGGGTGAAGATCATGATACATCATTTCTAAAAACTGAAGAGCTTCCTCATTGTGTTCATTGAAGAAGTTATCCCCGCAGATCATGGTCCCAGCATATTTTCCATGTTCTTTGATACCCGCAGCAAAAACAGTTGCCGGGCCAACAGGTTCTTCTTTAAATTGAGGAGCTATTCCCGCTTGGTCTTCACCGCCGATTTGGCTGAAAAATTGGTTTAAGTAGTATAATACTTTTTTACTCATTTCTTTCAACCTCCTAGTATAGTTTTACTGTAGCGTTGTGTGTTCCAATTTCAGAAGTTGCACCAATGATTGCGTTTAATTCGCATTTCATCGTGCCTGTTGCTTCATCATAAGCACCATCCCAGCCGCCGGCAATATTAGCAATAGCATGCGGGGTTCCTAAAATCACATCGGCTTTTTCAAGTTCAACAACGTGGCTGACGTTTCCTGCAGACACAACTGCAACAGCTTCTGGTTTTGCATCTGTAAGCGGTTGGCTTGTACCGTCCCAGCCTGAACATTCATCTGTAATCAGAACTGTTTTTACACCGGCTTTTTCAAGTCTTTCACAAATCATGACCAGGTCAGAGTCAGGATTTCCGTATCCTTCTTCAGAAATAATAACCCCATCAGCTCCAAGTTGTTTACAAAGTTTAGCTGTATAATCGGTAGCGATTAATTTACCATCCATTGTTGTTAACTCCGGCTGCAATACAATACCGATAAAGTTAATTTCTTTTCCATGAAGTTTATATAATTCCTTAATAACTGCATTATTTTGATGCTGGTAAGTGGTAATTTTATCGCATGCAGCAACACAGTTACCGGAGATAACAGCATGATCTAACTCTTCATTTGGATGTAAGTATGTTGGCAGGATTTGTCCGGAATTGACACCATAAATATATCCATCATGCAGTAATCCCTGAGAAATTAACATTTCAACATAAGCCACTTTAGGTAAATCAGGGTATTTTTTTGTTTCTTCTGAAATGGTTCCCAGTTCAAATACTTCTGATTCGGAACTTACTGCATCTCTGGCAGCTTCTCCAATCATTTCTGCTGCAGTTAGTCCTGCAATACGAACTGTTTCTTCATGTTCATGCGGGTGTAAACCAGTAACTGGGGTAATGTCGACAACGATATTTTTGGTCTTTGAGAAAGGAGTCCACTTAGCGCCTTCTCCCCACATATCGATGATTCCTTCTTGGAAACCAACAATATCTCCAATTGTCACGAGAGCAACCCCATCTAAAGCTTTCACTACACCGTCGCCCATTTGAGCGATGCCGCTGGTAACACCAGGGAAGCCCTTTCCAGCACCTTCGACTTTAACGCGGGGTTGGATGACATCTTTTACTGGAATAATACGTTTTTTCTCACCAGGCATCGCCAGATCGATTTTGATGTCTTTGATGTTTGGTAATTGTTTTAATTTTTCAATAAGGGCAGCTTTATTAATTGTTAGCTGTGAACCGCTTACATTTGTTTCATTGCCAAATTCGATAGTATCAATTTTAACTTTTTGGATTTCGAGTCTCAATATACTCACCCCTTCTAAATTTCTTTAATTCTTCTAATGCTGTATTCGTTAATTCAAGGTCTAGAAATTCATAGTCAGATTGACAGGCAATAATCGGCTGCCTTTTTCCAATCAGTACATTGTATTTTTGAATACTTTCGCTGATGATCTTCATTGAGTTCTGGTCAAAATGTTTTTCGTCTGAAAGAATAACCGTTTTAACCGGTGAATGAAGCATTCCAATACTTGCGGAAAGGGGGTGAGTATGTAATTTATGGCCGAGATATACAAAATCACGTACTTTTTTGTACAATTCATTCATATCTCCGTTTATATAGATAGCCCCTTCGTAATTTTCAGCAACTTGTTGATTATTTGTTACAATCATCCTTACTCACATCCCTTTTGTACTTTCAAAACAGCGTTATGCTCAATATCTCACATAAAAACACATAGTTAATTGAAATGCAGGGAGATAAAGCTCTGATTAATTAAAACAAAATGAATTAGTTTTTTTACTAAACTGTTCACCTCCATTTTTCGTTGATTTTTTCACAAACAAATGAAAAATTTCGTAACAGAATAAATATAAAAACTAAATCTGTCAGTGTCGCGCCATTGTTGTACAACAGAAGAGTAACATGACGCCTTTTATATTACAATATTATTAATATTATTTTCACAAAATTTTCATTAACAAAATAGAGCAATAACTAATAAGACCGATAATATTTTAAAAATAAATATCAATAGAACCTCCAATTGGACAGCCTCTACTCCACTGCTTATTGTCTTCCACATTAGAAGGATTTAATCAATTAGTCAAAATAGGTCAAATAAATTCTTGACTTTTTCACGTAAAGTTGTAAAATAAAATTGTAAAAGGTCAAAGATAGTCAAAGTCAAACATTTAATGAAAAATGTTTAAAAACATATTTAGGAGGTTTTTCACTATGTTTCCATTTTTTAATAAAGATTTCTTCAAATCCATGTTGAATGGTCAAAAAGAATTGGAGCTGAAAGCCCCAAATGGCGCAGTTTATCGTTTTTCGACCAATGCCATCGATGACAAAACCTTTGATGACTTTCGCAAAAAATTAGAAGAAGCAGCCAAAAATAACGATCAAGCCGCATTTGAGCAAATATGGAATGAATTCGCAGCGCAAAACCAATTGATACCAAATATAGAATCTGAATTTAAGAAATTCCATCAGGGGATCGAACAATTTTTCCAAGAAACCACTCCATTTTTCGGTAAAAGTCAATTCTCATTATTGAATGAGCCATTTTTCTCAGAACCTAAAGCCTTAACCGAAGAATCAATTGATAAACACATTGAACATTACCAACAAAAAATTGAAGAACTGCAAAATAAAAAAAATAATATGGATGTAGAAAAAAGAAAACTGCAAATCAAGGAAGAAATTTTAGCTAAGAAAAAAAATATCGATGCGAAATTGGACGAATTTGCGAAGAACCTAGATCATGATGAAATGAAGAAAAAACTGACGGAAGAAATGACAAGTTTAAATGAGGAAATTAAACAACTTGAAAACGAATTACAAAATCTATCATAAAACGAGTGGATAATAGAAAAGGATTTTTTAATCGAAATCCACCTTTCCTTTAAGATGCTATTTCATAGAAAATATCCGATAATAGTAAAAACGGTTTGACGTATGTGTCAAACCGTTTTGTTGTGATCGCCCATTCCCTATTCAGGATTGATTTCTATCGTAACACCGTCAGCAAGAGTGCCTTTCATAGAAATCAAGGTTAATCTTATGTTTTCTTTATAAAAGACATACTTTGAGCTTTCAGATTTTGAAAACCCATGGGAGTCGATGATTTTATAAACTTCCTTTAACTCTGTACCGGGAACGATCCCGTAAATGGACGTATCTGGATTTTTTTTCGTTACTTTTCTTACCATTGTTGTTTCTGAGTTAAAACCGATATTAACATGACTTTGCCCGTATTCATATTCATACCCATACATGCACATCGTTTTTTCGCCTTTTGTTGGAATAGCTCTATGTACAATGAATTAATTATTACAAGATAATTATGTGTTTGCTACTGAACAAAGTCTGTGTAAAAAATGTGAATATATGTTTTTCAGATAAATATTAATCGCTTTTAACTGAAATACGGAACACGGTTCTCATTTTGTACTAGTTATTTCCCAACTAATAGTTCGAGAGATAGAACTCCATGTTTTTTCCTTCTATAATATCAGTGAAATCAGCCATTTCGATAAGTGGCTGCACTTATCAACAATCTAACAATTATGAGATTTTCAAAATTAGAGAAAATAATTATTTTACTATACATTCATTACCTAAAAATGTATATAATGAAATTGTATTCATAACCTTTAGGAGGGGTTTAGTATGAAAGGCTGGTTATTTACAAAAACAGATATACCACTGAAATTGATCGAAAAAGAAGACCCTCACGCCATTCCAAACCACGTAGTTATTGACGTCAAGGCTACTGGTCTCTGCCATTCGGACGTTGCGGCACTACAGGACCCGGGTTGGATGCCATTATTTCCAAATGGACCTGTTATCATGGGGCATGAATGTGCCGGTGTCATCTCCGAAGTAGGAGAAGGTGTTGTGGATTTAAAAGTAGGTGACCGTGTCGGGGTAAATCCTCTTGATCGGGAGACACGCGAAGCTGAGGGATACAACTATGATGGAGGGTATGCCAACAAAGTACGGGTTCCAGCGAAACAGTGTGTAAAAATTCCGGACGGAGTATCTTTTGTAGAAGGTGCCGCATCAACAGATGCCGGACTCACTGCTTATCATGCGCTTTTTGCTATTGGAGGAGCTAAACCCGGTATGAAAGTTGGTATTATTGGAATCGGAGGGCTTGGTCAGTTTGCAGTACAGATGGCAATGATCAAGGGATGTGAAGTATATGCTTCAGATGTCTCGCCTGATGCCGTGAAGCTCGGAGAAGAATTAGGATGTACAAAGGTTTATAATAATGTTCTTGATATGAAAGAAGCAGAGTGTGATGTGATTGTTGACTTTGCCGGTTTTGGACAAACTACTGCCGACGCCTTGGACGCTGTAAAACCTCAAGGAACGGTTGTTATTGTTGGAATGGGTAAACTAGAGTCCACAATCAATACCTATCTGATGATTACCAAGGAACTAAAGGTACTTGGAAGCAATGGAGGAACGATTGAGGACCTCGAAGGCGTATATGAGTGTTTTGCTACCGGAAAGATGAGCCCGCAATTGACAACAATACCGTTCGAAGAAATAGATAAAGGATTGGAAAAACTTAAGAACCACGAAGTAAAAGGCCGCCTAGTAGCTGTATTTGAATAAAAACATGGAGATGGTTCTCCCGTTTTCCTAATTATTTCCAGGCTAATGATAGAGGATAGGACTCTATCCCTCGATGGGTCTAGATTAATGAAAGTGATTCAGGCCCCCATGCTTCTTTTATTTAGACAAATAGCAGTTTGAAACGATTCTTACCGTTAAGCCAATGAAAAAATATCCCTCTATATCAACATTGATATAGAGGGATATAAGATCAGGTTTAAACCATTGAACAAGATATAAGATATTTTAAACAGATAAATGAAGCAATAATTAGCTGGAGATGAGTCTAATTATACTTTTGGATATGTACTACAATGATTATCTTACACTCTAGATAGGCAGATTGCCATTTTATATAAACAAGGATTTAACTTACAAAATCTTGCGAATATTTCATAGATAACTAGGTCTCTAATTTACCCAGCCATTCTTCGATAACCCTTGTCATACTTCCTAGCAAAGTCATCATCATTAGAGACAAGATATAAAATTCCTTCTATTAAACCGAGAACCAACGGGATATAAGTCCAACAAAATAATAAATAAATGATGCCCCAGCCCCATCTCCCCAAATAAAACTTGTGGGCCCCTATACCACCTAAAAGAATCCCCAGCAATCCAGCAACTACTTTACTTTTTGTATAATGTGCTCCAAGCATTCCACCATTATTAGAAGAAGATGAGGATGAAGAAGATGAAGAACTTGATGCTCCACCGCCTCCTCCAGCATTCATAAATACCATTGGCTGATTTACTTTTACATGATCCTCTAGTTTTTCAATTTTCTTTTTATTTTCCTCAAATAACTCATCTATGCAGCTCTTACAGTAATTTTTACCTTTAATTTCAGTATTACAATTTTCACAAATAAATTTACCACAACCCACACACGTTCCAACTGCATCAACATCATGATGAACATAACACGTTGACATAAAATCTCCCCTCCTATAATATATATTTCTGAAATTAATACCAATAATTACCTTTATAAAATAATTATAACTTATACAAATAGAAATTTCATTGATTTTTATAGAATGTCAAATCTTAAATCTATTAGCTCCATACGGATAAAATACAACTATTATAGATGAATAAATCTAATTTTTTTTAAAACGGTGCTGATGAATAAAATTGACAAAAAACAGGAAGAGATTATGATATTTATTATACAAAGATGACTTAAGAAAATACTTTATGAGGTCAGTCATTTAGAAGAGAGTGATAGGAAAATGCTTTATATTTGGGATATTGAGAAGATAATTGAAGCTACATTAAATGAACATAATTTAAAGATTCATTATGAATTTAACAATGATCTCACTGCACCTATGAGCTATAACGTATCTACAAACACGATAAAATTTAATTATCTTAAAGTTAATAGTTATATTAGTATCATGAAAGTTAACACGAAAGAGACAATTGAAGACTATGTCAAGATTATTCTTTATCATGAAATTGGATATTATCTAGATTTTAAGAAAAACAAACATGATTTAAGGACTCTACTGTATGGTGACAAAGACGAAAAAGAAAAGCTTAAATCTAAAATAGAAACGAATGCTTGGGAATATGGGAGATCTTTGGTACCCCAACAACTTTTAAATTCCTATGATAAAGTCCGTGAAATAGATAAAACTCTACTAAAGAGCTACTAGAAAGAAAGACATGCTGACTGATCTAGTTTGTTTTCCTTTAATAAATAATGGCTGTGTTAAAGGTCAATGTTGATTTTTATGTCCTTTGTTGATTGGAGTGGAAGGCACGAAGACTCCCGCGGGAGAAGCGAGACAGACGAGACCCCGCAGGCACGAAGTGGCGAGGAGGCTCGGCGGTCGCCCGCGGAACCGTGCGTGCCTGGAACGGAAATCAACAACCAAGTTTAACAGAGTTTAACATAGCCTAAATAATAAATATATCAAAAGAAGCAAAAGCAGCTGCCCATCAATTTGAGCAGCTGATGAAAAGATAATTTAGATGTAAACTTGTTCAAGTATGTATTCATCTGAACGAACGAGGACTTGCAAGTATTAGCCATTCTCCATCAGAAAACAGTTTATCATCATTCGTCATTTTACTTTACATTATTTTTTTATTGCGTCCACTTCTCAATCTGTTGGATGTCCAAATCACCTAAAACGATCAATGATTGTATCGCCAAGTAAAGCTGATAGCTCATTCCAGGCTCATTAAAATCAACATCCAGCAGTTCACTAATTCTTCTTAATCGGTATCTCATCCCGGTAATGGAAAAATTGGTCGCTTTGGCTGTTTTTTGTGCATTACAGCCATTATTCAAATAATGATAAAGAGTTGTCGTTAATTCCATATTGCGGTCCTGATCTTCTTCCAACAACTTTCCTAAAAGCTTGTTTGAAAACTTCCGAATCCCTTTTTTATTCTTCGATTGGAAAAGGATCCCAACAATCCCAAGAGAACAAAAGGAAATAATATTCTTCTGTTCATTCGCTACCTTTAATGCTGCAAGACTTTCCTCATATAAATCTGAGGCCTCCAAAATCGATGTGGATTCAGAACTGACTCCCAATTTATAATAATATTTAGAATTCAGATAACGGCAGTAGTCAATAATTTCCTGGCAAAGCCGGTTTATCTTTTCATTTTTCCCCACGATCTTTGTATCCGCAAGCAATATGACGACACAACCAAGCTTCTTTCCAATCAAAACATTGATTTCACGCTCTTTAAAAAAGGCGGACAAGGACTTCACTAATTCATCAGTTAGTTTATACCTCTCTTCTTCATCACCATGAATCTCTTGTTTATCCATGGTAAGAATGGAATAGGAACCTTGTAAATTAAATTCTATATACTGAGCCCGATTTAAGATTTCCTGGAGAGATATTTTTTGACTCAAGATTTCTTCTAAAAAGTCCCCTCGTGTTCTTAGCTCAGCATCTAAACGAACACGTTCATTTAAAAAATGAAGGGATGAGGCCAATGAAGTTTGTCCAAGAATAAAGTAATCACTTTCTTCAAAAGGAGTGCCTTCTGAAATAAAAGAAGCATAGCCGACAATGCTTTGACGAACCCTGATTGGTGAAATTAATCTCCGACAATGATTAGTAATTGGGAGCTCTTCCATAGGATTTGACCATTTTAAAGGTTGTAAACCTTGCTCCTCTCGTTCAAGAAACCACTCATGCAATGACCGGCTGCACATTTGCGCTGTCTCTAGATTTATACCGGCAAAAGCGATTGGTTTGAAATGGGTATCCTCAATTAAAACTGGAACTTGTGTTGAATCGAACACTGTTTGCGCAATAGAATGCAAGTCTTCTTCCCACAATACGGTTTGCATTAATTGCTGTTGAACATGATATCCTTTATTAAAAATATCTAATTTGGTTTTTAGATTTTGATATGCTTGGTCGAGCTCCTGTGCCAAATTTTCTTCTTCAAAATAGGCCAAATATTCTTGGATTCCTTCTCCCCATTCTTCTACAGGTTTTGCTACCCAATAACAATGTTCATCACCGATTCCCGAGCATTGAACTTCCCTGGCAATAATCTTTTCTCCAGTGATGGCTGATAAATATCCGCTCGCATAGCCCATTAGTGTATGACAAACAAAGGAATCACTATAGCCAAAATATTTAATATGTTCTTCCGCTTCATAAGAATTCTTGCAGATTCCTTCACTATTTCTTAAATCTAAAGAAACATTTAATGGTTCGATTAACCCATATCCCCTCATTGTGCACATCCGGGTCCCTTCAAGCACTAAATCCCTCGGTGAATTCCATTTCTTTTGTTTAACCTCATTCGCATCGCTGGCACCACAGTTCCATCCATACCGCATGAGAAAGCCCTTTGTGCGGTCGACACCTAAAGTATTGATCAGGTCCTGCCTGAGGGTGCCCATTGCTGTTCTGGGAATACTGACAAAACGTTTAGCATTTTCTTCAGTTTTTCTATTATTTTGAAAAATCGAAATAATTTTTTCGATATCTAATTGTGATATTTGCAAAGGATAGCACTCCTTAATAAAATTATTCATACATCCATATGATGACTAATTAATCTTTAATAAATCTACTATATGAAAAGATAATATAATGCTATCCTTCATCATGCAAATTTCATCTATGAATATGCTAAATTTATTTCAGTTTCGGAAATATACTATACAGAAATATATATCCCTCTTCCGTTCGGAATCCATTAAGAAATGTTCTACCCGGCACTTAAAGTGTGTAACTGACACGGTTACACACTCTATGTGCCGGAACAACTACTCCCTGATTCACTTTTAAATTGTTAATTGAACTTCAGCCAACACGGAGCGGTATTTTGCTACGACGTCTTCCAGAACTTGCCCAAATGGAAGCTGTTTTGGAGGTAGAACCTCAAATGCAGGAGCTAATCCGGAAATAGCGCGTAAAGCCAGTGGATACCACTGCTGGATCGTTTCCTCGACTACCAATCTATTATCTGGATGTAATTCCAAGATTAACTTCGTCAGGGCGATCGACCATTCTTTACTTTTCACTGAATCGAGATACAGGTTTTCGAGCATTTCTGCCATTAAATCATCATCATTTAAGCGAAATAGCTCGGCATATTTTACTAGGATTAATTCATCAAGCAGCGGCTTTAATACCATGTTTAAGGCAATAAAAGATTTACCCCAATCGTATTCAACCAATAAACGTTCCGTTATTTCACGCAATGGCTGCCACATCGGGTTTTGCTCCCATATGGAACGTTCCTCTTTTGCAAAACCTTGTTCCGGATATTTCTTCTGCAGCTCCTTCGCCCGATAAGAAATTCTTTGGACACGGCGCATTTCATCAGCTGCTTGGAAATGAAAACAATTTGAGATATAACTAGATGGACCGATCATGGCACCGTAAGAAGCTGTCATTTGCAATCCATGACCGGCAAATCGCAGCGGGGTAAAGGCTTGCAAAAGAAAAGTAAGCCATTCGTCGCTGAGTTTATCATCCGCCCGCAGCTCCTCATTCTGTTCAAATAAAACATCAATAAACGTTTCGCGCTCGTCCTGCAATTCGGTGTATTTACGGTATACAATACCCTGCGGATCGCGGAATTTATTCCAATCATCCATGTTGTCTGCGCGAATCACACTTCCCTCCCGATAGGTTCGATACCACTCCACCACAGGATCATTCGGATCTATCTCAAAACGCAAATTTTTATTATAGTGTAAATTGTGAGTAACCGTCTCATATTCGCTTGGAATTCTTTTAAACTTGGATAAATCACTCCACGTTCTTAACTTTGGCATTGACATCTATTCTTCCCCCCTAGTTGATTTTCCTCATAACTGTTATACAAAAAATTCAATTTTATCCGTGCCGTTGTTAATCTTACCTGTAAAAGAAGCCAGGTTTACTTCAAATTCACCAGGCATACGGAACTCTCGTCCTAAAACTTCTTCGACCGTTTGCTTTGTTATGACGCAATAATTTTCAACCATTACGCGGACATAACCACCGCGATCTTTAATTTCAATTTTCCGCTCTGCATTATCTATTTCAATCGCTTGGATAATCACATCTGCCATTTCATTACCGCGTAAAACGGGTCCTACTTTAATTGCTTTTACTGATGTTTCCTGCTCTCCCATTTTCGGTCACTCTCCTTTATCTGTTTCTTTTTCCAGCAAAGTTACAAAAACCATTCCTTCTCTATCAATTTCAACCGGAAACTCTTGTAATTGTGTTTTTTTCGGATTAATCCCCTTTCCCGTCCGCATATCAAATGTCCAAACATGCGCCATACAAGATAGAGTACAGCCCTCTAACTCTGCATCTTCAAACGATATGTCCTGGTGGGGGCACCAGCCTTGAAAAGCTTTAATATCTTCTTCCACATTGACAAGAACCACGGGTTTCCCGCTTACATAGCCAAAAAACTTTTCTCCTTCCCAAATCTCATCTCGATGACATACCCTTTCTTTCACCAGCACCATGAAACCCCTCCTTTATTGAACTCCCATCTTTCGATTACAAAGCATAGCGAACAAGGACATAATCCATTGGCGTAAGACCGACATCTTCTATCTTTGCATTCCTAGCGAGCATTTCACCTTGAAACAACACTTCCAACGGTTTATCCTGCTTTTTAATCCTTAACCCTACCGCAAGCTCCGCCATTTTTTCAGCTAGCTGCTCGATCGTATCTTTTTCATCAACGGCTAATAACTGCACAACAAAATCTCCGTCAAATAAACCTGCTAATGGTATCATTTCCATCCCTCCATCAATTTGTTATCCTACTGGATTTTTAACTCCATGTTCAAAGGCCCAAGCACCATTTGCAGGGTCTTTTCCCATATCATGTGGTGATAACCCCATATAAGCTAATGCACCTTCAAGTGTAGGCGGGTTTATCCTTCCTTCTATAAAACGATCAACAATCGTTTTCTGACCAGCAAACCTTTCCGGCTGGCTTTCGAAAATCCACTGACAAACATCAGAACAGAAATGATATTTTTTCCCTTTATAAGTTAAAACTCGGGCTGCTACTTTACCCGTCTTGTAATCGGTTTCACAAATTGGCAATTGATCACAAGCACAAACGACCGGCAATGTCTGCGGCAATGTTTTTTCCATGCGTCCATTTTGGTAATTATCAATAATCACATCCCAATATTGGCCATATGTTTCTTCCCACTGCGGATATTTACTTGCTAACCAGTGGCGCTCCTCCAAACTCATTCCACTAGGCGGATTCCACCAAACAGTCGGGCGCCAGAAATAAACACCAAGGTGTAAGGCATGTACCGTATGATCCAGTTCATAGATAAATTGATCCCAATACCACGGCTTTTTCAAACCAACCGCTTCAATGCTCTGGATAAACTGATCAATAATCCATTCCTCCATAAATTCCTTAAATGACGACTTTCGATGCTCCAATGGCGTATAATAATCCATACTGGAACCGGTTAAGAGGGCAAAGGTTCTCCACGCTTTCCAAAACATTTTGTCCACTAAAAATTGAGCTTGTTCTTTGTCATATTTCGCCATAATTTGGATTGTGGCCTCACCAATTTGGGCATGCCTCGATTCATCCGTCTGGATGCTGGACATTAAACTAGAAAAATTATAATCGCCGATATCCATTGCATCAGCAGCCATCCCTAGAAATTGCAGATTTGTAAAACCGGTTTCAAAGGAATACGGCAATTGAATGGCTGTATCAAGGACATTCGTGGCCAAAAACATATCGTCAAATAACGCCCGAATCGCAATGGAAGCCCAGTCTTCCGTATGTAGCGCTTTATGAGCCCAATCGAACTGGATATCATCTCTGACCAACTCGTGTGGAAAATACAATTGGATCTGCCCGTGCCGCACCTCATCCAACGAACCAAAGACAGCTGTGTTACGCCAAGCACTATCAAGACCAAAACGAGCCATTCTCGCTTCGGCAATGGATGCCGCATACTCCGCCACAGCAATCGCCCCATAGTGAGCCTTTAAGATGGAATTCCATCCTGGACCAAGTTGTTGCGTAATCTTCGCCTTTGACAATGCGCTTTTTACAGCATATGCTCCCCCATCCTTATCACGCTGTGTTTCGACATATTCACGATAGGTCATTTTATAAGGCTCATCCCAGTCTTCCCACGCTTCCATAGGAACTTTCGATTCACCCGTCATTGCCTTTGGAAAAACTTCTTCATGCTTTACATAAGAGAAAGTCCAATTTAATTTCTGTGCAACGCCGTACCACTCTTCCCTTGCTAATAGTGCCATTGATAATCACTCCTTCTCTTTTTCATACCCTCCATTTAATTCCAATTTCGAAGGTGTAAACAAATTATAAAACATGAAAATATGAATATATACGTCAATATATATCTAAATTTTCAGAATTTTTAGTAATTAATAAACTAAAACGAAGAAACCTGGTGGGTAAACACGGGTCGGTTCTTCTGTTTCCCTAATTATTTCCAGGTTAATAGTTTGAGAGAAGCACATTATTTTTCGATGGGCTAAGATTGATGAAAGGCGTTTGAAACATTTCTTTCAGCCAAACAAATAAAAAACATCCCGCCATATTAGCCGCGATATGACGGGATTGCAACATTTTCTAATTACAAATGATTTGCTTTGCGGCGTACTTTCATAATGCCGCTCTCTAAAACATCCGGCCGATGGTAAATAATATAAGCTTTATGAAAACGACTGAAATAATCCTTATCATGTGATTTTGGTGTTAAAATAATCATTTTTCTGCCAAGTTCTTTCACATACAAATCAAAAACCTTTACTTTTCTGCCCTCGTCTAAAGCACTATCAAATTCATCGAGGACAATAAAACTTGGATTGGTTTGAATCGTCTGTAACAGCGCAAGCGCGTAAAGCAGCGAAACTAGTGATTTTTCTCCTCCGGATAAACCAACACCCTGTCTTCCACCGCGAGCTTTGACGCTCACATCTTCCATCGTCATTCGATGTCCGTACTTTCTTGCTTTTAAATATAAATAATAGCGGGTGGTCCCTTTTTTATCTTCGTGCATATCCCAATCAATTTCCCCATCGAAACCAAACTGACCAATATAGGTAACAAAATGCTTATTAATCAGTAAAACCTTTCCGCTAATGGTGGAATCCAAATCATTTCGAAGTTGTTCCATCCGCTCTTGATGCCGCGTTAACAGATTTTGCGATTCATTCACCTCATGAGTTAATTGATCGTAGGCTTCTTTCATCTTTTGATAATTTTCAGGAGCATAATGATCGATATCTTTCTCGTTCACAGCATGTGTAAACATGGCCTTCCCATTTTCTCTGAATTCACGTGCCTCCGAAATGTTCCAGCTCGGAAGTTCCGCCATTTTCTCTCTTTCTTCTTTCACTTTTGCTTCAGCCATCTTTTCCAAGTCGTTTATTTCCTCATTGTATAGAAAATAAGCATTTTGTTGTATTTCCTTATCTTCAGTCTTTTGACCTAATTGCCGCTCCAGATCTTTTTTCCCTTTAAAACCATCCTGAATATTTTCACTTAAATTCTTTAACGACTTTTGTAGTGAAGAGCATTGGTCCTGACAATGATCATATTCTTCTGAGCGAATTTCAAATAAGTTTTTTGTATCTTGAATTTGTCTTTCCAATTTGTCGAGCCGATCTTTCAGTTGGTATAGCTGATTAATCTTTTCCTTTTCTTCAGCAAACTTCTCCCATTTCTTTTTAAAAGAAAGATAGAGGTCCCATTTAGCTTTAACTTCTGATCTCTTAGTATTAAAGTCGTTTAATAACAAAGTTTCTTCTTTTTCAGCAGCAGTGTCCTCCGAAATTTGCCGCATCAGGCTTTCATAACGTGTTTGACGAAGAACTCGGTGTTTTTCATTTGCTTGAAAAGCCTCCGCATCCTTCACATCACCAACAATATTTCTTAAATTCCTTGCCATTTCTTCATTTTCTCGAATGGACGTGGTTGTTTTTTCAATCTTTTTTTCGCTTTCACCAATCAATCCAGTTAATTTAGAAAGCCGCTCCTGAACAGCTTGAACTGATAAAATGCAGCGCTGTTCTTCCTGTGTACCGCGCCAACCTTTTTCATCCCATAAGCTTCCATTTTCTATTTTCACTGTACTGTTTTCAGTGAAAAATGAATGAACCCAGGATAACGCCTTAACGGCATATGGCACGATCTGCTCAGAAAGATCATCTCGAATCGAAAGATGATATTCCTCTATGCTCGTGATGTACCCATCCGGAACAACCATTGGTAACGATACAAAATACAAATCATTAGGCGGGGTAAACTTCCTGCTGTTCACAAACATCGTATATTTGATCGCATCAAATATTTTTTCATCCGACAGTTTAGCTGAATCATCGAGTTTAACTAGTTCTCTTAAGGTAAATGCCTCAATCCCCGCTCTAGAAAAATATTGCTTTGCCTTTTTCTGGCGCGGACTGCTTAGCTCATTTTGTTTTAACTCCATTTCTTCTTGCTTGTATTCTGCTAAAAGGTTTTGTAATTCCTTTAACTGGTCCTTTTCATTTGAGACTGCTCCATCCAACTTTTCGATTTTTTGCTCGATGGCATGGCTGCTTTTATACAACTCTAGTAACTGTCTCACCTTAATCTCTTTCGTTTCATCCTGTTTCATCGCATATACAATGGCCGTTACTTCTATGTTCGCTTGATGAATAGAGTTTTTTATCTCCTCCAACCTGCTCTCTTGTTTTTGTATTAGCACATCCAGACGTTCCATTTCTTTTTGACCATTGGCTAGCTCGCGTTCGACTGTGGTTTCATCCGGAATCCGGCTGATTTCATTCCGAATCTCAGCCAATTCTTTTTCTAATTTTTCATAGGACCCTTTGAGTTTCTGTTGCTCATCCCGTAATTGATTTAGGGTCTTTTGCAACTCTAACACTTGTTGTTCCAAGCTGCCTCTATCGTTTTGACACTTTATTAATTCCTGTTTTTGTTCAGTTTGCTTACTGTCATATTCTACCAGTTGTTGTTGTACCTCATCTATTTTTTCCTGAATAAGTGCTTCATCCTCTATACATCGCTCGATTTCATCTTGGGTTTTTGAAATTAACACGGAAAGTGCTTGATAATATAAAAGAAAACCTTCTTGTAGCCTTTTTTGATTATCATTGTATTGATTTAATTTTTGTTTTTGCAAATTAAGCTGGAACTTTCGATTTTCCTGCTGGAATTTTGCCTCTTCTAAAGAGGTTTCAGCTTCCTTCACGAGTTCTCGACTTTCTTCCCAGTTCTTTTGAATTTTATCAATTCCGTGCATCTCACTGAAAATGCGAAATCTTTCTTCTGGTGCCATCTCGGAGAACTGATTGACTTCATTCTGATACCAAATTAAGTAATAGTAATCCGGATCAATATGATATTTCGTCTGGAGCAATTTTTTATAAGCAGAAAAACCATGAACCCTGTCGCCAGATTTAAACTTAGTCTGCTCCTCCCATTCATCTTGATCATCACCAGAGGAAATCGTGTATTCTCGTGCGATCGTCTGCGGAGTGGTTTGTTCAATTTGCAGTTCAAATTGAATAAACTTTGGCGCATCAACCTTCAGGAGACCATCATTTTTAAATAATAATGAAATATTCGCTTTCCACATTTGCTCAGCGGGTAAATTGGCCGAACGTAAACCGCTGATATCGACTTTTCCAGAATGTAGAACAGCACCCATACAAAAAGAAAGCGTCGATTTCCCGCTCCCATTCGGTCCTAAAATCCCGATATGCTCCATTTCTCCGGAAAGATCAATCGATTGCGGTGGAAAGTCACGGACCCCGGCGATATTAAGCCTCCAAGGAATCATCATTCAATCTCCCTTCCAGATTGTATCGTTTGTAAAACTTCAACACATCATCCATATTTAACTGTGTCGATTGGCTAAATTCTGTAAATCGGCGCAAGAAAGAGTCAGAAAACATGTGCTTACCGATGGCTGTTAGCCGATAAGCCTCCTCAGAAGATACGGAGGAATAGTGGTCTACTGCTCCGATTTTCATCAAAATATCGATATTTGATTGGATTTTACGGTTAGCCTGAAACGATTCATGACCAAATGCCTCCAGCAGTTGTGAAAATAAGGTATAAGGATGCTGCAAAACCTCCTGCTCATAAAAAATATACATTAATATCGCCATCGCTTCTTTAGGGAGAACTCCTCTTGCACGTCTAGCTGTCGTTCTCATCATGACAACCACCTGATCTCTCGTTTCATCATATATAAGCTGGAAATAACGCCCGATAGCTTGATTGACACGAGCAAGGAAAGACTCGAATTCATGATCATTTTTTTCAATGCCTAACTGTTTCTCCACTTCTTTTCTCGAAAGTCCAAAATTATCACGCCGGACTCTAGCAGAAGAGGAGTAAAGAACATTCATAAAGGTCGCTTCTTCAGCCTTACTTAAAAAGCTTGGCAATAAAGCAAGGGCAGCCAAAGGATTAACGTTTTGGTTTTCTTGCTCGAACTGTTTTTCTTCCATGTAAATCTCCCTCCATCCATTCCCAATCGGTGTCCGTTGTGATCTTTGTATTGCTTTTTATTTCCTCGCCTAACTCAGCTCGCTGATTACTTACCATGGCGGCAACGCCTAATAAGGATTGAAGGGCATCTCCCCATTTCCCCTCTCCAACCTCAAAAACTAAAGAATGAAGCTGAGCTTGTCCACCGGACTCTTCTAAATACCGCTCAATATGCTCAGTCGGAATTTGTTCCTTTGTCATTTTCCACTGACTTTCTTCCATTTTTCCAGCAATCTCTTCATCACTTAATTCTTCCGGTTCGCCGTACTCGATGAAAAGGATTTCTTCAATTTCATTCGTGGCAGGTTCATAGTTTTCGATATAATCAATTCCATCCAATATATCTTCCGCCGTTAATGGAGCGGCAAATTTGACCGGTATCCACATGCCATCCATGGCTTCGTCCTCATATTGGTCCTGTTCCATAAAACTTAAAATTTGATGGGGATCCGGATCTTCATCATAAGGGTTATGGAAGGTTTTAATCATATAATTTCGAATAAGTTCCGGACGGATCGTATGGGTTTGTTCCGTCTGTTGAAGATTGGTGAACTTAACAATTTTATTAATCGTACCAAGACTGATTTTAATGCCTTCTGATATCGTGTATATTCCCTGTTGAAACAAATTGGTCAGCGGCAAACTGTCCTCGAAGGTTTCAAAGGCCCGAATCCGCTCATTCATTTTCACTTCCAGCTCTTCCATTAACGTATTAATCAACTGAACCTGTGTTAGTGCATGGCGATTGGCTAAATACTCCAGTTCACGCTCTTTTAATAATTTTACTGCTTCCTCGACATTGCGAATCATACTGGCGAGTTTATTGCCACCGGAAATCCCTTTATCATCATAAGCTTCGCTTAACTCGGCATCTCTTTTTGCCTGAAATAAGGAACGAGTAATATCGTCATGCAGATAATAAGCAAGTGAATCATTCGCGAGACGAATAAGAAGGTCCAACAGCCGCTTTCCAAGCGAACGCATTTTAATGCTGGAGGGAGTCTTCATAATCCAATTGTATTTTCCCAGAACATAAACCAGGTGTTTCACATCATCCAGCGACATGTCCTCATCTTCGCCGTAAAGGTTACGATAACGATAATAAATGGACTTTTCATTCTCCATTTCTTGTTCGGAAAGTCCCAACGCTTCCTCTTGGAGAATGTTCAATAACCGAAGGACTTTTAACAACTTGACTGGTGATTGGAAATAGTCTTCGTCACTCATTTCCTTCAGAACCCCTGCCAATTTGACAATATCACGCATCGCCTCATGAAGTTCACTTGAAGTTGTCGATTCTTTAAAAATCGAGATCATTTTTCCATCCATGTCAGCCATTCATTCACCCCTTCCATCTTCTCCTCTTGTTCACCACTTCTATTAGACAAATAACCCTTTAGCATTTGATGGTAACTCTGTGAATCGGTGGCTACCCTTGGCTGCTCCGGGACAATCCACTTGAATGTTCGATCTTGAACATTTTCTGCCATTAAAACTTCGTAAATGTGATCAGCTATCGTAACTCCAGCCTCGTCATAATCCGTCCAAATTAAAATTTGTTCAATGGAAGGACTTTGAGAAACCATTTTGACGAGCCGTTTCACTGCACTTTTTAATTGACCTTCCACGCCAATTACCAGGCTGTTTGTGTTTTTTAAAAAGTCTTTTTCATAAGCAAATCGGGTAATCACACCACGGTTTTCAACCAGCCAGAGATTTCTAGCATTCGTTGAAAAAACATCTGTAAATACATCATGATCCGTTACAGTATGAACGGTCCCATACTGAAATTGACTCATGGAACCAGTCAAAGGACCGCTGAACGGAATCGAAATAATCGTTCCCAAACTGAACAGTCCGGCAATTGAAACGGGTGGAAAATCCAGCCCTTCTAAAATGTCGAGAAACTCTTTTTTTGCAGTATCAAACTTTTTGGACCCGCCAATTTCCGAATAATAGTTTGCACCAATTTCTTTCCAATCGAATTGCGTATTTGTTTTCATTTGCAGATAAAAAGCCAGTATGAAATGGAGGAAAAGAATTCGCTTATTCTGACGCCAATGTGCCGGAATTTTATCCTTTTCAGGAGAACTAGGGATTAATTCATGGAACAAATCTATGATTTTTGACATGTACCCTATTCGTTCCAGTGGAATTTTTTCTGCAAGGGGTATTTTTTGTAATTCATCACATTGAGCTCTAAGTCTTTTTAACTCATTATCTAGCTCTTCCCGATCATCTTCTTCCATTTTCTTGACAAATTCATATAAGGCCGGCGCCATTACGTAATAAATATCCTTTACACTTTTCTCATCATTTTCATAATTAATGACTCTCATAAGAGCGCCGGAATCGATGAATGGATCTCCTTCTTCACTTGACCAATTCTTTCTCACACCTGGACTGGAAAAGATTTTGCTTATTTTTTGCAATTCAGAAGAATCCATATTACATCTTGAATTGATTAGTATTTCTCTCGTTTTTCGACGGCGTTTCGCTGTCCTTTTGACAATCGGTATTTCAAAAAAACCATCACCCGTGTCCCTTAATTGATAATCATCAATCTCTTCTTGAGAACGCAGGAAATATGCAGCTATATAAAGTTGTACTTTTTCTGGCAGCATGGGATACACTCCTGGAAACTTTTCATATTTTCATTATAACGTACTAACCTTGGTACATATATTGAATTCATTCGGGAATTGATACCAATGATGTCAATAGGACAGGAATTTCTTATTTGTTTTTGTAAAAACTAATATATATATATGGAAATTAGCAGCTAACCTAAAGGAGGAATTTTCATTATGGAACAAACGAATCTGCAAAAATTTATAGAGTACAGTGAGGAAAAATTTACAAAACGTGTCATTTTCAAGGAAGGTGACAGTGCCGTATTTGTTCTGAATTTTGCTCCGCAGCAGGCATTGCCGGCACATAAACATCCAGGAGCTAATGTCTATCTTTTAGTTGTTGCAGGCAGCGGTACCTTTACCATTGACAAGAAGGAAATAAAAGTTCAAAAAAATGATGTCGTTTTATGTACGGCAGAAGAGGAAATGGCCTTTCTAAACGACGGACAGGAAAATACAAGTTTATATGTCCTGTTAAATAAAATTCCCGATGAGAGATATGCGCAAAATATCTAGCATTTCTAGACAGGGGCTGTGCTGAAACGAATATAAAAAACTTGCTATTTGCGGCAAGTTTTTTATTTCATTATGGGAAATCTCTCGATAAGTTTGTCATTCGAGCGGCTGCACACTGTCATTCGTGTTGAATTTTTCCGGATCAGCAGTATTTTGTTATAATTAGTTGTTGGCAAAAGAACATTATTGGTAAAATAAACTATCTACCAATGAAAGGAATGAATGATTTTGACGAATATCGTAATTTGTGGCAGCTCAGGTAAAATGGGAAAGGTGATTCATAATATCATTTCTACCAGAGATAACTGTAAAGTGGTGGCAGGAATTGACAAGTATACAGAGGACACAGCGGATTTTCCGGTTGTTGCGACTCCAAATCTACTCTCTTCTCTATCCATAGAACCGGATGTGATTATTGATTTTTCTCACCCCTCCGTTCTGGATGAATTACTTGATTATTGTCTCACCAACAGAGTGGCACTCGTGATTGCGACAACTGGATACAGCCAAGAAGAAGTTGAAAAAATCCATCAAGCAGCAAAAGAAATCCCCCTTTTCTTCACGGCCAATATGTCTCTTGGGGTAAATTTACTTGCAGAACTAGCAAAAAAAGCGGTGGCTATTTTAGGTGATCAGTTTGATATTGAAATCGTCGAAAAACACCATAATCAAAAGATCGATGCACCATCAGGCACTGCCCTTATGCTTGCAGATGAAATAAACGAGGAATTAGATCATCAATATACTTATACATACGACCGACACAGCGTTCGTGAAAAAAGAACGAAGAAAGAAATCGGGCTTCATGCGATTCGCGGGGGCACGATCGTTGGCGACCATGATATTATTTTTGCGGGCCGGGATGAAATCCTTACGCTTTCCCATCATGCCGCTTCGAAAGAAGTATTTGCTGTTGGGGCCGTTAACGCAAGCCTCTTCTTAAAAGGAAAAGAACCGGGATTATATAATATGAAAGATTTAATCTCATTCTAAAGGGACAAAGGGACAGGTCAGTTGTCCCAGTTTCCAAAAAAAGGGGGACACGAAACTGTCCCCCTTTCCCAGCCAAACATGCAAAAGAGCTGCCCAGAATTAGAGCAGCTCTCAAAATAGCGTATGTAATTGGCGGGACCGCCTGGGAATCGAACCCAGCTAACCTGGCACGCAGGTCACAAACGGTTTTGAAGACCGCGGGGGACACCAGTACCCCATTCGACCCCGTAAGACAAATATTATTATACTAGCAAAATAAATATAAAGCAAGTACTATGATGTTATAATAAAGATTTTTTTCGGATTAAACCATAACATCACGCTGTCCTTTCTTATCCATATCAGCGTTTCTTCTATATAATAGCTTCTCTTCAACAATATATCAAGAGAGTATTTTTCAGCAATAACACAGCCTCCTTTTTCTACTCCCTGCCTTTCCCCTTGTTTCAAAATAAGAAAAATCATATAATTAATTTAGAATAATTATTGTAGGTGAAGGATATGCTTGAAGGCTGGTTTATGTGGTTTATTTTCTTTTGGGTGTTTGTACTGATGGGTTCGTTTGCCATCGGAGGATTTTTTATGTTCCGCAAATTTTTGAAAAAGCTGCCGAAAGAGGACGGGAAGTCGGATATGGATTGGGAAGAACACTATGTCAACGAGACGATTCATCTCTGGCAGCCGGATGAAAAAAATTTGCTTGCCGATTTAGTCTCCCCGGTTCCTGAATTGTTCCGCGATGTGGCCAAGCATAAGATAGCCGGTAAAATTGGCGAGCTGGCTCTGAAGGAAGAGGCGGAGAAAATCAACCAGGATTTAGTTATCCGCGGCTATATCATGGCAACACCGAAACGAGATCATAAATTTTTACGGAAGAAATTAGCGGAAAGACAAATCGAAACCGGACCGTATGAACATCTCTTTTGATGAATTCTAGCGATATCGAAACGGCTGTCCCCTGACATGGAGACAGCCGTTTTTCATGATATTTGCAAAAACCCTTATATCGAGGTGGGTCCAATCATTCCCCGAAGCTCATGATATAATTTCTGATAATTGCGGTACATCGCAATCCGCCATGGTACGATCATACTGAAAGCTAATAAGAAAAACATCCCGCTTAATTCACCATAATCAATCGTTGAACTTAATACCAGCTTCATGACAATGCGGATGACAAGCAGACCGACTAAAATAAACACGAACGCTCGCGACCGTTTTAAATAAATATTTTGATCCTTTATTTCAAACTTAGACGTTTTAATCAGGAGGATAGAGAAAAGCATTCCCACAATCATCGCTTCCACAATTTCACTTGCGGTTAGACGAAAATCAGGAACTAGGTACATCAATGCGCCTGAACTCATAAAGAGAGGCGGTAATAATATTTTCTTGACAGAAGCAGGCTTTTTAGCTGCCTTCATTCGGATAAACATAGCAAACACGGCCATAAAAATGGCCCCAATCGATGATGCGACCACCATATTCATACGTTTCATTCCCCTTCATTTCTAATAAATGCACTATTATTATAACGCATATAGATAAAATGGAGAAATGTTTTCATTCCCATAGAAAAAAATTTAAATCCTTTGACAAATTGCTCTTTATCCGAAACAATACTGGCTCATAAAAAGCAAGCACAAACTTCTTCAGAGAAAAGACTAAGATAAGATACGGTTAATCGCATCCAATACTGCAGATTCAACGAAAGGTTTGACAATAAAATCCTTGGCACCTGATTTAATTGCTTCAACAATCATTCTTTGCTGCCCCATCGCTGAGCACATGATGATTTTAGCCTGGGGAAATTCACTGCGTATCGCTTTCACCGCATCAATACCATTCATTTGCGGCATGGTAATATCCATGATCGCCAAATCGGGCTTCAACCTATGGTACATTTCAACGGCTTCAATACCGTTCATTCCCTCTCCAACAATATCATGGCCTGCTTTTGTTAACATATTTGTCAGGGTAGCTCTCATAAATTTCGCATCGTCAACAAGTAAAATTCTAGCCATAATGGCCTCCTCCTAAATTACACGCAACATCAAAATGCCTTCTATCAGTAAATGGTTAAAATCCTTTAAATCCGCCAAATAGGTATGTTAAAAAAGAAATAATCTCTGACATCCAATCGAAGAAAAGGAAGATTCCCATTATAATCATCAGCCATCCGCCAATTTTAACTATTTTTACATTATGCTTTCGAATCCAATTCATTTTTCCAATAAAGAATGAAAGGATAAAGAATGGAATCGCAAATCCTAATACATAAGCCATCATATAAAGCATAGCCGAATCAGGATTCGTCCCCGCAAGGAGGATAACAGACATGAGAATGGGTCCTGTACAAGGTGTCCATCCTGCAGCAAATGCCATCCCAATTAAAATGGAACCAACATAACCGGAAGGTCTGTTTTTAAACTCGAAGCGGCGCTCCTTCATCATGAACTCCGGATTGAATACACCAACAATGACTAAGCCAAATAAGATAATGAAAATCGCTCCGATTTGGCGAATCAAATCCTGGTAATTGGCGAAAAAGGAACCGACAAAACTCGTTCCAAATCCAATAGCAACAAAAATCGCTGAAAAACCTAGTAAGAAAAAGAGTGTATGTAATAAACTCCGTTTCTGCAACATTCCATTATCACTTTTCAATTCTCCTACACTCATCCCTGTTATATAGGAAAGAAAAGCTGGATAAAGCGGGAGACAGCAAGGTGAGATAAAACTCAGAAAGCCCGCCCCGAAAGCCATGAAAATGTTTAAATCTGACATCTTATCCTCTCCACTCTGTTCATACTTTATCCATTTTATCAAAACAAGACATAAAAAGATAACTAAGTGTACGTGAACATTTTGTGACAAACATTACGAAACGACGAGACCATTTTGCAGCTGGAACATTTGATAATATAGTCCCTTTTGCGTTAGCAGCTCTTGGTGTGTTCCTCTTTCCACGATGCTTCCTTGATGGAGCACAAGAATTAAGTTCGCATCCTGAATCGTTGACAGCCTGTGGGCAATGGCGATCGTTGTTCTCCCTTTCCGCATTTTCGCAAGTGCCGCCTGAATCTCTTCTTCTGTTTCTGTATCAATATTCGCGGTCGCTTCATCGAGAACGAGGATTTTCGGATCGGTTGCGATTGTTCTGGCAAAAGCAACCAGCTGTCGCTGCCCGCTTGAGAAAGTTGCACCGCGTTCCACGACGCGATGTTCATAGCCATCCTCAAGCTTTTCAATAAAGGAATGCGCCTGGACAAATTCTGCTGCAGCTCGTACTTTTTCATCTGACATCTTCTCATTATGCAGACGAATATTATCCCTCACCGTACCATAAAAGAGGAACGGATCCTGAAGAACGAGACCCATTTTATTCCGTAATTCTTCCCGAGAATATTCCTTTATCGATACCCCGTCAATCAGAACATCGCCGCGTTCAAATTCATAAAACCGCATCAATAAATTTATAATCGAACTCTTTCCGCTGCCCGTATGACCGACAAGAGCTACCGTTTCACCCGGTCTTGCTGTGAACGAAATATTTTTCAGTACGTCTTTTTTTCCATCATAGGAGAAACTAACGTTGCAAAATTCGATTTCTCCATTCTCGATTTCTCTTCCGTCGCTGACCTTTTGTTTCGGAGCCAATTCAGTCTCATCAAGCAGCCGGAATACCCTGCCAGCCGCAATAATGGCTTGCTGGTACATAGAAAGCTGTTTCATCATTTCATTTACCGGTCTAAAGAAACGGTTTAAATACGTAGTAAAGGCATAAACGACCCCAATCTCAACCGGACTGTTAAAAGAGGTGATGCCAAAATAACTCAGCGCCAGAATTAAAGCGCTGAAATAAACGATATCCATCGCCGGCCGCAAAAGCAGGCTGTCGAGTTTAATATTTCTTCTTCCTGCTTCAAAATGCTTTGTATTAATTTCTGAAAACTCTCTTTCCAGTCTTTTCTGCTGGCGAAACATTTGAATCATCGCCATTCCCTGCAAAGATTCATTGATTTTTGCATTCAGCTGGCTTAATCTTTCCCGCATATCGGCATAAAAACGTGCACTATATTTCCGGTACGTTTTCATGACCATCAGGATAATCGGCAGCATGAATATACAGAATGCGGCCAGTTTCACATTCAGCGAAAACATCGCGATAAAAATACCGGCCATCAGGAAACCACTTTGGATAAAGCTGGAAATGACTGTCACAAAGAGGTCCTTAATTGCTTCCGTATCATTGGTTACTCTCGAGACAATGCTGCCGGCAGGCGTCTTATCAAAATATTTTAAACCTAATTCTTGCACCTTTGTAAAAACATCCACGCGAATTTGCTGGATAATTTTTAAGGCAATTTCTTGGAATTTATATTGCTGAAAATAGGTGATCAGCGATTTTGCAACCTGTATGGCTAAATAGCCTCCCCCTAAGAGCAGCAATGGTCCATAAGCCAGGTTTTTCGGAGTTAAATAATCATCAATAAACATTCCAATTAAAATCGGTCCTGTAACTTCCCCCAATGTGGCCAGTGCCAGCAGGATAAAGGCAAAAATAATCTTTTTGTAATAAGGGGTCGTATAGGATAGGAGACGAAAGAAAATGCTGCGTTGTTCCTGCTTATTAAAGTCAGTTGTTCTGCCCATAAGCTCCCCCTTTTTCTACTAATTCTTCTAACTGTTGATGGAGATACATCTCTTTATACCAGCCATCCTCATTCATTAATTCATAATGCGTTCCCATTTGTGCAATTTCCCCTTCATCGAGAACAAGAATGAGGTCCGCATGCTGGATAGCGCTTAAACGATGGGCTGTAATTATCGTTGTTTTCCCGGCACGGGTTTCTCTTAATGCTGACAGGATCCCCTCTTCTGTCTTTGCATCAACAGCAGACAAGGAATCATCAAGAATTAAGACCTCCGGTTCCATTAACAAGGCTCTGGCAATGGAAATCCGCTGCTTCTGTCCTCCTGACAAGGAGACACCCCGCTCACCGACAATCGTATCATAGCCATCGGTGAATTGGAGAATATCCTGATCCATCTTCGCTAAACGGGCCGCGTATTGAATCTCTTCCATTGATGCTTCCGGTTTGGCGAATGATATATTATCGGCAACAGAAGAGGAGAAGAGAAAATGCTCCTGCGGCACATAGCCAATCGCTTCTCTAAGTCTTTCAAGCTTATATTCATGCAGCTGCCTGCCCCCGAATGAAATCTCCCCGTCAAAGCCCTCGATTTCACGAATTAGAAGTTTTAATAAAGTCGTTTTCCCTGCACCCGTTTTCCCAACAATTCCTAGAGTTTCTCCTCTTTTCAGGCGAAATTCAATTTGGTTTAACACAGGACGGTACCCACCCGGATACGAAAATTTCTCTATATGAAAGGCGATCTCACCGCTTGGAACTTCATCAATGGCTCCTGGTCCATCCTCTACATCCACCGGTTCGTCCAGAATGGAGCGTACCCGGTCGTACGATGCCCTTCCCCGTTCTACGATATTAAACAGCCAGCCAAACGCCAGCATCGGCCAGACTAAGAGACCTAAATACGCATTAAAGGAAATCAGTTCCCCAATCGTAATGGCACCGTCGAGCACAAATTTTGCCCCAAAGGCAATGGATAAGAAGAAGCTGACCCCAACGATCACCGCAACCGTCGGATCATATAAGGCATCCACTCGAGCCACCGCGAGATTTTTTTTCACGACATCTGCAGATTGCTGATAAAATTCGTCGATATCTTCTTTTTCCTGACCAAAGGTTTTAATCACTTTTATCCCTGTAATACTCTCCTGCGTTTTATCATTCAGTGACGAAAAAGCTTCCTGTGCTTTATAGAAGCGTTTATGAAGCATGCCGCCGTACCAGTTGGTCATAATCGCCATTAACGGCATCGGAATCAGACAGATAATCGTCAATTTCCAGCTGATAGTTGCTGCCATAACGACAATCACTGCAATACCAATCGTCAAGGAATCAACCATCGTTAACACACCAGCCCCGGCCGTCTGCTGGATGGCCTGAAGATCATTTGTCGCATGAGCCATTAAGTCCCCTACTCTTTTCTTTTGATAAAAGGTCTGCGACATTTTCGTAAAATGCGAGTAAAGCATATCCCGCAGCTGTCTTGCCAGCTTATAGGCCGAACCGAAGATCATCAGCCTCCAGTAATAACGTGCCACGTACATCGTGAGCACTGTGAGAGCCAGCACCAGCATCCACTTGAAAAGCATGCTCGGCGATAAGGTCCCATTTTTGATTTCATCGACAACAATCCCGATTACTTTCGGCGCCACCAGCTCAAGCATAGCCACAACAATTAATAAGCTTATCCCTAAAATATATGGTCTTTTTTCCTGTTTAAAGAACCACTTTAAATCAATAAATACTTTCATTCCACCACTCCCATGAATACATAAGAAACCCATCAGATTCTGGTTCCCTCTGTACCAAATAAAAAGCACTCTACAACGAGTGCTTGTCTTCTTTATTATTTTTGCATAGACTGCAATTCTAATGACGGCTGCCTCATATTAATTTTTAGTAGTATGATTGCGTATGAAGGTTTCAGGTCTATCAGCCATTTTTCTGCTAAAAGAAATATATCACTTCTATTGTAAATTGTCTATTAATTGAATTTCTGAAAGAATGATTGTTTCATGTATATTTTTCCTTTTTATTATGAGCCGTCTAGTAAGAAGCTTGTATCATAATACAAAAACCACTCCTTCTGCTATGATTTTCGCAGAAAAAGTGGTCGTGTTTCGATTATGCGGAAGCTGTACCAACTTTATTAAATATGAGCGAGAACTAATCTATGCCTAACAATTTGTTAAATCTCATCTGCATTTTTTTTCATAAAGCTTGGACACCCTAAAAGAAGCGGGTATTATTTTCCTTGCTGTTTATTCATCGCATTCATCATTTGATTGATTTTCTTCTGTGATGGTTTCATTCCCATTTGCATCATCATCATTTTTAACATTTGTTCATTAATAGGTGGATTTTTCTTCAAATAGCTCATCATATACTTTCGAGCGATGAAAAATCCTAGTGCTACACCGGCTAATAAGCACAATGCACCAACTAGAATGTACATACCCATAAAACACTTCCTCCTTCATGTTGTCTACCATACAGTGTACTAAACCAAAGGATATTATACAATATTCTCTTTGTGATTTCATACAGTTCTAGACAAATTTTCTTTCCTTAATTGGCTTAAGCCAGGCACAGCGCTGACGCTGGCGGTCAATAGCAAGAAAAGTTGACTCCATTTTCCGTAATATCTCAAAGAATACTGTTTCCGCTTCATAATTCCCCCAAGATGTCATGACTAATGACCGTTCCTGAATTTCGAGCTGGGCAAAACTTTGCTGGTTCATGTCTAAATAAAACACACCGTCATTTTTATAAAAATACTGATTATTTTGTAAGGAATGTACCAAATCATGATTAATTTTTAATTTTTGAATCGGCTTCGTAATAAAACGAATTTGCTTTTCTAGTGTTTGTTTAAATTCTCCAAAGGATTCTTCAAATTCTTTAAATAAATGAAAAATCACCCGTTCTCTACCGAAGAAATGGGAGGCAAACTCATCGACAATTAAATGTATCTGATAGATTCTCAAGTGCATTCTCCTCCATTTTTTTCAACTCTTTTTTCTATTATATAAAAATATTCCATTTTTCCTTGTCTGTTAGTGTTAAAAAACGAGCCTAATTTTGTCGAAATCATCATTTTTTCCTATTTACTTTTGAATTTCCCCTTAAAATTGTATGAAATCACCATTATACATTTATGTTTATCGAGATATAATTAGAATTGTATGATGAGGGGGAGAATGAGTGATGCTTGAGAAAATAAACAAAAAATTGACGAAAATGATGCCTTTTATTACACCCACTGGTGTGATTTTAGGAATTCTCTTATCCGCTTACTTACAGGATTTTACCTTTTTAGTCCCATGGCTGTTTGCCTTCATGACCTTTGAAGGCAGCCTTAGTTTAAATTTCCGCTCGGTAAAAAACGCCCTCCTCCATCCTTTTCCGGTTTTCCTTACATTAGGACTTCTTCAGATAGTGATGCCTTTATATGCCTGGGGAATCGGCCATCTCGTGTTTAATGGGGATTCTTACACGATAACAGGTCTAATTTTGGGGATGGTTATTCCTACAGGGATCACCAGTTTTATTTGGGTATCGATTCATAAAGGAAATACTGCGTTAACACTGGCCATCATCCTGATCGATTCACTGCTTTCTCCTTTTATTGTGCCGTACAGTTTATCCATTTTGGTAGGTCAGAAAGTGGAGTTGGACGCCCTCGGCATGATGTCAGGTCTTTTCTATATGATCGTCCTTCCTTCCATCGCAGCCATGGTGTTGAATCAGCTGACAAAAGGAAAAGTAAGCACGAGTTGGAAACCACGCCTAATGCCGATTTCAAAAGTTTTTCTTGGCTGTGTGGTCGCCTTGAACGGCGCCGTCATTGCCCCTTATTTTAAGGAAATTACCTTTAAATTGCTCTTGATTGCCCTAACCGTCTTATTTATTTCAATCTGTGGTTTTTTCATGTCGTTTTTGGCCGCGAGGCTGTTAACAAAAGACAACGAGAGCATTGTAACGGTCACTTATACTGCCGGAATGCGAAATATAAGTGCAGGAGCCGTTTTGGCGGTTTCCTTCTTCCCGCCTGCCGTCGTTCTTCCTGTGGTCGTGGGGATGCTGTTCCAGCAAATTATTTCATCTTTCGTAGGAACTTTTTTGGAAAAACATTTTCAGAGGCATGAAGTCGAAATACGTTCAGCGTAAGCCGATGGTAGAAATTGAAGTGTACTTATTCCTTGAATGGCAAAAAGGATCTATGTTCAATCGAGAACATAGATCCTTTCTTACTTTTCATGTTATTAACCAATATTTTAGAATAAGGCTTTAACACGGGTTGTAACATTTTCAACGGTAAAGCCGTATTCTTCGATCACTTTCTCACCTGGAGCAGATGCACCAAATTGATCAATGGCAAGTACATCCCCTTCATCACCAGCATAACGGTGCCATCCGAAAGAAGAACCCATTTCAATTGCCAGACGTTTCTTTACAGATTTAGGAAGAACAGATTCCTTGTACTCTTTCGTCTGCTTTTCGAAACGATCCCATGAAGGCATGCTGATAACTGAGGCGGAAATTCCGTCCTTCTCTAACGCTCCTTGCGCTTCAATGGCTAGATTTACTTCGGAACCTGATGCTATTAACAGCACATCTGCATTTTCTTTCTTTGCAGGTGAAATCACATAAGCTCCCTTGGATACACCATCATAGGCATTTTGTGCACTTGTAGTAATAGTCGGCAGATCTTGTCTTGTTAATACAAGTGCTGTTGGCGTATTTGTGGATTCAATCGCAAGCTTCCAAGCAGCTGCTGTTTCATTGCCGTCAGCAGGGCGAAGAACGGATAGATTTGGCATCGCCCGTAATGCCGCCAATTGTTCAATTGGTTCATGTGTCGGTCCATCTTCTCCTACCGCGATACTGTCATGAGTAAATACATACGTAACAGGAAGCTGCATTAATGCGGCCATACGAATAGCAGGGCGCAGATAATCGGAGAATACGAAGAATGTACCGCCGAATACTTTTAATCCCCCATGCAGAGCCATACCATTTAATGCTGCACCCATTGCAAATTCGCGCACACCAAACCAAATATTACGACCTTCATAAGAACCTGGCAGGAAGTCAGCACTTCCTTTAATAGTCGTTTTATTTGAGCCGGCAAGGTCAGCAGAACCGCCGAATAAAGAAGGCAAATTCTTCGCAATGCCATTAATGGCTTCCCCTGAAGATGCACGGCTGGCAAGGCTTTTGCCTTCTTCATATACCGGAAGGTCTTTGCTCCAGCCCTGAGGAAGTTCTCCATTAATCGCTGTTTGAAGTTCTTGTCCTAATTCAGGGTACTCGTTTTTATATTGGTTAAGGAGCTCAACCCATTCTTTTTCTTTTTTCTCACCTTGTTCCACGATAAGAGATTTGAAACGATCATATACTTCATTTGGAACATGGAAATCTTCTTCGAATGTCCAGTTATAGGCTTCTTTCGTCAGTTTTACTTCATCACTGCCAAGCGGAGCACCGTGTGAAGCGGCTTTACCTGATTTATTTGGTGAACCGTAGCCAATAACTGTTCTTACTTCGATCAAGGTTGGTCTTGATTCATCTTGTTTGGCCTCTTCAATCGCTTTGGCGATGGTTTCTAAGTCATTGCCGTCTTCCACTCTTATATATTGCCAGCCATATGCTTTAAAACGGTTTTCTACACTTTCTGAGAATGACTGATGTAAATCTCCATCAAGAGAAATGTCATTGGAATCATATAAAACAACCAATTTTCCGAGTTTTAAATGACCGGCTAATGAAGCTGATTCAGCAGAAACACCTTCCATTAAATCCCCGTCACCACAAATGCTGTATGTAAAATGATCGACAACAGGATAATTATCTTTATTATACGCAGCCGCTAAATGGCGTTCTGCCATTGCCATCCCAACACCCATCGCAATTCCTTGTCCAAGCGGACCGGATGTAGCATCAATACCCGCTGTATGGCCAAATTCAGGATGTCCTGGAGTCTTGCTCCCCCATTGGCGGAATTGCTTCAGATCCTCCATGCTGAGATCATAACCTGACAAGTGCAGCAGGCTGTACAATAGCATTGAACCGTGACCTGCAGACAGCACAAAACGGTCCCGATTAAACCACTGTGGATTTTTTGGATTATGATTCATGAAACGGCTCCATAGTGTATAAGCCATTGGTGCAGATCCCATCGGCATACCAGGATGACCGGAATTTGCTTTTTCAATCGCATCGATGGATAGTGTCCGAATCGACGCAATTGCTAAAGAATCAACTTGATCAAACATTTATAAACATTCCTTTCCTTTTTGACTTGAACCATCATACATATACATTTCATATTCAGGATTCATTACTCTATTAATATTATAGGGAGAGTGTTTTTTATACAACAAATTCTACAAAAAAATAGGTAAAAAAGATAAATTTCGCCACGATTTACCTGTATATTCGACAAATGGAAATTTTTCCATTTCACCCCACTTATAAAAATCGAGAGTAAACTCTGACTGTTTAAATGAAAAACAATCATAGCTCACTCTCTCTACTCCTTAGTGCAGGCGGTTTTTTTCTTGTAATTTCTTTAATTTTTCCGGGGTCACATCATTCCCTTCCGGATCGATCACCGTGACAGATTTTAACGTATTGAGCATGGATGATCTGAATGTTTGTAAATATTCAGCACGCAGCTTCGACTGTTCCTTTGCCTCAAGTTCAGTTAATCCTGTTTGCTTCGCCTTTCTTGCCAATTCATTAATTCTTGCTAATTTTTCTTTTGAAAGCATGTAATCCTCCATTCGAATCATTATTTTCACACATGGAATGGCAGCAGCCATCCATAATTCTATTAATTAGGTTACATGACATTTCTCAAAAAGCAAGTTATTTTATTTTTTATTTTGTTCCAATTCCATTTCTTCGGTATACTCCTGGTATCTTCTATGTACGGTCGCCTTAGAAATCGAATAACCAAAGCCTCTTAGTGTTGCAGCGATTTCAGCGAAAGTCAACTGATTCCGGCGCAGGCGGACAATTTCTTCTATCGGTGCCTCGATCCGATCACGCCCGGCATTTTTTCCTTTATTTTTTAGATTTTTTTGTGGTTTATAGCCTTGGTCGACAGCTCTTTTCATCCCCCGTTTGATTTTTACATTATGAAGCTTTCTTTGGTATTCCTCGACCATCCCGACTATTTGCAGCACCATCGAGTCCGATTCAGAAAGCTGCAGTTCACCATTATGCGAAATGCTGTAAAGCTTTACTCCCTCTTTTAAAATACAGTGGAGCAGGGCAATTTTTGCATTTCCTCTCCCTAACCTTGTTTCATCCTGAATTAAGACAGCATTGATTTCCTTGTCACGAATAAGACTTAAGAGTTCTAGTATGCCATCCCGTTCCAATTCATATCCGCTTGCTTGTTCTTTTATAACCTTTTCTACGGTTAAATGATTCCTATCTGCCAGCTCCAGCAGTTCTTCCTCTTGCCGTTTTAGAGAGGATTCTTGTGTTTCTTTATTCGTACTGACCCGGCAATAAATAACAGCTTTCATTCCTCACACCTTCAATTACTAGCCAAATTGCTGATTTCATCAATTTCAACAGCAGAATCTTTCACAGGGATCATGATTTCCTGTCCAGCATAAATTCGTTCTCCAGAAATGCCGTTATATTGTTCAACCCAAGCAATAAAGTCTGGATTGGATAAGCGATGATATCCTGCGTATTCTTCCGACAGATTCCATAAAGTATCACCGTCTGAAACGGTGATTTTCAAATAATCCTCTGTAGAGGTTGGGAAGACAAACGAAAAAATAATGATTCCCGCTAAACTTAATCCTACTAAAATCATAACATATGAATATCTGCTCCATAACTTTTTCATGACCGCACCCGCCTTCAAGAATATACGTTCGTTTAATTGTTTTCATTATACTTCGAACATTTGTTTTGTGTCAACACATTTTCGAACTAATGTTTGTAGAAGATATGTTTTCATGCTATAATGAAACTAATAATAATGAATAAGAATCGAGGTGCTTTAAAATGGTTAAACTATCAAAAAGACAGCAAGATATTCTAGACTTTATTAAAAGCGAAGTAAAATTAAAAGGATATCCGCCATCCGTACGGGAAATCGGTGAAGCGGTAGGTCTTGCATCAAGTTCTACTGTGCACGGCCACTTAGCCCGTCTTGAAGGGAAGGGACTAATTAGAAGAGACCCTACTAAACCAAGAGCCATTGAAATATTAGATCAGGACTCACAAATCCCAAATGCCCCTGTTGTCAATGTACCGATTGTTGGAAAGGTAACAGCCGGACAGCCGATTACAGCAATCGAAAATGTAGAGGAATATTTTCCATTGCCTGAGCGTTTGGCGCCTGCTGATGAACAATTATTTATGCTTGAAGTAATGGGTGACAGTATGATTGAAGCTGGGATCTTAGATGGTGACTATGTGATCGTCCGCCAGCAAAACACGGCCAATAATGGGGAAATTGTCGTAGCTATGACCGAAGAGGATGAGGCAACCGTAAAACGTTTCTTTAAAGAAACGGACTATTTCCGTCTGCAGCCGGAGAATTCCATGCTGGACCCTATCATTCTAAAAAATGTCACGATTCTGGGCAAAGTCGTTGGTGTTTACCGGCAGATTCATTAAGGAATTAGATCATCCATACAAAACAAAAAACGGAAGAATTTGCCTTAAACAAAACAAGGACAAATTCTTCCGTCAATCTGTGGTTTTTTCTTCAATTATTTAAACCAGCCTTTTTCCTTTGATCTCGCTATGGCCTCTATCCGGTTTTTTACTTCGAGTTTATCCAGAATCGTAGAAATATAATTTCGGACTGTGCCTGCTTTCAGCCGGAGTTCATCTGCGATTTCCTTGGTATTTTTTCCGTCTGCCACCAATTCCAAAACTTCTTTTTCCCTGTCTGTCAGGGGATTTTCTTCACTGTATAAATCATCCATCAACTCAGGTGCATAGACTCTGCTGCCTGAGATGACGCTGCGAATGGTTTTTGCTAACTCTTCACTCGGGCTGTCTTTTAATAAATAACCGCTCACACCTGCTTTTACAGCCCGCTGAAAATATCCGGTGCGGGCAAACGTTGTTAAAATGATAACCTTGCATTCCTGCCCTTTTAATTCCTCCGCTGCATCAAGACCGCTTTTTAATGGCATTTCAATATCCATAATGCAGACATCCGGCTGAAGCTCGTGGACGAGGGAAATCACTTTTTCCCCGTTATTCGCCATTCCTACTACTTCCATATCTTCTTCTAAATTGAGCAGTGACCCTAATGCCCCCAGCATCATTTGCTGGTCTTCAGCAATGACAATTCGAATCATCGAGTTTTCCCTTCCTTCTCCAGCGCTTGTTTTACCACATTCGGTACCTTAATGACAACCTTTGCCCCAGCTTCAGTGAGAATCTCAAGATTGCCATTGACAAATTCAAGCCGCTCTTTGATTCCAATCAATCCATTTCCTTTATCAAAGATATCACTTCGCGCAAACCCAATTCCATTATCATGTATCATGATCGTAATTTCATCATTCGATTGCCTGATCGAAATGACACACTTTGATGCCTGGCTATGTTTCACTATATTAGTTATCGTCTCTTTTAAACACATACTTAAAATATTTTCGAGAAACAATGAAACATTTGTCAGCGGCGTATCCTGCTCGACCACCATTTCAATTTGCGCTGCTGTCAGCAGTTCCTTTACCTCGATGATTTCATCTTTTAAGCGATGTCCGCGCATGTGTGAAACCATCTTACGGACTTCATTCAATGCCGTTCTTGCCGTATGTTGGATATCCTTTAATTCCGAACGTGCCTGCTCAGGATTTTTATCAAGAAGTTTCCTCGCCAAATCACTCTTCAAACCGATTAATGAAAGCTTCTGTCCTAAAGTATCATGGAGATCACGGGCAATCCGCTGGCGTTCTTCCTGAACAATTAAATCCGAAATTCTTTTGTTGGCAAAAGCAAGCTGTTCCTCAAGTTGTTCCCTTTTTTTACGGTTATAGATGTTGAATGGAAGCAAAATAATACTGATCCAGATGATAATAATAAATGGAAATTGCTTAAGAAAGAGCGGATCCTGCATGACAAAATTGACATTAATCGCCACCGTTGAAAAGATTAAATGGATGATATAAAAAGTAAAAAAGGCAATCCGGTTGCTTATACCCCCAATTAAATAAGCGACAAAAAAGGCAAAGTAGACATATCCTAAGTAACTGATCATGGCAATAGAAGTAATAATGAGGAATGCAGTCAACACATATTTTAGCCAGTTCTTTGATATGAAGGCCATGCGGTACGTAATAAAGAAAAATAGCGTTAATAATATGCCAACGATGACTTCAGTTGTCGTTGACCACTGATAAATAAAATAGAATGGAAGAATACTAAATAACGTCCAGATATAAGGTGAAACCCCTGAACTGCTATATAAAAAAGGAAATTTCTTTTTCATTCATAAACCTCATTTTTCCTGATTAATTAACTTTAACCGTATCACATCACAAGAAAAGAGGGAAGTTTTATTTCTTCCCTCTTAGTCGATCGCTTTTTGCACGAACTTCCGGCCCAATTGAATTTTATTTAATTCATGGAAACTGATAAAACGCTTGTTTTTTTCATCCCAGAGTCGGTATTTCAAGGCAATAAAACTAGAATGAATCGTCACAACCGGAACGGAATTTAACTCGTCATTTTTCTCGTGAACGGTTTCCAAATAATAGTTAGGTACTTTGGGACTTAAATGATGGACATGATGATAACCGATATTTCCAGTAAGCCACTGTATCCATTTCGGTAATTTATAGAAAGAACTTCCTTCAACAGCTGCCTTCACAAAATCCCAGTCTTCTTCTTTCTCAAAATAAGTATCTTCAAAATGATGTTGAATGTAAAACAGCCAAATCCCTAAAGATGCCGCAATAAATACGATGGGTCCCTGTATCATAATAAATGCCTGCCAGCCAATAAGCCAGCACATCATTCCATATAAAGCAATAATCGATAGATTAAGGAGATACGTATTCATTCTTTCATTCATACGTGCCCCTTTGCGGTTCATACGGTTTGTAACAAATAGTAAATACAGAGGTCCGAGCACGAACATCACAAATGGATTGCGATACATGCGATAAGCCGCACGCTGCCAACCGGAAGCTTTCTGATATTCCTCAACCGTCATGACCCAAATATCTCCGACACCGCGCTTATTTAAATTACTGCTTGTAGCGTGATGGACATTATGGCTGTGGCGCCATTGACGAAAAGGAAATAAGGTCAAAACTCCGGTAATATTTCCAAGAACATTATTGGCGTGCTTGTTTTTAAAAAAAGAATTGTGGCATGCATCATGGAAAAGAATAAAAATTCTCACCAAAAAGCTTGCTGCCGGCACGATAAATAGCAGCGACAATAAATAGGATATGGCTAAGCTTTCATAGGCTATATACCACAGCAGAAAAAATGGTATAAATGTGTTAACCAACTGTCTAACGCTTGTTTTTGTATCCGCTTTTTCATATGGTGCAATAGATTTTCTTAACTTCAATTGTTTCTCTCTGGTCATACAAAAATTACCTCCCAATCCAATCCCCTTGTATCATTCCCCAACAGTGAATTTCTATTCCTTATTATAAAGATCTAACCGATTCCTCCAAGTCATACCCGTCATGTCCCTTATATGACATTTGTCACTTTTCGACATATTTTTTCCGAAACACATAAAAAATCCCCTTAACGGCGAATGCGCTAAGGGGATCCTCATTTCTTTATTAATACATGTGCATATATTGATCGCGTTCCCATTGGTGAACGGTTGTGCGGAACATATCCCATTCAATTTCTTTTGCTTCAATGAAGTGTTCAACAATGTGTTCGCCTAATGCAGAAACCATTACTTCATCAGAAATAAATTCACCTATGGCAGCAGCAAGAGAAGACGGCAGGTCTGTAATGCCTTCAGCAAGACGTTCTTCACGATCCATTGCATAGATGTTACGATCTACTGGAGCAGGCGGAGTCATCTTGTTTTTCACTCCATCAAGTCCTGCTCTTAATAGAACAGCCATGGCTAAATAAGGATTTGCAGCAGGGTCAACACTGCGCACTTCGATCCGTGTGCTCAGTCCGCGTGAAGCCGGGATACGAACTAATGGAGAGCGATTACTTGTAGACCATGCAACATAGCAAGGTGCTTCATATCCAGGTACCAAACGTTTATAAGAGTTTACGGTTGGATTTGTAATGGCCGTAAATGATGTAGCATGTTTGACAACACCAGCAATAAATTGCAGTGCTGTGTCACTTAATTCCATATTAGCAGTTGGATCATAGAATGCGTTTTGACCGTTTTTGAATAGCGACAGGTTCATGTGCATTCCAGATCCGGCAACGCCAAATAATGGTTTTGGCATAAATGTCGCATGCAATCCATGTTTGCGGGCGATTGTTTTTACAACAAGCTTAAATGTTAGGATATTATCACATGCTGTAAGAGCATCTGCATATTTAAAATCGATTTCATGCTGTCCAGGAGCTACTTCATGGTGAGAAGCTTCGATATCAAAGCCCATTTCTTCCAGCTCAAGAACGATGTCACGGCGGCAGTTTTCACCAAGGTCAGTCGGCGCTAAATCAAAGTATCCGCCTGCATCATTTAATTCTAATGTTGGCTCGCCCTTTTCATCCAGCTTAAATAAGAAAAATTCCGGCTCAGGCCCTAAGTTGAATTCAGTGAATCCTAGCTCTTCCATTTCTTTTAACACCCGTTTCAGGTTATTACGAGGATCCCCGGCAAATGGAGTTCCGTCAGAATTGTAAATGTCACAGATGAAACGAGCTACTTTCCCTTTTTCAGCTGTCCAAGGGAAGACAACGAATGTATCTAAATCAGGATATAAGTACATATCAGATTCTTCGATCCGAACGAAACCTTCAATAGAAGAACCGTCAAACATCATCTTATTGTCAAGGGCTTTTTCTAATTGGCTGATCGGGATTTCTACATTTTTGATAATACCTAAAATATCCGTAAATTGAAGGCGGATAAATTTCACATTTTGTTCATCACACATACGTTTGATATCATCTTTTGAATATTTACTCATTTTTAAATTCCTCCCGAAATTTTACAATCTAGTAGTTAAAATGTTCAATAACATAAGTCAAATGGAGTGATGCTAAACGGCATTTTTCAAAATCATACACCACAGATATTCGCTTTAAGCTTAGTGAAAAAAGCGATGCATATTTCCTCCCAATGAGCTGTGATTAAATCGCCCTGCATTCGTTAATTCTTTCCTTAACAACTTACGAATATCCTCGTTTGTGAGCTCTTTTTTCGCTTTAATTGCAGGCTTGTTTTGTAAATCCTGATCCATTGCTTTTTGCACTCTCTGGGCAAAGATTTGTTTAATCCCGGCCATATTAACACCTTGATCAATCAAATCTTTGATTTCTAGCAATGTATCAATATCATTTAAAGAAAAGAGCCGGCGATTCCCGTCTGTACGGGCTGGTGAAATCAATTGATGCTCCTCATAATAACGAATTTGTCTGGCCGTTAATTCGGTCAGCTGCATCACTGTACCAATAGGAAAAAGGGGCATGGAACGTCGAATTTGACTTCCTGTCATTAATTTATTTCATTCCCTTCTTTTCTTAAAGTTATTATATTCCGTGTTAGAAATATTGTCAATGATACGTTAGGATTCCTTACATATAATTTTAGATTTCTATTTATATATAATTGAGGTCTTTGTTTCTATTTTCATCAACGGATGATACTGGCACTTACATACGCATTTTTTCATATATTAAGATGACGATAAATCAGGAGGATAAAAATGTGTATCCATATATAAATCCCTACAATGACCAATACCGGCAGCAGCAAAAACTTATCGGCGATATTGAAAATGCCATTAACGGCGAATTCAGTGCTGTCCAATGCTATGCAGCGCTGGCAGCATTAGCACCGACTGAAGCAGTAAGCAAGCAGATACTTGAGATTCGTGACGATGAAAAGAAGCATCTGCAGCAGTTTATGCAAATCTATTCACGGCTTACCGGCCGGCAGGCACAACCATCGCTAAGCGAAAGCTGTCCCAATCATTATATTGAAGGGCTTGAATCTGCCATGCAGGATGAACAGCATACGGTTGACTTTTATTTGTCCATTTCAGATGAAACAAATAACCAATATATAAAAGAAATTTTCCGGCGCGCAGCCGCAGATGAGCAGCAGCATGCCGTTTGGTTTTTATATTATTTTACAAAGCAAATGACTGAGTAATGTCATGACATTACCTCTTACTTCAAGGAGAAATGATGCGCTATCACCGCATCATTTCTGTTATTTTTAATAAGCCTCTGGAAGTTGCAGCAAATCTTTCTCTAATAAAGAGTTTAAGGCGATACAAACGGCCATTTTGACATGAGAATAGGTTAATCCTCCTTGTACATAGGCAACATAAGGCGGTCTTGTCGGACCATCAGCTGTCAACTCAATGCTCGCTCCTTGAACAAAAGTACCTGCAGCCATGATCACATCATCCTCATAACCCGGCATATAGGCCGCGTGCGGTGTCACATGCGAGTTGATCGGCGAGGCAAATTGGATGGCCTGGCAGAAAGCGACCATCTTTTCCCGATCATCAAATTGAACCGATTGAATTAAATCTGTTCGCGGGCTGTTCCATTTTGGATTTGAATTCATTCCCAGTTTTTCAAGCAATGCCGCAGTAAAGACCGCTCCTTTTAGTGCCTGACCGACAACATGCGGCGCTAGAAAAAATCCTTGGTACATTTCCAGTAAACTGTACAAAGAGGCTCCAGCCTCCGCACCGATTCCAGGCGACGTCAGCCGGTACGAACAAGCTTCAACCCATTCTGCTTTACCGACAATATAACCACCCGTCTTCACAAGCCCTCCACCCGGATTTTTAATAAGTGACCCCGCCATCAAATCAGCTCCAACATGGCATGGCTCGATTTCTTCGACAAACTCACCGTAGCAGTTGTCAACAAAGACAACGCAATCAGGTTTGATTTCTTTCACAAATGAAATCATGTTCTCAATTTCTTTAATCGTAAAGGAAGGCCGGACAGCATATCCCTTTGAACGCTGGATTCCGATCATCTTTGTATTTGGCTTGATGGCGCGGGCGACAGCTTCATAATCAACCCCGCCGCTCGCAAGCAGTGCTACACTCTGATAGCTGATACCAAACTCCTTTAGCGACCCTGTACCCTTCCCTCGTATCCCGACGATCTCTTCCAAAGTGTCATAGGGATTCCCGGTGATGTATAATAATTCATCACCAGGCCTGAGGACGCCAAATAAGGCGGTTGAAATGGCATGTGTTCCGGAAATAATCTGCGGACGCACTAAGCCTGCTTCAGCACCAAACACCTGGGCATAAATTTTCTCAAGAGTATCTCTTCCATAATCATCATACCCGTATCCAGTGGAAGGAATAAAATGCGAATCACTTACTTTTTGCGTCTGAAAACTAGTTAATACGCGAAATTGATTGCGGTCAATCCGTTCATCAATCGCGGCATGTATTTCTTTAATTTGTTGTTCCACTTCCGCTACCAGCGGCTGAAGTTTTTTACCATACTTTAATGATTGAAACATGTCTTTCCCCTATCTTTTTACTAGAAATGGCTGGAGTTGGCCAAAAATAGGATGATCCGGCAAATAATATCCTTTACAGATATACATTTGTTTTTCTTCATCAAATTTCAATTCATTGAGAATGGTTTCATTTTTCAATAGTGCCAATAATTTTCCTTCTGTCGAAGGCACCTCCACATGATAATCGTTCATCATGGCAATTACTTTATTTTCAATCGTTTGTTTTAAGAATTCGAGGTCTCTGTCTGACAAAGCACTAATCTGAATCGATTCATTTCTCGTTGAAGGCACAAACTCCGGATGATGGATATCCTTTTTATTATACACCGTTAATTGTGGAATTCTAGATGTTTCTAATTCATCCAATAATTGATTAACGGTCTGCTCATGCTGGAAATAATCTGGGTTGGATGAATCTACAACATGCAGCAGAAAATCGGCTTCTTTCACTTCCTCCAGTGTCGAGCGAAAGGCCGCAATTAAGCTGGTCGGCAAATCCTGAATAAAGCCAACAGTATCTGTCATTAAGACAGTGTACCCTCTTGGTAAAATGCACTTGCGTGTCATTGGATCGAGCGTGGCAAACAATAAATTCTCTTCGAATGAGTCTGCCTCGGTTAAGCGATTGAAGAGCGTGGATTTCCCTGCATTTGTATAGCCTGCTAAAGCAATTTGGAAAACGCGGTTTCGCTTTCGTCTCTCCCGGTATCGTTTCCGATGTTCCACAATTCCGCTTAAACTTGTTTTAATGTCATGAATCCGATTGCGGATATGGCGGCGGTCTGCCTCAAGTTTGGTTTCACCGGGTCCTCTTGTGCCTATACCGCCGCCTAGGCGTGATAATTGCGTCCCCTGACCGCTGAGTCTTGGCAGTAAATATTGTAATTGCGCCAATTCAACCTGCAGTTTCCCTTCCTTTGAACGGGCCCTTTGCGCGAAAATATCCAAAATTAATTGGGTCCGGTCGATGATTCGCGCTTCTATTTGCGACGCTAAATTTCGTACCTGGCTTGGCGTTAATTCATCATTAAAAATAACGACATTTGCCTCCAGTTCTTCGACCAGCGCTTTTAATTCCTGCACCTTTCCTCTTCCTATGTATGTAGAATGATCAGCCCGTTCTCTTTTCTGTGTTAAGACAGCAAGCACCTCTCCATTTGCCGTTTTTGTAAGCGACGACAATTCTTCCATTGAATATTGAAAGGCTTTCTCATCTTCATTTGTTTGACAGCCAACGAGAACCACTCTTTCTTTATCCTGTTTATATTCCAATACATCCCCTTCTCTCTCTGCAATATTGTTTAGTTACTCATTAATATTCCCTAACGCCAATTTCTAATCATTGTATACGAACTGCTTCATCAATATGCTGCAGCTTAAATTCTTTTGGATAGCAGAGGTCGGCCATTTTGCCAGATGACCTGAACAGGCAAGTCAAAAAACTCTGTCAGCTGCTCGCTTGAAATCATTTTGGCTGTGTCTCCAGAAGCAAAAACCTCCCCCTTTTTTAATAATAGTGTTTTGTTAAAGCATGGCAGGATTTCATCTATATGATGTGTAACATATATAATGGTAGGTACTTTGCCCTTTGAATGGCCGATCATCCCGCTGATCGCTTCAAGAAGCTGTTCGCGGGCAATGAAATCAAGACCGTTTGCCGGTTCGTCTAATATGAGCAGCTGCGGATTTCCCATTAAAGCCCGAGCAATCAAGACCCGTTGTTTTTCCCCTTGTGACAATGTTTCATACTTTCGATTTGCATATTCAAAACAACCCATATCCTTTAATAAGCCAATTGCCCGCTCTCTCATCTCATCCGATGGAGTTTCATAGAGACCAATCGAGGCAAAGGCACCGCTTAAAACAATTTCAAAGGCGTTATCACTTGAGTATAATTTATCCTGCAGCGAAGAAGAAACAAGACCAATCTTCGTGCGCAGTTTTTCACCGAGGATGGTTTTGCCGAACTCCAAGCCCACCACCGTTAAGTGACCGTTTGTTGGAAAATATTCCGCATTTAACATATTTAATAACGATGTTTTTCCCGACCCATTCAAACCAAATAAGATCCAATGCTCTCCTTTTTCTATTTTCCAGTTAATATCATGAAGGATCCACTTGCCTTCTCTTTTTAATGAGACCTGTTCCATCTGTACAACCATGATTATTTCCCTCCACACTATATACTAAGACTTTTTTAGTTTATCAGATCCAATGCGTAGAACAACTATTTACCTAAATAGCACTTTTTTGTCGATTAATCTACTAGCGATCCTACGAAATTTTCATAAATTCGTCAAAAACTTATCCGATAAACACTTAAATATGCTAAAATATTCTCATTAAACTGATTATAAATGAAATAGGATAGGAATAGAATTGGAATCGCATTCGAGGGGGATATATAGAAACTTGTACAGGATTGTGATCGAAAGAGAAGATGATGTTTATATGGCGAGTACTATAGGAAAGAGGGTTGCAGAAGATAACGGCTTAAGTAAAAGTGAACAGACCAAATTAGTCGTTTCGATTATGGAGCTGACTCGTAATATCGTTTTTTACGCCGGTAAAGGTCAGCTTTTTATCAAAGTCATCCCATCCTATGGAATAGAAATTACTGCCGTTGATCAAGGCCCTGGTATCGAAAACCTTGATCAAGTATTCAATCAAACAGTCCGTTCGAAAACAGGGCTTGGTTTGGGGCTATCCGGGGTAAAGCGCTTAATGGATGAGTTTGAAATTGAAAGTACCGTTCATTTGGGTACAAAGGTTAGAGCAGTAAAAAGGTTTGACGAAGGGAAGGCAAAAACATAAGATGATAACTTCAACCGCAAATGAACAATTATATGGATTAATTGAGCTCAATCCCGACGGTATGATCTTAAAAGCTAACAGCGAGGGAAAGAGACTGTTATTCTCGGATGATACAGAAACGAATTATCTTTTTAATCGGATTAAAAATAACGAAATTAAAACAAAATTACACGAATGCTTCATGGGAAAAAGCAATGAATTTATGGTGACGATGGAGTCGCAGCCATACTTTTTCCTTTTCCATCGAACATTTGTGGAGCAGAAGCTGGAGAAAATTTATATTTACATGATGAATGTTACTCAGCTGCAAAATAGTCACGAGCAAAACAACTGGAACAGCCATTTGCTTTCATCGGTTGGCGAAATGGCTGCCGGCATTGCTCACGAAGTGCGGAATCCCCTGACATCTGTAAAGGGATTCCTGCAATTGATGGATCAAACCTATAATGAAGAATACTCGAAAATAGCGCAAAGTGAATTAGATCGGGCGATTCATATTCTCAATGATTTAATGAGTGTATCAAAACCAGAATTCATTCAGGAAAAACAAATTCGCTTTAATGTATGTGCTGAATTGGAATCCATTTTACTTTTATTTCAAAATCAGCTTTACTCTATCAATCTGACAAAAAAGTTTCAAAATGAGAATTCCATCATCAGCGGCAGAAAAGATCAAATCAAAAAAGCGCTGTTTAATTTAATTAAAAATGCCATTGAGGCAATGCCTGAGGGCGGTTCACTTATTGTTGAGCAATTTGAAGATTTCCATGGGATTCATATTAATATTACCGATTCAGGGGTAGGAATTCCGAAAGACAAGCTCCGGCTGCTGGGTACCCCCTTCTTTACCTTAAAGCAAGATGGGAAAGGAATGGGTCTCGCTCAAGTCTTTAATGCGATTCAGAGCAACCATGGGACAATCAGCGTCACAAGTGAGGAACGGAAAGGTACCACCTTTTCTCTTACATTTTCAAAGCCCAAATTTTCAGAGAGTTATTTAGGAGGTCATTCAATGGTACAGGCCATTAGTATAGAAGCGGAATTATCCAATCACATGAGACATAATATTCTTGAAATTACAGCTGTCTGGCTCGATTATATGAAAAAACATAAATCACATCTTGTAGCGATACTGCGGGATAATGGCGAATTAACTTATTACCAGGAACACGGAAATCCATTGATGCAAATTGTCGCAGATAATATTGCTGAATTAAAAACCGAGGCCATTATGGATTTAGCAAAAGGCAGAAGTATTGTCAGCGCCAAAACAGAATTTCCGATTCATTTGGCCTGGGAGTTATTCCAGTCCACACGCGGAATTGTTTGGAATGCAATTCGCGAGTTTTATTTCAAATCGAAAAATTCGCTTAATACAGATGAATTATTTGCGCTCGAGCGTAATGTCAACAATATCATCGATTTATATATCGACTCCTATACCGCGTATTACGTCAATTATAAAGAAGAATTATTAAAGGCACACCGGGCAACAGTAGATGAATTATCCGTTCCCATCATCCCGATTGCACCAAGGGTCTGTATTCTGCCTATCGTTGGGAATGTTGATACGTACCGGGCCAAGAAAATTCGCGAAAAAACGCTTTTCCGCATCAGCCAGCTGAAGGCACAGAAGCTTATTATCGATATCTCGGGTGTTCCATTTGTTGATACAGCGGTCGTGAACCACCTCTTTAAAATTGTGAAAGGAATAAAATTATTAGGATGTTCCACAATTTTAACGGGCATTGGACCAGAAATTGCCGATACGATGATTGAATTAGGTGTTGAAATTGATAGTGAATTAGTAACAAAATCTAACCTGCAGCAGGCGTTACAAGATATCAAGATTTTTACTGCATAATAAGCACGGGGGCAATCAATCAGAGGGCAAATACGAAAAAAGTATAGGGGGCATTATTAAATGCAATCTGCAGCAAATATTAAAATGGACATACAACGTTTTCTTAATGAAACAATCAATTTTTATTCAAAAGAATGGTTACAATATTTGCAAAATAACAAGAGTTACCTCATTTCTTTGTTGAATGATAATGGTGAGTTGACAGAGCTACAAGAACACGGAAATCCTATTCTTAGAATCATTGCCGAAAACATCCTTGAAGTCAACGAAGAGAGTATCATGGATGAAGCAAGAAGAAGAGGCATTGCTAGTGCAAAAACAGAATACCCTATCCACATGGCATGGGAATTATTTCAATCCAGCCGCGGCATTATTTGGAATGCGATTAGAAACTATTACACTGAATCGCAAACTCCTTTGAATGAAGAGGAATTCTTCGAGCTGGAGCGCCGGATCAACGATATTATTGATTTATTTATTGAAGCCTATACAGCACAATATGTCACATATAAAGATGAATTATTAAAAAGCCATCGTGCAACAGTGGATGAATTAACGGTTCCGATCATTCCCCTGGCTGACAAAGTATGTATCCTGCCAATCGTAGGAAATGTTGACACTTACCGTGCGAAAAAAATCCGCGAAAAAACGTTGATTCGTGTCAACGAATTGAAGGCTCAGCAATTAATCATTGATATTTCCGGGGTACCTTTTGTTGACACAGCTGTAGTCAATCATTTATTCAAGATTGTGAAGGGCATTAAATTACTAGGATGCTCGACGATCCTGACAGGGATCAGTCCGGAAATCGCTGATACGATGATTGAATTAGGAATTGAAATTGATAACGAAATTAAGACGCGATCGGACTTGCAGCAAGCGCTTCAAGATATACATTTATACCAATAGACAGTGAAACAGTCCCGCAAAGACGATTTGCGGGACTGTTTATTATTCTTCTTCAAAAACAAGATCATTGCTTCTTAAGGTCATTAATTCATATCTATCATAGTTATTTTGCATGAGGAGACGCATGGCCTGGGTACGAATGGACTTTTCGAGCACATTGCGAATATATCTTCCATTCGAGAAACTGTTTGGATTCAAGGATTTAATCCATTGCAAATGTTCGCGGAGTTTTCTCTCTGCTTCATGACTGAGAGTATATTCTTTGTCCTTTAACATCCTGCCGCCAATTTCCATTAATTGCTCAATCGAATAATCCGGGAAATCAATGACCAGCGGAAACCGAGAAAGCAGACCGGGATTTAAAGTGAGAAAATAATCCATCTCCCGGGAATAGCCCGCCAATATCAGAATAAATTCATGCTGCTTGTCTTCCATATGCTTGACTAACGTATCGATGGCTTCTTTGCCAAAATCCTTTTCGCCCCCTCTCCCCAATGAGTAGGCTTCATCAATAAAGAGAATCCCACCGATTGCTTTTTTAATCAAATCCCTTGTCTTTTGTGCTGTATGCCCAATATATTCACCTACCAGGTCCGCCCGTTCCGCTTCTATTAAATGCCCTTTCGAAAGAACATTCATCCTCTGGAATAGTTTTCCGATTAATCTTGCTACCGTTGTCTTTCCTGTACCCGGATTGCCTTTAAACATCATGTGCAGTGCCTGTTTTCCCGCCTTTAAGCCGGTTTCTTCCCTTTTTTTATTGATGTAGATCCACGCATAGATCTCTTTAATCATCCTTTTCATTTCTTCCATGCCAACAAGCGTTCCAAGTTCCGCTTCAATTTCTTTCAATGCTGTATGCTCCGGTGCAGCCAATTTTGGTGAAGCGGATAAAGGGTTGACTTCCTTTGGCAGAGGATCCCGCTTTTTTGTGTTTAGAACAATGCTGATTTGCCCATTATTTTTCATGCGCATTGGCTGTTCCAAACTTTTCACCTCTCATTCTCACAACAGTTTACGTCCATCCTGTTACGGTGAACCACTGCTTTTTTACCTCAAAAAGTAAAACGAAATTCAGTCGTATTCTGCCACATTTTCGGGCAGTGTGGCAAAAATATCCATAAATCCTTTTATTTTGTCATTTTATGCGCTTTCCCAAGAAATAATTGCTTATTTTATGTGTATTCAGTTAAAGGCTTATTCATTAAAACAAATTACATATGACGTTATAAAAAGCATTAAAAAAAGCATTCCCATCAATCATATGATGAGAATGCCTTTTTTACTCATATATTTATTTCTGTTGAGTTCCTTCTAAATCAATCTCAACATTGCGCTGCGGTGCGAAGGTTGAAATGGCATGTTTATAAACAAGCTGCTGCTTGCCTTCCGTTTCAAATAGCACGGTAAAATTATCGAAACCTTTAATTTGTCCTCTGATTTGAAAGCCATTTAATAAAAAGACTGTTACATTTGTTCCATCTTTACGTAGTTGATTTAATACCTGATCCTGGATATTTACGGATGTTTTCATGATTTAAGATCCTCCTCTATTTATCTCTACTATTATTAATTCGATTTAAGTTGGAGCTTTCCTTCCAAATAAAAAGAAATTTCTACTATTTTTTTTTCAAGGTCAGCCTGGTTTTCTATCCCTGTCATATCAAACCAATCTACAGCCATTTTATTGCGAAACCAAGTTAACTGCCGCTTCGCATAGCGGCGTGAATTTTGTTTCAGATTCTCCACTGCCTCATCAAGACTGATTCTGCCGTATAAATAATCATATAATTCCTTGTAGCCAATCGCTTGAATCGATTGACAATCGATGAGCCCCTGTTGATATAATTGCTGGACCTCAAATAATAACCCCTCTTTAAGCATCATATCAACTCGTTTGTTGATTCGTTCATATAATTGATCTCGTTCCATTGTTAAGCCAATGATGGCCGCGTCATATCTGGCTTCGACCTGCTGCTCACTCTGCAGTTCTGTCATCGTTTTGCCCGTGCAATGAAATACCTCAAGCGCCCGAATCACACGGCGGATATTATTAGGGTGGATTCGTTCTGCACTCTTGGGGTCGATCTCCAGCAATTGCTCATGAAGCACCTGATTGCCAAACTGCTCTGCACGTTTTTCCATGTTTTCACGAAAGGAATTGTCTGTTGCTGCTTCTGAAAAGTGATAATCATATAAGACGGATTGGATATATAATCCTGTCCCGCCTACAATTATTGGAAGCTTGCCCCGTCCTGCAATTTCCTTGATTTTTTCTCTGGCTAATTCCTGAAATTCAGCTGCAGAAAAGGATTCATCCGGCTCTCTTATATCGATTAGATAATGCGGAATTCCTTCCATTTCTGAAGTTGATATTTTTGCTGTGCCGATATCCATCCTTTTATAGATTTGCATCGAATCTCCGCTGATAATTTCCCCATTAAATGCTTTTGCCAGCTCAATACTTGTTTTTGTTTTACCGACTGCAGTCGGTCCGATTAAAACAACGAGCTTTTGTTTGTCTGTCAAATTCCGTCAACTACCTTTTATCACAGTATTCGGTTAGGTCATCCCTCACTATCATTATCATACCATATTTACCATATCTTTCAGTCAAACATCTATTCATTATGACCATTTTAATAATAACTATTCATGATTTAACAGGATTGAAAATCTTTTTCAATCCTGAAACTGGACAGAAATGATTTCGTAATGAATGTAGAAATAGTGGAAAATCTATCCTGTTTGTTTACAGTTCATTTAAGTTCTGATAACATTCGCTAATTTCCGCTCTTTTTCATGCTAAAGTGAGAATATTGTTCAACTGTTATTATCATGAAGAATTGGGTGAGGGTCATATGCTTTCAAATGCTGAAATTGGAATTGATTTAGGAACAGCGAATACTTTAGTATACAGTAAAAATAAAGGCGTTGCGATTAATGAAGCAAGTGTGGTTGTTGTGGATACCGTGAGCAAAAAGGTAACAGCGGTAGGAAATGATGGGAAAGAAATGATCGGGAAAACTCCGGAAAAAGTAACGGCGGTCAGACCGCTTAAAAACGGGGTGATTGCTGATTATGATCTGACAATTGAAATGCTGCGGCATGTTATTCAAAAAGCGGCAAAAATGATGGGCTTCTCCTTAAGAAAGCCAACGATCGTAGTCTGTACCCCTGCAGGCTCTACAAGCGTAGAACGAAGGGCTATTCAGGATGCTGTCCGCAATGCGGGAGCGAAGAAGGTGTATTTGATTGAAGAACCGGTTGCGGCGGCTATTGGGGCCGGATTGCCGGTGGATGAGCCTGTCGCAAGTGTCATTGTCGATATTGGCGCCGGTTCAACAGAGGTGGCCATTATCTCCTATGGAGGTATTGTTTCCTGCCACTCACTGAAGGTTGGCGGCGACAAATTAGATGATGATATTATCCAATATGTGAGAAAAAAATATAATATGCTGATCGGTGAACGAACAGCGGAAAATATTAAATTGGAGATCGGTTTCGCACTTATCGAGCACGAAGAACAGACCATGGAGGTCAGAGGACGTGATTTGGTCAGCGGTTTGCCAAAAACGACTACCCTTTCCTCGTTTGAAATTCGCGATTGTCTTAAAGAATCGCTGCTCGCGATCTTAGATACCATCAAAGCAACGTTAGAAGACTGCCCAGCAGAACTGAGCGGAGATATCGTCGACCGCGGTATTATCCTAACCGGCGGTGTTTCTTTATTAAACGGTATCGAGGAATGGATGGCAAAAGAAATTGATGTTCCCGTTGCATTAGCTCCAAGCCCCCTTGAATCAGTAGCTATCGGCACAGGAAAAGCACTGAAATATGTACACAAACTGCCTACTACTGCTATATAAGGAAATGATTCCAGCCCGATTCACTTTGGCTGGAATCATTTCTATCTCTACAAAGTTTACATAATGTGATTATCGTTACCTTATCTATTACTTTTTATCGCTATTTATCCTTTTTCGGTGTATTCTATAAGTGTATAATCAAATTCAATTTATTAAAGGCAGGTGAATCCAATTGAAATTTTATATTGCTTCCAGCTTTCAAAATCGCGATCTCGTCCGGGTGGCAACCTTTTTATTTTCGCAAAACGATTTTATTCAAGCATACGACTGGACGATGAATGAAAAGGCAGCAACATTTGAAGAACTTCGTTATATTGGGGAGGAAGCCAAGCAAGGAATTATGGATGCAGACTTTGTTGTGATGATTCTTCCGGCCGGTAAAGGCAGTCATTTAGAGTTAGGGATGGCCATGGCATTAAATAAAAGAATTTATTTATATTCGCCTGATGAAGATATTTATCATATGGATAAGACCATTACTTACTATTTTCTTCCTGAACTCAGACCGTTCGTCGGTCAACTGGCTGACTTTATATCATTTGTCATTAAATGCGAGAATAACAATGTTGTCTTACATTAAGATGAGAACTGCAAGCTGATGCGTTTCTAGTTTGTCACATACCGGCCTGCCGGACCTATTTATTACATAGAAAAAAAGAAAGCTATTGTATATCCGCTGCAATAGCTTTCTTTTTTTTACATGATTCGTTTGAACATTTTTTCTAAATCATAGGTTGAGGTGTGGATGATAATCGGACGGCCATGCGGGCAGGTAAACGGGTCAGATGTCCTGCGCAGCTCGTCTAATAACGCCTGAATCTCATCATTGCGCAAATGCCGATTCGCTTTAATGGAACCTTTACAGCTCATCATAATCGCCGCTTCTTCGCGTAGCTTTTTAATATCTACCCTTTTCATCGCCAGCACTTGTTCAATCATTTCTTCAATTGTTTCTTTTTCCTCCCCCTTTGGAAACCATTGGGGATGTGCCTTGACAATATAGCTGTTGATGCCAAATGGCTCAAGAAACACTCCGACACTCTCTAATTCGACCCTATTTTCTTCTATTTTAATCGCATCATCCGTTGAATATTCCAATGTAATCGGAACGAGCAGCTCCTGCAATTCTTTTTCCACTCGTCCAACCTTTTCTTTGAAAAACTCATATTTGATCCGCTCTTGGGCTGCATGCTGGTCAATAATATATAAGCCTCGTTCATTTTGGGCAAATATATACGTTCCGTGCATCTGCCCAATGGGATAAAGCGGCGGCACCCTGCATCCAGTGGTTTCAACAACGCCGATGCCTTCGTCTTGGGCGTTGAAAGATTCTCCCTCTGACAGAGGTACTTCCGCAGCACCTCCATCTTCTGCCGCTGGAAAAATGGGATCAAGCTCTTCTTTATTCCAGCTCTCTTCTATCTGTGACCTAATAGAGGCATTTCCTGAGTCAGCATCTGCGGCATGCTGCTGGATGGAAAAGCCTGCCGCTGGGCTCATTCTCTCTGGTGCTTCAGCGCTTTGCTCTTCCCTGATTGAAATAGAGGGGTGCGAAAAAGTATTTCCCGTAAAATTAGAAATCGGCATGCTGTCTGGCGCTTGATATTCCTTCACCGGAGGCTGGACTGGCAAATGGTCGAGGTCAAAGGCTGCTTGTTCAGACTTTCGTTTTTCCGCCTTTTCCCGAATTAAGCCCGCTGGAATCAATTCCTTCGTTTTAAAAGCAGCCCGGATCGTGTCCGCAACAAGGGCATTTAGTTCCTGTTCCTTACTGATTCGTACCTCCAGCTTGGATGGATGGACATTGACATCGACAAGAATTGGATCCATGTTGATATTTAAGAGAACAATAGGATAGCGGCCAATCGGCAGTAAGGTATGATACCCCTCTTGAATGGCTTTGACAAGCGGATAGTTCTTAATAAAACGACCGTTTATCATGGTCGAGATATAATTGCGTGATGCCCGGGTAATCTCCGGCAAAGCGATATAACCTTTTATCGTAAAATCCAGTGATTCTGCCTGAATCGGAATCATTTTCTTGGCGATATTCATCCCGTATATCGCGGCAAGCACCTGCCTCTCGTCCCCATTTCCATTGGTATGAAGCAGCTTTCTCCCGTTATGAATCAAACGGAGAGACACTTCAGGATGGGCCAAGGCCAGACGGTTTGTGACATCGGTAATATTGCCTAATTCTGTATGAACACTCTTCATATATTTCAAACGTGCCGGTGTGTTATAAAAAAGATCCGTAATCGTAATGTCTGTCCCCGTTGATGCCGCGCACTTTTCGAGCGTGACCACTTTGTTGCCTTCCAAAATCAGCCGCGTCCCATCACTACCGGTGGACGTGACTAGTTCTAGTTTGGATACGGAAGCGATACTCGGGAGGGCTTCACCACGGAATCCAAGTGTACGAATGCGGAAAAGATCATGTTCATTTTTGATTTTACTCGTAGCATGGCGGCTGAAAGCCAGTGGAACATCACTTTCTTCGATCCCTTCTCCATTATCGCTGATGCGGATTTTCACCAGACCTGCTTCCTCAATTTCGATCTCGATGATGGTACTTCCTGCATCAATGGCATTTTCAACCAATTCTTTGACAACAGATGCCGGACGTTCTACGACTTCACCCGCTGCTATTTTATTGGATAGAGCATCATCAAGCTGAATAATTTTCCCCATTAAATGCTCACCTCCACGATTGATATTATTTTAGCCTCTTATGCAGTTCATAAAGAATATTCATCGCCTGCATTGGCGTCATGTCTAAAATGTCCAGTTCTTTGATTTTCTCCATCACCCGCTTTTCTCTTGAGCTTAAAGAGCTTTTCTTCGCTGGAATTGGTTCTGCATCAAAAAAGGATAATTGAGCATCTGCGGCTTCCGGACCTGCCTCGATTTGCGCATCATCCGCTTTAGCGGCCTTGTTTCCTTTCATCTCTTCAACTGATCCATAAGTTTCGCTGATGCCGTGCTCTCTTGCTGAAGGAGCAGTTCCCACGCTGTTACTGGCAGACCCGAGCTGCTCTAGTGAGATTAAGATTTCATTCGCCCTGGTTATGACTTCATCCGGCAATTCAGCGAGCTGCGCCACATGAATCCCATAGCTTTTATCTGTCGGTCCTTCTTTAATTTTATGAAGGAAAACGACTTTCCCGCTTTGTTCGATGGCACTGACATGAACGTTTTTCAGATGATTCAATTCTTCCTCCAGCACGGTTAATTCATGATAATGGGTTGAAAACAAGGTTTTCGCCCCGATGCGATGGTGAATATATTCGATAATCGACTGTGCCAGGGCCATCCCATCATAGGTGGATGTCCCGCGCCCGATTTCATCAAAGAGGATGAGACTGTCCTTCGTCGCATTGGTAATGGCATTCTTTGCCTCCAGCATTTCGACCATAAAGGTACTTTGTCCGGAAATTAAATCATCAGCGGCCCCAATCCGGGTAAATACTTGATCAAAGATCGGCAGCACCGCCTCCGTTGCCGGCACAAAACAACCGATTTGCGCTAAGATCGACGTTAACGCAACCTGGCGCATAAAGGTGCTTTTTCCTGACATATTCGGACCCGTAATCAGGAGGATTTCCCGTTCTTCATTCATGACACAGTCATTTGGAACATAGCGGTCTGCTTTCATGACCTTCTCCACCACCGGGTGACGTCCGTCTTTAATCATGAGTTGTCTTTCATCTGAAAAAACCGGCTTTACATAATGCCGTTCCTCGCTGAGAGTGGCAAAGCATTGCAGAACGTCCAGTTCGCTCACTGTTTTGGCCAATGCCTGCAGCCGTGGAATATGTTCTTTGATCTGCTCACGAACAGCCGTAAATAATTCATATTCCAATTCCACGCTTTTTTCTTCTGCTTGTAAAATTAACGCCTCTTTCTCCTTTAATTCAGGTGTAATAAAGCGCTCAGCATTCGTTAACGTCTGCTTTCTCTCATACCTTCCCTCTTCAAGATGCTGCAGGTTCGCCCGTGTCACCTCAATATAGTAGCCGAATACCCGGTTATATCCGACCTTTAATGATTTAATGCCCGTTTTTTCCCGTTCCTCCCGTTCCAGTTGAGCAATCCAAGTCTTTCCGTTTCTGCTCGCATCACGAAAGCGGTCCAGTTCCTCATGATAGCCATCGCGAATCATATTTCCTTCCTTGACGGAAAGCGGCGGATTATCAACGATCGCCCGCTCTAATAAATCCGTTACTTCCTCACATGGATCAAGCCGTGTTGCAAGACGGACCGTACTTTCCGTTCCCAGCTTTTCAGTCAAATCCTGGATAGAAGGAATTTGCTGCAGGGAACGTTTTAACTGCATTAAATCGCGGGCATTGACATTACCAAATGCCACCCTCCCGGCCAACCGCTCCAAATCGTAGACCTCGGTCAGTTTTTCCCGCAGCTCCTGCCGTTCAAAATAGGCACTCATCAGGGTTTCCACCATTTGATGCCGCTGCGCGATTTCCTCTTTTTGAATCAGCGGACGGTCAATCCACTGCTTTAACATTCTCCCGCCCATTGCCGTCTTTGTTTCATCCAAAAGCCATAGCAAAGAGCCTTTTTTTCCTTTCGAGCGAATCGTTTCGGTCAGTTCAAGATTCCGTTTCGAAAAAAAGTCAATTTTCATATATTGATAGACTTTATAAAGGGAAACAGGCTGCAGGTGATCTAAACTTCTCTTTTGCGTTCGGTATAAATAATTAAGCAGCCGTGCCATTGTTTTTTGCAGCTTATCCTCATGAACATCAGCAAAAAGCGACTGGCTTTCTTCATGAATCGTGGCATCCTCTTCAAAAGAGAATGTTATAAACATGCGCTCGCGAATCTGACGCTGCCATTCGCTATCAAAGTCAGAGGAAATCACCACTTCCTTTGCCCCTGACACAGAAAGTTCATTCATAACTTCATCAAAATTCCAGCTTAAAAGCGTTACTTTATTTTCGCCGGTAGACAGATCATTATAGGCAAATCCTACTGTACCATCGGCAAAATCAGTCATCGTGGCAATATAGTTGTTCTGTTTCTCTTCCAGACCTTTGACCGCCATCATCGTTCCCGGAGTAATCAGTTGTACCACTTCACGGCGGACGACTCCTTTAGCATGCTTCGGATCCTCTGTCTGCTCGCATATCGCCACTTTGTAGCCACGGGCAACCAGCTGCTCAATGTATTGGCTGGCAGAATGGTATGGAACTCCGCACATGGGGATGCGTTCATCCCCGCCGCCTTCCCGGCCTGTTAAGGTGATTTCTAACTCCTGAGATGCTTTAATGGCATCGTCGAAAAACATTTCGTAGAAGTCTCCAAGTCTAAAAAATAAAAAGGCATCTTGATAGTCTGCCTTTACCTGTAAATATTGCTGAATCATCGGCGTATAAACGACCATTGTTACCTCCAAAAGCAAATCTAATTTTCCTGTTTATTATATCACACCGTGAGATGAATCTTAATGGGATGATTTGCAAACAGATTTTATTTCATTTTTTTATCGGGAAAATTCTGCGCAAAAAAATACTAGGAAGAATCCCTTCCTAGCTTACTGTTAACGATCTTTACTTTCTTGTAAGAAATCCGGATCTAGTTCCTCAAAATCTTCGTCAGAAACTTCCATTCCCCAGTCATCATCCTTACACTCACATTTATCCGGATGTACAGCTACGCAAATTTTGGTTTCACCAATGACTTCAACTAAAAATTCTCTTTCAACGTGCACCGTAATGCGATTACCGCTTGGAGAAATCACAGCTTCTACACAATTTGGCTGTTGCATGACGCGAGCAATGACGTCCTGATCTTCAACGCTGTCCCGATCACGGTATTTTAATTTAATAATATCCCGATACTCAACACGTTCTGTTACTACCTCTGTTCTTGTATTATTGTCGTAAGCATACCAAGTATTGATATCATAATACCCATCAATTTCTACCGTTTTCCCAACCTTTTTCGCCTCATACGTATGGTTTATAATCCAGCAGCCAAGGATACAAGCCGGGTCGTTAGGCGGGCAAATGGTGTGATTAGACTGCGTAAATTTACGTCCTTTCGCTACGACTGCTTTCGCAAAAATCTCTCTATACTCTCCCATTGCGAGCGAAACCTCCTCATTCATTTTCCATTCATCCTATGCGTGATATAAGACTAGTGTGCGATTATTTTTCGCTGAATGTCACGTCAATAACTATAGGCATATTTCATTGTATGCAGGGTAATGGCGAAAGTTACGCACAGTTAAAAGCCATTGCAGGAATAGTCCTGATATAACTGAAAAAAGGAGAATGCTAATTTTTCATCATCATAAATCTTGCTGGGAACAGAGAATCTTTCCTTCAAGCAGAAACATTGATAAAATGGAAAAAGACGGGGCAAACTCTAAAAAGAGCCAGCCCCGTCCTTATTATTAATGATGGTGACAGGATTTGTTGGCGAGTTCTGCTCCGGTTTCTCCGCTTAGCAGATTGCCTCCTGTAGTTTCTAAAATTTCATTGGTAACGGCATTGGAGATTGTAGTTGCAACAAGCTGGAGGAGATCGTTTACATCCCCCTGCGACTGTTTAAATTCGTTTACAACAGGAATGGCATCCAGTTCCTGTTCCAGCTGGCTGATTTTTTCTTCTGTTTTCTTTAAAGCTTCTTCTTTGCCATAATGCTGCAAATTAACAGCTTGCTTTTGCAGCCCCTTTATCGTCTTGATATTCACTCGAACTTTCTCATTCTCATGGATGGCAGCTTCAGCTCGCTTGAAGAAATCGACCTCATCCGTTTCAGCAATCATTTTAGCCAATTCTCTTGCTTTCGCGATAATATCGTCCTTTGTATAATTCCCCATTTAGTCCACCTCAACCATATCTAATTCTTCTACCATTGTACCATTTAATGACCATGTTTTGGTGTCTGTTATTTTAACTTTGACGATTTTTCCAATCGCCGTTTTTGGACCGGAAAAATTAACCAGCTTGCTTCTTCTTGTATAACCAGCTAAGATGTCAGGATTATTTTTACTTTCCCCTTCAACTAATACTTCTACTACTTGGCCTTTATATTTCTTCAACGCTTCTGCAGATAATTCATTAACAACTGCATTTAAACGCTGAAGTCGTTCTTTTTTCACTGCCAGCGGTACATTATCCTGCATGTTCGCAGCAGGTGTTCCTTCTCTTGGGGAGTAAATAAAGGTATATGCCGCCTCATAGCCTACTTCACGGTATAGTGAAAGAGTTTCTTCAAACTGTTCTTCCGTTTCATTCGGATAACCAACAATGATATCCGTTGTTAAAGCGACATTTGGGATCGCCGCTTTAATTTTGCGGACTAGTTCAAGATATTCTTCCCTTGTATATTTACGTGCCATAATTTTTAATACATCCGTTGAACCGGATTGAACCGGTAAATGAATATGCTCCATCAGGTTTCCGCCTTTAGCCAGCACCTCAATTAAATGGTCATCAAAATCACGCGGATGGCTGGTTGTAAACCGGATTCTCGGGATCCCAATGCTGCGAATTTCATCCATCAGGTCACCCAATCCGTATTTCATCTCAGCGAAATCCTTACCGTATGCGTTGACATTCTGCCCTAGCAGCGTGATTTCCTGATACCCTTGAGCAGCCAGCTGACGTACCTCCTGAATGATATCCTCCGGACGGCGGCTTCTTTCTTTACCGCGTGTATATGGAACGATACAGTACGTACAGAATTTATCACAGCCATACATGATATTGACCCATGCTTTAATATTTCCGCGTCTCACCTTAGGAAGATTCTCAATGACATCTCCTTCTTTTGTCCAAACCTCTACGACCATTTCTTTGGACATATAGGCTTCGTGTAAAATTTGCGGCAGGCGGTGAATATTATGGGTACCAAAAATCATATCAACATGGTGATAAGTTTTTAAAATTTTATTGACCACTGATTCTTCCTGGGACATACAGCCGCAGACGCCCAATAATAAATCCGGTTTTTCTACCTTTAACGACTTCAAGTGTCCAATTTCACCGAATACTTTATTCTCGGCATTTTCGCGGATTGCACAAGTATTCAAGAGAATAACATCAGCATTTTCAACAGTATCAGCATCCTCATAACCAAGAGCAAGGAAAATCCCTGACATAACTTCTGTGTCATGTTCATTCATTTGGCAGCCGTATGTTAGTATTTTAAATTTCTTGCCTTCTCCCATCCCCTGTAATTCTGCGGGAATTTTAAAATCGGTTAGAATATTGACCTGCTCTTTACCGCGTCTTTTCCCTTCTTTTAGATCAGGCGCTTCATTTATCGTTACGTCCCTTCCAGAAATCCTGTAAGTCGTTTTCCCTTCTTCCTGCTTAAGCACCTTAGCGCCGGTGAAATCAAAGTATTTGCTGTAATCTTTTTCGACAGAAGCGGATTTTTTGTCCGTTGGCGAAATCGAATTAATTTGTTCCGTTTGATCTTTACGCTGCTTTTCGTTCATGTCAATCCCCTCTCTTTATTCTTGTAGAACGAACGTCCTATCTCTCATTGTTGACATACAACTTACCATTTTAAACTAAACCAAAGAAACAAACAATATCTTATCCTATTTACTAGATAATTCTCAGTGCACTCCTTCACATTACTAAAAATAAGCTGTTTTTCATTCTTTTACCTGGGCAAAATAGCATGTCAATCTTGAGCCTTCCGTTTCTTTCTAGCACGTCGTCTCATACAAAAAGACCGGTGAATTTCATCACCGGTCTTTTTTATTCAAAAATTCATATCAAACTATAATTATTTAAACTCTGCAACAAGTTTATTGAAGTGCTCTACGTCAAGAGTTAAATCCGCTTCTGTTAACGGAGCTTCAGAGTAACCTTTAATTAATTGTTGATAAGAAGGGCGCTCTTTATTTTGATAAATTAAACCTGTTATGAGACCATTATGCTCCATAATTGTTTGCATAGCAGCTTCACGGTTCGAAGGATCATAGTTTTCAATCGTACTTAAATGTGTCAAGTTTTCTTTAAACCAGTCATATGTGTTTACCTTATTGTAAGTAACACATGGGCTGAATACATTAATGAATGAAAAACCTTTATGATTAATCCCTGCTTCAATAAGTGAAGTCAGCTCTTTTAAGTCTGTTGAAAATCCTTGGGCAATAAAAGTGGCACCAGCTGATAATGCTAATTCCATTGGTGAAACTGCCTGTTCAACAGAACCATAAGGAGTTGATTTCGTTTTAAATCCTTGAGCAGAGCGAGGTGATGTCTGCCCTTTTGTTAATCCGTAGATTTGATTATCCATAACGATATAGGTGATATCAATATTACGTCTGATAGCATGAACTGTGTGGCTCATCCCGATGGCAAATCCGTCTCCGTCTCCGCCGGCAGCAATAACCGTTAAATCACGGTTTGCCATTTTTAAACCTTGAGCGATTGGAAGGGAACGACCATGGATGCTGTGCACACCATATGAGTTAATATATCCGGAAATACGACCTGAACATCCAATACCTGAAATAACTGCAAGATTTTCCGGCTCTAAACCCACGTTAGCAGCAGCACGCTGAATAGCAGCTTGTACGGAGAAATCTCCGCATCCAGGACACCAGTTTGGTTTTACATTATTTCGAAAGTCTTTAAATGTTGCCATTGATTATAACAACTCCTTGCATTTTGTGTAAACTTCATGCGGTAAAAACGGATTTCCGTTGTACTTTAACACTTTGTTGATTTTACCGATATTTCCAACGTTCATTCTAATAATATTCGCTAATTGACCTGTTGCATTATTTTCAATGACAGCAATCTTCTTCGCTGAATTGACTAAAGGAAGCAGTTCATCTGTTGGGAACGGATGAATTAAACGAATATGAGCATGGTTTACTTTCAAGCCATCTTTTTCTAGACGTGTAACAGCTTCTTCAATAGCACCTCTTGTTGAGTTGAAACCAATAATTAATAGATCAGCTTCTTCATGCGGTGCATTTTTATATACAGGAGTATCAAATTTAATATTTTCAAGCTTTCTAAAACGTTTATCCATTTGTGCATTACGGTTTGCTGGTGCTTCAGAAGGTTTCCCTGTTTCGTCGTGTTCAACCCCGGTAACATGGTGTACACCATGTTTTTGACCAGGAATCACGCGTGGAGACACCCCATCTTCTGTTACTTCATAACGTTTGAAATATCCGTTCGTTTCCGGAAGTTCCTCTTGAACTAGTTTACCGCGGCGGATTTCTACTTTACTGTAATCAAGCGGATCAACTGTTTGTTTACCAAGTGATAATTGTAAATCTGTTAAAATAATAACAGGACATTGATATTCCTCTGCCAGGTTAAAGGCTTCTGCTGCATCATAGAATGCTTCTTGTACTGTGCTTGGAGCCATAACAATTTTTGGAATTTCACCGTGTGTTCCATAAATCATGGCCATTAAATCAGATTGCTCTTGTTTTGTTGGAAGACCAGTTGATGGACCTCCGCGTTGTGTATCTACAATAACAAGAGGTGTTTCAGTCATACCGGATAAACCGATTGCTTCCATTTTAAGAGAAAGACCAGGACCTGCAGATGCTGTTATTGTACGAACACCACCATAGTTTGCACCGATAGCCATTGTTGCCGCCGCAATTTCATCTTCTGTTTGGATAACAGCTCCGCCTAGTGGAGGAAGTTGTTTAATTAAATATTCCATTATTTCTGAAGCTGGTGTAATTGGATAAGCTGCCATGAAACGGCACCCTCCTGCAATGGCACCTAAAGCGATTGCATCATTACCGATCATAAACAAGCGTTTTTGACCGTCAGCTTTTTCTAACTCCATTAATTGAGTTTTATCCGTTAATTGCTGGTTTAAATAATCATAACCAGCTTTAATGGCCTCCATATTTTTGTCAACCACTTGCTGACCCTTTTTACCGAAAATTTCATGAACAACATCTTTGAATACATTGATATCAAGGTTCAGTATCGCGCAAGATGCACCTACAGCCACCATGTTCTTCATTAATGAAGTTCCTAAATCAGTAGCAATTTCTGTAAATGGAACCGCATACATGGATGCTTTTGTGTCTTCCGGTTTCTTCGGATTAATCTTGGAATCAGCAATGATAATTCCATTCTCGTGCAGCTCTTTGTAATTGACATCGATTGTCTCTTGATCAAAAGCTACTAATATATCAAGATCATCTGCGATTGATCTAATTTGAGTCGTACTAACACGTATTTTATTGTTTGTATGACCGCCTTTAATCCGAGAAGAAAAGTGACGATATCCATATAAATAATAACCTAATCGGTTTAGTGCAATTGAGAAAATTTCCCCCGTACTTTCAATTCCTTCTCCCTGCTGTCCTCCAACTTTCCATGAAAGCTGATTGATCATGATTTACACCCCTTTAATTACTTAAAGAATAATTTCTGTATGTAACCTCTGTTTAGTATAACATTCTTCCTATCCAACCACTAAAAATATGCTTAGTATTTTCAATATTTTTTGATGGTTTTGAATTGAATACTTCTAAACGTTTTCAATTCTAGACCTGATTCAACAAAATTGCAACCCTTTCCGACAAATTTATGGCTAAAATATGAATATTTTTTATTTACGAAAAAATACTACGGTGTTCCTATTGATTTCTATCGATATATTGTTTTTATATAGCAAGAAAACGATTACATTCATTCTGCACTGTCTTTATTTTATAATTTGTCCTCTTTTCAAACTTCCTCTTAGGGTCATTTACTTTTTTTAGATGGGCAAGTTTATTGAGCACAACATGAAGAAAACCTGTCTGCCTATGGCAAACAGGTTATACTTTTTTCTTTGGGCTTTTTGTTTATCTGGGTTCAATAATTAATTTGATCGCTGTTCTCTCTTCACCATCAATTTGAATATCAGTGAAGGCTGGGATACAAATTAAATCCACTCCGCTAGGCGCAACGAATCCTCTTGCAATGGCTACCGCTTTAACCGCTTGGTTTAATGCACCTGCACCAATTGCCTGAATTTCTGCACCGCCTCTTTCTCGCAGAACCCCAGCAAGAGCACCAGCTACAGAATTAGGATTAGACTTTGCTGAAACCTTTAATATTTCCATTCCTAGCTCCCCCTTATTTGATCCCCATCTATGTGTTTGTAGAATGAACAATTCAGGATATATCATTCCATTGATACTATATTCGGGAAATCTCCTGTATATGTCTGCTTGGACAAAAAAGAAATGGCTCCAGCAAAAGCATTATCCTATTTTCCTTCTATTATATATACCATTTGTGAATCAAATAACATACTCTGTAAATATTTATTTTTTTTATTATGAATAAAATGGATGATCCTCATTTATCAGGATCGGTTCAATTTTCTTTGCTAAGCCTGTTTTTTTATCAATCTCAATCGAAACCGCACTCAACTGGGCACGACCTGTTTTAGGTGTCTCAAATCTCGCCGGCATGCCGGTAAGGAATCTTCTAAGAACTATCTCCCTATCCATCCCTAATATCCCGTCATAGGGTCCTGTCATGCCCACATCAGACATATATGCAGTCCCTTGTGGCAGAATCCGGTTATCGCCCGTCTGTACATGTGTATGGGTTCCAATAACGGCTGATACACGACCATCCAAATACCATCCCATTGCCTGCTTTTCACTTGTAGCTTCAGCATGAAAGTCCACGAAGATGATTGAAGTACGTTCACGGGCCTCTGAAATCAGTTCATCTGCCTTTTGGAAAGGACACGCGTTTGGAGGCAGAAATGTTCTCCCTTGAAGGCTGATGACAGCAATTTCATCTTGATTCATTTTTAAGTAGACGATCCCTTTTCCAGGATTATTATCAGGGAAATTAGCCGGTCTGACGAGGTATTTTGCTTCGTCAATAAACTCGAAGATTTCACGATTGTCCCATGTATGATTCCCTAATGTTACGACTTGTGCACCCGCTTCGAGAAAGCCACGGTATATTTTTTCCGTAATCCCCCTTCCGCCTGCCGCATTTTCCCCATTAATAATCGTAACATGCGGACGGTATCTTTCTTTCATTTTGGGTAGGTATTCCTTTACCATATCCCTTCCCATTGAACTAACAACGTCACCTATAAATAATATATTCATGAATGCTTCCCTTCCTGTTTCTGTTTCTGAATGCTTTAATCCATAAAAATAAAGCGGTGTAGATACACCGCTTTATTTTGCATATTCAACCGCTCTTGTCTCACGGATAACCGTAACTTTGATATGACCTGGATAATCCAGTTCATCTTCAATCTTTTTACGTATATCACGAGCAAGCCGATGTGCCTCCAGATCATCAATCTGTTCTGGTTTTACTAAAATACGGACCTCGCGTCCTGCTTGAATAGCGAATGATTTATCTACTCCATCATAGGATTCGGATATTTCTTCCAGCTTTTCAAGACGGCGAATGTAATTTTCAAGCGTTTCTCTTCTTGCTCCAGGCCGCGCTGCAGATAATGCATCTGCCGCTGCCACGAGTACAGCAATAATAGAAGTTGGTTCTGTATCTCCATGGTGAGAAGCGATGCTATTAATAACCACAGGGTGTTCTTTATATTTTGTAGCCAGCTCAACCCCGATTTCAACGTGGCTGCCTTCCACTTCATGGTCAATTGCTTTACCAATGTCATGAAGTAATCCGGCTCTGCGGGCTAATGCCTCATCTTCCCCAAGCTCTGCGGCAAGTAATCCTGTCAGCTGTGCCACTTCTATTGAGTGCTTAAGTACATTCTGCCCGTAGCTGGTACGGAATTTTAAGCGTCCCAAAATTTTAATCAGATCAGGATGCAAACCATGTACTCCTACTTCAAAGGTAGTTTGTTCACCGATTTCGCGAATATGTTCATCTACTTCACGTCTCGCTTTATCTACCATTTCTTCAATACGTGCAGGATGGATCCTGCCATCTTGAACAAGTTTTTCTAATGCCAGGCGTGCAGTCTCCCGTCTGATTGGATCAAAACCAGAAAGAATAACGGCTTCTGGGGTATCATCAATAATGAGATCGATACCGGTAAGGGTCTCTAATGTACGGATATTACGTCCTTCACGGCCAATAATCCGTCCTTTCATCTCATCATTTGGAAGGTTTACAACTGATACGGTTGTTTCAGAAACATGATCAGCTGCACATCGTTGGATAGCTAGTGACAAGATTGATTTTGCCTTCTTGTCAGACTCCTCTTTAGCTCTTATCTCGCTTTCTTTTATCATTACGGCGATATCGTGGTTCAATTCATGTTCCACGCGCTCTAAAATGATGGCCCTTGCCTCATCACGAGTTAAGCCCGAGATGCGTTCCAGTTCTGCTTGCTGTGTTCGCACGATCTCGTCCACTTTGCTTTCCATCTCTTCAATATGCTGTTGTCTTTTATTAAGAGAATCATCTCTTTTCTCTAAAAGGGCTTCACGTTTATCTAACGTTTCATCTTTTCGGTCAAGATTTTCCTCTTTTTGCAGCAAACGATTTTCTTGTTTTTGCAGTTCATTCCTTCGATCACGAATTTCTCGTTCTGCTTCGTTACGAAGCTTATGAATTTCATCCTTTGCCTCAAGCAGGGCTTCTTTCTTCAACGTTTCTGCGTCACGTTTAGCATCTTCTATGATTTGCTCCGCAGCATGTTGCGCGCCTGCTATTTTTGCTTCAGCAATGGATTTACGATAAAAATAGCCAACAACTACACCGACGATAAGGCCAAGCAAAATGGAGATGATTGCTGTCATAAGGTCCATCATTTCACCTCCTTCTGCTATGAACTTGTTTTTTTTTGTTACGTTTCTAAAGTGTCAACTTGTACATTGTTAAATTCAATATACAGCTCAAATGGCTTTTTAAAACTCATAGAAATGTAAAATATACAATTTAATTGTAAAGCTGTGCATTTTCAATGTCAAGTTTGTCCTACAGGCTTTTGGAAATTATACGCAAATTCCTCCGCACAGTGGTCTGACATTTCTTTCACCACATTTTCTGCAGGTAAAAAAAGAGACTGACCCAGATGATGTCAGTCTCCGCTTTCTATACTCATCCTAATTTCTGCAAATAGATACTAAATATTAATCGCGGCAGCTCCGCCAGCCTATTAGTCGATTAGTCTATTAAATCAAATTCATCTTGCAGGTCCGCTTCTTTGCCGTTTGAAGCAGACGCCATGTTAACATCAACATCAAGAGCATAATGATCACGAATCTTTTGCTGGATTTCCTGACAGATTGCAGGGTTTTCTTTCAAGAATAACTTCGCATTTTCTCTGCCTTGTCCAACACGCTCATTATTATAGGAGTACCACGAACCGCTTTTTTGCACAATATCCAGTTCTGAGCCCATATCGATAATTTCGCCCTCTTTGGAAATTCCTTCCCCATACATAATATCAAGTTCCGCAGTTCGGAAAGGCGGCGCCACTTTGTTCTTAACCACTTTTATTTTTGTTCTGTTTCCTACCAGTTCATTTCCCTGCTTAATCGCTTCGGCACGGCGGACCTCAAGACGTACAGACGCGTAGAATTTTAGCGCACGGCCCCCAGTGGTTGTTTCTGGATTTCCAAACATAACACCGATTTTTTCCCGAACCTGGTTAATGAAGATCGCAATGGTATTAGACTTATTAATGACTCCTGAAAGCTTACGCAATGCCTGCGACATCAAACGAGCCTGCAGACCCATATGGGAGTCTCCCATTTCCCCTTCAATTTCTGCCTTTGGTACAAGCGCTGCAACTGAGTCAATAACGATAATATCAATGGCGCCGCTTCGAACAAGAGCCTCCACAATTTCCAGAGCCTGCTCACCGGTATCCGGCTGCGAAAGCAAGAGCTCATCAATATTTACTCCAAGCTTTTGCGCATAAACCGGATCGAGTGCATGTTCGGCATCGATAAACGCTGCCTGGCCTCCCTGCGCTTGCACTTCAGCGATGGCATGCAGCGCTACAGTTGTTTTACCAGAACTTTCAGGACCATATATTTCGATCACACGGCCTTTTGGGTATCCACCAACTCCAAGAGCAATATCGAGTGCCAGAGATCCGCTTGGACTGGTTGAAATTCTACGATCGGTCTGCTCACCAAGCTTCATAATGGAACCTTTACCAAATTGCTTTTCTATTTGTTTTAAAGCCTGTTCAAGGGCTGCCTGACGATCATTCACTATATAAATCCTCCTTTATCATGAACCGCAATTGTATCATAATTACCGGTTAGTTGTAACAATATCTAAATTAACTATATCCTTTTTTTCTTCATTTGTCTATCAAAAAATCGAACGTTCATTCGTTATTTTTCACACACGAAAAAGGCGCATAAAATCAAGATTTCTAAGATGAAATGTTCATTTTCTATCACTTTGATGTCCTGAATTTTAACGATTCGCTTATTTTCTAATAATATTGTCATTTTTGCCAAAAACCCCCGTTCACTTTTACTGAACGAGGGATCTGTTTCAATTATTATTTCAGATATTTTAATAGATAGTAGCAGCCATATTTTACTGTTCGTTTGCGGATAGCCGTTCTGTTTCCGGCGAGGTTTAACAATTCTACTTTTGCCGGCTCTCCTTTTATAGCGATTCCGACATAGACTGTTCCTGCGGGGTGGCCTTCTAAATCCTCTGGTCCGGCTACACCGGTAAAGCTGATGCCAATATCCGTTTTCATTAATTTAGAAACATTTTCAGCCAGCTGCTGTGCACATGCGGCACTGACTACTCCATCTGTATCAATCGTCTCCTGGCTGACATGGAGAATTTCGCGCTTAACCTGTGGGGAATAGCAAACCACTCCGCCTATTAACAGCGAGCTTGCACCAGGAACGGCGGTTAATTCCTTTTGAAACATTCCTCCTGTCAGGCTCTCTGCCGCGGCAATAGTTAATTGTTTTTCTTTTAATAATTTCGCTAGTTCTTCCATAAGCGAAGTATCATCGTAACCATATAAATATTCACCAGCGCGCTCAAGGATTTTCTTTTCAGTTTCTTCAATCATCCTAATGGCTGTTTCAGAGGACTGATGCTTGGCTGTAATTCTTAACGTGACTTCTCCGTCAGATGCCAGCGGTGCTATGGTCGGATTCGTTTGCGCATCAATTAAATCGTCGATTTCTGTTTCCAGCTGTGATTCACCGATTCCAAAAAATCTTAATACTTTCGAGATGATCCGGTCCTGTAATTGGAGTTTTTCCATTAACAAAGGCTTGGCATAGGCGGTGAACATGGGTTCCATTTCTTTCGGAGGTCCCGGTAAAAGCATATATGTACGTTCTCCTGATGTAAAGATCATTCCAGGTGCCATCCCGTGGTCGTTTTTCAAGACCGTTGCGCCTTCCATGACTAATGCCTGTTTCCGATTATTTTCAGTCGCCGTACGCCCGCTCCTGTTGAAATACTCCATAATGTAGTTGAGTGCATCCTGATCTAAAACTAGTTTTTTGTTGACATGCTCTGCAACTGTTTCTTTTGTTAAATCATCTTTTGTTGGCCCGAGTCCCCCTGTAAAGATAATTAAATTGGAGCGGGTTTCGGCTATTTCGATGGCAGAAAGGAGTCTCGCTGCATTATCGCCGACAACCGTATGGAAGTACATATTGATGCCCATATCCGCCAGGTGGCTTGATAAAAATCGGGCATTAGTATTAACAATTTGTCCCAAAAGTAATTCTGAACCCACTGCAATGATTTCCGCTTTCATTCACATACCCCTTTCGTCTTCCATATAGCTTTTTTCCCATCACCATTATATTCCCCTTAATGGTTCATCAGCATTTGCGAAGTCTTATTTTGAATGAATAAATGGTTCTTTATTTTTGATAAAGTAGTCCAAGCCAGACCAAACGGTAAAGAACAGGGCCACCCATAAAGCCAGGTCAGCAAAAGGAATGGACATCATTTCAAATAAAATATTATGTAATAACAGGGCCGAAATAGCGATGATTTGTGTCCATGTTTTTATTTTCCCCAGCATATTTGCTGCCACTACTTCCCCTTGACCGGCTAATACAAGGCGAAGCCCGGTAACGGCAAACTCACGGCTGATAATGATAATGACAATCCATGATGGGGCCATTCCTAATTCTACCAGAACAATCAATGCGGCAGAGACTAACAGCTTGTCTGCAAGCGGATCAAGAAATTTTCCAAGATTGGTCACAAGATTATATTTTCTTGCATAATATCCGTCCACCCAGTCGGTGCAGGAAGCAATAATAAAAATAAGTGCCCCTACTAAATGGGTAACTGGCATATCAGCTCCTAAAATCGTCACATTTCCCCAATCAAATGGAACGACCATTATAATCAAAAAAATAGGAATCATAAGAATACGTGATATCGTGATCTTATTCGGTACATTCATGGTATTTACCCCCAATAATTATGGAACTTTTCATTTTATTATATCTCTCTATACGCAAATATTTCATTACGCAGAAAAATAGTCATCAAATACGATGACTATTGTTCCGGTTTTGCTTCCGATTTAACATAGTGAATCGCAATATCTTGGCGAACGACGTCACTAGGGTTAATGGCATATTCCAGTTTCTGATTGTTCACATAGATCTCTGTTGCTGTCGTATTCCCAACGACAATGACGACATCTGTTTCTTGTGATAAATCGAATGTCTGGCTTTCTGTTCCTCCTTTTTGCAACATCCCTTGGAAGAATGAATAGCCTTTTCCATTTTTCACATTAACCCAGGTTTCTCCAGTTGATACAAGCTTTAATTCAAACTTTTCGGCATTTGTTAGCTCGAAAGAGGATTCATCCCCTTGTGTCTGTTTCACTGTTAATTCTTGCTTTGTTTTTGTCGTATCTTCTTTAGCGCTGTCTTTTTCTTTATCTTTCGTCTTTTTTTCATTCACTTTTTTGCTTTCTGCTTTCGTGTCCTGTTGCGTGTCTTTTTCCGTTTTTACAGGCTCTTCTTTGGCCAAATCTTCAGATACTTCATATGTAACCTGGTTATTATCATTTGGTGCAGGTTCTTTCGCTGTATCTCCTGCATCTCTTTGTGCTAAAAAATACCAAACAAAAACAAAGGCACCGACAATAAAGACACCTATTAACAGCTTTGGCAGAATATCTAAAACTTTCGAACTGGTTTCGGAGAAGTTTTTTCTCGATTGGACACGGGAAAGCTGACCAGTAAGGTCATCATTCGCTGCATTAGGTATTTCCCCTTTAAACTCCTCGAATAGCACATCTGCTTCTAAGCCAACAGCCTCAGCATATTGCTTGATAAATGCCCGGACATAAAAATTGCCTGGCATGGAACTGTAGTTTCCTTCTTCAATCCCTAGTAAATAACGTTTTTGAATTTTTGTCATCCCTTGTAAATCATCTAAACTTAATCCTTTTGCTAAACGGGCTTCCTTTAATCGATTTCCTATTTCTGTCAAGAGTAACACCTTCCACTAGCTAAATATCAAATCCTCCAAAATCGGATGAAAATAGATCATTTGGCTCGATAATATCATACGTTATTTCTTCTTCATGATGATTACGGAGCTCAATAATATAATCAAAATCATCGATTTTATACTCCGTATTTTGCACAAAAAAATCCGGATGCTCAATGACTTTTACTGACGGCAGCCTCATAATCTCCCGTATCAGCTGCCAATGACGCTCATTTGCCCTTCTGGCGGAAACGATCCCATCAAGGATGAACACATTCTTTTCACTGTATTCATCTTCAATTAGCTGATTGCGTATCGTTTGTTTAATGAGTGTAGATGAGACAAAAATCCACCTCTTATTGGCACAGACACTGGCCGCAACAATGGATTCCGTTTTCCCTACTCGGGGCATTCCTCTAATTCCAATTAATTTATGACCTTCCTGCTTCATTAATTCTGCCATAAAATCAACTAAAACACCAAGTTCATTACGGACGAAACGAAAAGTTTTCCGATCATCAGCATCTCTATGTATATAGCGGCCATGCCTCACAGCAAGACGATCTAGCAGCTTTGGTTTCCTTAGTTTAAGTAAGGTGATGGTTTCCATCGTATTTAAGATAGATTCCAGCTTTTTAATATGCTGTTCATCCTTTGCTAAAATTAATAAGCCGCGGCGTCCTTCATCCACGCCGTTAATGGTGACAATATTAATAGACATCATCCCTAATAAAGAAGCAATATCCCCTAAGAGTCCAGGGCGGTTCGTTGTAATCTCATACTCTAAATACCATTCTTCCTTCTCCATTTATCCAACCCTTTCTGTATCTGTCATAATACACTTTAAAGGTTTCAAAACAGCATGCAGAATGACGAAACGAATCGACAAAATTTCTCCTAACCACTATCATAAAGGATATTAATGGAATAGGAAAGAAAAAAAAGGCATTTCCGGCATATTTCAGCAAAAATAATCATATTAAATAATGGCGAAAAATAAACCCCCATAAACTGACTATGGGGATATACTCAGCAAAAAAGAGAGGTTCTCCCTCTCTTTTCCATTCATTGTACAACCAGTACGGTTATTTTCCCACTAATTTTACCATCACACTGGCAATGGCATGCTGCTCATCTTGGCTTGCAACAGACCATAAATCAGATAGGACGCGTTCCTGCTCATTTTTCGGGTCTACTTGTTTCGCTAAATAATCTCCTACTTGATAAGCAAGTTCATTAAGTGAATCCTTTGCAACTCCCTGGCTCTCTGCCTGAGTGAGGCGGTCACCTAAAAAATCTTTCCATTGCTGCCAATTTTCTAAAACAGACATGTTAGAACCTCCTTTATAATTAGTACATTGTTATTTTGCTAAGAGGAGGCCGAAAATATACACAAAAAAACGGATTGCCTTTTTTTCTTTTTCACGCCATACACATAAGGCTAATATGAACAGTGAACACTAATAGAACTATCAAAACACATAAATCATTAAGTATACCAGCCGCCGTTTACATTTAGAATATGACCGGTTATATACCCGGCTTTGTCATTCAGCAAAAAGGACACACTTTCCGCGACATCAACAGGCTCGGCCATTCTTCCCATTGGGATTCCGCTTTTAATCATATCTAATTCTTCCTCTGAGAAGTCTGCCATCATCGACGTATTGACTGCTCCAGGGGCGATTCCATTGACACGAATACCATTCATTGCCAGTTCTTTTGCTAATGATTTGATAAACGCAATCTGGGCTCCCTTTACAGTCGAGTAAACTACTTCGCAGGCTGAACCAGTCTGTCCCCAAATGGACGTGATGAACAAAATGTTTCCCCGCTGCTGCCTAAGCATCTTTGGCAGCAGTTCCTTCGTCAAATAAATAGGCGAAGTGACATGCAGCGCCATCATCTTTTCAATCGTCTCGTTGTCTGTATCCACTAACAAGCTGTAATGGCTGATGCCGCTGTTATGGATAATGGCATCAATAGAAAAAATATTATCAGCGATTCTTTTATAGCCGTCAGGGGACGATAAATCCGCCTGGATCGGGATATATTCGCCCTGATAACCCTTAAGAACAGCCAATAATTCCATAATCGCCGCTTCATTTTCATGATAATGTAAATAGAGTGAATACCCTTCCGCTGCTAATTTTTCCGCAATGGCTCGGCCAATGCCGCCGCTCGCACCCGTAATAAGGGCAAACTTTTTCAAAACAAATCACTTCCTAAAACATAAATTAACGACCGTATTATATCATTAATTTTTTAGCACAAAAAGCTGATTGGGCGTTGGCCAATCAGCTTTAGCTTACTATCGCATTTCAGATTATTGTTTCGGTACTACCTGACAGACTGTCATTCTCTCTTCAGCAAAAAACTCTGCAGCCGTCTTTTGAATGTCCTCCAGCGTCAATTTTTCGATTGTTGGGACGACATCAAATAAATTCATTTCATTAAAGGCATAGCGCGTGAATTGATTGGCAATGTATTCCGGTGAATTAATCGCACGGAGAAAGGCACCGATTTTCTTCTTTTTCGTCCGTTCTAACGAATCAGCTGTAAAGACACCGCCAGACTTTGCCGATAACAGAATCTTTTTCAATTGCTCCGCTAACTGGTCCGGTTCCTTTGTATCGCCGCCTATCATGGCAAAGCCAAAGCCTTGTTCCTGACTGTAATCATAAGAGAAGGTTTCGTCGATCAGACCCGATGAATAGAGGCGGTCATAGTTTTCCGAGCTTTTGCCAAACAATAAATCCAAAGTGATATTGAGGGTTAATTCATATTTCTGCATTTCAGGACCGCTTATATTCGCGCGGTTTGCTTTCATCCCGACGAGACATTTAGATGATTGCACATTCATTGGCAGAATTTGCTTTGCTTGAGCGGCTTCGAGCGGTTCTTCCGGGAACTGCCGTTTAATTTCCGGTGCCGCAGCAAATTGCTTTTTCGCCTGATTATCCTTAATCTGCTTCATCACGACTTTAGGTTCAATCGCTCCAACAACAAATAAGAGCATATTGCTTGGATGGTAAAATGTTCCGTAGCATTCATAGAGCAAGTCTTTTGTAATATGGGAAATGGATTCAACTGTACCAGCAATATCGATAGAGACAGGATGATTGCGGTATAAATTTTGAATCAGGCCGTAATAGAGGCGCCAATCCGGATTGTCATCATACATCGTGATTTCCTGACCAATAATCCCCTTTTCCTTTTCTACTGTCTTTTCACTAAAATAAGGATCCTGAACAAAATCCATTAACGTTTCCAGATTTAGCTCTACATTATCCGTACTGGAAAATAAATAGGCCGTCCGTGTAAAAGAGGTAAAGGCATTTGCCGATGCTCCCTGGCGGCTGAACTGCTGAAACACATCACCGTCTTCTTTTTCAAAAAGTTTATGCTCGAGAAAATGAGCAATTCCATCCGGAACCTTAACATAATCCTGAGCGCCCAGCGGAACGAAATGATTATCGATGGAACCATATTTGGTCGTAAAGGTAGCAAACGTTTTATTAAACCCTTTTTTTGGTAAAATATACACTTCAAGACCGTTTTCTAGTTTTTCATGAAAGAGTTCTTCCTGAAGCTGTTGAAATTCGATTCTTTCCATTGATTTACTGCCTCCCTTCAGTTAAGAAATAAATCGTATCCAATTGGATTTTCTCCGCAACCTTGACGATATCTTCTTTTGTTACCTTTTCCATTTCACCGAGCCAATCATCAAGTGATATTTGCGCTCCGGAGACGATATTATGGTAAAGGATTTCCACAACGCCTCTCGAAGTATCAATCGTCTCCAGCAGCTGATTTTTGATGACCGCCTTTGTTTGCTGGATTTCATTATCCGTAAAATCTCCGGCTGTCATCGCTTTCATTTGTTCCTTTATAATATTGACAGCCTGTTCGTAGTTTTTATTATCGATTCCTGACATGACCAGCATCAGCCCTTTATGGCTCTCGAGACGGCTGGCAGCATAATAGGCCAGACTCGCCTTTTCGCGGACATTAATAAAGAGTTTCGAATGAGAAAAGCCGCCGTATATCCCGTTAAATACTTGCAGGGCGTAATAGTCATCGTCACCGTAATAGACATTCGTGCGGAAGCCGATATTTAACTTCCCTTGTTTCACGTCCTGTTTATCAATGACTTCTTTCTCTTCTGATATGGAACTGACTGCACTTCTTGCGGCCTTTTTCGCTGTCCTTTCCGCAAACTGGAACATACCGCTGACGGCATTTTCTACCTCGGTACTTTGTACATCGCCCACGACAAATAAATCAAGTTCGTCAGCATCTATTGCCTCCCGGTAGTATTCATAGAGGCTTGCACCTGTAATGGAATCGACATCCTCAGCAATCCCATGAACATATAGTTCATACGGTTCGCCCTTGCACATTTCCTGGATTAACCTGAAACTGGAGTATTTCATTTTATCATCATAAACAGATTGGATCCGCTGTTTTAACGAACGTTTCTCATTTTCAATCGTATTTTGCTCAAAAGAGCTATTATCTGCATTCGGATTCGTAATGACTTCCGCTAAAAACGCAAACGCCTTCTGCAAAAGAGGCTCTGCATGCGAGAGAAATTTCTCATTCGCCATTTCAATCGTGAAACTGATAATATGATAATCCCCTTTTTTGGCTAAATCGATATAAAATGTGGCACCATATAATTCATCTAAATAGGATCTTAACAGGGTGGTTGACGGATATGTTTTCGAGCTGCTCTGTAGTACATTCGCAAGCAGTGCCCGTTTTGTCACATCTTCCTTATCTAAAGGTGCTTTCATTTTAAATACTATCGTATTGGTCTTATATTTCTCAGTAGGGATGATATGGAGCTTTAATCCCTTTAAATCGATGATTTGTTCTGATATAACACCCATTCGTCTGCCTTCCTCCTTTAAAGTCGTTCATATCATCATATGTATACTTCCAGCATGTTATTTTCTATATTCTCCTATTATTACCAACCTATTCTTACTATACAGGGATCAAATGATTTAATTCAAATAATTAAGACCACGGCACAGCAAAAAAGCCCGATGACGTTTCATCGGACTTTTTGACTCTCACCTGAATATTTTCTCCAACCATTCAGACCTTTTTTCGCAAAACATGAAAACGGAATCTGTCAGCGCGGAAATAGTTTACAGAATATAGTATCGGCTGTTCATCTTCATCATAGTGCATTTGTTTTAACACCAAGAGTGCCGTTTCTGGATCGCATTCAAGAATCGGCGAGATTTTCTCGTGATAACCTATTGGCTCAATATCAGCCACGGCATACATAATTTTTTTATGATGCGTATCTTCCAAGAGCTGGTAAATAGACTCGTGCTCATGGGTAAAGGTTTCTGGAAATTTAGCCACCGGCACTTTATCAATACAGTAGGCAACTGGTTCGCCGTTAGCGGTCCTTACCCTTTCAACGACAACGACTTCATCCTCCATCGAAGAGGAAAAAAACACTGCATCTTCCTCCGTAAAGCCTTTTGTATCTGTACTTAGGAAAATCGTACCCGGTACCATTCCCGCTTGCTCAATCATTCCCGTCACACTCTTCAGCTGTTCAATCCCTGTGTTAAACAGCGGTCTTGTATTGACAAAAGTCCCTACACCATGGCGGCGGATGATAACATTCTCTTCTTCAAGAATCCTTAACGCTTCACGAAGCGTTGCCCGGCTTACACCCAGCTGGTTGGCAAGATCAAATTCAGAGGGCAGCTTTTCTTTCTCTTTATATAACCCCTCTTCAATATCTTGCTTTATGCGATCAATGATCTGTAAATATAAATGCCGATTATTTGATTTAATCGAAGACATGCAGGACTCCCCCAACTTTTTTCTATATCGTCAGACCTCTAATCTGATTACTTTTCAACCAATTGTGAAATAATATAACACTTTTCAAAAAATAAATAAATACTGTTTTGCGAATATTGTCGAAAATCAATAATGATACAAAATCACATACCTTATTACTATCATATAATGGAAATCGCTGTAATAGTACAGTTAAAGCAGAAAAGATTCCCTCATAACCTCCTCATTATGAATGATTCTATCGCTATCATTCACGAGCCGTTGACAACACATAAAAAATTCACTATAGTAGCAATATCTCTATTTATTATTATATACCATTTTTTCAAGTGGGAGAGGTTCATAGCGGAAACCCTCTATAAAAAACTATGGCTTTGATTATTTGATCAACCATATCCAGCTGCGGTATGGTTTTTATTATTTCAAAGTTATACTTTTGCTATGAGCCTTTGTATATGATTAAAACCATATATAGGAGGCCTTTTTTAATGTCTGAAAAAAAGAATTCTCAACTGGAGAATATTACATTATTAGGAAATCAAAACACTCAATATTTATTTGATTACTCCCCGGACATACTCGAAGTATTTGATAATAAGCATCCCAACCGGGATTACTTTGTTAAATTTAACTGCCCGGAGTTCACCAGCCTTTGCCCCATTACCGGGCAGCCGGATTTTGCCACTATTTATATCAGCTATATCCCTGATAAGAAAATGGTAGAAAGTAAATCACTTAAGCTTTATTTATTCAGTTTTCGCAATCATGGAGATTTCCATGAGGATTGCATGAATATTATTATGAATGATCTGATTCAGCTTATGGAGCCAAGATATATAGAAGTTTGGGGTAAATTCACTCCGAGAGGCGGAATCTCCATTGACCCTTATTGCAATTACGGTAAATCTGGCAGCAAATTTGAGCAAATGGCGGAGTATCGCTTAATGAATCATGACCTGTATCCGGAAAAAGTGGATAACCGATAATTGGAAAAAGGAGAAGCATAGCATGAAAAAAGATAAAGCACTTGTTGTATTTAGCGGCGGTCAGGACAGTACAACCTGTTTATTCTGGGCGCTGGAAAAGTTTGCTGAAGTAGAAGCCGTTACGTTTGACTACAACCAAAGACATAAAGCTGAAATTGATTGTGCGAAACAAATCGCTTCCGAACTTGGGGTCAAACATCATATCCTTGATATGAGCCTTTTAAATCAATTGGCACCCAATGCCTTAACAAGGACGGACATTGAAGTGAAGGACGGTGAAAACGGGGAACTTCCTTCTACCTTCGTTCCTGGGAGAAATTTGTTATTTCTTTCCTTTGCCGGTGTGCTGGCAAGCCAAATTGGAGCAAGGCATATCATAACAGGTGTTTGCGAAACCGACTTCAGCGGTTATCCGGACTGCCGCGATATATTCATTAAATCATTGAATGTCACATTAAATCTTTCCATGGATAAAAACTTTGTCCTGCACACCCCGCTAATGTGGCTGAACAAAGAAGAAACCTGGAAGCTTGCCGACGATTTAGGTGCCTTTGATTTTGTCCGCAAAAAAACATTGACCTGTTATAACGGCATTATCGCCGATGGATGCGGTGAATGTCCTGCATGCAAGCTGAGACAAAAAGGGCTGGATGATTACTTGAACACAAGAAAGGAATTATAACCATGTATGGATTTCGCATTGTCGAACAATTACAGAAGATAGATGAAGATATCAAAAGGGAACAGCTTAAATACCACCACAAACGGGTACTCGTAAGCAAGGAATTCACCTTTGACGCTGCTCACCACCTACATTGCTACGAGGGAAAATGTAAGAATCTTCACGGTCATACGTACAAGGTGGTTTTGGGTCTAAGCGGATTTGTCGACGAAAGAGGTATCACCATTGATTTCGCGGAGATAAAAGAAATTTGGAAAACGGACATTGAAATCTATTTGGATCATAGATACTTGAATGAAACGCTTCCGCCAATGAATACGACAGCCGAAAATATTGTGGTTTGGATTTATGAACAAATGAATAAAGCGCTGCAGAAGGAAGATAAACAAAAACAAGAGAACGGGATAAGAGTCGAATTTGTCCGTCTGTACGAAACCCCAACTTCTTATGCCGAAGCAAGACGGGAGTGGATGGAAATTGAGTAATCGTCTCATACCAGTCATCGAGATTTTTGGTCCTACTATTCAGGGTGAAGGGGCTGTCATCGGTCAGAAAACGATGTTTGTCAGAACCGCCGGCTGTGACTATTCCTGTTCCTGGTGTGATTCATCCTTTACCTGGGACGGCAGCGTTAAGGACGAAATCAAACAGATGGATGCCGCTGAAATTTGGCAGGAATTAAAAACATTAGGTGGCAGCTCTTTTTCCTTTGTCACGATTTCCGGAGGTAACCCGGCACTGTTGAATCATTTATCCTCCCTGGTCGATCTATTAAAACAAAACCAAATCAAAATCGGGCTGGAAACACAAGGAAGTAAATGGCAGGACTGGTTTTATCAGATTGATGAATTAACCCTTTCGCCTAAACCGCCAAGTTCCGGAATGACGACGAACTTTTCTACCTTAGACGATATTGCAGAAAGATTAGGCAGCAAGAGTTTGAAGCAGCATGTTTCCATAAAGGTCGTGGTTTTTAATGAGGAAGATTACAACTATGCGAAAAACATTCATCAGCGCTACCCTGCTTTCCCATTCTTTTTACAGGTTGGCAACAGCGACAGCCAAACGGCAGATCATCAGGCACTCGTATCAGCCTTGCTGCAAAAATATGAAAGCCTGATTGATAAAGTCATGCTTGATCCCGAATTAAATGATGTAAAGGTGCTCCCGCAATTACATACCTACCTATGGGGAAATAAACGCGGAGTCTAAAGAAAACTCGCCAATCGGCGAGTTTTCTTTAGCTTATAATATCTTCTGTTGTTTTACCCACTAATACAACCCGCGGTTTGCTTCCTTCATATGGACCAACAATTCCCCGTGCCTCCATCTCATCAATCAATCTGGCGGCACGTGTGTAGCCGATACGGAAACGCCGCTGCAGCATGGATACGGATGCCGTCTGCATTTCCAGTACTAAATCAACGGCATCACTATACAACTCATCTTCTACTTCGCCTCTTTTTTGCGGAATATCATCCGGGATCATATCTTCTTGATATTGAGCCTTTTGCTGACCGATGACAAAATCAACTACCTCTTCTACTTCATCGTCTGATAAAAAGGCCCCTTGAACACGGACCGGTTTTGAAGCGCCGACAGGGAAAAATAGCATGTCCCCTCTTCCTAAAAGCTTTTCGGCACCGCCCATATCGAGGATGGTCCGTGAATCTGTAGCAGATGATACAGCAAAGGCAATCCGCGATGGGATATTCGCCTTAATAACACCGGTAATAACGTCGACAGAAGGACGCTGGGTGGCAATAATTAAATGGATGCCGGCGGCACGGGCCATCTGGGCGAGTCTTGTGATCGAATCCTCCACATCGCTTGATGCCACCATCATTAAATCAGCCAGCTCGTCTACAATGACAACAATATATGGAAGCAGCGGCTGTTTGCCATTTTCCTCGGCATTATGCCGTCTGACATGTTCATTATAGCCTTCAATATTCCGCGTTCCCGTGTGAGAGAATAACTCATATCTTCTTTCCATCTCACTGACAACCTTCTGCAATGCCTGTGAAGCCTTTTTCGGATTCGTCACAACCGGTGCCAATAGATGGGGAACCCCATTGTAGACATTTAATTCAACCATTTTCGGATCAATCATCATTAATTTCACTTCATGGGGTTTCGCTCGCATAAGAATACTAGTAATAATCCCATTAATGCAGACACTCTTCCCGCTTCCTGTTGAACCGGCAACAAGCAGGTGAGGCATTTTATTTAACTCTGCCATCACCGCTTCTCCAGTGACATCACGACCCAATCCAATCAACAGCTTCGAATCCGGCTTATTATTTTGTTTTGATTCCAGCACTTCACGCAATGATACGACTGCAATTTCCGAATTCGGCACTTCGATACCAATCGCAGATTTCCCTGGAATCGGTGCTTCCATCCGGATATCCTTTGCCGCTAAAGCTAAAGCTAAATCATCTGTGAGACTGACAATTTTACTTACCTTCACCCCAATATCAGGATGAACCTCGTATTTGGTGACAGCAGGACCTAAATGAACCTGCGTAACGGTAGCTTTTACACCAAAGCTTTGAAAGGTTCGTTCCAATGTTGCCGCATTCGCATGAATTAACTCATACTCCCCGCTTTGATCGGTTTTCCGTGGTAATTTTAACAATTGGATGGATGGCAGTTGGTAGTCCACATTCTCCACTTCTGCAAATGACATGGGGACCGCATCGACTTCTGTATCCTCCTGATCCTTTTCTGTTTCTACGGCTTCTGCTGTTTCCTCCGCCTGTCCATTTACAGGCTGATACACGCGATCGGCAAAACTGTTAATAATCGGTTCAGGCCGAATCGACCCTTCCTGTTGTGCTTCAGTCTGTCCGGCAATATGTATAATCGGATTCGCCTGGTGTTCCTCCAGCGCTCGTCTTGCTTTTACTTCTTCCTTCTGCATCCTTCTGACTTCCCGTTTTTCCTGCTGTTCTTGTTTCCAGTTCTTTATATCATCCAGAAAACCTTGCCATTGTCTCTTTAGAAAGTATCCAAAAGCAGTAAGTCCTTTGCCCAGTGCTGGACCAAAAGTCTTTCCTGTCAGCAAAATGATTCCAATTATAATGAGAATCACGGCCGCGAACTTAGAACCGGCCTCATCAAACAAGAAATAGAATAAAGCAAATAACACAGCTCCAGCCATTCCGCCTCCTAGATCGGTCGTACTGTCATCACCTTTCACTTCCATCCAGAACAATTCCCACGTATTGGCAATCACACTTGGACTTTCAAACCGATTGCCATTCGATAGAAGCTGAAAAAGCGTCACATGACTTAAGAGCAATATGGCGGCAATTATTAAATAGAAACCAATTAATTTACTTGTAAATAAAGGAGGTTTTTCCCGTTTCCACATTAAGTAAACGCCATAAACCACCATCCCTGCCAGCGCAATCATATACCACTCACCAATAAAAAAGCGGAAAAAGAGGACGATTACATGACCGACAGCCCCTAGATTTGCAATTGAAATGATGGCTAAAGCAATCAATATAAGGGCTATTAATTCAAATTGAATCGTGCGCTTTATTTGATCTTGTTTTCTCGACCGCCGTCTCTTTCTTTTCGCCATCGTATCACCTTACTGATTTATTTTTTATGAAAGAAGAGAGCAGCCATGGCGGCTGCTCTAACATTCAATACTAGTATTATATCACAATGAATGCACGAACTCCTAAATTCTTTCGGACAAAACTTTTTTGCAGATCATGGCATTAGAATCGGTTATTCGTCAAAATCCTACCAGGTGTGCAGCGGCCATCGAGAAAGTGAGTCGGATCCGTGCTCATGACTTGGATGACCCGATAACTCTGATTTTCATCCCGTTCAACAAGCAGGGGTATCCCTTCATATTGGATAATTTCCTGTTTTCCAAATTCACTGACCGGCGTTTGATAGACAAGCTCCTGTGGCATCGTTGTATACAAAATCATTGGATCAGCCTCTCCTTTTCTTCATTTCGACTTTCAATTAACTCATTCAGTTTTCTCATCGCTTCACCGATTCCGCCGATCTCATCGATTAATCCATACTCAACAGCATCGGTTCCAATGACATTCGTTCCAATATCTCGTGTTAAATTTCCTTTGGCAAACATTAAGTCTTTAAAGACCTCTTCTTTGATCTTCGAATGCTTCGTCACAAATCTGACGACACGCTCCTGCATTTTATCTAAATACTCAAAGGTTTGCGGAACCCCAATGACTAGACCGGTCAGGCGGATCGGATGAATCGTCATCGTCGCAGTATCTGCGATAAACGAGTGATCACAGCTCACTGCTATCGGGACGCCAATGGAATGCCCTCCGCCTAAAACAATGGAAACGGTCGGCTTCGATAAAGATGCCAGCATTTCTGAAATGGCCAGTCCTGCTTCAACATCACCGCCAACCGTATTTAAAATGACCAGCAGCCCTTCAATTTTCGGATTTTGCTCGATCGCGACAATTTGCGGAATGAGATGCTCATATTTCGTTGTTTTATTTTGCGGAGGAAGCTGCAAATGCCCTTCAATTTGACCAATGATTGTCAGGCAATGAATCTTAGAATCCTGCGGCATTTGTGCCACATTTGTCTGCCCCAGCTGCTGAATTTTTTCCATTAAGCTTGACGGACGTTCTTCTTTCGGCTCTTCCTGTTCTTCGTTTTCATTACGTAAAAAAAAATTGACCATCGATAATACTCCCTTCAAAACTCATGATAGGAATAGTATGAGATGGCGCCGCCCATTTCATGCAAAATGCACTATTTTCGTTTCTTTCGTTTGCAAAAAAACATCCTGCTCCATCAGGACAGGATGTTTTTCTTTTATTTACTCCTAAGTAATTCAATAAAATGACTCAAAATTCTCGCTGTCAATCCCCAAATCACTTTTCCATTATATTGATAAAAATATTGCTCTACATTGCGTCTCTGCCATTGATAATTTTCACCGCCGCTTATCAAGTCGTACGGAAACCCTTCTTCAGGCTGTACCACAAGATGTACGCGGTGAATTTCTGGTTTTGTCTCTAGCAAAAAGGAAAGCGGCACCGTAAAAATTTCACCGACTTCCGATGTATTTGGCTTAATTTGTTCAAAGATAGAAATTTCCCCAGCAAAAGGATAGACTAGATTACCATTTGGTGAGTGGAGAATATCAAGCGGGATGATATCTTCTATTTCGGCCTCAGCAATTCCCAGCTCCTCTGTTGTTTCTCTGATGGCACATTGTCGTTCATCAACATCAGACTTGTCCATCCTGCCCCCGGGAAAACAAATCTCTCCAGGCTGGCGGCGTAAACTCATCGCTCTGACTTCAAATAAAACATGCGTTTCATTCTCGATCGTAACAAGTGGAAGTAATACGGCATACTTTGGAAGCTTTTCGTGTCCAAGAATGGATGGCTTGCGGTCTTTTAATTTTTTATATATGGCTGCTGCATTCATCTATAGCGACCTCCAACATGACAGTAAATTATATTTATTATACATGGTTTTCTCTAAAAGTGAAAAAGAATGCCACTCAAGCTAAATAGTGCTATCTAAAAAGGACAGCCGGTCATAGACGGGCTGTCCTTTATCATTTCTTATTTTGTATTATTTAAAGAGGTTTCAATCACGCGTCTCATCGCATGAATTTGACCAAAGTGATAGGATTCATGATAAATAGCAAAGCTTGTTAATTGTCCAACTGTTGTTTGCCCTACCATTGGTTCAGGCAATTTTTCCTGAAAGCGCTCATTTGGTACTGCTTTTATGCGGATTAATTGCTCTTTTGCCTGTTCAAGAAGCTCAGCAACACTTGGAGCTTCCCCTTTCCAATCAGCAGGCTTTGTACCTGGAGCAAAGTAGTCGCTATAGTGAGCAGGAAGCTGCTCATTACCGCTAAAAATAAATCTTTCCGTTACTAGTAATAAGTGTCCAAGATTCCAATGAATATTGTTAGGAAACCCTTCAGGCACTGTTTCTGTTACTTCTTCAGGTAATTCAGCTAATCTTGAAACGAGTCTTGAACGTACAATATCAAATTGATTTTTTAATAAATCTCCCATGTTTTCTCCTCCATGTCCTGTTATGTATTTATTTATGTTATTTACAGTAATAAAGCCACATTTTTCATTGTAACAATCTATACAATGATAAGCAATAAAAAGACATTCCATGACCTTATTTTTCCTTCATATAAAGGATAAACCATGCTCCATTTACTCTTCTCCATAATCCGGCAGAGGAATATCTTGGTCTTTTAAATAATTTTCCATACTCTTGACAATGATTTTCAACGTTTCAATACGGGAATATTTCTTATCGTCGCAGGCAATGATATGCCAAGGTGCATAGTTTTTATCTGTTTTCGCAAACATTTCCTCCGCGGCAATCACATAATCATCCCATCTTTCCCGATTGCGCCAATCCTCACTTGTCAGCTTCCAGCGCTTAAAAGGATTTTCCTGTCTTGCTTTAAAGCGGGCTAATTGTTCATCCATTGTGATATGAAAGTAAAATTTAATAATCAAATAGCCATCAACCGACAGTATTTTTTCAAAATCATTGATTTCACCATAGGCCCGTTTCCATTCTTTCTCTTTAGCAAAGCCTTCGATCCGCTCTACGAGTACACGCCCGTACCAGGAACGGTCAAATATCGTCATTTGACCATACTGAGGAATTTTTCTCCAGAATCGTTGTAAATAATGATATCTCTTTTCATGCGGTTCAGGAGCCGCGATCGCCATTACCCGGAACCCGCGGGGATCTAAATGTTCGGTAATCCGCTTAATAACTCCCCCTTTTCCGGCGGCATCGACCCCTTCCATCACGATTATCGCTGCCATTTTTTCCTGATGAAACACATGCTGAAGCCGTAACAATCTCCATTGGTATTTCTTTAATGTCTTCTCATATTCCTTTTTTTCAATGACCGTATAGGTAAAGTCTTCTCCAATCCGCCCCTGCTCCACTTAAAAGCATCTCCCTCTATTATGGCCCGATTTCCGCTACCATGCCCATTGTTGGTCATACCGGATCATTTCATATGTCTTTCTATAAAATAACACAGGTTCCAATGCAGTGGTAGGTAATATAATGAGGAATGGACCCTACTTTAAAGGCTGTACTACAGCCTCCTAACTCGGTAATTGATTGATCTCTTCATTAATTTTGCCGTTTTTAAAAAACCAGTCGTGAAAAAGATGCGATAATAAAAAAGTAAAGAAAATCGTGGAGAAGGTCCAAGATAATTTCCATCCTTTATAAGAAATCAGCCTTGTAAATTTTAAAGCGAACAGCTCAAATCCGGTAATAATGAAGGTATAAAAAAGGTAATATAAGCTTTTGAACAAAATATTTCTCTTTACTGGATAGTATAAATTAAACAAAACGCAAAGAGATGGATAAACAAAATATTCAAAAGAGAAACTGGTTTTTGTCGCTTTTTTGAAAAAAAGCCGTTTTGGATAACGGATCAATCCCTTTTCCACAACAAGCAGACCAAAAAGCCAGGTGATGCTTTGTTTAAAAATGAAGATCACAATCGCTTCGCGTATCCTTTTTTTCGGTACAAATATAAATAATAGCAGAGTCATAATGAACCATACGGAACCTTCGATAGTATTTTCTTTATTATTTTTCATCACTTCACCCCCTATAAGGGTTAATTTATCTCTTTAAGCAATGTTTCATGTATGAAATCAGGATGAATTAATCTCCATTTTCATCATGCCATGAATTTCCAGCTGAACTATTGAAATTTATTTTTACAAAAGCAATAATGAAACAAGACGAAATAGAATGGGGGCAGCTGTTTTGAAGCTTGATCGAGTCATTTTAAGGCATTTGCAAATGAAGCAGAAATCACCCTGGGTCACTAGCTACGGAACGATGACGGCGAAGGATTTTATTCTCATTGAGGTAATCGATGAAGATGGTATCTCCGGCTGGGGAGAATCCGTTGCTTTTCAAACACCGTGGTATACAGAGGAAACCGTTAAAACAAATTGGCATATGCTTGAGGACTTTTTAATCCCGCTTGCCCTTCAATCACCCATTGAACACCCGGACGATTTGAACCGTCGCTTTGCTTTTATGAAAAAAAATCATATGGCAAAAGCGGCCATTGAAGGAGCGGTTTGGGATTTATGGGCAAAAAAACAGCAAATGCCATTAAGCCGGGCACTTGGCGGGAAACGAAAGCAAATTGAAGTGGGGATCAGCATCGGTATTCAAGAAAGCGAGGAGCAGCTTCAGCATGTCATTGAAGGATTTCTCGCGGAAGGCTACCGCCGGGTGAAAGTCAAAATAAAACCAGGACAGGATTTATCCGTCATCGAAAGTATCCGCAAAAGGTTTCCAAACCTGCCATTAATGGCTGATGCAAACTCGGCTTATACCTTGAAAGACATCGATATACTCAAAGAATTGGACCAATATCAGCTGATGATGATTGAGCAGCCATTGGCATCTGATGATATCATTGACCATGCGGCACTGCAAGGACTGCTCAAAACGCCGCTTTGTTTAGATGAAAGCATCAATTCCGCCGAGGATGCCCGTAAAGCCATTGACTTAGGAAGCTGCAAAGTCATTAATCTCAAAATCGGCCGGGTTGGCGGATTAAGTGAGTCGCTTAAAATACATCATCTTTGTCAGGAAAAAGGCATCGATCTGTGGTGCGGCGGCATGCTTGAAGCAGGGGTTGGCCGTGCTCATAATATTGCCATCACATCTTTAGAGCACTTCACATTGCCTGGAGATACAGCCGGTTCGTCGCGCTATTGGGATAGGGATATTATTGAGCCGGAGGTAACCGTGGAGGGCGGACTGATTACTGTCCCGGAAAAGCCGGGAATCGGCTATGAGGTAAACCGCCCTATGGTCGATTATTATACCCTGTCCTCTTCAACATACCGCCCTATATAATTTGCTGAAATATGGATAAAAATCAGTCATTTTTCATGAATGACCGTTCTTGTTATAAAAGACTCTGTTAAACTTGATTGTTGATTTCCGTTCCAAGCACTTCGCTTTCCGCTCATCTACGCCTGAGCCTCCTCGCCACTTCGTGCCTGCGGGGTCTCGTCTGTCTCGCTGTTCCCGCAGGAGTCTTCGTGCCTTCCACTCCAATCAACAAAGTCCTCCAAAATCAACATCTTTAACACAGCCTTATAAAAAAGACTGCATTAGAAATGGGGTGGGTATTTTCACCCATACAACATCAATCCCATCCCGCTTTTTTTCGGCAGTCTGAGATTAAAAGCGCCAATGCAATACTATTCATTTTCGCATCTGCTGAATCGGATCTGGATGTCATAATAATTGGGACACTTGCACCGAGTACAATCCCTGCATTCCTCCCTTTTGCGAGATGTATTAACGTCTTATACAGGATATTCCCCGCTTCAATATTAGGAGTCAGCAGAATATCAACATCTCCAGAAATTTGACTAACCATTCCCTTCTGCTTAGCTGCTTCCGCAGAGATCGCCACATCCAGTGACATTGGACCTTCAAGGATGATGTCTTCGATTTCCCCTTTTTCAGCCATTTCACACAGTATTTGCGCATCCATGGTTGCCTGCATTGCAGGATTGACCTTTTCTATTGCACATAGAGGAGCAGCCTTCGGACGCAGAATGCCCAGAGCCTGAGAAATCTCTATCCCATTCTTTAACATGCTTATTTTATGTGTTAAATCTTGAACAAGGTTTACTGCCGGGTCAGTCAGTATTAATAATTTATGATAAGCGGGTAATTCAAACACCCCTGCCATACTTAGTATATTCCCTGTTCGTAATCCTTCCTTCTTGTGCAGAACAGCCTTTAGCAGTTCAGCAGAACTAAGCGTTCCTTTCATCAGAATATGAGCTTTACTTTCCCGAATCAGACTGACTGCTTTTTCCGCTGCTTGGTGCGGCTCTTTTTCATCCACTATTGGGATATTGCTTAAATCAAGCGCAATGGATTCTGCCTTTTCTTTCATGATCTTTTCATTTCCAACCAGCACAAATTCAGAAATCTTTTCCTCGACAGCAGCTTTAACCGCATGGAGTACGTATTCATCTTCCGCAGCAGCTACAGCAATAATTTGCTTATTTTCATAGAACGACTTTGCCCTCAGCTCATCCATAGTGCGAATCATTTGCTCATGCATCATGTCAACTCCTCTTCCTTCAGGATTTACAAAATTGGAAAACTTTAAGACACAGCACACAAAAAGTCATCAAGTACAGTGATCTTGATGACTTTTTAGAAACTATTTAAAGGCCACTGGTGTCATGGAACTGTCGAGAGCTTTCATCTTATAATTCTGGCTCTTCAAGTATTCAAGTAGTTCAGGCAGATGCGCCAGCGTTTCTTCCCTTTCATGGAGGAGGATCACAAGCGGTTCTGTACTTTCTGCATGCGCCTCAAGCTGGGCAATACTTGTGTCAACATAGCGGCGGTCTCGATAATACCAGTCTTTACTATCAATATTCCAATCCCACATTAAATAGCCATTATCATGAACCGCCTGTAAATATGAATCCTGCATATACGGAACACTTCCATATGGGGTGCGGATAAGCATCGTATCTAGCCCGGTTACTTCCTTCACCGTGTCGTGCACCTGATTCATTTCTGAAATAACACTTGAAGCAGACTGATAGAATACTTTCACATTATGACTAACGCTATGCAGCCCTACACTATGACCCGCTGCAATCATATGATTAACAGCGTCAGGAAAGCTGCGAATATTCCTGTCAATCATAAAGAAGGTTGCTTTTGCATTGTATGACTCCAATACTGCAAGTAATTGATCGGAAAACTGGTTCGGACCATCATCGAAGGTTAAATACACCGTTTTGGTATGTACATCATTTTCCGGGGCATCTGCCTGCTGAACCTTCTGTTCTGGTTCTGCAGAACTGGCATATTTTGCATCCCCTTCTATCTGTTCAGCTGCACGACTGTCCGCAGCGTCCGCTAAACCATTCGGGTCTATTTTAATATCTTTATAGTTATCTCCTATAAAAATATTATTTCTGTTTAGATCAGCTTCTTTGGCAAAGGATTCTGAGTATGTAAATCGTTCATCCAGGTCAAGCGGTCCTTTCCTTGATACAACAGAAGATACTTCATTCACTGGCTCTTTAATGATTTCATCGTTTGCAAAAATTTCCTTGAAAACCATGTCCAAGTTCATATTATCATAGATAAAACCGCCCACTAAGACTAATAAAACACTAAAAATAAAACGAAGCGCAGATTTCCTGAATCTCTTTCTTCGTCTATCCTGAAACCTTTGTTTCCTATTCATTGTACCCATTTACCCCTTTTACCTTTTTATCCCTGGTCGAAATCCCCAATAAGCATGACGATTTGTGCATCAATTATGAAATATAAACGACAATTCTTTTCAAAATAAGTTCATTCCTTAACAATATATAACAATTATTACATTTTTTTCAATACATATTTTTCCATTTTCTGAGATTCATATAAAAAAGAGTATGTTTGATGCTGTTTGTTTCCGTTCTAGTGCGCAGGAAGTTAGGAAAGGTTCAAAGTACATCACATCTAGAATAGAATTAATTAGAGTATCTCATATTCTATAATTCTATTGTATCCTATTTCCTCATGGAAGTAGTGGAAAAACAGGAAAAACTAGCCCATTGAACTAGTCTCCAGAAAAGAAAAATCGCCGCTAATTGAAAGGGGACCAGCACGGATTGCGGCTGATCCCCTTTCCTATTTTATATTCCTCGTAGAACTTCCCCTTCTTTTCTCCTAAAAATAGACCCTCATCCTTACTAAATCCTGCATGCTTCCATCTTTAGCACTTCTTGTATATACCCAAAGTTCACCCCTATTGGATGTCGGGCTGCGGTCAAAAGGAACCATACTGGTAAAATTCCCATATTCAGGTGCACCGATATCAGCTGTCGTAAACCGTTCATTTGATATGGTGATTCCATTTGCATCCTTTAATTGGTGAAGCACATTCGCTTCAAATGACCTCGCCTGACCTGTAATTTTAAATCCCCTGCCTACAGTGGTGCCTGGAAGTGGAGTCCAAACGACCATATTGCGCATGGTTGGTAATGGGATGATTAAATGGTACCCCGGCCAAATCACATCCGCCTGGAATCCAGGACGCCTTTCATTTGCACGAACAATACTCGATAAAGGGAGGCCATACCTGCTTGCTATTGCATTGAGGGAATCCCCCGTTTTCACTTCATAAATAAAAGCAGGGATGACTAACCGTTGAGAAGGAAACAGCATATTCGGATTTCCTAAATGATTGATCCCGGAAACTAAATCAATATAGGTGCTATACGTATAGGAAATTTTGTTCAATGCATCTCCGGTATGGACAATATAATGGACTTTCCCTGTTTTCACCAGATTGGGTACCAAAAGGACATCTCCCGGGAAAATCAATCCAGGATCCGTCACCGGTGGGAAGATGTGATTGACTCTCATGATTTCACCTGCTGAACTATTAAACTTTTGCGCTATCGAATAAAGAGTATCCCCTGGATATACGGTGTAGATGTAATATTCGCGGAAAATAACGGGCACAGCCATCACTCCATTTTCATCAAATTCGACCCGGCGAATTTGCACCCGATTTTTTTCGAGCTTGCTCGAAAAATTACCTTTAAAAAATCGAGGCATCCGCCGGAGGCTTTAACTTTATTCAGCCGGTTTTGCACCCCTACTGAACTGCTTAACTCATTTTATTGATCCCATAACTTTTGAAGCGCGAGACTTCTGCTGAATAAAGTTAAAATAGAAAACAACTCCTTATCTATAACCGTATTTACCATTTTGAAAATGTATGTATAGAATTTCCACTCTGCCTCTTACAACATTTTGCTTGTACAAGGTCCAAGTGCCGAATTGCTAAACCGCTCTTGCCAAAGCAAATAAATTCTGCTATTATCTTAATAACCAAATGAAGATATACTTATTTCAATTATTTTTGAAGTAAGGATAGAGGCGCAAAGACCATCAGTACACATTAGAAGGATAATGGGGTCCGTTGAATAATGTAGAAAGGGGAATTTGCCGAAGCTGATAGAACCTCATTTTTCTTGAAGCTGGTTCTGATGTTGAAAAAATACAGAACTGTCATATAGGTGTAACTATATGGAGGGCTATCTTACGCACAGGAACATTCTTTGTTACATATTGTTTCTACTGCAGCAGCGGAACCCTCAATGCTGCTTATTTGCGTTTTTTATGAACTGCCCTTCTCCCTCTATTTTGATAAAAATCACGAAAAGGATGAGGAGAAGAAATGAATTTTGGACAAATTTTAACAGCAATGGTTACTCCATTTGATCAAAACGGTGATATCGATTTTAATGCCACAAAGAATTTGGTTAATCATTTACTGGCAAATGGCACAGAAGGTTTAGTCGTATCAGGGACAACTGGCGAATCACCAACGTTAACAACAGAAGAGAAAGTGGAGCTATATAAATTTGTCGTTGAACTTGCGGGCGGAAGAGTGCCTGTTATTGCCGGCACAGGTTCCTATAATACGAGGGAATCCATCCATTTAACAAAACTCGCTGAACAATGCGGAGTAGATGGAATCATGCTGGTGGTACCATATTACAACAAGCCGTCACAGGAAGGCTTATATCAACATTTTAAAGCAATAGCTGAAGCTACTAAACTTCCAATTATTCTTTATAATATACCAGGACGAAGCGTCATTAATATGACCGTTGAGACAACTGTTCGACTTTCTAAGCTCCCTAATATTGTTGCGCTTAAAGATGCCAGCGGTAATTTAGAAGGAATGACTGAAATTATCAGCCAGACCGGCAGCGATTTTGCCGTATACACAGGTGAAGATGCTCTGACACTTCCTACTTTAGCGATTGGTGGAGCTGGAGTCATTTCTGTTGCCGCGCATGTCATTGGAAATGAAATGCAAGCGATGATTCAGCATTTCAAAAACGGAAATCACCGTGAAGCCGCTTTGTTCCATCAGAGCATTCTGCCTGTCATTAAAGCGCTCTTTGCTTCACCGAATCCAACCCCTGTTAAAGCTGCTTTAAATTTAACGGGTATACACGTTGGAGGCGTACGCCTGCCGCTTGTTCCGTTAAATGATGAAGAAATAAACTCTTTACAACAAGTATTGGATGTCATGAAAAAAGCCATTCAAGAAGCTTGCTAATACATGAAAAGGGCTGCGGATTATGTCCGCAGCCCTTTTCATATTCAATTCAAAGAAAGCTTAATGTAAAAAGACAGCATTTGTTTTATTCTCTCTTATTACCCAGGCAGTCCCTTCTGTACATTTCTCTGAAAAAGGACAATGACTGCAATCCTTCCATGTTCTTGATTGAAAAAATTCAGCAGGATGCTGCTGCAGCAGATATTTCATTGTTAGCAGATACTGAATACCGGAAGAAACATCTTCCATCTTCGGGAAAAATACATGCTCCTTCCCATCAAGCAAAGTGATCAAAACAATTTTCTCCGGGAGTTTTTCAAAAACTTTAGCGGAAAATACCACGAGTAAGTGATAATAGAGGCGGAACATTTCCACATCTGCTTGCAAAAGGAATTTCTTTATCGTAAAGGTACGGGATGACCATTCCGCTAATTCAAAAGTTACCTGAATCCGGGTTTCCAATTCGTCAACATAAGCATTCAATTTTTGATATAACAGGAACGGCGGCGTTTCACTTTTCCCCTTTAATAAAGATTCAAGCAAATGTTCACTTGTTTTGGCGATGACCATATAGTATTGCAGACGTGAATCAAACCATCTTAAACTAATCGGGCGCCAGGCTTTATCAATCAGGTTCGAAATATTCAAATTACTCCGTGCATCTAATGGTAATGTATAATATTTCCGAACCACACGTTTTACGATATGCTGAACCACCTGTCTCCATCTCAATCCCTTTGAATGCCGCTGCAGGACATACTGATAATAAAACTTATACGGACATCTGATAAATGACTCTAAGTGATCATCTGTCATCGTTTTGATCGAGATTTGCGGGTGGCTGCCTTCCATCATGCTGACCTCCTTTATTTTACCCTATTTCCATTCAAGAACGTGACAAAATTCTTCCCTAACGTTCTGCACTCGTCTTCATCCGCTTCACTTGGTGTTAAATCTACTTTTATTTCTGCAGCATAAACATCAGCACCGCGTTCTTTTAACTTCTCCATTAATATATCTACTGCGGCGCAAAAGGAATTATACCCCGTATCTCCTGAACCGAACACCGCCGCCTTTTTGCCGCTTAAATCAACCCCTTCCAATTCTTCGTAAAAGTCTAAGTAGTCATCAGGAAGTTCCCCATCTCCCCATGTATAAGAACCTAGGATGATTCCGTCATAATTAAGTAAATCCTTCGCAAATACACCATTCATAATATCTATGGCTTCCACTTCTTCCCCTGCTTCCTTTATCCCGTCTGCAACGGCCTCTGCCATCATTTCGGTATTTCCACTCATACTAGCATAAATTAAGACGATCTTTGCCATTGTTAACGCCCCCAATTAATTAATTGATAATAATTCTCAATATAGTCTATAATTAAACAACGTCCTTAAGCACATGATAAATAGAACTCCAGGAACGTTTTGCATAATAGATTGGAATCGACTGATTCTTCGCCCGCTTCTTAATCACAGCTGTTAAATTATGATTTACGTAATCTGTTAAAATAAGAATGCAATTAATACTTTCCGGTATGTCTCTCTTCACCATCTGAACTTTTCTGCCATTCATATGTAGGATTTTTCTAAAACCAACTGATGCTAACTTATCAGGAATTACCCCTAAATGATCAGCACCTATTATCAACAAGGAATTCATTACTAGTCACCTCTAATTGTTTTTGAATATTTTACTTAATTTCATTTTAAATGATAATGATTATCATTGTCAATATAAAAAAGTGCTTCAAAATAAAAGCAGCAAGAATTTCCATTATTCGTTTAAATGGAAATCTTTGCTGCCCGTAGAATGCTGCTTTTTATTTAAATATGCTCCGTTAAAATCTCTTAAAATAATTCTTTTAGCTCTGCTTTGTTTTCGATTAAATCAGCTAGTGTATAACCTTTCAACACTTGGATAAAAGCCAGCAGAGATTCATGCAAAATATGCTTCAAACGGCATGCAGGAGTGATAATACAATGATTCGCTTTTTCTGTATCACCGTTAAAGCATTCAACCAAGTGGAAATCTTCTTCGGTTTTCTGAACCAGTTCGCCAATATTAATATCTTCTGGATCCATTGATAAACGAATCCCGCCATTGCGTCCCCGGATCGTATCAATATATCCCAGCAATCCCAGTTCATGAATGATTTTCATTAAATGATTTTTTGAAATTTGATAGGTATCCGCTATTTCTTTGATGGTACTTAATTCTTCCTCCTTCTTCAAAGCTAAATAGATTAATACCCGTAATGCATAGTCAGTATAATTTGTTAGTCTCATGATTTTATCTCCCTTGTATACCATTCACTATAGCATTTTTAGAGCGCTTTTTCATCTTTACGGCATTGACGCGAAAATATAATCTTTTTCCGAAAAACTATTTCTTTCTTTTAGATTATCAAGGAAATGACAAATGAACAAAGAAGTTTTCAGGGTGGATTTGTGAATTTTTTGTGACATTTCAAAAAGATACATTTTTAATATATCTTTTTATTCACTATTGTTATATTATTAAACATGTAAATGATATATATGTTTAGGGACGGGGGACACAAATGTTAAAGCAAACAACAATCGATATTATTAAAAGTACAGTTCCAGTATTGGAACAACACGGGAAAGATATTACAACAAGATTCTATCAATTATTATTCGGCAGTCATCCCGAATTAAAGAATGTTTTTAACCAATCCAATCAAAGACAAGGACGTCAGCAGACAGCACTTGCAAACGCTGTTTATGCAGCAGCAGCAAACATTGATAATCTAGGGGCGATAATTCCGGTAGTAAAGCAAATCGGGCAAAAGCACCGCGCATTAGGGATTAAAGCAGAACATTATCCAATCGTTGGGGAAAATTTATTGAAGGCGATTAAAGATGTATTAGGTGATGCAGCAACCGATGAAATTATCAATGCATGGGCTGAAGCTTATGGTGTCATTGCAGACGCATTTATTGGGATTGAAGGCGAAATGTACAAAGATGCCAAAGAACAGCCAGGCGGATGGGATGATTTTAGAAACTTTATCGTAGATAAAAAGGTTCAAGAAAGTGATGTCATCACTTCTTTCTATTTAAAACCAGAAGATGGGCAAGCTATCGCTTCCTACCTGCCAGGTCAATATTTAACTGTAAAAGTGAAGCCGGAAGACAGCGAATACACGCACCTGCGTCATTACAGTTTATCAGATGCACCAGGAAAAGATTATTACCGTATCAGTGTGAAACGTGAAGAGCTAGGTGTTGTTTCTAGTTATCTGCATGATACTGTTCAAGCTGGCGATATCCTTCAGGTTAGCGCTCCTGCAGGTGATTTTACTCTTCAATCTGACGATAAACCTGTCGTCTTACTCAGCGGCGGTGTTGGCTTGACACCAATGTTAAGTATGTTGAATACGATTGCGGCATCTCAGCCGGAACGTGCAGTCACCTTTATTCACGGCGCTTTAAACAGCAGCGTTCATGCGTTAAAAGAAGAGGTGGCCCGTCTTGCTAGTGAGAATTCAAACGTTAAGAGTTTTGTCGCCTATTCCGAGCCAACCGAAGAAGATATTGCCGCAAATGGATTTGATAAAGAAGGATTTATTGATTTACCATGGTTACAATCAATTCTTCCAGATAATCAAGCTGAATTCTATTTCTGCGGTCCTGTACCATTTATGAAAGCTATCTACCGCAGCTTAAAAGAATGGGGCGTGCCAGCAGAAAATATCCATTTCGAATTCTTCGGTCCTGCAGGTCAATTAGAAGAACCGGCAGCAGAAGTTGTAACTGCATAATCGTAAAAAGCAGAAGACGATCTCATTCGTTCTTCTGCTTTTTGTTTATCAGCCAGCATCTATTTGTTTTGTCTGAAACTTCCAACCATTATTTCCCGCTTATGTAAAGGCTGCAGCGGACGGTTATTATTTTGATAGAATTCTCCGAAGGCATGGATTTGCTCCTGAGATAGTTCGAGCGGTGTGTTTAATACTACCCATTTGACTCCTTCTGTACAGGGCGGCGTTGTCAAAGAACCATTATATTGAAAGACCCTGGACTGACTAGGAATTAGTTTTTTGATATCTATTGTCATTTTTCTATCATGGTCTAAGTTTTTCAATAAAGCGGATATTTCCCCGTTTTCCTTTCCTTCCTCAATCATTACTCCAAGTACAACAATCCTTTGATGTTCATCCTGATGGACGAAGTGAATTTCCATTGGATACTGCTTCCCGTTGATTTTGTGCTCACTTGGATTATGGAAATGAAACTGCAGCAGATTATATACTTTGCCATCTATCCTGATTTTGTTATTTGGTGCCGTTACATCAGCCTGAATGGCATGTCCAGTGTTCAGGAGCATTACAGCGGCGGGCTGATACTGACCTTTTATCGCATCGAGTTCTTTCTGCCCCTCTTTCAAGGATGATTCAATGGGAATCGGTGATTGCTCCCTGCCCTTTTCACAGGATGCAAAGGAGGGATCTAACTGCCCCCAATATGGCGGTCCAGTTTCTCCCTCATAAGACCAGTGCGGCTCCTCTGTATTTTGCGTGATTACGGTTTGCGCATGGATGGGGTTAACTTTCTTGCTTTCCTTTGGAGCTTCTGTAAAAGCGCTCAACGTAATTGAAACCATAAAGATTATAAGTAGTTTCAGATATTTCTTTTCCATTATTTCATTCCTTTCTTTTTCCCCTTCAACAATACATAAATTTACCCACAATGTAAATAATAGGTAAAAGAGGAAGGAGTGAGAACATGACACGGCAAAGTAAAACAACTTCTAACGTTACAGATAAAAAAGAATTAAGGGGAACTTTCTATTCTGTATTAATCATCGGATCGCTAGTCCTTCTTTTTTGGATTGTGATGTTAGCAATTTATTTACAGCGATAATTCAATGATGAAGTGTTAAGGAGGAAACCATGTTCAAGAATATTCACTTACCCTATTACGAGAAAGTTTGGCTGACAATCGGAGCTCTTTCACTAGTCGTCTTTCTTACCATCCTTGGAATTTTGGCCATCGGACTCGGGTTAGAGCCGCCCGGTCAGATGAGAACCATGCCGCCTGAAGAGGTGCAAACAACGGCACCATTTAACAAGCCTGAATTGGTTAAAACCGGACCAAATGAATACAAAGCAACCATGGTGGCACAAATGTTTACATTTTTACCAGGGGAATTAGAAATACCCGCTGGTTCCACCGTTCATTTTGAAGTAACCAGCCCCGATGTGGTTCATGGGCTGTACATTCCAAATACAAATGTCAACATAATGGCGGTTCCCGGACATATTGCCGAATTTACATATACCTTTAAAGAGGCGGGGGATTATTTAATCCTATGTCACGAATATTGCGGTTCTGGTCATCAACTTATGATGGGAAAATTAAAGGTCATTTAATAAAGGAGTTTAAAAATGGAGAATACAGTACGTGATATATCAGCCGATAAAATCATTTTTCAGAATCAGGACAGAAAACTAATTCTAGCGCATCTTGGTTTTGCCTTTTTTGCTTTTCTAATTGGTGTGATCGCAGGGCTGCTCCAGGCGTTGCAGCGAACAGGCTATATTGATCTGCCCAATAATATTGGGTATTATCAGCTGTTGACAGCACATGGTGTTTCCCTTGCCCTTATATTTACCACCTTTTTTATCATCGGCTTCCTTTATTCAGGACTAGCCAAAACACTCGATGGTAAACTTATGCCTGCAGCGAACCGAATAGCATGGATTGGCTATTACATGATGGTGATTGGGACATTGCTCAGTTTGTATGTCATTATTACCAATGACGCTTCAGTTCTTTATACATTTTATGCACCGATGCAAGCTTCCCCCATCTTTTATATTGGTCTGGCATTAGTTGTAGTGGGAAGCTGGCTTAGCGGTGTGGCAGTTTTTATGAATTATTATCAATGGAGAAAAAGACATCCGGGAGAAGCATCTCCCCTTTTTGCCTATATGGCTGTAGCAACCATGGTTCTATGGCTTATTTGTACGGTCGGGGTCGCCATCGAAGTGGTCTTTCAATTGATTCCATGGTCGTTAGGCTGGGTGGATAAAATTAATGTGGAATTAAGCAGGACTTTTTTCTGGTATTTCGGTCATCCGCTTGTTTATTTTTGGCTGCTGCCTGCCTATATTTATTGGTACGTCCTTATTCCGAAAATCGTCGGCGGCAAAATCTTCAGCAATTCTTTGCCCAGGTTGACTTTTATCTTGTTTATTCTTTACTCTGTCCCGGTTGGCTTTCATCACCAGCTGATGGAACCAGGTGTATCATCCTTTTGGAAGTTCCTTCAAGTTGTTTTAACAATGATTGTCGTCATTCCATCATTGATGACAGCTTTTGCCATCCTCGCAACATTTGAAATTGCCGGACGCAAAAAAGGAGCAACTGGATTATTTGGGTGGTTTGGAAAACTTCCGTGGAAGGATGTCAGATTTACGGCCACTTTTCTCGGGATGGTTATATTTATTCCAGCAGGTGCTGGAGGGGTTGTGAATACCAGCTTTCAATTGAATCAGGTGGTACATAATACGTTATTCATTACAGGTCATTTTCATATTACCGTTGCGGCGGCTGTTATCCTAACTTTCTTCGCTATCGCCTATTGGCTCGTTCCGGCGATGCGAAACCGTCAATTAACCCCTTTTGCCAACCAATTGGGATTAATCCAATGCTGGGTATGGACAATTGGAATGTTAATTATGTCCACAAGCATGCATATTGTCGGGGTACTTGGTGAACCGCGGCGAACTGCCTTTACGACGTACAGCGGTCATCCAGCCGCTCAAGTTTGGGAACCATACCGTTTTTTTACCGGCGCTGGAAGTGTTCTTTTATTTATCAGCGCCGTATTATTTCTTGTAAATATCGTTTACTTATGGTTTTTTTCACCCAAAGCAGAAAGCGCTGTCGATTATCCAATCGGAGAAGTGGAGGAAGATCAGCCAAAGCCGCCGGCAATTTTGGAGCGCTGGACAGTATGGATTGGGATCACCATTGCTTTAGTATTAATCGCCTATACCGTACCTGTTATGCATATGTTCCAGCACGCACCGGGTTCTCCGCCGATTCGCAGCTGGTAAAAAGAAAGGGAAAAAAGTTTCTACAGGAGACTTTTGAGAGATGGAAACTGAATCTATAAGGATAAAAAAAGCTACTAATCAAAAAAGGCAGTTTCCCTTTGGAGCTGCCTTTTATTCATATCTGGAAACCGGCTTCGTGAAAGCGTTTTAAAATTGGACCAAAACATGCCATACAGGTGATTTTCGCGACTGTTCCCCTAAATGATTAAACTTCTGATATTTTCCAATAAACTTTGGCTGCAAATTCTCATGCGGTGTTCTCGTATTAACCAGTTCTTCCTGGTACATAGATAGTTTCTCTTCCATATATTTCTTCTCAAGTACATTTAATTGAATGGAAAGATTGATGTAATCTGAGCTGTTAGGACCACTTTGAATGTACATATCATTTTGTTTTGTTTTGAGATTGTAAATTTCCTTGAGGAGTTTCATATTTTCGCCATGCACATAACGATTCGCTTCCATCATACACACCTCATATTGTGAATTTTTCATGTGCTTGGAATGTACGGTGACAATAACCTAAATCCCCTTGTACTAGGTATAAATATCTATTCATTCCAAAGTCGATATGATCGTACCATAGTCTATATTTGAATAAAATATGGTAAATAAAAGTAAAAGTATTGAGAAAATTCCATCAGACTATTGGAATAATATTTTTTAATAGCCCTTCCATTTCTCTGCTTTTATAATGCTATTATCACAGGGTTTTCTCCTTGTTATCCTTCTTTTTTAGGAAAAACATCTTATACTATGATAATAGTTCGTTTTATAATAAAAATTCTCTAAAAATACTAATGACTATGAAAAGATTGAGATATTTTGATAATTCCATCCATTCAAAAACATTATTTAAAATTACCTTTGCCAATTTTTTCACAAACAAAAAAATGATTTGCTTTAGTTATCATTTCTTCTTAATTAATCCTTATTATTTCTGCTTAAGGAATAAAAAACTTAAAAATTTTGTAATGTTGTGACTTCTTTTGTAGAAACTATTTTCAAGCACTAATAAATTGTGCATAATAACTTTTGTCAAACCTGTTTTTCATCAGCAGGGAGAAATATATAAATTCTAGGGAGGAAATTTTTTAATGATGTGGGTAATCACCGTCTATTTAAAAGGAAATCTTTCAACTATGTTTGAGTTCAACTCAGAGAAGGAAGCAAAAGAGGCATTTAAGAATATTCACGGCTGCAAAATTCTTACTGAGGTGATTAATTTCCATAATCCTTCCTACGCACTTGTAGCTGTGTAAACAAGCGACCCCTTGTGAAAGTTCTTCAACAGGGGGTCGCTTGTTTTTTCTCTAATGACCCGGATGAAAGCAAACTACATAAAAAAAGACCGGCTCTTTCATAAGAGCTGGTCTTTTTTATGCCGTTATTAGATGATTTGATAATGCATCCATTCTTCCGGAACAGTGCTGTTGTCTGCCACACTGTAAGCAGCATTTGTAATCGCTTCCGCTAAATTTCTGCCAGTACCCGCTACATTATTGAAGTAAACTTCAGATTGACTCTTTGCTTCATATGTAAATCCGAATTCTTCTAATCTATCAACAATGCGCATAGCATGATCCAGATTTTGTTCCGGTTGAAAATCACAATCGTAAATGAATTCACCTGTTTCAAAATCATACCATCTATCCCAACGGTTTAATTTCCATCCTAAAATTCTGCGAGCGATAACTTCTGTTTTATTCATGTGACATTCCTCTTTTCTTGAAAATTTTATAAGATTAACAGCCTGGTATTGTTGTTATAGTACAACTTTTATTTGTTAAACATATAATATAACAGTTCAAAAAAAATTTCCACTGTTTTTTTAAAATTTTTTTGAAAACTTGTCCTATTTTGGCGGTTTTTTGAATGAATGCTGTCCCTTTTAGCAAAAAAAGCCGGTATCTGTTATGAAACAGGCACCGGCTTCTAAATGACTATGGAACAAAATGAATCTAAACTTTCATCTCCATTTCATAAATTATTTCCTTTCAATGCTTCCAACTTTCTATTGTTTGTATAAAAGTATATCATTGAAATGGACTTTCTCCATTATGAAGATGGGTAAAGTTATGCAAAATATCAGTTACGGCGTATGATTTCAATAAAGTTCGGAAAACGAAGGTAGAGTAGGCTTGGAGGTGCCCAATGAAATTTTTATTTAAGGTATTATTTTTAGTCATGCTCCTCGCTTTTGTCTGGAATCTCTTCGGGAACAACCTGAAGGATACAGCCAACAAATCTGCATTTGAACAATTCAAAACGAAGATCCTGACCATCATCGAACATCCCAGCGTTGCTGCCACTATCGATACCATACAGTTGGGCATGGAGACTGTACTCGAAGATATACACAATGTCATTAAAGGGATGCAACAAGAAGAGCAGCCTATTGAAGAAGTGGCAAAAACTAAACTGGAACATCCGCTCACGCATACATTTTCAGTTCATAATATCGAAATTGGAAATTCTAAAGAATACGTTGAACGGCTTGTAGGAATTGCACAGCGCTCTACTCTTAATGAGTATGGAGTAGATTGGTATACGTATCATGATCACTATCAGAACTTTTTTATGGCAGCATATGATGAGCAGAATAAAGTTGCTGGGTTGTATACAAATCAAGATTTGATATCTTCTAAACAAGGAATTGCACGCGGGAGTTCGAAAGAATCCGTTTTAGCCGCACTCGGGGAGCCAATGTCCGGAATTCGTAAGGGCTTGGTCACATATCGCACACAAAATGATGGAGAATACGATCTATTCCAGATGGATCACAGCTATATCACCATCTTTTACGATAAACACGAAAACAACACCGTGACAGCCATACAAATCATCTCTAGCAGTCTCGAAGAGCAGAAGGATTCTTTTTATCCTGAAGCCAGCACAGCCTTAAAAGAAGGATTTGAATGGCAATTGTTTGATTTGACCAATGCCGCTCGTGTCGTACATGGACTTCCATTTTTAACATGGGACGAGCAGGTGCAGGAAACGGCTCGGGACCATAGCAGCGACATGGCAAAGAATCATTATTTTGACCACACGAATCTTGAAGGTAAATCGCCATTTGACCGCATGGAAGAGGACCATATCAACTTCCGGGCTGCCGGAGAAAATCTCGCAGCCGGACAAACGAGCAGTATCTTTGCCCACGAGGGTTTAATGAATTCCCTTGGCCATAGAGAAAACAATTTGCATTCGGATTTTGAATCACTTGGTGTTGGCGTTGCCTTCGATTCCGAATCAAAACCATATTTCACTGAGAATTTTTTAACAAGATAAACTGCTTCAGGGAAGGTATATTGGTCAACATCAATGAATAGTTCACGAAAGATCAGAAAAAAAGCTGACAATGATGCCGCGGCTAAAACGGCGTACATCTTGTCAGCTTTTCATTATTATTTTAGAGGATCACCTTTTTTCTATTGTACCATCAGCGTATTTCGTAAATCTTCCGGAGGTTCGTTCATTTACTGGATCAGGACGGTCCCACGGCCATCCGCCAAATTGTGTTTGCTGATATTCATGAAAGGCATCGCGAACTTCCTGTTCGGTTGTCATCACAAAAGGTCCATATTGAACAACAGATTCCCCGATCGGTTCACCTTCCAGGACAAGGATGCGGCTGTTCTTTGCTCCATTTGTAATATGAATCTCTTGATCACCCACAAGTTTAATCCGATGAGAAGATGGAATCCAGCTGTCATCTATTTGAATTTCATCCCCATTAAAATAGTAAAGATTTCGCTTTAATGTACTAGAAACAGCTGGAAGTGACACCATAGCTTCAGGCTCCATTTCAATCAAATAGATTCCAACATGATGTTCCCGATCCTTTGCCCAAGAGGCCTTGCAGGGTTCTAAGCTGTTTTTCCCTGCCCAACTGCCTGCAATCAGCTTGACGTTCGTTTTTCGTCCATTTTCAGCTGCAGATTGAATAACCGGAATGTCCTCTGCCCACAGCATCTTATAATCCGGATCGGCAAATTTATTTTTTGCCGGAAGATTGAGCCAGATTTGAAAAAGCTCAAGCGGATTATTCTTATCCTGGTGAACTAAGGGAAACATTTCTGTATGCTGACACCCTTTTCCAGTCGTGAGCCATTGCACATCTCCATTGCCATAACGGCCAACAGAACCATTAGAATCAAAGTGATCAACAAATCCTTCTAAAACAATCGTAACGGTTTCAAAGCCTCTATGGGGATGCACGGGAAACCCCGGGACTGTTTTCCCATGATACATACGAAAACCATCACGCAGCGTGAAGTCCTCTCCAAGTCTTCTTCCTTCAAGAGAGACACTCGGTCCTTGATCTTCATTGCCTGGAGGATATATATCTTTATGAAACATCGTAATTAAAAACGGATCTTCATTTTGCCATTGAAAGTCTAACTTTTGTACCCCAAGAATTTGATTATGACTCATGTAACATACTCCTTTCGAAATCATTCTTCCCCCTTATCCTATGCTATTTTTGACCTAGAACTCAACTTCCTTGCTCGAAGAATTAGTCGATTATTCCTCCTTAAACATGCTCCTTTTTATGTAACTCATGATAGATTGAACTCCAGGAACGTTTTGAAAAACGGATGGGGATGCCTTGTTCTTGTGCCTTCCGTTTGATTACCCCTGAGAGATTGTGATTGATAAAATCTGTTAAAACTAAAATTATATCCACTTTCTGCGGGATATCTCTTTTTACCATCTGTGCTTTACGCCCGCTAACATGGATAACTTCTTTAAAGCCTTCCCCTTCAAGTTTCTTTGTAATTTGACCAAGATGGTCGCCCCCAATAATCATCATCGATCTCATAAATACATCCTCCTCACTTATATTTTTTACTAAAGTTAGAATTGAATTTAAATCCGATAATCCACATTATATAAGTATGAATTATACTCAAAAATTTTTATTCTTTTTCACAAATCTCTTTCTAAATTTTATTAACATCATCACTACATTCTGAATATAGTAAATAAAATATCATTGTGTAATATTACATTTTTTTAAGCTTTCCATTAATTTCGTTTAATAATAAATAAGCTCCTGTCCGCTTATGCGATCAGGAGCCTTTGGATGTCCAATCAGCTTTGAAAGAATAATATAATTTCCTTAATTTTACTCAAATTAATCCGATGTGTAAAGTACTAATTTGTTTTTTACAAACTATCATTATTTCGCGTATTCATAGCCTATCTAAGTTTAAGCTAAATGAGCTGCCTGATTTAAGTCTTCCGTAGATTGCACGATTTTTTGTGTAGCTGCTCCAATTTCTTTAATAATATGGACAAGATGTTGCAGATCATTTTCTACCTGCTGAACCGTAGTTAGGTTCTCATTTGTTGCCGTGACAATTCGCTGAAAGGCTTCACTTGTCAGCTCCGATTTTTTTAAGCCTTCCCCGACTAAATGATCAACTTCTTGGATTCCGCTAATGACCTGTTCCTTTTGCTCTGTTATTTGTTCAGTAAATGAACGTATCGCTTTGACTGATTTCTGTGTCTGATCAGACAGTTTTCTAACTTCCTCAGCAACAACGGCAAATCCTTTTCCATGTTCACCGGCACGCGCCGCTTCAATCGTTGCATTTAAGGCTAATAAATTCGTTTGATCGGATATCCCCTCGACAATCTCGACCACCTGTCTAATCTCGATCGATAATTGGTTTAATGCTTCTACATTTCCATTCATGGATACCATGCTTTGATGAATGCATTCGATTTGCTGCTCTAATGAACTTAATTGATCTTGCCCATTTTCCGCGAGCTCTTGACTGGTCTTTGTTTTAGATGCAGTCTGTTTTCCCTGCTCACTTACCTTCATGCTTTTTTGAATCAATTCCTCAACACTTGCACTTGTTTCCTCCATTGATAAAACAAGTGAGTGACTGGTGGCAAAAATCTTCTCTTTCAACTCGTCTTTAATCTGTTGATATTCCTGCTGTTTGGCTAAAATTCCGGCCTTTTCCAGCTCTTCCAGAATAACCTGCTGATGAAAATTCAGCACCTTAGAGACACTTTTTGCCACGACAAAATACTCCTCTTTTTCTGGGGTTTCCGCAAAAATAATGGTCTGTATGCTTTGCAGCAGAGATTGAAAACTTGCGACATACCATTGCGGCATTACACCGATTTCCTGATGTCCTGACGCAATTTTTTGCAGTTGTGTAAGATATGCGTCATCTAAATGACCATTAAACATTTGGATCAGAAAATGACCGTGCATTTCCATCCATCGTTCTGCATTGGAATATTGAGTCACAATCGTGACGTATTCAGGGATATTGGACATAGATTGAAAAAATTCAGATGTAATAGACGGCAAATGCTCCTTGATAACTGGCTGGACAATTTTCCCTATTTTTAGATCCTTTTCCGTAAGACCAATAGCACGGCATTGATGGACAATAGCCTGATCAGAAATAGAAAATACCACTTCCTCAGCATCTGCGCGACCAAGCCATTTATTTAGATCTTTCGATTTTTTTGTTTTAAACACCGGAACATCTCCTATCCTGCTTAGAGCATAACGTTTTATTGCCAATGAAAAATAGCACTTTTTTAGTTTATTAGAACAAATTACCTAGTTGTATTTTATCTCATCAAAGAATTTTGTACTAGTATATTTTGAACGGACATATAGCAAAGGATGAATGGGATCAAAAGAAGCATGGAGATTGGTTACTCCATGCTTCATAATTTATGAGTATAAAAAGGGATTATCTTCCCGCTTGATATTCCTTAACATCGCTCAATGATTTATGGCGTTCGGCGGCTTTTTTACCATGCACCATATAATAAACCAAAATACCTACAAAAACAATCATAGACATAGTTATATAAAGTCCCCTGAATCCGATAATCGGCAAAATAAAGCCTAATAGAAAGGGTCCGACTCCTACTCCAAAATCGTAGAAGACAAAGAAGGTTGAAGTGGCTAATCCTATCCTATGGTTAGATGCTTCATTGACGGCAACGGTCTGAGCACTTGATTGGAAGGTTCCAAAGCCAACGCCAATGACCGCTCCGGCTATCAGAAGGATGATTCCATGTTCAGCCTGACTGAGAAGCAGTAATCCGGTCCCGAACAACAGAATTGATGGGTAAATGACACTATTTTCCCCTTTTAAATCAAATAATTTCCCTGTGAATGGCCGGGAGATTAAGAGAAAGACGGCATACATGACAAAGAAAAAGCTTGCGGCGCCGGCCAGGTCAATTTCTGCAGCATATGCCGATAGAAAGGATAAAATACTTGAATAAACAAAACCAAATAATGCCACAAGAACAGCAATTGGAATCGTGCTTTTTTCAAAAAAGTAACGAAGATGCAGACCGCTTTTTACTGTTTCTTCATTTGGAACGATATTCACTTTTGGTATGTGAATAAATATCGTAGCAAGAACAGCGATGAATGAAAATGCAGTTGTCACGACAAAAATCATGCTATCCGCAAAATAGCGGCTGATAACTAAGCCTAAAAACGGACCGATAGCCATTGCCAGGTTCATGCTTGTGGCAAAGTAGCCCATTCCTTCACCGCGGCGTACTGCTGGAATAATATCCGCTGCAATCGTTCCTGTTGCGGTTGTCGAAATGCCGAAAGCAAAGCCATGAATAAAACGAATGAAAAATAGAAGCGGTAAACTGTTGACTGGAAAATACGAAAGCATCATGACTAGAAATAAGATTAAACCCATCAGCAAAAGCTTCTTTTTTCCAACCGTACCCATCATTCTTCCCGCGATAGGTCTCACCAGAACCGCCCCGAGTACAAAAATACTTGAAGCCAGACCCGCTTCACTTTGCGAGGCATGAAACTTATCAATTGAATAAACAGCTAATGTAACCATCAGCATATAAAATGAGATAAATAATAAAAAATTAGATAAAGAGACCATGATAAAGTCTTTTGTCCATAATTTTACTTTTTGTTCCATTACCATTCCCCTTTATGTAAGTTTTTTTCTGAAGTGTTTGATTGTGCGGAACGTTATTTCCATATCAGCCTGCGGTATTTGTTCCAGCAGCGTTTGTTCAAATGCTTCCACAACGAGTATCGCTTCCTGGTATACCTGTTTTCCTTTTTCTGTTAATTGAATCCTCCGCTCCCGCCTATCTTTACTAGGAATTTTCTCGATCAGCTCTGACTTTTCCAGCCTATCCACGGTCCGTGACACTGTGGGTTTCTCAACGTTGATATATTGGCTGATCTCCACTAATGTACTCGGTCCAGATTGCTTTAAATAATAAACGATCAGCCATTGTGAATGAAAGAGTCCTATTGCTGTCAGTTGTTCATTTAATTTTTTGGTGAAAAGCCTGGCAAATTGCAAATTCTGGTGAAAAAATGACTGTGACAAAAAATCTCCTCCGTCCAAAATGGTTACCTAGGTAACTATATATGTTCTATCTATTGAAGTCAAGATTCTTGCTTTTCTCTTACCATTCCCACAATAAAAAAGAGGTAAAGCAAGAGGACGTTTTTTCCTCTGCTTTACCTCTTTTATTAGGCTGCTCCATCTATTTCCTTTTCTGAACGAATGACAAGTTCATTTTGAGGAACTTTCATAAATCCGACCCATTTATAAATCGCTGCAGCCATAATGACTACACCTAAGACAAGCATAATGATTGAAATCACACCATTTATTACATTATAGCCAGCATTGCCCGAATTTAGGTATACATTTGTTACCATCCAGTATCCGGCATACATAACGGTTACGTAAAGATAGGCTAGCGGTACGAGACAAGTCAGCATATACCAGCGTTTGTTTGCAATCTTAAGAATAACAGTTGCGCCAATAATCAACCCAATGGAAGCCATTAACTGATTGGAAACGCCAAACAATGCCCAGACAGAACTGATGTCCCCGGAGAATAGCAGATATCCCCAAACAAAGCAGGCAATCGCGCTGGCAATCACATTGGCAGGCAGTGAATCGGTCCGTTTTAACGGCTTAATAATATCACCAAAGAAGTCCTGTATCAGATAACGGGCAACCCTCGTTCCCGAATCTATTGCGGTTAAGATAAAGACCGCTTCAAAAAGAATAACAAATTGATAGAAATAGGAGGCCATTTTTTCAAAGAATGGAAACTCAGAAAAGATATAAGTCATCCCCGCAGCCAGTGTAACAGCACCGCCTGTTCTGCCGTTCAGATCCATTTGTACGTCTTCCTCTAATTGATCTAAATAGACTGTTTGCATCCCTAATGCCTCAAACTTTTCCGGTGTTGAATTAATGGCAAAATAATCGGCCGGCTGCATTGACACAGCCGCAATCAGAGCCATAATCCCTACGACACATTCAACAAGCATCGAACCAAATGCTACCGGTTTAATGTCTTTCCAATGGTCAATCATCTTCGGTGTTGTACCAGAACCAATAAATGCATGGAATCCTGAAATTGCCCCGCAGGCAATCGTAATCGAAATAAACGGCCAAACCGGACCAGCTACGATTGGGCCCCCGCCATTAATGAATTCTGTAAATGCCGGGAATTGCACGACCGGATTGACAATAAATACACCAATAATTAAGGCACCAAATACACCGATTTTCATAAACGTACTTAAATAATCACGAGGTGCCAAGAGCAACCAAACAGGTAAGGTTGCGGCGAAAAAGGCGTAAATAGGAAGAATAAGTGCTAAAGTGCTTTTTTCTAATGTTAATAAATCGCCTAACCATGTCCCCGGCAGATAAGGTCCGACAGCGACACAAACCATAATGGCAATAAAACCAACTGTTGTCGCCAGCTTTAAGTTGCCTGTTTTTTTATGATAAAGACCTACAGCCATCGCAATTGGGATCGTCATCCCAACGGCAAAGGTTCCCCACGGATTCTTTTCCAATGCTCCCAGTACGACTAATGATAATCCTGCCATTGTAATAATAATAATAAATAACATGGCTAAACCGGTACAGAATCCAGCGACAGGACCCAGTTCTTCTTTTGCGACTTCTGAGAGTGATTTCCCCTTTCTGCGCATGGATGCAAATAAGACAACCATATCATGCACGGCACCACCAATAACAGCGCCGATTAGGAGCCATACTAATCCTGGCAGATAGCCAAACTGAGCCGCAAGAATCGGTCCGACTAACGGTCCGGCTGCAGCAATAGCGGCAAAATGGTGACCAAATGTGACCCATTTATTTGTCGGAACATAGTTCTGTCCATCCTCAAGCACATGTGCAGGTGTTGGTTTTGATTCATCAATTTTCAACACTTTTACCGCCATAAACGTCCCATATAAACGATAGGCTATGGCTAAAATACACAGCGTCCCAATAACGATTGTAACCGCATTCATTTCTATTTCCTCCCCTCTTATTTGTCTCTATGATACAAATAAAAGTTTATTCGCGGAGGAATTTCCGCTAAAATGCAAAAATAGAGGGATGAAACGCAGAATGTGAAAGCTGGAATGCAAACCCTTTCAGAATCCGATCACCTTTTTTAAATCCTTTATATAGGTTCTGCTGACAGGGACCTTTGATCCGTCATTCATCATTAAATTATAGGTCGAGTTAAACCAAGGTTCAATTTCATCGATATGCTCTAAATTAACGACATAACTGCGGTGAACCCGTAAAAATGGGCGGAAATTCATCCTTTTTTCAACCTCAACTAGCGGTTCACTGACTTTATATTCCTGTTTAAGGGTATGAATGATACATTTTCCTTCACTAGATTCAACAAAGAGAATATCCGTATATGGAATAAGAACAATTTTTTCCTCTACTGAAAAGGCCATTTTTCCATTGTGATCATTTCGTAATGGCGGAACTACAAGTACATCCTCTTTCCCGATTTTTCCTAGCTTGTCTATTTTCTCAAGTGTATGCAGAATTCGTTCCTCTTCAAAAGGTTTTAAAATATAGTCAACAGCATCAGCTTCAAACGCCTGCAAAGCATATTCATCATAAGCGGTGGCAAAGACAATAGCCGGAGGATGTTCCAGATCTTTTAATTGTCCGGCGAGTTCGATGCCCGTTCCTTCCTCCAATTCAATATCGAGGAATACTAAATCAGGCTGGAATTCTGTGATCTCTTTTACAGCATCCTCTATACAATCACTTTCTCCTAAAACCGTGACTTGTTTACTTTGATTGAGCAGATATCTTAATTCATCTCTTGCTAATGGTTCATCGTCCACTATATAGACCTTCAACATTTCCTTGAATTACCCCTTTACTATCAAATGGCATGGATATCGTGATCGTCGTTCCGTCATTTTCTTTACTATCGATCGAAAGACTTGCCTGACCGCTGTATAACCCCTTTAACCGCTGGTTGATATTATAAAGAGCCGAGCCGCTTCCTTTTTTTGATGGAATGATTTTTGTTCCCAATTGTTTTAATTGATCCTTTTCTATTCCTTTTCCATTGTCACTTACTATGATTTGCAGCTGCTGCCTTTTCAAAAAAATTCTAATCGTAATTTCCCCTTTATCTTTACTTTTTGGAAAGGCATAGTTAATAGCATTTTCCACCAGCGGCTGCAGAATAAAAGGTGGAAGCAATGTATTTTCTAAATGAGGCTCAATCTGGAAATCGACGCTATATTTTCCAGGAAACCTTGTCTGGACAATGGATAAATAAGCATTTACGTTTTCTAATTCCTTTTCTAAAGAAACATGCGTCTGCCGTGCTCCCTGCAGATTACTGCGAAAAAAAGAACTTAACTGCAGCAGTAATTTGCGCGCCTTGTCCGGATTGGTACGGCAAAGAGAAGAAATCGTGTTCAGACTATTAAATAAAAAATGGGGATGGATTTGTGCCTGCAGGGCTTTAATCTCGGCATCCTTCAATAATTTTGTCTGGCGGTAAGCCTCTGAAAGCTCCAATTGTTCTGAAAACAGCTTGGCTAAACCTTCAGCAAGCTCCTGCTGCAGTTGATCCAATTTATCCGGATCCGTGTAGTACATTTTTAATGTCCCGACTACTTCATTCTTTATCATTAACGGCAGAACAATGGCTGCTTCAAGCGGACAGCCGGGTTCAGAACAATGAATTTCTGCTTTGTTGTTGGCAACAATGATTTTTCCATATGTTAGAACCTTTTCTGTCAATCCAGTCACAGGTTTGCTGCCGGTTATGTGATGTTCAGAAGCCACACCAACATGCGCTAAAACCTGGTGCGTATCTGTAATAGACACGGCGTCCGCAGCTGTCAGTTTAAGAATGATCTTCGCTATCTCTTTACATGATTGAGAGTGAAATCCTTCGCGAAAAAATGGCAGAGTTAAATCAGCAATTTTAAAAGCCAGATTGGTCGAACTTGCCTGTGTCCGCACATTTTCTTTCAAAATCGACTGAAAAATGAACATAAAGAGCAAAGTCCCGAGTCCATTGACCAAAATCATGGGTAAGCCTATGATTTGGACGAGATTCAGAGCTAAAGAAAATGGTTTAGCTGCTATGAGGATAATCAGCATTTGCACCGTTTCTAATGTCATTCCAGTTACGGCCGCAAAAGACGCGGTAATTTTCTTGCCTTTTCTTTTTCGGACTTTACCTAAATATCCTGCGGCAATACCAGCAAATATAGTGGATATTCCACAGGAAAGGGCAGTAAACCCGCCAAGTGAAAAGCGGTGCACCCCTGCCATAACCCCTGCACCAAAACCAACCATCGGACCGCCAAGGAGTCCGCCAATAGCGATTCCCATGACCCTGGTATTAGCAAGTGCACTTTCCCGGTCCAACTTCAGCAGCCATTCCGATGGCGCCACATAATTATGATCAATCTCAATCCCTGTATAGTTGCTAATGATGCCAAACGAACCGAAAAGAATCGTCAGCATCACTTTTTCTCTTCGATTATGTTCGTGCTGCACAATTTGCCGAATGGGCCGCATCTGCGATAATATGTAAGCTGCCATAAAAATAATCCCCACTTTTTCCAGCAAAAAGGGAGCTAAATGAAACATCTGTATCATCCTTTATGTATGTGAAAGTTTGTATCATTTATTTTAGCATAAACAAAACGGATTCGTTTTGTACTTCTTCATGGCAGTATAGTATTTATTTAAATCAGACAACACACAAAAAACAGGGAAGCCTTCTCCCCTGTTTACATGAGCTATTCTTCTCTTTTTGCTAAGCAGTGGTCACATTCCATGAGATAGGATTCAGCCTGCTCTTCGATCATTTGCCCGCATTCAGCACATTCCTTTTGCGGTACCGTTTTGAAAAATTCAACTGGATTATACAACATGCTAACCGCCCCTTTTCTATAATACAGATATCATTTCGTCCACCTGTTATGGTACAGTATATGCAATTCTTATGAAACTATGTAGGCTGTAACAAAATATATTTTTTTGATTTTTACACTTTTCCTTTTAAAGCTATTTTTCTGTTAGGAATTATTCAAAAAAACAAGTCATATAATGGACTGTGTACAAAGTAAGCTAGGTGTTCTTATTATCATTAATATTGTCTAAGCAGATGTCGCAGCCCAAAAGTGCCAGGATTTCTTTTTCAAAAACAGAATTGCACTTTAAAAGGGGGAGCTTCATGGAATGGTATTTGGCGGTATTAAAAAATTATGTTGGTTTTGAAGGGAGAGCAAGAAGGAAGGAATATTGGATGTTTGTCCTTATTCATTTTATTGTCTGTCTTGTTCTATCGATCATTGAATCATTGATTTTTTTGCCTGGAGTTTTGACAGGTCTCTACGGACTGGCAGTGTTATTGCCTTCATTAGCCGTTTCTGTCCGCCGATTACACGATATTGGGAAAAGTGGCTGGTGGGTTCTGATCAGTCTTATCCCGGTGATTGGCACAATTATTTTAATTGTTTACTTTTGTGATCCTGGAGATGAGGGTGAAAACCAATATGGTCCCGCCCCCTTAGCCGCGCAAGATAACTATTAATGATAAAAAACTCTCCTTTACATTCGTTTTATGATGTAAATGGAGAGTTTTTTATGTGGATGAACGATTTTTCAGGAGGAGTAGTTCTTTTTCAGAGAAGTTTAATCAATGAGATTTTCTACCTTTTGATTAGAAAAAACAGTGGAAGTTTTCTTTTTAAGAATATTTCCAGCCGTGAAAATAACGGCAGACAACCACACCAGCAAAATAATGCCGTACAAATAAGGATAAATATTCGTATTATCCATCCAAGTAGTAAATAATGTTCTTGCATTGACAAAGATAATAAATCCTCCCACCAAAACACCCATTAACTGTGGATGAACTTTTCGCACAAGCCATGCCGCAATAGGTGCAGCGATAATGCCCCCGATGATTAACGCCGTAACCCAGAACCAATTCACTTCAGACCAGCCTAATGAAATAAAGAAGCCGACGGACGCTGAAAGGGCGATGGCAAATTCACTTGTATCAACCGTACCAACCACTTTTCTGACACTCATCTCATTTTTGCTTAACAGAACCGGTGTGGCAATCGGTCCCCAGCCTCCGCCTCCCGTTGCGTCCATAAAGCCGGCAATGAATCCTAGCGGGATGGATTGTTTCCGGGTTAATGTCGATTTATTCTTACCCGCCATTGGTTTGTATTTGAATAGAAAGCGAATCAAAACATAGATACCTAGTAATAATAGAAAGATTGATACATACGGTTTTGCCAATTCTCCCGGGATGTTGCTTAAGAAGGTTGCTCCTAAGAAAGCTCCAATCGAACCGGGAATAATTAATTTCATGACCATTCCTTTATCCACATTTCCGAATTTGATATGAGCTACTCCAGATGCCGCTGTTGTCACTACTTCAGATAAATGGACGGAAGCTGATGCTACTGCGGGTGCAATGCTAAATGCCAATAATAAAGAAGAAGATGTTACGCCATAAGCCATCCCTAATGCGCCATCAATTAACTGCGCCAAAAAGCCAATAAAGGCAAATACGATTAACTTTTTCATTGTGTGTTCCTCCTGTTATACATCCGTTGCAATAATTGTTAAGTTATTTGAAATATTAAAAATAATTGTTAAGTTATTTTTAATAATAATGTTTACAATCCCTACCTGTCAACTATATTTTATAGGTTTAATAAATAAATAAAATAAAATAAAATAAAATAAAATAAAATATTTCACAAAAAAACTCCTTTAGCAGGTCATACTGATTTCCATCAGATTCTGCCAAGGAGTTTTAACTAAGATCTATTAAGCGATATATTTTCAAAGCTTATTTTTTAACAGATGCTTCAAGGGCAAAGGCTCCACGATATTGAGCGGCAGGATGACGTTCATTCAGAAGGTCGCTGCCAAACAGTTTTTTCCGTAATGTAACTGCCTCTCCCTGTCCATTTCGGGCTAAACCGCGCCGGCGCAGGACAGGCATTACATGATCAATAAACTCTACATAGGATCCTGGTATCGTCGCATTTATAACATTAATGCCATCAACACCTGCTGCACTCCAGCGCTCGAGCTGATCGGCAATCGTTTCTGGTGTTCCAACAATTCTTGTTGTTTTCCCCTGAAGTCTGGCAAGGTCTTCAACGGTGGGTGTTCTGCCTGGTGTACTTTGTTTTACCCAATCGATTAAACTTCTCGTACCATCTGTTTCAATTTCTGCAAGTGGAGTATCTAAGCTTAGTCCGCCCAAATCAATTCCAATTCCCCCGGCGAGATGAGCAATCATCATATCTAAATCTATCTTCTTTTCCAGTTCAATTTCTTTTTCTCGGGCTTCTTCCTCTGTTTCGCCAATGACAAAGGATAAGCCTTGATAAAAGCGGACATCGTCACCATTCCTGCCGTATTGTATCGCCAATTGACGGGTATCTTCAATCAATTTTCGTGCGCTTTCCGGATCCGGTGTTACAATAAAGATTGCCTCTGCATTTCGTGCAGCAAAATTTCTTCCGGCAGTCGATGAACCTGCTTGGAATAATACAGGTGTGCGCTGCGGTGATGGTGCAACAAGATGTGGTCCCTCCACCTTATACCTCGTGCCTTCATGGTTGATTTTATGGATCTTTTCTATATCTGCATGGATGCCGCTTACCCGGTCCTGCAATAATGCCCCTTCATCCCATGAGCCCTCCCAGAGCTTATAGGCAACATCTACATATTCCCCTGCCCATTCATAACGCTCATCATGGGAGACAATGCTATCAAAGCCAAAGTTACGGAAAGCATTTGCCTGAAAACCCGTCACCATATTCCAGGCAATACGTCCTTTGGATATATGATCGAGTGTGGATACACGGCGCGCAAAATTAAAAGGATGTTCCTGTACAGGGGCTGCCGTAAAGGCCAATCCAAGATGTTTTGTGTTCACAGCTAAGGCAGACATCAATACCATCGGGTCGTTGCTCGGTATTTGCAATCCATTTTCGGCATGATACTCCCATCCCCCTCGGTGATTGCCGTATAGTCCAATGACATCAGCAAAAAAGAGCGCATCAAACCCGCCTTCCTCAAGTCGTTTTGCTAAAGAAACCCAAAGTTCAACATCATGAAAGTCTAACTGGTGCCCTTCCTTATCTCTCCAAAGACCGTGAATAATGTGGGAAGCAGTGTTCATTACAAAAGCAGAAAATGATAATGGTTTCGTCATACTAATTCCTCTCCCTTTTAGAAAATAATTATTATTAATTAAGCTGTTTAACTGTTTTCTCGTCTTAAATTAGTCCAAAATAGCAGACGTTTTTTGACTTTTTCGAAAATGATCATGATAGCGAGAATGACGATACTATTAAAAATAATACCCGCTAAAACATAGTCATATTGGGTGAAATCTGTATAATACTGGATAAATCGCCCCATCCCTGAATCAGCGCCAAACATTTCAGCCATCATTAATACGATAAATGAGAATCCCAGCGATATCCCTACACCATTCAAAATAAATGGAGAACTTGCAGGCAGGATGACCCTGAAAATTAAATCTCTTCCTTTCAGACCAATCGTTTTGGCATTATCCCAGTAATGCTTGTCGATTAGTAAAACACCTTGAATGGTACCGAGGAAAATCGGCCAAAAGGTTGTGATAAATAAAATAAAAATAGAAGCTGATTTAAAAGTCGGAAACAATGCTATCGCATATGGAATAAATAAGGTTGGCGGCAGCGGGCTGAAAGTCTGAAAAAACGGCTCAAATATCGCTCTAAATCGATGTTGCATGCCAAAATACAAACCTCCTGCAATACCCAAAACAATAGACAAAACTAAAGATGGAACTAACAGCCCCATTGAGCTTACAAAACCTTGGAGCAATTCTTTCATCCCCTTAAAAAATGCCATCAAAACAATTTCTGGAGATGGAAAGATGACTGGATCCAACCACTGGGTAAAATTTGTTATATACACCCATAACCCAATAAGAACAATAGCGATTACTAGAGTATAAACATAAAATTTTAAAAACCTATCCATACCTTCCTCCCAGTTATAAATTTTGCTTTTTGAATCTTTCCAGCTGTTTTTGATAATATTCATCATTTGGATTTTCTTCAATGAGTTCATTTAAAGCTTGTTCATAAAATGTAACATTTAAGTAGTCGTTCATATCAATTTGCTTTCCTACTTCATCAACGTATCCGATTGCCTTCATTCGTTCCCACACTGCCAGCGTTTCTTTTTTATTCGGATCAGCTGTGTTATGTAAATGCGGTTCATTTACAATTTCATCAACGGTTTCTTCAGGTAAGTTTTTAAACCTATCCAATGATGCCTCTAAATTCTTTTCAGGGGTTTCAAATTTTGTACGCTCAGCTCTAATTAGACCTTTCAAAAACTTTTTATAGGCTACAGCGTCTTCATCGGAAATCTCACCTCTTACCGTAACCCGGCAGCAGACCGCACTTCCGTTTATGTCATTAATCCAAAGTGCTGGCGTTAGACCTAATTTTAATGTTTTTGTTAGATGCGCTGTACCAGACAGCCCGGCGTCTACTTTTCCAGTTTTCACGGCTTCTAATATGGCACCGATACTTTTAAATTCCACAAATGTAACGTCCTTTTCAATATCAATTCCTGCTTTTGCCAGTTCTGATTTAAAGTAAACATCGAGAGTATGCAACGGTATCGTAGCTATTTTTTTACCTTTGAAATCTTCTATCGAGTTATATTTGTCTTTATCTTCTTTTTTTACCACAACCGGATGTCCGCCTTCCATATGCCCGCCAATCATCCGAAAATCTGATCCTTTAGAAATAAAGTTCATTGGAGCAGTTGAACCAAAGGTTAATCCGATATCAATTTTCCCAGCCTGTAAGGCATTCAATCCATCGGGTGCGCTTTGGAATGCAACCATCTCTACTTTTAAATTCTCATCTTCAAAGAATCCCTGATCAATTGCCAGATCGGCTAAAGGTGCTCCATAGATTGTGTTATAGCCTACTTTTAATTCTGATGTTGGTCCGCTATCCTTTGTTGCTGCTGCTTCATCAGTCGCTGTTTTTTCCTGTCCGCTGCATGCAGTTATGGCTAACATTGCTGATAATCCAATTCCGGCTAACCATTTTCTTGTTCTCATTCTGCTTCCCCCTGCTAATCCCTAATGTTCTTATATACCTGCTCCGTTTATATTTACACCGTCATTTTCTTCTAATTTTTCTAAAACGCCTTTATTCATGATGCCAAAAATATGATCTCTGAAATGAGTAAATTCATAACTTTGTAATAACCTTTGTCGGTTCCTTGGCTTTGGAAAAGGAACATCAATGATTTCTGCAATTTTTCCCGGTGGTCCCGGAGTAAACATGACAATTCGATCTGCCAGGAATATCGCTTCTTCCGCATCATGTGTAACAAATACAACGGTCCGCTTTTGATCACGATTTACTTGCAGAATTAAATCCTGTAGATTAATTCTAGTCACTGGATCCAAAGCACCAAATGGTTCATCCATAAACATTAAATCTGAACCCAAAGCAAGGGCTCTCGCAATGGCGGCTCGCTGTCTCATCCCCCCGGACATTTCCCCGGGATATTTTTTGACAGCATGACCTAACTGCACTAATTCCAAATAACTGTGTGCTAAATGGATTAGTTCTTTTTTTGTTTTGGTATGTTTTAATTTTTGTTTTAATGCCAGGACGATATTTTCTTCGGCAGTTAACCAAGGAAATAATGCATAGTCCTGAAATACAACGGAACTGTCTGGCAATGATTTATCAATGAATTGATTGTTCACCAAGATTTCACCCTTTTGCGGATGGGCTAAGCCGATTAACAACCGCAATAAGGTACTTTTTCCAGAACCACTTGGACCCATAAATACAACAAATTCTCCTTCTTTAATGGTTAAATTAATATCGCGTAAAATTTCTAAACCACCATAATCAAAATAAACAGATTTAGCTTCAATTTTATTTGAAACTGTAACAGATTCTTTTTCAGGATTACGATTAAGAGCCATTGCCATTTTGGATCCACTCCCTTGTTATTTCTTGATCTAAGGCTGTCAGGAAAGGAGCGAATACCTCGTTTCGCGACAGCCGCATTTTCATGCATATTTTTGAAATATAATTTATTTTCCTAATTCCCAAAGCTCTAGCGGTAAACCAACTAATCCTTTGCCGATATGTTCACGAGCAAGGTTATTGGAAGGAGCCATTGGGATACCTCCTCTTGCATCGCGGTAAATCCGTTCAAATACTCCATTGATATAACCGTATCCACCCGCAACATCCATGGCGGTTCTTGCTGCAAAATCTGCCAGTTCTGTTGCCTGAACCTTTAGCTGAGTGATCTCGGAACCTAGTAAACTTAATGGTTTTCGTTCTTTTACTAACTCATCCTGCTGCCTAGCTAAATCGTATTGCCATGAACGTAATCCACTAATTTGAATTTGAACCTCTGCTAATTTCTGTCTAATCACCTGATAATCTGCCAGACTATGATTAAAATCTTTATGAACGGTCTTTTTCACATAGGCGACGGCAGCATCCAGCGCACCCTGTGCAACACCGAGCCACACAGCTGTCAATCCAGTAAGTCCCGGATTTGCCCCGTCATTTGAAATATCTCCACCCTTGGCATCTATCAGATCACGATGACTTACCTTTACATTTTCAAACTTTAGCGGACCACTATGATTGCCTCGTACACCTAATGCATTCCATGGTTTCGCAGTGATCCCGTCATGATGACCATCTACAATAAAGAAGCTGTGAGCACTTGGATCTGTACTGCCTGCAGTACGGGTTTGCAGCACATAGAAATCAGACTGTCCGCCGCTTGTGGTAAATGATTTTTCTGCGTTGATAATATAGTTCTCGCCCTCTTTTTCTGCCTGGCTCAGGTTATACCATACATGTCCGCCTGTTGCTTTTTCACTAATCGAAAATGTACCTATCGCCCCCTCACGTATTGGCAGCAACCAGCGTTCTTTCTGATCATCATTGCCAAATAGATGAATTACTTGAGACGCAGCTACATGCATGGCATAGACAAGGGCGGTTGACGCATCTGCCTTGCCAATTTCTTCGGCCGCCACAGACAGGCCAACATAACCTAGCCCTAACCCGCCCCATTTTTCAGGTAAAGTGACAGAATTCCAGCCTTCTTTGGCAAGTGCCAGTAAATTTTCTTTTGGAAACCTGCCTTCTTTATCAATAATTTCAGCATTAGGCTTTATCACATTTTCCACAATCGGTTTGATTCTGTCTCTGATCACCTGAATATAGTCCCTTGAATAAACATTGCTTTCTGTTATGACACTGCTCATTTGTCATTCCTCCACTTACTTTTATATACATTTTAACTATTATATTTATCTATCTAATTGGAATACTTGGTTTTATTTTCATACAAAGTAAATCCTGATATATGGGTGCTTACCAGGCAGTAATAACAAGTGGATAATTTTCTTTCAACACCTTTTTTACTCTGTCATTTTGGAATGCTTTTCTCAATATTTCATTTTTTTCTGAGTCTTTATTGTCCGGATGAATGCCGACAACAAGTGAATAAGGTTCAATGTCATCCTTTTCATCCTCCAGCACTAATGCATCGTCGGGGTTTAATCCGCTGGAAATGGCAATAGCCGTGAACATAAATCCAGCATCCACATCATCAATGGTGCGGCCAAGCATCTGCTGATCTACTTCTTTAAATTTCAGATGTAATGGATTTTCAATAATGTCATTAACAGAGGTGTGTACGACTTCAACCCCTTCTTTTAATTTAAGCAGTCCCTCTTTTTGCAGCATAAACAGGGCGCGTCCATTATTGGCAGGGTCAAGCGGAATGGCAATCGTACCTCCTTCAGGTATTTCTTTTAAAGATTTATGTTTTTTTGAATAAAGACCTGCTGGATCAATAAATGTATGGAAAGCAGGAATGACTTTTGTTCCTTGGTCTTCATTAAATTGATTTAAATAAGCAACATGTTGAAAATAATTGGCAAAAGCTTCTTTATTGTCAACGATCTTATTTGGCTGAACGATATCATTCATATAAATGGGTTTTAGCGTATATCCTTGCTTCTTTACTTCTTCAACGGCAATTTCAGCAATCTTCTTAAAAACAGGGTCATCGAAGACAACGATTGAAATCTCTTCATCTTCTTCACTGCCTGCAGCCTTCTCTTTTCCGCAAGCTGCTGCGGTTATGGCTAAAATGGATACTAATAGTAGTAATAATAATTTCTTCATCTGGTCATTTCCCCCTGATTTATATAACAGCTAATAATTAGTGTTTCAAATGACTTTTACAGTCTTTTATTAAGTTTCCTGACGGCAAAGTTACCTGTCATTTGCAGAATTTGGACGATAATAATGATTAAGATAACGGTCGCCGCCATAATATCTACCTGGTAGCGGTAGTAGCCATAGCGAATGGCAAAGTCGCCAATCCCTCCGCCGCCAACTAAACCGGCAACAGTAGAAAACGAAAGAAAAGATACGCTAATAATCGTAAGTGCATTGGCTATTCCTGATCTGGCTTCGGAGTATAGGACTTTCCAAATGATTTGCCGTGTATTGGCTCCCATCGATTCGGCAGCTTCCACTACTCCTCGATTTACTTCCAGCAGGGTTAATTCAATGAGTCGTGCAAATTCAGGTATGGCACTTATTGCCAATGGAACCACGACTGCAGTTGTACCGATAGCAGTTCCCACAATGAACCGTGTAAAAGGGATAATGGCAATCAATAAAATGAGAAATGGAAAGGAACGAATCAGGTTAATGATTCCATCGATAACTGCATATAGCTTCGGCGCACTATTAACGGAACCCGGACGGATTATATACAATAATGTCCCCAATGGAGTACCCACCGCAACAGCAACAGAAAGGGTAATGATCATCATATAAAAAGTCTGTCCCAGAGCAGTCAGGATTTCTGGCCAAACGGCAATCACATTATCTAACATTGACAATACCTTCTTCCTTTTGTAATTCCAGTTCTTTCTTAAATAAAAATTGGGCAATATTTGATTTCGGCTTAAATTGCGAATCAGCTAAATTAATGGTTTCTACGACTCTGCCATCTTCCATTACAGAGACTTTATGGCAAATCGACTTAATCACTTCCATCTCATGAGTAACAATAATAATGGTGATTCCCAGATTCTCATTAATTTCTTGCAAAAATTTCAGAATGCTTTCTGTTGTCTGCGGGTCTAATGCCGAAGTAGGTTCATCACAAAGTAATACGCTTGGCTGAGTCGCTAAAGCTCTTGCGATCGCGACACGCTGTTTTTGACCGCCGCTTAATTTGGCTGGATAAGCATTTGCTTTGTCAGCCAATCCGACAATTTCCAGGCACTCATTCACTCTCTTTTTCCGTTCTGCTTTTGCAACACCGGCAATTTCTAATGAAAAAGATACATTTTCAGAAACGGTTCGGTTGCTTAGTAAATTAAAATGTTGAAATATCATCCCCATCGAGAGTCTTTGTTTTAATAGATCTTTTTTTGCTAATTTCGTTAAATCTACTCCATTCACAAACACTGAACCTGTATCAGGTCTTTCAAGGAGGTTGATCATTCGTAAAAGAGTTGATTTTCCGGCACCGCTAAAGCCAATCATGCCATACACATCACCCTTATTGATTTCTAGCGACACTGAAGATACCGCTTGAAACTCACCATCTGCCGTGGAAAATTTCTTGCCGACGTTTTTTAATGAAATCATCTTTTTTAACCCCCTCTTTTTATTTAACTAGTTTTCTAATCATATGTTTAAAAACATCTTTCATCGCCGATTCCATTTTTCACACTGTTGCAATAGTGTTATTTAGTTTTAAAAATAGATTCACTACTATCATGAATCTGTAAAATGCCGCTTCCTATTAAGAATAGATTCATAAAGGAAATAGGTTCATCATTTTCCTATTTTCCATAAACATGCTTGAGTATATTTAAAAATTAAAAGTAGACTTCTCCTATCGGCAGTTCCGTGCCGTTTACAATATAATTCCCGATTGCCCGTGCTTTATAGACCGTTGGATTATGGGAAGCAATGGTACGAATATTACGCCAATGGCGGTCAAAATGCGCTGACTGTCTTGTGGCTGATGCCCCGCCAACCTCAAAAAGCAGTGAGGATGCTCTTAAGGCCAGTTGGTCTACTACTACTTTAGTCTGCGCCGCTTTTAATGAAGCTTCATGACTGAGAGCAAAATCAATTTTTCCATCAACCGCTGAGTTTGCTGCTGTATCCAATGCTTCTGCAGCATTTAGGACAATTGATTCTGCAGCGAAAGCAATGGCTGATAATTCTCCAATGATTTGCAGCAGCTGCGGGTCATTTGCCGGCTTATCTGATGCCGCAAAGGAAAACGTACGTTTACGGCTTTGCACCAAGTCTTTGGCATCTGTTACGACATTCCGCAAAATTCCTGCAACCACTGCATGGAGTATTAATTGTAAATAGGAATTGAATGGGGTCTTCGAGCTATCAGTAAACGTAACCTCATCTTTATGAACATAAACATGATCGAAATGCGTCGTACCGCTTCCTGTTAGTCTTTGGCCTATTCCGTCCCAATCATCTTCTATAACGATTCCATCACGATTCACAGGAACAACCGCAGATACTGGCTTTCCTTCAGGAGTTGAGGCAGTAACATATATCCAATCGGAAAACATCGTACCGGTACTAAAATATTTCGTACCATTTAAACGGTATCCTTCGCCATCAGGAGATAAAGTAGTTTCGTAGACTAGATTCCCAACATTATTAGATGAAATCTCAGTAACAGCATTCCCGATCAGGTCTCCTTTCGCCACTCTTTGCAGCCAGCGGCCGCGCAAACCTTTATCAGGGCTGCGCAGATATTCCTCCACCTGGCCAAAATGGGAACGAAGACTGTGGGCAGCATCTGGATCCGCTTCTGCTAAACGAATCACAGTATGGAATAATTCCCGGATATTAGCCCCTGCCCCACCCAGTTCAACAGGCAGCCGCAATGCACCCAGTTTGGATTTTTTAATTAATTCAACTGCATAGAATGGATGCGCCCCACTATCATTTTTTCTGCGATTCTCTGCATCATTGGCAATGGCAGATAAAAGCTGTTCAAGTTCAGTTGAATCGACTTTTACCGCTTCTGTAAATATTGGTTGGGCGCATTTTGCCTGTTCCAAAGTAATTTGGTTTTGTTGAGACATAGAGGATTCCTCCTATAAGATAAAATGATGAATGATTAAGTAAATATATTTATTATTTTTAATGATCATTACATTAACCCTATTGATTTAATCGGATTAAAATCGATAGAGGGCAATTCCTTCGAAAAATCAGCATTATTTTACAGTATTCTCCAAAGTAAAGGCACCACGATAGTTTGCCGCTGGATGACGCTCATTAATTCGATCCGAACCAAAGAGTTTCTTGCGGAATGTTTCGAGGTTGCCTTGTTCCTCACGTGCTAGACCGCGGCGGCGGAGAACTGGCAATACATGATCAATAAACTCAGCATATGAACCTGGTATCGTTGCATTAATAACGTTTACTCCATCAATTCCTGCCCGGCTCCATATCTCAAGCTGATCGGCAATGGATTCAGGCGTTCCAACAATTCGCGATGCACTCGTTCTTAGAAGGGCAATATCTCTGACTGTAGGAGTACGTCCTGGTGTACTCTGCTTTAACCATTCATATGTACTTCTAATTCCTTCCGTTTTAATATTTTCAATTGGTGTATCTAAATCAACATTCCCAAGGTCAATTCCCATACCGCCGGCCATATGAGCAATCATCATGTCTAAATTGATTTTTTGATCTAGCTCATTTGCTTTCTGCCGGGCTTCTGCTTCAGTCTCGCCAATGACGAAGGACAAACCTTGATAGAAACGAATATCATCTGCTTCTCTTCCATTTTGCAGCGCAAGACTTCTCGTTTTATTAATCAGTTGCCGGGCATTTTCTGGATCAGGTGCCACGATAAAGGTGGCCTCAGCATTACGTGCCGCAAAATCTCTTCCCGCATCAGAAGCACCTGCCTGGAACAACACTGGCGTACGCTGCGGTGATGGTGCCACAAGATGCGGGCCTTCCACTTTATAGTGCTCACCAATATGATTGATTTTATGGATTTTAGACGGGTCTGCGTGAATGCCGCTTTTCCGATCTTGTACAAGGGCACCTTCATCCCATGAGCCTTCCCAAAGTTTATACAATACATCTACATATTCATCTATCCAACGATACCGTTCATCATGTGGGATTAAATCATCGTAGCCAAAATTATGGAAAGCATTCTCTGATGAACTTGTCACCATATTCCAAGCAATTCGACCTTTGGAGATATGATCCAAAGTGGAAACACGACGGGCAAAGTTAAAAGGCGGTTCTTGCAGCGGTGCTGCCGTAAAGGCCAGACCAAGATGTTGGGTATTCACCGCGAGCGCAGACATCAAGACCATCGGGTCGTTGCTCGGTATTTGCAGACCATTTTCAGCATGGAATTCCCAGCCTCCGCCGTAATTCCCATATAAGCCAATGACATCTGCGAAAAATATCGCATCAAATCCTCCTTCTTCCAGCTGCTTTGCCAGTTTTACCCATAGTTCAACATCATTATAGTTTATCTGATTACCTGCCTCATCACGCCATAGCCCATGGACAATATGTGATGGTGTATTCATGACAAACGCTGAAAACGAAAGTGGTTTCGCCATTTTAGTAACCTCCTATTATACTGATTGAGTTATTTTTTGACTGCTCCGATAGTTTTTTAGGGCAGAACCTGCTATTTGACTGATAATCATATCATTATGCGGTGGATTGTATAAACCGCATTGCACGTCTCTGAAATATCTTTCCAGCGGCAAGTCTTTCGACAAGGCATGCCCTCCAGCAATAGACATCGCGAGTTCAACGATTTTTATAGCATTGTTTGTGATCGTATATTTAGCAATCGAAACTTCATCTGTTAACTCTTCTCGGAGATTCACATTGTTATCCCATTTTTCTGCTAAAGAATAAAGCAAGAATTTAGAAGAACTTAGAAGAATCTCAATTTCTCCTATTTTCTGTTTCACATGCGGTGCTTCTGATATTTTATTTCCGAGACTGGGAGAATATTTATTTTCTGCAAAGTCGATAATAAAAGTTCTCGCTGCTTCAGCAATTCCTAAATAGATCGCTGGCAATTGCAGCGTATAGGCTTTACTTGCTGCATTAAAGCGGCTGTTTGAGAGATTGTCAGAGTATGATAATAGGGCATGATCCGCCACAAATGTGTTAGTCATTTCTACATCGTGGCTTCCTGTGCTTCGCATCCCCAGCGTATTCCAAGTATGAATGACTTGCACCGTTTCATCTTTTTCAATTAAAAATTCGGCTGTTTTATCTTCATCCTCTATATAGGCGAGAACGGAAAAATGCTTCAAATATGGAGCCAAAGTGGCAAATGCCTTTCTTCCTGAAATCACATATCCGCCTTGGGTTTTCTTTGCTATCGTTGTTGGTTTATTTCCTCTGGTAATATTGCCGCCATCCCTTTCAGTTGCAAAAACATTGAGCAATGATCCATGCTGTACGGCATCCTCACATAATCTTTTAAATACCGTTTCTTTCCATGGCCGTGTATAACTTAGTGAGAAAAAGGTCATCAAATGCCATCCTACAGCCAATGCGGTAGAACCAGAGCCTCTAGCCAATCTCTCTTGTACCAATAAGATTTCATATAATGAAAGTGCTTCACCGCCATATTCTTGAGGCAGCGCCAGCTTGAAGTAGCCTTTTTTTTCCAGCAAATCAAAATGCTCGAACGGGAATTCTCCAGTTTCATCATATTTCGCGGCCGTTTTACTCACAGCATCTGAAATTTTATTAGCATACTCGACAAGCTGCTTATCTCTTTCATTTCGGATAAATATTTGATCATTTTTCTTAGACATTTACGGTCATTACCTCTTTCTTTCAATTTTTTCAGAAGCCGAGTCAAGACTGCCTCATTAAGCAAGATTTCCAGATCTAGTGTGATAAATTCCCTCAAATATGGGGTTTTTTCTTTTATTTTACTCATCCTCTGTCCCTGCCCTTTTTGAATGTTAAGTGTTTAGCTATTCACCTTTAACTGATGGCCAAGATTTCGATAGCTTGATCCCACATGATTTTCCGGCAGCTTTGCCTTTCCTTTGCCATAGAGCTTTTCACGAAGAGTTCCTTCTTCATATTCCGTTTTGAACAAACCGCGTTTTTGCAGTTCAGGAACAACTAGTTCGGAAAAATCTTTAAATGTTCCTGGCGTTATCGCATAGGCTAGGTTAAATCCATCGATATCTGTATCATCAATCCACTCTTCAAATGTATCAGCAATTTGTTCCGGTGTTCCAACAAATACAGGACCCATCCCGCCTATTCCGGCAAAGTTTGCCAGTTCGCGTACAGTCCATTTTTTATTAGGATCTGTTTTAGTTAAATGCTCCAGAACGGATTTAATCGCATTTGTTTCGATATATTCAATTTCCTGATCAGGATCATATTCTGAGAAATCAACTCCTGACCAACCGCTCACTAAGGAAAGTGCCCCTTCGTAACTAATATATTTTGCATACTCTTCATATTTTGCTTGTGCTTCTTCTTCTGTACGGCCAACAATTGGTGTAACCAATGTAAATACTTTGATATCCTGAGGATCTCTGCCATTTAAGGAAGCCTGTTCTCTTAAGTCTTTTACGTAAGCAGCTACTGCTTCCTTATTAAACGCTGATACAAACGTGCATTCCGCATGCTTTCCTGCAAACTTGCGCCCTTTTTCAGATGCTCCTGCCTGATACAATACAGGTGTTCTTTGCGGTGAAGGCTCGCACAAGTGAATACCAGGAACATCAAAATATTGACCATGATGATTGATTTCATGTACTTTATCTGAATCAGTGAAAACTCTTTTCTCCTTATCTCTTACAACAGCATCATCTTCCCAGCTGCCTTCCCATAACTTATAAAGGACCTCTAAATATTCATCCGCGATATCGTAGCGTTTCGAATGTTCGAATTTATCACCGACTTCGATATTTTTTGTCCCGCTTTCTAAATAAGAGGTAACAATGTTCCAGCCAACTCTTCCTTTTGTTAAATGATCCAGCGTAGACATTCTGCGGGCAAATGGATAGGGATGTTCAAATGTTGTCGATGCCGTTATCCCAAAGCCTAAATGCTTAGTAGCATTTGCCATAGCTGAAACTAGCAAAATAGGATCATTTACCGGAACTTGCGTTGCTTCTTTGACGGTGGTTGATTTATCATTCCCGTACACATCATAAATTCCGATAACATCTGCAATAAACAAACCGTCAAATCGGCCCTTTTCCAAAATTTGCGCAAGTTCAACCCAATATTCAATATCTTTATAGCGATGCGACTGATCTTCTGGATGCACCCATAATCCCGGTGATTGATGGGCTACACAATTCATATCAAAAGCATTTAAATAGATTCTTTTTTTCTTCATTTCATTTCCCTCAAATCGATAAATTTTGAAAAAATAATAAAAAAAAGACACTATTTCAGACTCACCCTGGTAAGTCTAAAAAGTGTCTCTGGCCGTCCAGTCAACTTTTACATGTTCTATATTTTCTCTCTTTTTTTATTTTTATGATTGATTAAATGATTTCTAGATTGGTAGACTTTTTGGTCCTCTTCACCTATTCATTATTTAACAGCTGCTGTCTTTTTCGCTGGAATATGCTGGTTTGCAATCAATTCACCAAACGGGCTGACAAATGCAACTTCATCCTCTTTCTTTTGCTGCTTAATTGGCAGTTTAGGGAATAACAGTTCTGCGACACGATAGGCTTCTTCCAAATGCGGATATCCTGAGAAGACAAATTTTTCGATACCTAAATCAGCATATTCCTTCATCCGGGTGGCCACTTGATCAGGATTGCCGACAAGTGCAGTGCCTGCACCGCCCCGGACCAGTCCTACACCAGCCCACAGATTTGGACTAATTTCCAGGCTGGAACGGTCGCCTTTATTAAGCTCCGTCATCAATCTTTGGCTTTCTGAATCCATGCGGGAGAAAATCTTTTGTGCCGCGGCAATGGAATCATCATCAACATATTGAATCAATTCTTCAGCTGCTTTCCAAGCTTCTTCCTCTGTTTCGCGAACGATGACATGAAGGCGAATTCCGAAACGAACAGTTCTTCCTTTTTCCGCAGCTAGCTTTTTAATCTTTTCAATTTTTTCTTTGACTTGTGCAGGCGGCTCTCCCCATGTTAAATACACATCGATATGATTCGCTACCACTTCTAAACCGGCATCCGATGAACCGCCAAAGAATAGTGGCGGATAAGGTTTTTGCACTGGCGGATAAAGAAGCTGGCCGCCTTCTACACTTAAATAGTCGCCTTTGAACGTAACCTCTTCCCCTTGCAATAATCCCTTCCATATTTGCAGGAATTCGTCCGTTTGTGCATATCGTTCATCATGTTCGAGGAATTGTCCGTCCCCGGCTAACTCTACCGGATCACCGCCGGCAACGACATTGATTAATAATCTGCCCCTGGAAAAGCGATCAAGTGTTGCGGTCATTCTTGCGGCAAAACTTGGATTCATAATTCCCGGGCGCACGGCCACAAGGAATTTTAATTTTTCGGTAACGGAAAGTAATGATGAGGCAACAATCCAAGAGTCTTCGCAAGATTTCCCTGTCGGAATTAATACACCGTTGTAGCCTAATTCATCTACTGCCTGCGCAATTTGTTTGCAATACGAATAACTGACTGCCCTCGCTCCATCTGCTGTTCCTAAATAGCGTCCATCCCCATGTGTCGGTATAAACCAAAAAATTTCCATTACTAGCATCCCCTTATTATATGTAAATTTAGATTACTAACGTTTAATAAAGTAAAAACCTTTCATAAAATCCCCTTTTTATGAATAAGGAGTAATCTCTGGCAGTTGTTCATTGAGAACCCAATTTCCAATATCCCGAATTTTGTAATCAATCGGATCATGTAATGTATGTGTTCTTACGTTACGCCAAAACCGGTCAAAACGATATTTGCCTGCTGTTGCTCTGGCACCCATCACTTCAAACACACGGCTGGTTACCTCTAAAGCTGTTTTGGCCGTTATCACTTTTGCCGCGGCTACCGTTATGCCGCATTCACCACGTTCCTCTTCCGTTATCGCTCTTTCCTTATTCCAAGCATTCTGAAGCGACTCTGCAGCACGGTCCGCAAGCGCAGATGCTGCTTGCAGCTGAACAAATAATTCGCCGTAGTGATGAAGGTTATAAGGATCACTTGCGGCAGTTTCCGCTCCTGAAGTAATCCAAGGCCGGGTGGTTGTCTTTGTATACTCTTTTGCTGCATCAAAGGCTCCCTCAGAAACGCCCAATAGAACATGTGTTAAAATGGACTGGGCAGTATGTGTCCGGATAGTTGGGAAGAAACTTTTCTGTTCCTGTTCATAAAAATCCAGCACTTCGTCCTTTTCGATTAATACATTTTGAAAAATAACCGTGCCGCTATCGGTCTGCCTTTGCCCGAAGCTGTCCCAATCATCTTTTACGACTATTCCTCTTCGGTTAGTCGGAATAACAGCAATAAAAGGCGTTTCTTTTTCAAGATTTTTCGCTGAAATCAATAGTCTATCCGAGTCTTTTGCCCCTGAACAAAAGCTTTTCTTTCCATTTACCACCCATTGATTTCCAACTTGTTGCACAACAACATTTTCATCGCGCGGATTAAATGCATTTCCCCAAAACAGATTATTATCAACTGTTTCTTTTTCATATTTGGCCGCTAGTTCTGGAGAGCCATATAGATGAACGGACTTCAAGCATAAAAAGTGATAGCCAAATAAGTGAGCCATGGAACCATCTACTTTTGCGATTTCACGTGTAAGCTGTAACACAGTTCTCCAGTTTTCACCATAACCACCTAATGATTTGGATGTAATAAGTGCCAGCAAACCGCTTTGACGAATCAAATCTCGTTCTGTCTTTGCTGTGCCTCCCCTTTTATCTCTTTCGACGGCAGTTATCTCAAGCTCTTTTGTCAGTTGACGAACAACATTCAAGTAGTCTTTTTTTGTATCCAATGCAGCAGTCATGTGTCGATGCACCTCCATCTGAAGTTAAATATATCTTTGAAATGAATGCTTTTTTTGATTCTAAATATTAAATTCCCCTGTTTCGATTTCTTCAGTGAATTCATTCAACGTTTTAGTCAGACCGCCATTGCCAAATCGTACATATTTATGAGAAATGGAATCTTTTTTTTGGTTGACAAAATCTAAAAAGGCCAGGATGTGAATTCGTCTCTGAATAATAGGAACTACGCCATGTTCGTAAAACCAATTATCTATCGTATTGTAAACACCCTTGTTTATTTTATATTTGTTCTGACATGAAAGGAAAAAGTGCAAATCAGGTAAATTCAGATACTCGCTGTCTTTTAACTTTCTATTTCCGCTGGTTTGCTGATTTTCATTTTCTGTAAAATTTTGCTTTTGGAGTGCCATCATGTTCCCTCCTAAGATGAATTTTATAAAAAAAAGAGGCACCCAGTTCTAGTCTTCCTCTCAGAACTGAGCGCCTCTAGTTGTCTAGTCAGCACTTTTTTGCATTTGAAATATTTAAACTTATTTTATTCTTATTAATCCAATCTGTCAAGTCGTATTTTAGATATATTTTCGCATTTAAAAAGTTTTTATAAAGGTTAAATATTGGCGATGGATTCCCTCAAATTCAATTCTTTTTCTCTTACAAGTGGAATCACTTTTTCACCAAAAGCTTTTAAGTCTTCTTCGTAGTGAAGGTATCCGGTAAGGACAATATCAATACCAATCTTTTTCAATTCGATGATTCGGTCAGCAACCTGTTCGGCTGTACCAATTAAACCGGTTTTGAAACCGTCATTATATTGGACCAGGTCTTCAAACGCAGATTCTGCCCACATTCCTTTCCCCTCAGGTGAAGAAGCACCGGCGGCTTGGACGGAATCTCGAAATCCTTCCACCGCTTCTTTATCTGCATTGACAATAATATCTCTCAGCACTTGTTTCGCTTCTTCTTCAGTATCGCGGACAATGACAAAACCATTCACACCGAATTTAATTTCATTTTTCCCGTTTGCCTTTCTCAGTGCTCTCACTTCATCTATTTGTTCCTTTATCTCAGCTAAAGTGCCGCCATTTGTAAAATAGACATCAGACGCCCGACCGGCCATTTCCTTTGCTGCCTTTGATGAGCCGCCTTGAAAAATGAACGGATGGCGGATTGGTTTTGGTTTCAAAGGTGCATTGTTCAATCGATAAAAATCACCTTGGTAGGTTGCTCTTTCCTTTGTCCACATCTCGCGGAGAACTTCAATAAACTCTTCTGAACGGCGGTAGCGCTCATCATGGTCAAGCCATGGTTCACCATAACCGTTAAATTCCCCTTTAAACCAGCCGCTGACAATGTTAATAGCAGCACGGCCATTACTAATATGATCGATCGTTGAAATAATTTTTGCCATTACCCCCGGATGCCAAAGACCAGGCAGTACAGCTGTTATGATTTTGAGTTTGTTGGTTGAAGCAGCTAAAGCCGAAGCAAGTGCAGAAGCTTCCAATTGATTTTCAGCACCATAGCTGGCAAAAAACCTTGTCTGCAGCAAGACATAGTCAAAACCGTTTTCCTCTGCTATTTGTGCATACCGTTTATTATCTTCGAAGGACCAGCCCGTCTTTTGCGGCAATTTCGAAATAACGAGGCCTCCGCTGACATTTGGTGCCCAATACGCAAATTGTAATCCCATTCTAATTCCTCCCCAAGAATATGAAATAAAAAGAGACCCATGTCTAAATCCCTTCGCAAAGATTTGACATGAGCCTCTGGTCGTCCAGTGGGCGTTATTTTCATTTTTGTCATACATTCCCAAGTACAACTAAATCTTAAATTATATTAATCCGATCTGTCAAGTATATTTTAGAACTTTGACTTCAATCAGTGGGGTATTCTCTATCCTCACTGATACGCAGACGGGTCTGACTGACTTTTTTAAAAAATGAAGGACATTTTTACTCCATGACTTTGCGATTTTGTCCTTCATCTGCCCATGTTCCAAACAAGATAAAAGGCCTGTTGAGTAAGTATCTTTCCAATAAGCTTTATTGTTTAAAGTTTTATTTTGTTCTATGTGGTATTACTGCACTTTCATACTCCTGCAGCAATTCTTTTGCGACCTCGGCAACGGATTGAATTTTCTTAATGGCACCGACGCCATGTCCGGCAGACCAAATATCCTTCCAAGCCTTTGCTCCTTCTTTCGACTCTGACCAGTTGAAATCTCCCTTCTTCTGCAATTTCTCCGGATCAAGCCCTGCTCTTACGATACTGGGTTTTAGATAATTGGCATGAACGCCGCTAAATGAATCAGTGTAAATGATATCTTCTACACCTGCTTGAATGAGCATATGTTCATAGTCAGGATTCGCCAGACTTTCCTTCGTTGCAATAAAGCGGGTGCCCATATAAACAAGGTCTGCCCCAAGAATTTGCGCCGCAAGGATATCCTGCCCATGGGAAATGCCGCCGGCAAGAATTATGATGCCGTCCCAGAACTCTTTCACTGCACTGATATAAGCAAATGGGTTTAAGGTTCCTCCATGACCGCCGGCACCGCTTGAAACCAAGATTAAGCCATCTGTTCCTTTTTCTGCCGCCTTTTTTGCGTGCTTTAAGTTAATGACGTCAGAAAAGACGAGACCGCCGTAGCTATGAACGATGTTTACTACTTTGCTTGGGTCCCCTAAAGAGGTAACCACAATCGGCGGCTGATATTTTTCAATAAATTGCAGATCCTCTTCGTAGCGTTTATTTGTCCGATGAACAACCAAATTCACTGCCCATGGTGCAATATTTCTTTCAGGTTCATTTTCCCGAGCACTCGCAAGCCCCTCGGTAATCGTGCTCATCCACCGATCGAGAGCTTCTATTGTGCGCGCATTCGCGAGTGGAAAGGAACCAATGATTCCGGCTTTACACGCCTCCATGACCATTTCGGGACCTGAAACAAGAAACATGGGTGCGGTTATAACAGGAAGTGTTAATTTATCAGTTATATGCGCTGGCAGCTTATTCATACAGATCATCCTTTCTTTTCTATATACCGTTGCCTCTACATTTTACTATTTGATTGAATTTTCAAAAAGTATATTTTACAAATGAAGGGTGCAACCTTTTTCCGCTGCACCCTAACTTATAAATTATTTCGCTTCGGTCGTTGTTATTTATTGCTCGCCTCTCTGCGTTTCTTAACCGAATCCCCAGCGATGCCCCAATGCTCCGGCGGCATTTCATTGATCATCACGCGGACACTTTCAATAGGAGCTTCTAATACTTCAGATACTAAATCAGACACTTCACGAATCAGACGTTCTTTCTTTTCCGGTGTACGACCTTCTAGAATATTAATTTGAATAAATGGCATAATTCCCATCTCCTTAAACATTTATTTATTTATTATTCTGTGAAAAATAACTCAACTGAACCCATGCCGTCAAAGCTAGCCGAGAAATGGTCACCCGCAGCAATGACTTCAGCACCAGACATGGCACCAGCGAGGACAATATCCCCTGCTTTAATACCCTGGCCAACCTTGCTTAATTTATTCACCATCCAGGCAATCGCCCTTGCCGGATGCCCCATCACAGCTGCACCGGCGCCGGTCGAAATGACTTCTCCGTTCTTTTTAAATACCATGCCCATTAACCGTAAATCTACTTCCGTCGGTTTAAAAAAACGTTCACCTACAATAAATTTAGATGAAGAGGAATTGTCGGCGATCGCATCTGCCAGCGTGAATTTAAAACCGTGGAACCGGCTGTCGATGATTTCAATTGCCGGCGCTACAAATGCCGTTGCCGCTAATATATCCGCCACCGTTGCGCTTGGACCGTTTACATCTTTATTAAAAATAAACGCAATTTCCGGTTCCGCCTTCGCATGGATAAAAGGCGCAATGGAAACAGGTTCCCCCTCAAATATTTGCATGCTTTCAAGCAGCACTCCGTACGAAGGCTCGTGAACCCCAATCATTCTCTGCTTTGCCTTACTGGTCAAGCCAAGCTTGCGACCGGCTCTTTTCGTCTTTTCTGCTTCACACTTCATTTCAACTAGGCGGTCCTGCACTTGGTAAGCAAGGGCTTCATCTAATTCAGGGTAACGATCAAAAAATTTCTCTACAGACTTTTTCTCTTTTTCAGCTGAAAATAACTGTTTAGCTATCTCCTCAATCGCAGCGGTTTTAATCATTCTTTTGCACCTTCCTTCGTAAAGGATGCGGAAACGGAGCCAATATGAGCAAAATCGACGGTAAAGGTATCATTTGCTTCGATTGGAATCGCTGTTGATAAGGCACCCGCGAGAACAATTTCTCCCGCTTTTAAGGAAACATCATATTTTCCTAAAGAGTTCGCCAGCCAGACAATGGCACGAAGCGGGTTGCCAAGTACGGCTGCACCTGCGGCCGAATCTAGAAACTCCCCGTTTTTATACACCACCATGCCAATATGTACTAAATCCACCTCTTCAAGCTTTGTTGGCTTTCCGCCAATGACGGCGCTTGCGGAAGACCCATTGTCAGCAACCGTATCTTCAAATTTGATCTGCCAGTCTTTTATTCTGCTGTCAATGATTTCAATCGCAGGCATCACATATTCCGTTGCATCCAACACATCCAGAATGGTGACCCCCGGACCTTTCAAATCTTTTTTTAATTTAAAGGCAATCTCGCATTCTATTTTTGGCTGTAGATATTGATCAAGCGCAATCGTGTCTCCATCGACATAAATCATATCCTCCAGCAGATGGCCGTAATCCGGCTGGTCAACACCAAATAAGTTTTGGATCGCTTTACTCGTGGCACCAATCTTTTTCCCGACGATTCTTGCTCCCTTTTCCACTTTGCGGCGGATTTGCTCCAATTGAATGTAATAGGCTTCATCCACTGTTATCTCAGGATAAGTTTCCGTTAAAGGGCTGATCGGGATTTTTGTCTTTTCTGCTTCCAGCAGTCTGCTTGCGGCTTCTTGAATCATTACCTTTCCCCCTTTGAAGAACCAAAATATTTACGCTTTCATACCGTTGCTAATTTCATTCTTTCGCATTTTTTTATATTTGTAAAGTGTTAAATTTTCGAAAAATATTGAAAACCATTCGCAAAATATTTTTACACTTTTTTCTCAGCAAGCTTAACCGCAACATCAATAATCCAATCTTCCTGTCCGGCAATGGCCTGGCGTTTACCTAGCTCCTCCATAATTTCAGACGCTCCCACGCCAAATTTTTCGGCGGCCTTTCTTACATGTAAAAGGAAGCTGTTATATACACCGGCATAACCGCTTGATAAGTTATCCCGATCAATCACGATCGGCGAATGTATTAGCGGGGCAATCACCTCTTCTGCTGTATCCATTAGGATAGAAAGATTGATCCCCGTGTCAATGCCCATTTTATTTAACACAGCTACTAATACTTCTGTTGGCGCATTTCCTGCTCCGGCACCTAATCCTCTTAAAGTCCCGTCAATTTGATTTGCTCCTGCTTCAAGTGCAGTGATCGTGTTTCCAATCGCCAAGCCAAGGTTATTATGGCCGTGAAAACCAACTTCAATCGAAAGCGCATCTTTTAAAGCCGAAACTTTTTCCCTGACAGCTGTCTGAACCATTGCGCCTGCGGAATCGACGACATAGACACAATCCGCCCCGTATGCTTCCATCAACTTCGCCTGTTCAACAAGAACATTGGCTGGCTGGGTATGGGACATCATCAAGAAACCGACTGCCTCAATTCCCAATTCCTTCGCCATCCTGAAATATTGCTCCGTAACATCTGCCTCTGTACAATGAACGGCGATACGAATCATATCGATACCGATCTCTACTGCCTCCCTCAATTCCTTGCTTGTTCCAATTCCCGGAACAAATAAAGAGGCGATTTTTGCTTGTTTCGCTGTTTCTACAGCGGCAGAAATTAAATCGAATTCTGCATGAACGGAGAATCCTTGCTGAATACACGATCCTTTTAAGCCTGAGCCGTGGCTGACTTCAATAACTGAAACCCCGGCATCATCTAGATCTTTTACAATCGCCCGTACCATTTCCGGGGTATAGCTGTGGTTAATGGCATGATCTCCATCCCGAAGTGTCGTATCAGTCAATCTGGGTATCTTCCTCATTTAACTTCCTCCTTTGCTCCAAGGAAATGTTGGGCGTAAACCTCGCCAACTCTGTATGCTGAAGCAGTCATAATATCTAAATTCCCGGCATAAGTCGGGAAGAAATCCCCTGCTCCTTCTACTTCATTCATAATGACAACAGTTGGTAAATGACCCCAAGGCGTATCGCGATAATCAATCAAAGGGGCACACTTTAAGCGGTAGCCCGGTACATAGCTTGAAATTTCAGCGACAATCGATTCAACTGACTTCTTTACGGCTTCTTCATCAAACACTTCTTTAATCACTGCATACACGGTATTCCCCATATTCACCGGTGGTTGTGCCGGATTGAAAACAGGTATCGCCCGAGAGATTTTCGCCCCGCCTATAATGTGCAGCGCATTGGCGGTTGTCTGCGTAAATTCATCGACATTATGTCTAGTTCCTGGTCCAATGGAAAGGCTTGCGGCAGTCGTAATGACCTCCGCATAATGAACAGGTACAACGCGATTCACTGCGTAGACAAGCGGTGTCGTTGCCTGCCCGCCACAGGAAATCATATTGACATTCATCGCATCAAGATGCTCACGTAAATTCACCGTTGGGACAACAAATGGTCCCACTGCTGCGGGAGTCAAGTCTATGGCCAATTTCCCCGCTTCTCTTAAAGCAGGGGCACATTGCATATGAGCTTTAGCGCTTGTAGCATCAAAGACGATTTTAATCTCAGGATCAGCTAAAATCGCTGCAACCCCCTCATAGCTGGCATGTATCCCAAGTTCCCGCGCCCGAGCAAGTCCTTCAGACTGCGGATCAATGCCCGTCATTAATGCCAGTTCCATTGCGCCATCATTTTTTAACATCTTATACATTAAATCAGTTCCAATATTTCCCGAGCCAAGGATCGCCGCCTTTACTTTGACCATTGTATTCACCTCTTTATTTATTTTTACGGAATTTTCAATTAATTACAGCTGCAATATTTACTTCTTTTTCCGAACTAACTATAATTCTAGTATAGAAAAAATCTTTACTCTATTGATTGTCCCGTTAGAAGGGACACTTTTGAATTATTTTTTGATTTTTATAAATTTTTAAAAAACGAGGAAATAAAATGGAAAAGGAACAGGATCATCTGCTCTCGTCCGTGAAAAATACACTGAAAATTTTACGTTCCTTTAAAATGGATCAGCCGCAGAAAGGCGTAAGGGAACTGGCAGCAGAGCTTGGAATGGGAAAAAGCAGCGTACACAGAATTCTTGCTACCCTTGCCTCTGAAGGATTTGTGAGAAAAAATGAAGAAAGCAATAAATATGAACTCGGAGCATCTCTCTTGGAACTAAGCTCCATTGTCCTAAACAACATCGACCTGCATAATGAAGCCTACCCATTTATTAAAAAGCTGGCTGAAAAATGCAATGAAACCGCTCATCTTGCGGTGCTGGAAAACCTTGAAGTGATGTATTTATGTAAAGTAGAAGCGGAACAATCCGAAAAAATCTCCTCTTATTCCGGCCTCCACAACCACCCGCATTGTACAAGTTCAGGGAAACTGCTGCTGGCCTACAGTGATACAACCGTGATGGAAGCGATTCTTGAAAGGGGGCTGCGTAAATTCACACCGAACACCATAACCGATCCAGTGCAGTTTCGCAAAGAATTAGCAGGGATTTATGAAAGAAAATATGCGGTCAGCCATGATGAATTAACTGTAGGGATTTCCTCGGTTTCCGCCCCCATCAAGGACTACACAGGCAAGGTCATTGCTGCAATTAATTTTGTCGGTCCAAGCCAGCGTTTTACAAGTCAGCGGGTGCAGTATTTAGCAAATGAACTTCTGCTGACGGGAAAAATTATTTCTGAAAGACTGGGATACTAATCATGTGCTAGGTAAAAAGGGACGGTCTTCTTAATATAAAGAAAACCGTCCCGCATTTTTTATTCCACTGTTCTTAAATAGACAATATAATCGGTCGAAGTGCCCTGATAACCGCATTCGCGAATCATGGAGGCAATATTTCCTCTGTGATAGGATCCGTGATTCACAAGATGGTAGATAATATCTTGAAACCGGTACTGCATAACAGCTCCTGTATTCGTCCGATATTCAATGACATCTATTTTATCAAAATAGTCCTCAACTGCCTTTACCAGAACTTGATGCAGTTCAAGGATACATCGTTGTGCCTCTGCGATATCTGCAAATGCGGCAGTATTTTCATCCACAACGATATCCGGAATACATCTTTTAATCCAGATTCTTTGTCCGCGAAAAATATGATAGAAGGTTTCCGCCAATGTTGGAAAAACACTATTCATTTCCTTGCAAAAAATTTCTTCCTGCAGGCTCTTAATATGATCCAGTAATTTTTTGTTCGCCCAATAATCATATTGTAGGATTTGCATCAATTGCTGTTTCAAAATAAATCTCTCCTGTCCCCTTGTTTGTTTTCTTATTCTATCACATTAACAGTTGCTGTTTAAAACATGACTCCATTCAATTACGCTTTCATTCATATCTATTCCTTGTTTAATGAACTCTGTATAATATGAAGATGTATGTCAAAACTGCATTGTATCCGGTGCAAAAAAGGAGCAGCTTATTATGATAAAATTACTAATTCTATTATTTGAAGAAAACAGGAATGCAGAAAATGCACTTCCGATGCAAAAGTATATGAAGAATAACTTTCCTTTTCTTGGAATTAAAACACCGCGAAGACGAGAATTAATGAGGGAGTTTTATCAACAAAGCGGAATACTCAAACAAGATTTTCAGGAAGAATTCGTTGATAAGCTTTGGGAGCTCGAGGAAAGAGAGTATCAGTACGCTGCTTTAGATTATATGGAAAGGTCACTGAAAAAATTAGACAAGAGTCATCTTCCTTTCTGCGAGAGGCTGATTATGACGAAATCGTGGTGGGATACGGTTGATGCTTTGGCGCCGAAGCCCGTAGGAACAATTGCAGCCAAATTTCCGGAGGTGATTCCAGAAACGATTGACGGCTGGGCAAAAGGAGATCACCTTTGGCTGACAAGAGCGGCCATTCTGTTTCAATTGAAATATAAGGAGAAAACGGATGAAGAACTGCTTTACCGCTATATCCTGCAAAACAATAAGAGCAGTGAATTTTTCATTCAAAAAGCCATCGGCTGGATCCTGCGCGAATATTCGAAGACAAACCATGACTCTGTGAAAAGATTTATCGAAGCCCATGACCTGCCAAAATTAAGTGTCAGAGAAGGAAGCAAATATTTACAATAAGGGACTGAATGCTAAGTCCCTTATTGTATTCTTGAATCTAACTCTTCCTTCAAGACTCGGGCATGATTATATACGGGATCCTTTGCTCCATATAACAAGGTGACAGTCTCCTCCCTTGCCAGCTGGCAAATCTCATCAAGCTTTTGTGATTTTTGTTTATCACTGTGCAATTCTTCAAGATACCGCACACGAAACTCTGGAAAAAGCTCCGGCTTATGGCCGAACCATTTTCTCAGTTCGCTGCTTGGTGCAATTTCCTTTTCCCAACTAGTTAATCTTGCGTCTTCTTTTCGGATTCCTCTTGGCCACAGCCGGTCAATGAGGATCCGCTGTCCATCCAATTCATCATAGGGTTCATAAATTCTCTTCAAAAAAATGTCCGGCACTTTATCACCTTTCTCTATCAACTTGATCTCACCTTTTATTGTATCATTATATTCTGTCCCTCAAACAAAACAGAGAGGCATGGAACTTTCTCCATGCCCCCACCGTTATTTTGTTAAAAGTTCATGAATCACTTGAAAAGAAGCCTCCGTTTGCTGCCTGACTTCTTCCACCGTTACCCCTTCTTGAGTTTCGACCAACACCATGCCATCCGGGGTAAAATCAAATACGGCCAAATCGGTAATGAGGCGATGCACGACCTGTTTCCCAGTCAAAGGAAGAGTGCACTCCTTTTTTACTTTGGACTCACCCTTTTTATTGACATGCTCCATGATGACGACAACGCGTTTCGCCCCATTGACTAAGTCCATCGCACCGCCCATCCCCTTGACCATTTTGCCGGGAATCATCCAATTCGCAAGGTCTCCCCGTTCAGATACCTCCATACCTCCTAATATCGCCAAGTCGATGTGCCCACCGCGAATCATGGCAAAGGATTCAGCACTGTCAAAAAATGATGCGCCTTCTATCGCCGTGACGGTTTCTTTCCCTGCGTTGATTAGATCCGGATCTTCCTTACCTGCTTCCGGGTAGGGTCCGATCCCTAATAGTCCATTTTCCGATTGCAGCAGTACGTTGAAATCTGCCGGAATTTCATTGGCGATCAATGTCGGGATTCCAATTCCTAAATTCACATTCATCCCATCTTGTATCTCCTGAACAGCACGCTTAACAATTCTAGTTCGGGCATTACTCATTTCACATCTCCTCCCCACATCTATTTACATTAGACATGCACAACAGTTCGTTTTTCGATTCTTTTCTCATATCCTTCGCCTAAAAGCAGTCTTTGCACATAGATGCTGGGTGTATGGATTTCATCCGGATCCAGCCCTTCTTTTTCCGTTATTTCTTCTACTTCTGCAATGGTAACCTTAGCGGCCGTTGCTGCTAGAGGATTAAAATTACGGGCTGTTTTACGGTAAACCAGATTGCCAAGAGGGTCGGCTTTCCAGGCTTTAACCAAAGCGAAATCGCCGATGATTCCTTTTTCTAAAATATAGGTTTTTCCTTCAAACACCTTATGCTCTTTGCCTTCCGCAATGGCTGTACCAACGCCTGTAGCCGTATAGAAGCCGGGGATTCCGGCTCCGCCCGCCCGGATCCGCTCTGCAAGTGTTCCCTGTGGCACGAGTTCAACTTCCAGCTCCCCGCTTAAATATTGCTGTTCAAAAATTTTATTTTCGCCAACATACGAAGAAATCATTTTCTTAATTTGCTTGTTTGCGAGTAATATCCCTAGTCCCCAATCATCGACACCGCAGTTATTGCTGACAATCGTTAAATCTTTCGTCCCTTGTTCTGCGAGAGCCATAATCGCCTTTTCGGGAATTCCGCATAAACCAAATCCTCCAACAATAATGACGGCCCCATCATGGATATCTTCAATCGCTTCTATAAATGAATCTATTATTTTTCCCTTATTCACAAAATGAGCCCCTTTCGTTTCAATGTAAGAACAAAACTTATACAGGATATACCGGATGCTTTCTTTCTGAGAATCGCAGTTCCTTTGATGAATAAGCTTCAAAACGCTTGATTAATTCCTGCCTTAGTGAGTTTGCCGGAATAATGCCATCAATGATCATTTCTGAGGCCAGGCGGTAGATATCGATATCTTGGCGGTATTCTTCACGCTTTTGCGCTACAAAGGCGGCCTTTTCCTCTTCCGGAAGCTGAGCAATTTTATTAGAGAAAACGGCATTCACAGCGGCCTCCGGTCCCATAACGGCTATTTGTGCTGTCGGCAGTGCCAGACAGCAATCAGGTTCAAATGCCGGACCAGCCATCGCATACAGACCAGCCCCATAGGCTTTGCGGACAATGACAGAAATTTTCGGGACAGTTGCCTCAGATATAGCTGAGACCATCTTTGCCCCGTGACGAATAATACCTGCCCGCTCCACCTTCGTTCCAATCATAAATCCCGGCACATCGACGAGAAACAGTAATGGAATATTGAAGGCGTCACAAAGATTTACGAACTTCGCCGCCTTATCCGCCGTATCATGGAACAATACACCGCCCTTTACCCGCGGCTGGTTGGCAACGATTCCGACAACCTTCCCGTTCATCCGCGCTAAGCCGGTAATGAGTTCAGCAGCGAACAGCTTTTTTATTTCAAAAAAGCTTTCTTCATCAATAATACGTTGAATAAAATCATGCATATTGAATGGGGCATTCTGATTGACAGGCACAATTTCCTCTAATGTTTTTTCAAAGGCTTTTGCCGCAGCCGGCTGCTGTTCAGAAGGCTTCATTGAAAAATTGGCCGGAAAATAGGAAAGATAATTTCGCGCCAGGGTAATCGCCTCTTCATCATTTTTTGCCAGCACATCCCCGCAGCCGGAAACGGAACAATGCATCCGGGCCCCGCCCATTTCCTCCAAAGTCACTTTTTCCCCGATGACCATTTCCGCCATGCGCGGTGATCCAAGATACATTGAGGCATTCCCGTCCACCATAATAACAATGTCGCAGAAGGCAGGGATATACGCACCGCCTGCTGCCGAAGGACCGAAAAGGAGACAAATCTGCGGCACCTTACCTGAAAGCTTTACCTGGTTATAAAAAATCCGCCCTGCTCCCCTGCGTCCGGGAAACATTTCGATCTGATCCGTAATCCTCGCCCCAGCAGAGTCGACTAAGTACAGCATCGGAACTTTTAGTTTTTCAGCCGTTTCTTGAATACGGAGGATCTTTTCTACTGTCCGCGCTCCCCAAGAACCGGCTTTCACAGTTGAATCATTGGCCATCACACAAACAGTCTGACCGTTAATCTTTCCAATTGCCGTTATCACACCGTCAGCCGGGAGATCCTCATTGTTGCAATTGGCAAACAAAGCATCTTCTAATTCAAAACCAGGGTCAAACAATAACTTCAGCCGATCGCGGACAAATAATTTCCCTTTTTCTGCATTGCTTTCATGATATTTCACATCGCCGCCCTGTTTGATTTTCTCCACACGCTCCTGAAGCGTTTTTTCCAATGAATTCGATTTGACTGACATCGCCGTCTCCCCCTTATTGTCATTTAAGAAGTCCATTTCATTTTTTATACGAAGTGAAGCGTATTCATTGATTTTTTAAAGTTATTAAGTTTTTAATTTGTTCCACTACTGTTGGATCCTCCAGACCAGTAATATCGCCTGATACGGTTCCTTTGATGACAATTTCTTTTAATAAGCGGCGCATGATTTTACCGCTGACCGTTTTTGGCAAGGCCTTTGTAAACAAGATATGCTGCGGTCTGGCGATTTGCCCAATGTTGTTGACGATACTTTGACTGATTTGCCTTTTCAGTTCATCCGTGCCTTCACAACCATCAGCTAATTTGGCAAAAACGATGGGTACCTCGCCTTTAATCGGATCAGGGATACCAAAAACAGCTGTTTCAGCTACACCTTTACACTCGAGAACGGCACTTTCCATTTCCATCGTACTTAAACGATGACCGGCAACATTAAAGGCATCATCCGAGCGTCCGACAACCCAAAAGTATCCATCCTGGTCCTTAAAGGCAAGATCACTTGCATAATAGCAGCCTTCAACTTGGCTGAAATACGCCTGATAGTAGCGTTCCGGTTCTCTCCACAGTGTCCGGCACAGCATTGGGAATGGGTCTCTGATAACCAAATTCCCCAATACACCCGGCGGTACAGAATTTCCGTTTTCATCAACGATATCCATCTTAGCTCCTAAAAATTCCATGCCAACGGACCCCGGCTTCATCGGTGTCAGCCAGGCAGCACCGGCTAAAGGACATCCGGCTGTTTCAGTCTGTCCCCAGGTGTTATTCAAATAGATATTCTTCCTACCTAACTTTTCATACGTCCAATGCCATGTCTCCGGATCAAAAGGTTCTCCTACGAGGGAAATCACATCAAGGCAGCTTAAATCAAAAGCCTCCAGCTTTTTTTCCCCAAGGCTTTTAAGCATCCGCAATGCTGTTGGCGCCGTGAACAGTTTATTGATCCGGTATTTTTCTATAATTTGATAAAAACGGTCCGATTCCGGGTAATCTGGTGCCCCTTCATAAACAACTGTTGTCACTCCATTTGCTAATGAGCCGACTACACCCCAAATATGCATCGTCAGCCAGCCAACATCTGCCGTGCACCAGAAAATATCATCAGGATGGTGATCCATATGATATTTTGCATAAATATGGTTTTGCACGACGAATGCCATCCCCGAATGAACGACACCTTTTGGCTTTCCAGTCGTCCCGCTTGTATAGAAAACAATCCCAGGATCATTTGCTTCCAACCGCTCCGGTTCGCACGTGATCGGAACGGTTTTCCTGATTTCATGCCACCAATAATCTCTACCCGGTGCCATTTTCAGTTTCATGCCAAGACGCTTGACGATAATGACCCCTTTTACATATGACATCTCACCGACAACAGCATCTATTTTTTCCTTTAATGGAATCACTTTTCCGCGGCGAAGGCTGGCATCGGCTGTGACAATCACTTTTGGTTCAAAATTAACGAGCCGGTCCTTTAGTGACTTTTCCGAAAAACCAGAGAAAATGGTATTATAAACAGCTCCAATGCGGAAGCAGGCCAGGATTGCGATAAAAGCTTCAGCCAAATTTGGCAGGAAGATGGCTACAGCATCCCCTTTTCCGACACCGAATGACTTTAGAACATTGGCAAAACGGTTGACTTCAGCTAAGAGCATGGAATAGGTGTACATTTGCGAATCCCCGTTTTCTCCTTCCCAGATCAGAGCCGTTCGGTTTGCAGCACCATTCTCAATATGCCTGTCGAGGAGGTTGTAGCAGGGGTTGCTGATCCCTCCCTTAAAAAAACTAAAACCAGGCAGCTGCCCTGTCATCGTTTCCTGCCAAGGCTCGTACCACATTAATTCCTTTGCCGCTTTATCCCAAAAGCCGGCTGGATCTTCCTTTGATTGCAAAAGAAGTTCCTCAAAGACAGCACTGCTTCCTAATGAAGTTGCCCGCTGCTTTTCCCCACTTGGATAGTACTTCTTACTATTTATGACAGCTTGTCCCATTCCGGTTCCATCCATTTGATACAGCCTCCAATTCAAACCCGTTTTTGTTATGAATCTATCAATCTAATTATTCGCCTTTATAATGAGGTGCCCGCTTCTCCTTAAATGCCTGCAGTCCCTCCAAACGATCCTTCGTCGGAATCGTGATCTCATAAGCGTTTTGCTCGATCGAAAGCCCGGTTTGCAGGTCTACTTCACAGCCTTTATCTATAGCAAATTTTGCCTGAGTCAATGCAATTGGAGCGTTGCGGATAATTTGCCCGGCTAATTCAAATGCTTTTTCCAGCAAGGATTCACAGGTTACCACATACTCCGCTAAGCCGATTTCCTGTGCTTCCAAGGCATCGATTCTTCTCGCCGTAAAAATCAATTCCTTTGCTCGCCCTTTTCCGACCAGCCGTGGCAGCCGCTGCGTGCCTCCCGCACCCGGAATAATACCCAATGATGTTTCTGTAAGACCAAATTTTGCTGTTTCTGCTGCGACACGAATATCACAGGCTAAAGCTAATTCCGTACCACCGCCAAAAGCAGACCCATTTACGGCGGCAATCACCGGCTGCGGCAAGCCTTCCACTTGATTGATACACTCGCGAATCAATGAAACCGTCCTCTTTACCGTTTGCGCATCCATACCCGCTCGTTCTTTTAAGTCTGCCCCGGCACAAAAGACTTTTCCCCCGGCTCCTGTGATGATGACACAGCGAATAGAGGGGTCAAATTTACACGTATCGAGTTTTGCCATTAATTCTTCCAACATTTCTGTTGACAAAGCATTCGCTGCATGGGGGCGATTTAACGTAATGAGAGCAATACCATTGTCCATCACTTTGAAATGTACTGTTTTTTCCATTCTATTCCCCTCCCTCATTGACTGTAGGAGCAGGTCTGCCGGTAAATACCTGGAGGCTGCGGCTCGGCAATGCTCTTCCTATTCTTTCTTGAATAAATTGTGCTGCCTCCAGCTGCTTTTCTTCATTTATTCCGGTTTGAATACCCATTTGATGCAGCATATATAATAAGTCTTCCGTGGCAACATTTCCTGACGCACCCGGCGCATATGGACATCCTCCCAATCCTCCGGCAGAGGAATCAAATGTGGTTATTCCCATTTCAAGAGACATGAGTACATTGGCTAATGCCGTACCCCTTGTATCATGAAAATGCATAGCGAACTTATCGATAGGATATCGTTTTAATAGATTCTCAAGGATAATTTGCACTTGTTTGGGGCTGGCAGCACCGATCGTATCTCCCAGTGATATTTCTCTGATCCCCATTTCTAACAGTTTGTCGGCAACTTGAATCACATTATTAACGGAGACCTTGCCCTCATAAGGACAACCAAACACGGTGGAGATATATCCACGAACATTTTTACCAGCCATTTGCGCCTCCTGTACAACTTCCTTTAGAACAGGGAAGGTATCGCCAATGGACTTATTGATATTTTTTTGATTATGCGTTTCACTGGAGGACATAAAGACTGATACTTCTTCGATATCCGCTTCTATTGCTTTATCCAACCCACGTAGGTTGGGGACAAGTGCCGCATAGGTAACACCCGGAACGCGTTCAATCCTTTTTGCCACCTCGAGTGAATCCGACAGTGCCGGGATCCACTTCGGATTCACAAAAGAAGTGATTTCAATGTAGTTCAAACCTGTTCGGGACATGAGATTGATCAAGTGTATCTTATCTTCAGTAGACAGAAATGCCTTCTCATTTTGCAGACCATCCCTTGGTCCAACCTCTTTAATCTGAACATTTGCCGGCCATTTCATCTCTTCACCACCCCATTGGCTTACTCGAATTCGATTAAAATATCTTCTTCATTGACGAAATCACCTTCACTCACTTTTACTTCCTTCACAACGCCGCCAAAGTCTGCGGCAATGGGAATTTCCATTTTCATTGATTCTAATATTGCAATATCCTGGCCATCCTCCACCAGATCCCCTACATTCACCAAAATTTTCCACACATTTCCCGCCATCACCGCTTTTACATTATTCATTGATCTTCCTCCTTATTTCATTGCTTTTTTGTTTTGTTCCTGGAGATACTTTTCTATAAAGTTTGTTGTCGTGTCGCCAAAACGGAAAGCCTCATGTTCTATTACTTTTAAGAGCATGGGAATATTTGTTTTAATCCCTTCTACTTCATAGCGGGATAATGCATCCTTTAACAGCTGAATGGTATCTTCACGTGTATCCCCTTTTACGATTAGTTTTGCCATCATTGGATCATAGAAAGGAGTAACGACGGTCCCATTTGTTACGCCTGTTTCATGACGGATTCCCGGCCCTGTTGGCAAAGCGAATTTCGTAATTTTTCCAGGCGAAGGGTAGAATGTTTTCGGATCTTCCGCATAAATCCGTACCTCAATCGCATGGCCCTTCCGTTGTATCTCAGATTGGTTAAACGGCAGCGCTTGACCTGCTGCTATCCTTAGCTGCTCTGCGACTAAATCCAGGCCTGTGATTTCTTCCGTCACCGGATGTTCAACCTGCAAGCGGGTGTTCACCTCTAAAAAGTAGAAGTTTTTCTCTTGATCGACGAGAAACTCAATTGTTCCCGCATTTTCGTAACCAATGGATTCTGCTGCTTTTACTGCTGCTTCTCCCATCTTTCTCCGCGTATCTTCATCTAAAAATGGCGAAGGTGCTTCTTCCACCACCTTTTGATGACGGCGCTGGATGGAGCATTCACGTTCCCATAAGTACACGGTATGGCCATAGGAATCCGCGAGAATTTGAATTTCAATATGCCTTGGGTTTTCGACAAACCTTTCCAGAAACATTTCACCGTTTCCGAAAAAACTTGCCGCCCGTTTTTGATTCCCCTCGAAAGCCTTGCGCATTTCTTCCTCATTGTGCACAATCTGCATTCCGATCCCGCCGCCGCCTGCAGATGCTTTCAGCATGATTGGATAACCAATTTTCTCGGCAACCGCTGCCGCCTCTTCGGCATCAGCTAAGGGGTGCGTAATTCCTGGAACCACCGGCACTCCAGCCTGTTCCATTACTTTTCTGGCCTCAATTTTGCTGCCCATTTTGGCAATGACATCAGGCGATGGACCGATGAATGTAATTCCTTCTTGTTTACAGAGTCGGGCAAACCCTGCATTTTCTGAAAGCAGCCCATAGCCTGGATGAATTGCCTCAGCGCCCGTTAGACGAGTGATTTCAATAATCCTTTCCATATTGAGATAGCTCTCGGAGACCTTTGCTTCGCCAACGTAATAGGACTCGTCGGCTTCTTTTACATGAAGTGCCTCTTTATCGGCTTCTGAATAAATGGCAACGGTTTGGATTCCCAATGCTTTGCATGTGCGAATCACCCGGCATGCTATCTCTCCGCGATTCGCAATTAGTATCTTTTTAAACAAATGATCCCCTCCTTTTATCACTTTCAAATTATTCAGATTATTTGAGACAATACTTCCTTATTTACACCCAATTTCACGCGCAATGACCATTCTTTGCACCTCGGAGGTTCCTTCACCGATTTCCAACAGCTTCGCATCACGGAAAAATCTTTCCACCTGATATTCCTTCATATAGCCGTATCCGCCATGAATCTGTACAGCTTGGTCACAGACCTTCATACAAATTTCAGAAGCAAACAGTTTTGCCATCGCTGCTTCTTTTTTAAAGCGCTGCCCCTTATCCTTTAACCAGGCCGCTTTATAGACCATATTTCGTGCTAATTCAATGTACATCGCCATATCGGCTAGTTTAAATTGAATGGCTTGAAACTTCGATAAGCTTTGCCCAAATTGTTTCCTTTCTCCCGCGTATTGCAATGCTTTTTCATAAGCACCTTGTGCCATCCCGACAGCCATCGCCCCAATCCCAATTCTTCCTCCATCAAGAGTAGCGAGAAATTGTTTAAAGCCTTTTCCTTCCTCACCTAAAAGGTTTTCCTTGGGTACGCTTACATTTTCCAGAATTAATTCCGTTGTATTTGAAGCATGAAGGCCCATTTTTTCATAATTGCTCATAACAGAAAAACCCGGATCATCTGTAGAAGTAATAAAGGCGCTGATTCCGTTTGTTCCCTTGGAACGGTCTGTTACGGCTGTAATCACGACATTTTTTGCGAAACTGGCATTTGTAATGAAACATTTCGTACCGTTTACAGTCCACTGATCACCATTTAAAACTGCTGTGGTCTGCGTTCCGCCGGCGTCCGATCCCGCATTTGGCTCCGTTAAACCAAAGGCTCCCAAATATTCCCCAGTACATAATGGTGTTAAATATTTCTCCTTTTGCAGCTCTGTACCAAACAGGTGGATCGGTGCTCCTCCTAATGAGATATGGGCAGAATATGTAATCCCAGTGGAGGCACATACCCGGCTTAATTCTTCTACTGTAATGGCAAAGCTGACCGTATCGGACCCTCCCCCGCCGTATTCCTCAGGAAATGGCAGACCCATAATTCCCAACTCAGCCAACTTTTCAAAAATTTCCTGTGGAAACGTTCCTGTTCGATCTCTTTCATCGGCACCGGGCGCTACTTCTCCCTCTGCAAACTCACGCATCATTTTACGGATCATGGACTGTTCTTCACTTAATTCATAGTTCATTTCCATTCATTCCTTTCTCTTCAGAAATCATTCAAGAATTATAAGAGATTGCAAAAATCCAATCTAATTTATTATAGAATTCTGAATCTTTAGATAAATCTTACCAATAATATTGAAAAATACTATGTGGATATTCATGAAAATATGTCCTTTAAGTTTGTAGTTTTTACACAAATAGAAGGATTGAAAATTCGTCTGAATTTTCATACAATTTATTTATGAGTATATTTTATAAGGAATGATTTCGTTTCTATATGTATATGATGGATTAGACCTTTGTTGAATCAACTGACCTTTTGTTTCTTTAGACAAATTTTTGTGAAATGATGTTCTACTAATCATTGGCGAGGAGAATACATATGGAAGATACTTTAACGCGGCGCCAGCTTCAATCATTAATCCACATATCAAACCTATTAAATACGTCATTTGATATCAATACGATTTTTGAATTAATGCTAAGTGAAACGATTTCCGTTGTGGATGCAGCTGAAGGTGGCTCCTTGTGGTTATACGATAAAAATAAGGATATTCTGATTGCCCAATCCGCCCAAGGTGTTTTTTATCCAAAAATCTTTCAGCAAATTCGCTTAAAACCCGGTGAATCTATGACCGGTATGACATTTCAAGCAGGAAAGTCTGTCTTTTTTCCCAGCGAAAAAGAAATCAAGGATGCTTTAGCCACCCTGTCTTCGAAAAATGGCAGCCTGCTCACACAATCGATTCCGGAGAATTTTTCCTTTTCATCTGTTATTTCTTCCCCCATAGTTCTAAATGGTCAGAGTATCGGCGTCTTTACGTTGGATTCTTTCCAGCAATCATTAAATTTTAAAGCAGAAGATATGAATCTATTAGAGGCTATCTGCCATCAGGCTGCTGTTGCTTTAGAAAGATCCAACCTTTATAAAGAAAAGGAAGATACTGTACAAAAGCTTTCAAATTCGATTGAGGTTCATAGGAATTTGGCCTATCTTGTTCTGCAAGGGGAAGGTCTGCATTCTATTCTGCAAAATATCCACCAATGGATTGGACAAAATACCTTTCTATTTGATGATTTAGGAGAACTAGTGGCAGCATCATATCTTGCCGAACCCTCCTCGGCCCTTTTAAAACTGGTAAGAAAAAAAGCTGGTTTATTTGTGAAATCGAACAAAAATAATTTGGAAGTAACAGAAATGAGAATCGAAGGTACTCATTATCATTTAGTCTGCTTCCCGCTTGGTTCGAGACCAAATTTCCTTGGACTTTTGCTGATTCTTTCGGCTAAAAAAATGAACGGGATGGATATAGCCGCTTTAGAACATGCCTGCACGGTCCTTTCATTAGAACTTTTTAAAGAACAGGCGGTATTTGACACCCAGCAGCGGCTGAACGGAGAATTTGTTAAGAAGCTTTATTCCGGGCATATAGATGAGGCTTTGATTCAAAAAGCAAAAAGTCTTAACTTCGATCCTTCGCTAAACTATGTTGCTATGATTATTGAGTTTCAGCCAACATCCAATCCAATGCTTTCAAGGGATGGTTTTATGCGAAAAATGATTCAGCTTATCCATCAAAGCCTAACCGACAGTCTGACACAAAATATGACAGTTGAACATCAAAATCAAATCGTTGTTCTTCTCTCTAATCCAAACCAAAGCGAAAGTGCATGGCTAATTTCCCATATTAAGGGCAAAGTGAAGCTGATTCAGCAGGAAATACAACAGCGAAATTGGAATGTGAAGGCTGCTTTTGGAATTGGCAGGATGAAGCAGGGATTATTGAATGTCCAGTATTCATTGCAAGAGGCTGAAAAGTGTCTGAAATATATCCAGCGGTTTCGTTGTGAAAATCGGATAATTAGCTACTCCGATCTAGGTATACAAAGATTCATTCTGCAACATTCCGAAGAAGAAGTACATGAATTTATCCATGAGGTTCTCGGACCCCTGATTGAGTACGATGAATCTAGAAATGGGGAATTATTGAAAACGCTTTACATTTATTTGGAGAAAAACAAAAATACGAAAAGGACCGCAGAAACTCTGCATGTCCACATCAATACACTTAATTACCGATTAAAAAGAATTGAAGAAATCCTATCGCTTGATTTAACAGCGGGCACGCAGCTGCTTAATCTTCATCTAGCAGTAAGTTTATGCGGACATACTGAACAGCTGTCCGCCATTGAAAAATCTTAAGTTTAACACTATGTGAAGGACAATATGGCAAACTCCCCTGTTTAACCATGTTCTCCTTCTATCAGACATCAAATTCACAGGTTAACATAATAATATTATCATAAATATATATACTCTTAAAATCCTTTACCCTCAACTATGTTGGGCTCTTCTGCTGAATGAAGTTCAAATTTGAAACCATTCTTTCATCTCGCTTTAAAACCGGATGATTCCTAAATGTTCTAACAAAATATGAATCCCGATTAGGATTAAAATAACGCCGCCGGCGAATTCAGCGCTGGCTTTAAATTTTGTGCCGAATGTATTCCCTATTTTTACTCCGATGATAGACATGAAAAATGTTACAAGACCAATAAACAAAATAGCCGGAACAATATATACCTTGAGAAAGGCAAAACTAACACCTACCGCGAGGGCATCAATACTGGTGGAAAAAGCAAGGACAAACATGATTTTAAAACTCAGCGGGGAAAAAATATGGGCATGGTTCTCTTCATTGTTAGCGCATTCTTTTCGTGATTCCCTAATAAAATTAATGCCAATAATCACCAGCAAGGCAAAGGCAATCCAATGATCAATGTCTTCTATGAGATCTTGGAACTGGACACCAAGCAGATAGCCAAGCAAAGGCATAACAGCCTGAAAACTTCCAAAATACAGCCCGACAATAACGGCCGTTTTAATATTAAACTTCTTTAACGATAAGCCCCTGCAGATAGAAGCAGCAAATGCATCCATCGATACCCCTATGGCAATCAAAAATAATTCAATAAGACCCAATCCCTACACTCCTTTGTTCGGAGGCTTTCGAATACATGTAAACGACACCATTCCGCCTTAATCGACATTTTTAGTATATAAATGGTATCATATACAATTAATTTAGGTCTACGGAAACCTTTTTGGATAGATTTTAAAATCTTTATTATACGAAAATAAGTTGGACCAGTGAAACCTATATGGTAATAGTGGAAAATTAGAGGGAACGGGATTTAAACTTCATGTAGATGATGCGAGAAAGTTGAACATCGTAGACAGAGAAGGTTTTAGCGTAAAAATATTTCCCCAAAAATATCTTGCGCTAAAACCTGAGGAACGCATCATTCATTCCAAACCATTTGCCGCCGGGATTGTTTTTCTTTATAAAGCTGGAAAGTCCATATCGAAAGCGCCAGCCAACAGCCGCTTCCCAAATAGCCGCCAATGATATCACTTGGGTAATGGACACCTAAATAGACACGGCTTAAGCCAATCATGAAAATCATAATTGAACTGCTCCAAATTAAGATGATTCTTCCCTGTTTTACTGTTATATGACGCCATAGCAGGAAAGTTAAGATGCCGTAAAAGGTGAAGGCATTCATAGCATGTCCACTTGGAAAACTATATCCGCCAATATCTATGATTCGATGGAGCTCAGGGCGCGCCCGGTGAAATATCTGTTTTAACAATCCATTCAGTATAGAAGAGCCAATTATGACAATCGTGAATACAAATAATTCAGAACGGTGATGCAATACTTTAAAAAGAAAAAACAAAATAATGAGAGATAATACAATCGTGACGTTGGATGAACCAATTGTCGTAAAGAACTTCATGATATAGGTTAATATTGGGTTTTCCCAGCCCTGGACGATAGAAATAATCCTTCGATCGAAAATTAGCACTTCATGGACACTAATGGTGTAGGCCATAAAACTAAAGCCGGCTAAGGAGAGAATACTTAATAAAATATAAGTTGGCGATTGTATTTTCAACGTTTAATTTGACATCCTTTCTTAGTGATCGTCTTGGCTGATAGTTAAACCAGAATATGTATGGCTATTATTTGTTTATTCTATACTTTTGTATGTTACTTCCTTTCTAACTTTTCATGCAACCTAATTGCTTATCGTTTAGAAAATTTTATGTATTATCTTCATGAAAAAGAGCCTGATCCATTTTATGATTAGGATCAGACTCTTTTTTTATTATAGAAGGTTCTTGATGGAATGAATAATACCTTAGAAATCACTTTCCATTTCTTTCCTTTGGTAGGCGAAGTTGTATGTGTGTTCCAGCGAATGGTCACTCATATCCATTAATTGGTTAAATTCCCCACCGAAGTAATTCATTAAAAACTGGATCATGTTATCTCTTTCTCGGTTTGTCATCATTTACCACCATCTCCTTTTTATTATATAACACGTTTTGTTTTATTGTTTATATTATATAACAGATTAAGGAAAAATTTCCACCTTTTTATTTTAATTTTCTAATTTTTTTAAAATAAATAAACATGAAGAACCCCTCTTGCCAGTTTAGCAAAAGGAGTTCATGATTCATCTTCCATTTCTTATTATTGAGAAAAATATTGCTCCAATTTCAGAGCCATCCCCTTTTTGTTATGGGCAAATTGTTTATGGCGGTGACCGTTACCGCCGGATGGATGCGGAAATCCGCTCAGGATGGAATCAGCCTTTATCACTTTCTGTTGTGCCAGAAAATCAAGCACTTTTTCCACATTTACACCGAGCGGAATAATCAGAGGATTATCCAAGCTTTGAAACTCTGTGACAAAGTTGTCAACGATATATTTCTTAAGCAGTTCTGTTTTTAATATGTCTGGGGATGAACCGTTATAATTCTTCCCTGCCTTGAATACTGGATAGGTGATCACTGATGTCGTATGTACTAAATCACTTTTCTGAGCAAAAAGCTCACTTGTCGAAAATATCCCCAAAAAGTTCTGTAATTGTAATTCATCGAGCATGCCGATTAGATTTTTTCTCATTGATCCTTCAAAGCTTGAGTTTTTCTTCACCTTATGAAGAATTTCTTCGTCTGTAAAGTCTCCTGTCGCCTGTTTTACCGTATTGTATGAGATTTTCATTTGATGCAGTCCTGGTGTAATACCGGCGATGACCACTTTAGCATGCTCATTTATATGTTCAAACGGAGCATAATAGATTTCAATATTTTTCTTTTCATCTTTATCTAATAAAAACGCTTCGCTCTTTAGCGCAGTTTCATCGATCTGCGGCAGCGAAAGCAGCAGATTCTTATATGTTTGAAATTTTGCATAACCGGCTATGGTCATTGTCCTTTCACCTCAATGATGCAGTTTGTTTAGCTATATCGACGATTTCAGTGATTTTGAAATTCCATCATGATAAACAGTCCGCGGTAATATTGTTTCAGTTCGACCATTTCAAAACCTTGCTGTCGCACAACACTTACTGTATCCCTGTCTAAACAGCAGCCGTCACAAATTTTCGACCAATAAGGGGTTAAGCGGGTCTGTATTTTTCCTAAAACAGGATTCTCCATCAGCACATGCTCAAATAAAAGGATTTTGCCTCCCGGCTTACAGACTCTGTGTACTTCCTGCAACGCCTGTTCCACATTGGGAATCGTGCAAAAAACTAGAGTGGCTATAACGGTATCGAATGAATGATCCGAAAAGGGCAGTTCCTCGGCGCTCTGCTGCAAAACTGTTATTGGCACAGAAGCTTTTTCTTTTTTATTCAGTGACCGCTGGATCATATATGGGTTTGGTTCGATCGCGGTTACGTTTTCTACATCTTTGTAGAGCGGAAAGTTAATTCCCGTGCCCGAACCTAATTCCATAACCCTGCCGTTAGCCCGCTGAATCAAATCTTGACGGATTTTTTTAAAAACAGTCTGCTCCAATGGATTCATTAATGGATCATACCATTTGGCAAAATTCTCACTCATCTTATCCTTTTCACTCCAGATCATGAATCATTATTATACTATTATATACTATTTTTTCTGTCCAAAATCATGATCCGGCTCATGATAAGTGTCACTATCCATCCTTCCCGCAAAGGATTATAATGTTGAAATGCTCTTCCTTTTAGAATGGAAAAAATTTGCAGAATCAAAACATTTCTCATTACTGAGAGAAATTCTAAATCTATCAAGAAACACGAAAGGCAGGTTACAGAGTTGGCCAATACCCATGTTTTTTCAAAAGAAGAAGAACTATCGAATTCCATTATTCATGGAATCGGAACACTGCTTAGTATCGCTGCACTCGTCATTTTAATCGTGTTTGCCTCACTGTATGGGAATGCCTGGCATATTGTCGGCTTTACTTTATTTGGGGTGACAATGGTTCTTTTATATACCTCGTCCACTTTGCTGCATGCACTGAAACCGGGACGGGCGAAAGACTTTTTCGAAATTATGGATCATACCTCGATCTATTTCTTTATCGCCGGAACCTATACACCGTTTTTGTTTATTGCGGTGAAGGGGTGGATCAGTTGGACGCTTTTCGGTATCGTCTGGGGACTGGCTATTGGTGGTACGGTATTTAAATCTTTTTTCGTAAAAAAATATCTTTATACTTCTACGCTGCTTTATGTCGTGATGGGCTGGTTGATTGTTTTTGTTTGGAATGATTTAGTTTCCAGTCTTCATCCAACAGGCTTAATCCTGTTGGCAGCTGGCGGTCTCTGCTATACATTCGGTGCTGTTTTTTATATATGGCAATTATTCAAACATCACCACGCTGTTTGGCATGTCTTTGTCCTCGCCGGGACAGTCTGCCACTTCTTTGCTGTACTTTATCTGCTGCCCTAAGTAAAAGGTGTCTGCGATGAAAATATTTGCAGACACCTTTTTCATAGTGTAATACTTAATTAGTCTAAATCCGCTTTCGAAAATGCCCCTGGCAATAAAGCTTCTGCTGATGTTTGCGCCACATCGCCCTGAAGATTTGAGCAGATGACAATCATGCTGCTTGGACATAATTCGCTTATCACTTGGCGGCAGGCGCCGCAGGGAGTAACGGGGCGGTCTGTATCGGCAATGACAGCCATCATTTTAAAATCCCGCTCCCCTTCTGAATAGGCTTTAAATAATGCCGTACGCTCGGCACAGTTACACATACTGTAGGCTGCATTTTCAATGTTACAGCCATGGTACACCTTGCCGTCACTTGTGAGAAGAGCCGCACCTACCTCAAATTGGGAGTATGGTGCATAAGCCATTTTTCTCGCCTTTTTCGCTTCTTCGATTAATTGTTTGTCCGTCATCCTGCTCTTCCTTTCCTGCGGCGTTTATACTGTCATAATTGTATGAATTAATTTTGGAACATCGGCATGGTTGGATATTCGAATATTTTCATAGATTTTTTCCATTACATCGTGAACATCTTCGCGATTGGAATGAATCGTGATTAAAGATTCACCTTTTTTCACTGCATCACCGATCTTTTTATGTAACACAAGCCCAACCGCTAAATCAATTACATCCTCTTTCGTCGCACGGCCGGCACCAAGCATCGTGGCTGCCTTCCCGATTTCATCAGCGATAATTTCAGAAACCGTGCCGTCCACCTTAGCAGGGACATCAATTTGATAAGAGGCCTGCGGCAAATATTCCGGATGGTCCACTACCGAGGCATCTCCGCCTTGAGAGGATACAAACTCTTTAAATTTCTCAATGGCCTGACCATTCTTTATTACTACAGTCAGCATCTTGCGGGCTTCTTCCATAGAATCAGCCTTTTTCGCTAAAACCACCATCTGACTGCCTAATGTGAGAACCAATTCCGTTAAATCTTTCGGACCCTGCCCTCTTAACGTATCAATCGCTTCTTTTACCTCCAATGCGTTGCCGATGGCAAAACCTAAAGGCTGTGACATATCCGAAATAACGGCGATCGTTTGGCGGCCGACATTATTCCCAATCTTCACCATAGCATGGGCTAATTCGATCGCTGACTCCTCCGTTTTCATAAATGCTCCGGCACCTGTTTTGACATCAAGGACGATGGCATCTGCGCCGGCTGCTATTTTCTTGCACATAATTGAGCTGGCAATTAACGGGATAGAATTGACGGTTCCTGTTACGTCTCGCAATCCGTACAGTTTTTTATCGGCCGGAGTTAAATTTTCGGACTGGCCGATAACCGCTACCTTATTTTTGTTCACGAGTTCGATAAATTGCCCATTCGTCATTTCAACATGAAAGCCTGCTATGGATTCCAGTTTATCAATCGTGCCGCCTGTATGTCCGAGTCCGCGGCCGGACATTTTTGCCACTGGAACACCGACAGCTGCTACTAAAGGAGCAAGGATTAGGGTAGTCGTATCGCCTACTCCCCCTGTTGAATGCTTATCTACTTTAATCCCTTCAATCCCCGAAAGGTCGATCGTAGCTCCTGAATGAACCATAGCCATCGTTAAGTCAGCTCGTTCCTTTTCCGTCATATCCTGAAAAAAGATCGCCATTGCCAGTGCACTTGCCTGATAGTCAGGAATGGCGCCAGATGTATACCCATGAATAAAAAATTGAATTTCTTCCGTTGTTAATTCATGACCGTCGCGTTTCTTTTCAATGATATCGATCATTCTCATAGTTATCACAGTCCTTCTTCACTTATTCGATCCCTCCCTTGTTGGCTGCGCGATTCGTTACAGCAGCTCGCTTAGAAAAGAGGTTCCGTGCTGGGGCATTTTTACGCTGAAATTATCGGCCACGGTGGCCCCAAGATCGGCAAAGGTTTTGCGAACGCCAAGATTTTTACCTCCAGAAAGTTTTTTGGAATAGACAAGCAGCGGTACATATTCCCGAGTATGATCCGTGCCTTTATAGGTCGGATCGTTGCCGTGATCAGCGGTAATGATTAGCAGATCGTCTTGTTGCATTTTTTCAAACACCTCCGGCAGGCGGGCATCAAAGGCTTCTAATGCATCGCCATATCCAATTGGATCCCGGCGGTGCCCGTACGCGGCGTCAAAATCTACCAGGTTGATAAAGCTCAAACCATGAAAATCACGGTCAAGCATGGCAATAAATTGATCCATTCCGTCCATATTCGAAGTGGTGCGAATTGCTTCCGTAACCCCTTCCCCATCATAAATATCAGAAATTTTCCCAAGGGCAATACAATCTAATCCTTCAACTTTAAGATGATTCATTACGGTCTCGCCAAAAGGCTTCAGGGCATAATCGTGGCGATTGGATGTACGTTGAAAATCCTCGGCATTCGTACCAATATACGGTCGTGCTATAATCCGGCCAATCATATAGGGATCATCGCGGGTAATCTCCCTGCAGTAAGCACAGATTTTATATAGTTCAACAAGCGGAATGGCACCTTCATGTGCTGCAATCTGAAGCACAGAATCCGCTGAAGTATAAACAATTAACGCACCTGTTTTCAGTTGTTCTTCCCCTAACTCTTTTATGATTTCCGTGCCGCTTGCAGGCTTATTTCCGATGACTTTTCTTCCGGAGAAAGCTTCAATTTTATCGATTAATTCCTGTGGAAACCCGTCTGGAAATACGCGGAATGGCGTATCGATATACAAGCCCATGATTTCCCAGTGGCCTGTCATTGTGTCTTTTCCAGCCGATTTTTCCTGCATGGTTCCGAAGCTTGCCAGCGGCTGCAAAGCAGGCTGAACCCCTGTAATCGGCTTGATATTTGCTAATCCGAGTTTCGCTAGGTTTGGCAGGTTTAATCCGCCTTTCTCGCGGGCAATATGGCCTAATGTATCCGCACCAATATCATCAAATTGCGCCGCATCAGGAGCCTCGCCAATCCCAACGGAATCCATTACTAGTACATGAATACGTTTAAATCGTTGTGTCATACTATACGCCTCCAAGTTTCTACCAAGTTAAGAATATATTTAAGCAAATCAGCCTTGGAATGATATCCCAATTATAATCGCAAATGATTCATAAGCCCAAACAATAAGGACTATACAGTTCAGTTTATTTCTTAACATTAATTTACATACTCTTTGCCCATGCTACACATCTCTCCTTTATAATGAAACCCATCATCCATCTGCTGAATTCAGAAGTTAGATGGATTTTTCTTGAAATCCTTTCCTGCCTGGTTTCCTACTTCCCTTGCATTAAATGAAAAGGGAATTCCCAATTTTTTAGACACTAGTTCGTCATACGAAACTAAATCATCTTTTGACATCTCTTTGAGCGACCGTTTCCCCATTGCTCTTAACCCGATTTTTATTTCTTCTGCACATGAAGTTAAGAATTTCTCAGCAGACGTTACACCTTCCTCACGATTATATTCATCCCGAAATTTCCCTTGATTCCAGACAGCCTGTGTTGGCGGTTCAAATGGCAGTGCATTTAACGTTTGCGTATGGGTTACAGCAAATAACATTGCAGAGGCAATGCAAACGGCGTCAGCCCCTAATGCGAGTATTTTAAAAAACTGCCCCGGTACAAAAAGTCCTCCTGATACGATTAAACTGATTTGCCCCTTTAATTTTCTTTTTTCTAAATAATTGGCTGCACGTACGACAGCATGCAGGGTCGGGATCCCCATATCATCCGCTAATATGGGCGGTGCAGCATATGAGCCGCCCTGTCCTCCATCGATTGTAATAAAGTCTACTCCTAATGCAACAACATGATCGAGATCCTCTTCAAGCCTTCCTCCTGCTCCCATTTTTACCCCAATGGGAATACCATCCGTGAGCTCACGCAGCCTCGAAATTAATTGCTTTAAGTCCTCTAACGTTTGGTCGGCAAAAAAATTATCAAAAATAACGGCATCTTCATTTTCTTTCAGCCCCATTATTTCACGTGGACGTCCGATCAAATCACCAGGCGGAATCTTCGCTCCCGTCCCTAACAAAGCTCCCTGCCCCAATTTTAATTCAATCATATCTACCTGGGTAAGGAGTTCTTCTTCCTTTGACCATTCTGCCTTGGAAAATTGAAGGACATATTTCCCTGCTGTCGCTAACTCTTCAGGTAAAACGGCTCCTTCCCCTGAATTGATTGACGTCCCTGTATTTTTTGCCGCTTCTGCTAATGAAAGCCGCACCTGTTCACTAAGAGAAACTCCGTAAGCCATGCCGCTAATCATGATCGGAATGTGAATTTCCATCGGTTTTTTCGCTTTGGGTCCAATAATGACTTTAATATCGACATCCTTATCAGACTGAATGGGAAAGGATGCCGTCTGCACCGGGATAAACGTAATCGGCTCTAAATGCGGCCATTTTTTGCTGGAACCCAGCGGGCGGTGAAGAATCTCACCTGAATGAGCACGCAGGCTGTTTTCTAGAACATTTTGTATCCCCATATGCCGAAAACCAGGAATGATTTCCAGAATATTTTCTGAGTATCTGTCCGTTAACAGAATTTCACCTGTTTGTTTTACTACTTTTTGGGCAATGAGTCGCCAACGGGATAGGAAAAATAGGATAGAAATAAAAATAATGGAAATTATAGCAAACGATAAATAGAGCAAAATGTTCATCATAGTCACTTTATCACCAATCCGTCCATTAAATATGATGGTTTTATTATGGCAAAATAATGGATAAATATGTTACCCATGGAAATATTAAACTAAACCAAGACTATTTTGTTCTTTGAAGGAGGGCTCCGCTTGATTCGCAATATTGATAAATTATTAAAAAAGCCGTCAGCAAAGAAGCCTCCTGTTCCTATCAATCAGAAGGATTCGCAAGCGTTTCAAGATGTACTAAATGATAATTTCACCCAAAACGTTACCTTTTTTCGTACCATCTATCAAAATTGTTCAGATGTGTTCTTTCGTTCATTTATACTTTTTGGGCAAAAAAAAGCAGTCATTATCTATATTAAAGGCCTTTCGGATATTGAAGCCGTAGAGAATTTTGTCCTTACTCCTTTAATGCAGGAAAAACCTGAAGATGCTTCTTTTGATATTCTTGAAAATCAACTACCGATTTCTCAAATGGGAAAAGTCACGCTGATAGCTGATTGCATTGAATCCATCGCAAATGGGAATCCTTTGCTTCTTTGCGATGGAGAAACTTTTGGATACTCTTTAGGCTTTGCGAAATGGGAAAAGCGGGCCATTGATGAACCCGTTGCCGAAGGCAGTATCAGGGGTTCACGGGAGGGATTTACTGAATCGCTTGATACCGCCGCCTCGCTTTTACGCAGAATTATTAAAAGTCCCGCATTGAAAATGAAGTCATTGAAAATCGGGAGATATACAAAGACAAATGTCATCCTTGCCTATATTGAAGGGATTGCAGAACAAAGTTTAATTGATGAAATGACAGCAAGGCTGAATCGAATTGAGATAGACGGGGTTTTGGAAAGTCAATATATCGAGGAAATGATAGAGGATAATCCTTACTCTCCATTCCCGCAAATCATGTCGACAGAACGGCCCGATATCGCGTGTGCAAATTTATTAGAAGGACGTGCCGTGATTCTTGTAGAAGGAACGCCCTTTTGTTTAATTGCTCCCATTTCTTTTTTTTCACTGATTCAATCACACGAGGATTACTACCAGCGTTACATGGTCGGCACCTTAATACGATGGCTTCGCTATTTATTTCTAGCTATCTCTCTTTTACTGCCATCTTTATACGTAGCGCTTATGACCTTCCATCAAGAAATGGTCCCGGCACCCCTGCTGCTCAGTATTGCTGCCTCCCGAGAAGCAGTCCCATTTCCTGCTATTGTGGAAGCACTATTGATGGAAATTTCATTTGAAGCACTGCGCGAAGCTGGGATTCGTATGCCGAAACAAATGGGTTCTGCTGTCAGCATTGTGGGCGCCCTTGTTATCGGGCAAGCAGCCGTTCAAGCGGGTTTGGTCTCGGCACCAATGGTCATCATTGTCGCCATTACAGGGATTTCTTCCTTTATGGTACCTCGTTATGTGGCAGGTATTGCGATTCGCATGCTCAGGTTTCCGATTATGCTGCTGGCCTCTACTTTAGGTTTACTGGGCGTTATGCTGTGTGTCATCGCGATAGCCATCCATTTATGCACATTGCGTTCATTTGGCATGCCTTACTTAGAACCATTAGCGCCGTTAAAAACACGTGAATTGAAGGATGTTCTATGGCGTGCCCCTTTGTGGATGCTTGATACCCGCCCGCATAATCGTATGGCTTCAAATGTATACCGCCAAGCTTCCAGACAAATGCCAGGTCCACCTAAGAAGAACCAGTAAAAAACGTTAGTTGAGGGCGGTGAAGAAATCTTGTTCGCAAATGAAAAAGAATCATACCTAATGAAAAGAAGGATTATGTTATTATTTTCTGCTGCTATGTCTCTCCTGTGTTTGACCGGATGCTGGGATCGGGTGGAAGTCAATGATCTAGCGATTGTGACAGGAACCGCCATTGATAAAAAAGGGGAGGAAATCGAACTTTCGATCCAAATTTTCATCCCTAAGGCAGCAAGCACTTCAGGTGATCAATCCGGCAGTGGTGGAGGCGAAAACATTACGGTGACCACCTCGCAAACGGGTGTAAATCTTGCAGATGCACTTTCAAAGCTGCAAGGGAAATTGTCCCGCCAGGTTTTTTGGGGTCAATGCAAGATATTTATTTTTAGTAAAGACTTAGCAAAAGATGGGATTCAAGATCAAATGGACTTTATACTCCGTCATCCAGAGCCAAGGGAAAGAGCGTTTGTTTATATAAGCGAAGGAAAAGCAAAAGATATTTTGGAGGTAGTACCCCGTTTAGAACGGTATTCATCAGAAGTCCTTCGGGAAGTATCGAATAAACTGATCGGGATGCAGGTAACGATACAGGATGTAGATGAAATGCTTACCGATATAACGGGATCAGTAGCGATTCCTTATGTAAAAATAAAATCGGAAAAGCCGCTTGAAGGAAAAGAAACAATGTTTCCCCATATTGATGGAACAGCTATTTTTCATCGGGATAAAATGATTGGGACCATTAACGAATCAGAAACCAGGGGGATATTATGGTTAAGAGATGAAATTAAAGGTTATACAGTAAGTGTAGAGCTTGCAGGTGAGAGAGGCCTGGTATCTCTCAATCCGGTATCAGCACATATCAGTTTGAAACCAAAAATTGAAAAAGGTACCTGGATCATGATCGTAGAAGTTATAACAGAAAGTTCAATCGTGGAAAATGAAACAAAAATTGAATTTACAGACCCAAAGCAGCTGAAGAGATTGGAGAGAAAATTTGGGAAGGCGATCGAAACTCGTATCCGTGAGGTTCTAGTTCGTTTACAGGAAGATTATCATGCTGATATTATTGGTTTTTCAAAGGTTTTCTATAACAAATATCCAAAAGAATGGAAACAGGTGAAAAACCATTGGGATGAAGCATTTGCAAATGTGAGGGTTGATATAAATGTTGAAGCACATATCCGCAGAGAAGGATCTATTAATAAACCTGGGGCTATGCCTAAAGAAGAGGTGAAAAATAAGTGAAATGGGGAACTTTTTTTGGAACTGCCTTACTGGTCGCGTTTATCCTGCTTGTTCTCTGGCCAATATTAAAACAGAAACCTCTAAAAGATAAAATAGCGTTTATGATGATCCTTTTGTTTGGCTGGGGGCTATCCCTATTCGATCTTCCAAACATCGCAGGTCCGATGACATGGATGAGATTCTTTTTTAAGCCCTTTGCTCCATTGATGGAATAGATGGGTGAATAAAAGACCTTTTTTCTGCGGCTTCATTTTGTGTAAATGGAAGGAGGAAAATAATTGGAAAAAGGAAAAATTTCTTCCCTGCAGATGGCGGTTCTATTATATCCTTCCATTATCGCCACCAGTATTATCTCTGTTCCCAGTATTGTGGCGAAATTTGCAAAAAATGATCTTTGGATCCCTCCGATGATGGCATCTGCCATCGGATTTTTGACCGTCTATATTGCCTATGAATTACATAAGCTTTATCCAAAGCAAACAGTCATTGAGTTCAGTGAACAAATTGCGGGTCGAATTGTAGGTAAAATCATTGGCTTGTATATTCTTGTATTTTACATTTTTGCGGTAGGACATATTGTTAGAGGATACAGTGAATTTATCATTAGTTCTTTTTTAGAAAGTACTCCGCTAATTGTCATCATTGCCTCCATGATTCTGCTTTGCGCTTTTGCTGTACAGGGCGGTTTAGAAGTACTTGGGAGACTGGCTTTATTATTTTCGCCTTTATTTATTCTCCCCCTTCTCTCTTTTGTCATTTTTTTAAGCCCGGATTATGAAATGAAAAATATTTTCCCTATTTTCGGGAATGGGATCTTACCTGTCATAAAAGGCTCAATCGTACCAGGGGGATGGTATTCGGAAATATTTCTTATGGCTTTTCTTCTACCTTATTTGTCGGATGGAAAAAAAGGGAGAAAGTTTGGCATGCTGACTGTAGTTAGCGTGATGCTCACTTTAGTAGTGGTCAATTTAACGGTTCTCTTTGTCCTTGGTATCACTACCTCTTCTAAGGTTTTTCCATTAATGGTGGCATCCCGTTACGTTAGTCTTGGCGGATTTTTTGAGAATGTAGAATCAATCGCCATGGCTGTTTGGATTGTGGGGGCCTTTATAAAAATCTCCGTCTTTTTTTATGTGTCAGTATTAGGTACAGCACAATGGCTGAAACTTTCTGACTATCGAGTTCTCATTTGGCCGTATACGATTTTCTTTGTTGAACTTGCCTACTGGTCCGTACCAAATTCAGCGGAATATACCTCCTATTTAATGACTGTTCTGCCTTTTTACGGACCCTTTGCGCAAACGATTTTGCCGTTGTTTCTATTATTGCTGGCCGTTGTCAGGAAAAAAAGGCAAAAGCAGACGAAATCAAGCTAGCTAATGATAACAGTTCCTTCCGATTACGAAAAAAACTGACTACATTTATTTTAGGAGATGATTTTCATGGGTGCGATTGAACGAAACGGCTATCGTTTTGAGCCTGAGTATAGTGTGATTGAACAGAATGGCGCTATTCATGTCTATGACAACAAGGGAAAGTTTATAGAAGAAGTGAAGTTTTCTTTTTCAGGAAATTATCCTGAAATTGATCAGCTTGAACAGATTGTTGCTGAGTATTGTGAGGAAAAAGGGATCTGACTTTATGATTATGTTAATAGTTTGTTCATGATTTGTTCATGAATTAAAGATAATATAAAGAAGTGCAGTAAGCTTCAAAACCCCCTTTTAAATACCTTTTTCTATCCGGCTAAATAGCCGGATTTTTTGTTATTAGAAAAAACAGCCCGAATGGACTGTTTTTTATTTTAGTATAATCCTGATACATTGAAGCCCTTTTGCTTATAGTAATCTAAGATGCCCCAATAAATGGCCTGTGCAGCAGACTGTCTCCACACATCTGATTTAAGCTTCGCATTATCAGCAGCATTATCGATGAATCCTAGTTCTACTAGAGTTGCCGGCATATTATTCTCCCTTAAAACATGCAGGTTGCCAGCTTTTACCCCACGATCTTTTGTTTCTCCGATCGCTAATAGACGATTTTGAATCGCTGTTGCGAGCATTTTACTGTCAGAAACATACGGGTTATATGCAGCACTGTAAAAATAAGTTTCGATTCCGTTGCCGCTGCCATTAAAGGCATTGGAATGAATACTGATAAACGCATTTCCTTTTGCTTTTTTAGCGATTGTAACACGTTCAGAAAGAGTAGGATAGGTGTCCCCTTCTCGTGTCATGACAATTTTAAATGGAGTTTTAACCAATAAAGCTTTTACTTTTAGAGCCGTATCTAAATTGACGTTTTTCTCAAGTAATCCAAAACCGTCAGCCCCGTTGTCGCTGCCGCCATGTCCGGCATCAATCACCACAACTTGGGAACTTAAAGACTTAGAGTTTTCTGCTGGTATTGGCCCCTCGTTTGGTTTTGTTGGAGTTCCTGCAGAAGTATCCTTATCCCCATTTGGCTTTGGAGTTTCTCCTGATGGTTCCTTTTCCTCATTTGGTTGGCTTGCAGGATTTTCCTGCTGTGCCTCAACAACGTAACTTCCGCTTACAAAACCTTCCACCGTGGATGTTTTTACATAAACCCAGCTGCCGACCCTGTATGCTTCATTTACTTTTGCCCCAGACATAAGAGATCCTTTAACACTATAGGCTGTTGAAGGACCTGTACGGACATTAAGTCCCCCATTTGCTGCAACGCTTAATAATCCCGTTGTCGTGACCTTCGGAGTGATACGAAGCTTATAATTGATCGCCCTTGCCAGAAAGACCGCATAATCTGCCCGAGTGATTTGCTTATTAACAGCGAAATCACCATTTGCCAATCCTTGGGCGATCCCTCTATCCATAAGCTGAGAAGACGCTCCAGCCATTGTCAGCTTGCTGCCATATCCAAAAGCACGGCTGATAAATAACGCCATTTCACCTCTTGTTACGACCTTTTCAGGCTGGAAAGTGCCATTGGAGTATCCAGCAATAATCCCCTTGTTGGCAGCTGATTGAATATACCCCGAGGCAAATGAACTGCCGCTTACATCTTTAAAAGAAGTTGTCGTTTTGCTGCCGTTTAATCCCAGTGCTCGTCCCAGCATAGCAGCTGCCTCTGCTCTTGTCACAGCCTTTCCCGGATAAAAATTGCCATTATTTCCGGATACGATTTGTCCTTGTGCCAAGTACATAATTTCATCATAGGCCCGATAAGAAGCAGTTACATCGACAAAGGTTTCAGCAGCAGTATGTGATGGTGCAGCAGTGAAGGAGAATAGACTAAAAGAAAGAAAAAATAAAAGTAAAGTTCGTTTTAACATATGTATTTTATCCCTCACTTTTCTTTGTTCATACACTTCTATATCGGTTGAATCACTTAATTTTTTAATATTATTTTCATATCAAGATAGGAAACTTGCATTGAATTTCACATATTTGTGCCATTTTTTAAAAATATTTCCCTGTTATAGTACATTTACATATTTTCATGAACGTGTTATAATATAGTTAGGTTGGATAGCGCGCGTGGCTATCATTGTATTTGAGCGAAGGCGGAGCTAAATACAGAGTCCTTTCCTTCAGGCAGGGAAAGCAGAATGAGGGTATGAAATCAATTTATGAATAATGAATAAAAGCCAAACCTCTTTGAATGGTTTGGCTTTTCTATTTTTAGGAACGGGGGCGAACGTAACTGCTTCTCCCCCGTTTCTTTAATTTCGAATCCCGATTACCCGTTTTATCTCTTTTATTTGCTCGATATGACGCTGTTCATGTAAATCAAGCAGTTCTACCCACTGATCTAGGGAGAGATGGCCATAAACAGGATGCTGGAATGATTTTTCTGCTAAAATAGACTTGTCCTCTATCGAGTTTAATAAATCCGTGAGTCTATTTCTTGAATCCTGCAGCCATTTTAACATTTGCTGTACTTCATAGGGACCATCTCCCGGTTCAACAATGTCCGGTGCTTTCCGCTTCTTTGATCGATCCAGAATAAACTGAAGACTTTTGTGTTCTGCTTTTCTTTCATCGTTTGTCCGCAGACCAATCTCTATCGCCTTAGTTGAAGCTCTTTCTACAAGAAACAGATGGTGGCAAATTTGAGCTATGCTCCATTCAAGTGGTTCCCTGCGATAGTTAAATGTCTCAGAGCTTAATACAATCATTTCTTTTACTAGTTTATTTCGTGACTCTGCTAAGTGAACCATTATTTCTTCTCCCATACGGTTTCCCCTTTCACTGGAAAATAAAGCTAGTTATCCCTATTCTGTTATATTCATAATTAAAGAAAATATTCAATGGAACACAATTTTTCTCCTCTGTAGGAAATGATGAATAGAATATGAAGCAAAATGATATTTTTAGTGGATGTTAGCAGAAAGATAGTATAGTATAATTTTATTATTACATCATAGTATTTGAGGTTTGTTATGAAAAAAACAGGTCGGATTACATGTCTAGGTATCGCCATTATAGTTGAAATCATACAATTTCTTTTTTTAAGTGATTTTACTAAAACTGATACAATCATTCATGTTCTTATTTTGCTAATAATAGCTTGGATGTTAGGTTATCTGTTTGACAAAATGAAATTCTATATCCAAAGAATGAATGAAAGTGAAAAATATTATAAACAATTAATCGAAACGATTCCTGATGCTATTGTCATTCATTATCAAGATATCATCATTTATGTCAATGAATCAGGAAAAAATATGTTAGGTGCCCAGAAAAAGGAAGAGGTTGTTGGGATGTGCATCTACGATTTTATTAATCTCAATTATAAGGAGATAGCCAAGAAACGGATGGACGATCTTCGTAGAGATCATAAAACCACTAATAATGTAGAACAAAAATTAATTCGCCTGGACAAAAAGACCATTTATATCGAAATCTCCAGCCGTTCCATCATTTATGAAGGGAAAGAGGCTATCTTATCAGTCTTTAAGGACATAACGGATAAAAAAGTTGAAACAGAAGGTCTTTTGCAGAAGTCTGAAAAACTTGCTCTTGTTGGACAAATGGCTGCAGGAATTGCCCATGAAATCCGAAATCCTCTCACATCTATCCAAGGATTTATTCAGTTATTTAAATCAAAATATCCTAGTGACGCAGAACATTTTACCCTTGTCCTATCTGAATTAGAACGCATCAATTTAATTGTTGGTGAATTTTTAGTATTAGCAAAACCAACTGCCGTTATTTTTAAAGAAAAAGCAATTAATAAATTAATTCAAGATGTGGTGACGTTAACCAATACACAGGCGATTATGAGTAATATTCAAATTTTTGTGGAATCGGAATCTTACATTCCGCCTATTATATGTGAAGAAAATCAGTTAAAACAGGTGTTTATCAACATTTTGAAAAATTCAATTGAAGCTATGCCTAATGGGGGCATTATTGATGTAAAGATCAAATTAAAGGAAAATGATAAGGTATCCATACGTATTATGGATCAGGGAGTCGGCATCCCGGAAAATCGAATCCCGACATTGGGCGAACCTTTTTATACAACAAAAGAAAAAGGTACCGGTTTAGGCTTAATGACCAGCTATACGATTATTGACAGACATGAAGGGGAACTAAAGATTTCCAGCAAGGTGAATGAGGGTACTACGGTAGAAGTGATTTTACCTGTTTGCCCACCTTCTACCCAAACCCGGCAAAACCAATAAAACCCTCATAAAGGAAGCAGACTCTAGGTTGCTTCCTTTATTTTACCAATACGATTAAAAATGGCAGGATAAAAAAGGATAATAACGTCGTCCAAAGAATCGTTTTTGTAACGATTGTTGGAGAGGCATCAAACTTTTGCGCTAATATCCCGGCATTTACAGCCGTCGGCATACAAGCCAAAACAAATAATACGGAAAAAAGAATGCCCTCAATATTTAATAAAGATAAACAGAATAATGCGATTAACGGGGCAAGTAATAAGCGGATTCCCATTCCAGCCCAAAACGTCGTTTCGGTGGTATGGTTCAGCTTTTCCGTTTTTACATTCATCATCTGTACTCCAAGAATGGCCAGAACCACCGGAGAATAGGCTTCGGCAATCATCGAAAGACCGCTTTCCAGCCCGCTTGGCACCGAAAGCTGAAGTAGGCGGAACCCCAGCGCCAGTATCGCCGCATAAATCGCTGGCAGAGAAAACACTGATTTAACGGCATTTTTCATATTAAAATGCGAGCGAGCGGCAAAATAAATGCCAATTGTATTGATGATCACCATTTGCAAAACGATAAAGACAGACGCCTTATCAAGACCAAGCTGCCCGAAAGCAAGCAGCACCAGCGGAATCCCGTAATTGACACTGTTGGTAAAGGCCGAGATAAGTGTCAATGCGGCGATATTATTGGCCGGTAATCTCAGCAGCTTCCCTAGTCCGTTCGCCAAGCCCCAAAGCAGCACCAGATTTAATAAGGAGTAGGCTAAAATGAAGTAGACATCCTGATAGCTGACCTCTGCTTTCATTAGCGTCTCAAATATTAAAACCGGGGTTAAATAGTATAAGACCATCGTTAATAGCGGTTTAATCTCAAGCTGTTTAAACCGGCTGAGCAGTGCACCGGCAATAACGGGCAAAGAGAGCGGTACGATTACTTCAAAAAGTGTGGAAAAAATACTTTCAATCATGCTGCGAAATCCTCTCTATCTCATGAACAAATAAGAATTGTTTTATTGAATGAAGCCGGTTCACACGATGGGAGCCGGCTTCGCTATACTACTTTAACTATTATTTATGTACCCATGTTTATTTCATCAGCAGCACTGGCACAGGAGATTGCTGTGTAATGGTGTGACTGACACTGCCTAGATATTCTTTAAACCCGCTCAAACCGCGGCTGCCCATGATAATGCAGTCACATTCCAATTCTTTTGCGTACTGTAATATCACGTATGCAGGAGAACCTAATTTTACCATCACTTCAGTGGAATTCGGAATTTCCTCTAACTTTGTTTTTACCGTTTCCACAACTTTGAACGCATCTTCTTCCACAGCTGCTTTATAGCGAATATACAAATCATTCGGCGTATGTGCAGGCTTTGGTGATACCGGTGCAACATGAATGACGGTGATTTTCACTGCAGGGTCTAACTTCGCAAATTGTATCGCCTTATCTAATGACGCGGAGGCTAACGTTGAACCATCATAAGGGACAAGAATATTTGAAAATAACATTTTATACAACTCCTAATTTTTATCAAAATATTGTGTTTATATGATCATTATAAATTTAAAACTGGAATATGTAAAAAAGTAAGGTTTTTTTCTGATTGCATGATAAAAATTTCAAGTATTTCTTTTTTCCAATATGTCCAGTATCCTCCATTAAGATTTCTTTAGAAAAAAATAAGAAATGCTGGAAATGAGACATACTATAACTGTCACATTTAGTATTCATTTAAGGAGGGACAGCTATGTCCAAGAAGAGAATGCAGCCATCACCTGATGTGGATCAAAAGAAGCTATTAGATGATAAAGTTAAAGCTGCAAGAGCAAATGGCTTTGAAGACGATCATACGCGTCGAGTAACCCCGAACGGAGCGGACGGACAGTAAGTCCAGCCAATATGGAAAGGGGTGAGCTTCATGGAGTTTCTATCTCGAGAGCAGATCATTCATGAATTACAAGAATCTTTTCAAGGGATTATGAGTCAGTACCATATAGATGACATCGGAATATTTGAGGAAGAAGGTCAGGGTAATCGGTACTATATGGGCTATACCGTTAAAAAGCGCGGGAAAACGTACCATATACACAGTCCCTATGCGAAAAACAACAGCGGAGGATTGACCCCTGTGCAACATGAATGGACAGTCGAATCTGATGAACCGCAAAAAGAGGATCTAAAGGGATTTCCTGATTTAGACAGTGTGTTACACGAAATATAAGGCCGATTTTTGAACCAGTAACTGCAAATGTCCGATAAAGTAAAAAGCATCGATCAACAAAAAATAATCCTCCATTATTCCCAATTCTGAACAATGGAGGATTATGGTTGGTTTACATTCTGTTCAAACATATACTTCCTCTTTTTCCTTTTCGATTATTGTTTCGTTAAAAGCTTCTTCCCACCAGTAGTGCTCATTTATAACAGGGTGTTTTACAGGATGTTTTACCGGTTCGATCCATTCTTTTGGCGGCACTACATTTACTACCTCTTCCACCTCCATTAAATCTAAAATGATTTCATAAATTTCGTCAAAATGGGCGAATGACATGATCTCCACCTCCATTCTTTTCGAGGGGGATTTTATTAATTTTCTATCCCCTTCTTTACTTCAATTATATGCGGCGAGGATCCTTGGTACAATTACCAAATGTGTAAATATTTTGAACCTTATATATTGGTAAATGAGTCACACATGGACCTCAAGGTATGCAGCCTGGGGGTGAAAATGAACAGCTCATCCTTATTTATATCAATATATTCCCCAATGATCGCAATCGCCCTGCGGAAGTCATTCACCAGTTCGGTCGTATACTTTTCATCAAAAAGAAATCGATTAATCCTCAGCAGCTCATCCGCGATAATGTTTAATTTAAATTCTTCTACAAGATTCTTCAACCGATATAATTGATCCGGGTGTGAAAGATTTGTATTATTTTCCCTGTAGCTCTTTTGCACATATTCGAAAAACCCTCTTATATTTTCAGCCAGTAAATTTGCTTTCATCTGATCGAAGTCCAATGCATCATTCACCTCTTTATTATCCTATATAGTAAAATGTATGAACTATATTCTATGATATTCTCTAATAAGACAAAAAGCGGAAGCACAAGGCTGTCCGCTTAAAATTTTTACAAGGCAATTTTGTTCGCTGCCTCTTCCAGTTTCCTGATGCTATTAATTTGTTTGCGCAGGACAAACTGATAGGCAATGAACGAAAGGACAATACTCAGGGAGCAGATGAGAAAAACAAAGCGAAATCCTGTATGGAGCGAAACAAATCCCAAAGCGACAGCACCGATGCCGCCGCCAATATCCTTGGCCAAAAATAAAGTTGAATTGCCGGCTCCCCTTCTATCAACAGGACAAACCCGAATCATAACGGCATTTATCGTTGGGTCAGATGAGCCCAAGCCCAAGCCGTACAGGACTCCAGAAATGAGCATTCCCGTTAAAGATGTTGCATAGGCTAACAGGACAAAAGATAAGACTAATAAAATCAAGCCGGGAATGATCACAAATGCCGGACCATAGTTATCAGCTATTTTCCCGGCAAAAAGTCTTGTAATCAGTAAAGCAATGGAAGAAACGGTAAAATATAAACCAATATCTTCGATTTCAAGAGACTGCGCGTAAATGGGAATAAAAGAGATAGCAGAGCCGACGGCAACAAAGACAAAAGTTGTCACAAGAGCCGACGGCAATGCTGTTTTTTCAACCATTAAATCGGCCAGGCTTCTTTTTCCTTTAGGCTTTGTTCTATTAATATGTTCAGCAGACTTTTTCTCGTAGCGAATGAAAAAGCTGCATCCTAGCGCAATAAAACCGATGAAAGAAGTTACGATAAACACAAGGTTATAGCTATATTGATGAATCAGGTATAAACAGAATGCAGGACCAATAGCCGTGGCAATGGTATTGGAGAGGCCAAAATATCCCACTCCTTCTGCTAATCTGCTCTTCGGAACAATATCGGAAACAATCGTTCCGGATGCATTTGTCGTCGCGCTGAACCCGATTCCATGCAAGCTTCTTAATAACAGTAATATTCCAAGCGAAGAAAAAGCAAGTACATAGGAGAGACTGATAAAGGCGGATATGACACCGCCAATAATCAACACGAGCCGGCGGCTTTTCTCATCAATTAATTTACCGAAAAACGGACGGAATAGTATCGCAAACAGCATAAAAAGACCCCAAAGCATACCCGCAACAGAGTTATCTCCCCCAAGATGGATCGCATATAGGGGGAGACCTGTCATCAACATCCCGTTTGCTATGGATGTGAATAAGGAATAGATAAAAATAAGCATAAAATGGGCAGTCCATAATTTTTCTTGCCTAATCGTTTGTGTCTGCAAAGTTCAGATCCTCTTTCCTTTTAAATCTGGCTATTAATCAAGTATACTAGAATACAAAGAAAAAATAAATATGGTGAGGCACGCTGCCACTCCATATATTTTCAATTATTTTCCCTGAGGCGGGTTGTTAATATATCCCATTAACAAATCTGAAAAATTGCATTTGCTGCCATCAATCGTTAAAATTATTATTGAAAATAACAACAAAGGAGTACTGACGTTGATTAATAAAATTGGGAAAATTACCGTGTATGTACAAGACCAGGAGCAAGCAAAGGATTTTTGGGTGAATAAAGTCGGGTTTGTCGTAAAATTTGAACAGCAAATGGGACCAAATATGACTTGGCTTGAAGTGGGGCCAAGTGAAGCTGAGTTTACTACGCTGGTTCTTTATTCCAAAGCAGCGATGGAGAAACACAAACCTTCTGCTGTGGCACATCCATCCATTCTGTTCAGTACAACCGATATTGAAGCGGCATATGCAAAAATGAAACAAAACGGCGTGGAAGTAGAGGATATGATGAAAATGCCATATGGTTCCATGTTTACTTTTAAAGACCAGGATGGAAATGAATATATTTTGCGTGAGGATAAATAGAAAATACAGAAAAAAAGCCTTCTTTTCAAAAGTTAGAAAAGAAGGCTTTTTTCATGATTTGAAAAAGTGGTTATGATTGTGAACACAAATGTTACTTTGTAATTTCCTTGAAGCCTTCACCGAGAACGCCAGCGTCTCTTCTTTCAGCAGCCCCTATAAGAGCACGTTTGGAAACATTATTCTTTTGTTCAATCAATGCCTGGCGACCTTTGTATACATATTTCTTTTTCAAAATATTTTTCTTTTGATGATAATATAGAACAAAACGTTTCAGCGGCAGGTTTGGATTCGAATTAATCCAGTTGATTTTAAAGGCATTAGCATCCTGCCATTCCTCAACAGAAAGCATATGGGCAAGGACGCGCAATTGCTTAAAATTGAACTCAGGTGTCAAACGCACTTCTCTCTCCAGCATCAATGATGGTTCGTCAACAGTTGGTGTCTGTTTTAACACGATATCCTCTTCGATAATTTTTTGTTCTAATTGGGAAAAGTCAAATAAAGAAAACAATTTTGCATACACTCCTCAATGATTAGCATCTATATTTATTATGCCAAGTTTTGCGTTTAAATGGTCATCCCTTCCCTTTGACCAAAATAAAAATTTCCGACCAAGAAAAAGACTACATTACACTATATAAACACAACGCTACATCTGGCACAAGTAAATTCCGCAAAAAAGTGGCAAATCAAGCAAAAAAAGGAACCGAATCGCTGGCTCCCTTTCTGCTCATGATTATTAATAAATAATACTTGCTTGCGTTAATAGGAGGCTTTAATCTCCTCCACCGCCACCCCCGCCATCTCCTCCGCCTCCATCGGAACTGCTGCTGTCGCTTGCAGAATCTGAAATAAACAAATCCCAGAATGAATTGGAATTGGATGAATAAGGGGAGTGAGCGGCTGCCTTCTTTTTCTTTTTCCATAGCCCTGTAAAGATCACAAAATACAAAACAACCCCCAGCAGTAAAATTAAAATACTGCTAAATAGTTCACCTTGAAAAAATAAACCAAGTGCCACCCAAAGCCAAAACAAGCAATACATCAAAATGAAAATCGATCGTATCATTTGATTGATAAACCTCCCTTCATTATCAATAGAAATTTGTTACAGCAGACAAAACAAGAGTTTAAATATTTTCTGTTTTTTCAGTCTTTTATAAATATAATTTTATCATTAAATTCCAATAATAGGGTAATATAATGAACATTTTTATTAAAATAATATTCAATTTTTCGAATTTCATGCAATAAATTTAGCGAACAGCAGCAAATACTGTTCGCTTTGGAGATTTTTAGTTTTCAATAGCAAGCTCTGGCACTGACCATTTTATCAGCATACCGGCATGTGTCAGGCCGCCGCCGAATCCATATAGTAAAAGCGTATCTCCCGTTTTCAGTTTCTTTTCTTTTACGCCGATAGCAAACGATAACGGAATTGAAGCTGCAGATGTATTCCCATACTCCACAAGGCTATATAACGTTTTCTCGATTGGAAAACCGCTTTTTTCGCAAATCGATTCAATCATCTTCAAGTTGGCACTGTGCGGGACAAACCAATCGACTGCATTTAATGGCATGGATGCCTGTTCCATCACCTTTTTCATGCCCTTTGGCACGGTGGTAACCGCCCACTTATATACTTCTCGTCCATTTTGGACAATTTTTCCATTATGCGTAATACTCTCCTCAAACATGGCATTGGCAGTATTAGAGCAATATAGGTTCTTCGCTTTTTCACCAAGTGAACCCATATGATAAGAAATAAAACTTGGTGTTTCCTCATCGTATTCCACAAGTACTGCGCCGGCGCCATCGCCGAAAAGAATGCAGGTCGTTCTGTCTTCATAATCTAAAATTTTAGAAAGGGTTTCTGCTCCAATCACGAGAATCTTTTTATGTAATCCAGAGGTGATTAGGCTGTTGGCAACATGCAGTCCGTAAGCGAAACCGGCACATGCCGCGTTCAAATCTAGTGCACCTGTATTTTTAATCCCAAGCTTAGCCTGAACCAAGGAAGCAGTACTAGGTGTTTGAAAATCCGGTGAAAAGGTACAAACAATAATCATATCAACGTCTTCGACCGATTTATGATAGCTTTCTGTTAAGTTGATGACAGCTTTATAGGCTACATCGCTCGTAAACTCAGCTTTAGCAGCTATCCTCCGTTCTTTAATTCCTGTACGCTGCACGATCCATTCATCACTCGTATCAACACGTTTTTCCAGTTCATCATTGGTCAGTCTTCGTTCTGGAACATATGAACCGATTGCCGTTATCCGCGCCTTCGATTGGAACATATACGAGCCCCCTTCTTAATTATCTCTAGTTGTATTATCTATTACTATTACCTAGTGCTAATTGTATCCTATATGTTGTCATAATACCAGTATCCCACTAAAGATATTATATGAGTAAAATATTATGGAAGGAATACGGATGAATGTCATCTATTTCCTGTAAAAGTAACATCGCCTTTCCTGTATAATCAGCTAGGAGGGGGCATGTAGATTGAATATCTTATTTGTTGCTATTTTAATGGTTTTACTGTATTACATCATGAAAAAAGCTTATCGGAATACGAAAGATATTGTCATCAATAAAGTAAAAATTAATGATAAATTAACAAATCAACATCACCCTAAGTTAACCATATTACAGCTTTCCGATCTGCATCTTGAAAATATTTCAATTTCGCCAAAAGAATTATTCGAAAAACTTAAAGACGAGCCTATTGATATCATTGCCTTGACTGGAGATTTTCTCGATCGTAAATGGACCATCCCGAGACTTGCTCCCTATCTAAAAGTGCTCAATGACCTAAATGCCCGATACGGGATATATGCAGTATTAGGAAACCATGATTACGTGCTGCGCAAGAATAATCTCGCTAGTTTAATAAGACTTCTTGAAGAACATAACTGCCGTGTCCTGCAAAATGAAAGTGAAAGCATCATTGTCGAGGGTACTTGGGTGAATATTATTGGGATTGATGATTTTAAAACAAAACGGAGCAATCTTGAAGCTTCTTATCAAGGAATTAAAACGGGGACGAATCTGGTTTTAACTCATGATCCGAATATTATCCTGCAGATGAAAAAATATCATTTTGATTATTTACTTGCTGGTCATTTTCACGGCGGTCAAATTTGCTATCCAAAAGCGTTTCATTTAATCAAAATGGGAAAATTAGCCCGTATGAATGTTATCAAAGGCTTGCATATGCAAGAAGGAAAACCTTTCTATATTAGTGAAGGTCTTGGGCAAACGGGGGTAAATATCCGTGTCGGAAGCCGGCCGGAAATAACCATTCATGAATTAACTCTTGCAAAAAATAAAAGAAAAGCCATAAAAGCCATCTAAAAAAGCTACATTATGGCTTTTTCATTTTTCTACTGATTATTGTATAAATTCGATAACTTCTCGGCTGACATTAATATGTAACGCGGCGTATATATTTTGAGCACTTGTAAAAAAGTAGAATTTTTACAAGATAGCATTTCAATGGGTAAAAAGGCGAACTGTTTAAACCATCTATAAATCGGATGCGAAATCTCAAACACCTCAAATCCAAGCCGTTCGCAGCCCTTATTTAAAGAGGTGATCCCGACAATTCCTTTAATCATTTGCGAATGTTTATGATTTTTAATATAGGAGTTAAGCCCGGGCAGTGATTTTTGCACGTATTGATAAATCAGTTTTGCTTTTCTAATTTCACTATTGATGTTCTTTAATTCTTTCAGCAATCTGACGTTATGAAGGTGAACCTTTACTAAGGTATCGTTTTTGTTGATCCGTGTCCCGTCAGAAAGAACAATATTCTTTCCTTTATATTTTGTTAATCGAACCCGAAAAATATTTCTTCCTTCTTTACTTTGCGGGAATGTAAGGCGGGAACAGCGGTAATATAAAGGGTCAAAGAAATCCCAAATAGAGATCAAATAATCTCTCATGCTTCCAGCTCTCCTTTTCTTATCCTGACACCTTTATTTTGCATTATGCTGGAGGATTTTATTTGTCACATGAGAACAAAAAATGCTGCCAGGGTTTCCTGACAGCAAAAAAATAGATCATCGGGCTAATTGATTATGCTTTTAATATGTCATGGTCAACATAGCGTTCACCGTTGATTTCACTGATGACATTGATGGCCACCTTTGCACCGTCACCAGCTGTAATAATCGTATGCATACTTACACCCGCACAAGTACCTGCTGCCCAAATTCCATCAATATTTGTTTTACCCGCAGCATCAACGTCAAAAATCGTTTTCACTCTTGGCTCGGTGCCTGGTTTTGTTTTCAGACCTGAAGCATCTGCTAAGTCTGTCATCATACCAGTTGCAATAATAACATATTTCGCTTCCACAGGGCCATTTTCTGTTTCAATTTTAAAGCCTTCATTCGTTTTAGCAATAGCCGTAACGTTTGTTTCGTTAAGCTCAGCACCAAATTTCTTTGCTGAGGCAATTCCAGTTGCCACCATATCAGGACCAGAAATTTCAGCTACGCCATAATGGTTTTCCATCCAAGCTTTTTTTGTCACACTTTTATTGCTATCTAAAATAACCGTTTTCTTACCGGCCTTTGCTGTAAATAATGCGGCACTGCCCCCTGCAGGACCTGCACCAATAACGGCGATTTCATACATTTATATCCACTCCTAGTTTATATTTAATATTTCAACATAACTAATTGTATCAGTTTGAAATTCATTTTCAAAATCATATGCAATAATAAATTCCTGGTCTCACTTACGGAACAGGAATCTTTTTTCTTTATGTTGCGTCTGCCCATCCTAAAATGGAAGAGATCAGTTTTGCTTTTTGTTTTAATAGTAGAACGGCTTCGGAACCTGCTGAAGTATCCAATGAACTTTCCAAACCGATGATGGTCAGCGAACCTGCCAGCTTATTGGAACGATCAAAAATTGGTGAAGCAATTGCATTGATTCCAGGAAGAACAGTACTGTTTACGTAGGAGTAGCGGTTTGCTCTGATAAATTCAATGGTATGCTGCAGTTCCTCCCGTTCAACTTCAGAGCCCCCTATTTCCTGTTCGGCAATTTTTTCCGTTGCCTCATGAGACATATAGGCAGCAAACACCTGACCTGCTGCACTTTTCGTTAAGCTGATTTGTGAGCCGACTTTAATCCCAATATTCACAGGACCATTGCTTTCTTCCCAGCTGACAAAGAATGGTCCATTTTGTCCCCAAATCGCCAACGCAGCGGTTTCATTCAGGATTTCTTTTATTTCTCTTAGATACGGAGCGGCAATTTCCGGAATATTCAATTTATGAGACGCCTTTAGACCCAATCTTAATAATTCCGTACCGAGTGTATATTTCGCATCCTGATTTTTATCCAGCATACCGGTTCTGACAAAACTGGTTAAGTAGCGATGGAGCTTGCTTTTTGATGTTTCGCAGATAATAGCAATTTCCGAAATAGAAAGAGGCTTTCCTGCTTCAGCGATTTTTTTTAAAATACTCATCCCTACTTCAATTGATTGAATTCCTTGACTTTTTGTTTCTTCCTCCATTATCATTCGTCTCCCCCTCTCTCTTTCTTTTTTCTGTGGAGTTAGAGTAAAGTTGTCAATATACGAATCAAGCTCTTCCTCTTAACACACAGTATATACTAAAGGGTAGTTTGTAGAGAAGGTAAATGTTCCAGACACGCATGAATGAGAGAAAATCATTTTCGGGATGACTATAGAATAAAAGCTATGCTTCTCTTCTAATAAGCATGTTGATCATGAACAGCTTTTAAATGGCTTTATGCTCAAATGATTGCCTATATTGCTGCCAAAATAGAAGCAGTTTTGCTGTCAGGCCTCCATGACCAAACTTTACCTTTTTATTACCAGCTTCAGCCATACTTTGGCAAAATAAAAGGATCGTCCCTCTCCTATTAATGATACTTGATATTCCCTGTTGATAAAACCAGAGATCGATTGTATTGTAGACGCCCTTATTGATTGCAAATTGCTCCTCGCAATATTTGGTAAATTGTAAATCGGGCATATGCAGTATCTCCTCAGCCAGTCGTTTTACCATCGCTATCCCCCATTTCCACTTGATTTTGAAAAAGAGAGAAGAACGCCATTGGATGCGTTCTTCTCATAGACTTAACCGATGACGGCTTCTTCCTGGTTGAAATGCGGAATAACATCCTTAGCAAGGCGTTCCATTTGTTTCATTGTTTCAGCATGCGACAGACCGCCGAAATCCAAGTAAAGAATACATTCATCGACACCAGAAGCTTCCACTTCTTTTAGTTTTTGTGTTACATATTCTGCGTTGCCCACAATAATGCTCTTTTCACCTAAATCAGCAGTTGTAATCGATTTTAGCTGCTCAATGATTTGAACAAAATATTGGATATTTTTTGGAGCCTTACTTGGATCCCCTGGGAATGCCGGAACTAATCCTGTGAAGTATTTTAACATTCTTTGTTTTGCTTTTTCAGCTTCGTCTTCTGTATCAACGACGCTGACAAAGTAGGAACAGCTTGCTTTTTTACCGGTAAATCCGTGTTGTTTAGAGATATCGTTAAATGTACGGATCGCATTTTCCATTGTGCCAAAAACCATATTGGCTGCAAACGGTGCAAAGATGACATGTTCCCCCATTTCAGCGGCTTTTTCAATCGTTGGTCGACTGAAAGCGGCAACATATATCGGTAAATTTTCTTGGACCGGCTTTGGTGTTAATTCAACTTCAGGGAATGAGTAGAACTCGCCTTCGTATGACAGCTTCCCATATTTCCATGCTTTTTGCACAATATCTAAACCTTCAAAGAATATTTCACGGCTCTTATTATAGTCAATATCAAAAATTTCATATTCGCGCTGGTCATACCCACGACCTGCTGAGAAAATGGCTCTTCCATTACTTAATACATCTAGTAAGGCATATTCTTCTGCAACTCGGATTGGGTGGCTGGCTGGAAGTAAAACAGTGGCAGGAGCTAATTTAATCCGAGTTGTTTTAGCGGCAACATAAGTTAATAGGCTCGCAGGGTGGGGTAAAATGCCAAGAGCACTGAAGTGATGCTCTGGTACCCAAACGGAGTTAAAGCCTAAATCCTCTGCATAAATACATTGTTCCGCTAAATCTACTACCATTTGATTGGGATTTTTTCTAGTATCCCCATATTCAACCGGATTGTCTGTAAGAGTAAAGTAACCAATTTTCATATTATTCTCCACCTCATCTTCATTTGTTCACGATAAGTAAATTATATTCACCAATCGTTTTACCTTGTAACGTAGCATAACAGAAATGATCTTGAGTTGTAAAGTAATTTTCTGAATATTTTTATTTTTCATTTTTTCTATTTACATAGGGTAAACTTTTGATTATATTAGGTTAGAAAACACCAACAATAAATATAGTTTACTAATTGTGAATATTCGGCTGCTATTTTGGTGGATATTTTAGTTTTGATGATATCTTGGCGTTAGTTCGTGTTTATTTTTCTGAAAATTCAATTTATTTATTTTTTCCTTACAGATGATGATGATCTCAGGAAATTTCCCCAAACAATGAAGGCGTTTTCCCTATGGGCTTACAATGGGTAATGCGATTAGGTATCTGGAAATACATCACGTATTTCTAAATATAAAAAAGAATATGGAGGTAATCTATGAGTCCTGTTAATGTTACAAAGATGATTGATGAATCTAAATTTAACCGTTTCCATGGTCTGGTGCTGTTTTGGTGTGCTTTTGTCATCGTTTTTGATGGCTACGACCTGGTGATTTATGGTTCCGTCCTTCCGCTGCTCATGAATGAATGGTCACTATCGCCGGCACAAGCTGGAACTTTGGGCAGCGTCGCATTAATTGGGATGATGATTGGGGCATTAGTCTTCGGACCAATGGCAGATAAATGGGGACGTAAAAATGTGATTTTATTTTGTTTGGCCCTCTTTAGCCTGTTTACCGGTCTGATTGGTGTAACCGATAATCCATTTGAATTCGGGATCTACCGCTTTATTTCCGGACTTGGGCTTGGCGGAGTTATGCCGAATGCCATCGCCCTTATGACGGAGTATTCACCAAAGAAACTGAAAAGTACACTGGTATCGATTATGTTCAGCGGATATTCTGTCGGCGGGGTGCTGGCTGCCGGTCTTGCCATTTTGCTGATTCAGTCACTTGGCTGGAGATCTTTATTCTTTATTGGAGCACTGCCTCTTTTGGCACTGCCGTTTATGTATAAAACACTGCCTGAATCTCCCAGCTTTTTATTGATAAAAAATCAGCAGCAAAAAATTGGTTCTATCTTATCGAAGGTAAACCCGGCATTTTCATATCAGAAGAATGTTATTTTTACTGAACATGTGAAAGAAGGAGCTGGTGCACCCGTTGTTAAACTATTTAAAAACGGACGCGCGCTTAGTACCTTTCTCTTTTGGCTTTCGTTTTTTATGTGCCTGCTGATGATTTACGGGTTGAATACCTGGCTGCCAAAGCTAATGAATGGTGCAGGAATTGCGGTATCGGGTTTGGTCTTTTTATTGACCCTTAATCTCGGAGCGATCTTTGGAGCTGTTTTTGGCGGGAAATGGGCAGATAAATGGAATCCAAAATCCGTGCTCATTATCTTCTTCGTTGCAGCTGGTGTTTCTTTAACTCTGCTTGGCTTGGTAAAAAATATCTTTCTTTTGTATCTTTTAGTAGCCATTGCCGGCGCTTCAACAATCGGAACACAAATTATTTGCAACGCATACATCTCACAATATTATCCTACTGAAATGCGCTCGAGCGGGCTTGGCTGGGCATTAGGCTTCGGCCGGCTGGGAGCCATTTCGGGTCCGATTATCGGCGGGCTTGTCCTGACTATGAATCTCCCCTTCTATCAAAACTTCCTTGTATTTGCTATCCCGGGTATTTTAGGGGCCATTTCGTTATTCTTTGTTCAAGAAAAATATTCTAATAGTTTTGTAAACCAGAGTTATCAGCGCGAAGCGAGCGAAGAAAACGAGGCTTTACTTCCTTAGTCAGACTGATTTAGCCAGCTATTATCCATGGTTCTTCTTCCCATTATTTGCTTGATACAGGGCAATTTGTTCGGGTTAATTCAAGAAAACTCTAATAGAAAATATATTTGCAAATTTTAGACAATGTTGATAACATGGAAAACAGAATAACAATCAGTAATTATGTTTCACATGCTGTGAATAGCTTCAAGAGTCTCGTAATTATTTCTACGACATTTCTTATGATTATCTGAAAACTCAATCAATTCCCCTTAACTAAGGGATATCAAGCATTCAATGGAGGAAAAGATCATGGATTATCAATATTTAGTAACAGAAATCGAAAATAAGGTAGCACTTGTGACGATTAATCATGACCCTGGTAATAAATTAAATACACAGGTGTATTTGGAATTAACCCGCTTAATGAATGAACTGGAAGCAAATGAAAATGTCCGTGCCATCGTCATTACCGGAGCTGGCAGAGAAGCATTTGTCGCTGGGGCGGAAATCGAAGAAATGGTTGATTTAGATACAGTCGGGATGATGAATTTAACCCAAATCACAAGGGTTTCTTTTTCAAGAATTGAAAACATTAATAAACCGGTGATTGCTGCGGTGAATGGCGAAGCACGCGGAGGCGGATTGGAGCTTGCTTTATGCGCTGATTTACGCATTGCTTCAGATAATGCCCAATTTTCATTCCCTGAAATTAACTTAGGCGTTATTCCTGGAGGCGGCGGAACACAACGTATTCAAAAATTAGTCGGTCTTGGTGCGGCGAAAGAATTGTTGTATTTTGGTGAGCCCATTAGTGCAGAAAGAGCTTATCAATTAAACATCGTGAACAAAGTGGTATCTCAGGACAAACTTCTCGCAACTGCAAAAGAATGGGCTGAAAAACTGGCACAAAAAGCGCCAGTCGCCATGAGACAAATGAAGCTAGCTGTTAATACAGGATCAAATGTCGACCTTGAAACAGCACTAACGATTGAAGCTACAGCCTATGATGGTGCCTTCGCCACACAGGACCGCCGCGAGGGTATGTCTGCACGACTTGAAAATAGAAAACCGAATTACACAGGCAAATAAAGATTTCAACCCTTTCATTCAACAAAAATCGAGGTATCACACTAGTGACGCCTCGATTTTTGTTTACAGAGAATCTACTGTGTTCAATTTTTTATAGAAAAATTTACATAAATTTATACTTTTTAGTTGAAAAAGTATAAATTAAGTTTTATAATCTAAACATAGTAAAAATATTAATAACTAATTTCTAGGAGGAATTTTTAAAATGGCTAAATATGAATTACCAGCATTACCATACGCATATAACGCACTTGAACCATATATCGATGAGCAAACAATGATCATTCACCATGACCGTCACCATGCAACATATGTTAATAATTTAAATGCAGCACTTGAAGGTCATGATGAACTATCAAGCAAATCAGTGGAAGAATTAATCGCAAACCTTGATGCCGTTCCTGAAAACATCCGTACTGCTGTGCGTAACAACGGCGGCGGTCATGCGAACCACACTTTATTCTGGAACCTGCTTGCTGCAAATGCCGGCGGCGCTCCAACTGGCGAAGTGGCTGAAGCCATCAACGCTGCATTCGGAAGCTATGAAAATTTCAAAGATGAGTTCGCTAAAGCAGCTACCACTCGTTTCGGTTCTGGCTGGGCATGGCTTGTTGTCGATAATGGACAATTGGCTATCACAAGTACACCTAACCAAGACAGCCCGCTTTCAGAAGGCAAAGCACCAATCCTTGCATTAGACGTTTGGGAGCACGCTTACTACTTAAAATACCAAAACAAACGCCCTGATTACATCAACGCATTCTTTAACGTTGTCAACTGGGACGAAGTAAACAGATTATATAGCGCTGCTAAATAATTCATAAATACTTAGTAAACACAAAAGAAACGCCCTCAAAAGAGGGCGTTTCTTTTGCTTAACATTTTGGATCAACCATTTTCTGCTAAATTTAAATAGCATAAGAAAAGTTGCCACAATTTATACTTATTAGTTGAAAAAGTATAATCCGAGATTTATAATTTTAATATAGTAAAATTTTGAATTTTGGGAGGAATTTTAAAATGGCTAAATATGAATTACCGGCATTACCCTATGCATATAACGCACTTGAACCATATATGGATGAACAAACGGTGATGATCCACCATGATCGGCACCATGCTACATACGTTAATAATTTAAATGCAGCCCTTGAGGGACATGACGAACTTACAAGCAAAACAGTAGAAGAATTACTCTCTAACCTTGATGCTGTGCCTGAAAACATCCGCACTGCTGTACGCAACAACGGAGGCGGCACTGCCAATCACAACTTATTCTGGCAAGTGCTTGCTCCAAACGCTGGCGGCGCTCCAACGGGTGAAGTGGCTGAGGCTATCAACGCCGCTTTTGGCAGCTACGAAAACTTCAAAGATGAATTTGCTAAAGCAGGTGCAGGCCGCTTCGGTTCCGGCTGGGCATGGCTTGTTGTCGATGACGGAAAGTTAGCTATTACAAGCACACCAAACCAGGACAGTCCGCTTTCTGAAGGCAAAACGCCTATTCTGACAATGGATGTTTGGGAACATGCCTACTACTTAAAATATCAAAACAAACGCCCAGAATACATCAACTCATTTTTCAATATGATTAACTGGGATGAAGTAAACAGATTATACAGCACTGCTAAAGCTTAATGGCGTAAACAGCAAACACCTTCTAAGTCTTTAGAAGGTGTTTTTATTTTGCACAACACAAACGCCCCGGCACTCATCGAGAACGTTCGTTCGATGTATTCCAGGGCATAAATGCACTAATACTTGATGGAGAATTTACAGGCATGGTCGCCTTCTGATTTGCAGGAGGTGCGGGTTACCTTTGCTGTTTTTAAGACGTCTTGAAGCATTTTTGTTTCGCAGTTACAGGCGACAGTATATTCCATTGCCACCGCAAGAATCGGACAGTTATGCTCCACTAATTCAAAGACGTTCTCTTCAGGCTGTGAGAAGTCGGCCATATATCCTTTTTCATTTTGAATATGGACCAACTCTTGCACTTTTTCACCATCAGGAAGATTGGTTAATCTGGCAGAGATCTCTTTCGTTAACCTTTCCTCTCTTTTCTTAAACAGCTTCTCTATGGACTCTTTGCCATAGATTTTTTCTAAATCATGAAGAAATTCCAGCGTAATTCCTTCATAATTTTTTGGAAAAAGCCTCTCCCCCTTTTCGGTTAAGGAATAGAGCTGCAGCGGTCTCCCCATTGGTTGTTTCAGTTCGCTCGTTTGGATCAGTGCATCTTTTTCCAGCTGAGTCAAATGCTTCCGAATCGCCATATGAGTAATATTTAATTGTTCTGTCAAGTCATTGACTGACATGAACCCTGACTTTTTTAATAATTCCAGGATCTTATCCTTGGTTGAATTTATTTTTTGTTCCACTAGCTCACCTCTATTCTTTGAAGGGAATGATTTATTTAAAGAAAGCAATACTATGGAGGATAGCACTTCTAAATTTTTATTATTATGATACTTATTATATTATAAAGTATAAAAAATAGAAAGGTGTTTGCCGTGCAGATTATATGTTTTCTGGCGATAGTGGTCATAAACCGAAAAAAAAAGCGAACAGCAGTTAACTGTTCGCTTTATAATTATAGGATTCTAGTTTGATTCGTCCATTCTCTAATAGAATAGTTTTCTACGAGTGAATAGGCTCCGTTTACAATCGCCTCTGGCAATGTATTTCCTGTCCCATTTATGTTATTAAAAGACACCTCTGAACAGCCATCTGTTTGATATGAATAACCAGATTTTTCCAGTTTCTTCACAATAACCATGGCATGTTCGATGAATTTCTCAGGTTTAAAATAAGCTTCATTAATAAAAAGTTGATTATCTGAATCATACCAACTACCCTTGCTGACTTCTTTCCACCCTAAAATTTCGCGTGCAATTGAATTTGTTTTGTTCATTTTCAATGACCTCTCTTCTCTGGGTATTCGTGCTCATGTTGGCGCTTATATTGTTATGTAACATTATATTAGAATATTATTCATATTATATAACAGTATCATTTTTATTGCTACTGTTTTTTAAGCATTTTATTACATCCATTTCAAAGAATGATACAAAACCTAAATAATAAGCACTTTCCCTTTTAAAAGAAAGTGCCTGCCTTATAGGCTATGATTTACTTTGAATAAAAGTACTATCATAATCCGTTACTGCCTTTAATGCTTTTTCCTCTGCCGGAATGCGGATGGAAAGGATCAGAAAGTTCATTAATGTAAAAATAATAGCTGTCATATAGGCTTCAAAGAGCAAGGGGATAATGAGAAATTCAAGTGATACAACCAGGTAGTTAGGATGTCGCATGAAACGGTAGGGTCCTTTTTTGACCAGTGTCGCACCGGGCAGGACAATGATTCTCGTGTTCCAATACTTTCCCAGAGAAGTGATAGCCCAGATACGGACCAGCTGAGTCAGGGCAAAAAGGCTTAGCAGGAACGGCCAAACTGGAGTCAGTTCCTTGTCCCCTGCCGTAACCTCAAGAAAATAAACAACAAAAAACAACACATGAATCAAAACGATAAAATGGTAATGCCTTTGACCATATTCCCTTGCACCTCTTTTTTTCATCCATTGTTCGTTCCGCTTGGCAATTACAAGTTCGCAAATCCGCTGAACGGCGAGCAGAAGGATGAAAGTATAAAATATGGACATCTTTATTCCCACCTCAATAATAAAAGTTCTGAGCTAAAGCCCGGTCCAAGTGCTGTACAAATCCCATAATCGCCTTGAGTTCCTTTTGGCAAAAAACGTCTTAAGACAAAAAATACTGTTGCTGATGACATATTACCGTATAATTTGAGAACTTTAAGAGGCAAATGAACCATGGAAGGGTGAAGTTCTAGTGATTTCACATAGGCCTCCAAAACCTTTTTGCCGCCGGGATGGGCAATAAAGTGCTTGATTTCCTTCATATCTACCATCTGCTTCTGCAAAAAGTCTGAGACATTGGGCTTGAGCCATTTTTCCACAATACAGGGAATGTCTTTGGAGAAAATAACAAATAACCCGTCATTTTTGATTTCCCAGCCCATGACATCGAGAGAATTTCGCATCGTTGTGGATTGAGTGGCAAGAATTCTAGGGATCGATGGCAGAGCGCTCATCTGAGCAGCCTCTGCCTCGTCCCCGGCAAGAAGTACACATGCCACCCCGTCTGCAAACAGTGAGGTCCCAATAAGGTTGCTTTTCGAACGGTCATTGTACTGGAAAGTTAAACTGCACAGTTCGATACTCAAAACGAGGACTTTTGCTTTTGGATAAGCCAGACAGTACTCATAGGCACGGGATAAGCCGGAAGCACCGCCGGCACAGCCTAAACCCCAGATTGGAATTCTTTTCGTTCGTTCTGAAAAAGGCAGCACATTCATAATCCGTGCTTCAATACTAGGTGTCGCCATTCCTGTCGTTGTGATGAAAAAAATCGCTTCTATTTCCTCATAGGACACTTGCCTGTTTAATAAAATTAAATTGTGAAGACAGTTCTTAATCGCTGATTCCCCAAATTCAACCGCCGCCTCAATGAAGGCATCATTTTTCTCCTCAAAGGTATGGGATTGTTTGTACCATGGCAGGTCTTTCACGAAATGCCGCTTTTCTACATAACCATTCGGAAAAGCTTTTAACAGGCGCTCAATATCTTGAAATGATTCAGAGAAAAGCTCCCGCGAAAAATTCATCACTTCCCCCTGCTCTAATATATTTAGCGGAACCGCTTCACCAACCGATAAAATGACAGGCATCACTACATCTCCCCAAAAATCAAATTCGCATCGGCGAATTTGCGCCCCGATTTTTTTCGAGCTTCGCTCGAAAAATTTCCTTTGAAAAATCGAGGCATCCGCCGGAGGCTTAACTTCATTCAGCCGGGGTTTGAACCCCCACTGAATTGGAACTCTTTTCTGCATTCATCCCTTAACTTTAGAAGTGTAAGACTTCTGCTCCTGCGATTACTCGTCGCAAAAAACATTGCTGAATGAAGTTAACATTTGCCATTAGCCTTCGTCATAATTGGTAAAATTATACTTATCTATCTGTCAATAACTTTCCTTCAATAAATATTGCTCCATCCCTGTTACGCTTCATTATTTTTGGATAATTCTGATTTTCGCGCTAAAATATGATTTATAGTTCAGAATATTACGTTGGCAAAATAAAAAAATGGAATGGTGGAATGGTGATGAGTCGAAGAAGACGGGTTATTATAGAAGACGAACTGCTTGAGCATTTTGATTTTGAAGGTGTATTGATTCACACACTAGAACCGCAAACAGGAATGCTGGTCATGAGCAGCAAAGATGACACCTTCACCCTTCATATCTTCCAGATGAAATTAAACCATACTTTTGAATACCATGTCACCAATGAATTAACTGCTAAATCTTTCCCGACACTATCCCATATGCAATACTTTCTGACATCCTTTTCCACGATAAAAGACTATGAATTTATGGATTTTCTTAAAAGACACAATGATGAAATGGAATGACATCATCCTACATAAATAAGCCATTTTATACAAGAAGAGCATCCAAACTTGTATAAAATAGCTTATTGTGATTCGTTTCATCATAAAATAACCATTAACCCTATTTGGGCAGGAATAATCGTTGGCCAACTCCTAAAGTGTCACTGTAACTTCAAGGATTATTTGAAAAATTTAACACGGTCCTCGACCGGTTTGTATTCTTTTTCACCAGGAGTTGAAGTGGGGTTGCCGAATGGCATTTGGGCAATTAGTTTCCAGTTTCCTGGGATATTCCATTCTTGTTTCACTTCATCATCAATCAGTGGATTATAGTGCTGCAGGGATGCGCCTAATCCTTCCGCCTCAAATGCTGTCCATACTAAGATTTGGTGCATGCCGGATCCTTGTTGTGACCAAACAGGGAAATTGTCCGCATATAATGGGAATTGTTCCTGAAGAGATTTCACAATGGCTTCATCTTCGAAAAATAAAACCGTTCCATATCCCGCTTTAAAGGAATCCATTTTTTGCTGTGTTCCGGTAAAATCACCATTCCCCACTACTTTTCTTAACGTTTCCGTTGTTATGTCCCATAATTTGTCATGGGCTGCTCCTGTTAAAACAACTAGACGCGCCGTTTGTGAATTGAAAGCAGATGGAGTATATGTAACAGCAAATTCGATTATCTCTTTTATTCTTGCTTCAGATATCGTTATTTCTTTATTGATTCCATAGTAAGTACGTCTCTCTTTAAATGCTGTATATAAATCTTTTGTCAAAGTCGCAGTCATCAGGATCATTCCTCCAATTTCCGTATCAAATTCTAAAGAGATCATTCTTTCAAGCCCTAGAATGATCTGCTTTAGTTTTTACAAATCGGTTATGAATCATGAATGCATTTGAATATCAGCAACTAACGTTAACAGAGCTTTTTATTATCTATTATTAAACGGCTACTGCTGATAAGTTTTTTGCTGCTTCTGCTACTCTTTCTAAGCCTTGTGCAATAATGGATTCAGCTTGATCCGGCGCGGCAGCATGACCTTCGATAATCACTTCATCGATAATATTCATTCCGAATACTCCGCCAATAACATTTTTCATATAATTTGCAGCCATTTCCATCGGTGCTGCTTCCGGTGAGGAATAATTGCCGCCGCGTGCATTTAAGATGATTGCTTTTTTATCAGTCATTAATTGAACCATCTGCCCATTTTCATCATATTTGAAAGCGAACCCTGCTTCGTATACATAGTCGATAAATGTGTGTAATTTAGCCGGAATCGTTAAGTTCCATAATGGGAAAGCAAATACGACTACATCTGCCGCTGCTAAAGCATCTTTCGCTTTTTGTTTTGCCGCTAAAAGACGTTGCTCTACATCGGTTAATTCTTCACCTGATTGTAATTTAGCAAAAGCATCAAATAGCTCTTGACCAAAATATGGTGTATCTTCTGCAAAAACATCATAAGTTGTTACATTTACACCTTGTAGATTTTCGATAAATGTTTCATACATTTTACTTGATACAGCTTCAGTTGCTGGACGATTATTTGCTTTCACTACTAATACATTCATTTTCTGTTCGTTCTCCTTTATAGATGATTTTCCAAATAATTTGGATAGAAAACCCATTTTCATACACCGCCTGTTGTGATTTACTTTTGATGTTATTTTTTTATAATTGTGACAAATTAATTTGAAACAACGTATTTTTATTTCTGTTATTTTTATTTAACTTATCTCGAATGCAAGATAAATATAATACGATTCTTCACTAAAGTCAATAGATTGAAACCATTAAATTTCAGCAAATGCTTATTATTTATTTAGCGACTTTTACCATTGCATGAAAAAGCCTCTTCATTTGAAAAGAAGAGGCTTCTGTTTGTTTGATTTTCGTATCCATTTAATAAATGGGGTCTAGTTATTACACACCAGAATAAGCACTGAATGCTCCATCAACTGGAATAACAACCCCATTTACGAAGCCGGATGCTTCAGGGCTGACTAAATATAATAATGTTCCTACTAAATCCGCCGGTTCGCCGAAGCGGCCCATTGGTGTATGCTTGATAATTTTTTCAGAGCGTTCACTGTAGGAGCCGTCTTCATTTTTTAATAATTTTTCATTTTGTCCTGTCAGGAAGAAACCGGGCGCAATCGCATTTACGCGAATACCTACCTTTGACATATGAACAGCAAGCCATTGCGTGAAATTGTTCACCGCAGCTTTTGCACCGCTGTACGCCAGCACTTTGGTTAAAGATGAATAGGCACTCATCGATGAAATATTAATAATGGTGGCACCCGGACGATTCATCATATCAGAAGCGAATTCCTGTGAAGGCAGCAAAGTCCCTAAGAAGTTTAAATTAAAGACAAATTGAACGCCTTCCGGATCTAAATCAAAAAATGTAATCGTGTCATCAAGGTTTTCTTGAACATCTTCAGGAAATAAATATTCTTTTGTTGTCTGGCCTTTCGGATGATTGCCCCCTGCTGCATTGATTAAAATATCAACAGGACCGAGCTTTTCACGGATGATTTCATGTGCAGCTTTTAAGCTTTCCTTATTCACTACATCCCCTTGAACACCAATCGCCATACCGCCATTTTTTATTACTGCAGCTGCCTTTTCTTCTGCCATTTCAATTCTTCTCGCCAATATAGCAACACTAGCGCCACAGCCGGCTAGTGCATCGACGAACTGCTCGGCAAGGACACCTGTACCCCCTGTAACAACGGCAACTTTCCCCGTTAAATCAATTTGAAACGGTAATTTTGTCATCTTAATTTCTCCCCTTACTTTGATCAATCATTCATTTCTTTATTTTTGCCATTATAAACAGGCAAAAAATATAAATAATATAACCTTTTTTATACTAGTATACATCATTCCGGTGATTAATATAATGGATTGTACTATTGCTGTCAATAGGAAGTGTCATTGTTTACCATCCCATCCATTTGTCAGAGCAATCAGAGTTTTCCCTTACATTTGACTGTTTTTCATTGAATCTTACTGAGTTTAGACGTAAACTACATGTGCCAAAATCAGAAATAATCAATTTCGCCTCGTCGGATTTATGTTTCGATAAAAAATAAAGGTCGTGACCAGATGATTTATACATTAACGTTAAACCCCTCACTTGATTACATCGTCGAACTAGAAGAAGTCATTTTAGGTTCTTTAAACCGCACTCAAACGGAAGCGAAATTTCCCGGCGGAAAAGGCATTAATGTTTCACAGGTTTTAAAAAGATTAGACGTGGACAGCATGGCTCTTGGGTTTGCCGGAGGATTTACAGGAGATTATATTGAAAGCTTTTTAACAGATTTAAACATAAAAACGGATTTTGTAAAAGTAAATGAAGACACAAGAATCAACATCAAGTTAAAATCAGGACAGGAAACTGAAATCAATGCTAAAGGTCCAAGTATTTCGAAAGAAAACTTTGAATCATTACGGCAAAGGGTAAAGAGGCTTACGGGCGAAGATACCCTTGTATTAGCTGGCAGTATCCCCTCTTCCATGCCGCAAAACACATACGAATCTTTGGTGAAAATTGGCAGAAAAAACGGAACAAGAATGGTTGTCGATGCTGAAGGAGAAATATTAGGCAATCTTCTTCCCTATAAACCATTTCTCATTAAGCCAAATCACCATGAACTTGGACAGTTATTCCATACCCAAATTTCGACTTGTGATGAAGTCATTCTGTATGGAAAAGAACTGGTTAACAGAGGAGCAGAAAATGTGATTGTCTCCCTTGCCGATAAAGGCGCTGTCTTCATTAATAAAGAGATGGTGATCATCGCATCTGTTCCCAAAGGGATTGTGAAAAGCTCCGTTGGTGCCGGAGATTCAATGGCAGCCGGATTTTTAGCTGCTTTGGAAAAAGGAAAGAGCTGTGAAGAGGCCTTTCGCTATAGTGTCGCCGCAGGAAGTGCCACCGCCTTTTCAATTGGTTTATGCACAAAAGAAAAAATAGAAAGCATTCTGGAGCAGGTAACATTGGATAAGAAAGCTATATAGGAGAGAAGAATTAAACATGAAAATAATAGAATTACTAACGAAGGACACCATCGCCCTTTCGTTAAATGGCACGCAAAAATCTGAGGCCATTGAACAGCTTGTCCATATGCTGGACTGTGCAGGCAGATTAACAGACAAAGCGGAATTTAAACAGGCTATATTAGCAAGAGAAGAACAATGTACCACAGGAATTGGCGAGGGCATCGCCATTCCCCATGCTAAAACAAAAGCAGCGAAGCAGTCGGCTATTGCCTTTGCCAGATCCAAACGCGGAGTCAGCTTTGAATCCCTTGATGGGCAGCCGGTCTTTCTGTTCTTTATGATTGCCGCCCCGGAAGGAGCCAACAACACTCATTTAGAAGTACTGTCACGGTTATCAACATTATTGTTGAATAAAGACGTCCGGCAGCGGCTCCTAGAAGCAGCGTCAGAAGATGAGGTATTAGCCATTATTAACACTCATGATACAGAAGATAACGAAGTAGATCAGTCTTTGACGGGCAAAGAGAAATTGATTGCCGCGGTTACGGCCTGTCCGACCGGCATTGCCCATACATATATGGCTGCCGATTCCCTCAAGGCAAAAGCAGCGGAAATGGGAATTGATATTAAGGTTGAAACAAGAGGAGCAAGTGGAGCGCAAAACGTATTAACTGCGGAAGATATCGAAAATGCTGCTGCCGTCATTATTGCAGCCGATATAACGATTGAAATGGACCGTTTTAACGGAAAGCATGTCCTTGAAACATCGGTAGCGGACGGAATTCGGAAACCGCAAGAATTACTAGAAAGAGCATTGCAGCAGGATGCACCCATTTATCAAGAAAACCGCAAAGTGATAAAGGAAACGAAAGGAAGAAAAAAAGGAACAAGAAGAGGAATGAGCGCAGCCATTTATAAACACTTATTGAATGGTGTCTCGAACATGCTCCCGTTTGCAATCGGTGGAGGAATTCTTATCGCGGTCAGTCTCATGTTTGGCTATCATGCTGCAGACCCCGCTGATCCATCCTATCATCCAATAGCAGGGATATTGATGACCATAGGCGGCGGTTCGGCTTTCGGGCTGATAATCCCGGTATTAGCAGGATTTATCGCCATGAGTATTGCCGATCGTCCTGGACTTGCCCCGGGGATGGCCGGTGGGATTCTGGCCGCTAGCGCAGGAGCAGGTTTCTTAGGCGGACTTGCTGCGGGATTTCTTGCTGGTTATGTTGTCGTTGGATGGAAAAAAGCTTTAGCGGGGCTGCCTTCTTCGATTGAAGGAATGAAAACAATTTTACTTTATCCGGTATTAGGAATGGCTTTAACCGGTTTGATGATGATCTTCGTGCTTAATCAACCGATTGAATTCATTAATTCAACGATGACCGAATGGTTTTCAGGTCTTCATACAGGAACTGCCGTCTTACTCGGAATGATTTTGGGTCTTATGATGTCCTTTGATATGGGCGGTCCTATTAATAAAACAGCCTATGTCTTTGGCATTGGCTTATTAATAAACGGTGTCTTTGAACCAATGGCTGCTATTATGGCTGCGGGCATGGTACCGCCATTAGCCACCGCTTTAGCCACTACCCTTTTTAAAAAGAAATTCTCAACAGCAGACCAGAAAGCTGGGAAAACAAATTATATGAAGGGATTATCTTTCATGACAGAAGGCGCCGCATCTTTTGCAGCGGCCGATCCGACCCGCATGATCCCTGCCATCATGACGGGTTCAGCGATTGCCGCTGCATTATCGATGCTGTTCGGCATCGGACTTCGTATTCCACATGGCGGCATCTTTGTCATTCCGCTTGTTGACGGGAACCCCCTATTATACCTGCTGGCAATTGCTGTTGGAGCGATTGTGTCCGCGCTATTAATAGGATTCAGCAAAAAACCGGTCCAGCAAGAAACATGAACAACCATACTCCTTTAAAGTGTTCAGCAGATAAAACCTGCTCCTTTAAGGGAGTTTTTTTATAATTTCCCTTGTGTATATTATTATAGAACTATCCCTGTCAAACTTAGGTAGATGTTTTCAACTAATTGTTCCGGTGTATCTCCTGTTACAATCTCATCATTTACAAATGCATAACAGCCTCTAAAGCAGGTACTGCATTTATGTAAGCATCCAAATGTTTTGATTTCGATATTTGGATCCCTTTCTAAAAGTTCTTTCGCCTTTCTAGAACCGTTCCCTATATTAAGCATACAAAATTCAACAATTGCTTTCTCCATATCTATAAATCTCCTTGCTGTTTTTCTGGGCTATTTATAAGCTTCCATTGATAAAAGTCAGATAATTATAACACTTTTTCACCATTTTTGTTGAGCAAATTGCCTGAATAACATGCTCTATATGATGTTAACGGGTTGTCTTTTTACACCAACAGTTTTCGTCATCTATATGAACAAATTTTGACATAAAAGTGAATTCATTATCAGCTGTGAAGATCTTCACACAGAATCGCAGAGTTTCATTCTAAAATCATAATCATAAGAAATGAAAACGTTTTAAATCATACTACATATGAGGCAGGAGGAATTATTATGGAAAGAAAAAAATTGCTGATGATCGGGAATGGAATGGCTGGGATTCGCACATTAGAAGAATTGTTAAAACTAGCACCTGATATGTATCATATAACCGTTTTCGGAAGCGAGCCTTATCCAAACTATAACCGGATTCAATTATCAACGGTCCTTCAAGGCGATACGACAATTGAGGATATTATTATGAATGATTGGGACTGGTACCAATCAAATGGCATTAAGCTATACACGAATGAATCGATTGAAAAAATTGATACGGAAAAAAAACAAGTCATTTCTGACAACGGACGGGTAATTGATTATGATGAATGTATCATTGCCACAGGTTCCCGCTCCTTTATCTTACCGCTCCCGGGTTCTGACAAAAAAGGTGTCACCGGGTTTCGTGACATCCATGATTGTGAAGAAATGATCAAGGCTGCAAAGAGTTATAAAAAAGCCGTTGTCATCGGTGGCGGACTGTTAGGGCTTGAAGCCGCCCGGGGATTGTTGAATCTTGGCATGGAGGTTGATGTCGTTCATTTACTACCCTATTTAATGGAAAGACAATTGGATCCAACTGCTTCCAAGATGCTGCAAAAAGAGCTGAGTGCACAAGGAATGAATTTTCTCATGGAAAAAGAATCAGTGGAGATTCTGGGTGACGACAGAGTAACCGGCCTTCGTTTTAAGGATGGGTCAGAAACTGCTGCTGATCTTATCGTCATGGCCGTTGGCATCAAACCGAATGTCGGACTTGCGAAAGTCAGCGGTATTGCTGTTAAGCGCGGCATCATCGTCAATGACTTTTTAGAAACGAATATCGAAAATGTCTATGCTGTCGGAGAATGTGCTGAGCACCGGGATATGGTCTATGGATTAGTGGCTCCATTATATGAACAAGGAAAGGTCCTTGCGGCATTTTTAGCAGGAAAAATGCCTGAACCTTATCAAGGGTCTGTGACCGGAACGCAGCTAAAGGTATCCGGTGTTGACATGTACTCTGCAGGTGACATTAACGATGACGATACAACGATGGCTATCAAAGTTCATAACGAATTCAACGGCGTGTATAAAAAGGTATTAATCCGTAATAACCAAATTTCCGGTATCGTCCTTTATGGTGATACAAAGGAAAGCGGCAGATTATTCGGAATGATGAAAAAAGAGGAAGATGTCAGCAGATTGACAAGTATTTCCATTCTTTCATCAGGCTGTGATCACAACGCTGGAAGCGATGTCGCAACCATGTCCGATGATGACCTTGTTTGCGGCTGTAACGGGGTTTCAAAAGGAACCATAGTCGCGGCCATTAAAGAAAACAACCTGACCACTATCGATGAGGTTGGAAATTGCACAAATGCCGGACGCTCCTGCGGCCGCTGTAAATCCATGATTTCGGATCTTTTGGCCTATACGCTCGGTGACGAATATGACCAGTCTGCGGAAAAAGAGACCATATGCGGCTGTACCCAATTGAGCCGTGATGAAGTCGCAGCAGAAATAAAAGCAAAAAGCTTAACGACTGTGATGGAAGTCATGAACGTCCTGGGCTGGAAAAATGAAGAAGGCTGCAGCAAATGCCGTCCTGCCCTCAATTATTACTTAGGTATGATTCATATGGATCAGTACAAGGATGACCGCGACTCCCGGTTGGTGAATGAAAAAATGCACGCCAACATACAAAAAGACGGCACCTATACGGTTCTGCCAAGAATGTATGGCGGTGTGACGAATGCCAAGGACTTGAAGAAAATTGCCGAAGTTGCTGAAAAATACCAGGTCCCCCTCGTCAAACTAACGGGAGGTCAGCGGATTGGACTATTCGGCATCCAAAAAGAATACCTTCCGGCTGTTTGGGAAGAGCTTGATATGCCTTCTGGATATGCCTACGGCAAAACATTAAGAACGGTCAAGACCTGCGTCGGCGCACAATACTGCCGCTACGGCACACAGGATTCCATGGGTCTTGGCATTAAGCTGGAACAGAAATTTGAGCGCCTTGATACACCGCATAAAGTGAAAATGGGTGTTTCCGGCTGCCCGCGGAACTGTGCAGAAGCTGGCATTAAGGATATCGGCTTCACCGGAGTGGACGATGGATATGAAGTCTATGTCGGCGGTAATGGCGGTACCGATTTAAGGTTGGGAGATTTACTTTGTAAGGTAACAACAGATGAAGAAGCGCTGGAATGGACAGGTGCTTATCTGCAATATTACCGCGAAACTGCTTTCTATCTTGAACGGACTTCTAAATGGCTTGAGCGTATGGACCTTGAGCATATTCAAGAGGTTTTAGCCGATGAAGAAACAAGAAGGACCTTAAATGAACGGATGGATAAAACCCTTACACGCTATAGTGAACCTTGGCAGGAAGCGATTAATAATCAAGATATTCGCAGAAAATATTATACGGTGCGGGAAGCAGAACCTATATTGAAATAAAAATGCTTTTGAAACAGTGGGGGGAACGTCTTCGCTTCCCCTTTACTAATTTGAATAAAGGATGTGGCAGTTATGGTAAATAAAATAATGATTGCAGAGTATCATTCTCTCCCGGTTCGGGCCGGTCAGGTTTTTAAAGCCGGAAATGAGGAAATTGTGCTTTTCCGCTTAACAAACGGCGAGGTGCGGGCTATTGAAAACCACAGTCCCCATCCAAAGGGCGGTACCCTTGCTGAGGGACTTGTCAGCGGTGAATATGTATTCTGTCCGGTATATGACTGGAAAATTTCCCTTGTGGATGGTAAAGTCCAAGCCCCCGATCAAGGTCAGGTAAAAGTATTTCCGATAGAAGTTTCTGAAGATCATGTATATTTCATGTTATGATATAACGAAGGTTCCTCATGCAGATTTCACTGTGTATAAAGTGAATAGACCGCAGAACCCCTTATTACATATTACAGAAACTTTGGCCACGGAAGGATGTTCTTATGCAAAAAGGCAAAGTATTTTTAGTCGGGGCTGGTCCCGGTGACATTGGACTGATAACCATAAAAGGACTCGACGCCATTAAGCAGGCGGAAGTGATTTTATTTGACCGTTTAGCGAATCCAAAACTGCTGGACTATGCACCAGCAGATTGTGAGCAGATATATTGCGGAAAACTGCCTGACCGCCATACATTAAGACAAGATAAAATCAACGATCTGTTAGTAGAAAAAGCTGCGGCTGGAAAAAGAGTGGTCCGGCTTAAGGGCGGGGATCCCGGGGTATTTGGCCGGGTTGGTGAAGAGGCGGAAGCACTCGCACTTGCAGAAATTGAATTTGAAATCATACCCGGTATTACATCAGGAATCGCGGCACCTTTATATGCAGGAATTCCTGTAACACACAGAGAATTTGGTGAAACCTTTGCCATCGTGACGGCACACAATAAATCATCGGACGGCAAGCCGGTTCTCAATTGGCAGGCTCTAGCTAATGGGATCGATACGATTGCGTTTTACATGGGAATTGCCAATTTACCTTATATCTGCGAAAATTTAATCCAGTCTGGAAAAGCTCCTGAAACTCCTGTCATTTTAATTCAATGGGGAACATTCAGCAGACAGAATACATTGGAAGGGACCCTATCCACCATAGCTGGATTGGCTGCGGAAAAGAATTTCAGTAACCCGGCCATTACACTCGTGGGGAACATTGTTTCCTTGCGCAGGAAGATCAATTGGTTTGAGAAAAAACCGCTATTCGGGCGGCAGATTCTGCTGGCACGAACCGGAACCCAGCCGGGGAACCTTGCAAAACTATTGACGGAACAAGGCGCTGATGTGATTGAGTTTCCAAAATGGAAGTCAGAGAAAGTGGCCGTGGATATGAAGGTACTGGAGAATCTTTCGGGCTATGAAGAGATTCTGTTTACGTCAGCAGAAAGTGTGTCAGTCTTTTTTCAGATATTAAGAGAGACAGAAATAGACATTCGTACAATCTCTGCCAACCTCTTTGGCTTATCGAAAAAAACAATCACTGCTTTGCATGAAAGAGGATTGCAGGCGGAAATGACAGCCTACCGCGAACCGCGGGACGAGCTGCTTGTGATCGGTGACAGCAGAATTGGCGAGCATCAATATGAACTATGCCATACTTTTATCACAAATAAAAACATGATTGATACCGATCATTTACCGATTTTGCAGCGCATGATTAGCGAGGCAAACCCGGACACCATCATTTTTCCTAGTGCCGCTTCTGTAAGAATATTTTTCGAAGAAGCACAAATGTCTGAACTGTACTCATATCAAAATTTAAAAGACATAAATGTCGTGAGTATGGGAGCAAAAACGACGGACTCCTTGAAATTCTACGGGGTGAAATCGGATGCTGCCGCCCAAACCCCAACGGGATCCGCATTAATTGAAGCAATACTGTCGTGTTCGCGATCTTAAAGGCAAGGGGAAATTCCCCCTTGCTTTTTGGCATTCCCTTGTTCTCATTCTACTAAAAATATAAACTTATATGCCCTATTCAACACGTGGTTTAGCCGGATCACAGTCAGGCCTCTTCAGATTAGCTGCTTGTGCCAGCTTCGATAAATAATAGCATTCTTCACGAAACATATGATCAGCCATTAAAGGAGCAAAGGTTCCAAGGGCCTGAGCACTAAGTTCAAGTTCCTCCAGTTCTTTGAGAAAATGCTGGAATAATTTTATTTCCATCGTAACATCTGTATTCATCTTTGCTAATGCTGGGAACTCAGTTAATTTCGTTCGCAAATAGCCTTCCATTTCCACCGCTTTCAGGTAAAAAGCTTCAAAACGCTTCAAATATTTCTTGCTTTTCTTCTTTATAGGCTTTTCAACCTGATCCAAATTGGATGTTATCGCATCTGCGTGCCCTGCTGCGTCCAACAGCCAAACAGTATGGTAATGAACCTCATGATAAATAGGCGGGATTTTCCCAGCTTTTAAATGCTTTAATAAGCGTAAATATTCTTCTAATTCGTTCACCATATGATTGAAGAATGTCGGTGAGAGATGGATTTTAATTTTTCCTAACAAATGTTTTCGTAAGAGGCTTAGTTTAAATTCACGTAGTTTTAATGTCTCCTCTTCGGCCCGAACTGCCAATTGGGCGGGCTGTTCCGAATCGGTTGCGCTAAGAAGCTGATCAAATATGTGAATGAATTGAGCGGCAGTTTCGATGTTCTGCCGTTCAACTGGCGCTAAAGCCTCATGGATGAAGCGGGCATGATCCCCTAAAATTTGCAGCCAAAAGCGATGTTCAAACTGAGATATATTCTCGAACTCGTCCCTCATGACTCCCCTCCATTCTAAACTTTTCATAAGCACATCTGATTGTATTCGAGCATCGTTGTACTTATGTGGATTTATATGAAAAGGATTGGCAAACTCTCTCCTTTATAAAATAAAAAAGCCTGTTATCCCATAAGAGACAACAGGCTTCACCCACCCGATATCGTTCTTTTTGCTTAGTAAAAATACAACTCATACTTGCAGGATTATCGCAATGGTCTTGATTAACTAGCTTAACTGGACTTTTTCAGTGCCTTCACCATGTAATCAATCAAATCAAGGTTATTGTCAATAAACGTTAATCGTTCTCTGGAAATATTGGACCATTCGACATCCCGATGCATAGAGGCAAAAATATGTGTCAAATTGAATGAGTATTGATTGTACAGCTTGCTGATCACATTGCTAATCCTGATATCCTTTTCTTTTTGAACGATAGAATTAATATCATCCTTCAGCCAATCCGGCGCCACATTAATGGCCTTTTCTACTATCGTTTCAAATTCTTTCGTATTCATTATTCCTTCACTCCTGTTGTCTTAATCTATGTATTCCTTTTTATTAAGGAAAAAACGGCAGTTTATCCTCCTTAAAAGAATTTCCTGTCATTAAGCAGCTTTCATTTTTATAAAATAATCCCTTATTATAATTGCCTGATTAGAAAAGAATAAACCTATTCTGATTTCTTGTTTGAAATGGAAGTACGAAATGCAAGAGAAAGATTATTTCCTTTTTCCCTTTTTCTCTATGAATTTTTAAGCATAAGTATCTACAGACGTAAAATACTAGTATTTTTTCTATGTATAGTGTATCAAAATATGCTCATTTATATGTTTTACCGGTTAAAACAAACGCGTAATCATTTGCTTTCCTCTACTGTTCGTTTTTTTTGAAGTGCCAAACAAATAAGAAGATATAGTTCACAATAAACAAAAACAGGTTCATTTACAATGGAATAAACCTGTTTTTCATTATTTCTGTGAACTTCTTGATTATGTAAGCTGAAATCATTTACTATTTTAGTATAGTTCATAACTTCCTAAAGTTCCAATAATACGCTCAACACTTCTTAACGAACCCTAACAAAACTCAATTAAAAAGAGGAGGGAGAGCTTGTAGTTCAATACTCTCCCTCCCCTCTTTTTCTTTACCGCCGCCATTCCAGCGGCAAAAGCTGCCTATATTGCTTTTGTAAAAAACGATCATCAATCAGGATGATCGTCCCCCGGTCTGTTTCCGAGCGGATTAAGCGGCCGCCCGCCTGTAGAACCTTGTTCATCCCTGGATAGACATAGGCATAGTTATAACCATTTTTCCTCTGTTTGTTATAATAATCCTTGATCAAGTTCCGCTCAAAACAAAGCTGTGGCAAGCCTACACCAACAACGACAACACCATTGAGACGATCACCGATTAAATCGATTCCTTCTGAAAAAATACCGCCGAGGATGGCAAAGCCCAGCACAGTTTCACTTTGATCGGGCTGAAATTCAGCAAGAAAAGCTTCTCTTTCTTCTTCGGTCATCCCTATCGCTTGAATTAAAGTTTTTGTCTCTGCATCCCTCTGTTTAAACAGTTCATATACATGACTTAAGTACTGATAAGACGGGAAAAAGATTAAATACTTACCAGGACGGCTTTTAAGCAAGGATTGGATCAATAAAACGATCCCTTCTTTTGTCTGCTCCCGATCCCGATATCGGGTAGACAAAGGCTCGATGATGACCTCTGTCTGCTCTTTTGAAAATGGGGACGAGAGAGAAAGAAAATAATCATCCTCCATACCGCCAAGAATATCTTGATAATACGGGAGAGGGAAAAGCGTAGCGGAAAAGAAGACTTTTGCCCGATAGCCCTTCCCCATTTGCTGCAGTGGTTTGGCCGGATTGATGCAAAACAGTTTTATCTGCAAGTCATTTCGCTCTTTCTCACCATAGATAATATAGGAATCATCTAAAAGCTCGACGATTTTTAAAAAATTTTTCACTTCGAAGTAAACATCTAAGAGATTTTGCGCGTTGTCTGTACGCAGGACCTCTTCAGCCGTTTGCAAAAATGACAGGAGCAGCTCCGGCAACTTGCTATCCAGTTCATCAAGAACAAACTCATTTTGTTCAGCTTTCGTTTTTTTCAAAGCGATGAACCAGGCATTCACTTTATCAGCACATTCATAAATGCCTTTACCCGTGCCCTTATAGTCCTTTTTTACTTGCAGAAAAGAGTTCTTATGTAAAGAAGCGGAAAACATCTCCCTGCTGCGGTCAACAAGATTATGGGCTTCATCGACCAGTAAAACAGCCGATTTCTTTTGCTCTTCGATCAGCCGCTTTAATGATACGCTCGGATCAAAAATATAATTATAGTCACATATGACCGCGTCGACCTCATACGCAAGGTCAATGGAATATTCAAACGGACAGACAGTATGCTTGCGTGCGTATCTTTCCAGCACTTCACGGGTGATCCCGCTCTCATTTTTAAGAATATCTATTACCGCTTCATTGATCCGGTCATAATAGCCATGGGCATACTCACAATAATCCTTTTGACATTTCGTTTCATCCTTGAAACAAACTTTATCCTTCGCTGTGATGGTAACGGTTTTGAAACAAAGACCTTCTGAACGCATCCTGATAAATGCTTCCTCTGCCGTTTTCCGAGTGATGGTTTTCGCAGTCAGATAAAAAATACGATTTAAATGCCCCTCCCCTATTGCTTTAATGGCTGGAAAGAGGGTGGAAATGGTCTTTCCGATTCCTGTAGGCGCCATGGCAAATAGACTTTTCTTATCCAGGACTGTCTTATACACGGCCCCCGCCAATTTCCGCTGTCCGGCGCGGTATGTTTCAAAAGGGAATGGTAACGCCTTGCTGCTTTCATTTCGAGATTTAATATTTACTTCCCGAAGAAGCGCAAATGGTGCATATCCTGCAGCCATTTCAAAGGCAAAGCTCTTTAATTCTGCAAAACTGAAGTTCTTTTGATAATATATTTTTTCCTCTGTTTCAACATGAACATAGGTCAACTGGACTGTCATCTCCGCTAACCCGTGATCTTTGCAATAAATATAAGCATACATTTTGGCTTGTGCCCAGTGAACAGGGTATCCCTCATCCGAAAGCTGATCGAGAGGCTGTCTAAATGATTTGATTTCGTCCACAATGACCTTGCCATTACGAGACAAAAGCCCATCACACCGGCCTTCAATGACAAAGATAAGATCTTGAAAGGGAATTCTAGTCTGCAGAAAAACCTCTTTCTGGTCCATATCTTGATAATTTTTTTGTATCTTTTGATGAATCCTTGTCCCATCTAATAGAGTCGATTGGGAGAGAAAACGTGAATCGATGCTTCCTTCCCGCAGGACATATTCGACGAGGGTCCGGACGGATATTTGAACTTCATTAGACATTAACTCACCCACTCACCTTCATTGATAAGAATATACATTCGATATTTATTATAACAGAAACAAATAAAAAGGACTTCAATCGAAGTCCTCATCTGATCATATAGAAGCTCAGAAAAACACAGCGTTTAATCTTCTTTACTTTTTTCCCTTTCCCATTCCCTGTTTGTATCACGAACATAAAAACGGGATATGCTGCCGCAATCCTTACATAAATCAGCATATATTTCCTCGAAACCTACTGAAATAAACATTTTCCGATATCTGAGCCCAAGCTTGTAAGAATCATCTGAACTTGCTCTAATTCCCTTTTCCAGATTTTCACTCCCACAATATATACAAGATTTCACGATAATCTTTCCTTTCTTCTCATCCACTATGGAAATTATTTACTATACTTAATTGGATATGAACAGCGATTATTCCTTCTTATACTTAACTGACAAACAAAAACGATTGCCAATGTACAGCAATCGCCACCTTTTTCTACAGTCATTTTTTTATTATTTGGATGAACTTACATACCGATTTCTTCCTGCACCTAGACCAAATAGGAATAGAAGAACTGATGCACCCACCAAGATTAGAAGCGGAATCATCCAGCTATTGGTCAGATCATTCAGATATCCGAAAAGCGTGGGACCCATAGCTGCTAGCAAATATCCGACTGATTGGGCCATGCCGGATAACTCTGCTGCTTGCTTGGCATTAGCTGTACGCAAGGAAAAAAAGATCATCGCCAAACCAAAGGCCAATCCTGCCCCAAGCCCCAGCAGGACGACCCATACAACCATAAAACGCAAATTGCCATAAAGTAAACCAACATTTCCGACCATAAAGCATACAGCTGTGACTGTAACTAATAGACGTTGATTCGCCATGCGGCCAGCGAGAATCGGGGCGAGAAAGGTAACCGGCAGACAGGTTAGCTGCATAATGGAAACAAACCAGCCTGATTCCTCTATGCTGACTCCTTTGTCCATTATGATATTAGGAAGCCATGCGACAAGAACATAATACAGCATAGACTGTAATCCCATAAACAAGGTAACCTTCCATGCTAGCTTTGAGCGCCATAAATTTACTTTAGTATTTCCTGTCTGATGAAGAAGCGCAGTTTTCTTCACAGAACGGCGTCTCACTTGAGGAAACCAGACCAAAATGGAGAGGAGACTCAAAATCCCCCAAATACCTAATGCCCCCTGCCATCCGTACCCCATTCCAACTGCAACAGGAATACTGATCCCGGAAGCTATGGCACTGAATAGATTCATAGAAATGGAATAAACACCTGTCATAAGACCAATCCGTTCAGGATACTCTTGTTTAATGAGACTAGGCAGAAGCACATTTCCAACTGCAATAGCAATGCCAAGGACTACAGTACCTAGATAAAGGTTAGCAATTCCAGAGATGGAGCGTAAGATAATTCCGAAGCTTAGAAGGATGATCGACATAAAAAGAATCCGTTCAACCCCATACCTTTTTGCCAACTTTGGGGCAAAAGGAGAGAACAGGGCGAATGCCAGCAAAGGAAGTGTTGTGATCATACCAGCTAGTGTGTTAGATATATGCAGATCATCCCTTATCAGTTCTACTAAAGGACCCACTGAAGTAAAAGGAGCCCGTAAATTCACGGCAATAAAAATAATCCCGAATAGAATAACCCAAGACGCTGACTGTGTGCGAACTTTTGCATGGGGCTCTATTAGCTGCTCTTTTTCAACTTGGTTAAATGAATCCATCATGTGCCCCCTTTTTTTTGAAGAGAAATACAAGCTTTTGTTGGTTAAAATCATAAAATTATAACTATTATAATAATATTGAAAAGTGCATTTGTACTCATCCAATTGAATGCTCTGAGTTAATCCAATTTTTACAACCTGCCCTGTGGAATTCAATGTTTATACATAAAAAAATACCCCTTTAAATCTAAAGGGGTGGATAAACAGGTTTCTTATTTTACTGAAGAAGGACTTACAGACACACATTCAATATTTATTACCTTTTTAACCCTGCTATTCGTCGCCTGGATAATTTTTCCTACAAATAAAGCAATAATTAATGTGCCTAAGCCGACTGGTCCTGCGAGCAAATATCCGATAACGGCTCCGCTTAATTCCACTATGATTCTCGAAGTATTTAACGTCCAGTTAAATCGGTTATGAATCGCGAGCATGAGACCGTCGATGGGAGACTTGGGAAAATGAGCTTCGACATAGATGCCAATCCCAATACCCATAGAAATAATTCCAGCGATAAAGTACAACCATTGTATTTCCCAAGCCGTTGGCTGCGTCATCTGATCAAATACGAGAAAAATCCAGGCATCTAGAAAGATACTGCGAATAACAATCGCGATGATCGACTCGTATTGAGGTCTTTTTCTCTCAATCACGGCAGTAACCAAGACGACTAGCACTTGGATCATAACGGTACAGATGCCAATCGTCAGCCCCAAAGTATAATTCAGTCCGATCGCGACCGTATCCCAGGCACCGGCCCCCACTGCTGAAAAAATAATGAGTGCAATCCCTAAAGCGTTTAACGCCAGTCCAACAAGATAAATTCCAATTCTTTTCCCCATTGCTGCTCCTTCCTCACTTCTCTTAATTTCGTTGAGGTCTGCCTCGGTTTACTTTTTTATATACAAAAACAGTGCTGCTAACATTAAAAGGATGGCGATCATTTTCTGCTTATCAATGGGAAAACGATTGCCGCCAAATAGACCGAAATGATCGATGATCACTGACAGGATAATTTGTCCAACGATCACAGCAATAAAAGTAGTTGAGACCCCGATTTTTGGAACAACAAGCACCTGAATCAAGACAAAAAATGACCCGAGCAATCCGCCAATAATCTGCCACTTTGGCACAGTTGTAACGGCTGAAATATTTCCATTACCGAAAAATATTAAAATCAATAATAATACCAATGTTCCCACAGCGAAATTCATAAACGCACTTTCAATAACCCCAATCTTTCTCCCTAGACCGCCATTGATTTGACCTTGCGCTGCCAATCCCATCCCGCCGATCAGCGCTAATAATGGCAAAATAAACTTAAGAACCACCTGATTTTCCTCCATTACCTACTATCTAAAAATTTGACACTTAGCACTTTCTATCTTTCACAATATGTCAATTTCCAATTATTATCGTAAACCAAAAAAACTGCCTTGTAATCATCCAATTGGATTGTCCTTATATCATCCACATTCACAGATAGAATAATTGGATGATAGTATCATGGCCATCACAAGATTAAACATTTATGCATTTTTGAATAAACCACTTCTCTTTAACACCGAACTACTGTATAAGGAGTCATGATTGGGGTGAAATTTATGGTGTTCCTCGTTTTTACATGGGCAAGAGAAAATAGTACATTGACTATTTTAAAGGAGGTTCAAGTCCTAAAATATGGACATCACAACTCACTATTTCTCCCAAAGCTCAACCAATCTGCCATCAGGATCTTCAATCCATATAAACTTTCCAAATTCGCAAACCTCTTTTTCCTTAACAAGAGGTACGCCAATTTGTTCAAGATGCCTAATAGTCTCGTCTAGATTATGTACTTGAAAATTTAACATCACTTGTTGTTCTAATGGAAAATAACTATCATCCTCGGTAAAGAAAGAAAAGATAGTCTCATTTCCTGATTGGGGTTTAATCACAGTCCCATTCCAATTTTCTATTTCAATCTTCAACACTTTACCGTACCATTTTTTTATAACATCAAGATTCTTCGTTCTCCAAAATATCCCGCCGAAACCTTTTATCATCGTAACTAACACCTGTCTTTCATGAATTTTTTGTTTTTCGATCTTGCCCCATCAATAATGATTTCTACCCCTCTATTAATTTAAACTCCAAAGTGGATAATATATTTCTTTTCTTCTATGCATAGTCATCCCCCTCTCATAATGAATCACTTTGTTCAACTAACTGCCTCGGCGAGAAGATACAACAACGATCATGCTTTTACATGGTCGTTGTTCATTAATTCACCTTTTCTAATGTTCGATGTAAAAAGGCCGGGAAGTGTTTACATAAAAATAATTCCATTTAAAAACGCCTGAAAAATCAGGCGCTTTTATATAAATACTACTGTATCCAAATTTTAAATAAACCCTCTGTGACTCCTAAGTTGTACATATAATAAATTCCAAACACTGTACTAATTACTCCAGTAATTTGTGTAAGCGTTTTATTCAAACCGAGATTTTTAGCACTAAAAACAAATGGAATCCCAATAATTGTAGTAAAGAAAAGCATACCAATGACCGTCCCCGCACCAAATATAAGGATATAAACAGCTCCTTCCCAAGCGCTATTTACTGTACTCATAGTTAATAGAACCATAGCTCCACTTCCTGCCAGGCCGTGAACGAAGCCAATCAACATGGATTTTAAATATGAAACGTTTTTATGTTGGTGATGATGATTGTGTTTTCCTTCATGTTCATGAGAATGAACATGCTTATGTTCTTCCCCATCATGTTCATGCTGATGTAAATGGATATTTTTGAGAGAAAGGATCGTTGTAATACCAAGATAAACAAGCATTATTCCCACTAAAAATTCTAAGGACATAGCCCATATCTCTGGTATTTCACCTTTCATAAATATAAGAATAATACCGACAATAAATAATGTTGCAGTATGACCAATACCCCAAAACACTCCAGCTAACGAGGAACGTAATAACTTTTTGCTTTGGCTGGCAATAGTAGATACAGCAATTACATGGTCTGGCTCAATTGCATGTTTGATTCCAAGTATAAATCCTAAAGCTAAAACAGATAAAAAACTTATTTCCATTAAAATACCTCCCATAGTAACCTAAAATACATTTATGACTATACTTTGAAGTGTATTTTTCTCTACCACATTTTAACACGTTTTATCAGTCTTATCTCCTGGTTTTTTCTAAAGAAATAGTTCATTTAAAACTGACACTCTTTTCTAACTATAATTCTATTGCACTGCATTTAATTACGGTCTATTGATTGCTTGGACTGTTTTGTTTTGCACCGTTTTGCCATATTTTTTATAAGAAATAATCCGGTAATGAGAGCTAGTAAGTTTAGCGAATCGCCGAAATGAATGGATAGGCGAAAGTTGTTATATATATTTACCTTATTCTTATTGTCATTTCCATTTTTTGATTCTTTTTCCTTATTAATCAAAAGTGTTCACTCCTATTTCTTATCTGATATCGAAGTATATGGTGAATTCCGCCAAAAAAGAATGGTTTGGGGAATATTAATAGGCGAACAATAATCAGATACTGTTCACCTCTAAAAAGCGGGTTCGTATACTATCAGGCGGTATAGGACAACTGTCCTTTTTGCTAAACCATCTGTATCGGTTCTTAGCTGCAAAATCATATACTGCATCTCGGATTGGATTTGGGATACAGCGAAAGAAGTAAAGGAAGTTCCATCCACTACACAAATGACGGCAAATTCTTAATGCAGCAGTAGATTTAATATAGGCCTTCCCGTTTTCAATTAGCACTAGGCTGTCTATATCTTCCGGCACACCATACTGCTTGAGTAATTCCTGGCCTGCTTCACTTTGCTGAGAAGCAAAATAAAATAATTCCTGGGAATCTCTTTTGATAATGAACTGTACGCTTGAATGACAAAAATGACAGTCTCCGTCAAATAATACAATAGGGTTCATCCACGACACCGCCTTTCTTTACGACCACATTTAAATACCTATTTTGTATTCATATGATTCTCTCTACAATTATCTGAGCAAAATATTATGCATCCCCATCTCCGCCTGCTCATAGTTGGTTATATATATTGCATACACATCTTTCTATAGATAACAGGATTTCTGCAAATAAACTGCGATTATTCTATTAATATTGAACTCTTATCAATAACGTAATGATATAATAAAATTTAACTATACCAGATTTTAGGAGGGGAAGTTTTGCGAGCAATTTTTAAAATAGTTATTTTTTCTTTGCTCTTTTGCCTGGCTGTACCAATAACAGGTCTGGCAGCAGGAAAATTCGGCGATGTATCTATGGGTTACACATTCTATGAAGAAATTGAATTTCTCGCCTCCAAACAGATTATTTCAGGATATGAAAAAGGAATGTTCAAGCCGTATGATCCCGTTACACGTGCCGAAGCAGCGATTATGATTGGTCGTGCTCTCGAGTTAAACGGTGAAGCCAAGAATACGAAGTTTCGTGATGTAACCGCACAAGTAACAGGTTCCGGGTATATTGCTGCGGCTGTTGAAAAAGGGATTATTAGCGGATACTCTGACGGTACCTATCGGCCTCATGATCGTGTTTCACGTGCCGAAATGGCGATTTTGTTAAACAAAGCATTTAGATTAGAGGCTACCACTCTGGCCAACCCATTTATCGATATTTCAGCAAATATGGCATCCTATCAATCTATCTTAAATGCTTATGCTTCCGGAATTGCTACTGGATTTTCAGATGGTACATATCGCCCGGAGGTTATCGTTACCCGCGGGCAATTTTCCGCATTTTTAGCCCGTTCCGTAGAACCTTCATTCAGAGGCAATCCAGCCTTTGCCATTGAATCGATCTCAGGATGGAATCCCGAAACTTCGGCAGCGGAGGTTGATATTGACCATACTTGGGACATCAAATTTAATGATGAAGTGGACTTTCATTATAAAAACTTGGAAAATATTTATATTGTACGTGAAAGTGATAATAAGAAAATAGAAGCCTGGCCAACTGTCGATAATAATGATTTTAAAACAGTTAAAGTTCGTTTATATGGTTTATTTGATTTTGATGAGACTTATTATTTAGTGATCGATAAGGATGTCAACTCAAAGATAGGAAATCCTTTAACAGAGTCTTTTAAAATTAAATTTCATACAAGGAAACCTGAGTTTACCACAATGACAAGCGAGCAGGATGGTTTAAAATATGAAATTATACTAGATCAAACAGAGAAAAGAGTATATACAAAGCTCAAAGTCTCCAATACAAGCAATAAAGCCATTACGGTATATGGTGGTGGATGTGAACGTTCAGGAATTTCGGCATATCTAGCAGCTGAAACTGAAACAGGACTAACTAAAATAGGCAGTCAGTGGAAGGCTGCAGTACAATGTCCGGCAGATGTTTTCGAGTTCACCTTTAAACCTGGTGCAACTTTGGAAGATAAGAAACTGTTATATTTTCCAGCGCAGCCTGTCAACGGCGATATTAATTTAATTGTCAGACTGCAAAATGAAACACATCAAACAAAGTTCAAATTAAGCAAGGAGAAATAATATTGAATGGGAACAACCCCAAGCTTCATTAGCTTGGAGTTGTTCTGGTATTATCAATTATTTAATCGACGCTTCATAAATTCCCTTAATGGCTTCAGACAGCTTTGTATTAAATTCTGCATCTGTTTGCTCAGCCGTTAACCCTTCTGTTAAAGCGCGTGAGAAACTAGCGATTACGCCATGATTACGTGCCAGCTTTTCATTGGCTTCGGTCCGACTGTAGCCGCCTGATAGCGCCACAACCCGTACAACATGCGGATCAGCCAATAATTCACGATAGAAATTATTTTCTGTAGGTAAAGAGAGCTTAAACATGACTTTTACATTTTGGTCAAGAACAGCGAGTTGAAGCAATAGCTCATCCTTTAACATTCTTTCTGATACAGCCTTATCGGCACTATGAATATCGACTTCCGGTTCAATAATTGGAATCAGCCCTGCCGCTGCAATTTGCTTTGCGATGTCAAACTGCTGCTGCACCACTTTCTTGATCCCGTACGGTTTAGCTTCCTTAATTACAGAGCGCATTTTTGTGCCAAAGATGTTCCGTTCAGTTGCTCTTTTCAGCAGTGAATCTAAATCATTCATCGGCTTCATCACTTGAACACCTTCTGAAAGGGGCGCCAGTCCTTTGTCGACTTTCAAAAATGGCACAATGCCTTTCTTCTCCCAGAGATAATCAGCTGTATATTGCCCATCAATGATTCGATCCATTGTATTTTCAAACAAGATCGCACCCAGCACATATCGGGAATCAAAAGCGGGACTTTTGATAATACGCTTTCTCATTTCGTGAACTAATGTAAACATTTCTTGATCATTGGAGTAACGGTCCTCGCTAATGCCATACAATTTCAATGCCTTGGGAGTACTGCCGCCGCTTTGGTCTAAAGCTGCGATAAAGCCTTTCCCTGTTTGGATACGTTCAAATTGCTTGTCATTCATGAAAATCCTCCTTTTGCCCAATGGAATTATGTACCTGCTTTATTATATCACTTCTACCTGAAGCACATGCACGAATGTTTTGGGTAATAAGGCTCCAGTGTCGATGAAAGTGCAAAAATTTTGCTTTTTTGAGGAATTTATTATATATAAAATTAAAGGTATTATTATTTTAGAAATATAATTTGGAGGAAATTAAATCATGACCGTAGCTGAACTTATTAGAAAATTACAGAAATTAGATATTCAAGATGCACAAATTGTGCTGAATGATTCATCAGGTGAACGTTTAGATATAGAGGATATTGAAAGTGTTTTAGGTTTCTATTATGTCATTCAACCTGTTTCAACAAAGGGGAACTAGGTGATAAACTGATATTTCTAAGAAGCTGTCTCTTCGAAAAAGGCTTGAAGAAAACATGGTCCGTTTACTTCAAGCTTTTTTCTACGCACAGCCTTAGCAATACGTTATAGAAGGATACGAACCGTTTCTTAATGCAACATATTTCCGATACGGCTCTGTTCTTTTTGTGCCGTGGAAATCATTTCATCAAACAGTTCCTGAACAGTAGGAATATCGTTGATCAATCCGATTACCTGCCCAGCCCAGCCAAAGCCTTCTGCTTCATTGCCATCATAAATATAGCGGCAATTCGCTTTACCGCTAATCAAATCCTGCAGGTCTTCATAAACCTCACCTTCTTTTTCCCGTTCAATAATATTCAAAGTATAGTCGGTTTTCAGTACCCGTCCAGGAGAACCTAATGTTCTTTTAATAATCACGGTATCTGTTTCTTTTCCCTCAAGGAGCGCATGCTTATACTTCTCATTAGCATGAACGCATTCCTGAGTTGCAATAAAGCGGGTCCCCATTTCAATCCCTTCTGCACCGAGTGCGAAAGCTGCTAGTAATCCACGTCCATCGCCAATCCCGCCGCTCGCAATAACGGGAATCGATACAGAATCTACGACACGAGGAATGAGAACTATGGTCCCAATATCGTCACGACCTAAGTGCCCGCCGCCTTCCTGTCCCACGGCCATAACCGCGTCAGCACCCAGTTCTTCAGCTTTCATCGCTTGCCTTACCCCCGAAACAAGGACAAGTGTACGAATATTTTCTCCTTTAATTCGATCAAAAACAGGCTGCGGGTTCGCTCCTGTGATCGAAATAGCGTGTACTTTTTCCTCAATGGCCACTTCAAGCAATTCCTGGTACTTGCCATCGTGCCTGGCAATGGCAAAGTTTACACCAAATGGCTTATCAGTTAGGGACCGTACTTTACGAATTTCATCGCGCAGTTTTTCAGGGGTACCTAGTGTTGCCGCTGTAATTTGACCAAGTCCTCCTGCATTCGAAACAGCTGCCGCCAGTTCAGCGTAAGCAAGGTAAGCCAGTCCCCCCTGTATAATTGGATATTGTATGCCAAAAATCTCTGTTACTCGTGTTTTCATCCCTTTCTTCCACTCCTTTCAAAATCATCCTATAAAGTTACATATTCGACAGGAATATGGTAAAAACCTGTATTTTTTTAAAATGAGGTCTTTGTCTTCATCCTTTTACATTGGGATTTGTTTATTATTTTGCAAAAAGTCCCAAACCTTCTTGTACATAAATAATAAGGAATGCTCCCAACTTTTAAGGCAAAAAATAAAGGGGAATTTTAAGCAAGGAGAAGCTCCTATGGAAAGAAAACACAAAAATGTCATATCATTATCGTCTAACTCGGCAATCTTAGGAATGTTATTGGCTGTTGTTGGAGGTTTTTTAGATGCTTATACGTTTATCAGCCGTGATGGAGTTTTCGCCAATGCCCAATCAGGGAACATGGTGTTATTCGCAGTGAATGCCGTCAATCAAGAATGGGACAGGGCATTGCTTTTTCTATCGCCTATTATTGCTTTTATTGCCGGGGTTATTGTTTCAGAAGTTGTGAAAAAGCCGCGCTTACGGGAAATCCTTTACAGCTACAGGCGTTCTATTTTGATCCTTGAATTTATTATTTTAGTCATGGTCGGAACGCTGCCGGAAAATATTCCGGACATCGTGGTGATTGTCTGCATTTCATTTGTATCCTCCCTGCAAATTTCCACCTTCAACAAAGTAGAAGATTGGGCGTATAATTCAACGATGACAACAGGAAATCTTCGCACTGCCGTACAGGCAGCCTATGCCCTTTTGATTGAACAAAAACCTGAAGCAAAAAAGCAATTGAAAGATTTTTCTCTCATAATCCTTTCTTTTTTGTTTGGCGCTTCCGCAGGCACCTTTTTTACCATTTATATAGGAAACACCTCCATATGGATTGCCGGGGGCATTATCTTTGCAGCACTAATCTTATATCACCGCGATAAAGGATATTTCCGAAAACCAATGCTGCGCAAAACCAGCAACGAATAGTGAAAATCCAATTGTAACAGCTTAGTCTTTGTTTGTATAAATTTTTTCAAGAAAAATAGTTTATCTTTACTACTTTTTTAGTCCAAGAAGTTTTCTTTCACTCTCATTTAATATATTAATGAAAGAAGGTGATTCAATATGGCCTGTGGTTGTAATAAAAGAAGAGTTGTCAAAAAACCAATCACGAAACAATCCAACCAGCAAAACCCAAATGTAACACAAACGAAGCAACAAAAACCAAATGAAAAATAATAAAAAAACCGTTTCTCTCGCTTCATAAAAGACGAAGTTCAAGAAGTAACCGCAGAGTAACGGTTTCTTTTTGTCAAAGGATTCACTACCGGAAACGGACTCGCATTATGTACTCAGTATACCTTTCCCCATTAAAAAAACTTATTCTACAATAAAAACGTATTTCCTTACTGGACGCAGGATGGTGAATGGTTCATACATATTTAGTGTCGTGAAAAAAGTTTGTTAAAAATTAGGGAAACGCAAGACCGTCCCCATGTTTCTTTGAAATTATGAAAAAAAAGTGTTTTAATAGTAATAAACAAATAAAGATAAGGAAAGTGACAATGTTCGAAGAATTGAAAGATATTATTCATGGTAGAAGAAGCGTTAGAAAATATACTGATCAAAGTGTATCAAATGAAGACATTCAGGAAATTATTGATTGTGCCAGATACGCTCCAAGTGACACCAATTCACAAACGTGGTTTTTTATTGCGATCAAAAATAAGGAAAAAATAAAAGCCATTGAAGAGTTAACGTGGGCCGGAATCGAAGAAAAAGCAAAAGCGGCCGAAGAAAAAGGACTTGTAAAAGAAGCGAAATTGTTAAGAAAATCATTTGGTCCCTATGCAACAGCTTTTTCCGATGCACCTGTCTTAATTGTGTGTCTTGCCACACCGTATGATTCAAAATTCCGGCAAAAAATATTTGATCCCATTGAGTTTACATCTAACGAAGTGTGGAAAGAGGAAGGAATTAAATCCAGTACGCTGGCTGCACAAAATCTTATGTTAGCGGCCTATGCAAAAGGTCTTGGCACATGCCCGATGACAGGTCCTGTCATGCTTGCCGGTGATAAGCTGCGTCAGTATTTAGAAATAGACGATGATTTGATCCTCAATATGGTCATAGCCATGGGATACCCGGCAGAAACTCCAAGAAAATTGGCAAGAAAAGAATTAGAAGATATTCTCCAAATCGTTGAATAACACTGATACGACAATAAGAGAGCCAGACATCATAGGATGCCTGGCTCTTATTTTCATCATTGGTTACTTGTTAAAATAAGGAACCTTTTTCAAAGCTGCACAAACTGGAATGGCAATGACAAGACCTAATATATTTTGAGTGATGTCACCAGGTATCGAAGCTAAAGGGGCAATCCAATTACCGTAGAGAATCACTTCTCCAATGTAATAAACAGCGATCATTACTGGCATGGAAACGATTGCTCCCGTTACATTTAAAGCAAAGCTATTCCCTTTGCTACCCTTTGCCCAAGCAATTTTACCAGCAATCAATCCTTGCAAAGCACGTGCCACAAAGGTGATTGGCGCCCACAACAGCCAGCCTCCTACCATATCAAATAACCCCATGCCCAACGCACCAGCAAGAATCGCTTTTTTAGGACCGAATAAAAAGGCTGAAATAAAAAGCATAGCGGTCCCTAGATGTACTAGACCCCCATTTGCCTTAATTGGCAGTTTAATATTAATAAAAGTAGCTAGAAAGACAAGGGCGATTAACAGCGCTGTCATTATTAAATCAAACGTTTTTACACCCGGCTTTGCATAACTTTGTGTGTTTTCCATCTCTACAGTCCTTTCTGAGTTGAATTTACGTTTACTTTAGCAAGAGACTGGTTTATATAAAAGTTCCATTTTATAAAAATATTTCAGTCCATTTTTTTATTGGCTTTAATATTTTGGCTGATTCTTGGGGGATTTTCGCTATTCTTAATTTGTGGTAAGATGAAATAAGTTTATTTTGATCGGTCATCTGGAGGTTATTATGAAGAAAGTTGCTGTAGTACAGGATTTATCATCTTTTGGAAAATGTTCATTAACCGCTGCCATTCCGGTTCTTTCCGTCATGGGGGTTCAGGTTTGTCCATTACCGACGGCAGTCCTTTCGGCGCAAACCGGTTATCCAAGTTTTCATTGTGAAGATTTTACCTCGAAAATGAAATATTTCATCGATGAATGGAGCAAGATGAATGTCAGCTATGATGGAATCTTTACTGGCTTTGTTACCGGTGAAGAGCAAATCCATAATATTTTCCATTTTCTTGATGAATTCCAAACAAAAGAGACCATTTTACTCGTAGATCCGGTAATGGGGGATAGTGGGGAAGTCTATAAACTTTTTACTGATGAATTGCTGGTCCTCATGAAAGAACTGGTGAAGCGTGCGAATGTGATTACACCCAATGTGACGGAATGCTGTTTATTAACGGGCTTGTCTTATAAAAAGCTGCAGGGCTATGCAAATGAAAAGGACTATTTGAAAGCGCTCGAAAATGCGGGGAATATTTTGCAGCAAGAATCAGGCGCTCAGGTTATCATCACTGGAGTAAATCCACCGTCTGCAGATTCCTTGCGGAAGTTGATCGGCAATATGTATTTGGACGGAAGTAAAACCTTTTATAGTACGATACAGTATAATGGGAAAAGCTATTCTGGTACCGGTGATTTATTTGCCTCTGTGATTATGGGAAGCATGATGCGTGGAGAGAATCTGGAAAAAGCCGTCCAGCTTGCAGAGACATTCCTGACAGCGGCGATCAATGATTCCGCATTGGCGCAAATTCCTCAAGAAGAAGGAGTTAATTTCGAAAAATATTTAGGGATGTTGTTATCGTAAATCTATTTTGTCACGATGACACTGGACTATAACAATTGACTTTAAAAGCTCTCAATCTTGAGAGTTTTTTTATCTATTAATGTTCATTTTTTCAGATTCTTAAGATGAATCTTTAAATTTGCATGACGTACAAAAGTGCTATAATGAAAAATAGTGAAAGAAAGAGTCAGGGGGAGTAAAAATGGAGAGTCAAACATCAAGAACAGGAATCGTTTACACCGCTGGCGCTTATGTCATGTGGGGCTTGCTGCCGCTGTATTGGAAACTGATTCAGAACGTTTCGTCAGAGGAAATTTTGGCACACCGGATCATTTGGTCATTTGTGTTCATGCTGTTCCTGCTGGGTTTCCGCAAGCGTTTGGGACCGTTTTGGGCGGTGTGGAAAAAATTGTTGCACCATCCAAGACCTTTCATCACTTTAATCCTTGCGTCTTTATTAATCAGTGTCAACTGGTTTCTTTACATATGGGCAGTGAATCATGACCATATTATTGAAACAAGTCTTGGCTATTACATGAATCCGTTGATTAGCATTTTGCTAGGCATGGTGGTTTTGAAAGAAAAGTTAAACTTCTGGCAGTTGCTATCAGTTGTTCTTGCAGCTATTGGTGTAACGGTTCTTACCGTTCAATTTGGTTCATTTCCCTGGGTGGCTGTATCCTTGGCAGTGAGCTTCGCCATTTATGGATTGGCGAAGAAGTTGACAAATTTTGATGCAGAGATCGGTTTGACGATGGAAACGCTAGTAATCACACCATTAGCCCTGATCTATCTGTTATTTTTAACAACAAATGGAAGTACTGCATTTGAATTTAGCTCTCTTTCCGACTCATTGCTGTTAATGGGCTCAGGGATTGCGACAGCATTGCCGCTTCTTTATTTTGCAAAGGGAGCAAAGCTTATTCCGCTTTCTATGGTTGGTTTCCTGCAATATATAGCACCAAGCATAAGCTTATTTCTAGGTGTGTTTCTCTATCATGAACATTTCACGAAAGTGCATATGACAGCATTCTTCTTCATCTGGACAGCACTTGTTGTCTTTTCGTTTGCCAAAACAAAGTTTATGGTAAATCTAGAGCCTAAGTTCGGTAAAGATAAATCAGTAAAAGCGTCATAAGCCCGGGGGGACCGGGCTTTATTTACATCTTTATGATTGATTCTCGTCGAATACGCCGGCCGTCGCTTGTAAGGACATTTGTTTTTGCGCTTCTACAACATGGTTACGCACTTCTTTACTGCGTTTTTCCAGCTTGTTTTGATATTCATTATTCCATTCTGCACTAGAAATAGCATTGGCTTGCTCTGTTGTTGAGGTTCCCTTTACCCGTTTCGTCATATTCCATGTCTCCTTTCCAATAATTACTTTCTACAATTTAGGTTTACCGAAACTGATAATTTTATTATTAGAATATAACGGCTCGTTTAGCGCCTGTTATCAATTTTCCTTACAATATATTCTGCATCATTCCCTACACCTAATAATAAGGCTGAGCCGCGGCGAAACTGCCATGGCAAACCGATAAAATACAATCCTTTTATATTGGTGACACCCCGATTATGAATGACCTTCCCTGCTGCATTCATAACACCATCCATCTTTAACCAAGGATAAATCGTTTTATAGCCTGTAGCCCAGATAATATTGTTAACCTTCAGAGATGAAGAGTCTTCAAAAATGACTTCATTTTGTATGCCGCCTGTTACTCCTTTTTTAATCACAATGTCTCTCTTATTTATCGCTCGTTTTAAGTCAAATCCGAATATGGGGTCTCCTTTTTGCTGCATGTATTCTCCTAATACCGAAGTATTTTTTGCTTTTAAAATGCCACATTTATCAAACCACCAGAAGATGCTTTTTCCCCCGATTGCCATGGGTAAGTACTTTAGCTTTCGATTGCAGGCTAAATATGTTTTCCTTTCTTTTGATAATTCAACAGCTATCTGCGCCCCGCTGTTGCCCGCGCCGATAATAAGCACATTTCCAGCAGCCATCTGATTAGGATTCCGATACTCTGACGAGTGCAGTTGATTGATGTCTGTTGACAAATCCTTTGCGAAAGAAGGAATATTTGCTGTTTGAAATGCCCCCGTAGCAATCACAACATTTTTCGCTTGATAGTCATCTTTATTCGTTTTTATTAAAAAATGGTCGTTCATCATTAAGACTTTTACAACCTCTATATGAAAATGAATAGGGATTTTATGTCTTTCCCTATATTTTTTCAGATAAGCAGACATTTCGTCTTTATTAGGTAAGCCTTGTTCTTCTCCTTCAAAGGGCATTCCAGGTAAAGAACTATACATCCGGGGGGTGAATAAAATTAATGAGTCATAGCGGCTTTTCCAACTATCCCCTGCTTCGCCCTCTTTTTCTAATAAAACAAATTTTTGTTTTGTCTTTTTCAGGTAATACGCCACTGCAAGGCCCGCTTGCCCGGCACCAATTACAATTGTGTCGTACATATTTTTCACCTCTATTTATGTTTATATGAACATATACTCATATATTTAGTGTAATTTGTTGTTGTGATCATTTCAATTCCTTTTTAATTTTAATAAAAAAAATATCTTATTTCCCCTGATCATTGATACAATCAAATTTCACACAAAGAAAGTATTGCATCAATACAGAACCCCGTACTGATGCAATATCCCCTACTTCTTATCCAGCCTTATTAACATATACCGATGTTCAATTATTCAACCACCAGTTCTTCATCTGGCAGTGCTCCTGTATAAATAAATACAAAATGACCATCTTCATTTAGATATACTTTAAATTTATCTATATTTTCGATGACAAATCTTTCTTTCTCCCCATTAGTTTTATTATCCATCTCTTCCACCTTTTTAAAATATTCATCCGTATTTCCATATAAATGAGCAATAATCGTATAGGTAAAAAGGTTTATATCAAACGGTACTTGTTCTTCCTCAGGTTTGCCCTCATTGATTTCCACTTGCCGGTTGATTTCGGCAATCAGCTTTTTCGGATCAAAATTGTATTTGTCAATCAATTCTTTTGTGCTAAGTTCTTTATCCCTTTTGATATCATAATTTGCTGTATGAATACCGCCCGGCCCGGGTTTCACGATTTCCATCACAACGGAGATGATTTCATCATTTAAAAACGCTTTAGAATTTATATTAATAGTCAAATTCTGACCATTACCGATCTGACTTTCCATATCCTTTACCAAATTAAAAAATCGATCATTAATTTTTTGTGCCCCTTTTGTATCTATATTGATGACAGGTACTTCATAAACATACCTGGCTATGTCACCATTGGGCGTAGTATCTTCTCGATTGACCTCTTCTTTTATTGTTACAAGGTCATTAATGTCTTTCTCCTGATCAATTTTCGCCGTCTCTTCCGGTTCAGTTGTTTGATTCACCTTTTTATCGTCCTCACAGCTGACTAATAAGGCTAAAGCGATTGCTGACATTATGAGCATCACAAACCATTTCCTCACTTTGTTTCCCCTCCCTGAAATTGATGGTTCAAATCACTTCTATCTTCCTTTATTTTACAACTATTCAAGAAAATTCGATAGCTTAATAGACAAAACATATTTAAATAGGACTTAATGTACACACAAATTTCATTATTGTGAAAAAATTACCTATCGATTACAGAATTTTTTTAGTATAATGATAAAAAAGGAGGGATTTACAATGGAACTAGGTTATAAGACGATTTTGGTGGCTGTAGATGGTTCAAATGAATCAGAAAGAGCTTTTAGAAGAGCGGCTCAAATAGCCAAAAGTAATGATGCAAAACTATTGTTAGTGCATATTATCGATGGACGCGCAATTGCTGCAGTAGATACTTACACTTTCGACTCTCCATTAACTGATAACGATCCTACTGTTTTCATTAAATATGAAAACCACGCAAGAGAACTCCTGGAAAAATATAAAAAGGAAGCAGAAGATGCAGGGCTTAAAGATGTAAACTATTATCTGCAAAATGGCTATCCTAAAGAATTAATCACCGACATTGCTAACGACAACAAGGTTGATTTAGTAGTATGCGGTGCAACTGGTTTAAATGCGTTCGAACGTTTATTGATCGGCAGCGTTTCTGAATATATTACCCGCCATGTAAAATGCGATGTATTACTGGTACGTTCGCAAGAATAGGCTAAAAGATAAATAGTACAGTTTGTTTTCCCTATTATTAAAATTAATACATAATAGGCTTGGGAGAAATTTTGATAGACACTAAATAGGAACAAAGAGAATGGAAGAACTAACTAATTAGGACCAGATACAGACCTGTTTTGGGATGGTATCTGGCTTTTTCTTGTTGATATGGTTTCTATTTATCTCCTCTTCCACGCAGCATACAGTGGCCAATTCCTAATTGGTCTTTTTATGTTTCTCCCAAAGCCGCGTACCTTCTTTAAAACTTACTTCTTCTTTATGTATTTACTGCACCATCATGGCACCTATTACTTTTGAAACGGCTATACTGTATGTTTGTCTCAAGTAATACCACTTTGTTACAATGATTTTAAGTTCGAATATATTTAAGAATGATAGTTATGATTCAATAAATGAGGAGAATTCTCACATGGACGATTTTAAAGAGGAGAAAAATGAAGATCCTTTCGAAGAACCGCTTTTGGAAGATTTTTTACCCAATAAGGAAGATGAACGGTTAATCGAACGGCAGAAAAAACGGAGATCCTTGGCAGCCAAAACGGCAGCCATTATGATATCATTGACCCTAATCGTTACAACCTTGCAAATTTGGCCGCAGCTGTTTAATTTATCTTCGCTTTCCTTTTTGCAAAAATCAGAAGAGCTATCCAAACAGGAGGATATCCAGCAGTATAAAGAAGCCGTTGTTACCATTCAAGATCAGTATGCAAAAGGTACCGGTTTTAATATTTCTAAAAATGGACTTATTATTACTAATCATCATGTGGTTGACGAAATGAAGCCGATCACCATATCCTTTCCGGACGGTCAAATTTTTCATGCATCCATCCTAGTATCAGATCCTGATCTTGATCTGGCCATTTTACGAATAGAAGGAGAAGATTTGCCCTTTATCACGTTAAGCAAGTCCGCTAAATGGAAACCTCATGACCATATTTATGTCATCGGGAATCCCCTGCTCCATACCCAAATTGTCAATGAGGGGAAGATTTTGGACGGTTCTCAGGGCTCAGGAGTATTAATGATTTCAGCACCGGTCTATAAGGGCAACAGCGGCAGTCCGGTGATCAACAGGAATGGTGAAGTAATCGGTGTCGTCTTTGCTAAATCTACAGAAGAACCCATCGGTTATGCCATCCCAATAGAAAAAGTGTTAGAAAAATTGCCAGATCATTTTTTCGCAAATGAATTAAAATGAAAAACAAAGGAGAGCATCCCTCTCCTTGTTACTTATAGTTCATGTATGTTAATGGGCGAACCGGTTGAAGTATGTTCGTTTACCCATTCAAGAGACATCTTAGAAACGACTGACCAATTTGGAATTTGGCTGCTATGTTGTTCTACCCAGCTCATACAATATTGCGGGTCTATTCCCTTTTCCAGACATTGCGTTAAGAACGCCTGAATGGTTTCCTCATTACAGTTTTCCCACGAACTACATGTTTCGCCCCAAATCCGCTCCATTGCCTGTTTGCTATCGATTGTCATATTTGATTCCTCCTAGATTAAATTGAAACAAAATCAGTTTGTCCAAGGAGAAAGAAATATATTTACCGCTAACATACTCTCCGCGTCCTAAATTTAATTAATTCGTTCTTATTTCATGTGTATCGATACTTTTTAGTAATCGGAAGATCTCAAGTAAAAGAATGTTCATTTATTCTCCATCTTTTTAGGAAACACGAATCGTTTTTGACCTGCGTAATTCAATAATGTATATAATATCGTACTAGTGAGAACGGCTATGTCTGTTTTCATGCCGGCACTTATGGAATGCTGCTGGCTGAGAAGCAGCGCAACAATGTTTTCACCTAAATAATAAGAGACAAAATAGCACAACAAAATAACGGCTATAAACCGAAATATGCTTTTAGTTATCGAATGGCTGCTTTTAAATGTAAAACTTCTGTTCAAAAAGAAACTGACACAGGCCCCAATCGTGTTCCCTAGAAAAGTTGCTGCCCAGTAGGAAAAACCCAGTCCATGCAAAAAGAGGTACATACATGTTAAACCAACCATTGTATTAATGATGCCGACCAATAAAAAACGAATAAATGGATATCTCATCTTTACACCTTATACCGTAATGTCATTGAGCATATCTTTTTAGAATGAATAGGGGTGAAAGGGTTTTTTTCAACCTAATATCTTGGACGCCTTTTCACCTCATGATATATTTTTCCAAAATATTCACCGATTACTCCCATTCCCAATAACTAAAGTCCGCCTGTGAATGTATATTTTTTAATAGATTTCTTTTATAAAAATAAAATTCTTATGAAGCTCACTTTCATCGATCGAAATCCTATTCGTTAAATCTTTCGTTCTCAGTACAAACTCTTTTACCCCGATGAATTCTGATTCAGCAATCAGGTAAAACCGTGTCCCCTTTTTATAACCATTGAACTGTTTTTTTAGTACATATAATTTCATAGGATAACCTCTTGTGTTGAAAATTCAATCTCAAAAACACTTATGATAATAGTTATTCGACTAACTTCTTTTAAGCTCAATCTTAGCCTTCCTCTCATATAACCTATTATATATTTTACTCGAAATGAAGCGAAAAACAGCATTTTTCCATGTTATAATCCTTCTGTAAGGATATTCCAATTAGGGAGGGAAAATTTTGCGAAGACTATTAATTCTAACAGCCATTGTATTGGTCTTATTTTTAACTGCACCCATGTCAGGACTCGCGATAGGAACATTTAAAGATGTATCCTATAACTACACATTCCTTGAAGAAGTTGAATTTCTTTCTTCTAAAAAGATCATCTCAGGATACGAAGACGGAACTTTCAAACCATACAACTCGGTTACACGTGGGGAGGCCGCCATTATGATTGGACGTGCTCTAGAGTTAGATGGTGAACCAAAGAATACGAAGTTTCGCGATGTAACCTCAAATGTAACAGGTTCCGGCTATATTGCTTCAGCTATTGAAAAAGGAATTATAACGGGATACTTAGATGGTACCTATCGCCCTTATGAAAAAGTGACACGCGGGCAAATGGCCATATTATTAAATCGAGCGTTTCGTTTAACCGATAGTCATCCGGAAAACAAATTTATTGATATTTCTTCTAATATGTCAGCCTATCAATCTATTATAAATGCATCTGCCCTTGGGATAGCAAAAGGATTCTCGGACGGATCATTCCGCCCAGAAGTAATCTTAAACCGAGGAGAGTTCTCGGCATTTCTGGCCCGTGCCATCGAACCTTCACTTCGAGTCGCTGAAACATTCGCAGTCGAGTCTATTTCAGGCTGGGAACCCGGTCCTTCGATGGAAGCAGTAGACATTGATCATGAATGGGTCATCATGTTTAATGATGAAGTGGACTGGAGCAATAAATCACAATATATCTATGCGGTACGCGAACGTGATAATAAACGAATTAACCTTTATATTGAAAAAGATGGACGAAAATCACTCAAATTTCGTTTAGACAAACAATTTAATTTTGGTGAAACCTACTCGCTATTCATTACCAAAGATGTTGCATCTACTGCGGGACATTCTTTAGCTGAACCTTTACAGTTAAAATTTCAGATCAATCAGCCTGATTTTAATCTAAAAAAGATAGTCGAGCAGGATGGAATGCAGTTTGATTTCCAGTTAGATCAGTCGAATGAAAAGATTTTTACAAAGGTGACAGCCACTAATACTACCAGTGAAACCATTCCATATATAGGATTTAGTAGTTGTGATAAGGGATTGAATGGCGCACTGTTTATTGACACTAAGGATGGACCAACCACAGTAGGTAGTCAATGGATGACGATATATGGTGGGTGTTTGACTTACCTTCCACAGTACCAGCTTCAGCCTGGAGCCTCGATTGAATTAATGACAGTGTTTTATCCGCCAACGGAACCGGTAAATGGTGAGCTTTATGTGAAAGTCATATTTCAAAGGGGAACTTCTTCGAACGATTATTCATATAGTCCGATCGAAATTTTTATTCCATTAGAAGAGTTTGATGGAAAGTAATTATTAGGGAGAGATATGAAACAAACGATTAAGCTTAGTCTATTAATTTCACAACTGATATTTATCATCTTATTACCGATTTGGCTTGAATTAACCCTTTATCTGCATCCCATTGTCATCGGTGTTGTATGGTTTTTGATTACGATCCTTATTTTATTTAGTTTTTGCTATATAAAAAGGGAAAAATTACAGTTATCAAAACACATCCTGCAAATGATGACCTTTTTATATACTGGAGGATTGATCGTCTTATTATTTTTCAGGCCAGGCGGCCAAAGTTACGGGGGAATCAATCTGATTCCCTTTGATACGATCCGTTTTTATCTGACCGGCCATGTCCATTTCTTAATCGCTTTTTATAATTTAGGAGCAAATATTGCTTTATTTATTCCTTTTGGGTTGTATTACAGATATGCGGCTAAGACACCGCATCTGAAACACTTGCTTATCCTCGCCTTTTGTGCTGTCGGCATGATTGAATGTCTGCAATTTTTAACCAAAAGAGGAAGCCTTGACATTGATGACTTAATGCTAAACATACTAGGTGTGTGCCTTGGGTATCTCATCCATCCATTTTTGCATAAAGTCCTTGTTATCAAATAAGATAATCCCTTGTTTTATTTCATTTGTTCCAATATGCATAACTTTTTCTACTTTAGCAAAAAATTTCAGAAAAGGAGTGATGCAATTTGGAAAAAAAGGAAGATTTTCTTACAACAGCACCAAAAAGAGAACAAATGACAATAGAAAATGGATCAATATTTCCGAATTTAAAAAATGTGCCGGGAGATTCTGTCAATAAGCATCAAGAGCTTGTAGAAGCCAATGTCATTATTACCGGCGATGAAATAAAACAACAAAACGAAAATCTATAAGAAGAGCCAGATACCATCTAATTTTTGGATAGTATCTGGCTCTTTCTAACTTTTATTAAAATGATATTTCAAGTTACGATTTTAACTCAATTAAATACAGTGGATTGCCTTCCGGATCAGTGAAGTTTGCAATTCGGGTTGTCGCTTCTTCGATAATTGGATGGAATGCAACACCACGTGATGTTAACAGCTTAACAACGGCATCTAAATCTTGCACCTCCAATCCAATCTGCACGCTGCCTGATGTAACATGATGAGAATCTTGCCCTTCACGAGGATGCAGCAGCCCAATAGACATTCCTGGTGCTTCGATTTGCACTAAATGACCTTCTACTTGAAATTGCACCTTAAATCCAAGGGTCTCTACATAAAAATATTCTGCCTTTTTTAAATCATCGACAATTATCGTTACACTGCTGCTTTTGAACATGGTATATTCCTCCATTTTTTCAATCTTCTTATATTATATTTTATCCTTTAGTTATTATCCATTGCTTGAACTTGAACAACAACTTTATAATAATGAAGAATAATTATATTGAATAGAACAGGAATAGATAATATGATCGTAACAACAGCAGGACGTGCGACAAGTCAATTAGTTGCCATAGCAAAACAGCTGGCTGCATCCTATGATTTACTATTTAAAGAGAGAAATGGCGTTTCCCTTGAGACGATGAAAAATCAGTATCACGATGATCTGGTAGTCGTGGGAAAAAATAAATTATTTATCGCCACGCTAAATGAAGCAGAAAATATCTTTTTCCACCCCAATTTGGCGATGGTACGGGCAAAAAGAATGTTAAACGGTGAAGAGGACCCGCTTATAACAGCTGCAGGTCTTAAAGAAGGAATGTCTTTCTTAGACTGCACATTGGGTCTTGCATCAGATAGTGTCATAGCCAGCCTTGCTGTTGGGGAAAGCGGCTCTGTTACTGGTTTAGAAGGCAATTCCTTATTATACTTGATCGTGACGGAAGGTCTCGCTGCATGTTCAAGCGGCAGTCTGCATTTCGATCAAGCAATGAGAAAAATTAAGACTATACACACTGATCATTTTTCATTTCTCCAACAGGCAGACACGAACTTCTTTGATTTTGTTTATTTTGACCCAATGTTCCATTCGACCATCGACACATCAAACGGCATTCAATCCATTCGGGGACAGGCCCTAATGACAGAGTTAACGCCAGAACTCATTACCGAGGCCAAACGTGTGGCAAAAAAGCGCGTGATATTAAAAGACCATTGGAAAAGTGAACGATTTCGTACATTAGGCTTTCAGCGATTAAAAAGAAAAACCTCCCAGTTTCATTACGGGATCATTGAATAAGCGCTAGGCACCATCCAAAAATGGAAAGTGCTTATTCCTTTTGCACTATTAACCTTTTAGTGACCGTCACCTCTTATTTTCCTGACTGACGGGCACTATCATCCCCCCCACAGAGTGAAGCCAAGCTCCACGATCCCTCTAAGCACCTAAAATCCAAAATATCAATCATAATATTTTATTGTTGTTCCAGAATACCTTATAATAAAATTGTTTCGCCAGCATGTTTACATATTAAAATATAGAAATGAAGGTTAACTATGAAAGTCTCGAAAAATATCGTCCTGTTTATGTTAATGCTTACTATGTTTATCACGTTTAATTCTTTTGGACTCATTATCCCAGTGATGCCGACCTATTTGAAAACATTCGGGGCAGCGGGACAAGTGTTAGGCTTCATTATTGCGCTTTTTGCTTTTGGACAATTTTTGTTTTCTCCCCTTGCCGGTACTCTATCGGATCGTTATGGGAGAAAAAAGTTAATTATTTTCGGACTTTTTGTTAACGGCCTTTCACAAATTATGTTTGGTTTGTCGACAGAAGTATGGATGTTATTTGCTTCGCGTTTTATCACAGGGTTCGGTACCGCGTTTATCGTGCCTCCTGTTATGGCCTACGCGGCGGACCTGACAACAAATGAAGAACGCGGGAAAGCAATGGGCTGGCTTGGCGCTGCCATTTCACTCGGGTTTATGATTGGACCAGGAATTGGCGGGATCCTGTCAAATGTCACTTTAAGATTTCCCTTCTATTGCGGCGGTATCGCAACCATTATCGTCGGGATGATCGCCATCCTTGTTCTGCCAAATATCAAACCCGCGATTCAAGTGCAGACAAAGAAAGAAAATCTTATCCAGCAAATGGCCCGCTCCATCAAAACGAGCTATTTTGTCTTATTGATCGTCGTCTTTGTCTTCCAATTTGGGATTGCAAACTTTCAATCAACACTAACGATGTTTTTAACGTATAAATGGGATTACACGCCAAATGATATCGCCGTCGTCTTGATCGCAGGCAGCGCTGTTGGAGTAATCATACAAGCCTTTGCAATTAATCATTTGATCCACTTGTTTGGTGAAATGAAAATCATTCTGTTAAGTTTATTAGTTGCCGCGTTTAGTTTGTATGGAATGCTTTATGTTCACGGCTTCTATATCATACTATTGGGTGCCACCATATTCTCGACAGCTACTGCCTTAATCCGCCCAGCCGTTAATACGTTAATTTCGAAAACAGCTGATCATGAGCAGGGCTATGCTGCCGGGATGAACAATGCCTATATGAGTTTAGGCAATATGATTGGCCCGGCATTAGCAGGGACACTTTTTGACTGGCATATGAATATTCCATTCACTTTTGGCTCACTTATTTTACTTGGATGCTTCTTTATTACTTTTGCTTGGACGAAAAAAACTACCATACAGCAGCAGTCAGCATAATTTACAGGGGCAGTTCTTTTGTTTCATCTAGATGATAAACAGAAGAACCGTCGTTAAAGTTTTTTTTGGCTGCTGTTGTGCAAATGAATCACTAAATAAGAAACAGTTCCCTTTATGCTTTAATCGATAAAAATAGCCGGCAACCATTTGCCGGCTATTTCAAATTTAGACCTTCTATTAAGATGTTGATATTCCTTACTTCATTCCTAACGCGATTTTGGCATAGCGGGACATCATATCTTTATTCCAAGGTGGACTCCAAACAAGATTAACATTTGCCGCATTTACTTCCGGAACATCCTTTACGGCCTCCTGCACTTGGGTGACGATCATCCCCGCCATTGGACAGCCCATCGAGGTTAACGTCATATCAATCCAAACGATGCCGTCATCATCTAGTTTCATATCATATATTAACCCTAGATTGACGATATCCACGCCAATTTCAGGGTCAACGACATTTTCCAAAGCTTCCATAATGCGATCCTTTAATTCTTGCTCCATTTCATTCAGCTCCTCACAAAATATGCTCTCTCTATCCTAACAGAAATGATAAAAAATAAAAAATTTTATTAACACAATTTTTCAATTCAATGGTTCGAACCTTGTAGACAAAGGATTAACTTAACACTTACTTTTGCAATACATGTTCTTTAACACTTTCCTGATGGCCGCTTTCAGCATCTAAAGACTGCAGATTTTTAATCGAAGGAAATAAATACATCCATAATCCCGCGACTGCCAGGGTTCCAATCCCGCCAATGACAGCTGCAGCCTTCGCACCTGTGAAACCAGCAAGCATCCCTGATTCAAATTCACCTAATTGACTCGATGTCCCGATGAATAACGAATTGACCGCATTGACGCGTCCCCTTAATTCATCCGGTGTTTGCAATTGAACAAGCGAAGAGCGAATCACCATAGATATACAATCAGAGCCTCCGACAAAGGCTAAAGCTATTAAAGATACAGTCAAGTTCGGAGATAAGGCGAACACCATCGTGGCCAAGCCAAACACCGCCAGTGCCGCAAATAACTTCAGTCCAACCGCTTTTTGCAAAGGAAAATAAGCGAGAAAAATCGAGACAATTAAAGCTCCGATTGCGGGTGCTGTTCTCATTAATCCCAAGCCCCAAGGACCAGTTTGCAGAATATCCTGAGCAAAAATAGGCATAAGGGCAGTTGCACCCCCAAGCAGGACAACGAAAAGATCAAGTGAAATCGTCCCCAGAATCACCGGACGGCTAAAGACAAATTCCAACCCAAGAAAAAGAGAACGCATCGTGATGGGTTCTGCCATTGCCGGGCTTGTCCGTTCTACGCGGATAATATACGTAAGCAACGCTGAAACCAGCAGGGCAATGGCAGCTGTAATATATACAGAAACAGCGCCAAAGGCAAACAGAAGTCCGCCCACTGTCGGACCTAATATCAATGCCGTTTGAATGCCAGTCGTATTCATCGATATGGCTTGTGGTAAAATACGCTTCGACACGATCTGCGGCAGGAGTGCTGAAGAAGTCGGACCTTCAAAAGCACGGCATGCGCCGATCACGGCTGCCGCCAGCAAAATTTCGCCGCGTCCAAGCCAGCCGCCAAGATTTGCCCATAGCAAATACACAGCCGCCAATCCTTCAATGATTAAACTAATATAAACAATCCTGCGCCGATCAAAGCGGTCTGCAGCTTGACCGACAAATAAGGTTAAGAGCACCATCGGAATAAATTGAGCCAGCCCAACAAAACCAAGGCTGAAAGCATCTTGGGTGATATCATACATTTGCCAGCCAATAGCAACCGACAACATTTGAAAAGACGCAGAGGATAAAACACGCGCAAGCCAAAATTTTCCGAAAGAGGTTTGTTTTAGTAAAGAATGACGATTTATTGAACTAGACAAGAAGAGTTTCACTACCTTTTTTTTGCTTATTTTATTATATGAGTTTTTATTATACTACTGAGTTTTTCCTCTTACCACTTAAAAGCTTTTGGGTGTGAATGTGCTTAGAGGGATCGTGAAGCTTGGCTTCACTTTGTGGGAGGATGTGTTTACAGGGGAATTGTAACGGCGTGCTTGAACTACAAAAAAAACCGAAGTTCTTTAATTAAGCTTCGGTTACGTTATTATAGAGTAGAGACAAGTTCTTTAAAAATAGCATTCCTGTTTACAACCTCTTGAAATACGCTGCGGTCATCTATTATCGCTGGATGATAGGGGTAGCAATTTTCATGAAAAAGGATCGTCAAAGTAACAAAACAGCACAAAGGGCTACCGTGCCTAGAGCCATTAATAGTAAACCAATAATAGAGCTAACAAAGCACAAGTTTTGCGTAGATCCCATTTCTAATAGTCCTTCTTCTATCCCTTTATATATGCTCTCTTCCGGATTGGTATGTTTGGCTGATTCAGCTTCCACTTTTAGTTTTGTTTTTACCTTTTGCATCTTTTTTCCCCACATTTTCGGTAATCCCATAATGATGAGCGCCGTTGCCCAAATGATAATAGGCACCAATAACCATGACATGCAATCCACCTAATTTCAAATATTTTCAACCTCTTATCAACAACTTTTTACTGAAATGTTAAATCCATTAATTTTTAACCCACTGCCGGGTTATTTAAAGTTTTGATTTTCTAATACGGCGATCCGGTCATTCGTTGAGTTGGCAATCTGTTTCGTGTATTCAACCAATTCCAGAATGGTATGGCAGCATTGTTTTGCACCGATTACGAGCAGGGGCACACCAATGACATCTATTTTTAATCCTCTTGAAAAAAGCCCTCCCATCGTCATCGAAAATGGAACAGCATGTGAAGTATTAGAAAAAATAATCTTTTCATGACCTTGATATCTTTCTTGTAATAATAAGCTTAAGTTTTTTAAAGATTCGACATAATATTTCGTAGATTTACGACCCCGGCCTATTGTATAAACAGGGTGTCCATCCTCATCAATTCCATGAAAAATAAACTTACTAAAATCCGCTCTTGTTAACTTATTAAAATAGTCAACATTTAGTATTTCTTCTTTGCTCAGCTGTCGTCCCGTCGGCAATTTTTTTAAATGATATGCTGCTGCCAGGGAAGTCGTATGTGTCCCACCATAATCATTGTAAATAAATATCATGGTATCATCCTTCTAAGTATTGGGATTTGTTTAATATTTTTCCTGCTTATTTTCTTTGCAAACGGCTGCGGGATGATTTTGTATCTTGTCTATAAGATAATAGGGTTGTTTTTAAGGAAGCATAACTGCCAATCGCTGCATAGCCATAGAAAAAACCCATGAACACACCAGCCCAAAGACTGCCCTTATGACTAATAAAAATCGAAATAAACAGTCCTAATAGTAATGCGATTAAAGGAACATATTTTTTTGGTGTTTTAAAAATTAGTTTTAACACTTGAGTCAAAATGATGATGATTGGAATGGCGATAACGGCATCCCAAAAGTTTGTATGTATGGTCGGAAAGGGCAAATCATCACCACCTTCTTTTTTATTGACACAGCTACTATAATGCAGTTGAAAACTTTATTACAGCTATGACTAAATTATGTACTTCATACTTAATTTGCTCCAAAGCTTCATTATTATTACTTTTTCTCCCTATAAAAATTTGGCGGCTATTTAAATAGAGTTTAGCCGCTCCGGCTAAACCCTTTACATACGCCAATCTAGTTGATTTTAGTAATTCCGCATACTGTTCCATTGATTCGGGGATCTGTCAAAAACAACTGTATTTTCATTGTTGTAGCCATAATCCCTTTCCGCAGCCATGGCGGCAGCCTTCGTTACATGAACAGTGCCAAATGGATGGTTAGGAGGAGCATATATCGAGTAGAGTTTTAGCGGAATATTGCCTGTATTTGTTACATTGTGCCATGTTCCAGCAGGGACCATAATGGCAGAATCATCACCGACGTTTCTGACAAAATTTAAACGATCTCGGCTCTTCCCCATTTGCACAGTCCCCTGGCCTTGTTCGATACGTAAGAATTGATCAACGTTAGGATGCATTTCCAATCCGATATCTTCGCCGACCTTGAGGCTCATTAAGGTCACTTGCAAATGAGGACCCGTCCATAAAGCCGTACGGTAATTATTGTTTTGCTTTGAAGCCTCATTAATATTAACAGTAAACGGATTTGGTCCATAATCCCTTAATGCAATCCGGTCATCACCACGGAAAGATGGAAAAGCTGCATTACTGTTTACATGGCCTGCATTTTCAGGAGTCCAGTAAACAGGCTGCCTTTCATAGTTATACATCGGTGCATTTGCATAATATAGATGTTGCTGTGGATACATATTTGGGATATAATTCATTATTTTTCAACCCCTTCTTGATTTACACTTGAATGATCCATCACTATGCGTTATTGGTGTTTAATAACCCCTTAAGCTTGCTCAATAATAAGTAGTGAAATAACCTATCCTTTTTTCATTATTTAGACTATGACCAATATTCAGGTTTGTGCAGACACCCGCCCACTGTTTCGGAGTTTTATCATCCACTGTCTAAATCGTGATGGACTAAAGTCAGAAGGTCTCTTCCATATTGAAAGAGACCTGAATTGAAAACATTATTTCGATAGAACCTTGAAAAAGCGTTATGATAATCCCTCGGCAAATTTCACCCAAACCTTTTAGACAAACATCAAACATTTAGTAAACAGGCGTTCATAGCCTTCAGATGCTCCAAGTTCCAGGTAATCCATTTCCTTTGCCAGGTCTTCCATTTGCTTACGCACGTCGACTGACATGAGGGCCATATAGGCTCCGGTTTTTGAGGAATTCCCTACATACTCTAGTTTATCCCGTACCGCTTCAGGCAAAATACCGACGCCTACTAAACTATCAGCTGGCAAATGAGCACCAAACTGCCCAGCAATCATCACCTTATCAAGTTGATTCATATCAATATCTGCCTGCTTTAATAAGGCATAAAATCCGGATAGAATCGCACCCTTTGCTAATTGCACCTGACGAACATCCCCTTGGGTTATGAAAAGGTTCTTCTCATCTGAAGTACCGCCGCCCGTTTTAATCACAAATTCCCGCTTTTTCCCATCCAACTGGAGCATATCATAGCGATAATCGGATTCTGCTAGTTTTTCTTTTTTAATAAAGGCTCCGTCTTTTTTTACCAGACCTGTTCGAATTAATTCCTTTACGACTGCTAAAATCCCGCTTCCACAAAGACCGATCGGTTCTTCATTACCAATAACCTTTAATTCAATTCCGTTCTCCTCGGTTATTTTCAAATCCTCAATGGCTCCCTCTGCTGCCCTCATTCCAGAGCTAATATTCATCCCTTCCAAAGCCGGACCAGCGGCACAGGAACAGGATAAGAGATTTCCATTATTCGCTAATACGATTTCCCCATTCGTTCCGATGTCAATAAAAAGGATGTTTCCGCTCTGTTTATGCAGTTCGCACACATATACACCTGAAACGATATCAGCACCAATATACGATGAAACGGAAGGCAGACAGTATACGCTTGCTCCCGGTGCGGCTTTTAACCCAAGATCCTTGGCTTTAACCGTTTTTGCACGTACAAAAACGGGGGCATAAGGTGATTTCCCGATGGAGGCTGCGTCAATGCCTAACAGAAAATGGAGCATGGTACAATTGGCTGCAACCGTTAGCTCGTACACATGATCTCGCGAAATTTTCGTTTCGGCACATAACTCGCCAATCAATGTGTTTATCCCCTTAACAATTTCATGCTGCAATTTTTCCCTGCCCAGCTTTCCATTCTCAATTTGATAGGTAATTCGCGTTAATACATCGAGCCCGAACTTTTTCTGCGGATTAATCATCGATGCCGTTGCAAGTTCAGCACCCGTATTCAAATCCACCAATGCACAAACAACAGTTGTTGTTCCGATGTCGATGGCCACTCCATATAAACCATTGCGTGTATCCCCAGCCTCAATTCCAATTAGCTCATCACCCGCAAAAACACCCGTGACCTCACCAAAAATTGGAACAGAACCAGCTTTACTGCCAGCCAGTAAATTCCAATCAATCCTCGCCAATCCAAGGCCAGAACAAAGTGAATCCTCATAAGAAGCCTGATTTTCTAACGTCGGCTTTTCAATGTCAATGACAGTTTTGCGAATCCCTTGGCGAAAACTAAAATCAGGCATGTATCCTTTTGTCAGAATTTCATGTTTTCGCTCCTTTTGGAGCACCTCAATGACAATATCCTCCTTAGGGGTTACAAGGCATGCTAACCTTACCCCTGATTCGATTTCTTCCTTTTTCAACAGACTTTTCTCAGTCTCCGAAATCTCAGGAAGCTGCCCCTCAACCACTCGAATCTTGCATTTTCCACAAGATCCCTTACCATTGCAGGCATTATCGACGAAAATCTCGTTCCCAGACAGCACTTCCAATAAATCGCCGCTAATTGCCCCATGATGATCAATGATAGTATTTCTGTTCCTAATCGCGATCTTTACCATCACTAATTAATCTCCCTCTGATAAGGATTGAAGCATGGCCCGAATATTCTTGAGAGGAGACTTCATCCCCAGCCCGCATGCCGGTGAAATGATGTTTGACCCGCCTCTAACACAAGCCTGCGTTAACTTGGCCACCTTCTCCGGCTCGCCGAATTCAATAGTATATGTGCTAACATTTCCCATTAACTGACGATCCTTTAAATTCTCTCTTGCATCCCTCATACTGACCATTGAATCAAAACTAAGGACATCGCTGATAATTTTGTTCACCTCTGGATAGACATTGGTCATTCGTCCACAAATGTGGACAATCGTTCCAACCTCAGGGTTCTCAGCTTTGATTGCGGTTAGGATTTTATTAATATACTTCACCACAAATTCTTCGAACAGCTTTGGTCCTAATATCTCACCCGTTCCACTTGGGTCAGAAATAGCAATGATTGCAGCGCCTGCCTCGATTTGTTTTTTGGCAAATTTGATTAATTGATCCGCCACAAACGCAACCATTTCATGGGCTTCCCTATTACTTCTACGTAATTCTTTGTAAAAGATAACCGGTTCTATTAACGAGCTTGCCGTACTAATCGGACCCGTTATATTCCCGATTATCGGCACATCGTTCCCTTTTGTCTTTAACAGCGAAATCGCATCAAGCACGACCTTTGCTCGTCCGCTTTCAAAATTAACGTCAGAAAGCTTCGCCCAATCCTTTACTGACTGCAAAGGATATTCAATTACATGCGGCTCATAAATATTCGAGCCCATATTGACTTTTGCACCCATATCCTCAGCCTCAATCGTCATACAAAAAGGAACGCCATAATTTTCAAAACAGCCTGTTTCATAAACAGCAGAAGCCAAGCTCGCCATCATCCCCGCGTCCATATGGGCCTCAGGGAATGGAACTCCAACCTCTTCAAGTAACTCAGCCGTCACCATATTCATCATTCCGCCTGGACAAATGCATGGAGGGCGGTCAACTACCTCATTATTCATGGCCTTTTTTAACCGTTCAATTGGCTTAAGCAACAACCGTTTCAACTCCCCCATTAACAGTATTTAAGAGCGAATTCACGAGCTTCACAGCTTCAACTGCATTTGATGCGTAGCCGTCTGCTCCAATTGTGTCCGCATATTTTTTGGAAATCGGCCCGCCGCCGATGACAACCTTCACCTGCTCTTTCAATCCCTCTTCTTTTAATAGCTGAACAACATCGCTCATGCCGCCCATTGTTGTTGTCATTAGCGTTGACAAACATACAAACGCTGCGTTCATCTCCTTCGCTTTCTCAACAAAGCTGCGCAGCGGAACGTCCCTTCCTAAATCAACCATTTCGTATCCAGCCGTCTCTAGCATGATTTTTACTAGATTCTTTCCGATATCATGAGTATCACCTTCAACTACACCAATGAGCCCAACAGGTTTTCGTTCGGCCTCCTCATCAGTTACGGGAAGATGTGGTCTTAAAATCGCTAGTCCTTCATACATCGCATCAGAGCATAACAATACATCCGTAACAAAATATTCTTCTTCCTCATATAACTTACTTGCACGGTTCATCCCATCAACAAGACCTTCCATAATGCCATCAAATGCTGGATAACCAAGTGCCAAATATTCATGACACGCTTCAACTACTTCCTCTTCTTCCATTTCCACAACGCAATCAGATAATTTTTTTAATAATTCTTCTTTTGAAATTGACATCTCATTTCCTCCATTCATTATTTTGCTTATGATGAAAAGTTCTTCGGATCTAATGGCCATTTGCCATACTTCCGTGCTGAAGCCATAAATTGATCAATATTTTCCAACGGAATATTTCCGTTTAAATCACAGCCTGTTGCTAAAATATAACCATTTGCACTGTCATATCCCTTTTGAATACATGTTTTCACTGCTAAATCAACATCTTCAGTGGTTCCTAAATACATCGTTTCAACCGGGTCAACGTTCCCAAGAACAGGAACTTTGTGTCCTGCTTGAATTTTAGCGTGAACCAAGTCAACCCGGTTATCGATGCTTAGCATGTCACAGCCGGAGGTTACCATATCGCCAACAATCGCTGTTGTATCGCCGCAAATATGATAGCAGACCATGCCGCCTGCATCATGGATATCCTTCATTAAATCGATTGTATAAGGTAAAACAAAATCTAGATATTGCTTTCTGTTTAAAATGGTCCCTGAAGCAATTGGGTCACATAAAAGAATAACAGCACCCGCTTTAATAAACTCACGGTAAATCATCTTTAAGCCTTCATTACAAAAATGAATCAATTGGTGGAGCTTCTCCGGATTTTTTCTTGTTGCTCTTAATAGATTTTCTGTTTTATAGATACTAGAAGCAGCTGTAAATGGACCGGAAATCAGCACACCAGTTGGGACCTCATGTCCAACCTTATCAATCAAGATTTCGGTGGCCTCTAAATGGAGCTGGAATTTTTTATCATTCTTTAATTCTAGCTTTGCCATATCAAGCTGATCGACATCATTTAAATCCTCGAGGGCATATTCCATAATGGCCGGTACTGCATCCTCAGGGTCGCCCATCCGGCTGCCCAAAGCTGCACCGACCCCATGCAGGCCATATTCTGTAATGGTCAAGTCATTTCCAAATCTCTCGTAGCACCCAACCTGTGCCAGAGCTTCATTTAATGCCGTGCTGCGTTTTTCCTTATGCGTCATTCCTAAGACACGACCGGACATTGAAACCAGAACAGGCATGGCTAATAACCTGTCCATTGGTTTTCCAGTCATAAATGCCGTTAGCCGTTCATTAGGTGTCATTTGATCATCTTTGTGCATGTAATTGACCTCCAATATAGTGAAATCTTAAAGCAGGTCGACTGCCTTTATGATTCCTTTTTTCAATTCAAATGAATTATTTTTAAAACACATCTGGCCAACAAATTTGGCCTGCCCAATCACTTGGACACAAGCCTCGGAATAGGTGGTTGGCACACCTAAATCAATATCCCGCCATTGGGCCCGCTCTGTTCCCAATAACGCAAATGTCGTCTTAGGGCAAAGCAGCAATATTGTTTCACGTCTAATGATTTCTTCCACTCTTTTCAAGAACGGATACGTAAACATCTCCACCACTTGCTTAGCAAACTTGGGGCCTAAAATGTTTACCCCTCCCATCGCATCGCCATAGCTAATCAGATTGACGTCAACCTTTTGCGCTTCCTCCACAAAACGGATGATTTCAGATGCGAGCTTATCAAAAATGTCTTGCATCGCCGCGGGGTTTTTTTTGAAAATCTTAAAAATATAGCGCGGATCCATTAATACATTCAAAATCGTAAATGGACCAGAAATATATAGAACGACGTTTTCACCCTTGTTTCTTAATAAACTGCAGGCCTGCAAAACCTCGGCCATCCTTCCCTGCGAATAGTCTATTGCGGGCAAGCTTAACAGTTCTTCAGCGGTTGAACAAATATACTCTTTCCCTCTCGGTCCACCGTTCTCATCACCGTAATAGATAATTCCACCCAACGCTTCACCTTCAAGCGTGTGGCAAAATGGCAGCTCACAATAATTGGCATGATTATGCTCTTTTATCGCCAGCGCAAGCTCGGCCATACTATCCCAATTTTTATACGCATCTGGAAATGTCAGATTAGTACTCTCCGTAACAAGCTTTCTAATCCCGATTAAATTGTCATAGGTACACTTAAAATCAACAATTTTATTCATATTCCACCTCTTTAACAATCGCTGCAAACATTTCTGTTACTGCTTGTTCATTGAGTCTATTCCCTATCACAGCAACCCTTGCTTCCTTCTGCTCATGAATAACTTCCCAGCTATAATGCTGCGGGGTAAAATGAAATGAAACCCAGCACTGTGTATCGAGCTGAACGATTCCCTTGGCACGCAAGATGTAACCGTTAACACTCTTCTTCAAAAAAGATCCCAGCCCATCCATTTCTTTCTCAGAGAAATTTCTGACTTCTGAGATTGCCAGCGAACGAAAGGCTTTGTTGGCAGGTATTGATTGAGTTACTTCCATGTTTATCTCAGGCATATAAGTCTGATTGCCTTCTAGGATATCTGCCAGCTCAGAGCCTTTATAGGAAAACCACTCTTCCGCTAAAATAACGGCTGCCTCATTCATCGTACTAATTTTTGCAACCACAGCAGCGGCATCAATGGTAATGAGATGGTTCACTCTCATATCATGGGGCGAGCCCTCACAAACCTTTTTGCATACCCGAAGAATATCCGACAAGCCTCCAACCCCGGATGGTTCAATCAAAATATGATCCGGCCTAAATTCATTAGTTAGCTCCTCGATAGCCTGTTTAAAATCCACTACTACGCTGCAGCAAATACAGCCTGCATTTATTTCTTTAATGGGCAGCCCATCATCTATTATTTCACCATCAATGCCAATCTGACCAAACTCATTCTCGATCAATACCTTTTTGCCCTTTAGATGAGGAATCACCTTTTTTAAAAAAGCCGTCTTTCCAGCACCTAAAAATCCCGAGATGATGGTAATATTTGTAGTCATTAGGTGCCTCCTTTAAAATTATTTTAAAAAGCAAAATTAATATTTCAATATAACACTTTTTGTTCATAATGTCTTTTAACCGATTAAATGTATAACTTCGAAACTAAAATCTATAAATATCTAATTTCAATAATTTGATTGTGTACTTATTCACAAGTGGATTGTAGCACAAGGAAAAACCTTCAGTCTAATTCGTTTTATCAATATAATATTAGTTCGATTATTTGTTTTTACGATAGGTGAGATAATTGAAAGGAGTTTGAAGAACAAATATAGGAGAATAGGAGGATAGGATTTACGTTCAATCATTTATTTATAGAAAAAAACACCTAGAAAAATCCGTTAAGTTGGAATTATACCTGAGCAGGATATTGGATAATCCTAATTTTGGCAAAGGAGAGAAAACACTCTTCTCTTCCCTCTATTGAACAACTGCCATTTCTGGTTCAATATAAAAAGCCCAGCTTCACTGCTGGTTAATTAGAGAAATTGGGCTTTTCCATTAATCTAAGTTTTTCTTAATTTGTTAATACGCTTTTCAATAATTGAACGGTTGTGTCTATTTCACTTTTCATCGTGTATCTTCCTAAACTAAAACGGACAGCCCCCTTGCCGACGCTCTCCTTTACCCCCATTGCTTTTAACACTGGTGATAAGTTTACCTCGCCGGTATGACATGCGGAACCAGTAGATGCTGCAATCTGCGGGACTGAATCCAATATATCTTGACCCACTCTATTTTCAAAGTTAATACTTAGTGTATTCGGAAGACGAAGTTCAGGATGCCCATTTAATGAAATCTCCACATTGGGCAGCTGCCTTAGCCCGTCCCAAAAATAATCTCGCAGCTCTTTCACCTTTAGATTCTCATCTAAATGCTGCCGCGCCACTTCACAAGCTTCACCTAATCCAACGACCAACAGGACATTTTCGGTACCTGCTCTTCTACCGCCTTCATGGCCGGCACCATGTATTAGTGGTTCAATCTCCATTCCTTCCCTCATAAATAACACGCCTATTCCTTTTGGTGCGTATACCTTGTGACCGGCTATGCTTAAAAAATCAACACCAAGTTCCTCTACATCCACTGGCACCTTTCCTACGGATTGGGAAGCATCCGTGTGAAAAAGAATGTGATGTTTTTTGGCTATTTCACTAATTTCTTCGATAGGCTGAAGGGTTCCAACTTCATTGTTTGCGTGCATGACGGAAATTAAGATCGTTTCTTCCGTAATGGCTTCCTCTATATCACGCGGGTTTACTCGCCCAAATGGATCTACGTCAATATATGTAATTTTAGCGCCTTGTTTTTCGAGATATTCACATGGACTTATAATTGAGGGATGTTCAATATTAGTTGTGATAATATGGTTCCCTTTTTCTTTATATCGTTGGAACACTCCTTTTAACACATTATTATTTGCCTCACTTGCTCCACTGGTAAATACGATTTCGCTTGGTTTACCATTTATTAGCGCCGCTACTTGTTTTCTTGCTTTCTCAACCGCTTGTTTTGCACCTGCTGCCGCATAATGAAGAGCAGATGGATTTCCGTAATGATTTTTAAAAAAAGGAAGGATAGCCTTTTGTACTTCCTCCGCAATTGGTGTACTTGCATTGTAATCTAGATATATTTGATTCATTTCCAAAAACTCCTCCAAACACATGTAAATACATTTGTTTAAGTGCCTTTAATAAATATTCTTGATCAAATCCTTGTAATGATCAAGATTCAGCGGCTCACCCAATACATTTCAATCAGCAGTTTCACTTTGATAATCAATCCAAGTAATAGGAATCTTTTCTCAGGGCTGAAAATTTTAAAAAAGAAAAAGCAAAAAACCACAAATTCGGTTCTTTGCTTTTCTTAAATATGCTACAATCTAAATACAATCGTTTTTTGCTTGTAGAAGGACTAACATGTTCCCGCATGTTAGTCTTTTGCTTATAATAAACTTCCGAGTGATAATACTAAGCCTGAGGCGACTAATACCCCGATTGCCGAAAACACAAATTTCATCCGCTCTAATGATTGTTTCATTTTGAATTCCTCCTTAACTGTTTTGATATTTATAATATAGCGAGCAAAAATGAAAACTTTATGAAAATTTTTGAAAAATTATTGACAAAGAGCAATTATTTTTGTCTATATATAAAAGCTTCATACACAAGAATAAACATAAAAGAACAACAATCGATCTACTGTTGTTCTTTTATGTTCGCAGGAATCTCCATCTTCAAATTTCGTCAGAAATTAAGGTGGAGTAGTTCAAGTTTTTGGAAATAATACGGTAACTGTTGTACCAATTTTTAATTTACTCTCTATTTTCACTTCCCCTTTGTGAGCATCAACGAGGGCTTTTACAATCGAAAGACCGATTCCAATTCCTCCTGTCTTTCTATCCCGGGATTTTTCTCCCCGATAAAATCTTTCATAAAGATATGGCACATCTTCTTCTCGAATCCCTATCCCCTCATCTTTTACAGAAAAACCGATAAGATTTTCACTCTCAGCTATTGAGATCTCTACATTTTTTCCAGATGGTGTATATTGAAGAGCATTATTTACAATGTTCGTCAAGATTTGTATAACACGGTCACGGTCTGCATGAAACCAATGCTCTGTTGTTGATCGGCTAATATTTAGATGAACTCCCTTTTCACGAAATGAAGGACCAAATTGATTTTCTATGTGTGTGATCATCTTCCCTGCTTCTATGTCCATTTTCTGAAGTTTTATTTGTGGATTTTCAGCCGCCAGCAGCTTTTCTAATTCATTTACAAGACGAACCAACCGCATTAATTCATCATGACTCTGCTGAAGTCTTTTTGGTGTCGGTTCCCATATTCCATCCTGGTAAGCTTCAATCTGACTCCTTAATGTTGCCAGGGGAGTCCTAAGTTCATGAGCCAAATCTGCTGTAAACTGTTTTCTAAGTGTCTCTTCTTTCGAAAGTGACAAAGCCAGGTCATTAAATGAAGATCCTATAGGTTTTAATTCTTCAGTTAAATCCTCAACCTGTACACGTGTATACCACTTATGTTCTCTTAATTCATGAACAGCCTTTGATAATCGATTAAATCCTGCTGACAATCGTTTTGAAAACAGCATACTGAATAGAAATGAAAGGATAACCGTAACAATGATGGCGATATAAATATTTTGTTTTATTTGTTTCAGAAAGGAAAAATCCTCATCAAGCAGACTATTAGGGTAAAAGACTTTCATACTGCCGATTGTTTTATGTTCTGACTTCAGGTCATAAACACTGGATTGATAATCCTTATCTAACCGGGAGCCTGACTGCATTCCCATGTTCGCCATCATCCCCAGCATCACCGTCGTATCAGCCACTAACTGTCCCTCTGCATCATAAATTTGATAAAATAAATTCTCCGTCATGGCCTGCTCATGCATCAAACCGTTTAATCTATCACCGATAAGACTCCCATTTCCTTCATATTCTTGGATCGTAAATTCTTCAATTAGACTAATATTTTTTTCTCTGTTTTCTCGTAAATAGGCACTAAAATGTTCTTCAAATCCCCATAAAATTGAAAGACTTGTCAAGAAAATCCCGGATAAAGAAGCAACTAAGAGATAAAACAGGATTCTGAATCGCAGCGTCTTAAACATCCGAACTGCCTCCGAACTTATAGCCCATCCCAAAAACAGTGATGATAAATTCCGGATGGCGTGAATCTATTTCGATTTTCTTACGTAAATTTTTTATGTGCGTATCAATGCTCCGTTCATATCCTTCAAAATAGGCTCCATCCTCCTGTACCTTTTCCAGGAGATCAACTCTGCTAAAAACGCGGCCTGGGGAACTGGCCATTGTAAAAAGAAGTTTGTATTCAATGGGTGTCAGCATGATCACTTCTCCATTCAGCTGTACTTCTTTTTTTAAAGGATCAATGATTAATTTCCGATGATTAAAAATGAGTTGAGTGGACACCTCCGTTTTATTCATTCTTCGAAAAATTGCCTTCACGCGAATGACCACTTCTCTCGGACTAAAGGGCTTTTTCACATAGTCATCTGCACCAATCACCATGCCATTGATTAAATCTTCCTCAGAGGATTTTGCGGTTAACATAATAATCGGAACATCGCTGTCCTTTCGAATCAACCGGCATACTTCTTCTCCCGAAATATCCGGCAGCATTAGATCTAAAATAATCATATCCGGTCGGTGCTCCTTGGCATTTTTTAATGCCTCAATACCATTTGAAGCGCAGACGCAGCTCCAGCCCTCTTTTTCAAAATAAGCCTGAAGAACTTCCAGGATCATTTCCTCATCATCGACTAAAAGAATTTTTACCACACTGACCTACCCCTTCCTGTTTTTATTTTATCATCCATTTAGATGGGTAAAAGAAATCTTCATAACTTCCACATAAGTTCTCCATAAGATCTCCATTAGTCAGCGATATGATCAAGGAAAGAAAGGAGATGGAGAAAATGAAAAAGAAATTAGCCATCGGAATTTTAGCAGGTGCGATTATTTTAGGAGGAGCAGGAACCTTTGCCTTTGCGGCGGCAAACGAGGACGCAAACGGAAATGGACTAGTAAATTTCGGACAGATGAAACCATTTATGGAAAAAATGCATCCTAATCTTTCTACAAAGGAATTAAAAGACATGTACAATGCATGCCATGGTGAAGGCGGCATGATGGAAAACGGCAACTTTGGCGGCATGATGAACGGTAACACTGAAGGTATGATGAATAATTTATAGTTAGGAGATGATTTCTCATGATGGGTGGATATGGTTTTGGCATGATGGGAATGGGTTTATTAGTATGGCTCATCAACCTATTTGCGATCGGGGCAGTAGTCTACCTTGCAGTGAAATTGGCATTACGAAAAAATAAATCATAGCAGCAAAGCATACTGCTTTAATAATTGGAGCATGTCATTGCTCGGTACTACAGCTAATATTCCAAAGGCACTGGAAGATATATATTCCAATGCCTTTTTAATCTTTACACTTAGCAAAATTAGACTCTGTGCATCATCGGTAATGAAAATAAGTAGATATTAGCCACCATTAGGAATACCATGAATGCATAATAAGGAGCTAATCGTTTAAATGAACCCCTATTACCAATGCGGTAGACCGTATACATGGAACCAACAAAGCCAAGCAACACAACAGCATATTGAATCCACTGAACAGCTGGACCAGATAATAAACTTAAATCGCCGCCCATGTTTGCTCCAAACAGCCCGGCCGTATTAAACCAAATGGCCTTTCCTTCCGTAATAATATGGAAAAGGTTATGCGCCAAGTGCCCGGCTAAATCTAATGGAATAATGGCATAGCCAAAGCGAATAAAGTTTTCTTTTACCTTATCAGCATTTTTATTTAATAAAACAGCGATTTTTGCTGTCCCCAATAATAATAGGATTGGTAGAATCAGCGAGATGACATAAGCAACAGTAAAGTTAACCGTATAATTCGATGTACCTGTATAGGTTCCAATTACCTTTAAAATATCTTCCCATATCTCGAGCATCGTAATGTTTTGTACAAAAACAATTCCCATAATGACAGCCGCAAGAGAAGCATGTTCAAGCTTCGGCTTTTTAATCAACCATAATTCCTTTGTCGGCTTACGCGGTGAAATTCTAATTGAATTATTTGGACAGGATTTCACACAATTTCCGCATAAATTACAATCAGCGCTAGAGTCCATCGTTCTAACATACTGGAACATCGGACAGCCTTCTGCCTTTTCACTGCCTTTAAAACAAGATTGTGTTTTACATGTACGGCATTTTTCCGGTGTCCCTCTTAATTCCAGCATCCCAGCACGCGAATAGTTTCCTGCTAGACCGCCAAGGAAGCAAAGGTTTTTACAAAAAGTACGTCTTTCATACAACACAGAAGTGATAACTACCATCGTGACAAGAATAAGCAGCAAATATCCCGAACCTCTAGGTGATTCTACGACCCCCCACACATGGTCGCTCCAGGTAATCATGATAAAGAATAAGTCAATTAACCAAATGCCATACTTTTTCAAAAATTTTGGTGTCGGCTTTTCACTTCCGGCAAATTTCCTGACCAAATCACTCAGCTTACCGAACGGGCAAACCGTACACCAAAATCTCGCTGCCACAATAAACAGGACAGGAATAATCGGCCACCACAATACCCACACCATTGACGTTCCAAAATTCTTACTTGGGTTCACCGTACCGATTACTAATTCATAAACAATAATGGAAAACACAACAAAAGCGGCCCACTGAAAAATTCCAGGATACCATCTGCTTTGAATAAATTTCTTAATAATAGAAATATTTAATAAATTAAAGGGCTGTTTTTCCTCATTTATATTCAGTTGTTGCTCTTTAATTTTTCTTTCCGGCATCGACATCCAGCTTCACCTTCTTCCTTAATCTTTTATTCCATAATCCTGCCGCTAGAAATGACAAGTTAATGACTCCAAATACACTTAGTACTGTGTAATTTGGCGGTGTTTCTTCGATAACTTCTCCTCCATGCCCATGGCTGCCTTCCGCATTCGCATCATTATGTCCTGATACATCGTCCCCGCTTGAATCATGTTCAGACTGATTGTGCGCAGAACCATCCGTCATATCCGTCATTTGACTATGCTCCTCTGGTGTCATTGTATGCCCCCCATGAGATACTCCCTCGCCTTGTTCTTCACTCATAAACATTTCAACATCCTCTGACACACTGTTTGAATGCCCCTCATCAGCAAGAGCGAATGAAGCTGGGAGTGACAATAAAAATACTATAGAAATTACGACCATTCTCACATTGTTTCACCGCCTTCTATCTTCGATTAAAAACTATTTCTTGAAATGAACATCCTAAATCTAATTGAAATCTTTGCAGAAACCATGAATTTTAAATGGATTATTTTTGTCTATTGAGTGAGACAAGTCACTCCAATAGGAATAACGGAACAAATGTAAACGGGCCCCTATTAAAATAGGGGCCCGTTTACTTCTCTTCACGTTCTATGATTATAATGTCCAATAGGTAATCGTATCAAGAACTCCCAAAATGATTATTATAATTCCTGCTATTCTTTGTACTATCAAACCTATCTTTCTCCCTTTCTTTTTCATGAACTTACCACTTAGTCCAAAGTACCCTATCAGGAAGATAGCCAAAATTAACGGCAATGAAGTCCCTAAAGCAAAGATAATAGGCAGGACTGCTCCATAAGAGACAGATAGAGACAACGGCATCAATGTCACAAAAAACAAAACAAACATAGTAGGGCAGAATCCCAGCGTAAAGCTCACTCCCATAAGAAATGCCCCTAGTTTTCCCTTTTTCATTAGTTTTTCGGGTATGCTGCCGAATGAAAATGATTGATAGATTTTAAAAATACCAAGCATAAATAAACCAATAAGAATGAGGATAGGTCCGACAATTTTTCTAAACCAAGGAAAATAAAGTGAAAGGGTTGATTTAACTTCACTTCCTAACATCCATACAATCAAACCGAATAAAGAGAACACAATCATTTTCCCTAAAATAAAAAATAGAATTTCAGTCCAAGCAATCCTGTTTTGCAAAGATTTATTTCCATAAACCATAATGGCTCCCAAATTCCCGGTAAATTGGCATGGAGCCATGGCACCGATAATACCGAGCAGCAGGGCAAAAAGAAGAGGTATCCCTTCCATACCATTTACCATAGTTAGGAAAGGCTGGCTTAAGCTATAGCTTATTTGGCTGAAAAATTCATACATTGCTTTCTCCCCTTTTTCATTCCGATAAAATCACACTTAAATATTCTTCTTAATCATACAAAGAAAAAATGGAGATTTTATGGAGAAACAGAATTTAATATATATTTTATAATAATAATCCCATTCACGGTGTTTTGAACTTTTTGTGTTCTATTGTTTTTTTCTTATTTTTTGGCTCTGTTCAACTTGGTTGTTGATTTCCGTTCCAAGCACTTCGCTTTCCGCTCATCTACGCCTGAGCCTCCTCGTCACTTCGTGCCTGCGGGGTCTCGTCTGTCTCGCTGTTCCCGCAGGACATTGAATAAGCTTCCTCGAATCCGCCCACGCACGATGAAAATGCGCAGCATTTTCGGAGGAGTCTTCGTGCCTTCCACTCCAATCAACAAAGTCCTCCAAAATCAACATTGACCGTTAACACAACCTATTTTTTAAAACCAAGTAATATTTATCGGTTCTTTTTATCAATCCATAAAAAAACTCCACAGTTTCTGCAATATTTTCTTTTATACTTCTTTATACAATCATATATGGAGGTATTCAAATGAATCTTAAATTAACCGCCTTACTGGTATATAGTGGCCTCATTCTGGCAGCTTGTTCCTCTAATGATGTTGGAAATGCGGATGAAGCCAAAGGTAATCAGGAAAAAGCAGAAGAACAGGTGGCTAAAGTAGATGGATTACAAACCACCAAAACAGAAACGCTTACAGGAAACGAATTTACCATTACTGCCAAAGAAGCTAAACATCGATTGAACAGTGAAGTGACCGTTGATGCTTTTACATTTAACGGATCTGTTCCGGGCGCGCAAATCCGTGTCAAGGAAGGAGAAAAGGTAAAAATCACATTTAAAAACGAATTGCCTGAGCCTGCATCCATTCACTGGCATGGTATTACCGTTCCAAATGAAATGGATGGCATACCTGGCGTAACACAAAACGCGGTCCAGCCGGGTGAAAGCTTTACGTACGAATTTACTCCGACAGTCCCTGGCACCTATATGTACCATACCCATCAAAATGCTGTAAACCAGATGGATATGGGGCTTTATGGTTCTTTTATTGTCGAGCCAAAGGAAAAAACATATGACCGGGATTATACTCTCATGCTGGATGAGTGGATGAGTGAATCCGTAAAAAATAATATGCCGATGAATGATATGGGTGGAATGGACCATAGCGGGATGAACCATGTCGGGATGAAACACGGTTCTAGTTCAGATACTCAAGAAAACAGCCAGAGCGACCAAGGTATGGGACATGATATGTCTGCTTACGATATTTATACCATTAACGGAAAAAGCGGCGATGCTATTGAACCGTTAAAAGTAAAAGAAGGAGAAAAAGTCCGAATCCGTTTAATCAATGTCGGCTATTTATCTCATAACATTCACCTTCACGGTCATGACTTTAAAGTGGTCGCAGTTGATGGCCAGGATGTAAATGAACCTAAGGAAATCAAAGACCAGTTAATCTCCATCGCTCCAGGCGAACGTTATGATATTGAGTTCACTGCCAATCATCCTGGCAATTGGTATCTTGAGGAGCATGGGGACACGAAAGGCACAAAAGGAATGAAAACATTGATTCAATATGAAGGAAATCATCAATCAAAGGATCAATCGAACCAAAGTGAGAAATTACCTTTATTTTCCTATATTAATTACGGTGGTACAAAAACTGGGAAATTCACTTTAGACCAGGAGTATGACGTTGAGTATACTATGGATTTGAACGGTAATAACACAGACAATCTTTGGACAATCAACGGAAAGTCCTTCCCTGAAACAACTGGATTAAATATTAAAAAAGGGGATTTGGTGAAAGTAAAATTAATCAACAATTCGCCAACCGGTGTTAATCACCCGATGCATTTACACGGACATTCGTTCCAAGTATTAAGTAAAAACGGACAGCCGGTAGAAGGTTCACCAATTATAAAGGATACCATCAGTTTAGAGCCTGGCGATGAATACGTTGTCGCTTTCGAAGCTGATAACCCAGGCAATTGGCTGTTCCACTGTCATGATTTACACCATGCGACAGCAGGAATGGTGGATGTAATCAAATATGATGGATACCAGCCAAACTATACACCAGATCCAAACGCTAATAATAAACCTGAGTAACAACCAAACATTTACTGTAAATAGACTGAGGCAGCCGTTTTAAAATGGCTGCCTCAGTCTTATGTAATTCTTTTTTTACCTAAAAATCAACGCATTTTTAGGTACCTATTCCGGTATTAAAGTAGCTTATCCCGCAACTGCTCCCTGCGACTCTATTCTTAATAATTCAGATTCTGTTCCTTTGACCTCAATAGAACTGTTTACCTCTTCACTTTTTACCTGTTCAGCTATTGCACTTTCCTGTAGTACACGTTCCGGTAATGACAACTGTTTAAAATAAAACCAGACAATAAAAAGAATAATAGCAATCGCTCCAATGACCATAAAAATTTTATTTTTGTTCATTCGGTTCCCCTCCCTATGACTTTTTATCATTCCAACGCTATATTCGCAAAAATATGTGCAGATATCATCGAGAAGATATTGATATTTCAAGTCAAAAATTATCAAAATCCAAATCTATTTTTTATTGGAAAGAAGGATATACTGAATATTAAAAAAGCCTCACTCCCGTGGACGTAAGGAAATAAGGCTCTTCATTTTTATAAAGTATTCAATGTTTTATCTAAAGGAATGATATTCTTCTATTATTTTAAAATTAAAGAAGTTACTTAATTCCATTTTCAACAACTACTTTTGAGGAAACCAGATTAACTGTGTTAGCAATTGTATCTCCTACAGGGCAATGCGCTTCAATATATTCTTTATATGCTGCAATTTTTTCTTCAGGGGCTGTTGTTTCAATATGGAATGTATATCTTATTGTTTGAAAACCAGGTCGCACATCCGATTTGCCAAGAAAACCATCGATGTCAATATCTCCTTCTAATTCAACCCAAAAGTTTTGCAGATCAATTCCAAATTTCTTCGCATAAGTTCTTGCTACAATTGACTGGCAAGCACCGAGAGCAGAAAGGAGAAGTTCAACAGGATTCATCCCTTTATCTGTGCCGCCTAAGCTCTCAGGTTCATCAATAATTACCTTATGTCCCCTAGCCTCCGTTTCCACCAACACATTTTCTTTTAATAAAGTTTTTGCTTTGAATGTCGTTAATGCCATTAGAAATCTCCTTTTTTCCATTTTAATGAACAATCATAATACCAAGTAATTTTATGTGATTTAATGTATTTATATTACCACAAAATTAAATATAGTCAATTAATTCTAAAAGATTATTCAATTAATCAATAGAGCCCATTTGACTCAATTGCGGCTGCAGGCTAATACGTGAAAGAAGAAACCGCCAGATACAGAGAATGAGCCAATAGGCACATCCTGTCAGCTATACACTTCCTCCACTGTGGTGTATTCGGAACTTTCACCAATTAGTCCGATGCGCTGCCAGGCGCACAAAAGCCCAATGATTTATACATTGGACTTACAGGGAAACCCCGTTGCTTCTGAAAAAATTTCCAAGTGCTGTTTTATCTATATTTAATTTGGGGACTATATTACAGGCAGGAAGATTCTTACGAAATTGCTAAAAGGAGGGATTGAAAGTGTTACTAGTACCACGTGAAGTAGATAAACTGATGATTGTGGTGGCAGCTGATCTTGCGCAAAGAAGACGCGATCGCGGCTTGAAGCTAAACTATCCTGAAGCCGTGGCACTGATTACATATGAAGTGTTGGAAGGTGCAAGAGATGGAAAAACCGTTGCTGAGTTAATGGAATTCGGTGCCACGATTTTAGGCCGTGATGATGTCATGGAAGGGATAGCAGAGATGATTGACGATATTCAAGTCGAAGCCACTTTCCCTGATGGAACAAAGCTCGTTACCGTTCATGACCCAATTCGATAATAGATAAGGAGGTTCTACATAATGTCAATGGAACCCGGGCAATTATTTTTAAAAGAGGAACCGATCATTTGTAATGAAGGCAGAGATCTCTACAAGCTGAAAGTAACGAACACTGGAGACCGCCCTGTACAAGTCGGTTCCCACTTTCATTTTTATGAAGTAAATGAGGCGCTGACATTTAACCGTCAGGATGCCTTTGGGAAACGGCTCAATATCCCTGCTGGTGCTGCTGTTCGTTTTGAGCCTGGTGATGAAAAAGAAGTGGAGTTAGTTACCTTTGGAGGAGAACGAAAAGTCTATGGCTTTAACAATAAAACCGATGGATCGATTGAAAGAGGGTAAGAGCAATGAGCTTTAAGATGCCAAGAAAACAATATGCGGAAATGTATGGGCCAACGACCGGAGATTCGATTCGTTTGGCAGATACGAATTTATTCATCCAAATTGAAAAGGATTTAACTACTTACGGTGAAGAGGTGGTTTTCGGCGGCGGAAAAGTGATTCGTGATGGCATGGGTCAGCACCCGCTTGTCACCCGAGGTGATGGGATTCCGGATGTCGTGATTACAAATGCCGTCATCTTGGATTACACCGGCATTTACAAAGCAGATATTGCCATTCGCGATGGAAAAATATCAGGCATCGGCAAAGCCGGAAATCCACTCGTCATGGACGGTGTCGATATCGTAATAGGTGCCTCAACGGAGATTATTGCCGGTGAAGGAATGATTGTGACGGCAGGCGGCATTGACACCCATGTGCATTTTATCAATCCAGCTCAAGTGGAGACGGCACTTTCTGCAGGACTTACGACTGTCATTGGCGGTGGTACAGGTCCTGCCGCTGGTTCACGTGCCACAACCGTTACACCGGGCGAGTGGAATATTCATCGGATGCTGGAAGCGGTTGAAGGGCTGCCCATTAATGTAGGGTTGACCGGCAAAGGCCAGGCCGCAGCTGAAGCACCATTAGCCGAGCAGGTAAAGGCCGGAGTCATTGGCTTAAAAGTTCATGAAGATTGGGGAGCAACACCATCGGCGATTGATCATGCCTTAAAGGTAGCCGACCAATATGACGTCCAAGTGTCACTTCATGCGGATACGTTGAATGAAGCAGGATTTGTGGAAAATACGATTGCCGCCCTGAAAGACCGGGTAATTCACATGTATCATACAGAAGGAGCTGGCGGGGGCCATGCGCCTGATTTAATTAAATCGGCAAGTTTCATGAATGTTCTCCCCTCTTCTACGAATCCAACCTTGCCGTATACGGTCAATACGGTTGATGAACATCTCGATATGTTAATGGTTTGCCATCATCTGAATCCATCTGTTCCGGAAGATATCGCTTTTGCCGATTCCAGGATCAGAAAAGAAACGATTGCCGCCGAGGATATTCTGCAAGATATGGGCATTTTCAGTATGACGAGTTCAGATGCTCAGGCAATGGGACGAATTGGCGAAGTTGTCACAAGGACTTGGCAAGTGGCCGACAAAATGAAACTGCAAAGAGGCTCATTGCAGGGAGATAGCAAACTTTCCGACAATAACCGCGCTAAACGTTATATCGCCAAATTTACGATTAACCCGGCGATTACACATGGAATTTCTGATTATGTCGGTTCGATTGAAGTAGGAAAAATAGCCGATCTCGTCATTTGGTCACCGGCCTTTTTTGGTGTAAAACCAGAATTAGTACTGAAAAGCGGATTTATCGTCTACGGAATGATGGGAGATGCGAACGCATCGATTCCAACGCCGCAGCCGGTCATTTGCCGTCCGATGTATGCGGCATACGGAAAAGCCTTACAGAAGAGTTCGATTACATTTATATCCCAAGCAGCCTATGAGGATAAGGTTCATGAAAAACTTGGGTTAGAAAAAGAAGTATTGCCTGTACACGGGATCAGGAAGTTAACCAAAAAGGATATGAAACTCAACTCAGAAACACCTGACCTATCTGTTGATCCGCAAACCTATGAGGTAAGAGTAAACGGAGAACTGATTACATGCGACCCGGTTGACAGAGTTCCGATGGGGCAGCGATATTTTTTATTTTGAGGTGAAAAAATGCTTATCGAAAGAATTGAAATGAATATTGAAGATCTGGAAAAAGAAGAACTCATCCGCCGGCATATTGAAAAAGTTTACCTCGAAAGTGACCATCTGGTGAAGCGGGTTCAAAGGGTCAAAACCGATCACGGCAGAGAGATTGGCATCCGCTTAAAAGATACACGCGATTTAGCTGCCGGTGATGTATTATTTATGGATGAAAAAAATATGATTGTGATTGATGTTCTCGCTGATGATTTATTAGTGATTAGCCCAAGAAGTCTTCAAGAAATGGGGACCATTGCGCACCAATTAGGCAATCGTCATCTTCCCGCTCAATTTGAAGAGGATGTGATGATGGTTCAATACGATTACCTTGTTGAGGATTTATTAAATGGATTAGTGATTCCGTACAAAAGAGAAAAACGGAAAGTTAAGCAGGCATTTCGCCATATTGGTCATAGCCATGGATAACAATATTCTTTCATTATTTCAGCTTTGTGATTCAAACTTGCCAACAGGTGCGTTTAGTCATTCATATGGACTTGAAAGCTATATTCAAGAGGAAATGGTGCACAATCAAGACACATTTTTTCATTGGCTGCGCACTTATATTCATGAACAGCTCATCTATGCAGATGGGCTGGCCAGTTTTCTTGTTTTTCAGGCATTAGAAGAGGAAGACTTTGCAAAGGTATGGAAAATGGATCGCTTATTAACGGTGCAAAATTTGCCGCGTGAAACAAGAGAAGGCACACAAAGAATGGGTGAACGGATGTTACATCTTGTTCAATCCTTATACAAGGTGCCTATTTTAGCGGTTTACCAAAAAAGGATTGAAGCAAAGCAATCTTTCGGGCACCCTGCGCTTGTTTTTACGATGACAGCCCACCATTTAGGTGTACCAAAATCAACAACCGTTTTATTTTACTTATATTCTGTTGTATCCAGCCTGGTACAAAATGCCGTCCGTGGAATCCCTTTAGGGCAGACAGCCGGTCAGAAAATTCTTCGAGACGCACAGCCAGTTTTGATAAATGCAGTGGAAAAGATTGAGCAATTAGATGAAGCGGATTTTGGAATTGTTTCTCCCGGAATCGAGTTATCTCAGATGAGGCATGAACGGGTCAATATTCGAATCTTCATGTCTTAAATATAGAAAGGAAGTGATTGTTATATGGATCCAATTAGAATCGGTGTCGGCGGGCCTGTTGGAGCAGGAAAAACGCTGCTAGTGGAAAAATTAACACGTCATTTATATGATGAACTTAGTATGGCAGTCGTCACAAATGATATCTATACGAAAGAAGATGCCCAATTTCTCATGCAGAATGGTGTCCTTCCCGCTGATCGGATTATTGGCGTTGAAACAGGAGGATGTCCGCACACGGCCATTCGTGAAGATGCCTCGATGAATTTTGCCGCCATTCATGAATTACAGGAAAAGCATCCGGATATCGAGCTTATTTTTGTAGAAAGCGGCGGTGATAATCTCGCTGCTACTTTCAGTCCTGAATTAGTTGATTTCTCCATCTACATCATCGATGTGGCACAGGGTGAGAAAATCCCGCGCAAAGGCGGACAAGGCATGATTAAATCAGATTTATTTATCATAAATAAAATTGATTTGGCGCCGCATGTCGGGGCCAGGCTTGATGTCATGGAATCAGATACAAAGGTATTTCGCGGCGACAAACCATTTGTCTTAACCAATTTAAAGGATAATACGGGATTGGAAAGCGTTGTTGATTGGTTAAAAGAGAATGCCCTATTAAAAGGATTGGCTTAAGATGAAGAACTGGACAGGTGTTTTACATTTAAACGTTGAAGAGAGAAAAGGGAAAACGGTCGCAAAAAATGTGTATTTTCAGGGTGCATTGAAAGTGATGCGCCCTGTTTATCATGATGATTCAGGCCAGGTTTGTTATTATTTATTAAATCCCGGCGGCGGATATTTAGATGGGGATCGGTACCAAATGAAGGTCCAGCTCGGCGAACAAGCGAAGCTGACTTTAACCACCCAAGGTGCGACAAAGATTTATAAAACACCGAAAAATTTTGCCTACCAAGAGTCAGAAATCATCCTAAAAGAAGGAAGTTTCCTTGAATATATCCCTGATCCGTTAATCGCTTATGAAAATGCCCATTACAAACAAAAAAATGTCATTCGCATGGATAAAACGGCCACTTTCCTTTATTCCGATATCATTACCCCAGGCTGGTCACCGGAAGGAGAGCATTTTCGTTATCGATCCATTCAATTATTAAATGAAATTTACGTCGATGATGAATTGGTCGTTTTTGATCATCTCCAATTGAAGCCGTCTGTACAAAATATACAAGGTTTAGGGTTTATGGAGGGGTTTACTCATTTAGGATCGATGATCGTAGTCGGGAGCCAAGCGGATCATTCCCTGCTCGACCGGTTATATTCCACCATTGAAATGAACACACAAGATTTTAAAGTAGGTCTGTCCGCTTTACCCGTACCAGGTTTTACAATCCGGATGTTTGCCCATTCCACACAATTAATTGAAAGGCTTTTTGCCAACATTCATCAGACTATCAGCCAAGAGTGGTTTCAGACAAAACCTTGCTTCTTAAGAAAATATTGATGCTGATTTAAACCCGGGCTTTTGGATTTTACTATATGTACCATTCAGGTTTTCATGATGGACTGTTCAGTCTTTGGATATAGTGCCGGATAGATGACACCGATCCTGGGAATCCTTAAACCGTAAGAAAAAGGAGGTTGGAAATCAGATGTTTAAAAACTTCGAGGTAAATCAACTTTTCGAGGGACAAGTAAATGAGCGCCCACACTTTTCAGTCAACATTGAAGGGCAAGAATACAAGGGAATGGTTCAGGATGGGAAAGTACATTGGTATCATCCACACCCGCAGCAAAAGCTTGGGGAAGAACTTTTAAATTCCATTGAATCAAAAGTTAATGATTTGATGAGTAACCACCTGGAATCATAAATGACGAAAGAGGATGCCAATCGCGGCATCCTCTTCACTAATACTAAAAGTTACAATTTTGGGAGTACCTTTCTGGCACCAAGAATCAGCCATGTGCATAACACAAACGGCATCGTCAATGCCGGCAGTCCAAAAGGTAAAAGCCAGGTTGAGATACTCGCAGTAATCGGAACCGTTAAGCAAGCAGCGATAATCCCACGGAAAAGTCTATTACGCTCGTTTTCTTTAAAAACAACGGAAACAGCAATAATGGTTAAAATGGCGTTATAACCGTAAAGCCCCAAAAAAATCAAATGATGCTCTCCCCCAAGTACATATGCTGTTAAGAGAGCGGCAACGTTACCTATGATCGCATAAAACCCAAATCTCCATCCTGCCCAGAATACAGCAACAACTAGTAAAATCCCTGATAGGGTATGATCGAGAAAGAAAATTTGCCCGATTCCATTTACGGCTCCATCAAGCCAATGCTCTTCCCCTCTTATGTCGAGTTTCCAATTAGCTAGACTTTGCGGTACAAGATCAGGGCTAAGTTTAAAGGTATTTAAACGATACGTTGTCAAGAGCAAAAACCATGTAAGAGCGATAAAGGGAAATGTGAGGATGGGGATACCTGATTGGCGCATAAAGTACATCATGGCTGCAGTAAATAGGGCCGCGGCTGCGGCGCCAACCAAAGCAATAATCCATCGATTATCGCCCCTTAAAAATAAAAAAAGCGCCATGCCTGTTAATACAGAATTATACCCATACAACCCTTGACTGACACTCTCTTCTTGCGCGCCGCCAATTCTACCTATTAACGTCCCAATAATCGTCGATACAAATGCAATAATCCCTAAAGAATAGGATGCAACGGTAATTGCAGCCAGCATAATAAGTCCGGAAACAGCATTGTCAATTAACATGACCTGAGAAATTCCTTTTAGCGAAGAAGCGATAAACCCGCTTCCAGAGTTCTTATCCATAAAGCTATTAATGAAAATCACTCCTTTATTCGGGACGCAGGAACAGGACCATTATCCCAATTGATGCAGTGGGACGCGGTACCTGTCCCCTTCCCTTCATAAAATTCCCTTGTACGGCAAAAGTATGCGAAAGGCAATGAAAGGTAGATGTTTTATTCAGTTAGGTGAATACTCACGTTTGCGATGGTCTTTTCCTTATCGCTGCGATCATCCGCAGGAATAATGGAATTCCTACCGCGTTGATAGGTAACATGTAGTATATCCAATATGTATTCATAAAGCTAAAGGTGTACGCGTTACTTGGATAAAATTGGGCTAAGACGAAGAACAAGATGGCAGCAATCCAAATCATTCTCCTCCAGTCCTTCAGCTTGAACAGTTGAGCAGTGCCGTAACAGGCCAGAAAGAAATAGACGGATAGCTTGATAAAAACACTAAGAATCCAGACTAAGATCGCAATAATCTCTAAGTTTTGGATGAAATCCAAGACGGAGATATAGCTGGCGATGTCAAAAGTAGGTTGGCGAAGGATTCCAGATATTTCTTGACCAAAAACCAACAGGACACAAAACGCAATAATGCTCACGATAATCGCAGCAAATATCATTCCTAAACAAGCGCTTTTTAGTGCATTTTCAGGCTTATCCATAAAGGAAACGAGCATTAGCATAATCACGGATTCACCATAAAAGGATAGGGGAGTTAAGGTCCCTTTCCAAATAGAATGAACTCCAGTATCGGTAAAAACGGGAAGTAGATTGAGGATTTGAAAATCCTTTACAGATAATATGATTAACATAATGACAGAAAAGATAATGATGGGGCCAAAAACTTCGGCGCACCGTCCAATCCCTTCAATTCCCCCAATAAAATTGAGATAGATGAGCAATAATAGCATAGATAAAAACAGGGTCCAGGATGGGGTTTTCGGGAGCAGCAAGGTGATGGTTAAGTCGGCAAATTGCCTTAATATATTGCCCAAAACTGAATACCATTGAACAAGATAGTTTAGGATCACAACGGTTCCAAGCAGCCTGCCTAAAATGATTTGACTATATTGTACTAATGTATGTTTGGGATAAAGAAGGGCCGTCTTAGTGGCACCATATACGATCAGAGTCCCTAATATATCTGCAATGAAATAGGAAATCCAGACATCTTGGTTGGCTTCCTTTATGGCTGGTCCAATGGTTAATAAAATCGTATTTCCTGTTTCAAATGTGAACATTAACCAAAATATTTGCAGTCCAGAAAGTTTCATTTCTTACTCCCACTTTCTTTGTATAATAAGCCCGGCCCTTCCATTCCAATTCGATTAATTTTAATGTCAGCTTTGACTGTAATGGTTGTATTCGGAAAAGCTTGATCCCATTGATCTTTTAATGATTTCCACCTAACAGGGTGATTCCGGTGAATAACCTCACCAAAGCCGAAAATATCCATGCCATATTCTTTTTGCACTTTTTCTATGGTCTTTTGAACCTGCTTCTGGACCTCTTTTTCGAATCTTTTTTCCAGCCTATTTATATTTTTAGTCTGCGTCATATCTAAACTAGAATTGTTTTCCTGAAGCGTCCCTGTGCCCTTCAAGTTAACAGTAAAACTGACTTGATTATATGGATCGAACTTTGGTTTAATGTCACATGAAATCTTTGTCAAATTTATACTAGCATTCCTCCCTTTTTTAGAAATACTGAGCGTCATCTTTTTAAGAATTCCCCTTACCCAAAGTAAATGCTTGTCTTCTTCCTCACTTAGATAGCCAAGCATGTTAAGATTTGAATCAAACACACTCACACCGGCTAACTGAGCAATTTTTTTGTTAGCTGACTTTTCTTTTCCATCAGATCCCTCTTCAATAGAATGGCTTATTTCTATAACGGGAATGGTCGGCTGGATTCCCTTCTTGGTAGCAGCCATTAGGAAATCTAAATAGGCAGTATCCCCCCTGCCGCCGCTTTGCTTATGTTCTTTCAATACGGCAACAGCAGGAGATTTTTCCAATGGGCTGAATACGGTGAGTAATGCTTTTGCTTTATCGCCCTTTACAACAAAAATGTCAGTTCGAAGGCTGATATCCGGATTTCGTTGATAAGTATCAAGCTCATTTTTCAACCCCCGTTTAGCAAACTCTTCCCCCAAAAAAATGACTCGTCGATGTCCAAAATATTCTTCCCTCGAAAGTTTTGCTTGTATTTTATTTAGTGCATCTACGACATTTTTCCCTTTGGCGGAAACGGCATAGAAACCCTCTTCAGTTGTCCCGCCGCTGCCACTTTGAGTTGAGAGGTTAGCCGGGATGACGATTTGGCCGCTGATTTCGACACCGCCCTTTTCCGTAGCATCCCACCCCGTTGCTAACCATATGGCCCGATCATTCAATTCTTTCCGATCCCAGCAACCGGATAAAAAGAGTAAGCTGATACATAGAACGAAATGGATCATACCTCTTTTTTTCAAGGCTTATTTCCCCTAACTTTTGGTTTTGGCTTTTGATTTGAAGCGATTCGCGGTTTCATTCGCCCAAAAGTAAATAATGGACCAAATCGATTAGCCCATCTTGGCGCTCTCATTAATACATCCTTTAAATCCGCTGGAATTTGCGGAGCGACAGGAGTAAAATAGGGAACCCCAAAGGAGCGCAAGTTTACAAGGTGAATGGTTAAGGCAATAAAACCTATGGCAACACCGTATAGACCAAATATTCCTGCCAAAATCAACATAGGAAACCTGATTATTCTTATGGCGGTACCGAGATTGTATCTTGGGATTGAGAATGAGGCAATGCCAGTTGCTGCGACAACGATGACCATTGGTGCCGAAACAATCCCAGCTTGTACCGCTGCTTGGCCTATGACAAGTGCACCTACAATACTAACGGCAGAACCAATCGCTTTCGGCAAGCGAATTCCAGCCTCTCTCAGCCCCTCAAACACAAACTCCATAATCAGCGCCTCGATGATGGTCGGAAAGGGAGTACCTTCCCGTGCTGCCGCGACACTAATAAGAAGGGTCGTCGGCAAAAGTTTCGGATGATAGGTCGTTAAAGCCACATATAATGACGGTAAAAAGATGGCGGTATTATACATAATGTAACGGAGAAATCGAATAAAAGAAGAATAAATAAATCTTTCATAATAATCCTCCACCGCCTGCATCCCATTCCAAAAGGTCATTGGCACAATAAGGGCAAATGGGGTATTGTCGACTAGTATCGCCACTTTCCCTTCTAGGAGATTTGCGGTCACAATATCTGGTCTTTCTGTATTTTGAATTTGCGGGAATGGTGTAAATGGTTCATCCTCAATCAATTCTTCGATATACTCTGATTCTAGAATCCCATCAATTTCAATTCGTTTCAGTCTGTCCCGAACTTCTTGTAACAGTGAGTCGGAAGCAAGTCCTTCTATGTAAGCAATGACGACATCTGTCTGCGAGAGTTCTCCAATTGTCAGAGCTTCCAGTTTTAATCGTGTACTGCGGATTCTTTTTCTTAAAAGAACCGTATTGGTTCGTAATGTTTCGGTAAATCCGTCTTTAGGACCACGAATGGCGACCTCTGTAGAAGGTTCCTCAATACTCCTATGTTCCGCTGCTTTCATATCTGCGACCAATGCTTTTGCTTCGTCTTCAACTAGAACACAGAGTTCACCTTTTAAAAGGGAGTCGACGATTGTTTTAAATTCGGAAATCGTTTTCACCGGAGTGTTAGCAAAAAGCTGCTGTTCAACTAGTTCTCCCATTGTTACAGACTTGTCCAAACCATCCGGCAGCCCATTAAACATCATTGGCTTTAAAAATATCATGTCAACTGTCTTCGTATCCGTCAACCCGTCTATATAGAATAAAATGATCTTTGCCTCACCGTTTATATAGATGGGACGAGTGTTAAAATCTGAACAGTTGATAAACAGCTCTTTTAATGTTTGTTCATTGGTAGCAAGGTCCGCACTCAACTGTTGGGCCTGATTACCAGATACCTGTGCAGCATTTATTTTCATATTTGACCTAAACATTTGTTTTCGGAACTTGAACATAATCAGATCACTTCCTTATAACCTGCAGATCCATTATTTCCAATATTAGGAGCGTTCATTCCGAAACAAGGGGACGGTTCTTATGTTCCCCTAATTTTTTCCAGCTGCTGTATTAGTGGGACGCAGGGACAGTCCATTGTCCCGATTTATTTTTGGTGGCGGGACGTGGTACCTGTCCCCTGCTAAAATTCCATGTTTGTCTATTTCTTATTGTACTTATTTAACATATTTTATTTTATATTCAAAAAGCTGTTTTTAATTGGAGGAAATTATGTATAATCAAATTAATATTTTCAACCTATACGTAAACGGCATGACACAAAATGCAAACATAAATATAGGAAGAACGTTACAAAATAGCCATACTGCAAACGTAAAATTATTTGGTGCTAATTTTTCAGCGGGGGATTTTTCTCCTAGTAACTCCCTGATCTCATCGGTGACTCAAGATTCGGATATAAGTGATCAAGGTCAAATCGAAAATCCTTCTTCTCCAAACAATAGCCAATGAGGATGCATCTATTTAATACTTCACCAAGCATGAAAAAAAGGCAAGAGATGGCTCTCTTGCCTTTTTTGAGCTAATTTTTTAACGACGTTACAGCGCCAGTAGGAATGGCATTTTTACTGCCTAAATAGCCCCTTTAAGGTTAATCTTTACATGACAATCAGATAGAACACCGTTACCATTAAATTGTTCATGAGATGAGCCATAATAGAGGCCTCAATTCGTTTTGTTATATAGTAAACCAAGCCAAAGAAAAATCCCATCACGACATAAGATAATATATTAAATGGATTAAAGTTTGCTGTTAAACTTTCGATAGTAAAATGAGATAGGCCAAAAAGAATCGAACTGATCACTAATCCTGTTTTGGCATAATGTTTAAAAATATGTCCCATGATCAGCTTTCGATAGAAAAATTCTTCCACAACGGGTGCGATCAAAACAGTAGCAACAAATATCAATATAGGAAAACTTAAGCCTAGTTCATTGATTGTCTCTTGATTATCACTGCTAGATGCATAAGAAAATTGTTCTCCAATGATGGAAATAATCCCATTGACCAGCACGATGAATATGGTCGTAAGCACTCCAATCCCGATATCTTTTACTTTAAACTGGCTCCATCTAAATGGGACTTCTTTCATCATTTTTTTGTATAGATAAGCTAAGATAGCAAAGATTGCTATAGGTGTTATCGTCACTAGAATGGCGATAAATGATTGGGCATCCCCCATTTGTGTTGTTGGATTAAACCATTTATAAAGGAATGCAGCACCAGCAGGCATCATAATGTTTAATAAACTGTACGCTAATAACAGCCCCGTCGCAATTAACCATTCATTATTAACGTTTGCTTGGGAAGCATTTATTTTTTCGTCCGTTTCGATTTGAAGTTTCGATTCCATTCCTTTCTCCTAACTAAGAATTTTTTATTCTATTTAACTATTATTAGTTTAGCACCATCATATTTCTCCCAAAACCCCCTCTTTTCTATTCATTTCAATTGAAGGAACTAACACCTTTCTATTTTTCACATCATACAAGCCTTTTTCTGTCAAACGAATGAATGGTAAATGCGTTCCCGGGAGGAATAATAAAGTGAATGCAGGATCTTTATATTGATAGCCTCTTTCTTTTAGCAACCCTATCATTTTTTTCTCTTCCTTAATCAATGCGTCCATCTCCAGATCAGACATGATACCGCTTAAAGGCAAAGGAATTTCATGAATAATCTGATTGTTTTCTGCCAAAACCATCCCTCCTCCGATGGCTTTCATGCGCTCGAATGCTATTTTCATATCTTTTTTACTTTTTCCGATGATGATGATGTTTCCAGCACCACAATAGGAACTGGCAAAGCCCCCTAAATTCTGGGCAAACCCTTTCAGCAGTGTATTAACTCTCCAAGAACCGTCTCTGCCCACCAGCATCAGGAAACATTCACCATGGTCAAGGGATAATTCATCACGGCCTATGTCAATCTCACTCTCATAGGGGTTGGTTATGACATTATTTTTTAAGAAAATGCCTTTTGTTGTTGAAAATATCAAATCCTCTTCTTGTAACGTCCATTTTAAATCAAGCGGTGATAGTTGATATTTTCTCCAATCGAAGGACGCTGAATTATCGTGTGCTTGATTGTTTCTTTTCATCCATTTCCCTTTTGCTAATACACTTATCGGTGTTGGGTTTTCTTTTCCTTCTAAAATATTTATATTGGCAATTCTCCCTGTCGCAATGGAGCCATGCAGGTGTTCTAAATTATAGTAACGTGCAACATTATAGCTTGCCATCAGATAGGCATCTATTAATGGAATCCCATGATCAATGGCTTTTTTGATCAGTTCATCTGTCATACCGTTTTCATAAAAAGAAGGATGTGAGCCATCGGTGGTAAAGAAAAACCGCTCAAACTGCTGTACACCTAACTGTATTAGTTCACTTAACAGCCTATCTAAATCCGGGCGAATTGATGATTGTCTAAGGGATACCGCATAGCCCTGCATGATCCGTGTCAGCGCTTCTTGACCCGTCATCGCTTCATGATCGCAATCAACGCCCATTAGGGTGAATTTTGCTAAAGTCCGTTCAGAAGCACCGGGAAAATGCCCTTCTACCTTCTTATGTAATCTCTTTGTCTCTTGCAGCCAAGTTAACATTTCGTTATCACCATTGATTAATTTCGGCCACTCTGTCAGCTCGCCGCCTTGCAACACAGATGGATGCTGGATCCAGGGCAGGATCCTTTCATCATTAAATAATGCATGTTGATCCAACAACATCGTATTTCCATCAAACCGGCACCACCAGTACATACTCGTTGGAATGCTATGAAAATCATTTAATAACTTAAAAGATGATTGATTGGTGAGCTGAAGGAAAAAGGTTAAATTATCGTTAATTAATGTCGTCGTCCCGAATTGCCCTGCATGTTTTGCTAATGTAAGAGGGTTATATAACTGACTTGGATGGGCATGCGGTTCAATATATCCGGGAACTAAATATTGTCCTTCACAATCAATTACCTCACATCCATCTATGTGTTCGGGAAGCTTCTCTCCTACATAAACAATTCGATCTTCATATATCCAAATATTCGCTGCTAGCCATTGGTGCAAATACGTATTTAAATAGGTCGCATTTTTGAGAATCATATGAGGAAGTATGACTTCATCAAGTACCTCTATTTGTTTTCTAATTTGATTATTTCCCCACCTATAAACTCTATTATCCATTTGCCACCTCAGAACCATTTTTTTAATATTCTAATTTTTCATTTCGTAACAATAATATTAACCTATACAAAAGAACTCTGTACAGAGTCTGTTCCTGGAATCGCTATCGAAAAAAACTTAGACCATTCTTTATTTTTTTCCTTCCTTTCAATTCTCATCCTAGCCCTCTCCGCTGCTGTTTCATTTAATCTTTTTTCCTCCTCTGTTTCAGGGATCACATTAGGAACCCTTGCCGGGCGTTTATTTTCATCTAATCCGACAAAGGTTAGAAAGGCAGTCGCCGCTAATTTTCGCTTTCCACTTTTCAAGTCTTCCGCGATAATCTTCACGAATATTTCCATTGACGAGGAACCCGCCCAAGTAACATATGATTCATAACAGACTGTATCTGACGTTCGAATTGGTGATAAAAAATCAATCGAATCCGTTGAGGCGGTGACACAATTTGTGCGGCAATGACGTAATGCAGAAATGGATGCAACTTCATCAATATCCCTCATCAGCCGCCCCCCGAATAATGTTTGATGACTATTGACATCATTTTGAAAGACACGGTTTGTTTGAATTACTCTTGATTCCCTACAATACTTTGCATTCATATTTTTTCTCCTCCTCATCACGAAAACTCTATTTTGCTATTTAATAATATGTATATGCAATTTTTATACCAAGTTTTTTTCCATAAAACATGGGTTCTTACCCCTTTACTTTCGCAGATGTGTTAATACTCGCAGAGTTGAGAAACATAATTGCAAAATGAGCGAAATTTGTTTAATAAAAAAAGACAAGTTTATTTTTCGCAGAATTTTCAGAAAAATAAACTTGTCTCTTAAAATTATTCCACCTATTATTTTATGAATTAAATCGGCCGCGTTGACGTAATAATTCACGATTTAATTTTGGATCTTTTTCAAATGCAGCACGTCCGTGCACCCAAAAAATATTATTAATGACAACTAGATCTCCTACAGGAAGCTCAAATTCTAGTAGACTTTTATCGTTTTCCATGGAGTTGGAAAGTTCATATAAATAGTTAGCCTGTTCAATGTTTTCAGGATAGACAAATTGATCAATAAAACACATTCCCGGCTTATTATAATAATTAAAGAATGTCGTTCTCTCAATTTCCTGGCTTACATTTTTACTGCCCGGTGCTTTATAAAGGAATTTATGATTGGCTAATGGATGATGAATATATTTGTCCTGTTCTTTCCAGTCATCAAGATGCAATAATCTTGATTCACCGCCGCGTGCGTTTTGTTCTACCATTTTCATCATTAACAGCCAGTCTGTCGGCTCGTCGACAAACGTTCCATCCGTATGGAGGGTAAATAAACGATAGGCCTGACGTAAATAAGAATCACTATTGTCTGTATCTTTCACCGTAAAACGTGCATAATATTTCCCTGACATCGCATCATAGTTGGGGCTGCCAATCAAATGAGAAATCGCCGTGGAGAAAATGACATATTCATCGGTATCTTCCGTTACTCCCTCCAGACCCAGCGTAAAGCCCCCTGTCCCTCGATCATGAAGAATATCGCGAAGCAGCCCGCCAAACTCTTCTCCTACCTGATCTAATATGCATGAAGCTGTTAAGAAGCGCGCATATGGTGTGTATTCCAAATGCTGCACGGAAAAATCTTTCTGACTTATTGTATCAAGAAATTTGGCAATGCTCTCTTTTGACAATTCAATATGATATAAACGGTTTGTTTGCGGATGCACAGTTACTTGATAATGTGGTGTTACCCTTTCAAATTTTGCTTTCTGCTTTTCTGCAATCCCCATCATCCATTCCTCCCATTTTTATTAAATGACGGTGCTGATTTTATTTGTTACACTTGTCCCAACTGGAATACGTCTAACCACTTCTTTCCCTATTTCAATCGATGCTGTTGCTGCCGGGGACGGTGCATTGCATACATGAATGGAGCGTTTTCCCATAATAATGTGGAAATCGTCTACCATATTTCCGTCAACCTTTAATGCTTGCGCCCGAACTCCTGCGGGAGCCGGAATTAAATCATCTTCCTGAATTTCCGGAATTAATGCCTGCAGGCTTTTTGTAAACTGCTTTTTGCTAAAGGAACGAACATATTCATCCAGCCCTTCCTTGGCAAATTTACCAGCCATTTTCCATAATCCAGGATAGCTTAATGATTCCATTAAATCTCTCAAACTAACATCTGTCTTTTTATACCCCTCGCGTTTAAAAGCCATGACTGCATTCGGACCTGCATCCACTTCACCACTTATCATCCGGGTAAAATGAACACCTAAGAAAGGAAATTTAGGATTTGGTACAGGATAGATAAGATGTTTCACGAGATGCCTTTTTTCAGGTTTTAATTTAAAATATTCACCGCGAAACGGGACAATTTTCATATCGGTATGATAACCCGCTGCGGATGCCACACGATCGCTGTGCAATCCGGCACAGTTAATGATCATTTTGGCTTTGGTCGTACCACGACTCGTTTCAATCGTAACTTGATCTAACTCTTCATTTATATCTTCGACTTTTGTATTTAACTGAATCTCTCCGCCATTTGCGATAATAATGTCAGCAAACTTCTCACTCACTTGACGGTAATTCACAATTCCAGCCATCGGTACGCGAATGGCCCCAAGACTATTTACATGCGGTTCAATTTCCTTTAATTCATCCCGTCCAATCCGCTGGATCGTTAATCCATTATCCAATCCGCGATGATATAGGTTTTCCAGATGAGGGATTTCCTCCTCTTTTGTTGCCACAATGACTTTTCCGCAAATTTCATGCTGGATTTCGTAGGTTTGGCAAAATTCTCTCATCGATTGGCTTCCCTGTTTGGCAAATCGGGCCTTAAAGCTGCCTGGTTTATAGTAGATTCCTGAATGTATGACTCCGCTATTATGACCCGTTTGATGATTAGCAACCGATGATTCCTTTTCAATGATAACGACCTTTGCATGCGGGAACCTTTGATAAATAGCCATTCCCGTTGAAAGACCGACAATCCCTCCCCCAATGATGGCAAAATCGTACATAAGCCTATCCCTCCAGTCTTTTATAGATGCGGCCAAATGCCACCTGAAACAGGTATGATATGTCCAGTGATATAGGAGGCATCATCGCTTGCTAAAAATAGTGCCGCGTTAGCAATATCAACTGGATTTCCTAACCTGCCTAATAATGTCTTGCTACGATATTCTTCAAGTGTTTCGCTGTCCATTCTGTCGACAATTGAGGTTTGAATTAACCCAGGGGCGAGTGCATTGACATTAATCATAGGACTTAGTTCTTTTGCGGCTGTTTTCGTAAAGGAGGAGACTCCCGCCTTCGCAGCCCCATAATCGGCATACCCTTTCTCCCCTTCAAAATGAATCGTAGAAATATTGACAATTTTTCCATAACCATGCTCAAGCATGATTGGTGCCACTAATTTCGTACAATAAAACGTTCCTTTTAAATTGAGTTCCATCGTTTGATCCCAGCGCTCTCCCTCAATTTCAAAAAGAGATTTAATCATCGTCGTATCTCGTATACCTCCAACCACATTGACTAAGATATCGATTCTGGTGAACTTTTTCTTTGCTTCCTCCACTACTTCTTCCACTTCATCCAATTCAAGGACACTTGCTCTTATGGCTAAAATCTGATCAGTATCAAGATACTCAAGCAATTTTTCTTTCGTTCTATTTAATCGCTTCTCAGAAATATCAGTGATGACTAATTTGGCACCCTCTTCAGCGAAACGTAAAGCAATCGCTTCCCCCATCGGACCGCCTGCACCCGTTACGAAGGCAATTTTATCTTTCAAGCGCAAAGGAATCTCCCCTAGTTTCATAGTTTAATCGAATTTCTTTATTGATATTTTCGATGTAATTGCGCGGCAATAATATTCTTTTGAATTTCAGATGTTCCTTCATAAATTCTCGTAATTCGGGCATCACGGTAATAACGTTCAATTGGATATTCAGAAATATAACCCATGCCTCCATGAATTTGCACGGCTTTATCTGCGACACGATTGTAGGTTTCCGAACCAAGAAGCTTGACCATGGCTGCTTCTTTAATGACGCTCTTCCCTTGGTCAACAAGATTGGCAACATGATAGGTAAAGGCACGCAGCGCTTCAATCTCTGTTGCCATTTCAGCTAAATAGTGTTGAATAATTTGTTGTTCAAAAATCGGCTTGCCGAACTGAATGCGCATATGGGCATAATCAAGAGACATGTCTAATAATTTATCAGCGGAACCTAGGTTTCTAGCCGCCATTGCGGCACGTCCGTTTGCTAAGATTTTCAACGCATTTACATAACCTTGTCCCTCTTCACCCAGCATATTCTCAACCGGAACTTCACAATCTTCAAAGAAAATTTCCCATGTGTGTGAACCATGCAGCCCCATTTTCTTCTCTTTACTTCCTAACTTAAATCCTGGGAAGTCCTTTTCCACAATAAAGGATGTAATTCCTTTAGGTCCTTTAGATGGATTGGTTACAGCCATTACGGTAAACACATGCGCAAGTCCGGCGTTCGTGATGTAGCATTTTGATCCGTTTAAAATGTATTTGTCACCTTTTCTTACTGCTGTTGTTTTTAAATTGAACGCATGGGAACCTGCACTTGGCTCTGTTAAAGCAAAGGCACCAATCCATTCTCCGCTTGCCATTTTCGGTAAGTATTTTTGCTTTTGTGCTTCATTCGCCAATTCCACAATTCCGACGCTGCCGATGCCGGTATGACCGCCAATCACTGTGGTATAGCCATTAATCGTTCGGCCTACCTCTTCTAATACGGCACATTTTCCGAGCATACCGATGCCTAAGCCGCCGTATTCTTCCGGAATGCTTAGGGCAAATAAGCCCATTTCCTTCGATTTTTCTAAAATATCTTGTGGAATTTCGTCTGTTTCTTCGATTAACATCGCATGAGGCTCTATTTCATTCTCAATAAAGTCACGAATTCCTTGTTTTAAGTGTTGAATATCCTTTGTTAGAACTTCTACCATTTTATTCACGTCCCTTTCATTAATAAATGTTAGTAAAGAAATATAAGTATTCTTCCTGTTTTACGATTAATAAGTATAGAAACCTTGACCTGATTTTCTTCCTAATCTTCCTGCTTTTACATATTTCACTAGTAATGGCGATGGACGGAATTTTTCGCCTAGTGACTGGTATAGATATTCCATGTTGCGAAGACGACTGTCTAACCCGACTAGATCAGCCATTTCCAGTGGACCCATTGGATGATTTAAGCCAAGTTTAATTGCTTTATCAATGTCCTCAGCCGATGCTACCCCTTCCATCAGCATATTCATCGCTTCATTTCCAATAATACAGTTCATCCGGCTTGTAACAAATCCTGGGAATTCATTGACTTCAACCGTTTCCTTGCCCATCTTTTCCGATACCTGGCGAACTGCTTCTACTGTTTCATCTGAAGTATCGAGACCGCGAATGATCTCAATTAATTTCATCCGGTGAACCGGATTGAAGAAGTGCATTGCGACAAATCGCGCTGGGTTTTTCGTTGCCGCACCGATTTCCGTCGGACTCATCGTTGAAGTGTTTGTTGCCAAAATCGCATGTTCTGGAGCAAATTCCTCAACCTTTTTAAAGGTTTCAATTTTTAATTCCATAATTTCAAGGATCGCTTCAATCACTAAATCAGCGCTTGCCACGGCTTCTTGCAAATCGGTTGTATAAATTATATTTTGCTGCACAAGGTCACGCTGTTCATTTGTGATATAGCCTTTTTCAGCACTTTGTACAGAAAGTGAGACGTTTCCATCTTTTGCTCTATCAAGTGCTTCCGCCGATATATCCTGAAGAGTGACGGCAAAGCCTGATAATGCAGCCGTATAAGCAATTCCGCGCCCCATTGTTCCGCTGCCAATGACAGCAATCTTTTTTACTGACATGTCATTTCCCCCTATTTACCTCAAGCAATTTTCAAAAACAGTTGTAATTCCTTGTCCGCCGCCAATACACAAGGTCACTAATCCATATTTAACGCCCCTAAGTTCCATTTCATGCAGCAGTTTTGTCGTAAGAATTGATCCAGTTGCACCTAATGGATGGCCTAGGGCTATGGCTCCCCCATTGACATTGACTTTATCTAAATCAAGATTTAGTTCGCGAATAACGGCAATCGATTGTGCCGCAAAAGCTTCATTCAGCTCAATTAGGCCAATGTCCTCTATTGTTAAACCTGCTCTCTTTAATGCAAGCTTGGTTGCTGAAACCGGTCCTATTCCCATAATTTTAGGAGATACACCTGACACAGCCTGTGAAACGATTCTCACTTTTGGCTTTACGCCATATTTTTCGACTGCTTCTCCGGACATCAGGACCACTGCCGATGCTCCATCATTACGTCCACTGCTATTTCCAGCCGTAACCGTTCCATTTTCTTTAAAAACTGGTTTTAAATCTCCTAGTTTTTCTAAGGTTGATAGACGCGGATGTTCATCAACAGCAAAGGTTTTCACACTCTTACGCTCACGAATTTCATATGGAAGAATTTCTTTTTCAAACTTGCCTGAAGTTATCGCTTGATGGGCAAGTTCCTGACTTCTTTGGGCAAACTCATCCTGCTCGATTCGGGAAATCTTATAGATTTCAGCTAAATTTTCGGCTGTCATTCCCATCGTTAGATTTCCATATTCCTCAATCGGCTGTGATCTTACTTGACTTTCTGTATTAGAATCCACTAGCACGGTATTCCCTGTTCCAACGCCATGACGGGCATTGCGGATATAAAATGGTGCTAAACTCATCGATTCAACACCGCCAGCAACAATCACATCACCCAACCCGCTTATAATTTGTTGGGCACCATTGTTGATTGCCTGAAGCGCTGAACCACATTGTCTTTGTACTGTATACCCCGGAATGTCGACAGAAAGACCTGCCCGAAGCAAAGCGGACCGGGCAATATTTGGGGCATCTGAAGATTGTTTTGTCTGTCCAAGAATGACTTCATCCACTGCATTTTTGTCTATGTCTGCTCTTCTCACTACTTCTTCAATCACTTTAGCAGCAAGAAAATCAGGTTGGACCTCCTTCAGTGCCCCGCCCATTTTCCCTATTGCTGTGCGGACTGATTCCACTACAAATACTGGTTTCATAAGTTCCTCCTATGGAAATGAATAGATTTAGGGAGCCATTGGCTCCGTTCCATCTATTACAATAATGGTGAAAAATTTTTATCTGAATATTTGGAATTTGTCATCTACCAATCTGCTTTACTGCTCATCATACTTTTTAGTTTTTAGCAGCTACTAAATTACCAGTAGAGCGGTATTCTTTACCGATGATGTCCTTCGCAATGACCATCATATTGGCCTGTGCCGTTCCATCTCCAATTTCCAAGCCAATGACATCACGCAAACGCTGCTCATGCGGCATTTCTTTTGTATAACCATAATGACCATTAAACAGAAGACATTCGTGAATGGCTTCCGCACCATATTTAGGTCCTAACCATTTTACAGAGGCCGATTCTTTTGAATGCTTTAATCCTTGGTCACGAAGCCATAGACCGCGATACGCCTGCCATTTCACAAACTCTAACTGCGTATAGTGAGTAACCAGTGGGAACGATACCCCTTGGTAGGTTGCCAGCGGCTGTCCAAAAGAAGTACGAACCTTCACATGTTCAATTGTTTCGTCTATGCTTTGCGAAGCGGCTCCAACACATTGCAGACCAATTAAGAGACGGCTAAGGTCAAACCCATTCATTACTTGTGAGAAGCCTTTGTTTTCAAGACCGATTAAGTTTTCTGCCGGCACCTCTGCATCTGTTAAATAAACCGAGCCGCGTCCAACCGCAATATTCCCCATATCTTCATAGCCTTTACAATCAACACCTGGAAGATCAGCTGGAACAATAAAGGCGCTAATTCCACGATTTCCTAGTTCAGGGTTTGTTTTTGCAAAAACAAGGAAGGCATCTCCTACGGTTGCCACACTGATTCCGGATTTTTCTCCGTTCAGTACGTAGACATTCCCTTTACGGACGGCTGTTGTTTTAATTCCGCCTGCATCTGTTCCTGCATCAGGCTCTGTAATCGCAATCCCAACGATTTTATCTCCGCTCGCAATTTTCGGAAGCCATTCCTGCTTCAATGCCTCCGGTGCATGCTTTGTAATAATTTCGCCGATTAAAGCATTTAACATAACAGCATAAGTAAGGTTAAAATCCCCTCGGCCAATTTCTTCTGCAGCAATCCCTGTCGTTACACAATCAGCACCGCTGCCGCCATACTCAGCAGGAATGCGAAGTCCATTAACCCCCAGCTGACCTAACTTCTTCCATAAATGTTTTGGTGTGATTCCTTCTCTATCCCACTTTGTATAATTTGGCAATAGTTCCTCTTTAGCAAAATCCTTTAGCATTTTACGAAAAAATTCTTGTTCCTCAGTGAATGAAAAATTTAACATTTATAATTCCTCCTTTTGATTTTTGTAAAATGAAGTTTCTTAATTGTTTAATATGCAAGTTCCGTGCCAACAAGTATCACTGAAAAATTGGCACCTCTAGTTTAAAAGTCTCGCAAAACTGAGAATTTTTCGCAGAATCGAGAATCATTTATGCAAGATTGCGAATTTTCTATTAATTAGAGCGCCTTCTCTACAATTTCCACGATATCAAAGTTTCCAATTGTCCCTTCAAATTCTTTCGCCTTTACACCATCACTAATCATCGTTAAACAATATGGACATCCAGTTCCTATCATCGTTGGTTTTGCTTCAAGAAGCTGCTCTGTTCTTGCCACGTTCACTCTTGTTCCGGCTGTCTCCTCCGTCCACATCATCCCGCCCCCGGCACCGCAGCACATCGCATTTTGCCTGTTACGTTCCGCTTCAACTAGTTTAACCCCCGGAATCGCTTTTAAAATTTCACGAGGCGGATCGTAGACTGTATTGTAGCGCCCTAAATAACAAGAGTCATGATACGTAATAACCTCATTTAATTCTTTTGTAAATGTAATTCTTCCTTCTTTGATCCATTGCGCCAATAATTCCGTATGGTGATAAACTTCTGCCTCAAGACCGAATTCCGGATATTCATTTTTAAACGAGTTATAAGCATGTGGATCAATTGTGACAATTTTCTTCACATGATGCTTTTGGAATGTTTCAATATTGCCGGCAGCTAATTCTTGAAATAAAAACTCATTTCCGATCCGCCGCGGTGTATCACCGGAATTTTTCTCCTTATTACCGAGAATAGCAAATGTAATCCCTGCTACATTCATCACCCGTGCCAATGACTGAGCAATCTTTTGACTGCGGTTATCATAGGAGCCCATGGAACCCACAAAGAATAAATATTCAAATTCTCCCCCTGATTTTTCCACTTCTTTCACTGTTGGAACTTGGATGTCTTCCCTGCCCTCACGCCAATTTTCGCGTTCTTTGCGGTTAAGACCCCATGGATTGCCTTGGCGCTCAATATTGGTGATCGCACGCTGCGCATCAGAATTCATTTTTCCCTCTGTCAGTACGAGGTAGCGGCGTAAATCGATAATTTTATCGACATGCTCATTCATAACCGGACATTGGTCTTCACAGTTGCGGCAGGTTGTACATGCCCAAATTTCTTCCTCTGTGATGACATCGCCAATTAAACGGATGTTCTCAACTGCTGCAGCAGACTCTCTTATCCCTTCCCCCATTAGAGCCAATTGGTTCGCTTTTGTGTTTTTAAAAGCAAAAGCCGGTGCCCATGGCTGTCTGGATGTGATGGCTGCTCCTTTGTCTGTCAAATGATCTCTCATCTTCACGATGAGTTCCATCGGTGATAACATTTTCCCCGTACCTGCAGCCGGGCACATATTAGTGCAGCGGCCGCATTCGGCGCATGCATAGAGATCGATTAACTGATTCTGAGCAAAATCCTCAATCTTCCCGACACCAAACACTTCAGCAGCTTCATCCTCAAAGTCAATCTTCTTTAACTTTCCAACAGGGCCTTGCTTTTTGAAAAAGATATTGACCATCGCAAATAGCTCATGAAATTGCTTTGATTGGGGCACAAACACTAAGAATGTAAATACGGTTAACATATGAACCCACCAAAATACGTAAAACAGCACGGTTCCAGCTGTTGTTCCAATACCGGAGAACAGCAAGGCAACAGCACCCGAGAATGGAGCATAGACTAGATTGGGCTCAGCCCCGAGCATAATCGCTTCAAATCCTAATGTAACCAGGATGGACGTAGTTAAAGTCGTTAAGGCAATATAGACAAAAGCAGCCTTGCCGTCCCGCTTCCATTGCAGCCGCTGCAGTTTTTCCCCATAACGGCGGTAAAATGCGTAAACAATCGCTAACAGCATAAGAAATGTGGCCCATTCCTGCAGAAGGCTAAAATATTTATGCGCCTCACCAAAAGGAAATTCATAGCCTTTACTAAATCCTTTCATAATCAGTTCGATGAGTCCTGCTTGAATGATAAAAAAAGTATAAAATAAGATAAGATGCATCAAACCGCTTTTCTTGTCTTTGAATAATTTTCTTTGACCGAACCCATTGATCAAGATAAGATTGATTCGCTCTTTTAGATTTGGTTCAAATTCGGCATTTTTCCCTAGCTTGATAAACAAATACCGGGTATAGAGAAGATTAGTAAACAAATAGACAGCATATCCAGCCACAACTAGAAAAGCAAGTAAATTCAGTAAAGAAAACATCCTTTTCATCTCCCTTCAATGACAAACTATTTTAGCAGATTGGAGGTTCCTGCTCATTTTCACTGAACTTGCTAAAGCTTCATAACAACCGCTTCCCCATCTACCACCGTTTCCTCACGCTGATTGATTACCTGCGTTTTTAGCTTAATGATTTTTTTATCATCTCTTTTTTCCATTACTTCAACTTTTGCTTTGATCGTATCTCCAATTTTTACTGGAGCAAGAAACTTAAAGTTTTGCGACATATAAATGCTATTAGGTCCAGGCAGCTTCATTCCAATCACAGTCGAAATAATACTGCCTGATAAAATGCCATGGGCAATTCTATCTTTAAAAAACGTCTTCTTCGCATACTCTGAATCAAGGTGTATCGGATTACAATCACCAGTCAGCCTGGCAAATTGAACAATATCATAATCAGTCATCGTTTTAGTAAAAGAATCTGTATCGCCTATATGAATATCTTCGTACATGAGTTCCTTTTTCCTAAGTTTCAGTTCCATTCTATCAGCACCCCTTTCATAAGAACGCAGTATATTATTTAATTTCCTAAAAACGACGGCTGTCTCTTTTCAAGAAAAGCTTTCGTTCCTTCTACCTTATCTTCTGTTGTATAAAGGAAGGCTTGTGCTAAGCTTTCAATCAATAAACTCGTATCCATATCAACCTCAAAGCCGCGGTTGATAACGAGCTTAGCCATTTGCACAGCAAGAGGTCCTTTAGCTATGATTTTTTCGGCCTTTTCAATTGCCGCATTCATTAATTCCTCTAGCGGAACGACATCCGTTACTAAGCCGATCGACTTTGCCTCAATAGCAGAGATAAATTCTCCCGTTAAAATCATATTCATCGCACGCCCCTTCCCGATGATACGGGTTAAGCGCTGCGTACCACCGGCACCAGGAATAACCGATAAGTTCAACTCAGGCAATCCGAATTTTGCATTTTCAGAGGCGATGCGAATATCACAGCTCATCGCAAGCTCGCTTCCACCACCAAGAGCAAATCCATTAATCGCGGCAATCGTTGCCTTTTTACTATTTTCAATGTGGCGATACACATCACTCATACTTCCAGCTTTAAAGGCCTCAGTCGCTTTTCTCGTGGTTAGCTGGTTAATATCTGCCCCCGCCGCAAATGCTTTTTCACCCACCCCAGTAAAAACAATTACGCCAATTTCCGGATCCTTCTCTAACCCATCAAAAGCAGCTAAAATTTCTGTTACCGTTTCATTATTCAAAGCATTTCTTACCTCAGGACGATTGATTTTAATCACGCCAATTTGATTGACCTTTTCAACAAGCAGATTTTCATAAAGCATTATGTACTCCTCCTCGTATCGATAATAAAAGCAAAACATTAACTAAATACGTCACTCAAACCAAAAACAGGGAAAATCATCGCCGACCATCAGAGGGGAGCCAAGCTCCCCGCACAATCCGATCACCACTAACCAAAAATTTAAAATATTACAAATATTAAAATTACACCATCGCCAAGCCGCCATTGACTGAAATCGTTTGCCCTGTCACATAATCCGCCTCTTCCGACGCTAAGAATGCCACCCCATTGGCGATATCACTAGGCTGTGCCAAACGTCTAAACGGAATCGCCTTTTCCAGTGCTGTTGCAATTCCTTCATTATAAGAACCGATTTCTTCGAAAAGAGGGGTATTGCTTGGTCCAGGTGAAACACAATTCACATTGATCTTATGCCTTGCCATTTCCCGCGCCATCGTTTTCGTGAACGCAATGACTCCCCCTTTTGCTGCTGAGTAGACTGCTTCTCCGCTTGAGCCCACTCTTCCAGAATCAGAGGCAATATTGATCACCTTGCCATAACCATTTTCAATCATGACAGGCAAAATTTCTTTACAAGTGTGAATTTGACCCATTAAGTTAATATCCATAATCAGCTTCCATGTACTTGGTTCACTTTTCAAAAATGGTTCAACCTTATCCCATCCTGCATTATTCACGAGTACATCAATTTTTCCGAAATGGGCTACAGAAGCACCCACTGCCTCCTTCACACTTTCCAGTCTTGTTACGTCGCAATAAACGGCTGCTGCCTTTCCTCCTTCTTTTTCCACAAGCGAAACCGTTTCATTGGCATTATCAATATTGACATCGGTTACAATAATGTCCATTCCTCTAGATGCCAATGTTCTAGCAATCTCCCTTCCGATTCCACGTCCTGCTCCCGTAATAAAGGCTACTCGTTTTGTCATTTTTCTTTCCCTCCAATATCTTTGTTAAATGGTTAAATGTAAGTAATGAATGTATTAATTTAATTCCTTTTCCGTCATACTTTGGAGAATCATTTCTCTCAAGCGGAACTTTTGAATTTTTCCACTTGGTGTTCTTGGAAATTCCTCAACAACCTCCAAATACTCTGGCCAATATTGCTTTGCTACTCCTTTTTGCGCAAGGAATTCTTGCAGGCTCAGCATATTAAGCGGCGTTTTTCCGGGCTTCATGGAAATTACAGCGCAGGCTTTTTCCTGCAGTCTTGGATCTGGTATGGCGATAAGCTGTACATCCATGATGTCCTCATGCTCATACAAAATATTTTCAATATAAACGACAGGGATATTTTCACCGCCGCGGATAATAATATCTTTATTGCGCCCGGAAATACGGATGTAACCGTCTTCATCCATAAAGGCACGATCTCCCGTAAAAAACCATTCCCCGCGATACTCAGACAAGGTCCCTTCGAGATTTTTCAAATAGCCAACAAACAGCGCAGGTCCACGGCTCAATAGATCTCCTTCGACATTAGGCGGACAAGGATCACCGTTCAAATCAATGACCATTACCTCCATCGTATCAAGCGCGACCCCATCCGTACCTGTCAGCTTTTCTTTCGAATCGTCAAGATGCGTCAGCGTCACAAGACCACTTTCTGTTTGACCCCAGCCAGACAGAATGGCAAAATTCACTTTGTGCGAAGCGTCCTTTACCAATGCCATCGGAATAGGCGCACCCATCGCGGCAAAGATTCTTAGTGAACCAATATTGCGATTTTCAATTTCCTTCAATTGCATAATGTCCTGCAGAAATGGAGTTGCGCCTGCTGTAAAGGTAATTCCCTCTTCCTCGATTAACTCAACAAATTCAAGCGGGTTCCAAACATCTTGATAAACCCCGGTTCCGCCAATTGTCGTAGGTAGCCTTACCCCATAGCCAAAACCCGTTTGATGGGCAAAGGTCGAGGCCATAAACATCACATCATCAGAGGTTAATTGCATATGCTCAATCCAGTAATTGGTTGAGACACAAACGGTATTATGTGTATGCATAACCCCTTTTGGATTTCCTGTTGTTCCCGAGGTAAAAATAATTTCGGTCACATCATTCGGATCATGTGTAATTTGATCCAATAATGATACATCCTTTATTTCTTCCCATGGTTTATCCATCAATGATGATAGCGGCTTCATATGGGCTGGTACATTCTCACCCATTACATATACATGTTCAAGTGACGGCCATTGATGAGATAGTCTGTCAATCATCGCCGGATAATCATAACCGCGGAATGTATCAGGAATGACGATCATTTTCGCTTCGGCCATCCCGACCATATAACCGATTTCACGATCACGATAAATGGGAATGAGTGGATTGGTAATCGCTCCAATTCTTGTCGCCGCATAGTGAAGAATGATAAATTCATTCCAGTTGGGCAGCTGTATGGAGATGACATCCCCTTTTCCAAGACCTAATTCCAACAGTCCTAATGCAACTCGGTCGACTATTTTCCCCAACTCACGATACGTATAGCGGCTCTTTTTATCAATAATCGCGGACTTATTTGGGAATTTTTCTATCGCATTATTTAGATAATCAAGAATCGTTTTATTTGGCCAAACGGACTGATATTTCCCTAAATATTCAGAATCCAAAATCGTTTCAAATTTCACGAGCCTCATCATCTCCTAGTTATTTTCTAAACTTACTAAAATCAGCGGATCTTTTTTCGAGAAACGCATTCATTCCTTCGGCAGACTCGTCTGTGTTATAAAACATCGCCAGACTGCTCATGGCAAGTTGTGAAATCCCTTGGATGTTGGCACTGTCAGCATTAAATGAGTATTTAAGCATTTTGAGCGCTGTTGGACTTTTAGCGAGCACTTTCTCAGCCCATTCTTCTGCTGCCGCTTGCAGCTCTTCCGCTGGGACAATTTTATTGACCAGCCCCATTTCTTTAGCCTCTTGTGCGGTATACATCTCACACAGATACCAAATTTCCCGTGCTTTCTTTTCCCCTACTAATCTTGCTAAATAGGCGGATCCGAAACCAGCATCATAGCTTCCTACTTTTGGTCCAGCTTGTCCAAATTTCGCTGTTTCTGAAGCAATCGTCAAATCACAAAGGACATGCAGGACATGACCCCCTCCAATCGCAAAGCCATTCACCGCTGCAATAACAGGCTTCGGAATATTACGGATTGTTTGGTGCAGATTCTCAATTTCCAGGCCAATACCGCCGCCTAAACCACCGTTGTAATCGTAACCGCCCTCATCGCCTTTGTTCTTTTGATCTCCGCCAGTGCAAAAAGCCTTTGGACCAGCACCTGTTAAAATCACAACACCCACTTGGTTATCGTCCCAAGCATCGCGGAACGTCCAAATTAATTCTTTAATCGTCCGTCCGCGAAAAGCATTGTACGCCTCCGGGCGGTTAATCGTAATTTTGGCTATTCCATTCGTTTTTTCATACAGTACATCCAATAGTTCCATTATTCATTCCTCCATTTTCTTTGTTGTTTTTTAATAATGATTGCTGATGCATCAATATTGTTAAAATCCCTCCTTTAGCTAATTTCCCTCCTTTCACTTTTATATGTTGCAAGTTCTGTGCCAACATCTATCCTTGTTAAAATAAACTTTATAATGCGAATATTCTCGCAATTATAATAATTTTCGCAATTGTAAGAAACATTTACGCAAATAATAAAGAAAACTCGCCGATTGGCGAGCCTGAAAGGCGAAGACAGAGGCGTAGTCGCGCAGAGCCCGATTGACTTTTCTAAGAGCTGAAGCTCTAAGAAAAGCCTTATAGCACTTATACTGATTTCCTAGAAATTGCCACTACGTCGAAATACTTCTTCGCTGCAATTTTATACTTTCCTATCAGTGTAAAAAAACTGACCCGAAAGAGTCGTTCATAACGACCTTTTGAGTCAGCTTCAAATAAAGAATTATTTTAAGTTGTACTTGGCAATTTTGCGGTACAAGCTCGCAATATGTATTTTTAGCTTTTGCGCGGCTATTGAGCGATCCCCATCTGATTCTTCTAAAGCCCGCTGAATGGCGTTTATCTCTGCATGTTTTACTTCATCCTCTAAACTTTGCAGAGCCTTCAGTTTTCTTTCTGTTGGTTTCGCAGATACCTGAGGAGGTGCAAAATAGATATCCCTCATCGAAAGGGTGTCTCCTTCAACAATATTCATTCCCCGCTCAATAAAGGCTTTTAATTCACGGATATTTCCCGGCCATTCATAGTTTAGAAGCCAATCTTGAAGACCGGAATCAATATACTTCACCTCAAGATCAAACCTACCATTAAAATAATCGATAAAATAATAAGCTAATAGCAGAATGTCCTCTTTCCGTTCCCGAAGTGAGGGGATCGTTAAATCAAAGACATAGAGACGATAAAATAAATCCTGCCTAAACTTCCCTTCCTCTACTAGTTTTCCTAAGTCACGGTTTGTCGCAGCAATAATACGAATATCGACATGTTTACTAGCGGTTCCTCCGACTCGTTCTACTTCTTTTTCCTGCAAGACACGGAGCAGCTTTCCTTGTGCCTCATAAGGGAGCTCAGATATTTCATCTAGAAAAAGGGTTCCATTCATTGCTAATTCAATTTTTCCAGGCTTTCCTTCTTTTTTAGCACCGCTAAACGCTCCCGGTTCATAACCAAAAAGCTCCGATTCAAATAATTCTCCAGGGATTGCCGCGCAATTCACCGCAACAAAAGGGTTGTTTTTCCTTGTGCTCATCCCATGGATCGCTTGAGCAAATAATTCCTTTCCCGTCCCGCTTTTCCCTGTCAGCAGTACCGTTGAATTACTCGTTGCAATTCTAGTCGCTAATTCCTTTGCCTCTTGCATGGCCGGACTGTTGCCAATAATTTCATCAAAGCTGTATTTGTTTTGATGGGGCCTTTTTTTGTTCATTTTAGCAATATCAATGGAGTGCATGAACGACACCATCTCATGATGCTCAATATCTCCATCACGAACGATTACCCGATAGACATCGCGATACCCCTTTTTCGTGACTCGAATGATGCAATTAATCCCGGCGATCGCACCGAAGAAGACCTTCTTACGCTTCCGGCCATACATCCCCTCGATGATGTCATGAATCGAACCACCTATACAATCCTTTTTATTAATCGAAAAATTTTCACAAAAATCCGGGCTCATATCCGTTAGTCTTCCGCCCTCATCTACTTCAAGATATCCCCAATCTTCTATTAAATCAATTGCCCTTCCCATTTCGCTCATCCTCCTGGTAATACAAAAATGACAATTTGACCTTTAATAATCTCGGTTCCGTTTTGATTAAAGCAGATAACCTTTTGCGTAATCCAATTTCTTTCTTGATTAATATCAATAATTGTCAATTCAGCGGTTATCATATCTCCCATATGCGCTGGATGATAATAAATTAGTTCTTTTTGCAGCAATACACATGCGCTTCCTGGAAGTTTATCTGAAATCACTTGAATAATTAAACCCTCTACCAACAGCGCGGGAATAATGGGTTGTGTAAAATACTTTTTCCAGCTATCCTCATGGTGTTGATAGATTGGATGAAAATCTTTTGTTAATTGATTATATTGATCGAGATCTTCTTCATTGAATATCCGCTGCAGGCGGGCTGTTTGCCCAATATGCAATTCGGAATTGATTATGCTCAAAACGAATCCCCTCCTCTGACAAATTTTTCCTAAATTTTAGTATCTACCTATCAAAAATAAATATTTTGACAGAATTTTCTTAATTATAAGTATATAACAAAAAATGAATAAGTGAAATAAAACGTTTTCACTTTTTATCAAAGGTAAACTATGTTTGCTAATTAAATAAAATGACAAAAAAGGTCATATCCCGAAATTCAGGAGTATGACCTTTTTTTGATGATCTTGTCTTTTCTTCTTTATTTTTGTAAAGAAACTTCCTCGAACGGCCAGGCAGGCAACATTTGTCTAAGCGGCTTATCCTCACGGTATCCCAATGCATATTCACCTTGCATCACCGTATGAATTTCTCTTGTTCCTTCATAAATGACTGGTGCCTTTGAATTGCGCAGGAAGCGTTCCACTGGATATTCATCAGAATAGCCATACGCACCATGGACTTGAACCGCATTATTTGCTGCTTCAAATGCTGCATCACAAGCAATCCATTTCGCTAATGACGTTTCTCTTGTGTTACGTTTCCCTTGATTTTTCAACGCTCCAGCCTTATAAACCAGCAAAGCAGCAATCTCAAGATCTGCGCTCATTTTCGCAATCATCTGCTGTACAAGCTGGTGTTTCCCGATTTCTTTTCCGAATGTTTTTCTCTCATGACAATATTTCAAACTCGCTTCAAGGGAGGCTTCAATTAAACCTACAGCTCCTGCTGCAACCGTAAAACGACCATTATCCAGTGCCGCCATGGCAATTTTAAAGCCTTCTCCTTCTTCACCAAGTCTATTTTCTGCCGGTATCCTTACATCATTGAAAAAGACTTCACCTGTATTACCTGCACGAATCCCTAATTTGCCTTTGAATCCTTTTGTTGATACACCGGGAAATGTTCGTTCTACGATGAATGCCGTAATCCCTTTGTGCGCCGCATCGCTATCTGTTTTAGCAAATACGATAAAATTATCAGCATAATCGCAAAGAGAAATCCATGTTTTTGAGCCATTAAGAATATAAGAATCTCCATCTCTTTTTGCGTGTGATTTCATGGCTGCTACATCACTTCCGGCATCCGGTTCTGTTAAACCAAACGCACCAATTTTTTCTCCTTTAGCCTGTGGTACTAAATACTTTTGTTTTTGCTCTTCATTTCCCCATTGCAATAATGTCATACTATTTAAACCTGTATGAACAGAAACAGCTGTACGATACGCTGTATCACCACGTTCTAATTCCGCACATACAATCGCAAGTGTATTATAATCCATTCCAGCACCGCCATATTCCTCTGGAATACAAACACCCATCAACTGTAATTCTGCTAATTTTTTCATAATAGAAGGCTGGAATTCACCATTACGATCCCACTCTTGGATGTACGGGATAATTTCTTTATTCACAAACTTTCTCACCATTTTTTGCACACTTTGTTGTTCTTCTGTTAATTCAAAATTCATCAACTAAAACTCCTCCTCATTTTTCATTTATCATAAGAATCTATTGATTCAAATACCTAAATCAACTAACGGCTACCGCTTTCATTTCTTCAATCAACAATGGAACAACGTCAAATAAATCTCCAACGATGCCATAATCGGCAACTTCAAAAATAGGTGCCTCTGGATCTTTGTTTATCGCCACAATCACTTTTGAATTCGACATCCCTGCTAAATGTTGAATCGCCCCTGAAATCCCAACAGCAATATAAAGATCCGGAGTGACAACCTTACCGGTTTGTCCGACTTGTAAAGAATAATCACAATAACCCGCATCACAAGCACCGCGTGAAGCACCTACTGCAGCACCTAATACATTGGCTAGCTCCTCTAAAAGCTGAAAGTTATCAGCAGCCTTCAAACCGCGGCCGCCGGAAACAATGATTTTTGCTTCAGAGAGGTCGATACCGCCAGTTGATTTTCGGACTACATCTTTAATAATTGTGCGTAGATCATTAATGTCCACTGTGATGTTCGATACTTCGCCGGAACGAGCTTCATCCTTTTCAAGCGGAGTAATGTTATTCGGACGGATGGTTGCCAGCACTAAGCCTTCTTTCACTTTAAGCTTCTCAAACGCTTTTCCTGAATAAATCGGTCTTGTGAAAACAGCCTCGCCGCCATCCATTTCAATATCGACTACATCAGAAACAAGTCCGGCATTTAATTTGATCGCAATTCTTGGCGCTAAATCTTTCCCTTGTGCTGTATGACCCATAATCAGCCCATCCGGCTTTTCTCTATCGATTACTTGAAGTAATGCTTGTTGGCAGGCATCTGTTGTATAGCTTTTTAAATTCGGATGTTCTACCTTTAACACGCGGTCCGCACCATAGTGAATCAGACTTGAACTTTCTTCCCCGATTGATTCTCCAAAAAGGGCTGCAACCACTTCTCCGCCATCTGCGATTAATTTTGCCGCTGCAATCGCTTCAAAAGAAACGTTTCTCAAAGCACCGTCACGAATATCAGCTAATACTAATACTTTTCTTCCCATAGTAGATCTCCTCCCTTAAATTACTTTTGCTTCAGATTTTAGTAATGACACGAGCTCTTGGACTTGATGATTTAATTCGCCTTGCAGCACTTTTCCTTGTTGTTTCTTCGGCGGCAGAAAAAGTTCAATTCTTTCCGTCTTAGCCGCTGCATCCTCTTCCTCTATATCTAAATCATCTAATTCAAGGGTATCTAACGGTTTCTTCTTTGCTTTCATAATCCCCGGTAAGGATGGATAGCGAGGTTCATTCAAGCCTTGTTGTGTCGTAACAAGAACGGGAAGTGATACTTCGATTGTTTCTTCGTCCCCTTCCACATCATGAATGATAATTGCTTTCCCATCTTCAATCGTAAGATTTGTAATCGCTGTCACTTGGGGGATACCAAGTATCTCAGCTACTCGTGGTCCTACTTGACCAGAGCCGCCATCAACCGCTACGTTACCAGATAGAATAATATCTGCACTTTTATTTTTTAAATAGGCTGATAGAATGGCAGCAGTGGAAAATTGATCGCTTTCTTCTAATTCCTCACTATCAATTAACACCGCTTTATCAGCACCCATGGCAAGAGCTGTACGAAGTTCTTTTTCCGCTTCTTCTTCACCGAAGGTTATGACCGTTACTTCACCGCCGTGTTTCTCTTTGAGGGCGATCCCTTCCTCGACAGCGTACTCGTCATAAGGATTCATGATAAACTCAGCACCATCGCTCTTGATCTTGCCGTTTTCAATCGCGATCTTTTCTTCCGTATCAAAGGTGCGTTTCATTAGTACATAGATATTCATTTGAGTCTCCCCTTTATCGTATTATTATGTTTATCCAGTAAATGGATAGTAACGAACAGAATATAATCATGGCTGAAATAATAAATGAAATATCCCCCCTCTCACTAATTTATATTGCAAGATTCGTGCCAACATGAACTCCTAATAAGTAAAGAGCTCACGCTCATTAGTTATCGCAAAAATAATAATTTTCTCAAAATTGCGAATCATTGTTGCAAAAGTAATTTAATTAGTAAACAGAGGGACGGTTCTTCTTGCGTTTTCCTAATTTTTTCCTTAAGCCATACTTGGACCAATATTCAGTGTGAGAATGTCTTTATTTGACGTTCCCTTTTTAAAATCCTATACTCAGAGTTGGTTTTAAACAAATTCACCCGTTTTCCAGGCGAATAAAGTGAAGCTTGAAACATGTAGAATGAACGGAGGCAAAAAATCATGAAATTTTCCACATTAAAAAAAACAGATATAACGATCTCGAAAATTGGATTAGGTACAAATGCGGTAGGGGGGCATAATTTGTTTTCCAACCTCAATGAAAATCAGGGAAAAGAAATGGTCAGACACGCTATCCATAATGGGATCACATTGATTGATACTGCTGATATGTATGGGAAAGGCCGTTCTGAGGAGCTTATTGGTGAGGTACTCAAAACCACAAATCGGGAAGAGCTGGTTCTGGCCACGAAAGGCGGCAATCAATGGTTTGAAGACGGCAGTATACGTCCAAATAACAAGCCGGAATATTTACGGAAAGCTGTAGAAAATAGCTTATCCCGTCTTCAAACAGATTATATTGACTTGTATTACATTCACCTCCCAGATAATGAGACCAATCTAGCAGAAGCAGTGGCTGAACTTTCCAGGCTGAAAACGGAAGGAAAGATTCGTGCCATCGGAATTTCAAATGTCAATCTAGAACAGCTTAAAGAAGCCAATCAAACCGGTGAAATAGTGGCGCTGCAGACAGCCTATCATATGTTCAATCATTCGGTAGAAACCGACCTTCTGCCGTATTGTGTTGAAAACAACATCTCATTTATTCCTTATGGCCCATTAGCCTTTGGTCTGCTGGGCGGTCAGTATACAAAGGATTTTCGCTTGTCTTCCGGTGATTGGAGAAACTCCATTCCTCTCTTCCAAGAAGAAAACTTTCCAAAAACCCTTGATAAAGTGGAAGAATTAAAAAATATAGCGCAGCAAAAAGGGATTTCTCTCTCCAGCCTAGCGTTGGCCTGGCTTTTATCCCAGAATGGTGTAGATGCCGTTATTCCTGGAGGAAAACGTCCGGAACACATTGATGCGAATTTAGATGCCAGTGACATGGTGTTAACAAAAGAAGAATTAGAAGCTGTTGAAGCGATCTTACATAAATAGGAAACCAATACTCTAATATGAGTTTATTGATACCTACGGGCACTATGAAAAGATCATAGTGCCCGTCAGGAACAATAAAGTAAAGCCACAGGTACTGCGATTTTTATCATAAGAAGCGTTCTTTACCGCAGCGACTGAAAACGGTACAACCTCAACCAGTTTACAACCGTTTTATGATGAAAAAGTCGCAAAGGCGCTTCCATTTTTAATGGGGACAAGGGGACAGGTATTTTCCTCCATCTATTTCACTAGAAAATAGATCTACTGTCATTTTATACGGTCCAGAAAATTTACAATGAATAAAATTTCGGCCTGTACATCTAGTTATTTAACCACTCATAAAGGGCTAAATAACATAAGCTATCCCAACACAATGCATTTTAGACAGGAGATTATGCGTATGTACCATTATAGGTATGCACAATTTGGCAGACAAAGACAGCCCTATCATCATCAAATTTCAGCACCACCATTTCACTTACAGGCTCAAATGCCTCATTTTAACCAAATAAATAGTCTTGAAAGTCCATCAGACTGGAATGGTCTTGGAAGCCCATCAAGCTGGAATGATCAAATTAATCCAGAAGGTTTGTGGAATCCGGGAGGTTTGGCGGGCTTCGGTAGTCCAGGACATCCTTTCAATGGGACGATGCCAGTAAATCAGAAAGGTTTGGGGAATTTTGGGCAAATGATGGGTTGGGGAGGTCTTGGCGGTCCTGCAGGCTGGGAAAGTTATGGAAATCCGATGGGCTGGGGAAATAACATGGGTCAAGGGCTACCAGGAATGTTTGGGGGTTTATTTAAGGTCGGAAAAGGAGCATTAGGCGGTCTGGGAATGCTTAGTAATCTAATCAGCCTCGGAAAATTTTTCTATTAAAATGGAACAAATGCGATTTAAAGATCCAGAAGCATAGGAATAGAATGCAAAAACGAAGCCCATTCGTAAATGAATTGGCTTTTTATTATGTATATCCAACATTTTCTCTCATTGCGGTCATGAACAAGGCTGATTTAAGTCCATTATGGTCCTCAGCTTGCTAAGGATAATTCCATTGAATATGAACAAACTAAACTTTAGGTCATTCTAAATTACGTTTATCCCATAATAGGAGTTGAAATGCTAAGGTGAAAAAAAGATTTTTTATTGCTTTTCTGGTTCTCATTCTGATTTGCTTAACCACCCTCACAAACCCAATTTATGCCGCAAATGAGAATGTGACAATAAAGAGTAAAGCGACAGTAAAGCAAAATGAACCTGGTATCGTGACCATTTATCTTATTCGTCATGGTAGGACCATATTGAATCAAACAGATCGCGCCCAAGGCTGGGCTGATGGACCGCTCACTCCAGCTGGTGAAGATTTGGTCAAAAGAGTGGGAAAAGGGTTAGCAGAGATATCATTTGCCGCCGCTTATTCGAGTGATAGCGGCAGGGCCAGACAAACGGCAAAACTGATTTTAGCGGAAAATAAAACGAAGGCCAAGGATTTGCCGCTTATCGAAAACAAAGGAATACGCGAGGTATATTTTGGGGAATTTGAAGGCGAGAAAATGGACGTGCTTTGGAAGCTGACCTCCAGTCATTTGAAATTGGGAAATGAAGAGGAACTTTTCACAAAAGCAAACAATCCATTTAAAGAGTTAGTCAATACCCTATCGGTTTTGGATCCATCAGACGAAGCGGAGAGTTATCAAGAATTAGCCGACCGCACCTCCAAAGGCTTGAAAGAAATTGCGGAACAGGTCTATCAAAATGGCGGTGGTGATATTTTAATGGTTTCCCATGGAATTACCATTAACGCCATTCTTGAAAAATTCGATGCAAATAAAGTACCAAAGGGACTTTGTAAAAACGGCAGTGTATCAAAGCTTGAATTTGATGGAAAGGCTTGGAGAATACTCGAAGTAAATGAAATGAAATATGCTGAACAAAAAAATTTGTAATCGTTATTCCCTAAGAAATTCGATCCATGAAAAGCCAGCTATTTAAGCTGGCTTTGAAGAATATTTCTTCCGGAAACCAGTTGCTTGTATTCAACAGTTCGCATGAAATGCCAAGTAATCTGGTTGAGTCTTGGGTAATTTATAATTCGTGTTTTGATGACTAGGTTCACCTTAAACTTCACTAAAACCTCGGAAACCATCCTTATGGTATTTTTGGCGACTGGCACTTTGTTTTCCATATTCTACATTTAAGAATTATTTATTCTCTAATGAGATATTACAATACTGTATCCTTATCATTTAAGCCATATATAATACAACCTTTTGATTCTTCAATGAAGCCTGTACATCAATAATCCGCTGACTACAGCTTCCGCGAAAAAGTTTCTTCGGTTCCACTTTCTCGCTTAAAAACCTTCCATCCACTAATACGTCTAATTCCTGCAGAAATGCATGTACATCAGAATTCCTTTCAGCCCAACGTAAAATTTCTTCAACTGTAAAGCCTGTATAAGACCAAATGTTTAACCCTTTTTCTTTTACGCGTTTCACTAACGATAATAGCTCTTTGCAATAAAGAAATGGTTCTCCCCCGGATAGCGTTAACCCATCTAAAAAGGGATTTTCGATAATTTGATTATAAACATCTTCTTCCACATACTGTTCCCAATATTTTGCATCCCATGATTGCGGATTATGGCATCCAGGACATTGATGGGGACATCCCGAGACAAAAAGGACAGCTCTCCATCCTTCTCCATTGGAAATCGAATCTGAATAAAATCCTGCAGAGTGAATTCGATTTAATTCGAAGGGATTATGTCTCTCAAACTTCTTACTGGAAAATATTAGGTAAACAGGAGAACCGTCCCCATGTTTTCTAGAAAATAAAGGTGTCATCTGTAATGGGAGCCACTTTTGCTTTTGCGTAAGTTGAACCTTTTTGTGAAAAGAAATCATATGTGGAGCCTTCATTACGGATCCCATTCATCACAATGGGATTGACTTCTTCCTCAGGAAACATAGCTTCAAAGCTGATATTCATTAACGCTTTATTTGCGTTATAGCGTACATACGCCTTAACCTCTGGTGATAAGCCTGTTTCAGCATAGACATCATCGGTATATTTCATTTCATTTTGGTAGAGATCAAGTAATAGTTCATATCCCCATACTTTCAACTCATCCTGCTTTTCCTTTGAAAATTGCTTGAATAAATTTTGCGCAAAAAAGCCGACTGCCACCCCATGAATGGATTCGTCACGTAAAATAAGTGAAATAACCTCTGCACTATTACGCAGGAAACCTTGCCCGCCTAAATAGAGAGGATAGAAGAAACCTGAGTAAAATAAGAAGGATTCAAGCATGACGGATGCAAACATTGCTTTCCATAGGCTCTCTGAATTTCCTTCTTCTATACTGCTGTAAATAGCACCAATTTTATTTGCTTTGTATTGCAGATACTCGTTTTTCTTTACCCATTCAAAAAGCTCGTCAATTTCTGCGTTGGTACAAAGGGTGGTAAAGATATAGGAGTATGATTTTGCATGAATGGCTTCAAAAGAGGCAAATACAGTAAAAACAGCTTTTTCCTGTAAATCTGTAGCATAGGCAGCTATATGATTCATGCCAATATTGGTTTGAACCGTATCCAATAACGTCAGCCCGGCAAATACCTTTTTATATGTATCCTGGTGTTCGAAACTTTGCCACTGCTTAACATCTTTACTGACGGCAATTTCCTCCGGAAACCAAATTTGCTTCCATTGCTGATCCCAAAATACTTGGGCAAGTTCACTCGTTGGTTTATTCCAATTCACCGCCTCATAGGTTAAATTTGACATGCGACACACTCCTCTAATGTTTGTAATCGTTGCCGTACATAGTAAACGGACTTAATCCCCTTCATCCAGGCATAAATATAAATTTTCGCCAGCTGCTCGGTTGTCCAATTATCAGTAACATAAAACGTCAGCGAAATTCCTTGATCCACATGTTTTTGAGCGGCAGCATATAAATCAATCAAATGATAAGGATTGACATCATATGCTTCTACATATAAATGAGCATTGTCATTTGTTAAATGTGGCATTGGATAAATTGTACGACTATCGGCGTAATCACGTATTTCAACACGCTCTGTACAAGGTGCAATGGAAGCCGTGCAACTTCGAATATATGAAATACTGCCAGTTGGCGCAATTGCCAAGCGATAGGAATGAAATAAGCCGTATTGCATAACATCTTGCTTTAATGTCTGCCACATCTTTTGTGTGATGAGTGGAATATTTCCCAAGGCACTTAAGACATCGGATGGTAGTTCCCGTTCCCTTTTATCCACATATTGCTCAAAATAACGACCAGATGCGTAATCACTTTCCTCAAATTTATAGAAAATCTCGCCGCGTTCTCTAGCGATTTCCATTGATGTTTTCAGCGAAAAATAGTTCATTGCTTCCATAAAACGATCGATAAATTCAATCGATTCTTTGGAACCATACATGATTCCCTGTGTCACAAGATGTCCGTGTAAATTCATCACACCAAGACCTACCGAATGCATTAATTCATTTGCTTTGGCAACAGACGGTACATTTTTGATGTTGGTCATTTGTGAAACGTTGGTTAACAAACGCATCGCTGTATCCACTAACTTTTCAAAATCCTTTACCTTACTAGCCTCATGGATATCAATAGAGCCTAAATTACAGGATACGTCTAAGCCGTATTGGTTTGGTTCGTCTTTATCCGTAATTATACTGGTTTCCTGTACTTGTAATATTTCTGTACATAGATTAGACATTTTCACACGGCCAATGTTTTTAAGGGGGTGAACTTCATTAACATTGTCATCAAAGATTTCAAATGGATAGCCTGACTCAAATTGAGCCTTCTTTACTTCTGTATAAAGCTTCCGTGCGTTTAACCGCTTGATTTTACGGATATTAGGATTATCTAGAAGCTCATAATACATCTCTGTTATTGAAATCTCAGACATACGTTTGCCGTATTCATTGAAAATATCGTATGGACTAAACAACACAATATCTTTATCTCTTTTCATTAGTTCAAAGAAAATATTCGGAATAATGATCCCTATTGATAGTGTTGCCAGACGAATTTTATCATCGGCATTTGGTTTTTTCGATGAAATAAAGTTTTCTATATCTGCATGAAAAATATTTAAATAGGCAACACCAGATCCGTTTCGTTGTCCAAGCTGATTTGAATAGCTAAATGAATTTTCTAAAAGCTTTGCGACTGGTATGACACCACTGGCACGGTTCATAATCTCTTTAATCGGATCCCCCAATGGACGTAAATCAGTTAAGTTCACGCCCACACCGCCGCCCAGGCGGGATAACTCTAAACAATAACCCATGTTTTCTGCAATACTGTTCATCGAGTCATCCATTGATAATTTAAAACAACTCACTAACTCGCCGCGTGCTTTCTTCCCGCTATTTAAAGCGGTTGGTGTAGCGGGCTGATAGGCTTCCATCATTGCTGCCACTGCTTGTTCTGCGAGTTCAGTATCCCCTTGTGCTAAATACAAGGCAATGATCACAATACGATCTTCATATTTTTCTAGAATTTCTTCTCCATCACGGCTTTTCATCGCATAGCTATCATAAAACTTGCTGGCACTCATAAAGGATGGAAAACGGAAATGATAATCATACGCTTTTTTGTACATTCTCTTTAGAAATGCCATATCGTACATGTCAATAAACTCTTTTTCGTAGTAGCTTTCATCTACTAAATAACGAATTTTTTCTTCAATATCAATAAAGTAACGCAGACGTACATTGACATATTCTAAAAAGTAACGACGCGTAGCTTCACGATCTTTTTCCAATTCCAATTGTCCTGTTATGCTATAACGATTCAGGACATCATTATTTAACTTTAAATACGTTTTCATCCCGTCACCCTCGTTTCATAAAACGTTTGAATCGCTTCATAATCAGCCTTGTTTCCTCGTAAATCTAGTTTGCGCACTAGGGGGATATGATACATCGCTGCAATTTTATCACCCGCACCGCCAAATACCGTGTGGCCGAAGTTACTGTTCCCGCTAACTACTACCCCTTTGCAAAATTGTGCGTTTTGTTCCAAAAACCGTACGACCTTTGCTGGAATATCACCTAACCCGTCTGTATATGTAATTAATAAGTAAGACTTATTCATCATTAAATCTTCAGAAACCTCAATGTACTTCGCCTTTAATTTAGATGCAATATATCGTACATTGCCCGTTCGGCTGGCATAAACAATCACTGTGCAATCAACTCAATTTGGGAGATAACTTCCTTTACATCACCAATAAACTTTCCTTCTAATTCAAGAACAGGAACGCTTAAAAAGCCCGCGTCAATCAGCTTTTGCTTTGCCTGTTCATCTTGATCGACATTTATAATATCCGCTTCAATCCTAGCCCGTTGTAATTCGGATTTTATCCAAAGGCATTTAGGACAGAATGTTTTCGTATAAAGTTTCATGTCATCCCTCTTTTCTTAAATATAAAAAGGCTGCCTCTTCGGTAGTAGGCAGCCTGAAATGGAAACATCAGAAATTGAGAATGTAGACGTCTCCATTTCCCAATCCCCGAAGAAATGATTGATTTGTTTTAGATAGGCAGGTCTCCTGGCTTCGCTTCATTCTCCGATTCCCTTCCCATGCGAATGCACAGTGGCTTTGAATCGTCGTCAGCTTTACAGTTGCGGGGACAGCGTCGGGATTAAACCGAACTTCCCTATTAAACTACATATAGCAGTACCTAAATAAAATAAACACCATATATTGTTTTCGATAGAATAAAGTGTACCACCCTTCTAAATAAATGTAAATCTATATACACGACTTAATTGATATCTGAATTTTCAATAAGTATAGAAAATGTTGACCAACCAGCACGGAGGTTTGCCTTTTACATCGTCATGGAGCGCAGGACAAGAAGAATTGCTGCTTGCCAAATGAGACAAAATCATATATTCTTTACCTTAATTCATTTTTTAAAAGTTAATAATGTTCAAACATAGGTGTTAAAGGCAAGAAACAACATGCCTTTAGCTTAAAAGGGAAGCTCGGTGAAAATCCGGCACGGTCGCGCCACTGTAATGGGAAGCTGACTATCACAAACCACTGTTTCGTTTTGAAATGGGAAGGGATAGTAAGCAATGATCCTAAGTCAGGAGACCTACCTATTGTTTAGCGCTTATTACCTACGCGAAATTAGGGAGGAGTGATGATATGATGTTGAAACCTACTCAGAGTCTCAATTCTAGTTAACTACTGTTATCATCAGTCTCTCTTGCTAAACAGGGAGACTTTTTTTTATTGATATTAAACATTATGAGATAGGAGTTGCAACTATGAGTATCAAAAGTTCAAATTTGGGTTATCCAAGAATCGGTGAAAATAGAGAATGGAAAAAACTATTAGAGTTATTTTGGGCAGGAGAAATAACCGAAGAAACTTTCGAAGCCGAGATGGAAAAAATTCGTCTCTCGCATTTACGGAAGCAGCAGGAAAAAGGGATTGAATTAATTCCTGTCGGTGATTTTAGTTACTATGATCATGTATTAGATACAGCGATTATGTTTGGTTTGATTCCGAAAAGATTTAAAACAGATGAGAAAAAAATTTCACTGCAGAATTATTTTGAAATTGCCAGAGGAAGCAAAGGGAAAGTCGCCTCGGAAATGACAAAATGGTTCAATACAAACTATCATTATATTGTGCCGGAACTAGAAGAGGCGCAGCCTATTTTATTGGAAAATCGCGTGTTAACTTTGTATAAAGAAGCAAAGGAGAAATTGGGCATTAATGGGAAGCCTGTCATTTTGGGACCTGTTACCTTGTTAGCCCTCTCCAAAGGCTATGATGAACAAAAACAAGGCGAGCTGTTACAAGCGCTTGTGCCTCTTTATATAGAAGTTTTACAGCGATTGGAGGAAGCCGGGGCTGAATGGATTCAAATAGATGAACCAATTTTAGTGAAATACGTGGATGACAATCGTCTCCAGCAGTTTAAAGAAGTCTATGCAGCCTTTCATCAAGCCGTTCCAAATCTTAAACTAATTCTGCAAACTTATTTTGAAAGCTTGGAGCGTTATGAAGAGATTGTGCAGCTGCCAGTAGCAGGAATCGGCCTAGATTTTGTCCATGATTCCGGTCAAAATATGGCTCATTTACAATCATTCGGCTTCCCAAATGATAAAGTTTTGGCGGCAGGAATCATAGATGGCCGTAATATTTGGAAAAGCAATGTACAAGAGAAGGCAGCGTTTATTGAGACATTATCCAACATCGTAAGTAAAGATCGTCTTATTATTCAACCATCCAACAGCTTGCTTCATGTCCCTGTGACGATGAAAAATGAATCAGCGTTTGACACTATTGTAAAAGATGCATTGGCTTTTGCGGATGAAAAATTAGCAGAAATTATTTTATTAACAAAATATTTAAATCAGGAAATTCCGCTTAACGAAGTAATAAATTATGATCGTTCCGTGCAAACGTTAAATCATTCTTCTTTCCGGAACGTGAAGCATGTTCAAGATGCATTAGCCAATCTATCACAGTATCCATCTGTACGTATTGCGGCAGCAAAGCGGAAGGAACTTCATGACGAACGCTGGAATTTACCAACATTGCCAACTACTACAATTGGCAGTTTTCCACAAACGAAGGAAGTTCGCCAGCAACGTCTAAAATGGAGAAAAGGTGAACTGTCTGACGAACAATATGAACAGTTTCTTCATGTAGAAATCAATAAATGGATTTTTATTCAAGAGGAAATTGGTTTAGATGTGCTTGTCCATGGTGAATTCGAACGGACGGACATGGTAGAATTCTTTGGTGAAAAATTAGAAGGTTTTGCTGTAACAAAATTCGGCTGGGTACAATCATACGGTTCACGCTGTGTGAAACCACCTGTTATTTATGGAGATGTATTTTTAAAAGAGCCGATGACAGTGAAAGAAACGGTTTATGCCCAAAGCTTGACGAAAAAACCTGTTAAAGGAATGCTGACAGGTCCTGTTACCATTTTAAATTGGTCCTTTATTCGGGATGATATAGACAGTGCAGATGTCTTAAATCAAATTGCATTATCGATCCGCCAGGAAGTGACCGCGCTGGAGAAAAATGGAATTGGTATGATTCAGGTCGATGAGCCTGCCTTAAGAGAAGGTTTACCTTTAAAACAAGAAAAAACAGAATCTTATTTAAAAGCAGCAGTCTATGCTTTCAAACTGTCCACTTCATCTGTGAAAGATGAAACACAAATTCATACACATATGTGCTATTCACATTTTGAGGATATAATTGAAGCGATAGATGCCCTTGATGCGGATGTTATTTCCATTGAAACATCCAGAAGCCATGGTGAATTAATTAAATCATTTGAAGACTATCACTACCAAAAAGGAATTGGCCTCGGTGTCTATGATATTCATAGTCCCCGTGTACCAACCTTTGAAGAGTTAATGCAAAATATCGATCGTGCTTTACAAGTATTGGACTACCGTATTTTCTGGGTAAATCCAGACTGCGGATTAAAAACACGCGGCAAAGAGGAGACCATTGCAGCCTTAAAAGTCATGGTGGAAGCGGCAAAAGCAAAGCGCTCCTTATTAAATTATATTCAGTACAATTCTTAAAATTGGATGAATAACCATCCCCCCTTTTTGTGAAAGGGAGACCAAGGGACAGGTTCCTCTCCCGGAGGCAATACTTAGCCACACATCCGGACGCGGTGCCTGTCCCTTAATTTAAGAAGTGCGTCTTTTTAAGTTGTTGAGATTGTTTATTATCCGAATAAACAGGTCCTCATAAAGGAGTTATTATTTTAAGTTCCCAGGTACAGACTTCATAATCTTTCCGGAATTAGCGGTGTTAACCGGAATTGTTCCAGGACGTAGAACACGCATCTATCTCACCTCCTTTCATTGTTTTAATCAGAAGCAGAACTTTTCTGATGCAAATCTTTTATTGTAAACTATTTTTCCAGATAAGATTTAATACTTTTTTAATATTTCTTTTTTCATAAGGGCAGGGCCGCTCTCCTGTTTGCATCCGATAAAATGGACAATGATTTCCTTGACACGCAGGACGATAAAAGCAAGATTGGCAAACCAAGTCTGTTTCTTCTCCTGATGTTACCCAACTGGCTATTTTGTCATAATCAAGGTCCAAACTGCCATCTTCGTGTATTTTTCCAACTTTATTCACTTCTTCATTAAAAGAAACTGTGCACTTGTATAACTGTCCATCGGAAGCAACAACTAATGAATGAGGCTTAGCGGCATAGCAAACAGATCCTGACGGCATTAAAGATCCATCTATCAAGGAACTCATTCCAATTCCATGTGTCACCGCTTCATCAGTAAATTCCCAAATTTTATGATTGGCTATGATCCGGCTGCATACAGGGAGTTCATCGTCGTTCTCTCCTCCCCATCTGCCAACAGGACGAAAGATTACCCCAAAACGCTTATCAGCTGCAAAATGTTCTTTCAAGAACCCAATCAATTTTGCTGTTTCTAGTAAATTATTTTCATCGAAATTCACTCGAATCGTAATATCAAATGGATCTGGTAATTCTTTGATTGCTTTAAGATTATCGATGATTTTTTCAAACGTTTTACCACCGCCTGCTAGATGTCTTCGGCTATCATGAACTTCCCCAATGCCATCAACGGTGATCATAAATTGTTTTATTTCCCACGTCAGCAATTTCTGAAATACATCTTTTGTTAAAAAATAACCATTCGTAACAAGGTCGCAAGAATAATGAATATGGTTATCCTTAGCACTTGATAAAAATGAATTTGAAAGTTCCTCAATCACATCTAATGCCAGTAAAGGCTCCCCGCCAAACCAGCTAATATTTAAATTGGACAAATTTGTTGCTTTTTCTTTCACCAACGCTTTAAGACCATTAATTGTGTCTGCATTCATTTTTCCACGAGGAAAAGTCTCATAACAATAGGTACAACGAAAGTTACAGGCTTCTGTTGGTAAAAGAACAAGATGCATGACATCTGTTCGATGTAAGGACTGATGTAGAAATTGCGCTCTTCTTTTCTCATCTACTTGTTCAGAAACTAAAAAACCATTTTCATATAAATCTTTTTGCGTCTCATTTTTCAGCTCTTCGGTGCCAGCTCTTTTCAGAGAAGCTAATACTTCCGCTTTTTCTTTTTCTGTAAAATGGACAATGGCCCCATTATAACTATTAAAAAGGACTATTCCCTGATCATCATCCAAATGAGACAATGCGTTAAACCTTGATGGAACATATTTAACCTTTTTCTCCATGTATTTATAAACCTCTTTACATTCATTTTCATTCCCAACAATAATCATATTTCTTCCAAATAAGAAAATCAATATATTAAGATAATAAAATTATTTAAGTTCTGATATAGTGAACACAAGAATCGCTGTTCATAAAAAATAGTTCAATCGAATCATACTTTCTTAATACTCAGATAATGCCTTGTACCTGTTTTATAAATTAGTGACTATTGTCACTGAATTTTACATTATTAGAATGTTAGCATTCTACTATAATGATTTATCAGGAAAATCATGGATTTATAGCAAAGGAAGTGGTAACTTGGTACAAACAATCGATTCTATTCATATCGATCATCAACAATTGACTGATAATTCACTAAATACAATTTTGATTGTTGATAAAGATCAAACCATTCTTTATTGTAATAAGTCATTTCTGGAATTATTTGAAGCATCAGAAGAAGATGTTCTAAATAAAAGCGTTTGTTGCTTTATCCCATCTTATCAACATAAAATGTGTGAAGAACTATTAGTAGAAATGTTTACAAAACAAGTAACCATTGAACCAAAGGATATGAAGATGAAGAAAAATAGTGGAGAAATAATAGAAGTTGAAATGATGTGCACGCCTTATTTTATTGAAGGGAATATTTCCGCTCAAATTATTATGCGTAGCATGACTTCCCGCAAAGTGACAGAAAAATTATTATGTGATAGTGAAAAGCTAGCTTCAATTGGTCAACTAGCGGCGGGTATTGCTCATGAAATCAAAAATCCACTTACTTCAGTAAAAGGTTTTATACAGTTATTAAAAGAATCCTATCCACATCATTATTTAGATATGATGGAAAGTGAATTAAATAATGCGTTAAACACTCTACATAATTTATTACAAGTTTCCAGACCTGATTTACCCGATGAGCCTTTAGTCCCGATAGATGTATCTATGGAGTTATCTTCTCTGTTACCTCTATTTCAAGAAAAACTTTATTCAATAAAAATTGAAATGGATATAAAGGATTCGGGAATTTTCATAGTTGGCAAGAAAAATTTATTATTAAAAGCATTTTTTAATCTGATTAAGAATGCCATTGAAGCGATCGAAGGGAATGGAAAAATAAAGATTAAGCATTTCTTTCAAGATGGGTGGATACATATAAAATTAAGCGATACAGGAAAGGGCATTCCTCCAGAAAATGTGGAAATGCTGGGAACTCCGTTTTTATCCACCAAAACGAATGGGACTGGACTAGGACTGACTCAAGTATATAGAGCCATCAAAGAGCATGAAGGCATCATCTTGGTTGACAGTATTCTTGGAAAAGGAACAACGTTTCATATTCAAATACCAGTTAAATATTCTCCACATTTATGAACATGTTAATAGGGCAAATCGTTTTGATATAGTCAAATGAAGAATATGGAAATAAATTTGAAAGGGCTCCCTCTGAAACAGTAAAATTCATTTTTGAAGTATTGTTTCGATCATTTATTAAAAGCTTTTTCAATTCTTCGACAGGCACTTATATTGTTACTTTTCAACTCCCCTGCTAGTTAGTGGAATTAGAAAAAAACTCATCAACCTTAATGATGAGTTTCCTTTTCATATCAATTTTTCCTTATCAATCATAACCTTGCTGAAGTAACTTCTTTGGGTTTATCTAGTTTTCTTTTAACCACCTGTTTCCTAATTTCTTCATCCCAGGAAATTTTGATATCACCATCTGTTACGAAAGTTTGGCATCCTAATCGATAACCTTTTTCAAGTAGCTCTTCACCTAATTTTCTTTTTTCTTGTGGTTTTACATTATCTAGGAATTCTACTCCCTCTTCTGGAATAAATACACAATTGCCACACGTTCCCCCGCCACATCGATTCGGCAGTTCTCCATCATAACGAAGTGACATTCTAAGTATACTTGAATTTTCAGGTACCTCTTGGATTTTTTTACTGTTCACAAAATGAATTTTAGGCATGCTTTATTCCTCCTCTAATTACACTTCGGTATACAATCGTCAAAAACATTAATGGTAAATGATCAATCTATTATTTTTTAATAGATTAGTATCACTCTTAACAATGGAGAAATTTAAAAAACAGGCTGCTTATCAGATCATTCAGAGTTATTTGAACTTTATATCACGCGCTTTAAATTTTTCATATAAGCTACGTAGGCTTTTTTAGAGTTTTCAATGTGGATTCTCATCAAATATTCTGCTATTTCAGCCTCTCTATTTTTTAAAGCCTTCATAATTTCAATGTGTTCTTGAAGTGATTCTTTCTTTCTTCCCGGTGTTTCATATCCCATATTTGCAGCCAAATGGATAAAGTCATTAAGTCCAGACAAAATTTCAAACAATTTAGGACTTTTGGATGCTTTGTAAATTAGATGATTCATTTGTATATGTTCAAAATGAACATGTTCCTCATCTTTTTCTTTTATTTTGATTAGCTCTTGAATTTTCAGCTCTAATTCCCTTTGAGTTTCTTTATCCATCCTTTGTGATGCTAATTTTACTGCCAGCACCTCTAAGGAGGAAAGGATGGTAAATCCCTCAATGACATCTTCTTCGGAAATATTTGCGACGACGACTCCTTTCCTTGGGATCGTTTTTACATATCCTTGAGACTCTAAGCGAAACAAGGCCTCCCGGATGGGAGTCCGGCTTATGTTTAATTTTGCAGCAAGTTCTCTCTCGATTAGTCGGTCCCCAGCTCGATATTTTCCTTCAAGAATAAGATCTTTTAAATACAAATAAGCATGTTCTCGAATAGATAATAAATTATCTTTCTTCCATTTCGCTTCCACCGCTTTCACCTCCTCCCAATGCTGAAATTGTCCGAAAAATAATTATGCTAGTAGAATTCCACCATAAAATAGTGCCCCAATAATGACAAGCGAAGGATGGATCTTCCATTTAATAAGCGTAAAATAGCTAAGTCCGGTTAACAATATAAGATGAAAAATCCCACTATCTTCAAATGCAGCTAAAAAGAATTGATAAGCCATCACAGCAAGCAAAACGGCAATGATAGGCTGTACCGATTTAGTCATTAGCTTTACTTCCGGCGAATCTTTAAATAAATTTACAAATTTAAACAGGATAATCACTGCGATGGCAGAAGGAAGAATGGTTGCAGTCAGTGCCACTGCCGCTCCAAAGCCCCCGCCTAATTCATACCCAATGTATCCTGCCATCTTGGTTGCGATTGGTCCTGGCAGCGCATTCGCGATGGCCAATAGATCACCAAACTCGGATAACGACATCCAGTGATACCGGTTCACTACCTCGTTTTGGATTAACGGAATGGTAGCAGGACCGCCACCGTATCCCAGAATATTCGCAATAAAAAATGACCAAAAAATATCCCAATACATCATATACTTTTTTCCTTCCTATTCATTTTGACTTCTGAAGTATTGGCAGGAGCCTTTTTTTTATGGGCAATTAAAAAGGCTGACAGGAGAAAAACGACAATTAATATCCCTGGATGAATATCTAAAATGGGTATAAATAAGATAGAAATAGCAGTAAACACGAGCATTTTGGACCAGCCTAAACCCTTACGACCTTTTTCGAAAAAACGATAAGCCATTTCCGCCAGCATAAACCCAATGATTGGAGTCACACCTTGAACCATACCGCCTACAATCGGTGACTCGCGGAACATATAAAGGGTTCCCAATAAACTAATTAAAGCAATAACAGATGGCAGGACATGGGTAAGAATCGCTACGAACGCCCCTAAACCGCCTTTCACTTTGTAACCAATATAGGCTGCCATTTTGGTAGCAATTGGTCCGGGTAAGGTATTGGCTAAAGCTAAAATATCTCCAAATTCTTCTTCTGTCATCCATTTATATTTTTTAACAGCTTCGTGTTCAATCAACGGAATGGTTGAGGGTCCCCCTCCATATCCTGTAACACCTGTACGGGCAAACCCAACAGCTAATTCAATATATGGTTTCAACGAATATCTCCTCTTTCTAAAAGCTGTTAATTGTCTATTGCAACTATTAATTAATTAATTAATTAATTCTATTAATCCTATAGTCTTACTTTTTTAATAGGACCTCATTGGTTCCTTACAGATAAAATGAATGAGGTCCCTATTCTTCCTATTTTTTTATATCTGCAGCTGTTATCACTTCAAACCCTTTTCCTGCCAGATGTTCTTGCAAAGCGGTTAAGGCCGCTGTACCGACCGCCGTATCTTGCTCCCCATTTCCGCCACTGACACCAATTCCACCGATAACCTCACCGTTCACTACGATTGGGAAACCACCGACGAATATCGCAAATTTCCCTGGAAGCATTTGTTGTATGCCAAATGCCTCATTTCCTGGCAAAGCAGGACCATTTGGCTCTTTATTAAATAAATGGGTTGAACGTTTATGACCAGCAGCAGTATAAGCTTTTGCAATGGAGATTTCCGGTCCAGTAATCCGCGCCTCATTCATTCGTTCAAGTGCAATTAAATTTCCTCCATCATCTACAATGGCAATCGTTTCAAAAACATGGATCTCTTCTGATTTTTTCTTAGCGGCATCAATCATTAATTTAGCTTCTTCTAATTCTAGTTTTAAAGCTATCTTCATTTTTTCATTCTCCTTATCTATTCTCTATTTAATAGCCGACGTAAACGGTTTTAACTTGAGTAAAAAATTCTAATCCTGCTCTTCCAGATTCACGGAATGTAGATGTACTTGATTTTTTCAATCCTCCGAAAGGAGCATTCATTAAATTGCCTGTTGTTGTACGGTTAACCTTTACAGTCCCAGCCTGTATATCCTTTGTAAATTGATGGGCTAGTTTTAAATTATTGGTGACGATCGAAGCAGATAAACCATACTCTACATCATTTGCAATCTCTATTGCTTCTTCATATGAATTTACTCCTATAATGGCAATAACCGGACCAAAAATTTCTTCTTTCGCAATTCTCATAGTAGGATGGACATTTGTAAAAATAGCCGGCTGAATAAAATAGCCTAGGCTGTAATCCCCTTCAGTTAAGCGTCGCCCGCCGTATACTAAATCGGCACCCTCAGACTCACCTATTCCGATATAATTCAGTACATTTTTCATTTGCCTTTCATTGGCCAATGGACCAATTTTTACGCCTTCTTCAAAACCATTGCCTATTTTAAGCGCTCTGGTTTTAGCGATTAATTTTTCCAAAAATGCTTCCTTCACTTTTTCTAAAACAATGACCCGGCTCGTTCCTGTGCAAGCTTGACCAGATAAGGAAAATCCTCCATTTACGGTCAAGGTTGCAGCTAAGTCGATATCCGCATCATCCATCACAATCATTGGATTCTTACCCCCAAGCTCCATTTGCGTCCTAGTTGTAAAAGAAGATTTTTTATGGATATCTTCCCCGGCTGAGGTTGATCCGGTAAACGTAACAGCTTTTATAGCAGGATGCGTGACTAATAAATCCCCGACATCGGAAGCTTTTCCCGTTACTAAATTAATTACGCCTTTTGGAATACCAGCTTGATGTAATGCCTCAACAAGACGTATAGCAATTAGTGGGGTGTCTGATGAAGGTTTAAACACAACTGTATTTCCCATGATTAAAGCCGGAGCAATCTTACGAGAAGGAATTGAAATTGGGAAATTCCAAGGAGTAATCACACTGACGACTCCAAGAGGTTCTCTTTCCGTTGACACTTTCATATTTGGATCATCATTTGGAAAAGTTTCACCTGAATAGCTTTGACCTTCTATTGCATAAAACCTTAGTGTTTGAGCTGAACGAAGCACTTCATTCTTGGCATCCGTTACATGCTTACCCTCTTCCCTCGTTAGCTCGCTAGCGTACTTGTCAGCATTTTGTTCAAGGATATCAGCGGCCTTATTTAAAATAGCGGCACGTTTAGAAGGAGCCGTCCTGGCCCATTCTGGAAAAGCCTTATTTGCTGCCTCTATGGCAAGTTTTATATCTTGTTCATTTGATGCCTGGAAGGCGCCGATAATATCTTCAGTATTTGCTGGATTGATATCGCTGAATGTTTTTTTACTGACAGCTTCTCTCCATTCGCCATTAATATAGTTATTGAAGGTCTCTACTTTTGTTGTAAGCACTCGATCACCTTTTTCTTTTTTACTAGGGTCTGTTAAACTTGTCTGTTGATTTCCGTTCCAGGCACTTCGCTTTCCGCTCATCTACGCCTGAGCCTCCTCGGCACTTCGTGTCTGCGGGGTCTCGTCTGTCTCGCTGTTCCCGCAGGAGTCTTCGTGCCTTCCACTCCAATCAACAAGGTATTAAATATCAACATCGACCTTTAACACAGCCTTTTACTAAAATATAATGAAAATAGCAGCCTATAGAAAAAATGGACCGCCACTTTAAATCTCGAATTTTCAAGATTGAACTTGACGGTCAAGAAGAATGGAAGCACTTTACTTACCCTTAGTGGAAAGCATCCAAAAGAATGCTCCCCTGCTGAAATATCAACCTATTAATTCGTTTCGATTAAATTACCTAAATCCTTTTCTAGATATTCTCTCCACAGTGCATCTGTATAGGAACGTCTCATATCTGCACCAACACGGACAATGTCGATACAACGTTGTTGCAATTCTGGAGTGTTTGCATGTTCAAGGACAATTTTATAACCGCGTTCTCCATGAATTTCATCTGATACAATGTGTAGATCGAAAAATTCAATCTCTTCATCTGTAAATCCATATTTTTCACGTAATACAGGAGTTTGTTTCCGATAAATATCAGGAACCTGAGATTCCAAGCCTACAACTAAGCCCGCTGTGGCAACAACAAAGTTCTCTCTCGCTGCAACAGCATAGCACCAGCTTTGCAGTCCTAGAGTAGTCGGCGTCATATTTTTAGGATCCATCACTCTTTCACGAGTGGTTCCACATGCTTCAGCAAAACGAATGAGCAAATCTGTATGGCGATCCGCGGCGATTTCTTCTTCATACATGTTTTGTAAAATAAAATCTTTCGCAGATTCAAATTCCGGAGTATCTGGAGTATTGTGATAGATATAAGCTAAGTAATTGGCAAAAGGTCCTACATAATGATAATGATTCTCTGCCCATCGAGCGAAGTGTTTTCTTTCTAGCTTTCCTTCAGCCCAAGCAAGTGTAAATGGAGCCTTTTGGCTATGATTTCCTTTAATTGCATCCTCTAAAGCTTTACGAAACTCGTCTTTTGATAATAATGTTGTCATGGTTCAATTCCTCCTCTGATTTTGGGTTAGATTATTTCCAAAATGACATTTAGTATTTTGTATACCAATATTGCTTAAAAAAATAAAAGGTTACGACTCCTATCATTGTGGCAATAGTGTAAATTCGTCAATCTTTATCTTTTATTTTGTATTTGGTATACCGTTAAATATATACTAAATGATTTTTTTTGATTTGTAAACAATATTTTTATAATTTTCTGAATAATTAATTACTTTTTATAAGACTTCTTTAACGCAGCGTATCCACTTTTAATTGCAATAGTTGATACAGCTCTTTTGATAGATTTTCAATTGCTTCTTCCACAATTTGTTCCCCTATTTCCCAGCTTGCTTTTGTTGCATCTCCAATACAGCCATTTTCCGTCATTTCTTCATAAGCATAAAAACCTTGAATGGCGTTTCCTGGTCGAAGCTGCTTCCATCTTCCATTTTCTTTAATCTTTCCTTTTTCAATTTTATCAAGCCTTACGAGTTCAGGCGCTAAAAATAAGGCTTCTGAAACTTCACGTTCACAGCTATGCCCAAATAAAGGTGAGGTGACAAACCTCTTAAGCGATTTTTTTGCTGAAGCCGTTGTTTTTGCATAGTAAACCTCAACATCCAACTCTTTTTTAAGCATCAATGATGCTACATTTAGAGTTGATTGATTGCCGCCATGGGAATTTAATAATAAAAATTTATTTATTCCATGTTGTTTTAAAGAAGAGATGATATCTTTTATAATCGCAATCAAAGTGGATGGCTGTAAGGCAATGGTGCCCGGAAAACTTAAATGATGTTCAGAAACCCCCATATTGATGACTGGAGTTACAAGCGCATAAGGAAACATTCTCTGACTAAGTTTTTTCGCCATTTTTTCTGCCAGTACCGCATCACAACTTTCTGCCATATGGGGACCATGCTGTTCATGAGCACCTACGGGAATGATGGCAAACTTTACCGTTTTTAACGATTCTTCTACTTCTGGCCAAGTCATGGCTGTTAAATCATAACAATCCATTTTTATCACCTGCTTAATTTATTTTTATCCGTATTATAGACTAAACTTTCTTCGTTAATAGTTAGTTATTGATCTTCGTAGCTATATTAGGTATTTTGTATACCGTAAAAATGTTAAAAAAATTACTTCATTACGCTGTGGTTGACGGTTGTTTCTTTATAGGTTCTATTGAAAGATTTTCTTGTGAAAGGACAATATCCTGTGTGATGGTCATTTGGCAAGCTAAACGGTAATTTTCTTTCACTTTATCTCCCAGCATCTTTTCTTCCTTCCAGTTAGGCGGTGCCAATCCTTCTGCACCTTCAATCACTTGACAAGTACATTTCGTACATCTTCCCATCCCGCAGCCATATTTCAACTTTGGAAATTGACGAATTCCCGCCAGCACTACTAAATTTGCATTTTCTTTCACTTCTTGCTCTACAATTGTTCCATCAACATGAAGTTTAACATTTGGCATAAAAACTCCCCTTTTCAAATTATTCAATATTTTTAGATAATTAACCAAATTATACAAGGTATTTTTTATAAAAGCAAAAAATATTGATGAAAAATAATAGCTCTAATTGTATTTTGAAGTTGCTAGGACAGGCTGGAAAGATAAATTTTTAAAAATTCAGAAATATAATTGAATATTTTAGCCCTATCATATAAAATATTCAACAAGAAGTATGGTATACAATATTCCAATGGAGGGTGATAGAAAATTAAGTTTAAGATCTATACATTTATCGTTTAGTTGATCCTTGGGTTAAAGAAAAAGAATAGAAAAAGGAGTGTTTTCGTTGGAACAATATATTGTATTAACAAATAAAAACACATTTCAAACGATACTAAAAAATGACGGTCTAGAACCTATTGAGACCTATCAATTCTACTTTTTCGAACAGTTAAAAGCCAAATATACCATTGCAAAGGTCATTGGTAATGATTTTAAAATTCAGTTATATGAAGAATATGAAGGCAAAGAATATGTAAATAACATTCATGTGAAGTTTTTTGAAAAATTTTCTACTGTTGAAGAAGCACGTGAGGAACTATATGAAATTGTTAAAGCCTCTGGTAATAGTGAAGATTCCCAACACTCTAAACTCGTAAGAGCTGCAGATATCGCCGTGTAAAAAATGTATAGGATATCTGCCCTCTAAATGAAAACCGGGGAGGAAGAAATCTCTCCGGTTTTTGACTTGTTTATATTCATCTTTGTGTAAAAAAGAACCGCCACCAATGGTGACGGTTAGAAATTTAATATTTTTCTTAATAGAGCAAGTTTTCTTTCAGCTTTTTGAGCAGCTTTTTTGGAACCAAATAAAAAATGATACATCCCGATTACCTCCTGTTATTCTTTTCTTTTATTGTACTACATTATAGATAAATTTCAAGAATATTGTATACCAAATACCAAAAATACTTAATAAATGTGACTAGAATTTGAAATATTTAAGAAAAATATTCGATTTGGTATACCATACTAAAGGACCTATATAATGACATTTAGTATCCCGCACTTCAATTTCAATGATACTGAATGCTAAACTGAACGAGAGATTTGGGTGATGTTATGTTAAAATACTTGTTTTTATCCGTTATTTTTTTGTTTTTACTATCCACTTTGCTGCCCCTGCCTGATATTGGACTGCTTATATCTATTCTTTGTCTGATGACTATCCTATGTACATTTTGGACGGCAAAAAGATTTGTCAGGATATTAGGAAGTACTTTTCTCATTTTCGGGTTTGTATTACTTTGGTCAAGCCAGGCAGATTGGCATCAATATTTATTCTCATTTGGTCCAATGCTTGATTTGCTTACACTCTTTACATTAGTACCGATTTTAGGGATCCCTATTAAAATTGGCGGTTATAGCAGCAGTATCAACACGATTATTCAAAAAAAGGTAAAAACTTCAGGACACTTATATATCCTGACATCAGGAATTTCCTATTTTTTCAGTATCTTTATGAACTTAGCTACTTTACCCATGACTTACTATTCAATAAGCCCCCTGCTGAAAGGGTTTCCTGTTAAACATGAAAATCGCTTTATGAGCCGGGCTATTACTAGAGGATTTGCCATGCCATTAATATGGGCTCCTGTTACCCCGATCGTAGGAATCGTCATTGCCATGACCGGTGTCAGCTGGGTATCTATTCTTCCCTACGTTATCCCGCTGAGTGTTTTAGGAATCGTTTTGGATTGGTACATCGGATCAAGAAAATCATCTAAAAGGATGAATCCAATGGATTATTTATCCGCAAACGAAATGGCTGCAACGGCGGAAAATATGAACAATTATGTTAATCGTCCGGCAAGGGTGCTTCAAATATTACTGGCTATTATCATTTTCATTGTCCTCATTTCCATTGCTGAAGCTCAGTTTACTTACTCTTTTTTGATTCTTGTATCATTAATGGTTATTCCTTTTTCCTTTATTTGGTCCATTCTTTTAAAAAAAGGAAGAGAATTCATTATACAGTTGCTAGATCATTTTCAGTCCTACACAGTGAGTATGAAAGACCAATTTTTTATTTATCTTTCTGCAGGTTTTTTTATTTCCACTATTAAGGGATCTCATACAGACGAGTTATTGAATGGCTGGATTATCGGTGTTATAAATGTGGTGGGAATGGAGGTCTTTTTAATCCTTTTACCATTAATCCCCTTAGGATTCGCTTTTTTAGGACTTCATCCTGCTGTTTCCCTATCCTTAATGGCAGGTGCATTAAATCCAAGTGCAATCGGTATTTCACCTCAAATTTTGACTGTAGCGATGTTAGCAGGAGCTGTATCATCATTCTTAGTCGGACCTTATAATGCAACCCTTGGTCTCATGTCAAATATGATTAAAGAAAGCTCCTATAAAGTTTCCAACTGGAATCTTTCTTTTACGGCCCTTTATATAGGATTCGTCATGGTGTATCTGTTTATTTTGGTAAGGTTAATAGCCTGACTTCTCCACGGGGCAAGCCCGCGTGGGTTCAAAATACCGTTTCTCTCTATCGTACACGAAGCTCCACTCCTAAGATTCTAGGAGGGGAAACTCGCTTTGGAACACATCGATGAAGCTGATGTGGTTCATTCCTTACGTCCTGAACGGAGCACTAGCGGAAGGGTTTGAACCCGACGTACAAGCAGCCCACTGACCACATTAGCGTACGTCTTCTTGTTTTTCAACAAAGGAAGCAAAGTCACACTCCCTATTATTTATCATTTACTATATGGATTAACACAGTATTGTTATTTCATATTATAAGATTTTTATTCCACTATTTAAGATAAACTTTCGGTTCTCTTTTATTTCTTGAACGCATAATTGATGTTTTTTATAAAAGTTTTCAAAGTGCTTTAAACACCGATCCCTATCGGGCTTTTGCAAATCCTTTTTTGAGGAAAATAATAGAAACGCTGAATAGATGTCACGTTGAATTTTTCTTCCGTCAGGCAGCGTATGCCACCTCTTTGATAGCTGTTTTTTATTTGTATCGTCTAATACATGGTCGTATTGCGACGCTTTGTACGACCATGTATTAACTTCATAAACCGTTCCTCCGGTCATGGCGAATCGATACTTTACTTGATTGATAAAATACCCTGGGCACCTTTTGCCGATACTTTTGCCAAATCTTTTTCGGCGATTGAATTTTCCTGTTTTTTCATTTTTGGTTATTTCCTTTGCCTTTCTTTGAAGAGCTTTTATGTTCATCGTTTCAATGATGAATTGATCTCCTAATGTACGCAATCGATTAATATCTTCATTGTGTGCATACTTTCTACTAAGAGCTGCTTTTCGGTGTAAGTTTGTTAGTTTTCCCTTTGCCTTTTGGTATCGTTTGGAATAGACCCATTGTTTCCTGCCTTTTTTAATGGTTCCATCAGAGTTGTAGTTTTGGGGATTGGTTGATTTCTGGAACGAGCTAAATATCTCTGGATGAGATAGATTACACGCTCATAATAAAATGTATTTTTTGATCTTTCGGCTAAATTAAATAGATCAACATCGTTTTGACTCACGACTGCAAGTGTCTGTGTGCCGATGTCACCACCGATTTTGCCCATACCATAAGAATGGCGGAAGGTACCATCCTTTTTCCTTTTAACGACTGGAAGACCTTCTAAAACCATTTGAACAAAAAAACGAAGCTTCCCACGGATCTCTTTCAGCACAATCCGATTGTTTCGAATGCGGTAAGTTGGCACAATCGCTTTCCCCGCTAAATACCTCTCCACATTTTCTTTATCAATAGAAGGACCATTTTTCATGTAATGGACTACATGGCTCAATGTTTCGTTTACAAATAAGTCTTCTTCTTTTATCACTAATGGGAAACTCATTCCATTATGTGCAAGATAAAATGTACCTTCGTTCGAATTGTGTTTTAAAATGACGCATCGCTCTGCTTGTTTACCTTGTATTGGAACAAACTCTCCTCGTTTATAAAATCGAGGTTTCTTTGCATCTCCGAATATCATTCTATCCATCGACTTCCAAGCCATTTCGCAAATACTCCATACCGTAACAGCATCTGGCCATTTATACTTCCTTGTTCGAAGGAATGCCCCATAATTTCTGGCATACTCAAATGTAATATTATTTTTTTCGCGGATTTCTTCAAACTTTTTGGTTAAATCTTTCTTTTCCTTCTCAAGAATTTCCTTTTCTTTATCGTCTTTTGATTTATTAATTGTATTCAAAATGAGCCTGTATGTTTTTAAGACATTTTTAAATTCTTTTGTACGGATCATTTGTGAGTAATTTTTATAAAGTTGACCTAATACTGTGTTTCTTATTACTCTTAGTTGTTCATTTATTCGAATCAATCTCCATTGTTGGAAGGGTAATACTTTTATTTCAATTTCCATTGTGTGCAACGGAGTATGATGCTCCCTGACTTTCTTTAATTCTTTCGCAAACTCAGAAGGTGAATTCTTTTTACGAATTTTCACGTTTTGAATTATAGTCGTCAATCGAATCATCCTCCTTCGTATGAATCAATCTTTCTGCTTTTGTTTTTGTATGTATTTTCGAACGGCTTCTTCGCTTACGTTCGCTACTGAACGAACAAAATATCCCTTGCCCCATAATGAACCTGAACGATTATAAAATGCTTTTAACTTCGGGAACCTTTTAAATAGCTCTTTCGCCGATATGCTTTTAAGCGTACGGACTACGTCCGTTGGTGCTACCGTAGGTTTTGTAGATAAAATAGATGTATATGATCTGGCATGAACTCCATCTCTTTTATTTCATGTCCGTAATTTTCTCCGATATTCAGAAGTACCTGTTTTAGTTCAAGCTCTATCCTTCCATTAAGAACGTTGAATCTGAATTTATATTTGTTCATATTCCACCAAAATTTGCGTTCGTTTCTGCTTGTTATTGTATATATTTTACCACTAAAGAACATATGTTTGCGATATTTATTTTATACACATCACACATCCTAAAAGAGTCACTCAAATAGGGCAGCCTTTAGGCTACCCTTAAGTGAAGCACTTACATCCACGGGGCAAGCCCACGTGGTTTTACGTGCTAATTCTATAACATAGTAGAAACCGGAGGATTTCCTCCGGTTTTCCCATGGCTTATTATACGTTAATAACCAAACCCATCGACATTCATTTGAATGTCTTTTGCGATTTCCTTTGCAAAGTCCCCTAAATTCCCTTCACAATAGGAACGTATCACCTCTGGGGCAATTGAGATCAATGCTTTTTGGGCATACTCCAAGGGAAATTTTCTTTTTACAAATTCAGATTTAAGCTCAATTGCTGCTTTTACTGCATAATGGGTTGCTAATCTATTAACTTGAATTAAAGTTTCTTCACTATCTATTATTATTTGTCCTAAAGGATGAAACAGTTCTTCTATTTGCTTTGGTAAGTTGGACTCCGTAATGAATAGTCCATTGCCATGCTCCAATAAATCTCTCGCATGACCCATATATTTTACTCCGACAGAATTTAACAATGGAAACTTATTCTTAATTTCAATCGTATTTAGCGCAGTTGCCATATTAATAATGTAAGTTTTCGCTAGTAGATTATTCTTTGCTGTTAAATCGGTAATAAATGGGATAACATCCGTAGCTGGTAGAGCTAATATTAAAACATCTATTTCCCCAAGTTCATGTTCTGATATATAATGGCCGTTTGGAAATCGTTGAATAAACTGCTCTGCTTTTGATTTTATCGGATGATAAACACCTATTAACTTATTATGATTAAACCAATTTTGCATCATCGCAGTACCTAATTTTCCAATCCCAACTAATCCGACATTTTTTCCATTATGATTCATCCATACTCTCCTCAAAAAACATGATTAGTTTGCCGTTAACAAAGCCTTTGTAAAAAAACGGGTGCTATCCCAAAAGCTAGTTTCTTTCATTGCTTTTGGGATAGCACCTCAATTTCCTGACGGAATTTTTCGTATTTTCGTATTTTGTATACCATTTTAATATATAGCCTAGCTAACTAGACTATTACCACTAATTTTTACCAAATGATTATTGCAATAAAAGTGGCAATGAACAGCCCGACCATAACTGGTATGAAATTCTTTCTGGCCAGCTCTATCGGAGATATTTGCAAGAAGCCTGCAATCGCTACGAGTGAGGACCATGCAATGATCGTGCCTCCGCCTGACCAAACTGCACCCATTTGTCCAATTGCCGCTAAGGTTGAAACATCTAAACCGCTTCCTGCAGCTAATGCTCCGGATAATGCCCCCGTTAAAGGAAGCCCTGCAAAACCTGAGCCATCTATGCCGGTTATTAACCCAACTATTAATAAACCGAAACCTGCAATAAATTCATTTTGTGGAATATAAGCTTGTCCAGCCTGAATTATATCAAAGAGAAAAGCTGGTTTAGCTGCATTTTCACTTAATGAAAGGATGGCTCCTGAAAAATCCGAGCTTCCCATAAAGAAATAACCGGCTATAGGGATAACTGGTGCCATGGCCCTAAAAGAAAAAACAAAGCCTTCTGTAAGATGTTCGCTTATTTTGTCAAAGGCATGCATCTTGTTAAAAGCAATAGTAGATAAAATCAATAGGATTACGGAAACACCGCCAATAAAAGCTGCACCGCTTCCTCCCTCTAATCCGGATCCCCCCGTTAATTTGTCCTGGAACATATAAATCATAATTGCCAGCATAGATAACGGTACGAGGACTGCAAATACCTTTCCCCATGTTTGTTTAACATGAACAATCTCCGAGCCTTCTTCTACAGTTGCCGCTATTTCATTTGCTCCATCAGTATATGCTTCCTCCTTTGCATTTAATTCTATTGCAGATTTTAAAGGCGAATTTTTTTTAATGGCTTTGCGTTCCTTTAAATAAACGATACTAAGGGAACTTAATCCTGTAATTAAAGAAAGAACTAACACTTTATCTGCTATTAATGAAGTATCGATTCCGGCTGCAGTTGCACTAATCATCGGGGCAACTTGCATAATATAGTCAGAAGAGAGCGCCATTCCTTGACCTGATATACATACAACCATTGCTGCAGTCATTACCGGCAATCCCGCCCTTACTGCGGCTGGAACTAACAAAGCACAGATTAACGGAACCGCAGGAGTTGGCCAGAAAAACAGCGAAACAACATAGGTTGTGACCATTAAAATAAGATAAGAGACATGCCCATTTACCATTACTTTTTGAATCGGTGCAACCATCCTTGTATCTGCCCCAAGGTCCTTTAAAGAATTAAGCAAGGCAATCATTAGCGAAATGATCAAGAATATATTAAATAATTCTTTAGCCGCAACGAGATTTGCATTAAAAACTGCTTGAAAACCAGCTATAACATTTCCATTATATAATAGACCAACTAGAAAAGTTCCAATTAGAACCGGCAATACAACACCTTTTCTTAAAAGCATGGTAATAATGACAAAAACCGTAACGAATACATACATCCAATGGGCTAATGTTAGTTCCATAAATTCCCTCCAAAGTTTATAAAGTCTTAAGCAAAAAATTTTGACTATCTTATAACTTGAATTTCTTTGTTTTCGGCTCAGTAATCGTTCAGAAGGACTTCTTTTCACTTTAATCTTTAATAAACACGAATCCCATACAGTATTTAATATTTTGTATACCAAACTTTTGTCTTTTTATCCCACAAAACTATCTAATCTACACCTTTCGTTAATTTTTTGACGCTGGCAAATAAATTGTTTTTGAATTTTCTTAATATTTACTAAATTATACATGGACATTTAAATAATGTAAACACCTTCGTAATGTTATTAATTTAAAAATAATGTTGTATGCTGATAATCTTTTAATTTTTAAAATCATTACATCTCCGATTTATTCCACTTCTACTATGATATCAAGTTCAATAGCCGCACCACGAGGTAAGATCACTCCAATGGCTGTTCTAGCGTGACCGCCCGTTTCTTCCCCAAACAATTCAACAAACAAGTCAGATGCTCCATTCATCACTTTTGCGTGAGATGTAAAATCAAGTGTTGAGTTAATTAATCCTAGCAATTTTACAAATTTCTTAACGCGAGATAATTCGCCTAATTCTTCTTTAATCGTTGTTAATGCCAGGAGGGCGGCGGTCTTTGCAGCTTCATATCCCTCTTCCATTGTTAAATCACTGCCTACTTTTCCAATAAATTCATGGGATACGACACCCGATAAAAAAAGAAGGTTTCCCGTTTGAACACAGGATAGATAATTTCCAGCCTTTTCACGCTTCTTTGGCAAAATTAACCCCATCTTTTCTAGTTTTTCCTCTGGTCTCAATGATTTGTTTTGAACTTTCATTTTTCTCACCCTTTACCTTTTGATTTCATATTTTAAAGTCTTAGTATAAAAAATATCATATTGGGAATATTCTGACAATATAATTCAGAAAATTATTTAGATTAATTTTAATTTTGTTTCAGATTTCTGTTTACTTAGCTATCGCAGTATAATAATTTTATAGATTCAGTAATTATTCTTGATAAACGGTCAGTGTTTTGTTAAGTGGATAATAAAATATACAGAAAAACTAATCTATTTAGCTTTTTCTGTATATTTTAAGTCCTGCTCTATTTATTCTTTTGTTGGATGGATTCAGTATAAGCTTTCTTTGAATTTTCAATATGGATCTTTGTTAAATATTCAGCCATCTCTGTTTCTTTATTCATGATAGCCTTCATAATTTCTATATGTTCTTTCATTGACTGTTCTGGTCTTCCTTGATTTTTATAACCAATCTTTGCAAAAGCCCGAATATAATCGGATAATCCACTCAGAATTTCAAATAGTTTAGAATTCTTTGCAGAACTATATAAAAGATGATTTAGCTTACCGTGTAAATCGGAATAATCTTCATAATTACTTTCCGCTAAACGATCTTCGACCATTTTAATACTGGTCTCAAATTTACTTTTTGTATCATCATCCAATTTTTGCACAGCTAATTTTGCAGCTAACACCTCTAGTGATGAAAGAATCGTGAATACTTCAATAATTTCCTTATCATTTATATCAGCAACTATTACCCCTTTTCTAGGTACAGTTTTTACGAATCCCTGTGATTCTAACCTAAATAATGCTTCTCGAATTGGTGTTCTGCTGATTTTCAATTTTTCTGCAAGTTCTCTTTCCACTAAACGATCCCCTGCTTTTAATTCACCTTCTAAGATGAGATCTTTGAGGTGTAAATAAGCCCTTTCACGTATAGAGATTAGGTTTTCCTCCGACCAATTACTTCCCAATTTGCTTCCCCTCTTCTCATTGGTATACATTATGCCAATAATAGCAATTATAGCCTAAACACACAACATAGATCAAATATCAGCAGCTCAAGCTCATCATTTTTGGGATTTCGGGTACTTATGGGGGACCGTGAAATTTGGATTCACTTGCGGCCGGATGAGTTTAAAAGGGAATGTTGAGATAGTTTTTTGTGTCTTTTCCTAAAATTTTAAAAATAGAGTGCTATACTCTCAGACTTCTGCTTGGAAAAAATTAGGGAAACAAGAGAACCGTCCCCCTGTTTTATAAAAGCCTTTTAAATATGACATCAAGATTCATTGACCTTTTTAAGGTATTGTAGATAGGCGACTTTTTAAGCGCATTGTGGCAAAAATCCGCAAAATCATTGTCCTCAAGTTCAGCAAACAAATAAACGGTTACCGTTATTTTTCGAATCATCGGTTCTTCATCATATCCTTTAACACCGACTAATGTTAAAGGGTTTTCCAGCGAAAGATGCAAAACCCCTTCCATTTCTTCAATAATGGACCCCATTTTTTTTGACTGCTCAAGGAGCGTCAAAAGGATACTGCTTAAAACGGAACTAGCAAAGTACTCTAGACTGGTAAATGATTGGTATTCTGAGTCGAAACTTATTTGCTTTTCTATTTGCAGGCTATTTTTATTTGTGTAAATTTTTACAGTAGAAAGATCATTGGATGTCCCCCTGAAGTTCATATCGAAAATCTTAGACTCATATATTGAATTGCTTTCATCTGTTGACTGCTTCATCATATTTGCTCCTTAGAATGGAAGATGCTTCTGCTAATACGCGCATTTTAGCCGCTATATTTTCGAAAATGTTAACTGGACTGCTGGAAAAAGTGGCAAAGCCGCAATCCGGATTTAACCATAATCTTTCCTTTGGCAGGTAATGAAGTGCTTCTTCCACTCTTGAAAGGATTGAATCCAATGCCTCAATTTCATCTGTACGCGGATTGATCACTCCTAATCCAAGCGCTGCATTCCCCCCAATTCTGGAATCAGAGAGTATGGAGCTTAGCTCCCCGGCTCTTGGCGTTGAAAATTCCAGTGTTAAAATATCTGCATTTACATGAGCAAATAACTCAAGCAGCGGAGTATAGGAGCCTGACAATAATATGCTTTCATCCTTGCTCCAGTTTCCTCTGCAGACATGAAGAGAAGAAGCCGTCTTACTCCTGTCTATATACTCCATCACCTGTGCAATCATAGAACTGGCAAATTCAAGCTCTTCTTTCGGATCCTTTCTCTCGGAAAGAGCTGCACACATAAATGACCTTGGTTTGCCATCAGTGAATACAACTTCGGTCAGAACCGGTTCATCCAATTGAATCACATCCACGCCAATGTCCTGTAGATGGTCTATTTCTTCCTTCATAATCTTAATCACATCTTGGCCCAGCTCTTCCTTACTCCCATAATACTGACCAGAGAGGTTAGGAAGCCACATCGACCGAGTCAAAAGATAGGGACCTGGCATTGTGATCTTGACGGGTTTATCAGTGAACTTCTTCATCATCAAAAGTTCATCCGCGACAATATTCCCTTTATATTCCAACTTACCGACACAAATGGCATTCCGAATACTGACTGCCGGTACATCAAGCGCCGTTAAAATATCCTCAAATGCCTGTTTATCATCGATATAATCGAGCATTTCACTCATGCTCATCATGCTGACGCCGCCAATTTTATCGGAAACAAAGGACACATAGTTATCCCGACCGATCTCCCCGCTTGTGATGATGTCAATCCCTGCTTCCTCCTGCAGCATCATGATCTTTTCGGTTTCCAGATGGATCAATTGGTTAAAATCATTGGCTGCAATCGTTCCTTTTCTCATCCTTCTGAGAGCGCTTAGAACCTCTTTTGATCTTGGCATACTTCCAATTAAAGAAGTAGGAAATAGCGGCAATGGTCTTTTCATGTGTATCATCTCCCAAATGGATTTAAATAATGAAAAGAGAAGCTGCGAAATAAACAAGCTTCTCTTTTTACATAACTAAACTTTTGGTGCTATCAAATCTTGTTATTGATACGCATACCGCCTTATGTGCATGGGTTCACTAAAATTCCTTGTACCAAGGAAAAGTCGTTCACGCCATACACATAAGGCTAAATTCAATATGAACTTTAACTGAACCAAAATTTTAAAAGCAGTATAGATATTGATTATTGGAAAAATTTCAGATATTCATCGGCTTCACGTAATTGCTGAAATCCTGTGATTCTGCCTTCAACCCATTCCTTCAAACCTTCCATATCCATCATCTTTTTATGGGAATCATTATTATAGTCCATCTTATGAAGGATCTCTTCCCACTTTAAGAATCTTTCCGTTGGAAAATCAGGATGTGCTACAAAAATGCAGTGGTCAAATAAAGCGGTCGTGTCAATACAAATCAATTGATTTTCATCGATCGTACCATCTTTTTTCCAAGCGTCCCAGTTCAAATCCAGTGTGACAGCTGCATCCACATTTCCTGCCATCAATGCTTTCATCGCATCCAGCTCGCCGCCTATATGGTCTCCATGAAGACCAACACCTATATCATATCTCTTCTCCGTGTAGTCCACTTCATACTCAATTCCATTTTTATGCAAATGATTAATGGGTATCAATCGTGCTTGCGGAGAGTCAATCGCTCCAAAGCCAATGGTTTTGCCCCTCAAACCATCTAGATTTGTGATACCGCTATCTTTTCTGACGATGAAGCAGCTCTTTCTATCTCGATCCGTATCTCTCATTGAACCCATCTGACATTTGCCATCCGTTCTCAAATAAGCATCCAGCCATGCCAGGGGCGAATTCCAGGCAATGTCTATTTCCTTATTCATTAATCCATCAACCTGAGCTTTATAATCCTTATAGAAAAGACACTCGACTTCAAGCCCTTCCTCTTTGAAAAAATCAGCGATGATGCCCCAGATAACGGTCACCTTCGGATCATAAATAACTGCTCCAATCTTGATTCTATCGTTACTCAATCGACTCATTCCTTTCCAATCTTATGGAATCATCTGATCTGTTAACACTTTTCCAAGCCAAACTGTAAGGATATCGGCACTTGGAGCCATTACTTGACCCGCATAGGCATCTCGTAAAAGTCTTTCCGTTGGAAGTCCCTTATTATAAGCTTTTCCTCCGCCAACTCTCATGGCGAGCCTTCCACACTCAATGGCCGCTTCAGATGCCACTACTCTTGCCGCCAATATTTTTGCAAGTGCATCTGCTTCTCCGCTGGCACCTGCTCTCGCCGCCTCTAAAGTCATTGCCTTTGCCGCAGCTGCATTTTTATAAATATCTCCAATATGGATTTGTATCGTTTCAATATGAGCAAGTGAACTTCCATCCGGATATTTTCTGTCCATCGCGTGATTGCTGGAAATCTCAAACATATGCATAGACGTACCACTATAAACGGCAGCTAACCCGGTGATGAAGAATGGAGCGACCACATTGAATACTTGATCTCCTCCGGAACCTTCTGCTCCAATACGGTATGTGGAGTCCAAAGTCACGTTTTCGATCTTCATTGGACAGGATGAGTTCCCTCTCATTCCTAATCCTTGCCAGTTTGACGGTTCAAAGCTCAAGCCTTCTGTTTCAAGCGGGAATACCCAGTTATTTAATGTACCTTCTGCAACAGCTGGTGCCAAAACAAGATAATAAGAAGCATATGTACCAGATGTTACCATGCTCTTTTTCCCATTAAAAGTGGTGTTGTCACCTATAACCTCAGTAGAAATCTCTGGTTTGTAGAAATGTACTCCAGATCCGATTTCACTGTAGGCCAAAGCCATGAATTTACCATTTTCTACAATGTCCGTAAAGATTTTTCTCTTGAGCTCGTCACTTCCATGAGTTAAAATGCACATTACTGCAACATTATGCATCATGTAGCAAAGAGCCGTAGTAGAGCAAGTCTCTGAAAATGCCAAACAAGCTTGAGCATGTTCTTCAAGCCCTTTGCCAAACCCACCATATTCTTCAGGTACGAGTAGTTTTAAAAATCCCTTTTTGTCCAATGCCTTAAACGTTTCCTCTGGAAATTTAGATTCCTTATCAGTCAATTCAGTGTAAGGCAGGATATAGGACTTGGCAAAGTCCTTGCCCTCTTGATAAACATTGTTCATAGAGTCCTCCTCATATCATTTTCTTTATGAAATCTATCATGAAGGCTTTATAAACTACTCTATTAATCCCATAGTCATAGTTTATATATAAAATGTATCCCACTCCCAGGGGATATTCAATATTTATCCATCTAATTTGGTATAGATATTTTCCATAAAACACTAAATATTCCATCTAATTCTTCGATAGGAATTAATCGCTGATAATTCCTTGTATGTTATCGGAGCTATCACCAATCATTTTAAAATAGGTGTAGGGAATAAAAATCCCAATTTCTCAATACCGCAAATGAGAAATTGGGATTTTTCATCTTATAATCGGTCCGTTAGCATGGTCTCCATTAAATCTCAACAATTCTTTCCGGGTGAGTATAGATATTTAAACGGTTTTCTCGAATAAACCCAACAGCTGTTATGCCTAATTCGTCGGCTAGTTCAAGGGCCAGAGAGGTGGGAGCTGATTTCGATAAAATAATTCCTACGCCAATTTTGGACACTTTCAACAAGACCTCAGAAGAAATCCTTCCACTAAAGACAATCACCTTATCTTTTAAAGAAATTCGATTCTTAAGACAATGTCCATAAATTTTATCCAATGCATTATGACGCCCAATATCCGAGCGAACGATGACAACCCCTTCCTTTGTACACAGTGCCGCATTATGTAAACCCCCGGTAAGAAGGAACTCAGCGGAGCAGGTTTGCATTTTTTCCATCAAAGAAAGACATTGCTGCACAGAAATCATCGTTCTTGTCATAATCGTTTTTGCCGTTTTTACATCATTATAAAGAAATAATTGCCTGCTTTTCCCGCAGCAAGAACCTAAATACCTTTTCGTTAGGTCCTTGTTAAGAATGGGACTCTTCTTTACTAACTCGACATAGGCAAACCCTTTGCTATAATCGATAGAGAGCGATTCAATTTGATCTAGGCTTCGAATAAACCCTTCGGAGGCCAGAATGCCGATGACCAGTTCCTTAAGGTTTCCCGGAGAGCAAACTAAAGTTAATAGTTCCTCCCCGTTCACCCAAACCGTCAGTGGATATTCCACCGCGATATCATCATTACTTTCATCAAAATTCTCACTATAAAATTTTATGACCTTTGCCTTCCTTAAATTCATTGGAGAGATCCTCCTAAAAGTCATTCTTTTCCTATTTTCAACAGAATAGATCCCGTATTGGTCTGTCTAAGAAGATTACCAGACATAGAAACAAACGAGTTCCTCTCCTTAATCATTGCAATCGATCATTTGTGCATTCAGGACATACATCCAAAATCTCCATTTCCAGTTTATCCTCTTCCTCGTCTAATTCCTCACGTCGTCCACAGATTTCACAGACTCTTGGCATTGGGTCCCCTCCTTATGTTTGTCCATCTTCGATAACGGAAGCCTCAAAACCACAATCCTTCACTGCCTGCTCAAAGTCAATGAAGGACGCGGCGTTTTCATCAAAAGTAACCATTGCTTCACCCTTTTCGTGGTTCAGCTTAATATTTCGAACACCCCATACATCATGAAGCGCTTGAATGATTTGTTCCTCATTTGTTTTGTTCAAATTTGCGATTGCCATTGTACGTGTAATCAAATCGAATGTTCACCACCTGTTTCATGCATTTGGTCCTTTGTCCACTTCTTGCCCCACTCCGTTTAAAAACCCTAACATTGACGTAATCACCGTATTGACTTTAGGGTCGCGGATGGATCTCATCATTCCCCAAATTCCGATATGTTCATTTTTCTCAACTGATTCTGAAAACTCATCCATGCCTTTCCGCAGGGCACTTAATAGCACTTTCATTTGATCCGGATTTATCGAACCTAAAAACTCAATGATATTGAAAGCATTTTTAATGGTGTTATGCATACTAGGCTGGTTGATTTGTTCAAGGGCAATGGCTCCGATTTTTTCACGTGTTCTTAGAGCCCCTTTGAACATATCTAGTACTCCAGTCTGTTTCAGTTCTCCTAAGATTTCCATACTTGTCGTGATTGCTTCACGATTTTCACTGACCAGTTTTATAATCGCAAATAAATCCTCTGATTGCTTTTCTTGGGACGTTACCTTACTTTCTTCAATTTGCTTGATCGCTTTGGCCATCGAAAAGCCCCTCTCTCTCTACCAATTCCGGGATCGGGGTGAAATCCGGTCGATTCCATTTTTTATCCGTTTCAACCCCAATATGCGGCTGCGGGTTTCCAAATCTAAAATTATGATGCGGCAATGGTGAGTCACCGTCTCGTTCGAGGACTTCCATTTTCACCTGCATTTCCTTGTAATTTGGCGTATGCGTAACTTTATCATGATAACTGCTTGTCAGTTTATTGACCGCGGACTTCCCTGCCATTGAATTCATTGGCAAATACAATTCTTTCCCTTTTACTTGATCCGTTACCCAAACACGCACTGTGACTTCTCCATATGGGGAGGTGAGCCGGACAAGAGCACCTGTTTCAATATTTCGTTCTTTCGCCAGCTCAGGGGACACCTCAAGCCAAGGATGAGGCACTTTATAGGTAATTCCCTCAGAGCGATAGGTTAAATTGCCTTCATGAAAATGTTCTAACAGTCGCCCGTTGTTTAGATGAAGATCATACTCTTCTCCTGCTTCAAAAGGAGGGGTCCAATCGACTTTGAAGAGACGGGCCTTTCCATCAGGAAACTTGAACTTTTCCTTATATAATAACGGCGTGTCTGTCCCGTCCTGTTCAACCGGCCAGACCTGGCTGTTCCATCCTTCCAGACGTTCATAGCTTACCCCTGCAAAGAATGGTGTAAGCGCTGCCACTTCATCCATGAGTTCTCCGGGATGAGTATAATTCCAATCGGCGCCAAGTTTATTGGCTAACATCTGAAAAATTTCCCAATCCGGCTTACTCTCACCTAGCGGTTCAAACACTCGATTAAACTTTTGGATACGCCGTTCAGTATTCGTAAATGTTCCTTCTTTTTCCAGGCTTGGAGCAGCCGGTAAAACAACGTCAGCAAATTGTGCCGTTTTGGAGAAGAAGATATCTTGCACAACAAAGAACTCAAGTTTCTCGAATGCAGCCTGAACATGATTAATATTAGAATCAACCAGACCCATTTCTTCTCCAAATAAATACATCGCTTTCACCTTCCCTGCATGAATCGCTTCTACAATTTGGTGATTATTCAGTCCCGGTTTTTTCGGTATCTCTGTCCCCCACGCTTGTTCGAAGCGCCCGCGAACCTCATCGTTTTCAATGGGTTGATAGCCTGGCAGCCAGTTTGGCATAGTGCCAAAATCACTAGCACCCTGTACATTATTATGACCCCGTAAAGGATACGCACCAGCGCCGGGTTTTCCAAAGTTTCCTGTAATTAATAGAAGGTTGGCGATCGCCGTACTTCCGTCTGTCCCGCCTATGTGCTGGGTGATCCCCATTGCCCATAGAATACACGTTCCTTTTGCTTCATGAATCATAGTCGCAATCGATATGAGCGTCTCCTTTGACAGTCCTGTGATTTCCTCTGCATAATCAAGCGTAAACTTTTCTAGTGAAGCAATATATTCCTCTACTTGATTGACACGGTTCTGTAAAAATTCTTTATCTTCCCAACCTTGGTCCACAATATATTTCGTTACAGCAGAAAGCCAGACGAGGTCTGTTCCAGGCTTAGGGTGAATATGAAGATCTGCTCTGTCTGCTAAATCATTTTTTCGTAAATCCGCCACAATCAGTTTCTGCCCGTTTAGTTTATGCGCTCTTCTAATTCTTGTTGATAAAACGGGATGTGACTCAGCGGGATTAGCCCCGACGACAATGATTAAGTCGGAACTCGCGATATCTTCCATTGTTCCTGAATCTCCGCCAATTCCAACTGTCCGCATGAGTCCGGTTGATGCAGGGGTCTGGCAATACCTTGAGCAATTATCAACATTATTTGATTTAAAAATCGACCTTGCCAGTTTTTGAAATAAATAATTTTCTTCATTTGAACATTTGGAGGAAGCAATGAAGCCAAGGGATTCGGCTCCATTTTCTTCTTTTATTTTCAAGAGCTTCTCTGCAATAAGGGTCATAGCCTCATTCCAGGTTGCTTCAACAAACTTATCCCCTTTTCGAATTAACGGTTTTGTTAATCGATCCTCACTGTTTACGAAATCCCAGCCAAATTTCCCTTTGACACAGGTAGAAATCCCGTTCACAGGTGCATGAGGCTGCGGTTGAATCCTTAGAATTTCCCGATCCTTTGTCCATACCTCGAAACTGCATCCTACTCCACAATAAGTACAGACCGTTTTTGTCCGTTTGATTCGGTCCTCACGCATCGTTGATTCCACGTTTGAAATCATGAAAATCTGTTTATACCCCGGCTCCACTTCTTTCGTTAAATCGATCATTGGCTCGAGGATTTTATTAGGAATTCCAGTCATATACCCCGCTTTGCCAAGCATCGATTTTTCCATCAATGCGTTGCAAGGACAAGCCGTTACACAGTGACCGCATGAAACACATGAAGATTCATTAATCGGAACATCATTGTCCCAAATCACTCGCGGCCGTTCACGTTTCCAATCAATACTTAACACTTCACTAACCTGTAAGTCCTGACAAGCCTCTACACAAAGACCGCATAAAATACATTGGTCGGGCTCATAACGATAAAACGGATTTGAGTTATCAGGAGGATAAGGCTTTGGAGTAAATTCATATTTTTGATGATCGAGCTGTAAATGCTCGGCTGTATTATGGACCACGCAGTTACCATTGTTATTATCACAAACGGTACAGTAAAGTTCATGATTTTTGAGAATTCGTGACATTCCCTCCAACTGTGCTGCTTTGGCCTTATCCGAAGCAGCAGATATTTGCATATTAGGCTCCGCTTTTGTAGCGCAAGAGCGAACCAATTCTCCATTTACCTCAACATAGCATGTATCACAGGTTTGAATAACCCCAACACCTAAATCAGGCTGGGAGGAACAAATGCCAGGTAAAAAGGTATCCTGATCCCTTGCCGCTTCAAAGATTGATTGCCCCGGTTTTGCGGCAATCTCCTTGCCATCAAGGAAAATTGTAAAATGTTGATTATCCATCTCTCCACTCACCTACTCCCAATAATAATTAAGCTTAAGAGTAGTATTTGCAAAAAAAGGATAAATATGAAAGGGATACTTGGAAACATCGGGACGGTTCTTGCGTTTCCATAATTTTTTCCAATCTGAAGTTTCTGGTGGAGGGAATTGGGGTCAGACCTTTGTCCCAAAGCGACAAGAAGATCTTTAAAGTAAATCTAATGAGCCAAATACCTCTATTATGGTATTCTCTAATTCACCAATAAGCTTGAAGTCCTTTTTTCTTAAAGTTAATTCTTTTACTACACTGGTATAATACCAATGCTGCTGCCTTTTTCCCCGGTTAAAGCGACTCCAGATTTCCTCTCCATGGTGAAGATAATCCTCCTGAATTGATTTCAAGTTATGCAGTTTGTCTGCTGTGATCACTTGTATTTCTTCGACAGATGCCGTTTTCAACCGATTAATCGTATGCTGTTTGCGGATTTCCCAAGGCAGACTCTTATCGTGCTCAGAAGCAGCAGCAACCAGGTCGGCTACCTTGCTCCCAAATCGCTGTGATAATTCTTCGTATGTAATGGGGGTGTCTTCAAGTACGTCATGCAAAATGCCGGCCGCAATCACCTCTTCGCTGCAGTTCGCTTTTTGCAAAAGCATCCCAACTGCAAATGGATGGGTTATATATGGAATATTCGTCGCTTTTCTTGTTTGGTCCTTATGAGCGATTGCCGCAAATTTAATGGCCTGATCAATGAGATTCATGCGATGCCTCCTCATATTTTAGTCAAGGATGAAACTACAAAAAGGTGCAGGATCCATTCAATTTGAAAAATAGAGTATCCTATTCTCGAACATAGAATGGAAGTAATTAGGAAAACAGGAGAACCGTCTCAATGTTTCTATATTTCGAGTGGTAAGGATAAGTCACTGGTCCATTCCTCCATGGATCCATCATAAACAGCTACATTATTTTGGCCGCACTTTTTTAATAGCAGGGCTATCCAGGTTGCCGCAACGGCAAACCCACAATACACTATGACCTTTTTATTTGGATCCAACACTCCTGCTTTTTCAAAGGTTTGCCGAAGTTTTTCATCAGGATATAGTTCTTTTGTTTCAAAATTTGACAGCAGACCAAAAAAGATATTTACACTTCCCGGGATATGACCGCTTCTTTCTGTGCTTTTCGGATCCCCGTTATAGCTTTCTTGCGGCAGACTATCAACAATGATCATATTTTCATCAACCAATGCTTCCTTTACGTCCTCTTTCGTGACAAATAATTCAGTGTTTCTTACACCTGCAAATTTCCCTTGAGGGTAAGAGTTAGAGTGTGAAGTAGTTGACCTTCCTTCCTCTAACCATTTTATTAAACCACCATCAAGGACAGCTACTTGATCAAAGCCTTCATAACGAAGCTGCCATGCCAGGCGGGAAGCCCAGTAGGATACAGCCACAGTGGCGTCATCCGTGATTCCTTGATCATAAACCACTGCATAAGTCCCCTCACCAACACCGAGCTCACGAATATTTTTAATAAATTTCTCTCGAATTGGATGGGTGAAAGAAAGTTCTGATTCTGTCTCAGAAAAGTCTCCATATAAATCAGCAAAGACCGCTCCCATAATATGTTTTTTCTCATAAGCCTCCCAACCTGATGAAACATCCATGTACGCTTCATGCAAAGGCGGTCCTAAAAAAGTAGTTGCATCTATGATTCTAAGATTAGGGTCATCTAATCTAGCAGCTAACCAATCCGTTGTAACGATTAAAGGAATCCCATTCACCTTAAAACCCTCCTCATCAATAAGTTTGCACGCTCTTATCATTCTCGAACTGTAATCCGGGAAAAGTAGGGAAACAGGAGAATGAACTCCCCCCTGTTTTACTGAATCGTCTGCCACAGACGTTCAACAAGTCCTGTCCAAGAATAAATTTTAATGCTATCATAAACTTCTTTCGGAAGCTCTGCTCTTTCACTAGCACCCTTAATTTGTTTTTTTAAAGCTTCTGCCAGCCGGTCACAATATGCTGGCAGATCATTTTCAACAGGCTGATCAATGTTCTTTAAGCGAGGCTGTTTGACATACTCTACCCAGCCGCTTTCATTAATCGTTCCGCTTAAATGCTCGATCAGAGCAGGTAACTCATTCACGACTACACGCATACCGCAAGCAAGACTTTCTAAAACAACTAAAGGAAGACCTTCATAATAGGATGGCAGGACAAAAATTTCGTGTTTTCGGAAGATCTCTGCCAATACATCTTGAGTGACAACTCCGCAATAAGTGATGCGCGGATCAGATTCTATTGCTTTTTTTAATCGGTCTACCGCTTCATTATCTCCTGCTCCATATAACTCTAATTTTATATTTCCCTCATCACCCAGTTGATTTTTGAATGTGTCGACTAATTGGAAAACACCTTTACTGTCGGCAATCTTTCCGGCATAGACAATGGTAATATCTTTATCTTTAGTTTTTGCTGCAGGAGGATAAAAATTATGTTCGTTAAAGCCGCTTCCCAAAACGTGGATTCGTTTTTCAGGGGCATCATAGATTTGTTTAATAGCAGGAATATGCTCTGAACTCAGCGTAAAAATCATATCTAAATCTTTAATGTGTTTCGTATATTGCTCTGCTAATTGAGGATGTTTTCTGGCCTGACGCAAATCCGTTCCATGGCTGACACCTGTCACTTTTATATCTGTGAACCATTGGCGGATGAGATCGGTTAAAAACCAAAGATGATGAGATATTATAAGATCCGGCTTTACATCAGCTACCGCTTGATGGACTGCCGGCTCAAAGGCCTTTTTCCAATTCGCAATCATTTCAGGCGTCATTTCGCCATAAATAGTACTTTCATAGGGCATCACATCACTCATTCCCGGAAGCGGAAAATGGCAATATTCATTTGGAAAAACGACTTGGTACTGCTTATCTTTCGGTAAAATACCCCATTCAAAATCCGGGTAGTACCCATAAAGACAAGCTTGTTGGGCGCGATTTTCCAGACCTTTAATAAGATTAGTAAAATAAACCCCGCTCCCTGTTTTACTTGGCAGCTGTGCTTGAATATGTAAAATTCTCATCATTTCCTCCTTTCTTTCACATGCAATATGAATATTCATTATAAATGACAATGAACTAATTGTGAAGTTATTAACAAGTAAGATTTTTCCCATTATTCGCCTCATTATCATTCATTAAAAACTGAAGTTTTATTCGAAAATTAAATATTGTAGTAATTATTATTACCGTTGCAGCGGCGATGATGATGAACTTTCATATATGACTATAAAGATGGAGATGACTTTGGAAAAACGTGCAAACTATATACGATTTAGATATTATCAATCTAATAGTACATAAATAGAATAAAGTGTCATTTTATAGTGTTTTTACATTACACCACATTTCCTGTAAAGGTATTCCGTCCAAAATAGCGTGTTCTATTAGTTCTTCTGCTGAATCGAAGATCTGTGTATTATTTGGTCCTTCAAGCTTCAGCTTATTTTCTTGGTAAATGTGATATACATTCTTTTGGAAAATAAAACTGACTACCATATATCCACCATTTTCAATACACCGTTTTATATCCCTTTTTAAATCATCAATTGAATAATTGATTTTCTCTATAATCATTTCAGCGTAACCTTGTACGCCACTATCAGTATCCATCTTGAAAATATCTATAAAACTATGTAAGGTTTCATCGTCTAATTGATACGTTAAGAAGTTCCATACACTGTTTGCAATTTGGTTTCTGATCTTTATATCAGGATGATTGGCTAATTTTAACAACCCATTACCTAACCATTCTATATCGGATTCCATTTGAGAAAGATAACTTATTGCGTCTAATAGTTCATCAACATTATCTTGTTCTATAAGACGTTCAAATGTTTCTTTTGTGTATTCAGGCTTATGAAATTCTTTATCTTCTACAACCTCGTATTCTACCGTAAATAAATTCTCTGAAAATTCATTGAAGCTATTTGCTATTTTTATGACCTTTGTTTCCTTATCATTATTAACATAAACGATAGGAGGTTCAGAAGATACATTACGATAATCAAAAGCGAGCCAAGTATGACCATCTCCATTGAATAGAATAAATCCGTCAGGTATTTCCCATTCGTTTAGTAAATACTGAGAATCCAGAATACCTGGATTTTTACCGATTCCATAAATATATTCCACTTCAATAAAAGCTTCGCTAAAAAAATCATTATCAAGTATCGGGAAGGCATTATAAATAATTTCTCCACCGTTTTGAACTTTAAGAATGTTTACATACGCTTTAGGAAGTTTAATCTTAAAAATATCTTCTGCTTTTTTAATGTCTGCTTCAGTTAAGGTGTTCAACTTATAAATATCATTGTCTTTTTTCCATATACTATTTCCCACCAATTTCACCTCGTATTATTACTGCTTGCCCACTGGAAATATTGTATTGTGTTATAAGTATGTATTTCCCCAACCTGTTCCGTTATCTCATCAGAATATCCCCTCATTTACCTCTTAGGGGAGCAGGAAAATTTTTAAAAAACGCTATCCAATTAGGATAGCGCATGAATTTAGTTTGTTCTACTTTGAGTTATACAACTTAAGTATTGTTTATAAAAAATTTCCCGATCATCATCTGTTCTTTTTCTTGCGGCCCATTCTGCCTTTTACCTCTTCAATCATTATAAAGTATACAGTCTTTCTATCAGATTCAGGAAAATCTGATTTCCAGCCGTTTCTGGGTTCTCCAGATACTTCGTTAAATACCCAAGATGAATTTTCTGGAACTTTAGCAATTGAGACTGCACGTTTATGCTCACTTGTACTATCTTGACCCACCCACTGCCTTCTAATAGCAATTTTAAGTTTATCCTTTTTTAATTTAAAATACTCAGGAAAATCCATAACACATATATCCGTGGTTGTTTTTATAGCTTTTGCAGCAATTAATATTAAGTCAGCAGGATGTTGGGAAAAACCGTACTTTGGACTATATTTAGTCATTAAAAGTTCAGTTAAATCACAAAATTCCTGCTCATTAAAAAACACTGACCAGTCAATATTTCTTTTTTTATCACTACTTTGATGGAACTTTTCTACTTCCTCATCAAATTTTCTAATCTTTTCAGGAATATTTTGAAACTCAAGCATACTAAAAACTGAATCCAGGGACTTTCTTTGAAGACGATTAAATCCAAAACTCCCTCCCTCCTGCTTAACCGATACTCCAAAGTCATTTATGTAAACATCCGCTTTCTTCTTACTATCCGTTGTAGCTATTAAATGCATTTCTGATTCATTCGTTATCTGGATATAACCTTCTTGACCTTTTTTAGGTGCTCCTATGCTTTCTACTGTACCAATATGGTTTAATTTAATTTTGCCGATATTGTCAAAAAGATATTGGACAACCTTTGATTCATTACCAGCCATACAGCTAACTCCCTTATATCGTTTTTTTCAAATCGGTTCCCCGTTAATATATTTTACGATAAATATTTTAACCTATTCTTGCTTATGTCTGCTTCTTTTCAGATAGATTCCTGTGCCTAGGCCCAATGCAATCCCGTGAAACAGAGCATTCAATGCCACCGTTACCACCATATGTCCTTGGTCCCAAGCGAAGTCAGTGAAAAAGTGATAGAAGAGAGCATCAACATAGAGCAATATGATTTTACCTAGAACAAATACAAGGGCACCGATAACTGCAAAATGGAGGACGTATTTTTTGGCACCGATGATCAGTCCAAATAAGCCTCCCACCAGCATTCCGGAAATCAAAAAAGGTATCTGGCAGCCATCATAAATCGAAAGACCGATTAAGGCACCGCCAAACAGACCTACAACGATTGCCACCAATGAGGCAAGGATGGTCCTGATTTGCTTGACATGAGTGGCAATGAAAAAGCTAAAAATAAGACCGCCTATGAGTCCTTCTGTCGAAGAACTAACAGCAAGATGTATTTTCGTATCCATTTAAAACAATAAAGATTTCGCCGTCTTCTTCTTCCGCCTCGATAACCACACTGCTCAATTGTTCTTTCATACCCGGCTGAATAGCAATATTTATTCCATTAATATCTTCTAATATGTCGTTTTCCTCAGCCTTTTGCAAAGCAATCCCTAATTTCACACTGCAGCACCCATTGATCCCATAGAAACGCAAGGTAGAAACTCCTTGGACTTTCATTGTCTGTTCGATATATTCTTTTGCTTTTTCAGTAATGTTCACTTTTGCAGCCTCCTATTCGTTTGTATAAAAAAGAAAAATGGCTAGTGTTGTAGTTCCTTCCTTTTATTGAGTCTTATATACCGCATTGTTTTGTTGATCTGATTATTTTCTTTTTTAGAGAATGAAACAGGAGCCAGTGGTTCACTGACAGGCTCTATCTCTGTTTGTTCTTGTGAATAATTTCACTTAAACCGCCCTAATATTGTAACCCCTTAGACTTAACCACCAGCTTCCCCCTCAGATAATATTATAAAACTAATTTTATGGTTTTGAATTCATTAATGATGAACATTCTACGGACTCTATATTTTGTCAATAGCAGTATTGTTAAAGTATTAAACTGGCTTTGCCATAAGACAGAGCCAGTTTTTACAATGGTGGTAGAAAGTTATTTGTTTCCAATCAACGAAACTTATCAATCATTAAGAACTGGCCAGATTACTGAAGACTGGAGAAAAAATTTAAGCGAACAGATACCAAATACTGTTCGCCTTTTTATCCAGAATGCTTTATTTTTTTGTTTTATTCTTCCTTTTCATCAGTTTTACAAGGATGGCTTTAACAAAGTCCTTGATAGATGTTTTGCCAGGTGATTCATCCATCCTTTCTCCCTTTATCTCAGTGGAAGTTTTGTCTGGTGTTTCAAGTGGTATTTCTACTGCCGGTTCAGGTGGTGTTGGTGCCGGAGGATTTTCTGGAGGGTTTACAAAATCATTGACCGGCGGTTGTTCGACGGGTATAACAACTGGTAAGCTTTCCAATGGATGAAGTTGTGACTCAACGAATACTGGAGTTCGTTCTATGACCTGTGTTTCGCTTCTTTTTTCTACATGTTGTTGTGGATGCTTGCTTAAAAATTCCCACATAATTTCTGTTGCATTTGGACCGGAGGGGTCTGTATAAGAACCAGTTTCAGTCCCGCCTGACCAAGCATGCCCCATTTCGTCAATCAGCCAAAACTCCAATAATTCTTTATCGTTGGAATCATGATAAACATAGCAAATATAACTTTTTCCATTTATACTATCTGAATGGATCTGGGCGGGAGTCACATCAGCCTGACCAATACCGCCTTCAACGAGAAAATTGGTTTGGGCCCATTGGATGATCACTTGCTCGCCGTTAATGGGGTTGACGGTTGTATCCGAGCTTCCATGGAAAACAATCACGCGCATTTTTTTCTTATTTTCTCCCATCTCTTGAAAGGCATGATTTCCACATTCAAATGGGTCAGGTACACCTGTCGCCATCCTTTTTTGTGCTTCATTCGCCAGCGGATCAATTAGTAATAACACATTTGCCGCGTCATAGGCTAATCCCGAATAAATGCCGATACCGTTAAATACATCCGGGTATGCAGCACCAAGGATACACGCTTGTGAACCGCCGGCAGAAAAGCCGGCAGCGTACACTTTTTTGGAATCAATCATGTATTTGCTTTTCACTTCATTAATCATTCCATAAATCAGCTTAGGATGCCCCTGCCCACGGTGTTGATTTTTATCTAAAAACCAGTTCCAGCAGCCAAAATGGTTATACCCGGCTGGATCTGCGGGATTAAATGGATGGTTCATGTCAGGATAGAGGACAAAGAATTGTTCCTTTTCAGCCAGTGTATTCATGTTTGTCCCTGCAGCAAAATCATCCGGATTCTGGCTGCATCCATGGAGCAACACCACCAACGGACACTCTTTATCAACCTGATATTCCCCAGGAATGTAAAGCTTGTATTTAAAATCCTGATAAGCAAAGCCAAGAAATTCTCCCAAATCGCGACCCTCCTTTTTTCACTCTATTTTTCTATCATATTCCATTGTTGTCTAAACATCACTAATTTGACAAAGATATTCGATACCATTCACAACAGATCCTGTATCGTTTTGTTAACTGATTAACCAGTTAACTTATGGATGTTTTTATTCTTCACTTGGATCAGGCACTAGAGATTTATTGGAGGATTCTGTAATTATCTTTAAGTAATGGAAACCTCTCATGGTATACTGTTTTTAACAGGTCAATTCATAACTAAAGGAGGATATCATGCGGAGATTTTTTAGTTTGTTCATCATTCTATTAATCTTTTTTCTCGCTGTACCCATGACCGGACTCGCATCGGGTACATTCAGAGACGTTTCAAAAACTTACACATTTTACAAAGAAGTTGAATTTCTTTCTTCAAAACAGATCATCACAGGGTTTCAAGGTGGAATCTTCCGACCGGATGTACAGGTCACCCGTGCAGAAGCAGCAATTATGATTGGACGTGCGCTTGGGTTAAACGGGGAACCTCGGAATACGAAGTTTAGCGATGTAACCGCCAATGTCACAGGCTCCGGCTATATCGCTGCGGCCGTTGAAAAGAAAATTATTACGGGATACTCCGATGGCACCTATCATCCTCATGAAAATATTTCACGTGGACAGATGGCCATTATCTTAGACAGGGCCTTTAACTTAGAAGATCGTCACCTTTCTAATCCATTTCAGGATATTTCCCCTAGTAAGGCAGCCTATCAATCGATATTAAACGCTTATGCTCTGGGAATAGCAAATGGATATTCGGATGGTACATATCGCCCTGAGGCCACTGTATCCCGCGGACACTTTTCTGCTTTTTTAACACGTGCATTAGAGCCATCCTTCAGAGGGAAACCAACCTTTGCGATTGAATCGGTTTCAGGATGGGAACCAGGTTCTTCTGTAGCAGAAGTAGACATTGCCCATGAATGGGTGGTCAAGTTTAATGATGAACTTGACGAAAATTGGAGAAATTTTGAGAATTTGAGAAAAAATATGTATGTTGTCCGCGAACGGGATAATCAAAGACTAGACATTTTTAATCCAATTATTAGCAGAGATGATCCGACCTCTATCACACTTGGTCTGACTGCGCTATATGATAGGAATGAGACTTACTATCTATATATTACAAAAGATATGACATCAAAAATGGGAAATCCTTTAGCTAAACCTTTGAAACTAAAATTTCATACAAACGGACCTGAATATACTATAAATCAGACGATAGAACAGGATGGCATCAAATTGGAATTAGCAATCGATCAATCAGAGGAGAAGGTATTCGCAAAGGTAAAAGCAACCAATGTAAGCAGTGAACCCATTTCGTATTTTGGCACTAATGGATGCGACAAAGGAATTGCCGCTGATTTATTCACGGACACGAAAGATGGTCCAGTCAAAATCGGAAGTAAATGGGCGCCTTCCGGCATTGCATGTACTCTTATGATTGAACATTACGTACTTCAACCTGGCGCTACAATCGAAATCCTTGAAGTATTATACCCGCCAGCTGAACCAGTAAATGGAAATATCTATGTAAAAGCGATATTTAAAAGAGAAATAGATAAGAGTAATCCTCTCATTAAACCAGCGGAAATATCCATTCCATTAGAAAAATTTTAGAAAAATGAAAGTGAGGATTAGTCCTCACTTTTTGTCATTCATCTTAGATTCCTGTTTTTAGAATATTTTATATTCTTGATGCCTACTCACTTATCGAAATAAGTTTGAAAAATAGAGTACTTTACTATCGAACTATAGGTTGGGAAAAATCAGGAAAACAGAAGAATCGTCCCCATGTTTTATTCATCAATGGAAACTGGAAGTATAATATCAACTGTTGTCCCCTTATTCATCTCACTTTTTATATCGATCCTTCCTTGATGATCTTCAATAATCTTATGACTGACCATTAGGCCCAAACCGGTTCCTTTTTCTTTTGTTGTATAAAAAGGTTCACCTAACCTAGAGAGCAAGTCACCTGGGATACCATACCCATTATCAATAAAACGAATACGGACACGGTCTTCTTTCCAATGCGAAACCTCAATATGGATTTTCCCTTTATTTGGAACCGCCTCTATGGCATTTTTAAAAATATTGATAAATACCTGCTTTATTTGATTCCCTTCACATTTAACCAAAATCATATCCGATTCAATCTCTTTAGTGACCTCTACATTTTTAACAATAGCAATTGTCTCAAGCAACGTAATGACATCTCTTAATAAAGAAGTGATATTTTCATTTTGATAGGTAATCGCTTGGGGTTTGGATAGTACCATGAATTCACTGACAATCAAATTGATGCGTTCAATTTCAGATAACATAATGTTATAGTACTGTTTTTCTTCATCTTTTGAATCCTTATATTGTAGTAATTGGAGAAAGCCTTTTATAGAGGTTAGGGGGTTTCGAATTTCATGTGCTACAGCGGCCGCTAATTCACCTACAATCGAAAGCTTTTCAGATTTCCTTATAAGTTCCTCTTTATCTTTTAATTCTGTAATATCTCTCACAATGACGAAAACCCCTACTATTTTTTCATCTATCACGATCGGTACACTTGTCATACTTATTTGTATACAATGCCCGCTTTTGATCGTACAACTGCACTCTACGTTGGAAGACTTCCCTTTTGCTACTTCTGATAAATGCTTTTGAACTTTATCCAAATCGTCTTTGCCTATAAGGTCCTTAATTGTCATGTTTGTCAACTCTTCTTCACTATATCCAGTTATTTTCCCAGTAACACGATTAGCTGATATCATATTACCCTTTAAGTCCAAACGTATGAGCGCATCCATATTATTTTCAACAAGGCTCTGTAACTGCTTCTCCCGGTTTTCAATATCTTTCATATTTCTATAAATCAATTTATTTATAAAAAATCCAGTTGCAATAACAAAAAGAAAGCCTTTTGCAATACTTATCCAAAAAACATCCTTCGTATAAAACTTTGTTAATAACCATTCAGTTGAATAAATCCAAATCAGACTAGATAAAATGAATAGAATGGATATTTCAAACGCGATTTTCTTACTGCGGCTAACATTATTCTTCATGAATAGTTCCCTTCCCCAGAACAAGGGGACAGTTTTGCGTCATTTATTCTGGCTTTAGATAAAATTACTTCTCATTTAAATATTATATGATTATAAGATAACAGTGAACTGGAAACATTAAACATAAAAGTGATAATCTAACACAACAAAAATGAGAACCCAGTCTATCCTCTGGATTCTCCTATGATTCTATGAATATATATTTAATCCTTTGTTACTTCAGTCACGAGCAGCCTTAAGCGGATTTTACCTTTGAGTTGATCACTCCATACCCTAAGTCCTTGATAGCTTTTTCAATATCGCCAATTGCCAACGTTTCTGAGTCAAAATCTGCTTTTACTTTACTTGCATTGAATAATACTTTTACACTTTTTTTATGGATCCCTTTCAATCCTTTTACTGCATTCTCAATCTTTTGCATACATGATGGACAAGCTAGTGTTTCTAATTGAATGGTTGCTTTTTGCATAATTAACCTCTCCTTTTTTCATTTTGAGGCTTCATTCTTCTTTCTCTTCCTCTTTATAATTCAAGTATAGCCCTGTTTCGCATAAATTTAATTGATGGTAATCAAGTTTTGCAACTTTCACTTTGAAACTAAGTGGTACTTATTATGCAATTTCAGCTGTTTCTATTTTTGCTTCTGTGATAGACTGTGTCCCTCTCAAACGATATCTCAGCAATCTTATACCATTCAAGATCACGACCAAAATACTTCCTTCGTGTACCAGCATACCGATGGTCATGTTCATCCATTCGCTGAAGAACACACTGGCAAGTAAGACCAATACCACACCTACCGCAATGGTGTTATTTTGTTTCATGTTTCTTGCCGTTGCTTTTGTTAAGCCTAAAGCGTGTGACAAATGACTGAAGTTGGAATTCATCAAGACAACATCGGATGTTTCAATCGCCACATCGGTTCCGCTGCCCATTGCGATTCCGATATCCGCGAGGGCTAATGAAGGACTGTCGTTGACCCCGTCTCCAACAAAAGCGACGATGCGGCCTTCTGCTTGAATTTTTTTGATATAAGCCGATTTATCTTCTGGCAGCATATGCCCATGTGCTTCTGTCAGACCAAGTTCACGAGCAACTAAGTCAACGGTTCCCTGATTGTCTCCTGAAAGAACCACGAGGTTTTTCACGCCTAATTTTTTAAACCTTTGCAGTTCTACTCTCATACCTGGACGAATTTGATCACGAATGCCCGTTAGAACTTCCAATTTACCGTCGATAGCCGTCAAGACAAGTGAGTCTCCATTTTCTTCAAATCGCTTCACATCTTCTTTCGCTTTTTCGCTCAATGCAATATTTTCTTTTGCCATCAAAGCGACGTTTCCTACTGCTACCCGATGACCGTTTACTTTTGCGACAATTCCGCCGCCTTTGACCACTTCTGTCTCTTCTACCGTGTAGACAGTCGTCTCACCGATGTCTTTTAAGACAGCTTTTGCAAGTGGGTGATCGGATTCACCTTCTACGCTTGCCAAGTATCCAAGCGCTGCCTTCCTGTTCTCTCCATAGTATTCACTTTCTGCTGCTTCAGGGTTTCCCACTGTCAATGTTCCTGTTTTATCAAAAACCATTGTATCCACTTTACTGAAATCATTGATCACCTCACTGCCTTTTAGGAGGATGCCATTACGTGCACCGTTTCCGATACCGGCGACGTTGGAAACAGGGACACCAATCACCAGCGCCCCTGGGCAGCCTAACACCAAAATGGTAATGGCTAGTTCTAAATTCCGTGAGAATAACCATACGATGAGGGCTAGGACTAATACGGCTGGAGTATAATATTGGGAAAATCGGTCAATGAACCGCTCCGCTTCTGACTTGGAATCCTGGGCTTCTTCTACCAATTCAATGATTTTACCAAATGTCGTATCTTCCCCCACCCGGTCTGCTCGAATTTGAATCGTTCCATTTTCCAAGATGGTTCCGGCAAAGACTCTGGAATCAATAACTTTATTTACTGGTACAGATTCTCCTGTGATGCTTGCTTCATTGATGTGACCCCCTCCGATGATAACGGTTCCATCAACAGGAACTTTTGCACCGGTCTTAACAAGCAAAATATCTCCTTCGTCCACCTCATCCACATCTACTTCCTCAAATTCCCCACTTTCCCCTTTCTTCCATGCACTTTCTGGTGCCATTTCTGTTAATTCCTTGATGGCAGATCGTGTTTTGTTCAACGTGCGTTGTTCCAAGTAAGAACCGAAGAGGAATAAGAACGTAACGATCGCTGCTTCTTCGTAGTTTTGAATAAAAAAAGCTCCGATAACGGCAGTGGTGACTAACACATCAATACTGACAACTTTTACTTTTAGGGCTTGATAGGCTTGGATGGCTATTGGTGCTGCTCCAAAAATAGAGGCGATAACGAATGACACATTGAAAAGAGTGGTGTTTTCTAAAACAAAATGACTAAAGAATCCGAGTACAATCAAGATTCCACTCATCAGGGCAATCTGATTTTTCTTCCCCAATATAAATCTTTGCATGGCTGCTTCCCTCCCTCTTTTATTTATTCCTGTTGTCGATAATTTAAGTATAGGGTATTTTTTACTACTTAGAATTGACAAGAATCAAGTTTCAACAATTTGTTATATCTGTTTTGAATTGTTTTACCTCGTTTTGATAAGTGGATAGCTCTACTCTTCAAATAAATCCCAATCTTCAATCATACATCTCATGGTATAATATTATTTTGTATAAAAATTTTTCAGATAATAGATTTTCAGGAAGGATGACGAATAATGAATTCTTCTCCTATAGATAGAGAAAGAACAGCGCGGCTCTTTACATATTTAAAGGAACTCTCACTGCTTAAAGTACCATTAACTCAAGATATTCAAAACTACGAGGATTATATTTTTCTAAATGAAATACCAAACGCACCTGAATGTACTTCTCCCCTTACTTCCAATGTAAATGATACTTGGATTCAAATAAGGAAACCTGTGAAACCGCCATTTCCGGCCGTTCCGAAGCAAATGAAAGATTGGTTATCTCCTTCATTCCAGGTTGAGAATATGAAAACAGAACCGGTTCTATTAGAGAAAATCCCCAATCCAAACTATGATGAACATGCAGAGAAATCAGAAACAAACCCGCCTCATTTACGGTTAACCGATTTCCCCCAGATTCAGCATACTCTTGACGATTACAAGACCGGAAAATGGAACCCTTGGAAAGAGAAATATCTGCACTTTGAAAGCATTCAAAAAGTGTACACGCATTTTTTCTCGATTTATCAAAAACAAAAAAAATTAGGCGAACAATATGAACTACTCGTGGGTATTGGCTTATTCAATTGGAAAACGCCCGATCAGCAATCCATTCACCGGCATATCTTAACCATTCCTTGTTCTTTTCAGTTTGATGCCAATAATGGAATCATTCGTGTCGTCCCTTCTGCAGACGGCAGTAAGGCTGAATTGGAGCAGGATATGCTGGAATTGGAAATGCGGCTCGATTATCAAGCACTCGTTCCAATTTTAGAAATGATGGACGAACTGCAACCAAATTTTTGGAATAAAGAGTTAACCGACTCCATCTGCCGCTCGTTCGCCCATTCATTAGCTGCAACCGGCACGTATAAAGAGGAAGAATTGAATCATAAGAGAGAGGCTGCCGTAAAACCTGAAGTCTTGTACAGCCCGGCTCTCATTCTGCGCAAGAGAAATGAAAAAGGATTCCAACGGGCTTGTACAGCCATCATTGAACACTCAAAAGAGTCTGATTTTCAGGTTCCTCTGGGCATCAAACGCATTTTTGAAGAATTAGATGATTATCACCAACCAGACGAAGTGTCAGCGGGGAGCGATACGCACCAGGAGGATTCAACCGTTTTTTTTCCGCTTGAAGCAAACGAGGAACAAAAGAGAATTATTGAAAATATTAAAACGCGTAACGGTGTGCTCGTTCAAGGGCCTCCAGGAACTGGGAAAAGCCATACGATTGCCAATTTAATTTCCCATTTACTTGCTTCTGGCAAAAGAATTCTGATCACGAGTGAAACAGCCAGAGCTTTAAATGTATTAAAGGATAAAATTCCTCATGAATTACAAAACCTGTGCGTAAGCCTTCTCGGTGCTGACACAAAATCATTCAAGGATTTAGAAACCGTCGTTCAATATATTTCGAATACAAAAGATACATGGCAGCCGGAAGAAATCATGGATGAGATGAATAGGCTTTCGCTAAAACTGGAGCAAATGAAGAAAAACAAAGATGCTGCCCAGAAGCAGCTTGTTGCACTGCGTGAAAAAGAAACATTCCACCATCGCTTGTTAGGCGGGAAATACAGCGGAACAGCCCAAAGCATTGCCAAAATCATCCATGAACAGCGGGAAAAATATCATTGGCTTCAGGACTTTATTGAAATGGATACCAAAATTCCTTTGACCAATGATGAAGGTCTTGAACTCATTGAATTGCTTCATTTTCTGAATGGAGAGGTTCAACTAGAAACCAATGGTTCTATCCCGCCAATAGACCTTTTATGGAATGAAGCTGTATTTAAAGAGCGCTGCGAGCAAGAAGCAGCGCTACAGAACGAAGTATTAAAATATGAACATAGTAATGCGGAAATAAAGATGCAGCTTTCGATCCTTCCTTCAGAAAAGCGGGAAAGATTGCTTCACCTGCTGGATGATTTATCGAAGGCACTGCATGAAATGGGAAATAATCAGGATGAATGGCACCAATCCGCCTTACAGGATGTGCTGGACAATAAATTCAAGTTCTGGGAAGAATTGAACCAACAGATTATGCATTCGGTTGAAATGATCCAAGAGACAGTAACGAAACATAATTTATCAAAGATAACCGGTTATGGACAAGTGGTCCTGCCGCAATTGTATGAAGATACGGTCCAGCTTCATGCACATTTGAAAGAAAACAAAGGATTAGGAATGCCTTTAATGCGGCCTAAAGCTGTAAAAGATGCATGGTATATTGTCAAGGATGTGCGTTTCAATGGCCGTAAATGTGATGCCATTGAAACCCTAAGCCTGCTAGAGGACGTCCTGCATACGGAAATGATTATTGGGCACATCAGACAAATGATTCAAGAGCAATTGAATGTGGAGTTCCCATTGGTCCAATCACGCTCATTAAATTTAGCCAAGATTAAAGATTTCCTAAGTCCTTTTCAAGCATTACTCAGAATTAAGACAATTGTTGATGAGACTAGAAAGGAATTTTTTGATACCCCTGTTATTTTTGAAAAAGCATTAGACGAACAGCATATCAATGACCTTCTGCATGCCTTACAGTCTCTATCTTTTTCAAATAAACTGGAAGAAATCCAGGCCCAATTCCTCGAGCTTGAAGAAAAATTGGAGCAATCCGTTTATGGGACGGATAAACATTCTCTCGTGATTCAAATCACCGAAGCGATTAAAACGAGAAAGATAGGGAGCTATACGGAAAGCAAGGTGAGACTATCCAAGCTGGATGAATACCGTTCAAAACGCAATCGAGCCGTTGAGCTGCAGAAACGTTTAAAAACCTCCCTGCCGATAATGCATGACGAATTGATGAATTCCTTCAAGGATCCCAAATGGCTGGATAGATATAACAAATTGGATCAGGCCATTGACTGGGCAAAAGTGAATACTTGGCTAATCCAATTCCTCCGTACGGATGAGACAGTGCTTTCTGGGCAAATAAAGGAACTAGACCGACAGATGAAAGAAATCATTACGGAATTAGGTGCCCATAAAGCATGGTACTCTACTTTAAGCAACATGACAGAAATTCAGCGCCAGCACCTCCTTGCATGGACGACATCCATGAAAAAGGTCGGAAAAGGCACAGGAAAGAATGTACTCACCCATTTAAAAGATGCGCAAAAACATATGTCCCAATGCCGTGATGCCATTCCTGCATGGATTATGCCGTTATACCGGGTGTTCGATACCTTTGATGTGCAGCCGAATCTTTTTGATGTTGTCATTATAGATGAAGCGAGTCAATCCGGACCTGACGCGGTGATTTTGCAATATATTGCCCAGAAATTGATTGTAGTTGGGGATGATAAGCAGATTAGTCCAGAATACATCGGAATCAAACAGGAAGACGTGCAATACTTGCGCAGACAGTATCTATACGATTTCAATCTTGCCGATATGCTCGATATTGAAAGTTCCTTCTTTGATCTTTCGAATGTATTATTTGGCGGTCGGATTACACTGAGAGAACATTTCAGATGTATGCCGGAAATTATCGAATTCTCAAACAGAATCAGTTATGCGAATACACCTTTAGTTCCTTTAAGAAACTATTCGCCTAACCGCCTGGAACCGATTCGTACCATCCATATCTCAAATGGAGTCAGAACCGGAACAGGCTCCAAGGTTGTAAACAGACCCGAAGCGGAGGCTGTTGTCGCTCAGATTAAGGCGTGTGTCGATAACCCATTATACGAAGGGAAATCAATGGGTGTGATCTCTTTACAGGCAGAAGGACAAGCGCAGCTCATTGAACGTTTGCTAGTCGATGCCATCGGAACGACAGAGTTTGAAAAAAGAAACATAATTTGTGGAGATGCCTATGCATTCCAGGGGGATGAGCGGGATGTTATGTTTATCAGTATGGTGGCCGCACCTGGGAATACGGCAATGAGAGCACTCACAACAAAAAAAGATAAACGCCGTTTTAACGTTGCTGTCAGCCGGGCTAAGGATCAGCTATGGCTTTTCCATACGCCTACTGTCAATGACTTTAAAAATAAAGCCGACCTGCGCTACGAGCTTCTTTCCTATTGCGAGAACCCGGCAAAAGAAATTCTCCTGTCTGATCGGACTCGCTGCGTAAATGACTTTGAATGTTCGGTCTTTGACCAAATCGAAGCTAAAGGATATAAAGTGATTCCTCAGCATAACATAGCAGGATTTCGGATTGATTTAGTAGTAGAAGGGGAAAATGGTCGATTAGCAGTTGAATGTGAAGGCGATCAATGGGATGGACGCACAAGATACGAACACGATCGAAACCGTCAGCAAATCTTAGAACAAAGCGGTTGGAAATTCTGGAGGGTACGAGGCAGCGAATACTATTACAACCCAGAACAAGCACTTTCATCCCTTTGGCAAACACTCGATGAGGTTGGAATTGAACAAAACAAGGGGACAGTTCTCCTGTTTCCCTAATTTCTTCCTTTAATTTTGATAGTGTTATAGTACCCTATCATATCGATATATCATACCTAGGCATTTTATATTTAAATCACAAATAGGAGAGTTGATTCTGCGATCACTCTCCTATTTCTTTTCATTCTATCATGTTGATTTTTTTAAAATAAATAAGAACCCCTATTTGAGGTTCTCATATTCCCCTTTTGTCCTGCTAAGTATTAGTCTTCTTGCATTATTTCATCAAAAGCTGAAGAAACTCTGTCGAATTCCTCGTCGCTTTCAATGGCTGTGAAGTCTCCATCTGGGTTGACCTTTAAAAAGAAAATATCAATGTCTCCCTCGATTTCTTCTTTTAGATCCTCCACAAAGCCGACTGCAACGTATTCTGTCCCTTCCATATTGACCACTGCCAGCACTTCAATTTCCTCGCCCTGGTCATTCGTAAAGATTTCGCCTACTTTAATGTTTTCCATGAGATAGCCCCTTTTCTTTTTGCTAAATTATCTTGCACAAATGATCGTTTAGAAGGTTTCATAATCATGTAATTTCTAAAGAAGACTAGATTCATGCAGGAAATCCAGATTTAATGTATTAATTCAATGTCATATGATTAATGGGCGGGCAGGCATCCTAATTTTTTTCAATTTTATTCCACTAAGAATCACTTTAAATGCGTTTGCTTTTCTAGTGATTTCACATAGTCAGCTTCATAGTCGTACAATGGAGTTGGATATTCTCCTGTAAAATACGACATACATAGCCCTTTATAAGGAGCGTCGAAATTTAATCCAATGGAATCGATCGTTCCGTTAACACTTAGAAATGCAAGGCTATCAGCACCAATGATTTCCCTGATTTCTTCCACGGAATGGTCCGCTGCAATTAACTGTTTACTGTCTTGTACGTCAATTCCATAAAAGTCCGGAAAACAAAAAAGCGGTGAAGCAATTCTCATATGCACTTCAACCGCCCCAGCATCACGCAGCAGTTGAACGATGTGTTTACTCGTTGTGCCTCGTACGATCGAATCATCGACTACCACGACTTTTTTACCATTTACAACCCCGCTAACGGCTGATAATTTCATTCGTACACCCAACTCACGCAATGCTTGAGTCGGCTGAATGAATGTTCTAGCAATATACTGGTTCTTCACTAATCCCATTTCATTAGGAATACCACTTTGTTCCGCATAACCACTCGCCGCTGATAAGGAAGAATTGGGTACACCGATCACAACATCCACTGCTGCTGGTGCTTCTTTCGCTAACGTTCGTCCCATATTTTTACGTGCTGTATGTACATTAACACCCGCAATATTCGAATCTGGGCGTGCAAAGTAAATGTATTCCATTGAATCAATAGACACCGTTGTATCTTCCGTATATTTTTCAATTTGGTAGCGTTCATTATTTACGACAACCATTTCTCCGGGTTTAATCGAATGAATGAACTTAGCACCGATCACATCAAATGCACAAGTTTCACTTGCCAGGATATAAGCGCCATTTGACAATTGTCCGAGTGAAAGCGGTCGAAAGCCATTTGGATCCAATGCTCCGATCAATTCATTCGGTGTTAAAATCAAATAGTCAAAAGCCCCTTTGACCTTATTCAAACTTTCTTTCACTCGTTCGATTAAGGTGTCCTTTTTACTTCGGCGAATCAAATGCATTAAAATCTCTGTATCTGAAGTTGAAGAAAAAATAGCACCTTCATTTTCTAATTCTCTTCGTAGAGTAGCCCCATTTGTCAGGTTTCCACTATGTGCCAAAGCAAGTTCCTCATCATGGAATTTAAAGATAAAAGGTTGAATATTTCTCATACCACTACTGCCATCCATACTGTAGAGAACATGACCAATTGCAGCTTCACCCTTTAAACGTTCAATTTGCCGTTCCTCTTTAAATACTTCCGTTAGCAGTCCTAAACCGTGATGGCCCTTTAAATTCCCATCCTGACTCACTACGATCCCTGCTCCTTCTTGACCTCTGTGCTGTAAACTGTGTAATCCGAAATAACATAAGCGTGCCGCGTCTGAAATACCCCAAACACCAAACAAGGAATAGCCTCCCTTCAAAATAACGAGTCTCAAGCATCTTTTTGCAAATACATATAAATTAGAACTTTCACTCAAAGATAACCATATTGCCTATTATTTAGTTTTGCTCCTCACAGCGGGGTTATTCATGGAATTTCATCCTATTCATAATATGAAAAAACGTCTACAGTTCTTTCTCCATATCTTTTAATCGCACCATGCATTTTACATCTTTATCATTAAAATAATACTCCACGCAATATCCATTTGGATCGATATCAGGGTCTGCTATCAGTTTACTAAATGCCTTCCCAATCCCCTGCAGTTCCTCCATATAGTTCAATACAGTTATACATCTGTAATGACCGTTTTTAATGACAAATGATTCGCAATCGATATTTTCATCTTTGTCCTCTTCTACTACTGCAGCAGCTGCTTTATAAACGATCCCTCCATTTTCTGGCCGAGATAGGCCGAAGTACTTTCTTTCCCTTGATGGAAGCAATGCATGAAGCTGTTGATGAGCAGCTAAAATACCATCTGGAAAAGATTTTGCCGTGATAGAATATACGTTGATGTCTTTTTCAACAACAATTGTTTCCATGTTTCGTCCTCCCACCCAATCCATATTCACGGTTTTGCTGGACCTTTTATCATCCCCTGTATTTTAAAGCTAATCCTTTTAGAAAGTTTCTAGCGTATCGATCACCACAAACTTTATAATTCCTATGTCCCTCTTTTCTTAGTACAGCGCCTAATTCTCCTTTTGTGATGGCCACGCCGGCCGCTGCTAAAATATCAAGCATTTCCTCACTTGTTAATGCCAACGCTATTTTCACTCTCTTTAACAGGATATTATTAACATTTTCATTACTCTTTAGTGACTGCGCTGATTTATTAGGCTGTTCTGGTTTTAGATCTTGTTTTCCTCTTTTAAAAATAATAAAACCATTTAAAAATGCCTCTAACATATGATTATCGCATTCAATCCGGTCTTCATTTTCACCTGTATCATGATCATCATCTGCTGCTTCCATATCACTTTCATTTGACTTTTTCAGTATTTTAAGCACTTCTTCTTTTGTCAATTCAACACCTCCGAGATTAAATATCTCTACCATGTCAGAATTTTTTATATCCAGAGCATATCTTAATCTAATTAATATATCATTATTATCCATCTAAAAACCTCCGATTAAATTACCAACTTGTACTGCAGTTCAAATTAGGGTGCTATCCATGTTGTCACAGTAAAATCAAATTCGCCCCGTCGAATTTGTGCCCGATTTTTTTCGAGTTCTCTCGAAAAATTTCCTTTGAAAAATCGAGGCATCCGCCGGAGGCTTAACTTCATTCAGCCGAGGGTTGAACCACCACTGAATTGGAAAACTTATTTGCGTTCATCCTCCATCTAAAGTGGAGGATTACTGCTGAATGAAGTTAAACCACATTTTTTAAAAATAAGCAAATAAAAAAACAGACCCTTCATTTAGGGTCTGCCGTTTGCTATTATTAAGCTTTTTGAACGTTTGCAGCTTGTGGGCCACGTTGACCTTGTTCAACTTCAAAAGTTACACTTTGACCTTCGTCTAAAGATTTGAAACCTTCGCTTTGGATTGCTGAGAAATGTACGAATACGTCCTCGCCTGCTTCACGCTCGATAAATCCAAAACCTTTTTCTGCATTAAACCACTTAACTTTACCTTGTTCCATAATTATTGCCTCCTTGTGCGGGTCTCCACACATTGTGTTACTATCCTTGCTCAAATACTTTAGACGAAAAACAAAATCTACTTCAGTCTGAAAAGAACAAAAATAACTCTTAGTTAGAATAACAGATATGTGATGTAATAGCAAATTAGTTTGTCTCTTATCTTTATTAAATGTTATTAAATTTATAAACAACATACAAAAAGCTGGCTTATGACAGGTCTTTGTGGTCCTCTTTTAGAAGTTTTTGGATTTGTTGTTTTTAGTGTAAGAACTTTATTTTGCACAACATCCCATAGAATTCGATAATTAATAGAAAAATAACCATGAATCATCATATCTTTCATGCCGGCCATCTTTCTCCATTCAATATGGGGATTTATTAATTTTCTATTCTCTCTAGCCATTTAATTGTCAGGACACTACCGAAAGCAGGATAGTCATATTGTAGAAGAATTTTCTTTTTCGACTTCACCATTGCGATTGCCTCTGAAAAAACTCCATCTCCTTCGATTAAAATTTTGTATTTACCTATATTAGGGAGTGAGTAATTTGGTAAAATACCATTTTTGCAGCAATACTTTGTTTTATAGTAGTCACCTAGCAAACTTCTAATTTCTTGTAATCGGCATTCACTTAAATACTTTCGAATAAGGGTTGAGCTAATTTTTTGCCCTTGCCACTTTAGCTCATCAACTACCGTAACACCAATATGCGCTGGCACGTGTTGTTGAATGGTTTCAGCTCTACCACTCGCTTTTGCACCATATGTATAATCAAAACCACAAATAATTTCCTTAGCCCCCAGTCCGATAACATATTGCTGCAAAAATTCGTCCGCTTCAATTTTTGCTAATTCCTTAGTAAATTCAACTATATAAAATATATCGACACCTAATCGCTCAAGCTTTTCAATTTTTTGCTCAATCGGCTCTAAATAGGCGACTTCAAATCCTGGAATTAAGACACTTTTCGGATGTGGAAAAAAGGAAAGGACTGCCAATAAAAGCTTATGTTTCAAAGCTTGCTTCTTTGCGGTTTCCACGACTTTTTGATGTCCTAGATGTACACCATCAAAGTTTCCAAGAGCCATGGCAGCATCTTGTGGTTCTGCCTGTAAAGCACGTAAATTGGCTTCATTAACATATATCACTTTCATTTACGATTCCTCCTTTAATTAAGCGCTAGGCAATGAAGCTATTACTATTTCTGCTTATGCCTCCAGTTTCTTAATGTTAGTCCTATCATAAAATAATCTATAAAACATTATAATGATTCTTTTTATTGAAATTATTGATATTAACAATAAAAATCAATGGCAATTCACACCTAATTTGACGTTGTTTTCCATTCCATCCAACCAACAAAACAACATACTAATAGTAAATAATATTTTTATTGTAAAACTATTTAAATTAACATAGAATATATTTATCTGAATATTACGAATATTATTTCATCCTTCCTTAATAGTCCTTTTATACGATAATTGTCAAAAGTAATCTTAATCTACTTGAACGTGATATAGTGGTGAAAAATTAGATTCGAATAGTATAAATGCATTGACAAACATCTTATTGGATTGGGAGCGATACGGAATTAGAAAGCCTATTAAGGGGTTGTTATGATGCGCTGGTTAGTATTAGCAATGATTTTTGCACTATCTGTATTGAATTACGCAGATAAGTCAGTCCTTGGCTTAGCTGCAGAACCGATTATGAGTCATCTGCATTTGAATTATGATCAATTTGGTTTGGCAGGCAGCAGTTTCTTTGCATCTTATGCGATAGGGAGTATTATACTAGGTACTTTAACGTATCGCTTTCATACAAAAAATTTGCTGATATTGATTGCATCAGGTTGGACAGTTTCTTTATTAAGTGCCTATTTTGTTGAAAGCTTTATCGGATTAATCATCATTCGTGTCATTTTAGGTTTCTTCGAAGGTGGTACGTATGGATTATGTGTTGCCCATATTGCGAAATGGTTTTCGAATGAAACACGTGGATCTGCCTACGCAATTATGACATCTGGGACAACCTTCGGTACATATTTAGCTGCCCCTATTCTAGTATTATTAATTGGCTCAGTTGGTTGGCAGCATACATTCGCCGTATTAGGTCTTGTCAGCCTAGTTTGGGCAGTTGTATTTTGCTTCTTCAAAAGCCAGCCAAATGAACCGATACAGGAAACAATTGCAACTCTTCCCTCTACACAGGAAGCTCAATTTAAAGATATAATTAAAATTTTGTTGAACCCTTATGTACTTTCCGTAATGGCCATAGGGTTTGTATCGATGTGGATCAACACCTGGGTTCTAACGTGGGCGCCAACCTATTTAACGAAAATTGTTGGTCTTGATGTGCAAGTAATGAGTATCGTGTTCGCCGGCATGGGGATTGCGGGGACCATTTTTGCCATCTTCATCGGGAGATATACTGACGTTTTATTCCAAAAAAATAAAAGCCTTATTAAATCATATGATAAAGTGTTAACAGTCGTATTAATCATAGGGGCTATTGCTTACGGTATAACAACGGTCGTTGAAGCGCCAATTCTATCCGTTACTTTCCTTGCCGTTGGGCTCATTATGAATACGTGCCTGCTGCCGCTTGGTACGACAATTAAAACATTAATCGTACCAAAAAACTTAATCGGCAGTATTTCAGGAATTTCATTATCGATTACGAGTATGGCGGGTATTATTGGTCCATATATTACAGGCTATTTAATTACATTAGCAGGTGACGATATTCGCTCTGGCTTTAACTCAGGTGTATTAATTGTTGTAGCGTTATATATCATTAGTGCTGTAATCATATTATTGACGCGAAAACGCAAAACAACTTTCACGAAAAATGAGAAAACGATTACACCCGTTCTAGTAGAATCAGTAAAATAGTGTAAACAAAAAAAGTGAGAGAACTAGCATACCTCTAATAAAAAAACTCATTGAGGATGGCAATATCCATTTTCAATGAGTTTTTTATTGCTACTCTAAATCAAATTGTAATTCTCCTGACAAAATAAGTGCTTGAATGACTAATAAAATATAAGAGGCAGTTGAAGCGTCTTTAACCGTCGTTTGCAATAGTTCTTCAATTTGCTTAATCCTATACTGAATTCCGCCGATTGATAATGCTAGTTCCTCCATTGTTTCTTTTAAACGCTGCCTGTTTAATAAATAAACATAAAGGGTATGCAGCAGCTCTTTTTTTCGCGGGTCATTGAAATGATATAATTCTTTTAATGTTTTTTTCGCCATTTCATGCAGCTGCTCTAAGCTCATATTTACAGCGATGTCACCCAATATCCCTAAATCCTCATAGTCTGTAATGAGCTTTTTATTGGGAAATCGTTGAGCGATTCGCGCTTCTTTTAACGTTCTTTCAAATTGTTTTAAATCTGTAAAAGTGCTGCTAATGCCTATTGTGTATTTATAGTTGCCATTTTGCTTCTCCATTTGCTGAAGGATCTTAGTCATAATTTTTATAAATGCTTGTTTATCGTTAATTTGTGAGTTTAATAACGAAATTTCCTCTCCAACGACCGTAAAAATACAAGGCAGCCCCCATTTTTTTATCAGTCTTGACATTTGGATTAATTGTTCATGCAAGTCAATAATCTCTTTATTCGGCTTTATTTTATCGATTTGAATGACAGCTGTGGCGAATGGAGGCTGAAATTTAAAGGGCAAAAACTTAAAATAAGATTCAATGTCATGAATATTTTGGTTATGAATTAACCTTTCTAAAATGGAACTTCTCATACGCTGCTGTTCCTCAATTTGTGCCTCTTCATATAAAATATACAATGCAATCACAGTCGATATTCTTTCTAAAAATTGATAATCATTCCCCTCTATTTTCTGTTGTGGGAAGTAGAAAAATGAGCACGTTGCGTAATTTTTTTTATTAATTAATACAGGTGATACTAATTTTTCATATAAACTGCTTGTATAGTATGATACATTATTTTTTTCTCCTAAATATGATAGATTCGATTGATTGTTTTTAATGGTTTGTAATTGCTCCTCCGTTAGTCCGACTTGACATAACTGATTACCATGTATATCTTCAATCAAAATCGGAATGTTTAGTAAGTTGTAGGCAGATTGAATAATTTCAGTCATCGAATGTTTATCTGTCACCTTTTGTGTGAGCTGACTATGGAACGTTGATATTTTCTCAAGCATATGCTTATGATGTAAGAGCGCATCATATGTCATTTCTAATTCCGACAAAATATTATCATTTTGATACAAGTTGATTAACTTCTCCTGCTCCGGTAACCAATCTTGTTCAAGACGGATTTCATATTGACAGCAAGGATCTCCCTTTGCGACGCATTTTGTTTCGATTGCAATAATCGATTCCCCAAATTCATACGATAATGCACCACTGGCAAATCCACATAATGTATGACAAATACACTCTGTCGCAAAACCATAACTTTTAACATGCAGTTCAGCCTCAAACGACTCTACCCATTTTCCCCCTGCATTAATACATTCGATTTTGCCATCTGGATGTTTCAATATTTCCCCTTTAAATGTGACATCTTTTACGTGTCCTAATCTTGAATGCATTTTACCAACAGTCTTTTTCCTCGTTCCATTTTGGAAATAGTTTTTAGCTGATTCCGTGCCAAATTCTTTCCCAAAGCGAAATAAAAACCCTTTTGTTTTATACGATCCAATATTTTTAATCAAGTTATTTTTTAAAGTGAGAAAGGCATTTGCCGACATTAAAATGTTTTTGGTAGCCATTGATTCACTTAAAAGATCATGCACGAGTATTTCCCCCTTTTATGATTTAAATAATAATTCAGAATATTATTAATTTCAATAATTTTTAAAGAATTATATTGATTATTCAATAAAAATTAATATTATATTTCAAAAATCCACTAGGTATACTGTAAACATAATCAAAAACAAACAAAACCATGGAGGGTAAAAATTCATGTCAATTTTTGAAGGTTTTCATAATAGCTGGGTGTTAGCGAATGGGGTTCGTACACACTATTCGTGGGCAGGTACAGAAGGACCAGCTGTCATTTTACTACACGGCGCTGGACCTGGAGCTTGCGGCGCAGCGGGTTGGCGTTTTATGTTACCTGCATTAGCAAAAGCTGGCTTCCGCGCATACGCAGTCGATCAACTATCAATGGGCTTTACAGATGCACGCCCTCACGCATGGCCGGTAAATGGCCATCAAAGCTTAGTGGATCATGTACATGATTTTATTGAAGCATTGTGCCTGGATGAAGTATCACTTGTCGGCAACTCACAAGGTGCTTACATTGCAGCTAAATATGCAATTGACCACCCTGAAAAAGTAAATAGGGTTGTTTACATCGGCAGTAATACCATTTATCAAGCGATGCAAGAAGTACCAGAAAGAAAGCTGCGTTCTTTCTTAGAAGTGATTGGTTACGACTATACAGAAGAATCTTTACGAAAATTTATGTATCGCAATTCAAGTGATGACATAGTCATTCCTGAAGAACTCATTCAACTACGGCATCAAGCAGCAACTCGCCCAGGTGTAAAGAAATCAAATCAAGCGTTCGATGCTTACTTAGCAAGAATGAATGAAGAACCAAAGCTTTGGGATCGTTACTGCATTAAAAATTCATTACCAAAATTAAAAATTCCTGGCTTATTCATTTGGGGTAACCAAGATGCTGTCGCACCAGTGGAAACAGGTTATAAGCTTGAGAAGCTATTACCAAATATCAAATTCGATTATATCGAAAACTGCGGTCACCAAGCACAAACTGACCAACCGGAAATCGTGAACAAACTTGTCATTGATTTTTTAGCAGCAGAAAAAGATCAAGCAGTTACAGCACAATAAACTATTTTTGAAAGGAATGATAACAATGGAAACAGTAATTGAAAACAAAGGACTTATTGAAAACAAAGCTCTTTATGAGGAAATTATGCAAAAAGCAAAACGTATCGGTGAAACTGCGGAGTTAGGTGCGTTGGAAGCAGATAACAACTCGACAATTTCTCAATGCGTTGCAGATATTATTCGCGAGGAAGAAATTCACCGTTTAATTTTACCAAAAGAGTTTGGTTATCCACAACTCGATTGGCGTACATTCGTTGATATGGTAAGTACAGTTGGTTACTATAATTTATCTGCTTCATGGTTAACATACTTCTTCTCAGCGCACAACTCTTGGGTATGCTACTATCCAAAGCATATTCGAGATGAAGTTATTAATCAAGGAGGATTCGTAGCCGACGTATTTGCACCAGTCGGAAAAGTAGAACCTGTTGAAGGAGGCTACGTCGTTTCTGGTGAGTACCATTTTGTAAGCGGCATCAATTTCTGTGACTGGGTTGGCGTTGGTGCAATAATGCAATTTGAAGACAATGACAAGCCTGAGCGTGTAGGTATTTTGTTAAAAGTGTCTGATTTAGAGCTTATAAAAAATTGGGATCCCCTTGGTCTACGGGGAACTGGTAGTAATACATTAATCGTCAACGAAGTATTTGTTAAGCCTGATGCAATATTACGCTTTAGCAAAATTATTGAAAAGAGCCAGCCACCGTATGAAGATTTCGATCAAGACTACTTATACTACAACACACCATTTTACCCTGGCTTCTACGTAGGGTTCGCAGCAATGGCTGTTGGTGGCGCAGAGCGTGTAGTTGAAGAATTCGAAAAGCATACAGCGGGTCGCGTGCGCTTCACTGGCGTAAACGAAAAAGACTCTCCTACAAGCCAACGTGTGCTTGCTAAGTTAAAGATTGAAATGCTTTCTGCTAAAGCTTTATTAACTGAATACATCACCATGATGGAAACAGATAAAGGTGGTCCATACGAAGGTGCAAAATATAAGGCAATCCGTGCTGAAATTATCGATAAGTGTACACAAATTGGCGTAAAAGCACTACTGACTTTAGGCGGACATGCCTTATTAAAAGGACATCCAGTAGAGTTATTCACTCGTGATTTAATCGCAATCGGAACACATATTACTTCTTTATATGAAGATGGCATGTTAGGTTACGGTAGACATTTATTCGGAGTTAATACAAACATTCAAGGATAATTTATCAAATACACCTTGCGTATTTGCGCCCGATTTTTTTCGAGCTTGCTCGAAAAATTCACTTTGAAAAATCGAGGCATCCTCCTGAGGCTTTACTTTATTCAGCCGGGGTTAACCCCCCGCTGAATCGGTAAAGATATTGCATTCATCCCACCATTTATATAAGTGGGGGACCTCTGCTCCTGCGATTACTCGTCGCAAAAAACACTTGCTGAATAAAATAAAAGGTGATTTAAAGAGTAGATTCGTATTTTACATGTCCAGATATAAAAATAACCATCGATGAGGTGAATATTTAATGGAAAAATTCATTTATGCGCCAGAAATTGCAAAATTAGGACACGTTGCCTTAGTCACAAAGGACTTAGAAAAATCATTATGGTTCTTTAAAGAAGTAATCGGTTTAGAGGAAACATGTGAAGTCAATGGTACACATTATTTACGTGCATGGGGGGATTTTGAGCACCACACCCTATCCATTACAGCCGGTGAAACATCATATATCGATCATATTGGCTGGAAGGCAAAACGCCGTGAAGATGTTGCGAATTTTGCCCGATTATTAGAGGATGCTGGAACAGAGGTACGCTGGATTGAAGCTGGTGAAGAAGCAGGTCAAGGCAAAGCGCTCCGTTTTGAATTACCAAGTGGACACCGTTTCGAAATTTATTTCGACATGGAAAAACCAGCAGCAGCAGAAGACCGCAAATCAGTGCTGAAAAATCAAGTCTATAAATCCTGGGCAAAAGGTGTTTCACCACGCCGCATTGACCATGTCAATCTGCAAACATCGATAGATAATAACCTCATTGTAAACTATTTAAAAGAAACATTAGGCTTTAAATTGAGGGAATACCTAGTTAATTCTGACGATAAACAAGTAGTAGGCTGGATGAGTGTGACAAATTTAGTACACGATATGGCGATGATGACGAAACCTTCAGTTGAAGCAAATCAAATGCATCATATCGCTTTCTGGATGGATAACGCCCAAGACATTTTACGCGCGGCGGACATTTTATGTGAAAATGAAGTTGGTTTTGTTGGACCTGGTAAACATGGTATTTCTCAGGCGATGTATGTTTATGTAAAAGATCCGGGCAGCGGCCTGCGGGTTGAAATTTTCACAAATAGCTACCTAATCTTTGAGCCAGATTGGGAGCCTATTAAATGGAGCTATGAAGAATACTTGAAATACGGCTCTACCTATTGGGGTGATCGTCGACGCGACGACGTAAGCCGGGACCAACCAGTAAAAGCATAACAAGGCTCTCACACTATCGGCATTCCTAATAAACAGAGGAGTATTGCCCAGTTATCAAGATCTAAATTAAATAAATGTAGATAAATGAAAGGACATAACATATTTTATATGACTAATATGTTATGTCCTTTTCTACTTCACAATCGCCCGATTGCTGAAGATATAAAAAAAAGAATCAATACTTCACTATTCTTTTAGTAACACACTTCGTTGAAGGAATATTCATCAAACTGAGCAGCTGGAAGTCTTGGAGAAAGCATTAGATTCAATGCCCGAAGTTTTAGAGTGTCATTGCATAACGGGAGAATATAAAGGACTTTTTCAACAGAGTGAAACAGAGGAGAACTATAATTAGTTCTCCTCTGTCTATATAATGGGTTATAAATCGTCAACTAGTCAAACTCTTTTTCTCTTTCCAATGGCCCAGAATGCTTTGAAAAACACCCTGCTTCAAATAAAGCTCAATTTCCATCATGGTATCCAAACGAAGCACTGTCTGGAACGAAATCCTTGAACCATTTGCTTTAATCGCTTCAACCCTCACCTTTTGTAACGGACTAAGCGGCTCGTTCAACCCGATGATGGAGTATGTTTCCAGACCGGTCAGCTTCAGCGATTCATCGTTTTCTCCAGGCATAAATTGAAGCGGGATAATCCCCATCATAGCCAAGTTGCTGCGGTGAATTCGTTCAAAGCTTTCCGCGATGACCGCCTTGACCCCGAGAAGATAGGTACCCTTAGCAGCCCAATCCCGTGCACTCCCCATTCCATAGTCCTTGCCGGCTAAGATGATCAGCGGCGTATGTTCCTGTTGGTACCTTCTAGATGCAGAATAGACATCCATTTCTTCCCCGCTCGGTACATATAGGGTATAACCACCTGTCCTATCGATGAGTTTATTCTTTAGCCTAGGATGGGCGAAAGTACCCCTAACTAGTACTTCATGGTTTCCTCTGCGTGAACCGTAAGAATTGAAGTTGGCGGGTTCGACGTTCTGCTCAACAAGGTATTGTCCAGCGGTACTTTCATATGGGATGTGGCCGACAGGCGAAATATGGTCTGTCGTGATGGAATCTCCTACCATTAACAAGACTCTGGCTTGATGAATATCTCCAGGCTGTTGTTCCTGGGGTCCCACTTTGAAGAAAGGAGACGCTTTAAAATACGTAGACTGATCATCCCACCTAAAAATCGGTTGAGCATCATATTTTAGACTACGCCATCTCTCGTCTCCTTCAAACACGTTTTCATAGGCTTCACGATAAACATCGGATGTAATCGTGGAATCTACTAAGCTGGAAATTTCCTCAGAACTCGGCCAAATATCCTTTAAATAGATATCTTTTCCCGATGAAGTTTGACTGAGCGGTTCGCATGCCATATCAATATCCATAGTTCCTGCGATGGCAAAAGCGATGACCAAAGGAGGAGAGACCAAATAGTTCGCTTTGACTAAGGCGTGAATGCGTCCTTCAAAATTACGGTTTCCGCTTAGTACGGCAGCAACCGTTAATTCATGTTCCTGAATCGCTTTTTCCGCTTCTTCACCCAGTTTTCCACTGTTGCCAACGCATACTGCACAACCGTAACCGGCATGATAAAATCCCAGCTTTTCTAAATATGGAAGTAGACCTGCTTTTTGTAAATAGGCTGTAACCGCTCTTGATCCAGGGGCCAAAGAAGTCTGAATCGTTTTAGGCACGGTTAAGCCGTACTCCACCGCCTTCTTGGCCAAAAGTCCTGCACCTATCATATTATATGGGTTTGCTGTATTCGTACAGCTTGTGATGGCTGCAATCACGATAGAGCCGTCCTTCAATGGTGTGCTCTGGGTATTCATCCCATTAGAGCTGCGTGACAGAGACTTGGGAAAAGATTCTCTCACCGCAGAAATCTGCATTCTATCTTGCGGTCTCCTTGGACCCGAAACACTTGCTTCAACCGTTTGTAAATCAAATGTTATGAAGTTGGAATAAGATGGTCCCTTCTTGTTGGAATCGGAAAAATGGAACAATCCTTGTGCTTTACAATATCGCTCCACAAGCTCAACCTCATCATCTCGTTTACCCGTCATGCGCAAAAATTTTAATGTCTCCTCATCAACCGGAAAGAAGCCGCAGGTGGCCCCATATTCCGGTGCCATATTGGAAATGGTCGCCCGATCGGGAAGGGAAAGACCCTTCAAACCGGGTCCAAAAAATTCGACGAATTTGCCTACGACATTGTGCTTTCTTAGAAGCTGAGTTATTGTTAAGGCAACATCTGTCGCCGTCACTCCCTCGTTCAGCTGCCCCGTAATTTCAACACCCACCACTTCAGGTATAGAGATACTAACCGGGAGCCCCAGCATAGCCGCTTCCGCTTCGATTCCTCCAACCCCCCAGCCCAGCACACCTAACGCATTCACCATCGTAGTGTGAGAATCCGTACCGATGACCATTTCAGGATGAGCCATTCTCCCATGATCTTGAGTCGTTACTTGTACAACTTTTGTCAAACATTCCAAATTCACTTGATGAATGATGCCACTTGCCGGTGGTACAACGCGAAAGCCTGTAAAAGATTGCTGTGCCCACTTTAAAAACTCATACCTTTCCTGATTACGTTCATATTCTTTGTGAAGATTATTTGTAAAAGCCGAAGCCGTTCCATAATCATCCACTTGAACCGAATGATCAATAACCAAATCAACGGGAATAACGGGATTTACATGATTGGGATCGATTCCTTCCTCCATTAATCGTTGACGAAGTGACACCAAGTCGACTAAGGCCGGGACACCCGATGCGTCCTGCATAATGACTCTTGTGGGCAGAAACGGTATTTCAACCGGTTCATTGGAGCTTAGGCCTGAAGCCACCCGGATCAAATCCTCCTTTGTAAGCCCAAGCCTGCTTTGATTTCGCATGAGCGATTCAAGCAAAATCCTTATTGTGTATGGCAAGTCATTTACATTCACCGCTCCACTTTGTCCAAACGCCTGCAGACTGTTTATCGTAACCGGTCCATTGGCAGTACATAACATTTGCTGATACACTCGAGATCCTCCATTTCTCCCACACTAAACTATAATTTAACCTTTTGTTGAGTCTTTAGACTAACAGATAAATCCGAGCATTTGCCCGCTTTCAGAAGAAAACTGTCTGCATATTGCGGAAGACTTTGCTGTAAATCCTTCGCCGCCTCCAACACTTTGTCTAAAGAAACACCGGTATGAATCCCCATTTCCTCAAATCCGTGAATCAAATCCTCCGAAGCTATATTACCGCTCGCTCCGGGTGCATAGGGACAGCCTCCCAATCCGCCGGCAGAGCTGTCAAAATGAACAATGCCTTCCTCCCAGCCTGCAACGGCATTTGCAAATGCCATTCCTCTTGTATTATGAAGATGAAGGGAAAAGGTGAAGTCTGGAAAACTTCTCATTAATTCACGAACATTGTTTTTAATTCGTACTGGATTTGCCATACCCGTTGTATCCGCAAGTGAAACCTCCTTAATTCCTAAGGAACGATATCGTTCACAAATCATCACTAGACGTTCAACTGGAATTTCACCTTCATAGGGGCAGCCAAAGGCAACAGAAATCGACCCTGAAATCTTTATACTGCTTTTTTCCGCAAGGTCAACTAATGGAACAAACTTTTGAAAAGCCTCTTCCGTCTTGCAGTTTGCATTACTGATGCTATGGGAATCGGAAGCTGACAGCATCAGCTTCACCTTGTCCACCCCGGCTGCAATCGCTCTCTCCAAGCCACGGACATTCGGAACAAGCGCTCGAAGCTTCACATGTTCTGAGCGTTTCATTCTTTTCAACACTTCATCCGCATCCTTTAATTGCGGGATTGCTTTCGGATGCACAAAAGAGGTTACTTCAATTTGCTTGTAGCCGCAATCAATTAATTGATTGATTATTCTGACTTTTTCTTCTGTTGGAATCCATTCACTGACGCTTTGAAACCCGTCCCTTGGACAAACCTCGGTAATCGTAACTTCTTTATTAGCCAAACTCAAACACTCCTTTAGATCACTTTTTTCTCTTTTAAACTAGCAATGGTGCCTTCATCCAACTCCAATAGTTTCTTTAGAATTTCATCATTATGTTCGCCTAAATCTGGAGCAATTTGCCTGATGGAACCAGGTGTTTCAGAAAATTTTGGAACAACACCAGGGATTTTCACTGTACCCAGTCGTGGATGTTCAACTTCAACAATATTCTCCCTCGCATTATACTGAGGATCTGTGAAAATATCCTTGATGCTGTAGATTTGACTCATCGGTACGCCGCATTCGTCGAGGAGATGCTGCAGTTCATCCTTTGTTTTCGTTTTCACCCAATCAGAAACGATTCCATTCACTTCATCAAATCTCGTTAAGCGGACTGAGTTAGTATGATAGCGTTCATCCGTTAGCATATCCTCCCGACTCATGGCCTTTGCCAAGCGCTCAAAGGTCTTATCGGAGCTCGTAACCAAAATGATCCATTGTCCGTCTTTAGTTAGAAAATTCCCTGCCGGTGCTGAATGGCCGCTCAATCCTGGTGATCTCTCCTTGATGGTGCCAGTCTGATCATAGTCCGTGATCAAAAATTCCATCATTCTGAACATTGATTCATATAAGCTGACATCTACGTATTGTCCTGTTCCTTCATCTTGACAATCCCTGTGGTACAAGGCAGTAACCGCCGCAAAGGCAACATAAATTCCCGTCACATAATCGGTTAAGGAGAAAGATGGACTAATTGGCGGGCGATCAGGGTAGCCGTGCAAATACGTAAACCCACTGAAGGCTGTAGCGGGTGTGCCGAAACCTGCTTTGTGTGAATAAGGTCCGGTCTGTCCATAGCCTGTTACCCTGATCATGACTAAATCAGGATTGATTTTTTTCAGATCTTCATAGCCAACTCCCCATTTTTCCAATGTACCAGTTCGGAAGTTTTCAATGACCATATCCGATTTGCTAACCAGTTTCCGCAGAATGTCCTTGCCCTCTTCCTGGTGTAAATCCAACGTAATTGATTTCTTGTTCCGCGCCATGCCTGGCCATCTTAATCCTTCTCCTTTAAAATAGGGTCCTAGATTACGTAGTGGATCACCGACATCGGGCATTTCAACTTTAATGACCTCTGCACCAAAATCGCCAAGAAGTGTGGCACCGTAAGGAGCTGCAATAACGGTTGACAGATCAAGAATACGGATACCCTCTAAGGGACCTCTCAATTTATTGAATTTCATGTATGACCACTCCCTTTCATTTATCTAATCAAATGATTTCTCTTTAGAAAAAGATATACGTAAAGGCTATATCCACGGATGTAAAAAGGAATATAGCCTTTACAATATCTGAGGCAGTACCTGCCACCTTAATTTCAAACAGTGGTAAGAGTTCTCTCTTTATATAACCAATCCAAATACGTGTAATCGTCTGCTGAGCGATTCAGCATGATGGTGTTGCGCAGCAGCCTTGTTACCGAATCTTCAGCATGCTTGATTTCTCCCCAGGTTCTTGCTCCTCGTTGAACCTGTGTCGCTCTTGGAATACGCTCCTGTTGATATTCATCCAATGCTTTTACAATATTTGAACCGTTATCACGCAATTTTTCCGTTAAACAAACAGCATCTTCAAGGGCTTGACAAGCCCCCTGTGCTAGATATTGCAGCATCGCATGTGCACTATCGCCAAGCAATGTCACGCGATTAGTTGACCATTTTTCCAGCGGTTCGATATCAAATAGCTTTGTGATCATACCGTTTTCAGCGAACTTCAGGGATTCTTTAATGGTTGAATAGCTCTCACCAAACATCTGATGAAGCTCCTCCGCCGTTCCCCAATCATCAGAGTTCTCATTATATTTGTAGCTTTTGAATACGGCTACTTGGTTAATCACACTCTTATGACGTACTGGATATTGAACCAAATGGATGCCAGGCCCAATCCATGTTAATTTCTCATCCCAATCGATATCAATCGTCATTTCTGACATAGGAACAGTAAAGCGATAGGCCACATATTGAGAGACAACTGGATCCGCTTGACTTACTAGTTTACGTGTCATTGAACGGATACCATCCGCACCTATCACTATTTCCGCTTGTAATACCGCCCCGTTTTCACAACGCAATTCTACATAATCGGCGAATTCCTTAACGGATTCCAATTTATGATTAGTTAAGAATGAAACATGATCTAAAGATTGACATGCCTTTAGCAACACACTATGCAAATCGGAACGATGGATAACGATGTACGGATATCCAAAGCGCTCTTGGAAGGAATCCCCAAATTGTACGGCCGATAGCTCCTTGCCGCTTAACGCATCCATAAACACATGACGGCGAGGAAACACCGCCTGCTTATAGACTTCATCCAAGACCCCCAAAGAATCAAGCGCCCGCAAGCCATTCGGACCTACCTGCAATCCAGCTCCCACTTCACCAAACTGTGGTGCCTGCTCAAGTATTGTTACTTTTTTTCCTAATTTAGCAATTCCGTAAGCAGCGGCTAAACCACCGATTCCACCGCCGACAACGATAACCTCTTTAACTTCTCCCATTACCATCACCCCATCAATTAAATTATGATTCTACTAATCTATTGCTATCACATCTGATAGTTCAGGCTCAAAAACAGATTGAATCTCCTGGTAACCATCATTTTCTGTGTAAGCCTCTTCTCGTTCAAAGCCAAATGGCTCCAATATCGGCAGATCATTCGTAGAGAACAAAAATGCCTCTTCTGTTGCAGATGTATTCACATGCTCATGCCATGTCCAGACCGGCAGTGCGAAGAAATCCCCCTCTTCCCAATCGAAACGAACACCGTTCATCACCGTATATCCGCTGCCTTTGTACACATGATAAACCGTGCTGTGCACATGTCGATGTGCTTTCCCCTTATAATGAATTGGCAGCCTTTGCATTCTCGCTCCTACTCTTCCGTTGGCGTCTTTACCTGTGGACGGATTGATATATTCCACAGCGAATCCGTCGAATGGATCTGGAGCAAATTCACTTTGTCCATCCAGGGCTTGCTTCGTCAAATCCCATGTATATCGTCCAAGCGGTGCGGGAGAAGGCTTGCGATCAGAAATTGGTCGCACCATACCACCCGCATACCGCTTTGTACCGTAATCTACTGGAAATTCAACCGGTTGCTGCTCCTGCGGATACAATTCAAAAAAGGAGCTTGTCAGTGCAGAAGTGAAAGGGATATCTAAACAGTCCATCCAGAGGACCGTTTCGTTTCCTTCATTAACATGATCGTGCCAGCACCACTCCGGTGTAATAACGTAATCTCCCGGTTCGAAAGGATATTTCACACCGTTCACAATGCCGGATGCACCATGACCTTCCATAATAAACCTTAGCGCTGAAGTCATATGCCTGTGAGATGGAGCAATTTCCCCTGGATTAAGCGCTTGAACGGCTGCATACAGCGTTTGCGTTGCCCCACCCCAACCATGTGGCTCCAAATGCTTCATACCTGGATTGATTAAATATACGGCTCGCCGATCAATGGATCCCGTACCTACCTCGAGCAGCGCCTTGGCTTTATCCAAGGCTCCGAGAATCTGCCCTTTTTTCCACAAATATGGAACCGCTCGCGGCTTTGGCTGAGATGAACTGAACACTGAAGCCCATAATGGACCCATATTCTTATCTTTCAGCTCTTGGTGGAAATCCAGCAATTCTGGTGTCCATTGTTGTTTTGATTTATGTTCCGACATATACCTTCCTCTCTTTCCTAATAACGTACCGTAACAATAAAGTCATTTAAGTAGAATCTAATCGCGATCTAAATAAGTAGTGAATCTTAAAAGCAAGGGCAATAACCCCTCTAGAAGTTGCAATATTCAGATATTCTGACTTCTATTAAACAATATTTCTTTTGTTTCTTTTTTTATAGAAAAGTTTTTGATAAATCATGATGAGTTTATCTAATTCCTGACTATGATAAATGGTTCGATGGCTATTTAAACCAGTTGTTGCAGCAGACCGGATCATTTTATTTCTCAGTTCATTAATCTTTAGTTCTAATCTATCTTTTTCCGTATCAACCATATGAATACTCCCTGTTGCCATTCCATTCTTGTTAACTATTGATATATTAAATACATAATGGCTTTACTTTTAAATCTTTAGCTGTTTTGAATGATTTAATTAGTAGACAAATAATATGGTTAAATGCCGGGTTTGTAGTCTACTTGTACGCGAAATTCACCAATTCTTTCGATGTGAATGCGTACAGTATCTCCTTTTGCAATGGGGGCAACTCCCTCCGGTGTACCAGTTGTGACAATATCCCCTGGGAGCAGCGTCATTACACTGGATGCTGCCTCAAAGAACTTATAGCAATCGTAAATGAGAGCCCTTGTATTAGCCGATTGTCTAATTTCATCGTTTACCCAGAGATCCATCTGCAGTTGGTTTGGATTCTCCACTTCGTCACCCGTCACAATCCACGGACCTATTGGGGTAAATGTATCGAAGGATTTGCGCCATGGGCGATCTTCCTTGCCGCGAACCGTAATGTCCATTAATGCCAGATACCCGAAGATGTACTTTGACGCATCCTCCGCCTTTACATCCTTGGCCTCTTTACCGACTACGAAGGCAATCTCCGCTTCATGATCCACTCTTCGGTCTCTGAACGGCAATAGTACCGTTTGGTCCGGCCCAATAATCGAAGAAGGCGATTTGAGGAAAAAGCCTAGTCCGTCCACCGTTAATGCGGTGTTCATCTCTTGTTTGTGCAGGATATAATTGATAGGTGCTGCAACGATTTTACTTGGATTTGGAACAGGAGCACGAAGCGCTACGTCCGATACAGGATATACAGGGCAAGAGCTGAGACCTGCTTCAATCTTTGGTTTCAAAGCTTCGAATTCTCCCATTAGCCTGACTAGGGAGGCTTGCGGTTCCCCGTTGTTCCAAGCTGTTAATTCAGTAATATCGATTATATTGCTGCCATCGACAACACCAACGCGATTTTCGTTGAACAATGCGATTTTCATAATTATACTCCTTCCATTTGATTCCCTTAATGAATCAAATCATCTGTTTTGTTGGTTTATAATCATACAATTGTTTGTATATCTCGTTCATCCAATCACTAAAGCATGTGTATGAGTCGATTCGCAAACCTTGATCATATAGTTCATGAGCGATAACCCCCATGCTGCCATGTTTAAGTGATTGGGCATAGTGGCTTAAGCAGCTGTTCCACTTCCCACGATGCTCTGCTTCACTCAGCGGTTTTTCTTTGGAACCTGGTGCGTGTTGAACCGTTTTTTCATACACTTGCCCATTCTTTGTTTTTATTCTAATTTCTACCGCTAATCTTCGATTAAGCTGCTTGTCTAGCTCAGATTCCTGCAATTCCAACAATTTGACCGCAGGAAGCAGCTTCTGAATGTCTGCACGGAGCACTTGATTATCCTCAAAGCTGCTCAGCTTCACATATCCGTCGGCTATCGCCGCCAGTACGGTATATTCCGCACTGAACTTTCCCTGTAATCCTGTTATTGGCCTGGAATGAACTAAAGGCAAGAGACTTTTCGGCTGTGCTTGAAGCACAATTTCTTCTACATCCTCTAGGCTCAACTGATGCTCCTCTTTGAGGTCCAGCGCACCTTGGATAAAGCGGTGCGTACCAAAGCAGCAAGGGAACTTCTTAAATGATAGTCCTTCTAACATATCGTAAGGCTGTCCGAATAGGATGGAGTCCATCGTTTTTTGGGTCTCCTCTTCGTCGGCCCCGCCGCTAAATGCCATGAAAAAGCCGCGTTTTCCAAAAATATCAGTATTCCCTGTAAAGCCCTGTTGTGCTAAGAGTGCTGCCTGAATGCCGTGTGATGCTGACAATCCAACATGCAGTGACTTCGTCATAGAGCCGAAATTCTTTTGCAGCCCTCCAGTCATGGATGCAGCAATGGCCAAAGCATGGGAGCATTGCTCATCATTGAGATGAAGCAAATAGGAAGAAGACGCCGCCGCTCCAATCGTGCCCAATGTATCGGTTGCATGCCAGCCGAGATGATAATGTCGGATTCCCATCACCTGCCCAATGCGGATCATGACTTCTGTGCCAATACTATAGGCCGTAATGACTTCCTTACCCGAGCTTTTAAGCTTCTCGGCAAGAGGCGTTATCGCAGACAGAATCGGAGCGCTGGGATGGATGACGACACCAACAGAAGCATCGTCATAATCCAACACATGGGAAGCCGTTCCATTAATGATGGCTGCTTTATCGCAATCAGTCTTCACTGGCTCCCCCCAAAGAGAGGAGACACCACCCTGCTCGCTCACCTGCGAGACATATACCTTTTTTGCCTTTTCGACGGCAGTTTCATTCCACCCGGCTAAGGCTACCCCGACGGTATCAATCACAGCCCGCTTTGCTAATTCCACCATTTCCTCTGGAAGCTGTTCATAGGATGTTCCCGTAATAAAAGCAGTGAGCTTTGTCATCAAGTTATTGATTTTTCCATCTTGGTTTACGCTTTTCATTAAAAGCTGCCACTCCCTCTAACCGGTCTTCTGATGTTACCAGTTGGTTGTATGCTGCAATATCCAGAGCGTAAGCAGTATGATAATCTGTTTCAGATCCCTGATTAATAGAGACCTTTGCCGCTCTTACAGCCATCGGAGCGGTTTCTGCAATCATGTTGGCCAATTCCAGAGCGGTTTCCAGCGCTTTTCCCTTGGCAACGACACGGTTAACTATGCCCCATTCATATGCTAATGCCGCGTCAATTTTTCGGCCTGTATAGATAAGCTCCTTCGCTCGACGTACCCCTATCGCACGGGCTAGATTTTGCAGCCCTCCGCCTCCCGGTAAAATTCCTCTCAATGCTTCCGACAAGCCGAAAACGGCATTTTCCGAGGCGATAATAAAATCTGTTGATAGTGCCAATTCACATCCTCCGGCAAGTGCATATCCTTCCACTGCGGCGATGATAGGTACTGGGAAATCCCGCGTCAACAGGACCAAGTCCTCAATGATATGATGCTGTCGTTTCCACGTGCCGTCGCTCATTCCGTTACGTTCCTTTAAATCGCCTCCGGTACTGAACGCTCTTTCTCCTGCACCGGTAATTACAACGCATCTTAACTCTTCGTTGTAGGCCTGCTCGCGAAACAGCGAAAGCCTCTCCTCGAGCATTTTGGTATTCATTGCATTCATGACTTCAGGCCTGTTGAGCGTAACAACCAGAATTTCGTTTTTTTCTCCTCTATATTCAACCTGCAACATTTCATAGGATTCTTTCACTATCCTCACAGTAATCTCCCACCTTTCTTGAATCTCTCTTAATACGATCTTGGCATTTTCAATACGTGTTGGCCTACATAGCTTAAGATTAGATTGGAGGAGATTGGGGCAATCTTCATCATTCTTGCTTGCATCCACTTACGGTTGATGTGGTACTCATTTGCTGCAGCATAGCCGCCGTGCGTTTGCATACACGCTTCAGCCGCATGATAAGCAGCCTCTGAGCAGAGGTACTTCGCCATATTTGCTTCTGCACCAGCCTGTAAATTGTTATCGAATTTAGTTGCTGCTTTATACATAAGCGCCTCCGCAGCTTGAAGCTCCATATAGGCTTGCGCAATCGGGAACTGGATGCCTTGGTTTTGACCGATTGGACGGTTAAAGACAACACGTTCGTTAGCATACTTAACTGCCTGATCAATAAACCACTTACCATTACCAAGCGCGGAACCGGATACAAGAATCCTTTCTGCAACCATTCCGTCCATTACGCAGTAAAGTCCTCTTCCTTCTTCACCAATCAAGCATTCCTCAGGTACTTCAAGGTCATTGAAGAACAATTGATTCGTGTCTCCGCCCAGCATAGTCGAGATTTTCGTTGATTCAATACCGTTTCCAACCTCACGGGTGTCAATTAAGAACAAGCTGATCCCATGCGTTCTCTTTTCTACTTTGTCAAGCGGTGTTGTACGAGCAAGAAGCAGCATCAAATCTGTGTTGTTGAAACGGGAGATAAAGATTTTTTGTCCGTTAATAATGTAACGGTCTCCCTTTTTCTCAGCGAAGGTTTTGATTTTAGTCGTGTCCGTGCCAGCATCAGGCTCTGTAACCGCAAACGTTTGCAGTCTTAAGGAACCATCCGCAATTTGCGGTAAATATTTGCGCTTTTGTTCCTCACTTCCGTGTCTGAGAAGTGCACCCATCGTATACATTTGTGCATGAACCTGATTGGAGTTACCACCTGAACGATTGACTTCTTCGAGGATAATAGCTCCCTCTGTAAACCCTAACCCCGAGCCGCCGTACTCCTCCGGAACCAGTGCCCCTAACCAGCCTGCGTCACTCATGGCTTTTACAAATTCTGTCGGATAAGTATGTTCCTCATGGGATTGTCTCCAATAATCTAAATCAAACCGGGAGCAAACCTCTCTCACTCCGTCGCGAATATCATTCTGTAGGTCAGTAAATTCAAAATCCATCTTTTATTCCTCCATATTCAATGAATATATTTTTCTATTAATTTATGATCCTTGTACCTGCATCCAGGATTTCGGTCTGATTTCGGGAAGAACCCCGCCCCTTGACAGATGCCCAGGGAGCTCCCGCCCTACAATCCTTTCAGCCATCTTGGAGCATTCTACTAAAGCCTTCAGGTTAAGTCCTGTTTCAATGCCCATTTCCGCGCATAGAAATGCGACGTCCTCTGTAGAAATATTTCCTGGCGCCCCTTTCACTGCTGCAAATGGACAGCCTCCAAGGCCTGCAACCGCTGTATCAAATTCCCACAGTCCTTCCTGAAGGGCTGCGTAAACGTTTGCGAGACCAAGGCCGCGTGTATCATGTAAATGCAAATGAATTTGCAGCTCCGGCCATTTATCCTGAATGGCACGAACAGTTGTTTTAATCTGTTCCGGGTTGGCCCAGCCCATCGTATCGGCTAGCTTGACCTTCTGAATCCGTTCTCCATAGCTTTCTGCTAAGGATATAACCTTGCCCATGATATCCAACAAATGGTCTAAGTAAATGTATCCTTCAAAGTTGCAGCCAAAGGAAGCCATGAATCCCATCTGTTTCACTTCAATGCCTGCATTCTTATAGGCCTCAATCCATTCTGGCAGTGTTTCGAGCATTTCACTCGTCGATTTATTCATATTCCGCTTTGAAAAAGCATTACTTGCAGATAGGACAAGACTTCCATCCAATGTCACGTTATTGGACAGTGCCCGCTCAAGCCCTTTCAAATTCAGATATGCCGCGCGATAGGCCACCCCCGGCACTCGATCAATATGCGCCAATACCATTTCTGCATCTGCCATCTGAGGCACCCATTTCGGACTAACAAAGGAAGTAACTTCAATGTTTTTGAGTCCAGTCTGGCTCAGCGAATTAATAAAGCTAATTTTATCTTCGGTTGGAATCTTGCTTGCTTCCGATTGGAAGCCCTCCCTTGGCCCTACCTCATACAATTCAACGTGTTGGGGTAATTTCATACTCTGCCTCCTAACCAATAATGCTCTTACTCTTGAGCTGCTCCAATGCTTCTTTTGAGTAATTTAATGAGCTAAGAATTTCATCCGTATGCTCCCCCAAGAGCGGTGGTAAACATTGAAGATTACCTCGTTCTTCATTGATTCGGAATGGTAAATCGACCATTCGAAAATCAGAAACGCGGAAACCTTCAACTGGTTTAATCAGGGAAAGCGCATTCACCTGTTCATCACGGAGTACCCGATCCAGTGTATTGATTGGGCAGCTTGGTACATTGTATTTCGCCATTAAGCTGACGAGGTCATCCACCTCATAGCGCAAGGTGCATTCTTCTATTATTCTGTGAAGCTCTTTACGATTTTCAACTCTTGCAGAATTGGTTTCAAAGCGAGGATCCTCGACTAGCTCTGGCATTTGCAGTGCTGCACATAAATTCTTGAACAGTCGATTGTTCCCAGCGGCAATAATTGCCCATTGCTCCCCTTTTGTTTTAAAAGCCTCATAAGGTGCCGTAGTCGCCATTCCTGTTCCCATCTTCCTTGGAAGATTTCCGGATGCCATGTACGTTGAAAGCTGTAATGTAACCCATGCAACACCCGTTTCTAATAGACTGTTTGCTACTTTGCAGCCTCTACCGGTTTGATTGCGTTGGTGAAGGGCGCTTAGAATACCAATTAGAGACCACATGCCTGTCGCCATATCTACAATCGATACACCAACGCGAGCTGGGTCATCCCCCTCATTCCCTGTCAAGCTCATAATGCCGCTGTATGCCTGAATTAATGGGTCGTAGCCAGGCTTGTTTTTCATTTTTCCTTTATCACCAAACGCACTAATTGCCGCGTATATTAAAGAAGGATTGATTTCGGATAATGTCTCATAGCCGAGCCCGCGGGATTCTTCACTTCCAGGCTTCAAGCTATGGATAAAGATGTCTGCTTTTCCGCATAATTCATGCACAATTTTCTGACCATCTGGATGATTAAGGTCAACACAAAGACTTTGCTTATTTCGATTTAACGCTAGGAAGGTGGATGATTCTCCTCCCCATAATGGCGGATGCCAGTGCCTCGTATCATCTCCATGCCCCGGCCGTTCAATTTTGATGACCGTCGCTCCTAAATCACCTAACATTTGTGAACAAAACGGACCTGCCACATTTTGCGTAATATCTATGACTGTAAGACCAGAAAGAATATTAGCCATATTGTTTTCTCCTCTCTCTTTCGCTTTATACTGGAACCTTCTTGAACTCTTCTGTCAACATTGGAACTACTTCAAATAAGTCCCCTACAATTCCATAATCAGCCACTTTGAAAATCGGCGCTTCCGGATCCTTATTGATCGCTACGATAATTTTAGAATTAGACATTCCAGCCAAATGCTGAACCGCACCGGAAATGCCGCAAGCAATATATAAATCAGGTGTTACCACTTTCCCGGTCTGACCTACCTGCATCGAGTAATCGCAATAGCCTGCATCACAAGCCCCCCGGGATGCACCAACAGCAGCGCCCAGTGCATTTGCTAATTCTTTAATCGGATTGAATCCTTCTGCACTTTTCAATCCACGGCCACCCGAAACAATAATTTTAGCCTCTGTTAAATCAATCGTGCCTGCTGTCTTTTTGACAATATCTTTAATGACCGTGCGAATATCCTTAATGTCCGCTTTATATTCAATCGTCTCTGCCGTATGCCCAGCATCCGGTACACCTTTGTCGATATTATTAGAACGAATAGTCGCAAATAAGATTCCATCTGTTATTCTTTTCTTTTGAAATGCTTTCCCTGCGTAAATCGGACGAACAAAGACTACTTCATCCCCATTCACTTCAAGGTCGGTACAATCAGACACTAAGCCAAATCCTAGACGAGCTGCTACCCTTGGTGCCAAATCACGTCCTAAAGCTGTATGTCCAATCAGCACGGCGTCAGGGTTTACAATATGAAATACCTCTGTGAACGCTTGCGAAAAAGCATCCGTCGAGTAAGTATTTAACTCCTCGTTAGTAACAAGGTACACTTGTTCTGCTCCATATTGCGCCAGCTGTCCTGCGTCTTCGTTATTCCCCTGGCCAAATAATACTGCAGTTACTTTCCCGCCAGACGCTATTTTTTTTGCAGCAGCAAGCGCTTCAAATGATACATTTCTTAGACTTCCATTTCGTTTTTCTGCAACAACTAACACATTTTTGCTCATTGATGCCTTCCTCCTTAAATATTCATTATCCACATGTGATTACACTACTTTCGCTTCAAAACGGAGTGCTTCTATAAGCTCGGATACCTGTTCAGACAGTTCCCCTTGGAGAATTTTCCCGGTCGCTTTTTGCTGTGGTAAATATTGATCCAGTACTTCTGACTTCGAACGAATCGCTTCAATATTTAAACCTAGGTCAGCAGCAGCAAGCCGTTCGATCGTTTTTTTCTTAGCCTTCATGATTCCTGGAAGGGCTGGGTAACGCGGTTCATTTAAACCCTGTTGTGCAGTGAGCAGTACAGGCATGGCAGCTTCAATGATTTCGATATCGCCTTCCACATCTTTTTCCACTTTTACTTTATTGCCTTCCACTTCCAAATTCGTAATGGTAGAAATATGTGCGATTCCCAGTTCTTCAGCTAGGCGTGGTCCAACCTGTGCCGCTCCATCATCAACTGCCATATATCCGCCTAATATCAAATCATAGGTGTCTCTTTTTGCAACAGCTGTTAATACTTTCGAGATCATATATTCATCACCGAAAACGGATTCATCATTCACGATGATTGCATTATCTGCTCCTACTGCCAATGCCGTACGCAGTGCAGCCTCAGCACGCGGCGGACCAACAGTCACAACCGTCACTTCTGCACCATGTTTTTCCTTAATGGAAATCGCTTCTTCGACAGCGTATTCATCATAAGGATTAATGACGAATTTGACTCCGTCTTCGCTTACTTTCCCATTGGAGAGGGTAATATTCTCTTCTGTGTCAAATGTTTGCTTGAGCAGCACCAAAATTTTCATGTGAACCTCCTGAAAGTAAAATTATCATTTTTCGTTCCGAAAAACATTTCTGAATTATCTGTATATTTAAAATTTAACACAGTATGACACATATTACTAATATCGATAAAATAGACTTCCCATATGATTTAAATATGGTTTTTAGACTATAAATGCTGACTCTTAGGCTTATCAACATGGATAGGCAAGGGGCGTGTTATATACCCAAGGACAGTAAGAACGAGCCCGCTGCCCCAAAAAATAGCGGAAACTCCAAGCAAACCGCCTAGTCCGCCAAAGATGACCGGAATGGCAAATTGAGAGACACGGTTGATCATCATCTGAACGCCTAATACTTCTCCATGATGTTTGGATAAGGTTCCTTCTAGTAAAGCTGCGGTGCTAAGCGGCTGCGCAAGACCCAGACCAGCTCCTAAAATACCAACCAAAACAAAAAGCAAAAATATCCAAGGGGAAAAAGGAGTGACAAGATAAATGATACCAGTAACGAAAAGGGACCACGTTAGGATTCTCATGCGACCAAAAGAGCGAACGAGAGACGTCTGGGTAAATCGAATAACAAGCATGGCTAGACCGCTGAATGAGAGGAGAATCCCTGTTAGTGTTGGACTGATGCCCATATTGCCGGCAAGCAAAGGAAAGTACACGGTAAACAGCTCTCGATAGGAAAAGATCAATCCTCCAATAATCATTGCATTCCTTATATCACGGTTTCGCATAAGGGTCCAAATATATTCTCTTCCGTGTAAATTTACTTGTTGGTTCTCAACCGTTTTTTGCTTGTTCTCTCCAGCTAAATTCCTCATCCCCATCTCGCTGCCAAGTGCAATGATAATGAGGAACATATTAAAAAAGATACAAATATGGTACCCGTAGTAATCATATAGAAAAGAACTCATAACGGGACCAATCATGGCGCCAACCGAGGCAAACAGACTGTAGTTGGACACCGTCCGATCGATGTCGCCTCCTAAGCTGCCAATTCTCTTCTGCAAGGCGAGCATCAGGCAAGTAGAAGCAATACCAGCCAGAGCTAGCTGGATTAAAAAAATAAAAAAAGCTGGGAACATGACACTTAACAATAAGGAAATCAAATACATAACATTCCCGATGATGACCATCGGACGTGTTCCTATATGATCCACCCATTTGCCAATGTGCAAGGCCAAAAGGGCCGGACAGATAGCAGAACCAGCAATAATCATGCTGATTTCTTGAGGTGAAAGACCTAAGGAATAGGCGTATAAAGAAACAACAGGTTTAATCCCAGTAATTGTCGTGATAAGGATCGTATTCATCAGGATAATAATGTAATAATTCAATGGATTCACCGCCAAGATAGAGTGCATAAAAGATAATAAATAAAAAAGGACTCTCCAAATGTGGAGAGCTTTTTTATCAAATGAATCATGATTGTTTCTTATGGTAATTAATCCCGTGATATTCAATGAATTCATTGAAAACCTCGATAGATTTTTCTCTTCCGATTCCACTTTGTTTGACCCCGCCAAACGGGATATGTTTTGAACCTAAAGATGTTTGCCCATGACCATTAATAAAAGTCATCCCCGCTTCTATTTGGTTCGCAACGCCCAAAGCGCGGTCAAAATCCGAAGACCATATGGAAGAACCCAAACCAAATTCAGTATTGTTGGCCATACGAATCACTTCTTCTTCCGTATGATACGGAATCAACGGGAGCACTGGACCAAATTGTTCGCAGGTAACAATCTCGGCGTTAGGATCGACATCTCTTACGATAACTGGCTGTAGATAGTATCCATTTTCCCAGTTTTCAGGTTCCAGCCTTTTTCCCAACTTGACTAAGTTGACCCCGCTATCCTCAAGTCTTTTGATTAGTTCACTTATCCTTACATATTGAAGTTGGTTGTTAATAGGCCCCATTGTCGCCGCTTTATTCAACTGATGCCCGATTTTATAGGCGTCTGTCAATTCACAAGCTTTTTCATAAAATTCATCATACATATCATATGGGATATAAACGCGCTTAATTGCAAAGCAGAATTGACCTGTTCTTCTGAATGCTCCTTCGACGATTTTTGGAACGACTTCATTCAAATCTGCGTCGTCCAGAACAATCGCCGGGTCATTACCGCCTAATTCAAAGTGAACCCCTTTAAGAGTTTCAGCAGCAGACTTCATAATTGCCACGGCAGTACTTCCCCCGCCGGTAAACGAAATTTTACGAACGAGCGGATGAGAGGTTAAAGCACTTCCTACATCACCACCGCCAAGAACAACATTAATTACACCTGGAGGGAAAGATCCCGCCATCATCCTTAATATCGCTACTACGCCCATTGAAGCAGTCGGAGACGGCTTCACAACAATTGTATTGCCCGCAAGAAGGATTGGCGTTATTTTTTGTAAGGTTAGAATGATCGGGGCATTCCAAGGAACGATACAAGCAATCACACCCATCGGTCTCTTCACAACGCTGACCCAACCGCTTTCATCTTCTATGATCTGTTGTTGAAAGGCAGAAGGCGCCAATTCAATCATATTTCTCATTTCCATCAATCCTGCCTTAACCTCATCAACGGTTCGGCTAAGCAGGATGCCGTTTTCTTTAGCCGTCACACTGGCGATGGATGACGCATTTTTCTCAATTTCTTCTGCGGATTCTAATAGGATTGACATTCTTTCTTCAAGTGAGGTTTGACGCCAGGAGAGGAAAGCTTGCTGTGCAGCCTGCACAGCTTGATCAATATGGCTTGCATCCCCTTTAGCGATATAACCAGCTGTTTCACTTAATCTGCCTGGATCCTTCACTTCATCATAATGCTCGGTTGTCACATCTTCATTGTTTATAAACAAGTTCACCTTCATATGCGTACACCTCATAATGTCTATTTCATTTCATTTGCTCATTTATTATATTTCAACATCATCTGCCAGTTTCCCGCGCTTATTTTTCACTCCGCTATAGACGCTAATGGCAAATATAATGAGGGCAATGCCCATAATAGCAGCAGATATTGGCTGCGTAAAAAAGATAAGAAAACCTTCAGTTGAAATAGATAGGGATTGCAGCATAGAGGTCTCCAATTGTGATCCCAATATAAATGTGACAATCATCGCGGACATCGGGATATCTAATTTTTTCAGGATATAACCAATTACCCCAAATATCAGCATCAATCCAACATCCCAAAGGCTGCCATTTAGACTATAGGTTCCAACCAAGATGACCATCAGGATAATCGGAAACAATAACTTATACGGTATCATCGCAATTTTGGCCCACATACCAACTAAAGGCATGTTCATAATTAGTAATAAAACATTTCCAATAAACATGCTGGCAATCAGGCCCCAGACAAAGTCAGGATTTTTCGTAAACAGGGCTGGACCTGGTGTTAATCCGTGCATAATGAAGGCCCCTAAAATAACCGCCATGGTCGGCGAGCTTGGCAGTCCTAAGGAAAATAAAGGAATTAAGGCTGCACCGCTATGAGCGTTATTCGCTGTTTCAGGTCCGGCTACCCCCTCGATCGCTCCCTTTCCAAAGCGGGATGGATCCTTGGCAACCTTTTTTTCTAAAATGTAGGAAAAGGTGGACGCGATAATGGAGTTTGCACCTGGAATGACGCCTAAAAGCATTCCGATGCCTGTTCCCCTTCCAACAGATTTAAGAGTCGGCCCCCATTCTTCCCGATTAGGAAGAAGACCTTTGACCTTTTCTGGTTTCGTCACTTTTGCTGGGTTTTCCGCATTTAGTAAGATTTCGGAAATTCCAAACAGACCCATGGCCATGACGGCAAAATCAATTCCATCCATCAACTCTATGGAGCCAAATGTGAAACGGAATTCTCCAGTGACCATGTCTTGTCCTACCATAGCCAGCAATAAACCGAGGACGGCAGCAATTAATCCCCTGACCAAAGACTTTCCCATCAATGCTACGATCATCAGCATGCCAAGCAGCATAATCGCAAAGAACTCCGGAGGACCAAATTTCAACGCAAATTTAGATAATGCAGGACCTACAAATGTAAGCGCCGTTACAGCAACAATCCCACCGATAAACGAACCAATGGCAGACACCCCGAGTGCTGTTCCCGCACGCCCCTTCTTCGTCATCTCGTAACCGTCAATACACGTAATAACCGATGCTGCCTCACCTGGTACGTTTACTAAAACAGAAGTAATTGTTCCTCCATACATCGATCCGTAGAAGATTCCGGAAAGCATGATAATAGCAGAAACAGGCTCCATCCCGAAAGTAATAGGAATAAGCAAAGCGGTTCCAGACACAGGACCAAGCCCAGGGAGTACGCCGATGAACATTCCAAGCATTACACCAATAAGGCAGTAGAGAAGATTCGACCAGGTCAAAGCCGTTTCAAATCCCTGTAAAAGTAACATCAATGAATCCATTTAACCATCCTCCTAAAATAGAATCCCGCCTAATGGTAAGTACACCTTTAATACCGAGTTAAATATCCAGTAAAAGAATACTGTTATTCCGGCTGACATTAATAAGGTGGTATACCATCTATACTCTTTGTAGAACAAAATCGCTAGAAAGATAAATCCCGCAAGCAGGAACCCGAATAAAGAGAAGAGTATGATGAAAAGGACCAAACTGATAATGATAAACAAAATATGTTTTAGAGAATGTCCAGTTGGCCACGATTCATTGCTGACATTTTCCCCTTTTATACTTTCAAAAATATACCAAATTGAGAGGAGCATCAGGATGCCGCTCAACCAAGTCGGAAAGAATCCCGGCCCAGGTCCAAGCACACCGGAATAGCTATATTTTAATGACAGTACAAACGAGAAAAGAGCCAGAAGGAAAATGACCGCCCCAGCCCAAATTCCTGACCTGTATTTACTCATAATAAAAATTCATCCCCTTCCACAAAACGAAAATGGCGGGTATTCAGGAGTAACCCTGAATACCCAATTATGATTCAGTAAAGCGGTTTTATTTGATTAGACCGAGTTCTTTTAACATTTTTCCAAATCTCACATTCTCGTCATTCACCTCTTTTTGGACAACCTCAGGACCGCCATAATTTGTCTGTAGCGAGACCTTCTCGAATTCTTTTAACACTTCAGGGTCTTCCATTGTTTTCTTAAGCGCTTCTTCTAGCATCGTAACGATTTCTTCTGGCACACCCTTCGGTGCAAAAAGCGAGGTATTGCTGTCTATCGCAACATCGAAGCCTTTATCTTTCAACAGAGGAATCTCCGGAAAATACGGTACAGGTACACTTGCGACATTAAACAATGCGCGAAGCTCACCAGATTCAATTAGTGTCTTAGCATCACTCGGCTGTACCATAGCTCCCTGAACATGACCGCCTAAAACTGCTGTGATTGCTGGAGGCGTGCCTTCAAAGGATACTGCTTTTGCTTTAAAGCCTGCCTGCTTTTCCAATTCTGCCACTGGTATATGAGCCCCTGATCCAATTCCTCCAGCAGCTCCATATGAAAATTCACTAGGATTTTTCTTCACATATTCAAGCCATTCTTCAAACGTTTTCCAAGGAGCATCTGCTTTTACAATCATAATTTGCTGGTTGCCGAATACTTTTGCGATGGGTTGAAAACTGTCATGGGAGTATTTCACATTCCCATACAAAGGCTGCATGGAGATAGCACGGTGTGTAGACATCGCAAGGGTGTATCCATCAGGCTTGGAGTTAAACAAATCTGTAATCGCAATCGAGCCGCTGCCGCCTGGTTTATTCACAATCACCAGCTGGGCGCCAGGCAAATATTTAGGAAGATATTTTTCAATGATTCTGGCACCAATGTCTGTGGAGCCGCCCGCAGCAAACGGTACGATCACTTCAATCGGTCTTGTCGGATAATCTATTTCGGACTCTTTTTCTTTGGCTGCTGTATCCGATTTTGATCCTGTTGTTTGTGAAGATTGAGAACACCCTGCCACTATAAGAAGAAGGGCTGACAAAACGATCATTAAGAATTTTTTCATTTTCCAAATTTCCTCCTACGAATAAATTTCACAGTTTCACTGTCTTTTTAAAAAATAAAACACTTATTTAACCGTCCATCACCTCCCAAAGAAATCAAAATCTCAGAAAAATTTAGATTAATAATCTTTTTGGTTCGATATTTTGGCGAGGCGGACATCCACCACAGCTGATTTTCCATTTTTCACTTCATTCATGGCCTGCTGCAATGCTTCAGGTAACTCTCTTGGATCTGATACTATCCTGGCGTATGCCCCGCCTGCCGCTTCTGCAATTTTTGCTAAATCGGCAGATTGATCAAAATTCACCCAGTAACTATCCGTTTGTTTGGCCATCCCATCCGGGTACCGCTTTAATAGATTCAGCTTCGTTGCATTCCAGCCTTCATTGTTGTAAATGACAGTTAAGAATGGAGCTTGATATCTTCGTGACATCCAGTGAACCGAAGAGGGCACGCTGAATAAGTATGAACCGTCGCCAGTTAAGGTCACGACCGTTTTTGTTGGATTAGCAAGCTTCATCCCAATAGCAGCACCGCCATTCCAGCCTAAGGATGTACCACCGCTCCCAAACATGGTTCCTGCCTTGGTACGCGGCAAGTGTTTGGCTACCGTCATGGTATTCGTAATTGTCTCATCTAATAGGATGGTTTCATCATCCACAACATCTCGCAAACAGGCCGTCAGCCATTCTGGCGTGATCGTATTTCCCTCCGCCTTTTCTTCCTGCTTCCAGGCTTCACGCTGCTCATTGTGATGCTTTGCTAATCGAAAATAACGTTCTTGTACTTGCTCCTTATTAATAACCCTTTGTGCAAAAGCATAATTTAATTGAATTAAGGAGGCATAGGCATCCGCACGATAGTTCTTCACTGTGGGAATGTGCCACAATGGGATTTCTTCCTTAATTGGATCTAAATCGATGAAGTAGACTTTGCAGTCGTCTTTTGGCTGAACTTGTGTAGTGACCCAAGGGACATCTGTATCAATAGCGATAATGACATCCGCTTCCGGAATAAAAGGATTCGGATCATATCCAAGATGCAGTGGGTGGTCCCTAGGGAAATTTACGTAAGTAGGAATTTGCTCCACCACAGGTATCGCCACTTTTTCGCAAAATTCAATTAATTCAGGAACTGCTTTCGTCATTCTGCCTAAATAAGAAGTAATTAACAATGGATTTTGCGCTTCTAATAAAGCACTTACAATTTCGTCTATTCCCCAATTAGGTAAGAAGGATGGTTCGATTGGTGCCCATTTCCCCCAGGTATCCGGAAGTTTTTCCACATTTTCCTCTAAAACTTCTCTCGCGCCGGTCAAATAAACCGGACCGGCCGGATCGCTTTTGGCCATCTGCATTGCGCGGTAAATGAGCTGTTTCACGTTCTTCCCTGTTCTAATATCTGCTTCCCATTTAACATAGGACCTTAAGATTCCACGCTGATCGTACACATTTTGCAGGTAATTGACATAGGAATTGCGGCTGCCGGAAAGCTCCCCCTCCATGGTGAAGGGTGTTTCTCCAGCGAAAATTAACACCGGTACGCGAGCCCGGAATGCATTATGAACAGCACCTCCCAGATTTTGCGTCCCCACATCCGTATGAATGATCACGCCTTGTGCTTGCCCGGACACCATTGCATACCCTTGAGCTGCGGATAAAGCAACACTTTCATGCGGACAAATAATAGCCTTAGGAAGCTCCTTCCCTTCCACCTTGGCTTTCGCTAAGGCCTCAATCATCGAAGGATGATCGCTGCCTAGATTGCAAAACAGGTAGGAAATCCCGACTTCCTGCAGCGCTTCCATCAAAGCGTCTGCTGACGTGTAACAATCCGTCTTGTGTAGATCATTCATTAAATCATCTCCTTTATGGTTCTTTTAAAATTCCACCGACTTTTCTAAGATTTCAGCAATATCAAGCGTCTGTACCTGTTCCTCAACTTCCTTGGCCTTTGTGCCATCGGAGAGCATCGTTAAACAATAAGGGCAGTTGCTTCCGATGACTGTCGGATTCACTTGCAGCGCCATTTCCGTTCGGGCTATATTCACCCGAGTTCCTTCTCGCTCTTCCATCCACATCCTGCCTCCTCCAGCACCGCAGCATAGCGCATTTTCACGGTTTCGTTCCATCTCGAGCAGCTCTATTCCCGGGATTGCACGCAGGATATCCCTTGGCGAACCATAGATATCGTTATAGCGTCCGATGTAACAAGAGTCATGATACACGATTTTCTCTTCAACCCTTTTTGCTGGCTTGAGCTTTCCATCCTTCAATAGGTCAGCCAGAAGTTGGGTATGGTGGACAACTTCTGCTTCCAGTCCAAATTCCGGATACTCATTTTTGAAGGTATTAAATGCATGGGGATCGGTCGTCACAATTTTACGGACACCGTACTTCTGGAACGTCTCAATATTTTGCGTGCATAATTCCTGAAATAAGTATTCATTCCCCATCCTTCGTGACGTGTCCCCGGAGTTCATCTCTTCATTACCGAGAATGGCAAATTTCACATCGGCTTTGTGCATCAAACGAGCGAATGTTCGGGCAATCTTCTGGCTGCGAATGTCGTACGAACCCATCGAACCAACCCAGAATAAAACATCGAATTCAGGGGTTTCATTAACAGTCTTAATAATATCCTCCATGCCCTCGCGCCATTTGATTCGTTCATTGCGATTTGAGCCCCAAGGGTTTCCTTGTCTTTCAATATTATGGAAGTATCGCGAAGCTTCAGTGGGCATCTCCCCTTGCGTCATAACCAAAAACCTGCGCATATCAATAATTTTGTCTACATGTTCATTTACCACCGGACATTGATCTTCACAATTTCGACATGTCGTACAAGCCCACAATTCTTCTTCCGTGATGATATCCCCGATAAGATTCGGCATTTCAATAGCAGCCGCCACCTCAGAATTTCCATCCCCAGCCAGCATAGCTAATTGATTTGCTCTCGATTCCTTAAATGCAAAGGCTGGTAACCAAGGCGTGCGTGACGTAATTGAGGCTCCCTTCTCCGTCAGATGGTTTCGCATTTTCAAAATTAGTTCCATCGGTGAAAGGGTCTTCCCTGTGCCAGAAGCAGGACACATATTGGTACACCGTCCGCATTCTGCGCAGGCGTACAAATCAATCAGCTGCTGTTGAGTAAAATTCTCAATAGCTCCAACACCAAATTCTTCTACTTCTTCCTCGAAATCAATTTTCTTCAATTTTCCAACAGGTCCAAGCTTTTTGAAGAACAAGTTAAACAACGCGAATAACTCATGCGCTTGCTTTGATTGAGGGACAAATACCATGAAGGACAACACTGTTAACAGATGTACCCACCAAAATACGAAGAACAACACAGTTCCTGCTGTCGTGCCAATACCGGAGAATACTGCAGCAACCACTCCTGAGAATGGAGCATGGATGAAATCCGGTTTATGCCCGAGCATCACCGTTTCAAATCCCAATGTCAGTAGGATGGAAATAGTCAGTGTGGTAAGTGCAATATAGACAACAGCGACTTTGACATCTCTTCTTAACTGCAAACGCCTTAGTTTCTCAACATATCGTCGGTAAAAGGCATATACTACAGCGCACAACATGAGGAAGGTTGTCCACTCCTGCATCAGACTGAAATATTTGTGCATAGCACCTAATGGAAATTCGAAACCAATGATAAATCCCTTAATGATGATTTCAATCAGTCCTATTTGAATGATGAAAAAACCATAGAACAAAATAAAATGCATCAGACCACTTTTTTTATCTTTAAATAATTTTCTTTGTCCAAACCCGTTGATTAATACGCTATTCAATCGTTCTTTTAGATTCAGTTCAAACTCAGGTTTTTTTCCCAGCTTCACAAACAAATATCGACTGTAGACGATTTGGAAAAATAAATACAACGAATATCCTGTAACAGCTAGTACAGCTGCAAAATTCAAATATACAAGCATCCATCCACTTCCTTTCTTACTTTATATACTTCTGAAGCCGCCACCATCCGTACGCTTTACACTTTGGATTAATTGGGCTTTGTTTCTTCACTCTTCATTCTTGTATTTGAAACCATGCGCACGGTCTCTTGCTAGATAAACTCTAGCAAATGCTGCTTTTAATTTTTTAATATTCTGAATATTGTTTATTTAAATGATAGCATTTGGTATACTAATACTTCAAATATCGATTTAATAGATTTGCGATACGATAAAAATATGGATAGGTGATTAGCAAATGGATATACGTCAATTACGTTACTTTGTGACAGTATCAGATGAAGGACAAATTACACGAGCGGCAAAAAAATTAAATATGGCTCAGCCACCCTTAAGCCAACAATTAAAGCTAATCGAAGAGGAGCTGGGGACTACTTTGTTTATCCGGAACAGCAGAAGCGTCGAATTAACGGAGGCGGGAATATTGCTCTACCAACGTGCAGTTAGTATTCTAACTCAAATCGATGACACTGTAATGGAAGTGAAAGAAACGGGAGACGGTTTGCGGGGGCAGCTCGCAATCGGTACTGCAAAAACATGTGCCGTGGCCTATTTACCAGAAAGAATTCAAGCGTTTCATGAACAATATCCACTCGTTACGTTTCGTATAGAGGACGGACACCCCCATGAAGTTGTTAAGTTTTTAGAGGATAGATTAGTAGAATTAGCTGTTGTTCGCTTCGTTTCAGACCTGCATCTAGATTATGAATCAAAAACTTTACTCGAAGAGCCTTACGTATTATTCACTCCAAGTAAATGGGAGTGGGATGCATCTAGAACATCTATCACTATGAAGGATCTTGAAGACATTCCGCTTATCATGTTCGTACGAGAAAACAAGTATGGAAAATATACCGCCTTCCAAGATGCCTGTATAAAACAGGGAATCAAACCGAACATCATTTGCGAATCACATGACGCTGCTATTATCTTTTCCTTTGTAGCAACCGGGATGGGAGCAGCCGTTATGCCAAAATCAACATTTTCGATTCACCCGTCAAACAATATTAACATTGTTGAAATTGAGGATTGTCCTCTTCGTAATAAAATCTCTCTCATTTGGGACCAAAATCGTCCTCTATCAAAAGGTGCACAACGCTTTATTGAGAGTTTTGATTGAACAATCTATGAAACAGCTCAACTTCCGAGGAGTAGTTCCCAAAGTTTATGACAGACTAGGGGGTGGTAGTCTCGAAAATCTATAAATCTGTGCATTGATACAGAAATACCTAGATTTTTGAGTAATTCGCTCCTCACCTTTCGGAAAGGTCTTGGTTGAGCCAGTGAACAAGTGAAACAAAACAATAACTCTTTTGCCATCACTCGTTCTTCCCACAACCGCAAAGAAAAAATAATACCATAAAGGTCTGCTTTACCCCTTTTCAGTAAAGTGCAGTTCCTCCTAAGAGGATTGGTAAAAGAACCCGCCCCATATTGTCAATCATCATATCGAAATGTGGATGGCGGAGCATAAGAAGGATTTTTCAAAGGATTCCTCCTTCTTTATTCCAATATAATTCTTTTGCTAACAGTAATAAAATATTATAATATATTTGTAGTTGGTTTTTTTTGCTCACTAATATTCATATTATTATTCTCACAAAGGAGATTTATATATGTTCGAAGAAAAATTGTCGGATTTAATTAGTCCTGAAGCTGTTATTAATTTTGAAACGGGTCCAATTAAAGCAAGCACTTTGGATGCAATCATCAAACTTTTACCATTTGAAATGGGATTTTGCGATGCAAACGATATTTTCCGCTGGTATTCAAATAATCCAAACCGCGTGCATGGCCGCCGTAAAGAAGCGATTGGCCGCCCTGTGCTTGAGCTTCACCCAAAAGTAGCTCACCATGTTGAAAAATTGTTGAATGACTTCCGATCAGGCACACGCGACGAATGGGAATTTTGGTTCCCAAAACGCTCTGGTGAATCAGGGCAAATTTACCAAAAATTCATGGCTGTACGTGATGAAAATGGAAAATACCTTGGTTGTATGGATGTGACCGTTAATATCGATCTTTTCAAAGGAAAAGAAGGAACAAATACTCCTGAAACGATTACCGAATTTAAGGCTATTAAGCCAGAATAATAAAAAAATACCTTTTTATTTGAGAAGCTGCTGAAAAACACATTAGATCCCTCAATCCAATGTGTTTTTCTTTACCCTAATTTATTACAGAGAATGGTGTAGTTTGGAGAAGTGCTTTTAGAATATTATCACTACAAAGAATTATATGAATAAGAACAAACAACTACTTTAGTTTTTGCAATGGTACCGTTTTCTGGAATAAGCAGTGGATGGTACCTGGCACTTTTTTTCACTTTAATAACGATTAGGATTGCCAGAATTTGGAATTGTTTATTCATTTTTTTGCGTAATACATTCTTGTTCAGGATTGATCTTTATTTGCTTCCACTTTTCATCGGCAGCTTTGTGAAATTGGGCTATTTCAATATCGGTCCCATTTGTCAGTGTAAAGTATATAAATAAATAATTAGTTTCATCATGACCGCGAAAATATATATTTTTTATATAACCATTCCTTATTGTCGGATACCTTTTCTTAACCAACTTACACCATTCTCCATATTTTATATCCACAATTGATTCCCCATCCTGATCCCATCCATGATAAGGAGCGCATAGAAAATCCTCCTCTATCTGATGCAAATCAGAAATTCGAAAACCTTCATGTTCCTGAACTAATTGTAAAAAGCCATAAGAATATCCAAAATACTCAGCGCTTCTGCCTTCAAAGCCTTCTATCGTTTCAATTTCGTAAAAAAATTTTATACCCTGGTTTTCATCAGGTATCCGACATAGCTTGATTAAGCTTGTATGCCCTACCCCAGCAAATGAATGTAAATAGTTTTCATAGCTAATTTTCTGTTGATATTCCTTTGTAAAAAAATTATATGCAAGTGGATATGGAATCTTCGATTGTCCAATCGTTCCGCAACTTCGCTCTCCCATATATGATGCTTCACGCAAAATGCTGAAATAGTTAATAACAGTATCTTCAGGAGTCCTCGCCAGTTCTATTGGAACATTGATTTGGTCAAACGTTTTTTCAAAATAAGGTTGAAAAAAATCTCCTTTAGCGAATCTCATATTCAATGCCGGTAAACACGAGGGACGAAAAAATCTTTGATGATATGTATCTGATTCCATTAAATTCCGATAAAGCACATTTATCACCCCATTTTCAATCTATGGGCAGCCATCAGATGTGTGAATATCAGGATCTTCATTAAATCCAAATAATTATTTACACTAAATTTTTTCCATTGCTTTTCCTTTTGCTAACTAATCGTTCAACATATCCAAATAGCGAATTTCACGCATCATTGGGTCTTCGATTGTTCCATAAGAAAAAGCAAAAGCTTCAATCAGAAAAATAAAAGAGGAAAGGTCATTTTTGATCAGCGGGAGATTTAACCCTATTTTCATTAGCTCATCACCAAAGTATTCTATCTTGCCATCGTTAATCTTGTATCTCGCTAAAGGATCTAGTCCTTGTAGTTTGAGACGGAGAAAGGGCGGGTTCGGAGTGGCTAATGTTCTAAAATAAAAAACAACCGCTCTTTCTTGATTTGGTGCTACATACATCCAAGCGGCATCCATTCCAACAAAAGGGTTCAACAGCCTATAAAGGTTGCCAAAGCAAACCAGTTCCTTCATTCGATGATAGAGCTGGATTTGCTCCTTTACCACCTTTTTATCATCAGCACTTAGTTTATCAATATTCAATTCAAATCCCAAATTAGCAGCCATTGCTGCATGACACCTCATTAAAAGAGGCGTTGTTCTTCCCACCTGATGATTTGGAATATCTGAGACGTGAGCCCCCATTGTGACAGCAGGATAAACGATGCTGGTTCCATATTGTATTTTCAACCTTTCGATTGCATCTGTGTCATCACTCGTCCAGGTTTGCGGCATGTAATAAAGCATGCCAGGGTCAAAGCGCCCTCCGCCTCCTGAACAGCTTTCAAATAAAATTTGCGGAAATCCGCTTGTCAGCGTTTCCAAAATTCGATACAAACCAAGCATATAGCGGTGTGCTGTTTCTTTTTGCCTTTCGGGAGGAAGGGCAGCAGATCCTACTTCGGTCATATTTCGGTTCATATCCCACTTAACATAGGCGATCTGAGTACTTTTAAAAAGCTTAGTGAGGATTTGAATGATATAATCACATACATCTTTCCTGCTTAAATCTAGAATCAACTGATTTCTTGACAGCGTCCGGCTCCGACCAGATACATGGATACACCAATCCGGATGTTCCCTATATAAATTACTGTCAGGCGATACCATTTCGGGCTCAACCCATAATCCAAACTTCATGCCCTTTTTTCTTACATAGTCTGCCAATCCATCAAGACCGTTAGGGAGCTTTTTCTTATTAACAAACCAATCACCAAGGGAACTTTTATCATTTTCACGATGCCCAAACCAGCCGTCATCCAGTACAAACAGTTCAATCCCAAGTTCTTTACCAGCATCGGCAATTTCCTTTAATTTTTTCTCATTAAAATGAAAATGCGTTGCCTCCCAGTTATTAATCAGAATCGGACGGATTTTGTCACGATAAACCCCGCGGCAGACCCTTTCCCTCAATAGTTTATGGTAGGTTCTCGACATCCCGCCAAGTCCATCTGAAGAATAGACCATTAACGTCTCTGGGGTTTGAAATAGTTCTCCAGGCTTTACTAGCCAGCTAAAATGAAAGGGATTAATTCCAATGGAAACTCTAGTTGTTTGAAAAGAATTTACCTCGATAGCAGCCTGGAAATTTCCACTGTAAACCAGGCTAAACCCGTAAACCTCGCCATACTCTTCGTTGGCATGTTGAGACATGAGTGCCAGAAAAGGGTTATGCTGATGACTGCTTGCCCCCCTTGAGGAGGAAATCAGCTGGATTCCATGGTGTAAAGACTTCCTTTCGATATGACGCTCACGCCCCCATGTGCCATGAAGGTGAAGCCAATCCCAATCAGAATGATGAAAATCAACGGACATGCTCATACATTTTTCTAACACAACATTTTGGCTGCCTCTGTTTTCGAAGGAAACAGATCTTGCAACCACATCAAGGTCATGATAAATCGTATAATAAAGATTCATCCCCATGCCCAGCATGGAATCTACCATGGTGATCACTAGTGTTTCTGCTTCTGAATCAGCTTCAACATAGGAAGCAGGCAGGTTCTTCAGACTGGGCTTTCCCATGATCATCTCATGGGAATCATAGACAAATTCCGTAACAGTAGATCCATCTTTAGTGCGAATCTGATAAGCAGGAGACCTGAAATCCCCATTTCCAAATGCCGGATATTCCTGTGGCAGTGTGTCTAAAGAAAATGCCGGATTTCCCGGTTCTGTTGATGGCGAAAATGCTCTTCCTTTAAATTGTAATATGGAAGCGGGTTGGAGTATCTGAACCCGTTTACCCCAGTATAAATGCGCAGGATACTTGCCATGAACCAATTGAATGAGATAACTCATTCTATTATTATATAAATGGAAAATTCCGCTCTTCTCATTCCAAGCAATTGGCACTATTAGTCAACTCCCCCAAAAGCATAATCCTACTTACATACTATTCAATTACGGATTAAACATGGCGAAAATAAATTTGTGTTAGTTATGTTTATCCCCTGACCCTATATTTACCTAAAACAACAAACAGGCACGATCCAGTTTGGATGGCGACTGACACTTATCATATTTTAAAAAGCTTCTAATTTAATATTTTTATCAATGATTAACCTATTTACCGGGTTACCAAATACTGGAATAACTACATGGTATAATTTTGTTTAAACAATCATTTCAAAATGAAAGAGAGGTTATTGAGCGTTGTGATTAAACAACGTCTAATACAGTGGTCCATTTGCTAGCGAAATTAGAAGTAAAATTTTAACAGAAATTCAATTATTTATAGTTTTTTTAAGTATTTACAAAATCATTGACTGGCAGTTGTTCGACGGGTCTAACAACAAAAAGCTAAGTACCATCCAAAAACTGGATGGTACTTAGCTTTTTTTAAAGTGTTTCTTGTAATTAGATTAATTAATTGATTTATAGTCTAACCATAACCTCAGTACCGTCCTTAGCTTTAACATCTACTAGCACGATCCCTCTATGATTTTTCAGTTCCTTGACAATGGGCTTTAGCGATTCTTTGTCTATCAGCGGAAAGGGAATGTCCAGTTTTTTTCTTTTGAAGTGCTCTTTTATCGATTTGTTTGTATACTGATGAAATAATTTTGAAGATAAAATTGAAATACCAATGTTTAACATAGCATATGGAATGGGGATAGTGAACCGAACGGCTTTTGTTTTCACTTTTAACAACATAAGCAAACCACTATTCAATGATAACCGAAACGGTATCTCCGTTCGCCGATTTAATATCAACAATTTGGCCATCTAATTCGTTTTCGATTGCTTCAATAAGAAGGTTTATGTCTATAGCCTGAACGTATTTTTCTGATTGAGGAATACTCGCTGCGATGCTGTGCCCAGCCACTAATACTGCCTTGACAAGTTTTATAGGCAAATTGACCTTGACGTTATCATTTTCAGCTGATACAACACGAATTTTTAATGTTTTATCCAAATATTTAGTGGGTTTTTCTAATAGCTCACTTCCGGCTTCTTCTTTTCCTTTTAATATTTGAATCAGTTCTGATCCCTTATCCGCATCAATTTTCCCTTCTTGCACCATTGTTAATACTTTTTCAATTTCTTCTTTCATTATTAATTCCTCCTAATCCTCTTTTAACAATTTAATTGCTTCTTCTGCAGAAATTTCTCCATTTTCCAGCATGGCAACAACCTTTTTCTCGTCTACATCACTTTTCTTCTTCTGCACATAACCAAGTGATGAAATGATGTCTGTTAGCTTGCCTCGGACCGTTGGATACGAAATTCCCAGTTCCTTTTCAACTTCTTTGATATTCCCTCTGCAAGTTAAAAATACTTCTACAAAATGAAGCTGATCCTTTGATAATGACGCCAACTTGGATAATTCAAACTCATTTTCAATCGTCGTGTGACAATGAGAGCAATGCAACTTCGTAATCTTCAATGTTTTACTGCAGACCGGACAATTCGTGATTACTTTATAAGCCATAATGAAATTCCTTTCTTTTAATTAATCAGAGTATATATTAATGAATTTAAATAGTAAATAAGTAAAATTAGTTTTATTAAAAATAATCATTTAAATTTTTAATTACATAATCAATATTTTTAATTTCTCACATTAGTAATCTTAATTTTGTTATTTTGTATTTAAGGTCAAATTTATATCAACTAGCATGAAGATAAAGGATTCCGTCTCATGCTTTCAGGAACAACTAGGATAGTGATTACTGCCATCACAATTACCAGCTCCTCCGTCTTTTGCGCCAGTACTTGCTAATAAATTTACCACGCTGTGCCACCCTCTTACCAATAAAATACTTTTCTAATACACAATTTTGTAAGGTAGGGCTGCGTCAGGTAAATTGTGGATTTAACTGTATGGAAATTCAAATAAAAAAAGCATAATTTCTCAGTGTTATGAGTGAGAAACTATGCTTTAGTTACTTTATAGGAACGCCCGTTCGTGGAAGATTAAAAAATAAAAAAGGGCTTCAAAAATTGAACTTTAGTTATTGTTCTAAAGCCCCTGTTATTAGTAAATCGACGTTATATAGATATTTAAAAAATGAAACTTAAATATGCTGTATTTATCGCAAAAATAAAAAAATGTTTCCATAATGATAAGGAATGATCGACTTTTTTTCATCTATCAAACATTATCGTCCTCTTTTCTATTGTAAAAGCCCCCACTAAAACGAATGTTGAACTGTTTTTTTCATACACTTTACTAAGGCAGTGACAGGAGAGGTGTGAATGAATGAAAAAAAAACTTGTAGTGATAGGGATTTCTAGCTTTTTTATCGGAATAGGGATTAATACATTTATCGTTCCACTTCATCTAATAAATGGAGGGATTTTTGGTATTAGTTTGTTACTAAAGTACTTATTTGGCTTTAAATTAGGCCATATGATTATTTTGTTGAATACTCCAATATATCTGATCGCACTAATGTATGATAAATCCTATTTTATCAACGGCTTACTTGGGACGTTCACAACATCTATAGTCATTGATCTTCTATTGCCCCTAAACGGTATTGTACACCTTCCTATTATACCTAGTGCTATATTAGGTGGAATATTAATTGGACTAGGTGTTGGACTACTACTGAGGAATAATATAAGTCCCGGTGGTATAGATTTATTAGCTTTATTACTTTCAAAATGGTATTCAATTAACCCAGGATTTGTGATTTTATTTATTGATGCAATTATAATAGTTTCAGGGGTTGCCATCCTTCATAATATAAGATTAGCTTATTCAATTTTAATCATCATCAGTGCAGGATTACTTATAAGTATTATTACTTCATACAAATCAATATATGTATATTTGAATTAAACTCATTAGAAGTTGTTTTTCATCCGAGATATATGTAATTAGTCCGAGTCAGGTATTCATTTTTCCCGAGAAGATGGTTCGATCTAAACGAAATATTCAATCTGGTAATTTACATGTCATTCATTGGTAAATACATTGTCAATCGGTAGTAAAAATTATGTCACTACCAGTACATTTCGATGGCAGTAATCAGATAGAAATGTATTTCAACTTTTTCTTAGCAATGAACCATCCAAACAAGAAAAATGAAACTGCCCTAATAAAAACTAGTGAAGTTGGACAATTATTTTTAGATATTTTTGCCTAACTACAAAAATGCACTATCCATTCTTGGATGGCACCTAGCACTTATTCCATGGCTGCACTACAGTTTAGACACATTTCGCTTAAAATGCGTATAAAACTCTTGATCACTCCATTTCATTAATGCCTGTAACGCAACACAAAAAGAAGCAATCAGAAAAGGTCCTTCGGAATTCGATTGAAATTCGACTCCTCTCTGTAAAAGGTTAGCTAATTTCTTTAAGACCTGGTCGTATTCTTCGCGGTAAATTCGATTGGCTTCTTCTGATAAGCCTTCTGCCAATATTAACAGGCCATACTCCTCTAGAATGGGTCTAACATGGTCATCAATTCCATAGACACAGCTAAACAGAATGGAGATTTCTTCTAGCGATAGGAAATCTAATGAACCAAATACCTCTTTTTCCGTTTTCTCTAAATCGCGAATGAGTTTGAAGTCCTTTTTTCTTATGCTTAATTCTTTTACGATGCTGGAATAATACCAATGCTGCTGCTTTTTCCCCCGATTAAAACGATTCCAGATTTCTTCTCCATATTGAAGATAATCATCCTGAATCGATTTCAAGTTATGCAGTTTGTCTGCCGTGATGACTTGAATTTCTTCGATAGATGCCTGTTTCAAATGTTCAATCGTATGCCGCTTGCGGATTTCCCAAGGCAGGTTCTTATCTTGCTCTGAAGCAGCCACAACTAGATTGGCTGCCTTTGCCCCAAATTGCGCTGATAATTCCTCGTATGTAGTCGGGGTATCTTCAAGTACGTCATGCAGAATACCCGCAGCAATCACCTCTTCGCTGCATTTTGCTTTTTGTAAAAGCATCCCTACGGCAAATGGATGGGTAATATACGGAATGTTCGTCGATTTTCTTGTTTGGCCCTTATGAGCAATTGCCGCAAATTGAATAGCCTGGTCAATGATATTCATGGCAATGCCTCCTCGTATTTTTATCTATGTTCGTGAACAAAGCCTTTCATGAAAGAAATAGATTTTCATCTGCTCTATAAATGATCGTAAAAGACAACTTAGGATTTAATCTTCGTGTGGATTTAATGCGTCCGCTTTCTGACTGCACCGTGCCCTCTTCAATGATATGTTCCAAAAATGGAATCCTTTTATTCCGTCTGCTAAAAATTTGCCGTATATTATCGCCGCTTAACATCTCCCCAAAAATCGAATAGACCTGTTCTTCTATTTCTTCATTTGAGAGATACTTTGAGGAAGTGAGAACGGGATATAGCACCATAAAGGCTGCTCTATGCAAAGGTGTCGGTAGGTCATTATACTTAATGAAAAATTCATTCTCATCCTTCCCCAACAAAACACCATTGATATACTTGTCCTCCATTATCCTTTTAAAGACAGACTCAGAAACGATTTTATCCTCTGCTGCTGTTTTAACGTGGTAAAACTAGTTTAATCCCTATATACCCCTCTAAAAGAGCAACTAAGAGACCCATAACAATCATACTTATTCCAATATTATCAGTCATAACAATTGGTTTAAGCATTGCAAATACAACTGATAACACAATTGGTACTGTTATGCCAACCCATACTCCCACAAAAATTATTGCCACTTTATTCACCTCTTTGTAATAGTCATTATCAAGCAAATAAAATGTAGTCCCTTATAAATTAACCTGCCCGTAGTACAACAACTTATTTTTTATAATCATCTATCTCCTGCTGAATTTTTTATAAAAGGACTGCCTTAGCAACTTACTGGTGTTTATGAAGCAACTAGAGCGGGGCTTTGATTGAGAGGCAAAGAAAGTAGTATTATGAAATAGAATCACCGGAAATGCTTGTTATTATGAAATCTATCTATACGGAGGTCTATTTTTGTTAGAACTACTTACGATTTTTAAAGATATTATTTTACCTATTTTTATCGTGATGTCCATTGGCTTTATCTTGCAAAAAAAGTTTGCGATGGACATCTCTACTTTGTCCAAATTAAATATTTACTTTGTCGTTCCCGCTTTTATATTTGTAAAATTATATAGTACACAGTTTTCCGCTAGCTTATTTGGGCATGTTCTATTGTTTTTCATATTATTACTCATCATTTTATATGTTTTTTCTACTCTTTTTGCTAAAATTTTAGGATTAAATCGAGGGGAGAAAACTACTTTTTCAAATAGTACCATTTTCTTTAATTCTGGCAATTATGGGGTGCCCGTTAATGAGTTGGTATTTAAAGGTGATCCTTTTGCAATGTCTATTCAAGTGATTGTACTAACGCTGCAAAATATACTCACCTTTTCCTATGGGATTTTTGCATTACAATCGGTGAATACGAGTAAGTGGAAAGCGATGATTGGTTATTTTAAGATGCCAGTCTTGTATGCAATGATGGCTGGATTACTATGTAATGCATTAAATATTCCAATTCCATCGGTTATTATGGTACCAGCTAATATGATTGCGAATGCGATGATAGGTCTTGCATTACTTACACTAGGTGCCCAAGTAGCACGTATTCAATTTAAAACAGCACTTTCTGCTGTTTACTCAAGCCTCACGGTTAGGCTAATCATTAGTCCAATCATAGCGCTGTTAATTATTGGGCTATTTCGAGTAGAGGGAGTTACTGCCCAGGCCTTACTAATTGCGTCCGCTATGCCGACTTCTGTAAATAGTGCTGTAATTGCAGAGGAGTACCAGAACTACCCTGAGTTTGCTGCCCAGGTGGTTTTATTTTCAACGATTATTAGTGCTTTTACTGTTTCTTTAGTTATTTATTTAGCAGGTATTTTATTCTAAGTGATATTGCCGTTATTCTGTTCATTAACAAAAAAACTTGACACATACTTTTTGCTTGAAATTATTTCAACTGAATATTTTTTCAAATTCATAGGGTTTTGAACCTTCGCGATTCTATACCCTATTTGTATTGCTAATTCTATCTTGCTAATGTTTATCATTGTCTAAATCAAAGCTCTTTCAAGACCTTTTTCAAGAATTTTATTAAGGTTCGTTCTTTGATCGAAGTTTTGCTTCTTTTTTTACCGGCTGTTTTGGAGGTTTGCCTAAAAATTCCCGCATTATTTCTGTTGCATTTGGGCCGGAGAGGATGTGTAAGAACCATTTTGGATCCCTCCAGACCAATAAATATAAATAAAGCAAGCGGAGAAGAACAACTATTGTCTTTCCACTTGCTTTTCTATTTGCATTAATCACTTTTTTCAGAAATCAACACTTAACTTTAGCTAATCTACTATTAATCTCGCGTCTATAAAAATACTCCGGATCAAATTTTCTTCCGCCTGTATCTTTTTCAGCCCATTCAAGCGTTTCTTCATATTCAATATTTTGAGGATTTCCTATAATGGACAGAAAATCTTCATATCCACCCGTTCCCCCGACATCCTCTGGAGGACGATTACGCTCTCCATCTAAGCAGATTGGAACATGAATTTCTTGGGTACATATTACTTTATCTTCCACAATAATTTCATGGTACCATGAATCACCAAAATCATATTCATATAACATGCTTCGATGTTCTTCAAAAACCGGGTCAATTTTTATGCTTTTTGGATTCTTTTCTACCTAATGCAAAGGAAAATCAAGATCAGGAACCTTTATTAGAAAATCGGGCAATTCAAATAAATAGTGATGATTTACACATTGGATCCCTCAGTCCAATGTGTTTTTCTTTCCCCCAAATTATTACAGAGAATGGTGTAGGTTGGAGAAGTGCTTTTAGATTATCATCACGTAAAGAACTTTATGAATAATAACAAACGACTACTCTAGTTTAGCAATGGTGCCCTTATCTGGAATAAGTATTTTACTTGTCATTATCCAAATCACTATCAAGAAATGATTTTTTACCCTCCGAAAACTCATCCTTCTTTTCGATGAATTTACCAACCACAGACTTATTAATCCCATCCTTGACTGCTGCTGAAATTACTTTATAAAGAATAAATAGGCCAACAATCCCAAGAATAATATTAATGACCAAAACTAAACCTGGTACACCTATATTTGATAGCATATTATCGCCCCCCCCTTCTAAGTCTAATCTTAATATGTAATTACTACCTTTATGATAACCCTAAATAACCACTAACGAATGGAATTGTTCGAAAGTTGCGTACCTTGTGCGCGAATTTATTTACTGAAATAAACCGAATGCCCAAACTATTAGATACATTGGAATTACAACAATTATAATCCCTACAAGAAAATAGCTCATCGACCTTACAATGAATTTAAAAATATCATATACAGCACCAGCTAAGTCATCTATAAATCTCAACATTAAAAGCCCCTCCCACAGCACTTACTATTGCAACTACTGCATAACCAATTGGGTCATCCACTTTATTCCTTCCTTTCTATCGAATTGCACTTATTAAGTTTACCATATAAATCCAATTGCTCATGAAAAAACAAGGATGCCACAAAAGACATTCTTGTTTCCTTTTATAGTCTTATAGTTTCTTCGCGCTAACTTGATCCGAAGTTATTTTGTACGTCTGTTTTTCCATAAACTTATCATAAATACAATCACGGCAACTGCGGCAAGGGCAACAAAAGATAAAATAAAATGAGTTGGATCATAACTTTCGCCTTTCCAGATCTTGAGATAATCGTTGCCCATATACGTCATTGGAAGCAGCTTTGCAATATCTTGAATAATCGGAGGAAATTGTGAAACCGGAACCCCCATCATTCCGCAGAGAACCAAAAATCCGAAGTACAAAATCATTGTAATGGCATATGTCGGGCCAAATTTCCCCAATAAGTTTGCTATGGAATGTGACAACACAAGTAATATACCCCCAAGCAAAATCACAACAGCAACTACAAGCAAAACCGCTCCGGCTGTCGGGGCATGCATTGTTATAAGTGGTACATCCACAGCAAAATAAATACCAGTTGCTACAATCAAGAATATGAGGTTAGCCAATAATTTTGCCGCTAAAACAGCTCGTTTGTTAATACCGAAAAGATCAAGCCGCAACGGGATATTATTCTCAAGTTCCTGTGAGTAAGTCGCCGCATATCCGATAAACATGGTTGCCATCGGAATAATCATTATCATCGACAGAAAGATCGACGTACTAACACCCATTAAACATGGCGAAAATAAATTTATGTTTGAAAAATGTTCGTGATGTAAAATATTTGGAGGTGTTTTATTTTTACCTTTAACAAAAAAACAAGCGCCAATCCTTTTTCCTGGAAAGCGCCTGAAGTCTCTTTTTCATCTATCTCAGTTGAGGCAGGTGATAAAGCCTGGCCTACATATCGTTTCCTCAGAATCTGCAGTAGGTTCTTTAAGAGTGGGGCTTGAAAGACTCAAAGTTGTGACTGGACTTCCAGAGTCCTCTTCAATTGGACCATTGTGGAAATTAGATGAGGAAGCAGGACAAAGAGTTCAGAATGAATGGTTATATGAATATATCAATTATGAACAGATGATTAATACTTCAGGTGTCATTATCAAGAAATAACGGGGCAAAGTAATGAAAGTAGATTAGTGTTATAATGAAAGACAAAGATCATAAAGGGGAATGATGATATTGCAAAAACTAGTATATTACGCAGCAGATTCTACCGAATTTGAAAGGTATTTTTTTGAAGATAAGTTATTGGATTTTCCCAAGTATTTGGCTTTTTTACAAACGTATTTGGAAAGCCAGGGAGAACCAAGCACATTTATACAATCCTTTGTCCATACAGAATCTAAAGATGGAGAAAAGGAAGATGTATTAACAGTAGAAACTGTATTTTTTGACCAAAATAAGTTCTTACGTCTTTGGGGTGTAAAGGATTTAGAAAGTGGTACTGCTTTAAAAGTGACATTAGAATTACTTCATCCTGATACGAAAGAAACAGAAGTAGAATATACGGTCATTGAAAATGATGAACAATTGTTTACGCCGCCATTCCCGAACAATAAATAAATCTTTGGGGCCTGTCTGAAGGAAGAAACACGGGGATTGTTCTTGCGTTCCCCTAATTTTTCCCAAAGGCATTATAAAAGTTCCTTTACTGTTTGATACTTATTCAGTATTAGCAAATCTGGAGAACAAGACATTAAAAGAAAACGAGCGCGATTCTACTTTTAAATCGCGCTCGTTTATTTAATTAAAGTTGCCATTCCCAATAACAAGCAAGGCCTAATTAATCCTGCTTGTTATTTAACTATTACTTTTCCAACCATTCCTTCCTGGAAATGGTACCGACATATCAATTCATATGTACCCGACTTATTCGGTTTCACGGTAATGTTTTTTTCTTGACCCCGCTGGACTACGGCGTCAATTTCGAGACTTTCTACTGTGAAGGTGTGTTCTTTCCTGCCATTATTTCTCAATATTAACGTTGTCGTCTTTCCTTTGGGAATTGTGATGTCTCTCGGATTAAAGTAATCATCGTTCAATTCGATCCTAATCGTGTTAACCGTCTCCATCGGTTGTGTTACATCAACGGATTCTGCAAATACACCAAGTGAGCCTGGTGTTATTACTGCCACAATCATCGCAAGCATAACGACTATTCCTGTTAACCACTTTTTCACAGACAATTGCCATCCCTCCTTTCCTAAGCACTAGTTTTTCCAATTTATTTTGTATTATCACTTTAATTTGAGTTACAAACTTTTTATCCAAACAGTGCCAAGAAACGCTGGTGCTCTCCCGACCCCTTCCAATGGATACTAATACCAAGATTGGGTGTTACAGCCAACGGGCAAGCATCTACGCCGTGGACCTGTGTTCCGCAGCTAAAATTCTCTTTTTGTATAAAAACGCAAGGAAATCAAATATGAAACAGTCCATATGATAGCTAAACCGAAAAGAAATATCACGGTAAACATAGCCCCCGCTCCTTCCAGAAACTGGGCCAGTTTTTGGCCGAGCACAGATTGTTCATTATAAAACAAATTGACAGCAGCGGCCGTGCCGCCAAGTATCAACACAAAAAAGAGAAAAAAATTAGGCATTTTTGACTTCAGATATCCAAAGCGAAAAATCAACGGATAAGTGATAGAAAAGAAGATAATACCACTCGCAATAGCACTAACCACCCCCGCCTTTGTAAGCGGAATCTCATAAGGTATGGCAAACAGATTGACTGCTAAATAAAGACACGAAAACCCAAGCACGGCATATAGAAGATAAACAAAAATGGAGAGGTATTTTGATAACACAATCGTTTTCTTTTTGATGGGAAGGCTAATAAGAATGATATCGCTGTTATTTTTATCTTCCAATGCACTGGCACCAAGACCGAGCTGATACGCAATGGTTATAATCCCAATGGTTATTCCCGTTGGACCTAAGTTTGATAAGGTAAAGGAGAAAAACAACATTAATAGAAGCGCAAAGGCAAAGGATTTTTTTTGTAACAAAATGTCTTTTTTAATAAGATGAAACACGATCCCCACTCCCTTTTGTGAAAAATAACATGATATCTTCAATAGTTGGCTTTTCTATCAATATAGCCCCACCAAAGTGGTTTTTAACGTCCATTCTTCTGGCCAGTGCCTCAAATCCGTACTGATTCAACTGTAAACCGATCCAGATATCTCGATTCTCTGTATCTAGTATTTCTTTATCCCCTTTCACCACGCAATATTCCTCTATCAATTCGTCTTTTGCTTGACTTAAAAGAATCTCGCCGTCGTGAATCAACGTAATATAATCCGCTACTTTATCTAAATCAGATGTGATATGGGTGGAAAAAAATACGGATTTATTTTCATCTTCTAACAGGGATTGCAGAATATCCAGCAGCTCTGAGCGTACAAGCGGATCCAATCCGGAAGTCGGTTCATCCATAATCAGCAATTCTGCATGATGGGAAAGAGCAATTGCCAATGAAAACTTCATCCTCATTCCCTTCGATAAATGCTTAATCTGTTTCTTTAATGGCAGCTGAAAGTCTTTTACATATTTTTGAAAAACATCTTCATCCCAGTGATGATAAAAAGGACGAATTATATTTTTCATCTCTTGTACAGTAAGCTCTTCATAATAGTAGTTTTCATCATAAACAAATCCAATTTTCTCTTTTATTTCGATTTCATGTTTTTCATAATCTAAATCAAAGACTTTTATGGAACCGCTGTCTTTTTTGATTAAATTCATTATGAGTTTAATCGTGGTGCTTTTTCCAGCGCCATTTGGTCCAATAAACCCCATGATATAGCCGCGTTCCAAGGAAATGTTGACATTTTTCAAAGAAAAATCCTTATAGTTTTTATATAGATCGCTTATTTCAAGAATGTTGTTCATCCTTCTCACTCCTCATAAATCAGTTCCAGCATTTCTTTTAGTTCCGCTAACGAAAGACCAATTAGCTTACCTGTTTCAATGGCTTGTGTCATCCGTTCTTCCACTAACTTAATTTTCGATTCCCGCAGCATCTCCTTGTTAATGGATGCGACGAATGATCCTTTTCCAGCCATCGTCACGATAAATCCGTCTTTTTCCAGTTCGTCATACGCCCTTTTTGTCGTAATCACACTGATCTTTAGCTCTTTCGCTAAATTTCGAATCGATGGCAGTGGTTCCGAATCGGCTAGTTCCCCCCTTACGATATGGTCTTTTATCTGGTTTACAATCTGAAGATAAATGGGTTCATCCGATGAATTAGAGATTAGTATCTTCACAATAATTTACCTCTCATCCGTTATATCTGTATATGTACAATATATACAGACATAACAGGTAAGTCAATAGGCTAGGTGATATTCCTTTTTTTGAAATCCTTGAAAATAAAACAAAGAAGTGGACAGCTAATATGCTCGCCGATACAGCTGTAGTCATTGCACCACTCATTCCTTCGTCGATTGCTGGAATCGTTCCACTCGCTGCGATTATTTGAAAGTAACCGTTACGGTATAATTTAGATTTTAAAAAAATTCTTTTAGGGCAAGGCGGGCATTATTTTCAGCAATTTTTAAAAGGCCAGACTGAATGGCTTCCTTTTCTATCTTTTGTTTAGCAATATCTTCTAGTTGGAACCCTTCATGCCAATTGATATCACTACTAAATATGCCTTCACTTGAAATAGCTTGAATATCCTTTGAGTCAATAGATGGTGCTTGGACAATGGTAGCATGCGGTAAAGTGATATGGATTGCCTTCATTTTGGTATCCAAAGTGATGTCCTTTTTAGTCAAACTTTTCAAGTCAACACCTGCAATCACTTCTCCAGGAACGACCATAAAAAAGTTGGGTAAATGCAAAAATATTTACATAGACAATAAACCTAGTTAAAATAATTTCATAAATTAAATAGAACTTGTTTTAAGCAAAAAGTTGGACTTGGGAAAAATATTTTACTTAGCGCATACTTTAGGAGGATTGATTGATGGGTACTAAGATAGAAGAACATGCGGGAAAAGAGCGTGGCTGGTTAAAGCAAAGCTCGAACGTGAGCTTAGAAGATATAAATAATACTGTAAGTGTTCCAAGTAAAGGCGGGTTTTGGCGTAAGCTGCTTGCCTTTATGGGACCGGGTTCATTAGTAGCTGTTGGTTATGTAGACCCGGGAAACTGGGCAACTTCCATCGCAGGTGGAGCACGTTTTGGTTACACCCTATTGATTGTCATTTTACTTTCTAATTTAATTGCAATGCTTCTACAGGCATTGTCATCAAAACTCGGGATCGTGACAGGAAGGGATCTAGCTCAAGCAACAAAGGATGCAACCGGAAAGAACACCGCCTTTTTTCTTTGGATTTTAGCGGAATTGGCAATTATTGCGACAGATTTAGCTGAAGTGATCGGTTCGGCTATAGCACTAAATTTATTATTTGGCATTCCAATATTACTGGGTATCGCCATAACCACATTAGACGTGTTACTTTTACTTTATTTGCAAAAGAAAAGCTTTCGTATTATTGAATCTATTGTCATCGTTTTAATGGTTACAATATTTGTCGTATTTGCATTTGAAGTTATGATTGCAAAACCTGAAATTGCCGCCCTATTCGGTGGATTTATTCCTCAACCTGAAATTGTCACAAATCCACAAATGCTCTTTATTTCTTTAGGTATTTTAGGAGCAACGGTGATGCCGCACAATTTATATTTGCATTCTTCTATCGTGCAAACAAGGCAATATACGAGGGCAACAGAAGGAAAAAGAGAAGCCATTAAGTTTTCCATTATTGATTCCACCTTTTCGTTAACTATCGCTTTTCTCATTAATTCCGCTATTTTGATTTTAGGAGCTGCAGCCTTTTATGGCACAAATTTAGATGTATCCGAAATTGAAGCTGCTTATGAACTACTTAGTCCAACCCTTGGGGTAGGTTTAGCAAGTACTCTATTCGCAGTCGCCTTACTTGCATCCGGTCAAAATGCTACCATTACTGGAACGATTAGCGGTCAAATCGTCATGGAAGGATTTATTAACTTGAGAATTTCACCATGGCTTCGTCGTTTAATTACGCGGTTATTAGCAGTCATTCCTGCTTTTATCGTGACCTGGCTGGCAGGCTCCAAAGGAACAGGTGAATTACTATTGTGGAGTCAAGTGGTCCTAAGCTTAGCACTTCCATTTGCCGTGATTCCTTTAGTAATTTTTACAAGTGATAAAAAGAAAATGGGTGAATTTGCGAACAAATTACCTGTGAAAATATTAGCATGGGTATGTACAGGGGTAATCGTTGCATTGAATATATTCTTAATAGGATATATTGTTGTGACAGGTCAAGATTTAGGGTAAACAGGTAGAAGGGAATGGCATTCAAGAGTTCTATTGATATGGATAACCAAAAAGCTGTTCAGAAAATAAAGCTACCTTTTAATAAAATACTTTTAATCTCTTTTTTAAATTTCTCCATCAATAGGAACAGCGGATGAATAATTGATTACAAAAAGGACCAAACATGGACGACGATTAAATTAGCAATCATCCATATTTGGCTTTTTTTGTTTATGACTGAGTAGGCAGCTTTACCACAAATGTCGTTTCTGCATCTTCTATACCTTCGATGTTTTAACTCCCATTATTTTGAAATATTGAATGTTAGTGTGCTACGATAATCATTGTATCTGCATCTACTTCATGCGCAGATGCATCAAGGGTCTTTTCTAAAGTGGAGCTGGTTGTTTGCAGCGATTCTCTGTTCTCCGTAATAAAAACTGGTGCGCCACCAGGCATGATATTCTCCTTGTTTGTTGTAATAATCGCAATAATTTTCGTTGGCTGCTCCATGTCTTTACTCCTTCTTCCTTTTACTTTTAACGATTTCCTTTTCCCTTATCAGATTGACGTGGTAAACGAATGGCACTATCAAGGACAGGGACATGTTTTAAAACTTCTTTAATCTGTTTAAAATCTTTTTCTCTTGGCAGGAAAAATAATGCGATTCTTCCATCTTCCATATCCCTTTTGGAAAGTGGAATCAAATCAGGCTCTCCTGAATCAAGATAAGAACCTAATACATTTGCAATATGATGTAACATTGCCTGTCGCTGCCCAATATGGGACAAGGTAACAATACTATTTTCATTTTTTGGGGTAATAATTGCTCCTGCAGCTCGTTCCTTTATCAACTTTCGACTAGACTCTAATCCGACATTTTTAATATGAATATCACTTACATAAAGGTTAGGGCCTTCAAATCGAATCTCTCCCTCTGAAATCTCAGCCATTTCCACAAGCAATTTCCCCTTGATTCTAGATTTAACAAGAAAAACAAATACAAGACCGATTACTACACCAAGCCATAATTTATACACAGCGAACATAGTTGCAATGAGGGCGGAAAACATGACGATATAATTTCTACCCTCAAATGCCTGTGCCATTCCCTCAATAAAAGCCTCTCCTCGCTTTACCAATTCCTTATTGTCGATTTTTTCAAGAGTCTCCCTTTCCATTTTACGGACTTCCCGGAACTGAGTTGCTGCTAGACCAAGAAATGTGACGGCGGCCCAATTTGAATCCATTACTGAAGGTACCGCAACAGCCCCAATAAAAGCCGCAATAAACCCAAATGAGAGATGTATAATTCTTCCTGTCGGGTACGTAGGATATTGGCGGAAATCAGTACGTAACAATATAACCCGTGCTGCAAATCCCAACAAGGTGCCAACTATAACTGGTAGTATATATTCACCCATTTCTTTCCTTCCTTTGACTTTAGTCTATCCCACTGTATATTTATTGATATTTTCAGACCGTATGCACCTATTAAAGCCATAACGAGGATATAAAAGTTGAATAGTAAAGGTACTTAAATATTAATGGCTTGAATCATACAATAGTTTCAGCAAAAACTAAGATAATATTCCGGCCTTTAAAAACGTAGGGGCGGTTCCCGCGTTTTCCCAATTTATTCCATGATCTGTTGGGCATGTCCTGTTTCGCTTTATGTTGAACGGGGCACCTCGTCCCCGTGTCCCTAAGGTAGGAATCATTCTATGAAATTTTGTACTTAAAAAGCTGGTTCTGCTCTCGAAATGCGATTTGAAGGTTGGGAAATAACATTTCATGACCGGGAAATGGACGGGAAATGATGGGAAATGAATTTTCAGACATTCGACTCAATTCTTCGCTCCCTTTATGGTAAAGATATCAGGGATTAATAGAGTACCCTTACAAACTTTATTCATAACAGGACGGTGCAGCAGGATGAATATTAAATCAGGTGCAATGGAACAGTACGAGCAATATTCTCAATTTCAGTCATTGGAAGAGTTTAATCATCATTTCGAATTGTGGATGGCGGAGCATAAGAAGGATTTCTCAAAGGGAGAATTAATCGGGTTAAAACGGCTGGTTCGTTTTGCAGCAAAAATCCCTGGGGTTTGTCATGCCAAGATTGGTACGGTTCTGAAGGCGATCTATGAAGAATACAATGACAACGGTATTTCCCGTTCTACTTTTAAACGGATGCTTGGAAAAGCAAAGAAACTCGGCATTCTGGCTATTTATGAAACGGAGCGAAAAAACGGTTCTCAGTCCAGCAACCTGTATCTATTTCATCGTTTTCCTCACAATGAACCACCCAAAGTGGAAAAGTTGGACTACCATAATGAAACTAGTAATCTTTCTGAAACTGAAAAAATTAAAGATCTAAATAAACGTAGAGATGAACCCATTCAGCTCGATCACAGCTATACAAATGACTACGTTCCAAAAAATTTTGTGGGGCTCATTAAATACTTTTTCAACGATGCCAAGACTATTGAAGAATATTGGAGAATGACTAGAATCGCTGCAAACAACTATAACTATGAAAATGAGACGGAATTCATTCTTATATCAGCCATCGATTCCTTTAAGCAGCTTGTTAGAAAGATAAAAACAAAGAGAATCCATAAGCCGATTGCCTATTATTACGGCATCATTTCCCAAAAGTTTCACGAACACTTTTATCAAGAAAGATATGAGATGCGCAGCGAGTTTGACTGTTACAGCGAAGAACGGCCATACAACAGCTACTACGAAAACCTAGCCGGGTTTCTCATCGAACAAGGGATTATAGCCTGAGGGACACAGGGACAGGTGCCGCCTTTGTGTTTACCTAAAACAACAAACAGGCACTATCCTGTTTGGATGGCGCCTGGCACTTTTCATATTTTTAAAAAGCTTCTAAATTTAAAGTTTCTAAATAAGGCACTTTCTTCTTCATCCATTAGCCACTGCCAATTCAGATTTCCTTTTTTGATGAAATAAATTAAAAAGGGGATATGTATACTCAATAAAACAAGTTCGAACATCCAGTCATTTTTAAACAAAAAATAACACATTAAATAGATTGAAAAAAACCTGATTAACCTATGTAACACAAATTGGACATCGTTCTCTACCCATCGTTCAATCTACTTCATTAAAATGTTATAAGCAACAATTCCCACTATAAAACTAAGGATGGGAAGATGAATAAAATCACCTATTACATTATCAATCTCCTCTGCTTTAACACGCCCCGTTCGTGAAAATGTAAGAATGACTTCTTATTATTTTGCTGATATTCTGTTTTCTGATGTACTAATTGTTATATTATATTAAATAAAACCGTACATTACTTCTTGGATAAATAATATCTTGCATTAGCAAAAAATACAGTCCCAAGGAGAAATAACATAACTATAAGCCAACATGCAATGGCTGAATATTTATCTTTAAAAATAAAAACACTTGTCCAATTAACAAATACCATTATTACCATAACAACATACAAACCTATTAAATACTTCATATATTTAGTGTGAACCTCCGTTCCTGTCGTTATTTATTTCTTACACCTTTCATTAATAAATCATTTATTTATGTGGAGTATTTTCCCTGTTCCTTTTCAGAACGATTCACTATCCTTTACTGCATTTCACCATAAATATCCAGCTTTTTTACTAAGGTACCGAAAGTTTCTTAAGGCTACTGCTTAATATTATTGGTCGATTGCTGAAATAGGTTTCTCTATGTTCAATCTTTAGACCCTTACATTCGGAAGTCCGTCAGTTCCTGAATATTAGAACTATTTTCACCATATCAAGTTTTTCAGCTGTGCGGCATATCCGTTGACATACCTTTTCCACAGGAATGGCTACAGCCTTCGTTCTGCCGAATCTACCTGTACTTCACACCCTATAATCTGTCAATCATAACGCATGCAGGACTATTGACGGGATAGTTTCAGAAAACATGGTTTCTTCATTCCTATCCTCCGTTATAAAGTGAAAAATTTGCCGTGCAAACTTTCCTGTATTTCACATAATAAACGCTTATAACAGAACTTGTCGCGCACGCCCGTTTGCAGAATAAGACAACCTATTAATCTGAAATTAAATAAATCTTTTCTGCCGTGTTTTCTATTACTGAATTTATATCTGCATTGCCATAATACCTGACATGCATGACCGCTTTTCCTTTAAAAGCAAATACTTCTTTCATTTCCTTTTCCTCATGTACAATCAAAAGATCCAAGCCTGGATGTTTTGTTTCAACAAAATCTTTTCTACTATCTTCATATCTATATCTTTCTATTAAATCGGAAATCAGATTATCCGCCAGACCCGGTATATTCAGCTGATAAACCTGTGTATGAATACTCGGTGAATATTCACCACTTCCGTCCTCCCACGTTTTTCCGGGAACCACACCCTCTTCATCTGTTTCATATTGCACGGGTGCCAATGGACCCCAATCATATGAATACCGGTTGCCCCAATCCACATTATCACTTATATAGGAAGGTTACCCTCGAACCAATGCTGGATTCTCTTCTACATCTGCTAACCTAACAATCGGTAAATCAAGACTTGCTTCGGGCAATGTTTTCGTATCCATTTTTATAAGCTGTACGAACGGTATGATAGCACTCAATCCAACTACCGTTGTAAAAAGAAAAGCGATGGTAGAATGTAATCGGTAGTGCTTTTTCCAAGGTGCATGATGATCAATCGTTTTGCCTTCAATAAGGTTTCTTCGCAAAGCACGAATGGAAATTGATGCTTGGAGCGATTGATAGGCCGAGTATCCAAGGAAGATGGCTAAAATAGTTTGTTGAATAGCTGTGCCTTCCACGATCACTAAGGTAGGAGTCCCATCAAGAAACCAGATAGCAGATAACATACCAATAATTAAAATCATTGCAACAACTGCCATAACAGCATTTAAAGCTAATTTCTTGTCCAGTTCCTTTAATGTATAAGACTGTTCGGCGGGATCTGTATGAAGCTCTGGTGCATCGAGTTCTTTAGGTGATGAAAAGACATGAAAAAAACTATAGCTTGTTACATAATCCCAACCACTTTCTTCATACATCTGTATTTGTTCTGGTGTAAGCTTTTTCATTATGGATACATCTATTCTGTACCTCATTTTCTTCGGTTCACCTTTAACAAACTTGGCAAAATGTATCCCCATCTTTTTTAGATGCAACCCTTTATCAGCCATGTCTGAAAACCAGCTTTCATGCTCACCAATCCGCCAATAATCACTGGGCCGAAGTTTATGGACCGTTTTATTCATCCTCATCACCTTCCTCTAAAATGCTACTATCTTTTATCAAGGCTTTCAATCGACCATACTCTGTATGCAAAGCGTGTTTCCCTTCTGGTGTCAGTAGATAGGTCTTCCTTCTACCATCATTTTCTGCTAGCGAAATAAGACCGTCTTTTTGCATGCGTGAGAGTACTCCATATAGTGTCCCTGGCCCCATTTTCAATCTGCCATTTGATACTTCAGTAATTGCATGCATAAGCTGATACCCATGGTTGGGACGCATTAACGCTAGTAGTACATAATACATTGCTTCGGTCATAGGTCCCCCATTATATGCCATTGTTTACTTACCTTCCTTCGTTCCCAGAGATATTATGTATAGCGATATATCGTATAACATAACAATATATCATGAAATATCTATTGTAAATAAAAACAGATATAATTTTTATCATTTTCCTTTTTGTAGCAAAAGAAGACCACATAAAAATGATCTTCTTGTTCAGCTTTTCTGTCATTTAGTTAAAGTATACTTTTTTACAATTGCACTTAATTGACATAAATAACTAGTTTTCTTTAATTGACACGTGAATCTACTTCCCTGCTCTCTATTTCAACTTTTTACTTCAGAGCTTCAAAAGTGTAATTTAGTTATTGTGCTATAAGACCCGTTACTTTAGATGCAACTTTCACAATCCTTAAAAATTATTGTCTTATACTAAAAGATATAGAATAATTAGTCAATACTTAAAATAATTTTACCATTTCCAATACCTTTTGCGAGCTGTTCAAAGGCCTGCGATGCTTTCTGCAATGGCAAGGTTGTACCAATCATCGGACGAAGTGCACCACTTGTCAGCATATCAATTACATCGTTAATACTTTGTTCAAGTTCATCTTGCCTTGCGTTCCATAGGACCATTCCCAAAATATCACATTCCTTTTGCATGGCGAGTCGTGGATTTATTTCTATTGAACCGCGATTTCCAATAACTACAATTTTACCAAATGGTGAAATCAGCTTTAAATCTGTTTCTAAATTAACATTTGCTAAAAACTCAATAATGACATCAGGTCCATTGCCATCCGTTAAGGCTTGCACATCTTTAATCGTAGCTTCTGTCACATGATCAATGACAACATCTGCGCCAGCTTGCTCAACCATTTTTTTACCCTCTGGCTTACTTGCTGTTCCAATCACTTTAGCACCGTGGGCTTTTGCCATTTGTACAGCCTGTAATCCAACCCCGCCGCTGGCTCCATGAATAAGCACGGTTTGACCAGGCTTTAAGCATGCACGTTGAAATAATGCACGATAGGCAGTCAATGCTGGTACACCTAATGCCGCACCTTGTTCAAAAGATACATGGTCTGGTAATGGATAAACGTTCACTTTATCACAGACTACTTTTTGAGCAAATGTACCCGTACAATAAGTTCCTGCCAGGGTCGCAATAAATACTCGATCACCAACACGTACATTTGAGACTTCTTCTCCAATCGCTTCCACTATCCCCGCACCGTCTACCCCTGGGGTATAAGGCAGCTGGGGGATAGTCGCATATGTACCTGTTAATGTATAGGCATCAGCCGGATTAACACCCGCTGCATATAAACGGACACATACTTCTCCCTTGCCTGCTACAACATTCTCAACATCTGTATACACCAATTTTTCAGGTCCACCAAACTCTGTAACTTGAATTGCTTTCATTTTATCTCCCCTAAAAAATGTATTATAAGTAGAAGTATACCATTGTAGGATTTAATATAAATTAATCTGCTTATCAGCTTAATTGCATTCCTTCACAATTTTCTAGGTGTTATTAAAGAAAATGCCTGTAGGGCTTATACTAATGAAATGTAAGCCCGAAATATAAAAAGCGCACCTTTCCGGTACGCATCACAAATAGCCGTATATCCTGATTTTTTTAATCAAATATACGGCTTATTTATTT